>CAVTBO010000003.1:0-238259 GCA_963733015.1 uncultured Actinomycetes bacterium | reverse complement strand
CCTCGTCATGTACGCGGGCAAGCTGGCCGAGAAGGCTCCCGCCGAGGTGATCATCGATGCGCCCCTGCATCCGTACACGCAGCTGCTGGTCTCCTCGCTGCCCGAGGTCGGTGTGACCTACGAGGAGCAGAAGCTCACGGGAATCCCGGGCCGGCCGCCGCCCCTGCTCGATCCGCCGACGGGCTGCAGGTTCAGGGAGCGCTGCCCGTTCGCGTTCGAGAAGTGCGTCGAAGAGCCGCCGTTCCGCGAGATCGCGCCGGGCCATGAAGTCGCCTGCTGGAAGGTGTTCTGATGCTGACGCTCGACAAGGTCACGAAGGTCTACAAGGTCGGCACTTTCGGCGGGAAGCGCCTGACCGCGGTCCGCGACGTCTCCTTCGATCTCCGCCCCGGCGAGGTCGTCTCCCTGATCGGCGAGAGCGGCAGCGGGAAATCGACCGTCGGAAAGATGATCCTCCGGCTGACGCCGGTCACCGACGGCTCGATCTCATTCGAGGGGACCGACGTGTCCACCCTCGAGCGGCGGCGCCTGAAGGGCTACCACGGCCACGTGCAGGGCGTCTTCCAGGATCCCTTCAGCTCCTACAACCCGATCTTCAAGATCGACCGCGTCTTCAGCATGATCCGCGGCGCGTACTTCTCCGGGACGAGCGGCTCGGATTGGAGCCGCAAGCTGGACGCCTCTCTCCATGCCGTGAGCCTCGAGCCCGAGGCGGTTCTGGGCAAGTACCCGCACCAGCTCAGCGGCGGCCAGCTTCAGCGGCTACTGATCGCGCGGGCGCTCCTGCTCGACATCAAGTACCTGGTCGCGGACGAGATCATCAGCATGCTCGACGCCTCGACCCGGATCGACGTGCTCAACCTGCTCGGCGAGCTGAAGGCTCGCGGGCTCGGCGTCCTCTTCATCACGCACGACCTCTCGCTCGGCAACTACATCAGCGAGCGGACCGTGATCCTTCGCCGCGGGAGCATCGTCGAGATGGGGGCGACGGAGAAGGTCTTCGGGAACCCGATGCATCCCTATACCAAGCTGCTGATTGCCTCCGTGCCTCCGCTGCACAAGAAGTGGGCGGAGGTCGAGCAGGAGGTCGGGCAGCCCGGCGGTCGAATCGGCGAGGCCGACGCGACGCAGCTGCTCGAGGTCGAGGACGACCACCTGGTCGCCCTCGGCCCTGACGCCGGCTAAGAGGCTTCCGGCTCGGGCAGCTGCCCGGCGCCGATCAGGTCCCGGTACCAGTAGAAGCTCGACTTCGGGACGCGCTCGAGCGTCGAGTAGTCGACGTAGAGGAGCCCGAAGCGCCGGGAGTAGCCGTACGCCCACTCGAAGTTGTCGAGCAGCGACCACACGAAGTACCCGCGGACCGGGATGCCGTCGGCGATCGCGCTGCCGACTGCGCCCAGATACTTGTTGAGGTAGTCGATCCGGTCGCGGTCCTCGACTCGCCGGTCGTGGAGAAGCACGTCCGGGAAGGCGCCTCCGTTCTCCGTCACGTACAGCTTCTGGACGCCGTAGTCGCGGTGCAGCCGGGTGAGGACGTCGGAGATCCCGCTCGGATAGATCTCCCAGCCCATCTCCGTCGTCGGGCCGCCGTTCGCGACGGTCTGCGGCTTCCCCTCCGAGTCGGCCTTGATGACCGTCCGCGAGTAGTTGTTCAGCCCCACGAAGTCGATCGGCGCCGAGATGGCGGCCAGGTCGCCTTCGCGGACCGGCGGCGCCGAGTCACCGAGGTGCTCGAGGACGTCGTCCGGGTAGCTGCCGCGCAGGACGGGATCGAAGAAGAGCCTGTTCCGGAAGCCGTCCTGCTCCTTCGCGGCCTCGACGTCGCGCGGGTCGTCGCTCGCCGGGTACACCGGCCACGAGTCGAGGACGATGCCGACTTCGGATCCCGGGCTCTCGCGGCGAAGGGCCTCGAGCGCGAGGCCGTGCGAGAGGAGCACGTGGTGCGCGGCGGCCGCCGCGGCGGGGAGCTCGGTCCTGCCCGGGGCGTGGAGGCCCAGTGCGTAGCCCAGCCACGAGACGCAGTACGGCTCGTTCTGAGTCAGCCAGTCTCGGACTCGGTCGCCGAGCCGTTGGGCGACGACCCCGACGTACTCGCCGAATGCCTCCGCCGTGGCGCGCGAAGGCCAGCCGCCGGCGTCCTCGAGTGCCTGCGGGAGGTCCCAGTGGTAGAGCGAGACGAACGGGCGGATGCCGGCGGCGAGGAGGTCGTCGACCAGTCCGTCGTAAAAGTCGAGGCCGGCCTCGTTGACGCGTCCGCGTCCCTCCGGCACGACACGCGGCCAGGCGATCGAGAAGCGGTAGGCGTCGAGGCCGAGTTCCTGCATGCGCTCGATGTCCACTCCGTAGCGGTGGTAGGAGTCGCACGCGATCGCTCCGGAGTCGCCGTTCCGGATCTTGCCCGGGGTGTCGCAGAAGGTGTCCCAGATGCTCGCGCCGCGCCCGTCGGCCTCGGTCGCGCCCTCGATCTGGTACGCCGACGTCGCCGCGCCCCAGAGGAAATCGCTGGGAAAGTGTCGTCCGTTCTCGCTGGTCATGATCCGTAGCTTAACCGGTCAAGCACGTTTG
The DNA here is from genome assembly GCA_963733015.1 of uncultured Actinomycetes bacterium. GTDB lineage: Bacteria > Actinomycetota > Thermoleophilia > Gaiellales > Gaiellaceae > JACDAN01. The sequence goes on along the minus strand of CAVTBO010000003.1, from coordinate 235,694 downwards.
TCCAAGCCGAACTGCACCAAATCGGCGATTTCTCCGCTACCGTGTGTCGCAGGGACGGCATCGGGCCGCTCCCGTGAGGTGAGCTTCTCGTTTCTTCTTCGGCGGTTTCGAGGCAGGCGAATCTCGAACCGAACTGAAGGAGAACTACATGTCAAAGGAATCATTCTCGGGCCTCGGCGTGTCCGAACCGATCGTTGCCGCCCTCGAGCGGCGGTCGATACACACGCCGTTCTCGATCCAGGCGCTCGTGCTGCCGGACGCGCTGGCGGGCAACGACGTGCTCGCCAAGTCGCCGACCGGCTCGGGCAAGACGCTCGCGTTCGCGGTCCCGATCGTCCAGCGGCTGGACGCAGCTGACAACCGTCCGTCGGCCCTCGTCCTCGTTCCGACCCGCGAGCTCGCGGTCCAGGTCGCGGAGGAGTTCGAGGCGATCGGTCGCGCGGAGGGCCTGCGGGTCACTGCCGTCTACGGCGGGACTTCGGTCTCGGCCCAGGGCAAGGCGGCCAAGAGCTCCCACATCATCGTGGCGACGCCGGGCCGGCTCCAGGATCTCGCGAACCGCCGCCTCGTGAAGCTCGACGACATCCGGATCCTCGTCCTCGACGAGGCCGATCGGATGCTCGACATGGGCTTCCAGCCTCAGGTCGACGCGATCGTCAGGCGGCTGCCCCGAAAGCGGCAGACGATGTTCTTCTCGGCGACGCTCGACGGTGAAGTCGCGGAGCTTGCTCGGGCGTACACGCACAACCCCAGCCGCGTCGACGGCCGGCTCCCGGGCGCGGTCGAGGTGGGCGAGACCGATCACCGATTCGTAGGAGTGACCGCCGACAGCAAGGTGGAGACCCTGGTCGAGATCCTCGGCCACGACGAGGGCCTGACCCTCGTCTTCGTCCGGACGAAGCGCGGCGCCGACCGGCTCGTGCAACGGCTACGGCGGCACGGAGTCAAGGCGGCCGCCATGCACGGCGACATGGGCCAGGGAGCTCGGGAACGCGCGCTCGCGCAGTTCGAGGCCGGCAAGGTCAAGACCCTCGTCGCCACCGACGTCGCGGCGCGGGGCCTCGACCTCGACAACATCTCACACGTGATCAACTTCGATCCGCCCGCGGACAGCACCGGGTACACGCACCGCGTCGGCCGGACCGCCCGCGCGGGACGCGACGGCACCGGCATCACGCTCGTCCTTCCGGAGCAGCAGGCCGAGGTCAGCCACGTCGCCCGAAGGCTCGGCGAGCACGGACAGTTCGAGGAGCAGGGCATGCGCCTCGCGCCGAAGCGACTCGTCTACTCGGGCCGAGGCCGCCGCTCGAAGTGGGGCCCGACGCGGCCGCGCCGCAAGATCTAGCCCTCCCTAGCCCGAGAGCATGATTGCGACGGCCGCGTACTGACACGCGGCCGCCGCGATCACGAGCGCGTGAAAGAGCTCGTGGTAGCCGAAGACGGCGGGAACCGGGTTGGGGCGGCCTCTCGCGTAGACGACCGCGCCGACCGTGTAGAGCACGCCCCCGACCGCAAGTAGGAGAACGCCGGCCGGGCCTGTGTGCTCCCAGAGTTGCGGCAGGGCGACGATTCCGATCCAGCCGAGCGCGATCGCGATCGCCGCGGCGATCCATTTCGGTGCGTCCACCCACGCCACCTTGAGGATGATCGCCGCGAGCGCCCCACCCCACACGAGGGGGAGGACGGTCCAGCGCCAGGCGCCCGAGAGGACGAGGAGGCCGAACGGCGTGTAGGTCCCGGCGATCAAGAGGTAGATCGCGGCATGGTCGAGGCGTCGCATCCAGCGCCGGGGGCCCGGCCGCCAGGTGATCCGGTGGTAGAGCGCGCTGACGCCGAACATCGTGGCCAGAGCCGCAGCGAAGACCGCGGCCGCGACCTGCTCATCCGCCCCCGACGCGCCGACGACCAGCGCGATACCGAAGACGACCGAGACGAAGAACGCGTACTGGTGGAGAACACCGCGGAGCCGCGGTCGCAACGCATCCATTCCGTCGAGGATAGACACGCCCCCGGCAAGAATCGAACTTGGGGCGCGCGTTGCGCGCCTCGGCGAAGTGCCTGATGATCCTCGGGTGCGAACACAGACGGTCATGCTCGAGGGGGAGAGGATCTCCCTCCGCCCGGTTGTGGAAGCCGACGTGGATGCGCTCTACGCCGCCCACGTAACGATCTCGAATCGAGGCGCGTACTTTCCGCTCGGCGTTCAGTCGGAGCCGGCTTTCCGCCGGAGCTTCGCGGAGCACGGTTTCTGGCAGCGGGAGGAAGGCACAATGCTGATCGTCACTCCCGAGGGCGAGATGGCCGGCCACATCGAGTTCTTCAAGCCGGTCGCCTACTGGGATGCCTTCGAGCTTTCGTACCAGCTCTACGACGACGAGTTCGCCGGCCGCGGCTATTCGACCGAGGCGGTCCAGCTCTTGGTCGACTACCTCTTCGCGTCGAAAAAGCAGCATCGCATCCACCTCGTGATCGTCCCGGAGAATGCGGCCTCGCTGCGTGTCGCGGAGAAGTGCGGCTTCGTGCTGGAGGGGACGGTCCGCGGCGCGTTCTACAACGACGGCCGAAACCAGGACGTCCTTCTGTACTCGCTGCTGAAGACGGATCCACGGCCGTGGCACGACGACTGAGCGACTGAATGACCCGGCACACGGCCGGTTCCCGCCGCGCTTCAGCCCAAGTTTCGCCTAGCGACTTTCGCGGCGGCCGCCCAGCGATCTTCTAACCGCGCAGGACGGGCCAGACCGACCGAGGCGATTTGACTCCTCCGCGGGTCAGGGGTAGCTTCGCCACCTTCGAGACAGCGTCGGAACGAGGCTTCTTGGTCGCCCACGCCTCAAACCATCCCGCTTGCCCACCTCCCCGCTCCCGGCCGGCTCCAGCTACGGCGAAACGGGGGTGCTCGTTGACGCCGTGAGAGCTCGGGCGCTTGCTGCGGAGCCGATCGCGCGCGTACGCGCGCTCCTGCGGGGGCCGGAGCGCCCTTCTGCGGAGGTCCTCGAATACGGCGATCTGACCCTCTGCACCAAGACCCGCGTGGTGCGCCGCTCCGAGAGAGCGTTCGACCTCACGCCGATTGAATTCGATCTGTTGGAGCTGTTCCTCCGCAACCCGGGCCGAGTGTTGTCGCGCGGGCAGATCTTCACCCACGTCTGGGGCTATGACTTCGGGGCGAGCTCCAACTCCCTCACGGTGTACATCGGCTACCTGCGTCGGAAGACGGAGGCAGCCGGTGAGCCGCGCCTCATCCAGAACGTCCGCGGCGTCGGTTACGTCCTGCAAGAGTCACCGAAGAGCAGCAATTCTTAGCGAACTTTTCGCGGATTCTTAGTCTTTTCGCTTGACCCTGAGCAGAACTGCAAAATAGGCTCGCTCCGCCTGAGTTTCGCCCAGAAGGCAACTCTGCGGAAGGCGTCGTTTCCACGAACGACGGCGACATCACCGGCGGCGCGTGACGTCCTCGTCTGCGGAAGGAGGCCTCATGCGTACGTTCCTGATCTCGGCAATGGCCGTCTTGATCGTGCTCGTTCCCTCGAGCGGCGCGGCATTCGACTCTCGGATTCGCACGCTGGACGGGAGCGAGAACAGCTTCTTGCACCCTGACTGGGGGCAAGTAGGAACGCCGTACCTACGAGTCGCGCCGGCCCAGTACGCGGACGGCATCGGAAAGCCCGTCGCAGGCCCACCTACCCGGTTGGTCAGCAATCGGATCTTCAACGACGTCTCTCAGAACCTGTTCTCGGAGAACGGCGTCACCCAGTGGGGATTCACCTGGGGTCAGTTCATGGATCACACGTTCGGGCTCCGACAGGAGGTCGGCGGCGAGAACGCGCCGATCGGCTTTAGCTCGAAGGATCCGCTCGAGGAGTTCACGAACGACCTCGGCGAGATCCCCTTCGCCCGCACTCCTGCAGCGCCTGGAACGGGCACTGGCTCGCCGAGGGAGCAGATCAACACCGTCAGCAGCTACATCGACGCGTGGACCGTCTACGGCGGGACCAATGAGCGGCTCGAGTGGCTCCGCGAAGGGCCGATCGACGGGCGGCTCTCGAACAACGGCGCCCGCTTGCTACTGCCCGGCGGCTATCTGCCTCGGCGAAGTAGCCGCGGCAGCCCCTCGACGGCTCCCGAGATGGCGCTCATGGGGCGGCTCATGGGGACGCCCGAGCGGGCGATGGTCGCGGGCGACGTGCGGGCGAACGAAAACCTCGCGCTCGCCGCAACGCACACGCTCTTCGCTCGCGAGCACAACCGGATCGTCACGCAGCTGCCGCGCGTGCTCCCCGACGAGGTCAAGTTCCAGATTGCTCGGCGCATCATCGGTGCGGAGCTGCTGTACATCACCTACGACGAGTTCCTGCCCGCGCTCGGGGTGGCGCTCTCGCCGTATCGGGGCTACGACCCGAACACGAACGCAACGCTGTCCAACGAGTTCGCGGTTGTCGGCTATCGGGCTCACAGCATGATCCACGGCGAGTTCGAGCCAAGCGTCCCGGCCGGCACGTACTCGGGCGCGCAGCTCGACGCCTTCCGCGCCCAAGGCATCGAGGTCGAGGACGAGGAGGGGCAGACGGTCCTCGTCACTCCTCTGAACATCGCGTTCGGGAATCCAGATCTCCTGCCCGCGATCGGCCTCGGGCCCATGCTCGCCGGGCTCGGAGGGGAGCCCGAGTACAAAAACGACGAGCAGATCGACAACCAGCTGCGGAGCGTGCTCTTCCAGATTCCCGATCCGGGCAACCCCGAGTGTCTCGACGGCCCGACGCTGCCGGCCTGCTTCCGCGGCGTGCTCGACCTGGGAGCCATCGACATCGAGCGGGGGCGGGATCACGGGATGCCGTCGTACAACGCGCTGCGGCGTGCGTACGGGCTCCAGCCCAAGCCGTCGTTCACGGCGATCACCGGCGAGTCGACCGACCGCTTCCCGTCCAACGACCGGCAGATTCGCAGGGCCGACCCCCTGAACGATCCCGACATCCTCGATTTCGTCAAGCTCCTCGACGCGGACGGCAACCCGATCCTGCTCGACAGCGAGGCGGCGGACGGGGAGGCAGTCGTCGGCATTCGCCGGACGTCGCTTGCGTCGCGACTGCGGGCCATCTATCGGGACGTCGACAAGGTGGACGCGTTCGTCGGGATGGTGTCCGAGCAGCACGTTCCGGGCACAGAGTTCGGCGAGCTCCAGCTGGCGACCTGGAAGAAGCAGTTCGAGGCCCTTCGCGACGGCGACCGGTTCTTCTATCTGAACGACCCTGAGCTCCGTCTCATCGAGCGCTTGTTCGGGATCACCTACCGGCACACGCTCGCTGAGATCATCGAGCTGAACACCGGGATAACGGTTCAGCCCCACGTGTTCAAGGTCGCGGAATAGTGCCCACCTTGGCGCGCGAACGAGGCGACGAGCTGAACGGTCTCGAAGGGAGGAGGGTCGTGGAATCGACTCGGCACGTCGAGGAGCCGATCAGCTCCGAGCTCGTCCTCGTCGACCGCGAGCTCGCCCTCCGCGCGCGAGTCGCGCTGCCCGACCCGCCCTGGCTCCTGCCCGTCCTGGCAGAGCTGGAGCAGGCCGAGGTTGCCAGGCGGTCGGCCAAGGTGGCAGCGCCGCGGTTTGTCACCGAGGGACGCTTTGCCCCGGCGGTCGTCGCGGCACGTCCGCGTCGCCGGTCGCCCGTGCGCCACATTGGAGCCACCGCCGCCGGCGTCGGCCTTCTGTTCGTGCTTGCGCCCCTCGCAGCCTCGGCTTACGACCTCCTGTCGACGTCGCAGGAGCCGACCTTCGCGACGACGCCTGTGCAGCAAGCCGCCGTGCCGACGCCGAGGCCCCCGTCGGCACTGACGCGGGCAAGGCAGAAGGCTAAACGCTCGGAGCCGCGAAGGCAGCGGGCGGCGAGCCGCTCGAAGGCGCGCCGTCCCGAGCGCCCGAAGGTTCAGGCGAGCCCGAATAGCACGTCGGCCACGAGCCGAACCCGCACCAAGCCCGTTAAAATCGCCGCTGCGCCGAAACCCACGGCGAAGACGACGCGGCGGGTCCTCGGGAAAACGCAGCGCGTGTTCAGCTGGCCCCGCCAACCAGCCGCGGTCTACTACCAGTTCTATTTCGAGCGGGGCGGTGCGACGATCTACCAGGCGCGCACGGTGAAGCTCAGTGCCGCGCTCCCTTCTCATCTCAAGCTCAGGCCGGGCGTCTACCGCGTGCTGGTGCGGCCGGCGATTCCGAGCGATGCCGGCATCATCCTCGGCGACGCCATCGTCGAGAAGACGATGAGGGTCTAGGCAAACTCACCGACTTCGGATCTCGGTTCAAACGGTCCGACGAAGGGGAGCCTCTGAGACGCCGAACCCGCCGAACCAAGCGGGTTTCGGGTCAAACATGCGCGATGCCCCCGGCAAGAATCGAACTTGCGCACGCGGTTTAGGAAACCACTGCTCTATCCACTGAGCTACGGGGGCGGATGGTCCGCACAGGCTAGCCGGGCGAGGCTTCCATTTTGCCCCGAATGTGGGTCTAGGAGTAGGGAGCCCTAGCCGATAGCGAGACCGTGAGTGGCCCGGCGGCAGGGCAGAGGCGGCGGTGGGCAGCGCATCCTTGGCGCGCCCGCGGCCTGCGGCTGCTCGTCTACGCGCTCCCGATCGTCGGTTCGCTTGCCGTCGTGCATCTCGCGACCTCGCTCACCGGCGTGCCGACCTCCTCGCTCTCCGTCTTCCTCGCGTGGTGGTTCGCGGTCAGCCTCCTGGCCACCGGAGTCGTGTCGGTCATCTACGCAGGCTCCCGCCGACTGTTGCCGCTGGGAGCGCTGCTCGAGCTCTCACTGGTCTTCCCGGACGAAGCACCGTCCCGGTTCCAGCTCGCGCTGCACTCCGGCACCGTCGAGAGCCTCGAGAACCGGCTTGCCCGCATGCGAGAGGCCAAGGAGCAGCTCAGTGCTCAAGAGGCCGCCGAGATCCTGCTCCAGCTCGTCGGCTCCCTCGACGTCCACGACAAGATCACGCGGGGCCACGCAGAGCGCGTCCGCGCCTACTCGTACAGCCTCGGCAAGCAGCTCAGCCTCGCCGAGGACGAGCTCGACAAGCTGAACTGGGCCGCCCTCCTGCACGACATCGGGAAGCTCGAGGTCAGCACCGAGATCCTCAACAAGCCGGGCAAGCCGACCGACGCGGAGTGGGAGCAGCTGCAACTCCATCCGCTCTACGGCGAGACGCTCGTCGAGTCGCTCCGCGAGTGGCTCGGAGAGTGGACGGAGGCAGTCGGCTACCACCACGAGAGGTGGGACGGCAAGGGCTACCCACGGGGAATCGCGGGCGACGAGATCCCGTTGGCGGGGCGCATCGTCGCGATCGCCGACGTGTACGACGTGATCACCTCGGCGCGCTCGTACAAGGAGCCCGCCACGCCCACCGAGGCGCGCGAGGAGCTCACGCGCTGCGCCGGAACGCAGTTCGACCCGCGCCTCGTGCGCGCGTTCGTGAACATCTCGCTCGGTCGGATGCGGCTCGTGATGGGCCCGCTTTCCTGGCTCTCGCACGCACCGCTCCTGGCTCGCCTGCCGATCACACCGTCGGTGGGCGCGGCGTTCGGCGCGGTCGCGACGCTCGCCACCGTGACGACGACCGGGATGCTGCCGGCGTCCGAGGCTGCCAGCGCTGCGCCCTCCCAGCACCTTGCGTCTCCGCCGCTGTCCCAGCCCGCACCGGCGCTCGAGCCCGGCCGTGGCACGGCTGCACCAATGCTGCGCACGCCGGAGGGCCCTCGAGGAGAGAGCCCTGCCGTCGAGGCCGCCGCGCCGTTCCTCCCGGATCTGACCCAGCCTGTCTCCGACCTCCCGCCGACCGAGCCGCTCCCCGAGGTGCCGGCGCCGTCTTCCGATCCTCCGCCGGCGTCGCCTCCGCCGCCCGAGCCTCCGGTGACTCCGCCCGCGCCTCCGACTTCGCCCCCGCCACCCCCTGCAGCGCCGCCCGAGACTCCGGCACCTCCTCCTCCTCCTCCTCCTCCCGGCGCCGGTACCTCCTCCGCCCCCTCCGGTACCTGTCAACGAGGCACCGAGCTTCTCCGCCGGCGCGAGCCAGACCGTGTTCGAGGACAGCGGCGCCGCGACCGTGAGCGGATGGGCCACGGCGGTCTCGCCCGGACCGGCGAGCGAGTCGTCGCAGGCGGTCACATTTGCTGCCGCAACCGACAACCCCGCCCTCTTCGCAGTCCAGCCAGCCGTTGCTCCCGACGGAACGCTCACGTTACACGCCCGCCTCCAACGCCTACGGAGCAGCCACGGTCACCATCATTGCCCACGACGACGGAGGCACTGCGAACGGCGGCACGGACACAAGTGCGCCGCAAACGTTCACGGTGACGATCGATCCCGTGAACGACATCCCGAGCTTCCTGGCAGGTAGCAACAAGTCGGTTCCCGAGGACGCCGGCGCGCAGTCGGTCGCCGGCTGGGCCACGGCGATGTCACCCGGGCCGGCGAATGAGTCCGGGCAAGCGCTGACCTTCTTTGCCGACACCGACAACCCCGGGCTCTTCGCGGTTCCGCCTGCCGTGGCCTCCGACGGGAAGCTGACCTACAGCCCGGCCCCGAACGCCAACGGGGTCGCCACGGTCACCGTCCACGTCCACGACGACGGCGGCACCGCCAACGGCGGCGTCGAGGAGACGCCGACCCAGACCTTCACCGTGACCGTCGTCGCCGTCAACGATGCGCCGAGCTTCAGCGCCGGGCCCGACCAGACCGTGGTCTCGCTCCTCGGAAACGTGACGGTCCCGAATTGGGCGTCGGGCATCTCGACCGGCCCGGCGAACGAGTCGTCGCAGAACGTCTCCTTCGTGGTCTCGAACGACAACCCCGGCCTCTTCGCCACCAGCCGGCTGTGGACCCGAGTGGGACGCTGACGTTCCAGACCACCCTGCTCGCCATCGGTGCCGCAACCGTGACCGTTCGTGTAGTCGACGACGGCGGCACGGCCGGCGGCGGCGTGGACTCGAGCGCCGCTCAGACCTTCACGATCACGATCATCTAGCCGCGTTACGCTCGGAGTCGATGCGCTCCAGGCGGATGATCACCGTCGTCGGCTGCCACGCCGGCGGCGAGGTGGGAAACGTCGTCGTCGGAGGAGTTCTCCCACCCAAAGGCGCAACGGTCTTCGAGCAGATGCAGGCACTCAGGGACGAGGGCGACTCGCTCCGCCGGATGCTGCTGCGTGAACCGCGGGGGAGCGTCGCCGTCCACGCGAACCTGATCGTGCCGCCCACACGCCCGGACTGCGACGCGGGCTTCATCATCATGGAGCCGACCGAGTACCCGGCGATGTCGGGCTCCAACACGATCTGCACGACGACCGTTCTCCTCGAGACGGGGATGGTCGAGATGCACGAGCCCGAGACGGTCGTGAGGCTCGAGGCGCCCGGCGGTGTGGTGGAGGTGCGCGCCGCCTGTCGGGACGGTCGGTGCGAGAGCGTCGAGCTTACGAATGTCCCGTGCTTCGCCGACCGCCTCGACGCCCCGCTCGAGATCGAGGGACGAGGGACGCTCACGGTCGACGTCGCCTTCGGCGGCATGTGGTACGCGATCGCCGACGCCCAGGCGCTCGGCTTTGCGATCGAGCCGGACGAGGCGCGCGATCTCTCGATCGTCGGCGAGCAGATCCGAGTCGCCGCGCGCGAACAGCTCCCGTGCGCGCACCCGGAGAACCCGGAGATCGCGGGGGTCAGCATCGTCCAGATCGCCGAGCCCTGGAAGGGCATCGGGCAAGTGACGAGGAACGCCGTCGTGGTCGCCCCCGGTCGCCTGGACCGCTCGGCGACGGGTACCGGTCTCTCCGCGCGGATGGCCGCGCTCCATGCCCGCGGGTCGATGTCGGTGGGCGACGCCATGACGCATGCCTCGGTCATCGGCTCGACTTTCGCCGGGCGGATCGTCGAGGAGACGCGCGTCGGCGACCGCGCGGCGATCGTGCCGGCGATCCGCGGCAGCGCCTGGATCACCGGCGTCACACAGCTCTATGTCGATCCCGACGATCCCTTTCCGGAGGGCTACCTGCTCCCCGACACCTGGGGTGTGACGGGTGAGGACACGCAGGTCTGAGACGATTCGGATGAGCCGGCACACAAGAGGGAGGACCCGATGATCGCCTCGGACATCTCGATCGACGCTTTCCGCCAGGCCCACGAGCACGTCAGGGAGCACGCGCATCACACGCCGTTGATGGGCTCGCGGTCGCTCAGCGAAGCGAGCGGATTCAACGCCGTGCTGAAGGCGGAGTCGTTCCAGCGAACCGGCTCCTACAAGATCCGGGGCCCCCTGAACAAGCTCGCGCACATGGACGAAGCGGAGAAGCAGGCCGGGGTCATCTGCTCATCGGCCGGGAACCACGCCCAGGGCGTCGCGCTCGCCGCTGCGCTTCACGGAGTCCGGGCCGTGGTCGTGATGGCGGAGAACGCGACACCGTCGAAGATCGAAGCGACGCGTGCGTACGGCGCCGAGGTCGTGCTGCACGGGTCGATCTGGGACGAGGCGAACGAGAAGGCGCTCGAGCTGGTCGAGGAGCAGGGCCTGACCTACATCCATCCGTTCGACGACCTCGACCTGATCACGGGCCAGGGCACGCTCGGGCTCGAGATCTACGACGACCTTCCGACGGTGGACACGGTCGTCGTCCCGATCGGCGGCGGCGGACTGATCTCGGGCGTCTCGACGGCGCTCAAGTCGCTCAATCCGAAGATCCGGATCATCGGGGTCGAGTCGTCGGGGGCACCGGCGATGAAGCGAAGCGTCGAGGCGGGCCACCGTGTGGAGCTGGACCAGGTCGAATGCGTGATCGACGGGCTCACCGTCAAGCGCGTCGGCGAGCGGACGCTGGACATCGTCCGCCGCAACGTCGACGAGATCGTCACCCTCCCGGACGAGAAGATCTTCGAGGCGCTGCTCTGGACGCTCGCCCGCACGAAGGTGGTCGTCGAGGGAGCCGCTGCCGCACCTGTGGCCGCCGTGCTGAATGGGCTCGTCGAGTCCGACCCGGGCTCGACCGTCGTCTGCGTCCTCAGCGGAGGGAACATCAAGCTCGACCAGCTTCGCGGCCTCAGCTGGAACTGAGCAGGCCGATCCCAACGGCCGGCTCGGGTGCGTTTTTCGGCTTCGCTGCTACGGTGTGACTACCAGAACGGGTTCGGCCGGGCCTCATCGCCTCTCCTAATGCGTTCGCTACGCGTTGGGAGGTTCTGACCTATGGCCAGCAAGATTGCGGGTTCGAAAACCGACCGCCTTGCAAGCATCCCGATCTCGGAGCACGACCTGAAGTTCCAGCACACCGCCGTGCTGGTCGAGCGGCTCGTTGCCGGCGGCGTCTCACGCCTGACAGCCGAACGATACGTGGAGATCGAGCGCAGCTCCGGCGGAGCGGGTCGGGCCCGGGCCCACACGATGTCGCGCCGCTGATCGTCTCCCAGCACCCGCCGCCGGCGGGCGCTTCTTAGGGACCGTTTACGTTCTCGCGGCACACTTTGCGACATGAAAGTGCTTGTCGTCGACGACGAGCGCGCCGTGCGCGACTCCCTCCGGCGGGCTCTCGAGCTCGAGGGCTACGAGGTCGACCTCGCGGTCGACGGCGCCGATGCCCTTCTTCGGCTCGAGGCCAACGGCCAGCCGGACGCCGTGATCCTGGACGTGCTGATGCCGGGCGTGGACGGCCTGGAGGTGTGCCGCCGGATCCGCGGAAAGGGAAACGGCGTGCCCGTGCTGATGCTGACCGCGCGCACCGAGGTGGAGAGCCGCGTCGCAGGCCTCGACGCCGGCGCCGACGACTACCTTGCGAAGCCGTTCGCGCTCGAGGAGCTGCTCGCGCGGCTCCGGGCGCTCCTGCGCCGGGTGGCGCCGGGCGCTGAGGAGGTCCTTCGCTTCGCCGACCTCGAGCTCGATCCGAACACCCGCGAGGTCAGGCGCGGCGGCGAGCCGATCGAGCTCACCCGAACCGAGTTCAACCTCCTCGAGCTCTTCCTGAGGAACCCCCGTCAGGTGCTTACGCGCTCGGTGATCTTCGAGCGCGTCTGGGGCTACGACTTCGGCTTCGCGTCGAACTCACTCGACGTCTACATCGGCTACCTGCGGCGCAAGACCGAGGCCAAGAGCCGGCCGCGCCTGATCCAGACGGTGCGCGGCGTCGGATACGCGCTGCGCGAGGCGTGAGCTTCCGCACCCGCCTCGCGCTGGCCGCCGCGGCGGCCGTCGCTCTGGCGGTAATCCTCGCCTCCGTCACTGTCTTCGTCGTCGTGCGCAGCCAGCTCCGCGCGGAGCTCGACGGCGCCTTGAAGGAACGGGCCGAGGAGATCTCCCGCCTGCCGCCGGAGATGGTCGGCCGTCAGCTGTTCGGGCCCGGTCCGGGGCTTGGCGGCGCCGAGGGATATCCGCAGGTGGTCGAAGAGGACGGATCGGCCCATCGGCCTCGCGGCGCGGACGTCCCGCTTCCGGTCAGCGACGCCGTCCTTGCCGTCGCGGCCGGCGAGGAAGACGCGTTCCTCAGCGACGCACGGGTGGACGGCACGCACCTCCGGATGATCACGTTCCAGTACCCGCCGTATGCCATCCAGGTGGCCCGCCCGCTGACCGAGGTCGACAACACGCTCGACCGGCTGCGCACCTTTCTGATCCTGATCGCGCTGGTCGGGATCGGCCTGGCCGGAGGCCTCGGCCTTGTCGTCGCCCGCGCTGCGCTGGCGCCGGTCCGCCGGCTCACCGAGGCTGCGGAGAACGTCACGCAGACCGGAGACCTGTCCGAGCGGATCGACGTGGCCGGAGAGGACGAGCTGAGCCGCCTCGCGTCTCGCTTCAACACCATGCTGGCCGCCCTCGAGGCGTCGGCCCGGGCGCAGCGCCAGCTCGTCGCGGACGCGTCGCACGAGCTCCGCACCCCGCTCACGAGCCTGCGCACGAACATCGAGGTGCTCGCCGGCAAGCGGCGCCTGCCGGCCGCCGAGCGCGAGCCGCTGATGCGCGACGTCGTGGAGCAGCTCGACGAGATGACGACGCTGATCGCCGAGCTGATGGAGCTCTCGCACGGAGACCGCGAGCCGAGGGAGGCGAAGGACGTCCGTCTGGACGTCCTCGCGGCGGAGGCCGTGGAGCGCACGCGCCGGAACCGGCCGGGCGTCGAGTTCAAGACCGACTTCCAGGAATCGCTCGTCCACGGCGTGCCCTCGAGCCTCGAGCGCGCGATCGGCAACCTCCTCGACAACGCCGCCAAGTGGAGCCCGGCCGGCGCCGAAGTGGAGGTCGTCGTCCGCGACGGCGAGGTGACCGTGCGGGATCACGGGCCGGGGATCGACGACGCGGACCGGCCGTACGTGTTCGACCGCTTCTATCGCTCTACCTCCGCACGCGGGATGCCGGGCTCCGGCCTCGGGCTCGCGATCGTCCGCCAGGTGGCCGAGGCGCACGGCGGCACGGTGACCGCGGAGATGCCGGACGGCGGCGGAACGCTGATGCGCTTTCGGCTGAACGGCCGTCCGAATTCTTAGGTGACTTTCACGCCACTCTTAGGGTCGGCTGTTTCGATGAGGCCATGACACGCATCCAGAAAATCGCAGTCGGCGGAGTGCTCGTGCTCGCCGTCTCCGGGGCCGGCGCCGCAGTCGCGGCGACGAAGCTGCGGTCACCGGAGCAGGAGAACCGGGCCGTGCTCAACGACGTCGCCGGCCAGCTCGGGGTGTCGCCCGAGCGCCTGTCGAATGCGTTCAAGACCGCCTTGAAGAATCGAATCGACCAGGCGGTCAAGGACGGACACCTGACGCAGGCCGAGGCGACTCGGATGAAGGCAGCGATCGACCGTCAGTCCGTGCCCATGCTCGGGCCCGGCTTCCACCGCGGCGGTGGGCCCGGCCACTTCGGCCGCCGCCACCACGGGCTCGAGGCTGCGGCGACCTACCTCGGGATGACCGAGGCCGCGCTTCGCACGCAGCTCGCGAGCGGCAAGACCCTGGCGCAGGTCGCCAAGGACCGGAGCAAGTCGGTCAGCGGACTGGTCGCCGCGCTCGTGGCGGAGAAGAAGGCGCGGGTGGAGCAGGCGGTGGACGATGGCCACCTGTCAAAGGCTCAGGCGGACGAGCTCGTTGCGAGACTGAAAGAACACGTCACCGCGATGGTCAACGGGCGGTTCGAGCGGCGCCGCGAGCACCGCTTCGGCCCCCTCGGCCCCCGCGGCCCACCGGACTCCGGTTCCTCCTTCTCCTAGCGACGGAACCGTGCGCACCGCCCCGGTGTAAGAGGGGCGGTGCGCCGCTTCGTTGCGCTCGTCGTCCTCGCGCTGCTCGGCGTGCCCGCCGCCGGAGCCTCTGCGGCCACGCTTGGCGAGCAGCGCGTCCTGCTGATCCTGACCACCTGGGGGCCGGAGCCGTACACGCCGGCCGCGATTCGCGCCGAGCTCGACGAGGCGTCTGCGTACATGCGCAGCGTCTCGTTCGGCAAGACCTGGCTCGCCGGCGATGTGACTCCTTGGCTCCACGCGCTGGCGACCAAGCCCGGTTGCAACACCACCTCCATCGCGCAGGCGGCGCAGTCGGCAGCCCAGGCCGCCGGCTACAACCTGGGCTCCTACACGACGGTCGGAATCGCGATGGCCGACCTCGATGCCTGCCCCTGGGGCGGCGCCTACTTCCCACCGGGGATCTGGCTCAACGGCCGCCACGACCGCCACGTGATTGCCCACGAGCTCGGGCACACGTACGGCGTCTCCGAGGAAGGCTCTGCGTGGATCTGCGATCCGCGTTGCCATGCCCAGCCGTACCTGAACCCCTTCAGCGTCATGGGCCACGGCTGGAGCGACTTCGGCGCCTGGGAGAAGCACGAGTTCGGGTGGCTGGACCGGATCGCCGAGCCGGCGCCGCGCATGACGCTCGGCGCAATCGACCGGCCGAGCGCGAGCCCACAGGCGCTGCGAGTGCTTGCCGCGGGCGACGAGTACTGGTTCGAGTATCGCCCGGCGGCGCCGGTCTGGGCGTACGAGTCGGATGACTCCGCGCCCGGCGTGGTGATTCACGCGGGCTCGAACGGGCTCGGCGAGCCGAGCCGGTTCTCGGGTCGGAACTTCCTGCTCTACGACCCGGTCGGCAGAGGCCGACCCTCGGTGCAGTCCGGTGAGACGTTCCTGGCGCGCGGCGCTTTCTCGATTCGCGTCGAGTCGGCTCGGCGTGGACGCGGCAGAGCTCGTGTTTCGCTGGACGGATCGCACCCGGCCCGCCAAGCCGAGGATCCTCTCGGCCCGCATCCGGCGCGGACGACTCTTCGTCCGCTGGCGGCGGAGCCTGGAGCGGGGGAGCGGCGTCGCCTCCCACGAGGTGTTCGTCGACGGCCGGCGTGCTGCTCGCGTTCCCGCCGTCAGGAAGGTCGCGAACCTCCTCATCACCACAGACGACAGCCTCGCCGTCCGCGTCGGTCGCGGCCGCCATTCGATCCGGGTTGTCGCGGTCGACCGGGCCGGGAATCGCAGCCGCGCTGCAAGCCGGATCGTTCGCTCCTAGCTCTTTTTAGGGATGCCGCCGGGCCGGTTGCGAACCGACGAGGTCCGTACATGCGCCGCGCCGCCCGCGTCGTCCAGATCCTTCTCGCGCTCGCAGCAGCCGCGCTTCTGCCTGTCGCTGCGGGCGCCGGCTCGGACCAGGGCCCGGCGCGAGTCGTGCTCGTTTCGCCGGCGAACGGCGCGCTGATCCAGCGGAGCCACGTCACCTTCGTCTGGCGTGTCGAGTTGCCCCGGCCGCCCTCGTCCGGCGCGGTGCAGGTCAGCCACCGCTACGCATCCGACCGTGCGATGACCCAGCAGGTGTCCACGACGACCCGGACCTGTCCGGTGACTGACGTGAACTGCTGGACGACGCACCGGCCGAGCGAGACCTTCTACGGCCGCTACTACTGGCAGGTCACCCTCACCGGAGCCGTGCAGGCCGCGAGTGCCACGCACCTGCTCAGCGTGACCGGGCCGCGCAACGAGCTCGATCGTGCCCGACCCGCGGTTCGCGCCCTCGGCGGCGCGGCGAGCCGCGGGAGGCGCGCGCTCTTCCTGGCAAGAGTCCGGGACAACTCCGGCGAGGCGCGCCTGGACGCACAGCTGACGCAGCTGGGAGTGCCGGTCGCCGAGGGGAAGGCGACCTTCGCGCCGGCCACCTGGGCGGCACGCCGCGGGATCCGCAGCACCCGGCCCCTGTCGAGGCGGCTCTCCGCCGGGACCTACCGGCTGTGCGTCACGGCGTGGGACCGGGCCGGCAACCGGAGCCAGAGCTGCGCGCGGTACCGGGTCCGCTGACCCGGACGCCGAATTAGGTTGTCGCCGTGCGGATTCACGGCGAACGGCGCTTCGACGCGCCGCCTGGTGCCGTCTACCGGGCGCTGACGGATCCGGACGAGATGGCTGCGGCGTTCTCCGCGATCGAGCGAATCGACGCGGAGAAAGGCCAGTGGACGGTGATCGCCCGCGCGCCGTTCCCCGGGGCGTTCCGGCTGCGCTTCTCCGTCCGGCTGGACGAGCTCCGGGAGGCCGAGCACGCCCGTCTCGTGGCCTGGGGTAAGAGCCTCGGCGGCCGCATCTCGGTCGACAGCACATTCGACCTTGAGCCCGACGGGCCCGGGACGGTGATGCGCTGGCAGGCGGAGGTGGACGCCGCAGGGATCTTCAGCGGCCTCGGCAGCCAGGCCCTCGGCCCGGTGGCGACTCAGCAGGCCGAGCGCGCGCTGGAGCGACTGGAGAAGGGGCTGGCCGCTACAGCTCGCTGACGTGCCGGTCGGCGATGCAGGCCTTCGCCCACTGCTCCGCAGCGACGACCATCCGGACGCTCAGCTCCTGGAGCGCATCGCGGTCCTCGGGAAGTGACGCCGAGTCGACTTCGATCCGGACCTGGTGGATCGCGGCCTCCGACCTGTCGTCGATCTCGTGCCGCTCCTCGGCGACGATCGAGACCGCGCCCACCTGCTCGAGCAGCGTCGAGGCGAGATCGTCGATCTCCGCGGCCGTCGCTTCCCGACCGGCGAACATGCCGAAGTTGACCCGAACCTCGAGGGCCGGCGGCTCGTGCTCGTGCACGGCGAATGCAAGTGCCGGGTTGGCAGCCATCACGCACTTTCCTACCCGGATGGCGTAAGCGCCTAACGCTCGCGCGGTTCCCAGCGGAACCCGCGGAACGCGACGACGGCGCCCAGGACACCCCAGGCCGCGACCATCGCCACCGCGCCCGGATGGTCCCAGATCCGGTCGCCGTAGACCATCACGTCGCGGACGAGGGTGATGAAGTGGATCAGCGGCAGCGCCTCCGCGATGACGCGGAGAACCGCCGGAAACGCATCCGGAGAGAAGAACGAGCCCGAGATGAAGGTGAGCGGGAGATAGATCGCGTTCACGACCGCCGACGAGCCCTCGGCGCTCTTGATGAGTGCGGTGAGGCCGATGCCGAGCGCCGCGAACGAGAGGGCGCCGAGAAGGACCGCGGCGACCAGCGACTCGGTGTTGTCCGGGAGTGCCACGTCGAACGCAACCCGGCCGAGGGTGACGAGCGCAATCGCCTCGATGACGAAGACGAAGACGATCGACGCGAGCACGGCCGCGATGTACGCCCACCCCGGCAGCGGCGTCACGCGCAGGCGCTTGAGGACGCCGGACTCACGGCGGATCACGAGCAGCAGCGCGAGGCCGGCGAAGGTCGTTGCCGCGGCGCCGTAGCCGATCATCCCGGAGAGGAGGAAGAGGTATCCGTCGGCGCCATCGATTTCCTCGTCGCCGTAGGCCGAGCCCATGATCAGGTAGAAGACGATCGGCAGCAGAAAGGTGAAGAACGCGAGCTCGCGGCTGCGCCAGAACAGCCGCTGCTCCGCGCGGAACTGGTGGAGTACCAGTCTCATTCCTCCGCCTCCGTGAGCGAGAGGTAGACGTCCTCGAGTGTCGGCCGGTGCACCTCGAGCGCCTCGAGCTCGAAGCCCTCGCGGAGCGCCTCGTCGGTCAGCTCGTGGAGGATGCGCGTTGGCTCCTCCGTCTCGATCACGACCTCGGCGCCGTTCCGGCGGTAGCTGATTCGGCTCGCGGGCGCTGCCGCAGTCAGCTCGGCCGGCGTTCCCGCCGCCACGATCTCGCCTCTCCGCATCACGGCGACGCGGTCCGCGAGTTGCTGCGCCTCCTCGATGTAGTGCGTCGTCAGGAGGATCGTCTTGCCCAGTGACCGGAGCGACCTGATCGTCTCCCAGGCCGCTCGCCGGGCGCCGGGGTCGAACCCCGTCGTCGGCTCGTCGAGGAACAGCAGCTCGGGGTCGCCGACGAGCGCGATCCCGAGGTCGAGCCTGCGCTTCTGCCCGCCCGAGAGCGTGCGGGTCTTCGCGTCCCGCTTGTGCTCCAGGCCGACCAGGGAGAGGACGTCCATGGGCGGGCGCGGCTTCGAGTAGTAGCCGGCGAAGAGCTCGAGGTGCTCCTTGACCGTGAGGTTCGGGAAGAGCTCGCCGGACTGGGGGACGACGCCGATCCGCTCGCGCCAGGCAGGGCCCGCCAGGCGTGGATCGACGCCGAGAACCGTCGCGCTGCCGGCGTCCGGCTGCCGGTAGCCCTCGAGGATCTCGACCGTCGTCGTCTTGCCCGCGCCGTTCGGGCCCAGCAGTCCGAAGACCTCGCCCGACCCGATCGTGAAGCTGATCCCGCGCACGGCCTCGACCCCGTCGTAGGACTTCCGCAGCTCGTTGACCTCGATCGCCTGCATCTATCTGGTAGAGACGTTACTATGTATCGGGAAGATATGTCAACTCTCACGCCAACCGCACGAGTGATCCTCGGCATGCTCGCCCTCGGCGCGCGCACCGGGTACGACATCAAGCGCGTGATCGATCTTTCCACGCGGTTCTTCTGGGGCGCGAGCTACGGGCAGATCTACCCGGAGCTCCACCGCCTCGAGGAGCGCGGCCTCGTCGAGGCGACGCCGGAGCCTACGGGCGGTCGGCGGCGCACCGCGTACGCGCTCACCCCGGCCGGGGAGTCCGCGCTACAGGACTGGCTGCGAGACGACAGCTCGTATCTCTTCGAGATCCGAGACGAGGGAACCCTGAAGCTCTTTTTCGGTGACCTGCTCGAGAAGCGGGACGTGATCGCCAACCTGCGGAGGAAGCAGGCGTGGTGCGACCTCTCGCTCGAGATCTTCCGCGAGCTCGAGCCTCAGGCCCGGACGGGGTTCATCGAGGACGACCAGCTGTATCCCTACGTCAGCCTTCTCTACGGGCTCGAACTGCTCGAGTGGATGCGGGACTGGTGCGAGCGGACGGCGGCGAGGATCGAGACCGGCGAGCTCCCGCCGGCGCCTAGCGCGTGACGCGGTAGAGCCGACCGCCGGCGGTGTCGGCGATCCAGAGCGAGTTGCCGGTGGACGCGAGGCCGTTGACGACGATCGGTGCGGTCGGGCGCAGGGTCTCCGTGACCGCCATCGTCGTCGGGTCGACACGGAGCAGGCGGTCGAGGAAGGGATTCCCCTGGCGATCGGCCTCGTCCGTCGGCACGGCGACCCAGATGCTGTGGGCGGCGGCGATGACGTCGATCGCGCCGGCTCCGACGTCGAGCGTCGCCTGGACGGCGCCCGTCGCCGGGTCGACGCGAAGCAGGTCGGTTCCGCGGCCGGTCACCCAGAGCGAGCCCTCGGCGTAGGTCATCCGCTCCGGGGCGTCGCCGGGCAGCCGGCCGAGCGCGGTCGCCACGTTCGTGGCCGGGTCGATCCGCTGCAGCGTCCCGTCCCGGTGGTTGACGATCCAGATCCTGCCCGCGTCCTCCGTCAACGCCGAGGTGCCGTTGCCGGTCGGGATCGTGGCGACGACGCGCCTGCCGGTCGGGTCGTATCTCAGGAGCGCGCTCGCCTCGTCGTCCGCCGCCCACACGGAGCCGGCGGCCGTCCAGATGTAGGAGAACCCGCCGCCTGTGACTGCGGAGGCTCCTACGCCCGTCCGCACGTCCACTCGGTTCACGATCGGCCCGCGCTCGGCGCTCCAGACCGCGCCGAAGCCGGCCGCGATCGAGTACGGCGTGCTCGTCAGCCGCAGGATCGCGCGCGTCTCGCCCGACGTCGGCGAGATCCGGTGCAGGCGAGCCTGCTGGCGACACGATGCCCACAGCGCGCCGCTGCCCGGGTCGCGGGAGAGCGCGTACTGCGGATACGGCGAGCCCGTGCCGCCGCAGAGCCGGAATGCCTGTGCGGTGGGGAGGGCGGAGGCCAGCGCCGGAGCCGGGCGGACGTTCACGACACCGAGCCGGCGCCGGCCGGCAAGGAGCTGCCAGCGTCCGGAGAACGGGAAGGCCGCGCGCAGGCGATAGCGGTTCTTGCCTGCCCGTCTCGCCGAGACGGCCTGAGTCGTGACGCCGTTTCGCGCCGTGACCGTCCCCGGGCGGCGTTTCGAGACGAGGAGCCCGCTCCAGGCCGTGCCGGCGCGGGCTGGCTTGAACGCGGCGAAGCCTGCCACCGTGATTCGCCTGACCGCACCGCGTCGCGCCTCCGCGACGTAGACCGTGCCGTCCGCGCCCACGGCGACCGAGTTTGGTTGTGGCGAGTCGGCGATCCTCGTCACCGAGCCGGTCGGCGTGATGCGCAGGATCCGGCTGTTCCCCCACTCGGTGGAATAGATGCTCCCGTCCGGGCCCAGCGCGACGTCGTTCGGCTGGCTGATGCCCTCGGCGAGCGTGGTGACTCCGCCGCTCGGGGAGATCCGCTGCACGCGGTTGTTGAACGTGTCCGCGACGTACACCGTGCCGTCGGGCGCGACAGCCAGGCCGTGCGGCTGGTTGAAGCCCGTGTACGTCGTGATCGATCCCGTCGCCGCGTCGCGGCGCTTGACGCCGCCAAGCAGCTCGGAGACGAAGAGGTTCCCTGCCGAGTCGTAGGCCAGCGCCGTCGGCTGCTGGAACTCGGCGACGGTGCTGATGTCACCGGCCGGATCGACATGGCGCACCCAGCGCTCACCGTGGACGATCGCAAACCCGCCCCGCGGATCGACCGCGATCTCGACCGGGAAGCCGATCGCCGCTCGGACGGCGGGACCGCCGTCACCGGTGTACCCGGGCCGGCCGTTGCCGGCGACGAGCGTCAGGCGTGCGCCGTCCAGGCGAAAGACGCGGTCCGAGAAGTCGGACACGAGCAGCGAACCACTCGGCTCGACCACGACGTCCATCGCATTCGTGAGGCGGAGGGGGGCCTGCCGCACGAGGACGGTCCCGAACCGCTGCCGCCCGGCCCAGAGAGCCCAGCGGCCCGCCTGCCTGAAGATCGCGCGCAGCTGGTAGCGGCCGGGGCGGAGACGGCGCACCGTCACCGCCTGAGTGCGGCGCCCGAGCCGCGCTGTAACGACTGGGCGGCGGGTGGAGGTGACGACGCCGATCCACCGCGCACCGGTCTCGACCGGGCGGTTCGACACCAGCCGCGGCTTCGCGACGGGTGAAGCCGCGACCACTCCAGAGAGCACGGCCGCGCAGGCACAGCTCAGCACGGCCGCGCTCGTCAGGAGCCTCATATCGCTTCCTACACCGACGCAGCCAGGAAGGTTCCTGCGACACTCAACGAGTGGCCCAGTTCCGCTACGTGGTCGCCGACGTCTTCACGGACAAGCCTCTCGAAGGCAACCAGCTGGCCGTCTTCACCGACGCGCGTGAGATCCCGGAAGAGCTGCTTCAGCCGCTCGCGCGCGAGATGAATTTCTCCGAGACGGTGTTCGTGCTCCCGCCCGAGCAGGGCGGGCACGCGCGGATCCGGATCTTCACGCCGGCGACCGAGCTGCGCTTCGCGGGCCACCCGACGCTCGGCTCGGCGTTCGTGCTCGCCGCACCGCTCCAGCTGGGCGAGATTCGGTTGGAGACGTTGGCCGGTGTGATCCCTGTTCGGCTCGAGCGCGAAGGCGCACGGATCACGTTCGGCTGGATGGAGCAGCTGGTGCCCGACGTCAAGGCGTTTCCCGACGAGGCCGCGCTGCTCGCCGCCCTCCGCGTCGATGGCTCCGAGCTCCCGGTCGAGGTCTATGACAACGGGATGCGCTTCGTGTACGTCGCGCTCGGGTCCGAAGACGAGGTCGCGCGCGTGCAGCCGGACTTTGCGACGCTGGGAGACCTTCTGGACGGGATGGGCGTCAGCATCTTCGGGGGGTCCGGCACGACGTGGAAGACGAGGATGTTCGCGCCGGGCAGCGGTGTCGCGGAGGATCCTGCGACCGGCTCGGCCGCCGGCCCGCTCGCCCTCCACCTCGCGCGGCACGGACGCATCGAGTTCGGCGACGAGATCGAGATCTCGCAGGGGATTGAGATCGGGCGCCCGTCCACGCTCTTCGCGCGCGTCGAAGGCTCGTCCGAGCAGGTCGAGAAGGTCGCAGTCGGCGGCTCCGCTGTGACCGTGGCCCGCGGCGAGTTTCGGCTCTAGCGCCCTAGCTCGACGGTCCGGATCTCCCAGGGCCGAAGCTCGATCGCGGTCCCTCCCAGCTCGGCCTGCACCGGCTCCGGATGCTCGCACGCCACCCGGGCCTCCAACCGGCGGCCGCAGAGACGCAGCGAGGTCAGGACGACGCCGTCGCCGCGGAGCTCGGGCCCGGCCCGTGCTCGTCGGCCCGTCGAGCGCCGCCCCGGGCGCAATCAGAAATGGGTGGAGATATCGCTCCAGCGCCGCGTGGACACCGGCCTCGTGCCAATCGCCGTCGTGGGGATAGAGGGCGAAGCCGATGCTCCACGGGCCGCGGCACTGTGCAGCCGGGATCTCGATCTCCGGGCCTGCTGGGCTCTCCCGGTAGGCATGAGCGCTGCGGCTGATCAGGCCCGTCGACCGGAGGATCGTCAGGGCTAGCTCGCGGCCGCCGAGCACCTCGTACTCCATCGGGTGCTGGAACAGCACCGCAACGCCGCCGGCATCGACGAAGCCGTAGGCAGGGAACGTCGGCAGTGCGACTTCTCCGAATCCCTCCTCGGCCTCGAGGCCCCGCTCGACGACGACGAACTGGCCTTCGGCGGCCGAGAACCGAGCCTCTCGCGGGAGCGGGACGTGAAACCGAAGGCGATGATCGGAGAGCGGGTTCTCGAACGAGACGCGCACGCGGCAGAACGGCTCGCCGGCCCGCAGCTCGACCGCCGTCTCGACGTCCACACGGCACCTGCGCCGGCGACCACCGATACGACCGGACGATGCTCAGCACCCCGCGCACGGGGCCCTCCGCGACCACCGACACGCGAACCTGGTCGGGGTCCTCGACGAGGCGATCTTCCGCTGGCGGTGCGTAGTTGTAGCTGTCGCCCTCGTCGGTCCCGTCGACGAGGCGGCCGACACCCTCAGCGCCGCCGAGCGAGAGTGTCCCGTCGCCGGCTACGGCGACCGAGAGCAGCTCGTTGTCGAGCCTGTCCGGGCCGACATGCACGGGGTCCTCCACCGAGCCTGCTCCCTCCACGGGCTGGAGCGCAGCCCAGCCGAGCGGCGGGGCCGGGACCCTGGCGACGACGGTGGAGCGACGACGGGCGACGATCCGGACGTCCCACTCGCCGTCCCCCGCGCTCGTCGCCACCTCGAGCTCGTTCCTCAGCTCGTCGAGGTCGAGCCAGATCGGGTCGTCCTCCTCGTCGACCTCGAAGGTGACCGTCCGGTCCTCGATGGTCATCCCGTTCAACCGCCGTCCGAAGAGCTCGCGGCCGTGGAGTCGCCGGCGGAGCCATTCGGAGACCCCGGAGCTCGGCACGCGCTCCTCGTAGAGCAGGGGCTCGTTGCGGGTGATCCGCTGTGCCGCGACGCGTGTTCCGTCCGGTAGCTCGAGCGCGATGTCCTTCCAGCGGGCGGGGACGCCGAGGACGAGCTCGACGTTGTCCCAGCGCGGCGTCGGCGAGGGGTTGAAGGCGACGACCGAGCCCATCGGCGCCTCGGCGGCCGCTTCGCGTGCGGCGTCCTCGGCGAGGCCCATGGCGATCTGCTCGGCTTCGTAGCAGCGGACGAGCACCTGAGCGGAGACCTCGTCCACGGAGCAGCCGCAGACGGAGTCGTGCGCCGAGTTCTCGATCAGCCGCCGCCAGGCGAGGTCGAGCAGCCGCTTCGGCCAGGCGGTTCCGTACAGCGCCTGGAACGGCTCGCCGTACCGGGTCAGGGCGCGCTCGGCGCGCGCCATCGCCGCCTTGAGGTCGAGTCGGGCCGACAGCGTCCCCATGAGCATGTTCGCCCGGGCGCTCGAGCGCAGCTCTCCGCGCCAGCGCCGGCCGTTCGGGCGCCCGTCCACGGTCGCGAGATAGTCCGGAAGGGTGGCGACGTGCGCTGCGGCACCGCTCTCCTCCAACAGGTCGGTGAGGTGAGGCAGCGGCTCCATGTGGTCGGTGCCGAGCATGGCCAGGATCGGCCCGTCTCCGAAGAACTCACGGTGCGACTCGCGCACGGCGTCCAGCCCGCGACCGAGCTGGCCGGGGACGTCGAGGAGATAGGCGCCGTTGCCGTAGCCGTACGGGAGGTACTCGGCGCGGACGGAGGAGCCGTCCGGCGACTCCCACTCGAACGAGTGCGAGTCGATCGCGGCCGGGACGCCGCGCCAGACGACGGCGGTCTCGATCCCCGCCTGCCGCAGGATCTGCGGCATCTGGGCGACGTGGCCGAACATGTCGGGTAGGTAGCCGACCGGCATTGCGCCGCCGAACTCGGACGCACGCTGCTGCCCGTACTCGAGGTTGCGCACGATCGTCTCGCCGGAGACGAGGAACTCGTCCATCAGCACTTGCCAGGGCCCGATCGCAAGCCGCCCCTCGTCGACGAGCCGCCGGACACGCTCCCCTGCCTCGGGGCGGACCTCGAGATAGTCGTCGAGTGTCGCAAGCTGTCCGTCCAGCGTGAATCGATACCGCTCGTCCGCCTCCATCAAGTCGAGCAGCCCGTCCACGAGCCGGACCAGCTTCAGCCGAAACCGCTGGAACGGGAGGTACCACTCACGGTCCCAGTGGGTGTGCGGGACCAGGTAAACGGGCGCGGCTATTTGACGGAGCCGGCGAGCAGGCCCTGGACGAAGTACCGCTGGAGCGCGAAGAACACGATCAGCGGGACGATCATCAAGAGGAACGCGCCGGCGCTCAGGAGGTGCCACTCCCCGCCGTAGGTCGACTGCATCTGGTTGATGCGAACCGTCATCGGGAGCAGGTCGCCGTTCTGGATGAAGATGAATGCCATCAGGAGGTCGTTCCAGACCCAGAGGAACTGGAAGATGCCGAACGCCGCGAGTACCGGCACGGAGAGCGGGACGACCACCTTGAGGAAGATCCGCAGGTTCGAGGCTCCGTCGACCCTGGCCGCCTCGATCAGATCGCGCGGCAGCGCGATGAAGAAGTTCCGCATCAGGAAGATCCCGAGCGGGAGGCCGAACGCGGTGTGCGCGAGCCAGATTCCACCGAAGCCGTTGGCGATACCCAGCTCCCGAAAGAGCGTCAGGAGCGGCACGAGAGCCATCTGCACCGGGACGACCATCAGTGCCACGACGATCAGGAAGATCGTGTCCCGGAACGGGAAGGCGATCCACGAGAAGGCGTAGCCGGCGAGCGCCGCGACCGTCAACGGCAGCAGCGTCGCCGGGATCGTGATGATCAGGCTGTTGACGAAGGCCGAGTCCATGTTCGCTCGGTTGAGGACCTCCGTGTAGTTCTCGAGAGTGAAATCGGGCGACGTCAGAGAGCTCCACCAGCTCGAGGACTGGATCTCTCCGCGGGGTCGGAACGACGTCACGGCAAGGCCCACGGTCGGCACGAGCCAGATCACTGCGATCACGATCAGTCCGACGTGAACCGGCGTGCGGGAGATGAATCCGAGGATCCGCGCGCTCGGCGTGGCCCGCGGGCGCGCGACCGTGACGTCAGCGGTCGCCACCTAGCCCGTCACCCGTTCACTTCGGAAGCGGCGGATGTTGAAGACCATGATCGGGATGATCAGGAGCATCATCACGACCGCGATCGCGGCCGAGTAGCCGCCCTCGCCGTTGCCGAACTCATCCACCATCGTGACGGCGATCACCTCGCTGGCCCCGCCGGGCCCACCCCCCGTCATGACGTAGATCAGGTCGAAGACCTTGATGACGTTGACGAGGAGCCAGACGGTGACGACCGCCATCGGAAGCGACAGCAGTGGCAGCTGGATGCGCCGGAAGATGTCCCACTCGGAGGCGCCGTCGGTCCGCGCCGCCTCGATGATCTCCTCGGAGATGCCCTTGAGCGCCGCAGAGATCACGACCATCGCGAAGCCGGTCGACGCCCAGACGTACGCGAAGATGAGCGCGTAGTTGACGGTGTCGGCGCGGCCGTACCAGGCGATGGGGTCGGCTCCGAAACTGGTGATCACAGCGTTCAACGAGCCGAGGTTCGGGTCCGGCTCGTAGACGAACTTCCAGATGATCGCGACCGCGGTGGCTGCGATCGCCATCGGGACGAAGACGATCGACTTCATCAGCGACTCGTACCGGACGCGGGCCGCGAGCACCGCGATCAGGAGCCCGAGCAGAAGTGAGAGCGAGGTGTAGAGGATCATCCACTTGATGTTGTTCACGAGGGCGCCGCTCGGTGGGAACTCCTCGAGGTTGAGGAAGCCCTTGTCATTCGTGAACAGCCGCGTGTAGTTGTCGAAGCCGATCCAACGCGTGACCTCGAGCCGCGAGTTGAGGTTCGCGAAGCTGTAGATGCTCGTCCTGATCATCGGGTAGACGATCAGGACGACCAGCATCAGGAGTGCCGGGCTGAGGAAGAGGAACGCCTGGACATCCTGGCGTTTGAAGATCGAGGACAGCCGCCGTCCCCGGGGTCTTCCGACTGGTCCGGGGACGGCGGCGCTGCTCATAGGGCTCTAGTTGCCCGCGAAGGCGGTCTCGGCCTCCGCCTGGTAGTCGTCGAGGAGCGAGTCCATGTTGTTCGGGCTCTTGATGATCTGCTGGAGCAGCGTCCCGAAGTCCTGCCCGAGGGTGCCGGGCAGGAGGTCGGAGCCGTCGAACAGGAACGACTCTGCGTTCTTCAGCTGATCCGCCTCCTTCGCGACGAGCTCGTTCGGATAGTCGGCGGAGTCGACGCCCTTGTTCGGCGATGCGATCGCGCCGGTCGAGACCCAGATGTTCCCCGCCTCGGGCGTGGAGAGGTACTCGATCAGCTTCTTGTTGTCCTCGTTGTTCACGAACGCGGAGGCAACGTCTCCGCCGCCGACGAGCGGGCTGCCGTGCTCATCGTTGATCGTCGGCCACTCGAAGAAGTCGATGTCCTCGCCGACCTTGAGATCGGGGTTGACGTCGCCGAGCGCGATCCCGCCGACGAAGCCGCCCTCCATGTACATCTCGGCGACCGGGTTCTTGCTGAACACCCGGCCGATGCCGTCGACGAAGCTGATGCCGAGCGCGGTGTCGATCCCGCCGGCGACGTACTTGTCGTTGACGACCTTCGTCATCTCGGTCAAGGCGTCCTTGACCGTCTGGTCGTTGAACGCCAGGTCGCCGTTGAACAGCTTCGTGTAGTTGTCAGGGCCGGCCGTGCGGGCGTAGATGTTCTCGAACCAGTCGGTGAGGGTCCACGAGTTGTCGCGTCCCTGCGCGCCGACCGCCCACGGCGTCTTCCCCTTGCCGTCGTACTGCTCCGTCACGTCGAGTAGCGCGTCCCAGGTCGTCGGGATCTCGAAGCCTTCCGCCGTGAAGGAGTTCGGCTTGTACCAGATGGTGCTCTTCGAGTTCGCCTTGGCGACGACTCCGTAGAGCTGGTCGTCGACAGTGGCGAGGCTCGTCCACGTGTCGCTGTAGTTCTCGTTGATCGTCTCCGGGTCGAGGCCCATGTCCTCGAGCGGGATCAGCGAGTCGTCTCGCGCGAGCTCCGCCACGACGCCGGGCCGCGGGATGATCGCGACGTCCGGCGGATTGCCCGCCGCGAGCCGTGTGCGGATCACCGGGAGGAAGTCGCGGGCGGACTCGTACTTCGTCTCGATCCCCGTGTCCTCCGTGAATTGGTCGAGCACTTTCTGGAACGCCTCCTGCTCGGATCCGCCCCAGAGCGAGAAGACGGTGATCGATCCGTCTCCCGCCGCGGTTCCGCCTTCCTCGTCGTCCCCCCCGCATGCGCCAAGAGCGAGCGCCATGGCGGCCAGGACGGCGGCAGGAATGAACCACCGTCTCTTCATTCTCGAGCTCCTTTCGTACCGTTGCTGTCGTCGTAGATGGCCAGTCCGGTGTCCGGGTCGAAGAAGTGCAGCGCCCGGGTGTCGACCGCAACCTCTGCATCATGCCCCTCTTGCACCTGCGAGTCCGCGCCGAAGCGGCCGACGACGATCGCGCGGTGCTTGTCGCTGCTCTGCAGGTCCTCCGCCGTCGCGCCTGCGTCCTCGGCAAGCTCCTTGACCTCTTCGGTCATCGCCGGAGGCGCGTCGATCGCGAAGTGCACCATCAACTCGGAGCCGAGCGCCTCCCGAAGCTCGACGTGGCCTGTCAGGCGGCGGTCGGCCGGCTTGTCCGGGGCGATCGCCGCATCCTCGAGGTGCTCCGGCCGGATTCCGACCACGACGGGCCTCCCCTCGAAGTTCCGCAGCGCCGGTCGGGCGGCCAGGTTCTCGTCGTCCAGCTGCAGCCGCGCGTCGCCGAGCGCTGCGACGAGCCCGCCGTTCTCACCGTCCAGCCTGCCCTCGATCAGGTTCATCGCCGGCGAGCCGATGAAGCCGCCGACGAAGAGGTTGAGCGGCCGGTCGTAGAGCTCCTGGGGCGGCGCCACCTGCTGGAGCTCGCCCTTGCGCATGACCGCGACGCGGTCGCCCATCGTCATCGCCTCGACCTGGTCGTGCGTGACGTAGATCGTCGTGACCCCGATCTCACGCTGGAGCTTCGAGATCTCGGCCCGCATCTGGACGCGGAGCTTGGCGTCGAGGTTGGAGAGCGGCTCGTCCATCAGGAACGCGGCGGGCTGGCGGACGATCGCGCGCCCCATCGCCACCCGCTGGCGCTGGCCGCCGGAGAGCGCGCGCGGCTTCCTGTCGAGCAGAGCCTCGAGATCGAGGATCCGAGCCGCCTCCTTCACGCGCTCGTCGATCTCGGACTTCTGCTCCTTTCGGAGGCGCAGGCTGAAGGCGATGTTGTCGTAGACCGTCAGGTGCGGGTAGAGCGCGTAGCTCTGGAACACCATCGCGATGTCGCGGTCGCGCGGCGCGATCTCGTTGACGACCCGGTCGCCGATGCGGATCTCGCCCTCGGAAATCTCCTCCAGGCCGGCCACCATCCGGAGCGCGGTCGTCTTCCCGCACCCCGACGGCCCGACGAGGACCATGAACTCGCCGTCGTCTGCGTCCAGGGTCAGGTCGGTGACCGCGCGCGTACCGTCGGGAAAAACCTTCGCTACGTCTGAGAAAGTGACCTGGGCCACGGCTTAGGGGGTCCGATCCTTACCACTTGGAAACAGGTTGAGGCAACCGAGAGCCGAGGGAGCTGAGGACGAGAGCGAGCGCGAACGAGGCCGCGAAGCTCGGGAGCGAGGCGCCGATGCCGAGGTTCGGCTGCCCCGTCTCCTCGACCACGTCCACCCACCAGGACGGGCCGAGCGGCGGCTCGTGCAGCCAGTGGTAGAGCGCGAAGCCGACGATCCAGGCGAGGAGCATCTCCACGCGCCAGGCCGGTGCGTCGAAGATCTGTGACCGCGTGTACCGGGCGCCCGCCCTGAGCCAGTCGGCGAGCAGCACTCCGAAGAGCGGGACGAAGCACGAGCCGAGGAGCAGGAGGAAGGACTCGTAGTTCCGGAGCTCGACCGCGAGGGCGCACAAGGTTGCTATTGCCGCAATCGCCGCGATCAGAACCCGTTGAGGCACGTTCGAGAGCACGTTCTGGAGGGAGACCGCGGCCGAGTACACGTTCGCGAACGCCTCGTCGGTCTCGTCGAGCGTGACTGCGAGGAGGGCCAGGGCTGCCGCGAGCCCGGCGGCGGCGACCGCGGGCGGGATCTCGACAGGGTCGCTGATCCCACGGCTCAGGACGATGAAGACGCCGAGCGCGAGCATCCAGGTGCCTCCGAGGAAGTAGCCGGCACCGGAGCCCCAGAACGCCGAGCGGCGATCGTGCGAGAAGCGCGTGTAGTCGGCGACGAGCGGCACCCAGGACACGGTGATCGCGATCACGAGGTCGACGCCGAGCCAGAACGAGGATCCGCCCTCGGCCGGTGCGTTCCAGAGAGCGCTCAGGTCGGCTTCGGACAGCGCCCACCAGCTCAGGTAGACGAGGGACGCGAGCACGATCCACACGCCGAACCGGCGGAGGATGCGACGGACGAACCCGACCGGCCCGATCAGTGCGAAGAAGGCTGCGAGGAACCCGAAGAAGATCGTCCAGGCGGCCTCGGCCCGGACGCCGAGGAGCTCGTCGGAGAGCGCGCTCGCTGCGGCGGCGATGATGATCAGCTCGAACGTCGCCCAGCCGAGGCACTGGACGGCGTTCAGGGCTGTCGGGATGTAGGAGCCGCGCCGGCCGAGCGGCGCGCGGAGCACGACCATCGCCGGAACGCGGGCGTCCGCCCCGATCAGCCCCGCCGTTCCGACCATCGCGTTTCCGATCAGCCCGCCGACCAGGATCGCCAGCAGTGCGTCTCGAAGGCTGAGAGCGGGAACGAGCAGAGCCCCGATGACCAGCACGAGCAGCGAGACCCCGAGGTTCCCCCACAGCGCGACCTGGTCGAAGAGCCCGAGAGTGCGGAGCCGCTCCGGAACGGGGTCGATCCCCCACGGGGGCGTCCGGTCGTCCATTGCTGCGACCCTATCGAGCGCCGCTATGAAGCTCGATCGCTGCGGAGCGCGAACCGCCGGTCGGACGTTCGGGAGAAGACGCGCTCCGCGCGACCTTCGAACCAGCCGGAGCGAACGTCGCCGGTTGGGGCGTCGAAGAGCGGCACGAACGGCTTGAGGTCGAGCACGGGGGAGCCGTTCAGCAGGTCGAGGCCTTCGACCACCACGGCCGACGGCTCGACGGAGACGATTCGCGCGAGGGAGAGGCCGATCGGGTTGGGGCGGTGTGGCGAGCGTGTTGCGAACGTGCCGTGACGAACCTCGTCCAGGAACACCTGCACGGTGGGGCCCCATCCGAGGCTCTCGTGGAGGTGCGCGAGGACCCAGACATGACTGAATCCCTCGAGATCGGCCAGGCAGCCGAGGTGCTCCTCGGTCACCTCGATCGTGGACGAGCCCGTTGCGTCGGCCATCGCCTGCAGCGGCATGCCGTCGAGCTCGAGATGGGGAGACGCCACGTACCCGATGGGCCTGTACACGACCGGCTCGGTCGTCCTGCTGTCGAGCAGCCCCTCGGCGAATGAGAGGGCGCCGCGGCACGACGAGAGCCGCCAGAGGGCCAGCGTCCGCTCGAACCCGGACGACGAAGCGAGCTGGTCCTCGAGAGCACGCTCGATCGCTGCGAGTGCGCTCACCTGTTGCTCGAGCAACGTTCCAGGGGCGAGGCCGGCGCGGTCGTGGAAGAGCAGCTTCAGCATGAGCTCCGAGCGCAGGTCGCGAACGTGGAGGACGGCGCTGCCGCGCCAACGCCGGAACGCGGCGCGGCCGCGTCTGGTGGGACGGAGGGTCGTCCGGGCCGGGCCCGTCACACTCGGAGCTGTCTCCTTGACCTCGGCGAGACCCGCCTCACGCAGCTGGGCGAGCGCCCGGTAGGCGAGGGGGCGCGTGCACGAGTAGACGCGTCCGATCGAGCCGGACGGGCTCAGCTCCTGAGCGACCGCCCACCCGTGGGCCGGCTCCTCGTAGAGCAGGCCGAGCGCCGCCCACTCCGGGAGCGACGGCTCGGTCCGTCGTCGACGACTCATCGCTCCATCGTACGCAGGTACGCCGGTCGGTAGTCAAAAAGTGTCTACCGTGTGTTACGTTCGCGCCCGCGTGAATCGCAGGCGCTTTCTCCTGAGCTCCGCCGGCGCCTCGGCCGCCGTCCTGGGCGGCCCGTGGGTGGGCTCGGCCGGCGCGGCGACCGAGGACGATCTCGCCTTCGCGAACTTCGGCGTCTCCGGCGAGCTCCTGCTGAAGGACTTCTATTCGAGGGCGTTGGCGGGGAATGAGTTCCACGGCCAAGGGGCCGGGGTCTTGCGACAGGGGCGGCTTGCCGCCACGAAGCACGCGAGCGCGCTGAGTGCGCTGCTCGTGGGCGCCGGCGACACGCCTCCGCTCGAGCAGGACTTTGAGTTCGCGTGGCCGAGGCGCACGTTCTCCACGGCTCCCTCGACCGTGAGGACCGGGCTGATCGTGCTCCGAGCGCTGCTCGGCTCACACCAGTCGGCCGCCGCGTCGGCGTCCGTCCTCGACTACCGGATCCTGTTCGCGAGCCTCAGCGCGAGCACTGGCCAGCAGATCGGCGCGCTCGCCGCGCTCGACGGGCACGTGGGTCCTCGCTCTTTCCCCAAGGCGACTGACGTCGAGACCGCCAGCGCCGCCATCGAGGCGTACCTGGGCTAGGAGGGCCGAATGAGAACTCCCGCAGCTGTCGCCGCCATCCTTGTGATCGCCGCAGTCTCTGTCTCGTCGGGGGCGGCTGCTCCGACCCAGGGGAACCGGTTGACGATCTACGCGGCGGCGTCCCTGACGGAGGTCTTCAGTTCCTTCGACCGGGCGCAGCGCTACAGCTTCGCGGGCTCGAACGCGCTCGAGACGCAGATCCGGAACGGGGCGCCTGCGGACATCTTCGCCTCGGCCGCCCCGCTCAACACGCAGCGGCTCTTCCAGCAGCGACTGGTCGAGAAGCCTGTGACGTTCACGTCCAACCGGCTGGTACTGATCGTGCCGAGATCGAATCCCGCAGGGATCCGTTCGGTCTACGACCTCAGGCGGAAGCCGGTGAAGCTCGTGATCGCCGGTGCCGCGGTGCCGGTCGGCGGTTACACGCGCACAGTGCTACGCAAGATGGGCCTGACCTCTGTGTTGTCGAAGGTCGTCAGCCAGGAGTCCGACGTCAAGGCGGTCACCGGCAAGGTCGCGCTCGGGCAGGCCGATGCCGGTTTCGTCTATGCGACCGACGCCCGGCCTGTTGCCTCCCGGGTGACGGTCATCCGCATCCCGGCGTGGGCGCAGCCCCGCATCCGGTACGAGATCGCCGTCGTGTCCAGGTCGTCCAACAAGGCTGCGGCTCGGGCGTGGATCAGGAAGATCCTCTCGCCTCGGGGGCAGCGGGCGCTGAAGAGCTTCGGCTTCCTCCCGATCCCGAAGGCGCCGCGGTAGGCCTCCTCTTCCGGGCGCTGCTCGTCGTTGCGACGGGCGTCGCCCTGCTCTTCCTTCTGCTGCCGATCGTCGCCGTCTTCTTCCAGGTGCCCCTGGCCGATCTCTGGTCGGCGCTCGGAAGCACCGCGGCGCGTGACGCGATCCGGGTCACGGTCGAGACGAACGCCCTCGCCATGGCGTTCATCGTCGGCTTCGGGACGCCGGCCGCGTACTGGATCGCCGGCAGGCGGGGGGCGCTTCGGGACGTCGTGGTCACGCTGGTCGAGCTGCCGCTCGTGCTCCCGCCGGCGGTCGCCGGCATCGGCCTGCTCGTCGCTTTCGGCCGGGCAGGGCTGCTCGGCGGCTCGGTCGAGGCGCTCGGGATCGACATTGCGTTCACGAAGGCTGCAGTGGTTCTCGCGGTGACCTTCGTCGCGAGCCCGTTCTACCTCCGGACAGCGGTCGCAGCCTTCGAGGGCGTCGACCCGACACTGCCGGCGGCCGCGCGCACCCTCGGCGCCGGGCCCGGCCGAGTCTTCTTGCGCGTCATGCTCCCGCTCGCCAGGGGCGGGCTCGGCGCGGGGGCCGCGCTCGCCTTCGCGCGGGGCCTCGGCGAGTTCGGCGCGACGATCATGTTCGCCGGCTCGCTGCAGGGCGTGACGCAGACCCTCTCGCTCGCGATCTACGAGCAGTTCGACGTCGACTTCAACGTCGCGCTTGCGATCAGCGCGCTGCTCATCGTCGTCAGTGCGGTCGTCCTCCTCTCCGTCAAGCTCATGACCAGATGGCACTCCGCGTCAGGTTCACTCACCCTCTTCGCACCTTCGTCGCGTCAGCCGACCTGAGCGTCGCTCGGGGCGAGACGCTCGCCCTGGTCGGTCCTTCAGGGGCAGGCAAGACGACGACTCTCCGCGTCGTCGCCGGCTTGCTGCGTCCACAGTCGGGACTGGTGACCGTCGACGACACCGTGCTCCTCGACACCGACCGCAGGCGCGACGTCCCACCGGAGCAGCGGCGGGTCGGCTACCTCTTCCAGGAGTACGCGCTGTTCCCCCACCTCGACGTTCAGGGCAACGTTCGCTTCGGAGCCCGGGACCGCTCGAGCGTCAGTGGCCTCTTGGAGCGCTTCAGGATCGGGCACCTCGGCCGTGCCCGCGTCAGCGAGCTCTCAGGCGGCGAACGTCAGCGAGTCGCTCTCGCCCGGGCGCTCGCCCGAGATCCGGCGGTGCTGCTGTTGGACGAGCCGCTCTCCGCGCTCGACGCGCACACGAGAGTCGGGGTCCGCGCCGAGCTCCGAGGGCTGCTCCACTCACTCGAGCTGCCGACCCTGCTCGTCACCCACGACTTCGAGGACGCCGCGACGCTCGCCGACAGGGTCGGCGTCATCAGCGAAGGCCGAGTCCTGCAGCTCGGCACGCCGACGGAGCTCGTGGCGACGCCGGCCGATCCGTTCGTGGCGACCTTCACGGGCGCGGTCCTGATGCCCGGTCGGACGCTCGGCGCGCAGGAACGGGCTCACGGAGGTTGCGCTGGACAGCGGGTTCACGGCCTGGAGCGCGGACACGGCGGACGGTCGTGTGAACGTGGCGGTCTATCCCTGGGAGGTCTCGCTCGGCCCGTCGACGCAGAGCGACTCGCAGCTCAACCATCTCACCGGCCCGATCACGTCGATGGTGCCGATGGGAAACCGCGTCCGCGTGCAGGTCGGACCGGTCGTCGCGGAGATCACCGCCGCCTCGGCTGAGCGGCTCGAGCTGCGACCGGGAGAGACGGCCACCGCCTCGTTCAAGGCGACTGCCACCAGGTTGTTCCCTACGAGCGGCTAGGGACGCTTGGGGTCAGACCCCATGAGTCGCGGCGACTCAACCGCCCGTTAGCGCCTGTCCTGCTCGACGCCGTCCTGAATGAACAGTCGGAGCCGGCGTCGGGCGCCGCCGACAGAGCGTCCGAATTCCGCCAGTGCGGCCGAGACGTCGAGGAACTCCGGAGGCGCGCTGCGGCCGAGCACCGCTCCCAGGCTGCTCCACGGCCATTCCACCGGATCTCGCACAAGCCCAGCACGTACGGGGTTAAGCGCGATGTACCGATACACCTCGAGCAGATGAGCGTCGCTCTCGATCAGCACCGACCCGTACCGGCCTTCGAACAGGTGTCCGCGTTGGCCGCGGTTCCAGTTCGCCCACTGCCCGAAGCGTCCGTTCAGATACTGCATTCCTGCGGAGATGTCCGGCTCGGGCGTCAGGACGAGCAAGTGGTAGTGGGTCGAGAGGACGCAGTACGAACGACATGACCACCCGTGACGCTCGACGGTAACCCCGAGCAGGTCGAGGAACTGCTGCCGCTCGACGGTGCTTTCGAACGCAATCCGACCGAAGTTCCCGTTGGCCGTGACGTGGTAAAGGCCGTTGGGGAGCTGGGGACGGAGAGCACGGGGCACGTCACGACGCTAGGCCGGACTGCTGGCGGTAAGACGAGCTCGCGCTGAATCGGCACGAAGCTGTTAGGGGTCAGACCCAAAGCGCACAGCCGCATGGTTCCGCCCTGCCGGCCCGCTCGCCGGGGCGCTTGGGGTCAGACCCGAGGACGCGCCTCGCGGGCTAGAGCTTCGGCTCGAGCTCGTCCGACCAGAAGCGCAGGAAGCCCTCCTGGTCTCGGCCGATCTGGTGGAAGTAGATGTGCGTGTAGCCCGCCTGCTCGTACGCGCGGATGTCGTCGAGCCAGCGGTCGGCGTCCGGCCCGCACGGGATTGCCTCCGCGAGGTCCTCGGGCTTGACGTCCTCCGTCGCCTGCTCGAAGTGGAGCGGGAGCGGGAGCTCGTAGCCGAGATCGCCGCCAAGGACGGCGTTGGGCCAGACCTCGCAGGCGATCTTGACGGCCTCGTCCTCCGAAGCGGCCCAGCAGCCGGTGATCTGCCCGTACTTCGGCTTCCCGTTGCCGCCCGCCGACTCGAACTGCTCGATCGGCTCGGAGTCCGGCGCCGTGTTGATGAAGGCGTCGGCGACCCGGCCGGCCAGCTCGGCGGCGAGCGGCTTCGCGGCGGCAACCGCAATGTCGGGCGGCTCCTCGGGCAGTGTGTAGAGCCGCGCCTGCTCGACGTCGAAGAAGTCTCCGCGGTGCGTCTTGTAGCCGCCCTGCCACAGCAGCCGGATCACTTCGATCGCCTCCTCGAGCATCGCCAGCCGCTCGTCGGGCGCCGGCCAGCCCTCGCCGACGACGTGCTCGTTCAGGTTCTCGCCCGTTCCGAGCCCGAGGAAGAACCGCCCCTCCATCATCGATGCGGACGTCGCCGAGGCCTGGGCGATGATCGCCGGATGGATCCGGATGGTCGGGCAGGTGACACCCGTGCCCAGCCGGATCCGCTCCGTCGCCTGCGAGATGCCGCCGATCACCGACCAGACGAACGGGCTCTGACCCTGCGAG
Organism: uncultured Actinomycetes bacterium; assembly: GCA_963733015.1. Taxonomy (GTDB): domain Bacteria; phylum Actinomycetota; class Thermoleophilia; order Gaiellales; family Gaiellaceae; genus JACDAN01. The sequence continues at coordinate 199,132 of CAVTBO010000003.1, read as the reverse complement.
TCAGTCCAGGGGTGGAAGTGGTCGGAGACCATCGCGAACTCGAACCCGGTCTCCTCGGCACGGCGCGCCAGCTGGACCAGGTCGTTCGGTGCGTGCTCTTCCGATGAAAGGGCGAGGCCGAAATCCGTCAACTCAGAACGCTGAGTCCCGCACTCCGGCCGCGATCAAACCTAGGACGAGCGCCGCGGTGACCAGCCGGTAGACCACGAACGGCGTGTAGGTGTGCCGCCGGACGAAGCCGAGCAGGAAGACGATCGCGAGCAGGCCGCTTGCGAACGCGGCGAGGATGCCCACGACGAACGGGCCCTGCCAGCCGTCCGGGAGGTCGGCCAGGAGCACGTCGGTGACGCCCTTCCAGAGCACCGCGCCGAATGTCGTCGGGATCAACAAGAGGAACGAGAGCCGCGCGGCGGTGTCGCGGTCGAGCCGGAGGAAGCGCCCCGCCGAGATCGTGATCCCCGAACGCGAGACGCCCGGTGCCAGCGCGAGGCTCTGGGCGATCCCGATCGCGAGGCCTTCCTTGATGCTCACCGTCTCGATCCCGCGGGTCGCCGGCCGCTGGTCGGCGACGTACAGCACGAGTGCGAAGACCGCGAGCAGGATGGCGATCTGCCACGGCTCGCCGAGCCGATCGACGATGAAGTTCTCGCCGAGCGCGCCTACGACGGCCGCCGGGATCGTCGCGACGAACACGACCCAGGCCAGACGCTCGTCCCCGCCTGAGATCGCCAGGGACCGAACGGACCGGAACCAGGCACCGACGAGCCGGACGATGTCGTGCCAGAAGTACCCGGCGACGGCGGCCAGCGTCCCGAGGTGCAAGGCGACGTCGAAGGTCTGATTGAACTCGTCGTTCTCCTGGAGCACCTGCCAGTCCGCAAGCCAGGGCACGAGAATCAGGTGCGCGGACGAGCTGATCGGCAGCAGCTCGGTCGCGCCCTGCACGACTCCCAGGACGAGCGCCTGCCAATCGGTGAGACCGCCGGGCTCCTCGCCGATGCCGAAGATGGCGAGCAGGAGCGCGACCGCGAACGCCGCACCCGCGATGACATAGATGGCCGCTCGTCCGCGCATCGGCGCGGAGTCCTACCCTATTTCGGCTGCGGGTCGAGCTTGTAGCCGACGCCGTACCGCGTGTGGACGAACGCGTGGCACGGTGCGTGCGCGTCGATCTTCTCGCGCAGCTTGCGGACGAAGACGTCGACGGTGCGGTCGCGCCCGCTCAGTCGGCGCCCCCAGATCTGCTGCAACAGTTCGTCCCTCGTGACCACGCGTGGGCTCTCTTGAGCCAGCGCGTAGAGCAGCCGGAACTCTGTCGGCGTGAGACCGGCGCTCCGGCCGTCCAGGAAGGCCTGGACGCTTTCGGGGTCGATGCGCAGTTCCTCCAACTCGATTGCAGGGCTGCGCTCGGTCGGCATCGTGCGCAGGCCTCGCCTGGCCGCGGCTCTGACGCGCGCGACCAGCTCGCGCATCGAGAACGGCTTGACCAGGTAGTCGTCGGCTCCGAGCTCCAGGGTCTGTACGCGGTCGTCCTCGCTGCCCCTGGCGCTCACGACGAGGATCGGGGTGCCGATGCCGGCGTCCCGTGCCGACTCGATCAGCCTCCAGCCGTCCATCGCGGGCAGCATCAGGTCGACGACGCAGACGTCGGGCTGCTCGTACCGGAGCCGGGCAAGCCCGGCGACGCCGTTCGAGACCCAGCTGGGCTCGAAGCCGGCTGCGCTCAGATGGCTCGCCATGCCCTTGGCGATCACCTCGTCGTCCTCGACGATCAGGACATTCGCCATAGAACGATGGTGACCGAACAGGTACGACTCAGGGGTGCCTGCGTGGTGAAGCAGCGGTAACGAACTGGTAATCGAGCTTCCGTCGATGGAGGAGCTCCGAGGGCGCGCGCGACGCCGAGCGATCGCTAGGCGACCGCGGCGACCGGATCGGGCAGCAGAGCGTCGACCGTCTTGCGGAAGACGTCTGCCCCGTACAGCGAGTAGGCAGCGTTGAACTCGACCGCGCCGTTGATCTCGATCACGACGAGCTCACCGGCGTGACCGGGGAGCAGGTCGACGCCCACCAGGTCGCCCTCTACGGCAGCGGCGGCGCGGATCGCCAGATCGCAGGTCTCAAGGTCCGGCTCGACCGGCTCGCGAATTGCTCCCAGCGCGACGTTCGTCCTCCACTCGCCGGGGGCAGCCACGCGTCGGACGGCGCCGACGACACACCCGCCGGCGACGACGAGGCGAAGGTCGTGGCCCTGAGGAGGGATGAGCTCCTGTACGAGCGCGCCCTGTCTCGCGAACCACGGCCGGTCGACGATCGCGGCGAGATGCCGCCGGAGTGCGGCGGCATCCTCACAGAGGACGACGTCCTTGCCCCAGCTTCCGAACCGGGGCTTGACGACGACGGGCGGATCGAGCGGCACGCTGTCGGACGGGGCCATCACGTGCGCGGTGCGCGGGTGGGGGATGCCTGCCTCGAGCAGCGCCCGGCTCGTGGCGAGCTTGTCGTGCGCGGCGACGAGCGTTCGAGGCCGGTTCAAGACGTGCGCGCCCGCACCCTCGAGCCGCGCGAGCTCCCATAGGCCCGCCTCGATCCCGTCCAGTTGCTCGGCCACGTCGAGGCGGCCGATCGCCACGTCCCCCTCGCCGAGGGCCCGCGCGGCGACTGCCGGCTCGAGAATGCGCATGCCCGGTCGCGCGCGGGTGAGCGCCAGATTGGTCGCGGTCCTGTGGTGGGCGACGATCGCGACTTGCATGGGCCTTAATTGTCGTGCCACGAAGACGCCTCCCGCAAGTCGCTCTCCACTTCGTTGCCAGCCGGTCTTTTTTTCTACACAGGGCTAGCCTGTCCAGAAATGCTCTTTCAGCCGTCCGCATTCGAGGCTCTGACGGACGAGGCGTGGGACGAGGAGCGGGCTCGGAGTGGAATCCGCGCGATCGTTGCCGACGCGGAGGAGCGGTTCGACCCGGTGGCGCTGTGGCCTGCGGAGGAGTGGGACAGGTGGGGTTCGCCGACGCCGCTCACCGGTCTCTATTGCGGTGCTGCGGGGGTCGTTTGGGCGCTCGACGCGCTCCAGCGCCGGGGTCACGCCGCCGTCGGAATCGATCTCGGGGCCGCGGCGCGGCGGGCGCTCGAACGTGCACGCGAGGCACCTGAGCTCTCGGAGGCGCCCGATTTCGAATTGCCTTCCGCATCCGAGGCGGCGCTCTTCAGCGGCGAGACCGGAAACCTCGTCGTCGCCTGGCGCGCCGGCGGCGATTCGTCGCTCGCGTCGTTGCTCGAGGAACGGCTCCTCGAGAGCCGGGCGAGCGATGCGAACGAGGTGATGTGGGGGGCGCCCGGCGCGTTGCTCGTGGCGCGGGCGATGTTCGACTGGACGGCCGACGAGCGGTGGGCGGACGTCTGGCGAGCTGTGGCCGGCTCGGTCTGGGAGGCGCGGGACGAGGACGGCCTGTGGACGCAGCAGCTCTTCGGACGGACGAGCCGAGGCCTCGGGCCCGCGCATGGCCTCGTCGGGATCACGCGCGCGCTGCTGGGGCGGCGACCTGCTTTCGCCTGACCGGCGAGGGCGGCTCGTCACCGAGACCGTCGCCGCGCTCGAGCGCAACGCCGTCCGCGAGGGCGATTTCGTGAACTGGCCGCCCAACGACGGAGGCCCGCTCGAAGGAGGTGACGGCGACCCGCGGCTCCAGTGGTGCCACGGCGCCCCGGGCATCGTGATCTCGGCGGCGGACCTTCTTCCGGATGAGCTACTGATCCCCGGCGCGGAGCTCACGTGGCACGCCGGGCCGCACGGGCCGAAGAAAGGCCCGTCGATCTGCCACGGAACGGCGGGCAACGGCTATGCGTTCCTGAAGGTCTTCGCGCTGACGGGCGACGAGGAGTGGCTCGATCGCGCGCGGCGGTTCGCCGTGCACGCGCTCGCCCAGGTCGAACGCAGGGAAACGGGGCACTATTCGCTGTTCACGGGTGACCTCGGCGTTGCGCTCTACACGGCCGACTGCCTCGACGGCACCACGCGATTTCCGATCTTGGAGACCTGGGACTAGGGCGCGGGCAGGATCGCGGCAACCCGTCGCCGGATCTCGTCCCGGATCGCGCGCACGTCCTGCGGCGAGCGGCCGGCCGGGTCGTCCAGCTCCCAGTCGACGTAGCGCTTCCCGGGGATCACCGGGCACGCGTCGCCGCAGCCCATCGTCACCACCAGATCGGCCCACTCGACGTCGGCCCTGTCGAGCCTGTGCGGCACCCGGCCTTCGAGATCGACGTCGAGCTCGCGCATCGCATCGACGACCTCTGGGTGGACCCGGTCGGCCGGGTCGCTTCCTGCCGACCGTGCCTCGTGGCGCCCGTCGGCCATCTGGGCGAACAGCGCCTCCGCCATCTGCGATCGGCCCGCATTCTGAACACAGACGAAAAGAACGTTCACTTCGGCTGCGGCTCGAGCTTGTACCCGACGCCGTAGCGAGTCTGGATGAACGTGTGGTCTCGGGCTTTCCGGTCGACCTTCTCCCGCAGCTTGCGGACGAAGACGTCGACGGTTCGGTCGCGGTGCGTCTCCCGGCGGCCCCAGATCCGCTGGAGCAGCTCGTCGCGCGTCACGACCCGGCCGGCCTCGAGCGCCAGCGCGTAGAGCAGCCGGAACTCCGTCGGGGTGAGGTCGGCGCTCTCGCCGTGCACGAATGCCTGCACCTCGGCGGGGTCGATGCGCAGCTCCTCGAGCTCGATCGCCTCGCCGCGCTGCTCCTGCTCGGCCCGCGTCCCGCGGCGCGCGTTGGCCTTCACCCGGGCCACGAGCTCCTTCATGGAGAACGGCTTCACGAGGTAGTCGTCCGCACCGATCTCGAGCGCGTGCACGCGGTCGTGCTCGGTCCCGCGCGCCGAGACGACCACGATCGGCGTCCCGATCCCCTCGCTGCGTGCGTTCTCGATCAGCTTCCACCCGTCGGTGCCCGGGAGCATCAGGTCGACGACGCAGACGTCGGGCCGCTCGAAGCGCAGTCGTGCGAGCCCGGCGGTGCCGTTCTCGACGCGGATTGGGTCGAATCCGGCCGCGGTGAGATGGTGCGCCATGCCGTCGGCAATGACGGCGTCGTCTTCGACGATCAGAACCTTCGCCATACTCGTGACCGGTGAGGTGGCCCTTCGCGAGAGCCCGCGAGGACCGCGGCGAGGATACAGACGAGCTTCGGCTGCGCGCCGAGCGGTCGCGCGCGCTCGTGGAGGAGAGCCGGGAGATGCTTCTCGTCCTCGATGCGGACAACCGCGTCCTGGCCGCGAGCCGCGCGGCCCGTCGGGGCCTGGAGGGAATCGAGGAGGGACGACCGGTCCCCGAGGAGCTGCTCGGCGGCGAGGGCCGCCACGAGCCCGTCCGGGTTCCCTACGAGGTCGACGGCCGGAGCGAGGCGCTCCTCTACCTCAGCCCACCCGGTGAGCTCGCCGCTTACGAGGAGCTGCGGTCCGGCTTCACGGCCGCGGTCTCGCACGAGCTCCGGACGCCGCTGGCGCGCCTGCTCGCCCTGCTGGAGACGGCGTCGCTTCCGGGACAGGACACTGCGGCGCTCGTCGAGCAGTCGCGGGCGGAGGTCGAGCACATCCGCGAGCTCATCGACGACATCCTGTTCCTGAGTGAGCTGGAGACCGGCCGTGCGGTCGTTGCTCTCGGGTCGACGCGGGCGCTGCCGGTCGTCCAGGAAGTGCTGGCCCGAATCGAGGAGACCGCGGACCGCGCGGGTGTCGCGCTCCGGGCGCAAGGGGATCCCGCGGCGGAGCTGCCGCTGCGACCCCGGATGCTCCGGGTCGTCGTCGAGAACCTCGCCCAGAACTCGATCCGCTACGCGGGGCCCGGGAGCACGCTCACGATCACGGTTTCCCCGGGGCAGCTGGAGGTCGCGGACGACGGAGCAGGAGTCTCCGAGGAAGACCTCCCCCGCCTCTTCGAGCGGTTCTTCCGGGCCGATCGCGTTCGCGGTTCGAGGGGGACGGGGCTCGGTCTCGCGGTGGTGAAGCACATCGTTGCCGCCGGTGGCGGCACGGTGGAGGCGGAGGGCGCGCCGGGCCACGGCTTGACCATTACCTGCGCGTTCCCGTCTCGCTAGGGACATTCACCACTTCGATACCAGACGGTCACCACATCCCGACCGCGCGCGGTCCGACAATTCTTGTGGTGCGCTCGCTCGCCGTCGCCTGTCTCCTGTTGCTCGCCCTCGCGCTCGCCGGCTGCGGCCGCGAGCGCCCCTCAGACGAGCCGCTCGTGGCGGACACGACGGCGGAGGGCGAGGATCCGCTCGGCGCCTTCGAGGAGGAAGCGCTCAGCGGCCGGCTCTCCTTGGACGGCTCGAGCACGGTCGCGCCGCTGATGAGCCTTGCGGCCGAGCGCTTCCGCAAGGTCGAGCCCAAGGTGAAGATCACCGTCGGGACGTCGGGGACCGGAGGCGGATTCGAGCGCTTCTGTCGGGGCGAGACCGACGTATCGAACGCGTCTCGGCCGATCAAGGAGGAAGAGGAGGCGCTTTGCGCCGAGAACGGCGTATCGAGCTTCCCGATCCAGGTCGCGAACGACGGCATCTCGATCGTCGTGAACAAGGACAACACCTGGGCGACCTGCCTGACCGTCGACCAGCTGAAGAAGATCTGGGAGCCGGGCTCGAAAGTGGACAACTGGCACGATGTCGACCCCAAGTTTCCGGACGTCGAGCTTGAGCTCTTCGGCGCGGGCACGGACTCGGGAACGTTCGACTACTTCACCGACGCGATCGTCGGCGAGGAGGGTGCGAGCCGAAGCGACTACACGCCGAGCGAGGACGACAACATCACGGTTCGCGGCGTGTCCGGCGTCAGGGGCGCACTCGGATATTTCGGCCTCTCGTACTTCACGGAGAACAGCGAGCGGCTGAAGGCGCTCGGGGTCGACGGCGGCGAAGGGTGCGTCGAGCCGAGCGTCGAGACGGTCCAGGACGGCTCGTACAAGCCGCTCTCGCGCCCGCTCTTCAGTTACCTGAACGAGGACGCGATCGCCGAGAAGCCGGCACTCGAGCCGTTCCTCACCTTCCTCCTCGACAACGAGGTCAAGGTCGCGAAGGGCGCCAAGTTCGTGCCGATGACAGCGCAGCAGATCGAGGAGGCGAGGACCGCGCTCGAGAGCGGCGGGGTCGGGGTGGAGGAATGAGGCTGTTCACCAGATCGCGACCACACGTTCACTTCACTGGAACCCATGGACGGGGGCGCCGTCAGGACAATCGCTCGCGACCAAGCAAGACTCTGAAAGGGGACTTCAGCATGAGGATTCGCAAAGTCTTGCTCGTCGGTGGTGCAACTGCGGCTGTCGCGTTCGCGTCGGTCGCGGCGGCCGTGGCCGGCGTGCAGGCGATTAGAGGAACCGTCCAGGCGGACGGCTCTAGCACGGTCGCGCCGTTCTCGCAGGCCGCTGCCGAATCGTTCGAGCGCAAGTACTCGGGAGCCCGCGTCGTGGTCGGAGTGTCCGGCACCGGCGGCGGCTTCGAGCGCTTCTGCAAGAACGAGATCGACCTGTCCAACGCCTCCCGGCCGATCCGGCTGTCCGAGGCGGCCAAGTGCCACGACGCCAGCATCGGCTACATCCAGTTCCTGGTGGCCAACGACGGCATCTCACTCGTGGTGAACCGCCAGAACACCTGGGTGAACTGCCTGACCACGGCAGAACTCAAGAAGGTCTGGGACCGTGGCTCCAACGTCAACAACTGGAGCCAGGTTCGGCAGGGATTCCCGAACGTCCCGCTGAAGCTCTTCGGCCCGGGAACGGACTCGGGGACATTCGAGTTCTTCACGGAGAAGATCAACGGCCGCGCCCGGCAGAGCCGCTCGGACTACTCGGCCTCCGAGGACGACAACGTGCTCGTGCGTGGCGTCTCGGGCGAGCGCGGCGCACTCGGATACTTCGGGCTCTCGTACTACCTCGAGAACAGGAGCCGCCTGAAGGTTCTCCAAGTAAACAGTGGCAACGGCTGCGTCGCACCGAGCGTCGCGAGCGTCCAAAACCGCTCGTACAAGCCGCTCTCCCGCGGGCTCTTCGTCTACTCGAAGAAGAAGGCCTTCAAGCGTGACGTCGTAGCCGGCTTCATCCGGCACATGATCGTCAACGAGAAGGCGATCTCGCGGACTGCGAAGATCGTCCCGCTCACCAAGGCGCAGCTCCGCAAGGCGCAGCGGCAGTACAACACCGCGATCAAGAACCGGAAGAACTACTAAGGACGGACGTAGAGCCGGAGTGGCAACACGCGCTGAAGCACAACAGCCGCTCCGGCTCCGCGCCACTCGCCGGCGTTGGGGCGAGGACGTCGTCAAAGTCGTCCTCGCTCTCTGCGCCTTCGTCTCGGTCGCGACCACGGTCGGCATCGTCGTCGCGCTCTTCGTGCCGGCAATCGAGTTCTTCGGAGAGATCTCGATCGTCGACTTCCTGACGGGGACGGATTGGGCGCCACTCTTCGAGCCGCCGTCGTTCGGCGTCCTGCCGCTCGTTGCCGGGACGCTGCTCGTGACCGGCTGCGCCTGCCTCGTCTGCATCCCGTTCGGACTCGGTGGGGCGATCTACCTGAGCGAGTACGCGCGGCCCCGGACTCGGAAGATCCTCAAGCCGCTACTCGAGATCCTCGCCGGCATCCCGACCGTGGTGTACGGCTACTTCGCCCTGACGTTCGTGACGCCGAGGCTCCAGGACATCGGAGTGGGGGTCGGCGTCTTCAGCGCGCTCAGCGCCGGCCTCGTGATGGGGGTGATGCTGCTGCCGACGGTCGCCTCGATCTCGGAGGACTCGATGTCCGCGGTCCCCCGCGACCTGCGCGACGGCGCCTATGCCCTCGGGTCGACCAGGCTGCACGTGTCGACACTGATCGTCGTGCCGGCCGCGATTTCCGGGATCATCGCCTCCTTCGTCCTCGCGATCTCGCGGGCCGTGGGGGAGACGATGATCGTGCTGATCGCGGCTGGGGGGCAGCCCAACTGGACGTGGAACCCGCTCGAGGCGGTTCAGACGATGACCGCGTTCATTGCCGCCACCGGCCAGGGTGACGTCCCGACCGGGTCGATCGAGTACAAGACGATCTTCGCCGTCGGCGCGACGCTCTTCGTCATGACGTTCGTAATGAACGTCTTCGCGATCCGGCTCGTCCGCCGCTTCCGTGAGGTGTACGAATGAGCGCCGCCGCGGGAAACCTTCGCAGCGACAAGCAGCGTTCACTCTGGACCGGCCGCATCTTCCTCGGGTTCCTGCTCTTCTCGCTGGCCCTCGGTTTCTTGACCCTCGGGGCGCTGCTCGCCCAGGTCTTCCTCGAGGGCTACAAGTGGGTCGACGCCGTCCTCTTCTTCGAGCCGCCGTCGGCAGACCCGCTGATCTCGGGCGCGCGGCCGGCGATCCTCGCGACGATCTATCTCGGGGTCATCATCCTCGTCCTCTCCGTTCCGCTGGGCGTCGGGACCGCGATCTACCTCGAGGAGTACGCGAACCGGGACCGTTGGTACAACCGCATGCTCGAGGTCAACATCCAGAACCTCGCGGCGGTGCCGTCCATCGTCTACGGGATCCTGGGGCTCGCCTTCCTCGTGCGCGGAATTGGCCTGGGACGGGTCCTGCTCGCCGGCGGGATGATCCTGACGCTGCTCGTGCTCCCGACGGTGATCATCGCTGCGCGGGAGGCGATCCGAGCCGTCCCGGACTCGATCCGCCAGGGCGCCTACGCGCTTGGCTCGACGAAATGGCAGGTCGTCTGGAGGCAGGTGCTACCGGCGTCGATCCCGGGGATCGCGACCGGCTCGATCCTTGCCCTCTCGCGCGGCCTCGGCGAGACCGCGCCGCTGCTGCTGGTCGGCGCACTCACGTACGTCTCGTTCAACCCGACGATCCTCGGCGACTTCACGGCGCTCCCGGTGCAGATCTACCAGTGGATCGCAAGGCCCCAGGAAGAGTTCAGGACGCTCGCCGCTGCGGGGATCATCGTCCTCCTCGCGATCCTCCTCACCCTGAACGCGTTTGCGATCTGGCTCCGAAACAAATACGAACGAAGGTGGTAGCCGAGTGTCAGTCAAAATGGCCGACGTGACCGTCAACCTAGCCGAGCAGGTACGCGAGCTCCCGCCCAAGGAGTCTCGCGAGGTCGTCTTCGACGTCGAGGACCTGGGCGTGGCGTACTCAGGGAACAAGGCGCTCCAGGAGGTCTCGCTCGAGATCTACAGGAACTTCGTAACGGCGTTCATCGGCCCGTCGGGCTGTGGGAAGAGCACGTTCATCCGCTGCTTCAACCGCATGAACGACCTGATCCCGACGGCGAAGGTCGAGGGCCAGATCCTCTACCACGGCGAGGATCTCTACGGCGCCGAGGTCGACCCGGTGGAGGTGCGGAAGCGGATCGGCATGGTGTTCCAGAAGCCGAACCCGTTCCCGAAGTCGATCTACGACAACGTCGCCTTCGGCCCACGCGTTCTCGGAATGGACGACGGCCTCGACGACCGGGTCGAGAAGGCGCTGCAGCAGGCGGCTCTCTGGGACGAGGTCAAGGACCGCCTCAAGGCCGGCGCGCTGAGCCTGTCGGGCGGCCAGCAGCAGCGGCTGTGCATCGCGCGGTGCCTCGCCGTCGAGCCGGAGGTGATCCTGATGGACGAGCCGGCCTCAGCGCTCGACCCGATCGCGACGACCCGGATCGAGGACCTCATGCACGAGCTGAAGCGCGAGTACACGATCGTCGTCGTCACCCACAACATGCAGCAGGCGGCGAGGGTGGCGGACATGACCGCCTTCTTCAGCGTCACGCGGGGCGAGGAGGGCCAGCGCACGGGCATCCTCGTCGAGTACGACGCGACCTCCAAGATCTTCACGCAGCCCTCCGACAAGCGCACGGAGGATTACGTGACGGGCCGCTTCGGTTAGGGAAGCCAGATGAGCGATCCAGTAAGCGCTGACTATGGTGGCGGAATGCGACGCACGTCCTTCCAAGAGGAGCTCGACCGTCTGGAGGCAAACCTGCAGGAGGAGAGCGAGCTCGTCCTCCGATCGCTCCGGGGTTCGCTGAACGCGCTCGAGCAGCAAGACGCCGAGCTTGCCGACGAGGTGATCGCCTTCGACGACGAGGTCGACGCCCGCTACCTCGAGATCAGCCAAGGCGTCGAGCAGCTGCTCGCGCGGCAGACGCCGGTCGCCGTCGATCTCAGGCTCGTGCTCGCCGTGCTGCACGTCAACCTGGGTCTCGAGCGGATGGCCGACCTCTGCGTGACGATCGCGAAGCTCACGAAGCTCACCGCCGATCTGCCACCCGACGGGCCCCTCGTCGAGGCCTTCGAGGAGATGGGAGCTAGGGCCGAGGAGATGATGCGGGTCGCCATGCGCTCGTTCGCCGAGCGCGACCAGGTCGGCGCCGAAAGCCTGGTCGACCTCGACGAGCTCATCGACCGCGCCAACCGGCGCGTCGTCGAGCATGTGCTCGATCTGGGCAACGACCCGGCGCTGCGCGAGTGGGGCCTCCGGATGATCATCGTCTCGCGGTGCCTCGAGCGGATCGGTGACCACGCCGTGGACATCGGCGAGCAGACCGCGTATCTCGTGACCGGCGAGTTCCGAGAGTTCACGGACGCGTCGCACCCCGCAGCCTCCTAGATCCGCCCGCTCCGTTACGGTTCCGCGCGCATGAGGCTGTCGCTCGTCCCGCGCACCTCCGAGTTCTACGACCTCTTCAGCGCCGCGGGCGAGAACGCGCTGGAAACCGCGCGCCGGGTCGACGCGCGCTTCCGTGCGTTCCCCGAGCGCGAGGTGCGCCAGTCGGAGATCAAGGAGCTGGAGAACAAGGGCGACGACCTCACCCGCCAGATCATCGAGCTCCTGAACACGCAGTACATCACCCCGTTCGACCGGGAAGACATCTACGAGCTCGCGAAGGCGATCGACGACGTCGTCGACTTCATCGAGAACGCCTCCGACCTCCTGACGCTCTACAAGGTCGAGCGGCCCATGGCGCAGTCGCTCGAGCAGTGCCGGATCCTCGTCGAGGCGACCGAGCACCTGTGCAAGGCCATCGGGGAGCTCCGCGGGCTGCGCAACGCCGAGCGTCACCTCGTCGAGGTGAAGGCGCTCGAAGACGCCGCGGACAGCCTTCTTCGCGAGGCGATCGCCGGCCTCTTCGAGAACCACGTCGATCCCGTCGAGGTGATCCGCTGGAAGGACATCTTCGAGGCGCTCGAGGACGCGATCGACGCCTGCGAGACCGCCGCCGACGTCGTCGGGAACATCGTCGTCAAGAACCTCTAGGGCCAGGCAATGGAGCTCCTGCTCTTCGCCGTCGTCGCGTTCGCGTTGTTCTTCGACTTCACGAACGGCTTCCACGACACGGCCAACGCCATCGCGACATCGGTCTCGACGCGTGCGCTCTCCCCGCGGCCGGCGGTCATCAGCGCCGCGATCCTGAACTTCCTCGGGGCGTTCGTGTCGTTCGAGGTCGCAGCAACGATTGCGAATGACATCGTCGACCAGGGGGTCATCACGCTGGAGATCGTCCTCGCCGGGCTCGTCGGTGCGATCACGTGGAACCTCATCACCTGGTATCTCGGGCTTCCGTCGAGCTCGAGTCACGCGCTGATCGGCGGGATGATCGGGTCCGCGGTTGCCGCCGACGGGTTCGGCGTCGTGCAGTGGGAAGGGCTGAAGGACAAGGTGCTGATCCCGTCGCTGCTGGCTCCCGTCATGGGTGCGCTGCTCGCGGCGGCGCTGATGATCGGCGTCCTGTGGATCATCCGAAAGCGCGCTCCAGGAATCGTCAATCGCATCTTCAGGCGGCTCCAGCTGATCTCCGGCGGCTTCGTCGCCTTCACGCATGGGACGAACGACGCCCAGAAGACGATGGGGATCATCGCGCTCGCGCTCGTCGCATCCGGGCATCTCTCGCCGGACTTCGAGAGGCCGCCGCTGTGGGTGATCGTCACCTCCGCGACAGCGATGGGTCTCGGCACCTACGCCGGGGGGTGGCGGATCATCAAGACCCTCGGATCGCGCATCGCAAAGCTCGAGCCTCCGCAGGGATTCGCCGCGCAGACGGCGTGCGCCAGCATCCTCTGGACGACGGCGCACTACGGGTTCCCGGTCTCGACCACGCACACGATCAGCGGCTCGGTGCTCGGCGCGGGCGCCTCGAGCCGGCTCTCCGCCGTTCGCTGGGGCGTCGCCGGCAACATCCTCGTCGCCTGGGTGCTGACGATCCCGTGCGCGGCGCTTGTCGGCGCCGGGATGCAGGTGATCACGCGGCTGCCGGGCGGCGCAGTGCTTGTCGCCGTCTTGACTGCGGGGATCGCAAGTGCGGCCTTCCTCGGCCGGAGCATCCAGAGTCGGAGGCTTCGCGTGCGCCCGGCGCAGGCCTGAGGGCGTTTGCGCTTAACAGAGTCGCAAGGACCCGTTAACCGGGCTGAAACCATGCTGAACACCCAGACCGGTACTAATTCGTCGTGCTGAGACCTCCCCGCGTTCTCTCTAGCGCGGCCCCGCTCCTCATCGCGGCAGTGGTGGGGGGCGGGGTAGCGCTTGCGGGTGCCGAGCTCACGGGCATCCTCGACGACACCGAGACCATCCAGGTTCCCATCGTCGCGTCCGAGTCCGTTGCGCCGGCCGACTTCGCGCAGGGCCGCCGGCTGTCGGTCAACGAGATCTACCGCCGGAGCGCGCCCGGCGTCGTCCAGATCACGACCACGAGCACGGTCGAGGTCGAGCCCGACCCGTTCCTGAACCCGTTCGGGTTCCCCGAGGAGCAGCGCCAGCAGGCGCTCGGCTCGGGCTTCGTGATCGACACGGCCGGGCGGATCGTCACGAACTTCCACGTGGTCGACGGCGCAGAGCAGATCGAGGTGAGCTTCTCCAACCGGGACAGCGTGCGCGCTCGGGTAGTCGGCACCGATCCGTCGACCGACCTCGCTCTTCTGAAGGTGAATGTCGACTCACGAGCTCTGCGGCCGCTCGAGCTCGGGAACTCGGACCGGATCCGCGTCGGCGACTCGGTCGTCGCGATCGGGAACCCGCTCGGCCTCGAACGCAGCGTGACCGCCGGGATCGTCAGCGCGCTCCATCGTCCGCTGACGGCTCCGAACGAGTTCACGATCGACGACGTCATCCAGACGGACGCGTCGATCAACAGCGGGAACTCCGGCGGCCCGCTGCTCGCGGCGAACGGTTCGGTGATCGGCGTCAACACGGCGATCGCGACCGGGAACGCGAGCGAGCGCGGCAGCATCGGGATCGGCTTCGCGGTGCCGATGAACACCGTCCGCAACGTCGTCTCCCAGATCATCGAGAAGGGACGGGTCGAGCACCCCTTCATCGGCGTGGGCGCGCAGGAGGTCGACCAGGAGATCGCGCAGCTCTTCAACCTCCCGGCCGAGCGCGGGCTGCTCGTCGTCCGGGTGTACGAGGACAGCGGCGCGGCCAGCGCGGACATGGAGGCCGGTACACGTGAGGTCGTGATCGACGGGGAGAGCTACCAGCTCGGCGGCGACTTCATCGTCGAGATCGACGGCAAGCCCGTCTCGCAGGCGGAGGACCTCCGCAAGGCGATCATGGGCAAGAAGGTCGGCGACGAGATCACGATCGAGGCGTACCGCGGCGACGAGCGACGCAGCTTCAAGGTGAAGCTGGGCCGGCAGCCACCCGTCTCGCAGGATTAGTCGAAAGGCGACCGGTCGTTCTGGCCGGAGACGCTACTCAGGTGATCGGGCTCGCCTGAGCCCGTGTTCGGGAATGACCCCTGAGCCCGCACCGGAGCGGAGCACTTATGCGACCGCTGTCGTTGTTCGACGATCCGTCGAGCCCGGGCGCGCCCGCTGGGATTGATAAGGAGGTACCACGATGACGTCGATCGCGGGACAGTTGGTCACTGAGGCGTTCGAGTACGACGACGGACGGCCCGTCACTGTCTACATCCCGCCGGATTCGCCCCAGGGAATCGTGTTCGCGGGTGACGGGCAGCTGATCTCACAGTGGGGCGGCTTCTTGGAGGCGGCCGAGGTACCGCCGACGATGATCGTCGGTGTACACCGGTTGGACGACGAGACGCTGCGGCTCCGGGAGTACTCACCAGGCTTCGAACCGCAGCGGTTCGCTGCT
Source organism: uncultured Actinomycetes bacterium (assembly GCA_963733015.1). Classification (GTDB taxonomy): domain Bacteria; phylum Actinomycetota; class Thermoleophilia; order Gaiellales; family Gaiellaceae; genus JACDAN01. Next base: position 184,032 of record CAVTBO010000003.1, on the reverse strand, counting down.
CACGAGCAGTTCTTCGTCGAGGAAGTCCGCCGGTGGGTGCGGTCGCGCTTCGGAGTCGCGTTGCCTGCCGAGCGCACCGCGGTGTTCGGTGTGTCGGCGAGCGGAGAGCTGGCGCTCGCTATGGGGCTTCGACACGCGGATCTCTACGGTGCGGTCTTCTGCGCTTCGCCGGGCGGTGGTTACCGACCGCCTGGTGTGATGCCGAGTCCGGTTCCGCGCGCGTACCTCGTTGCCGGAACGTTGGAGCCGTTCTTCCTCGAAAACGCGAGGCGGTGGGCGACCGCGCTGCGCGGCGCAGGGGCGGAGGTCGTCATGACCGAGCGCGTCGGGTCGCACGGCGACGCGTTCTGGCGAGAAGAGTTCCCGCTGATGGTGGCGTGGGCGTTTGAACCATGAAGCCGCGTTGCTCGTCGGAGAGTAGGACGTTGCTCTGGGCCAGCGTTCGGGAATGTCCCTCGAAGACGTGAGGCTGGGTCTGGCCGCCGATGAGTTTTCGGTGGTCTGCGAGTCTCTCTACGACGGATCCGTAAGCGCCTACAGGTTCTCGCCTGCAGTACGACTCCGGGAGACAACGACATGAAGCTTCTTCTCACCTCCGCCGGCATCAGTAACCGGAGCATCGACGACGCACTCGTCGGCCTGCTGGGAAAACCGATCGCGGCATCCAGCGCCCTCGTCATCCCGACCGCGATCTATCCCTTCCCCGACGGTGCGAACGGGGCATGGCGGGCGGTCTGCGGTAAGGCGCCGAGCCCTTTGTGCGAAGTGGGTTGGAAGTCGTTGGGGGTTCTGGAACTCACCGCGCTGCCCACCATCCAAGAGGAGAGCTGGCTCCCCATAGTCAGGGAGACCGACGCCTTGCTGGTGTGGGGCGGCAATGTCCTCTACCTGTGTTACTGGATGCGGCAGTCAGGATTGGCAGACCTCTTGCCGTCGCTCAGCGAGTCGGTCTACGTGGGGGTGAGCGCCGGCAGCATCGTGATGACCCCCTACAACTGCGACGCGGAGTTCAATCTTCAGTACGTGCCCGCAGACAGCGATCAGGCGCGGGAAGGCGATCGGGCGCTGGGGTTAGTCGACTTCGCGTTGCGCGTACATCTGGATCGCGAGGGCTTCGAGGACTCCTCGATGGCCAACGTCGAAAAGTGGGCCTCCGAAGTACCAGTCCCGACGTACGCGATCGACGATCAGACCGCTATCAAAGTGGCCGACGGTGCGGTCGAAGTCGTCTCCGAGGGGAACTGGAAACTGTTCACCCCGGGCCCGGCAGGCTCCTGAGCGTGAGACATGCGCGCTCGCGATGGGGCCCGGCTCCTTCGCAGAGCCAGACCGTTCCCCCGGCGCGGTGAGTTACTTCGATCCGCGGCTCGACGTGCGTGTCGTGCAGCGTTAGGTGCGCTCTGTCGATTCGCTGCTTCTGCTCAGACCGCTCGAACTTCGGCGAGCCGCTTGACTGCGAACTCGTCGGTCCCGCTGGGGTCCCAGCAGACGGCGGCTTCCCATGCGGCCCGTGCTTGCGCGGCAACGTCGTGCGTGTCGTCGTCGAGACCGGCGGCGTTGTGTGGCAACACCAGGTCGAGGTCGGGGACGTCGACGTGCGACTCGTCCCAGTCGATCAGCGCGACCCGATCCGCGGTCATGCGGATGTTGCCCGGGTTGGGGTCGCCGTGGACGACGCACCGCTCTCGTCCGGTGAGCCGCGCCCACGCTGCTCGGCATCGAACGACACCCTCAGGCGGCATCGCGCCGAGGTCGATCTTCGTCCCGGTTTCCGCATGCAGGAGGTCGGTCGACGATCGCCAGCCCGGCCGTTGGGGCCAGCCGTGCGTCAGTCGGTGCAGTTGGCGGAGTGTGTCGGTGACGCGACGCCAGTCGGCCTCCGTTTCGGGCGGTCCGCCCTCCACGTAGGTCATCACGACCAGACCGTCGGCGAAGTGCCGACCGTCGGTGGTCGGGATCGGCGCCGGCACCGTCATCCCTTCACGGTCGAGGTGTCGCAACAGCTCGGTCTCCCACGAGAGGTCGGCGTCGCTGCGCGTGCCGAGCCGACCAACGGCGAGGTGCCCGTTGACGCGCACGCTCCACACTTCGTTACCGACACCGGTGTGGAACCGTTCGATGCGAGCGACGTCGTCACCCCACTGATCGAGTGCCTCCCATCCCACGGCCACATCTTCGCGGAGGGTCATGAAGCGCTTGACGGCTGCTCAGCGAGTGACAGCGCCAGTCCACATTTGCTGGAAAGAGCCTCCTGCGCCGGAGCCCGATGCTCGACGACTGCTGCCGGGCTACAAGACGGCCCGCTGGCGAGCGTCCTCTCTCCTGACCAACGCCGTTCTGTCCTAACGCGCCACGCTACTCGCGGCCTCCGGCCGCGTCGGACGACCCGACAGCTACGAGGGCTTGCGACTAGTGGGATTGGCGTTATCGCCTTCTGCCGATAGCGACTGCCGGCGTAGCTTCTCGTCGTGGCGTGCCAACTGTGCGCCAATGTTGATCGCGTACATGTAGCGGCGCCCGCAGTCGTTGCACACAACTTCGATCGCCGAAAACCCGCCCTCCCCGTCGGGCACCAGCGTGTAGTCCTCGCTATCGCAATCGGGGCACCACAGCGACATCTTGCTGTGGAGTCTAGGGCGAGCCAAACCCCGTGAGCAGGACGGTTTGCGCCCGTCGACGCCTGACTCGTTCTGGCCTAACGGCCTGTGCTACTCAGGCGGTAGCGCCCTGACGTGGGCCAGCGTGCGGCGCTCAGCGAAGAGCCTCCTCGAACCGCGGGTCGTCGCGTACAGCGGCGAAGTCGTCGTCTCTGCGCGCGTCCTCGCGGAACCTCGGGAGCAGCTCGACGGACCGTCGGAGGTGGGCGAACGTCTCGTCGCCGGTGTCGCCCGCGCGCGTTGCGAAGCACGCGTAGTTGTAATGCAAGCCCGCGTGATCCGGCATGCGCTCGAGGGCACCGCGGACCGCTTCGAGCGCGTCGGCGTACCGCTGTTCGCCGTAGGCCTTCATCGACTCGCTGTGGAACGGCCACGCCTCACCCCAGTCGATCCCCTGGTACGCCTCGCCGGGTGTGGCGCCGACAGCGAGGACGGTTCCCTCCCCGGTCGCCTTCCGTCGCGACTCCGGCCCGACGAACACGAATGTCCCTGCGGGCGCCTCGACCGCCTCACCGTCGACCTCGAAGGTCGCCTTCCCGTCGAGCACGATGTACAGCTCTTCCTGGCCCGACCCCGCCTCGTCGTGCTCACCGATCAGCGTGCCGTCCTCGCTGGGCGTGTAGGCGTTGATTCCGAATGCGTGGATCCCGAGGTGCTCGCGCACCGGAATATCTCCGCCGCGCCGCTCGATGTCGTCGAGGCGGGCGACCTGCCACGTCGGGTTGTCGTTCATCCGTGGTTCACCTCCGAGTTGTGCGGGTCGTTGGGAATCGTCGATCGTAACCGCCGTCAACCGGCTCGCCTGATCGGGCGTGTTCTCACCTGGGTCGAACCTACCCTTGCTGACCCAAGGCCTGTTCCGCGGCGGCCTTCACGCCCTCGCCCCAGGTGGGGAAGGCGTGGTGCATGTGCGCGAGGTCGTCGACGGTCGCGCCCATCTTCAGCGCGAGGGCGAGACCCTGGACGACGTCGCTCGCGTTCCGGGTGACCACATGGAGACCCATCACGCGGCGCGAGCCCCGCTCCCAGACGAGCTTGTAGAGCCCGTGCCTCGTGTTCGTGTACGACGAGCGCTGGACGTACTTGATGTCGTGGATCGCGGTCTCGACGTCGATCCCCTCGTCGCGCGCCCGCTGCTCCGTGAGCCCTACCGCCGCGAGCTCCGGGTCGGTGAAGATCGCGGTCGGGAGCCAGTCGTAGTCCGCCCGAGCGCCGTTCCGCCCGAACATGTCGTCGACTGCGATTCGCGCCTCGTACTGAGCGACCGGCGTGAACTGCTGCCCGGCCGCCACGTCGCCGGCCGCCCAGACGCCGTCCACCGAGGTTCGGAGACGGTCGTCCACGGCGATCCCGCCCCGCCCGTGCTCGATCCCGACCCGGTCGAGCTCGAGCTCCTCGATGTTCGGCGCGCGGCCCGACGCCAGCAGGATCCGCTCCACGTGCAACTCATCCCCTCCCAGCGAGGCGACGATCCGGCCGTCCTCGCGCCGCACGCGCTCGACGGTCGTTCCCGTTCTCACGTCGATGCCCTCGGCCTCGAGCGCGGCGGTCAACTGCTCGGTCGCGTCGGCGTCCGACCTCGGTGAGAGCCGGTCGGCGCCCTGGACGATCGTGATCTTCGATCCGAAGCGCGAGAAGATCTGCGCGAGCTCGAGCCCGACCGGCCCGCCGCCGACCACCAGCATCGACTGCGGCAGCTCGGTCAGCTCGAGCGCGGTGACATGATCGAGCCAGCCGGTCTCGTCCAGGCCGTCGATCGGCGGCACTGCAGTGCGCGAGCCGGTCGCAACCAGGACGCGCTCGGCCTTCAGCTGCGTTCCGTTCACCTGGATCGTCCGCGCGTCGACGAACGCGCCGGTGCCGTCGAAGGTGGCGTGGCCCGCGCCGTGCAGCCGCTCCATCCAGGTCTCGCCGGAGACGATCAGCGACCCCTTGCGTGCCTTCACCTTCGCCAGGTTGACGCGCGCCGGCCCGACCTCGATGCCGAGCTCCTCGGCCAGTGTCGAGATGTCGTGGGCGAGCTCTGCTGCGACGAGGTAGGCCTTCGTGGGCTTACACGCGACGTTGGGGCAACTGCCGCCCCAGCGCGTGTTTTCGACCAACGCCACGCGCGCGCCGTGCTCCTTCGCCGCCTTGTTGGCCCCGTCCCGGGCACCCGACCCCGAGCCGAGGACGATCAGGTCGAACTGCTCGCTCATTGCATCCCTCCGCGGTAGGTTCGTCGCGTGGACATCCTTGCGTTCCTCGGTATTTCCGCGCTCGTGATCGTCACGCCCGGACAGGACACGGCCCTGGCGATCCGGAACTCGCTCCTCGGCGGTCGGCGAGGGGGCGTGTTCACGGCCCTCGGCGTCTCGACGGGCCAGGCGGTGTGGGCGTTCGCGACCAGCGTCGGGCTCGCGGCGCTGATCGTCGCCTTCGAGCCCGCATTCGTGACGCTGAAGCTCGTCGGAGCAGCCTTCCTCGTCTACCTCGGCGCCCAGGCGCTCCTCGCGGCAATTCGCGGTGTGCACGTCGAGCGCCGCGAGAGCGGAGGCCCTCTCACTTCGCGCGTCGCTTTCCGCCAGGGCGTCCTCAGCAACCTCGGGAACCCGAAGATGGCGGTCTTCTTCACGAGCCTGCTGCCCCAGTTCGGCGCGGAGTCGTTCGGTGGGCTGCTCGCACTCGGCCTCGTCTTCTGCACGATGACGTTCGTGTGGCTCAGCGGGTACGCGTTCGTGGTGGCGCGGGTCGGCGACGTCCTCCGCCGGCCGGTAGTGCGGCGTGTCTTCGACGCGATCCTGGGTGTCGTCCTCGTGGCGCTGGGGATCCGGCTCGCGGCCGAGCGGCGCTAGGCCCATGGCGATCGAGCAGCGGTTCGGCGAGAGCTCGCCGCTCTCGATCGGCGTCGAGGAGGAGGTGATGCTGCTCGACGCCGAGTCGCTCGCGCCGGTCGGCGCCGTGCGAGAGCTCCTGGCGGAGATGGAAGGGCTCGACCTCCCCGGCACGGTGAAGACGGAGCTCCACGCGTCCGTCGTCGAGCTGACCACGGGGATCTGCTCCTCGGTGGACGAGGCCGTAGAGGCGATCGGCGTCCTCCGCGCCCGCACGTCGGAAGGGCTCGAAGCGCTCGGCCTCGTGATGGCCGCGGCCGGCTCGCACCCCTTCGCCGAGCCCGAGGAGCTGCCGATCACCGACGAGAAGCGCTACGTGGAGATGGTCGGCTACGCAGGAGTGACGGCGCGCCGCCAGGGCGTCAACGGACTCCACGTCCATGTCGGCATGCCGGGCGCCGACGAATGCATGCGCACGCTCGAGACGCTGCTGCCCTGGATGCCGCTCGTCCTCGCCCTCTCGGCGAACTCGCCGTACCTCTCGGGGCGAGCGACGGGGCTCGCCTCGAACCGGGCGGAGATCCTCGCCCAGCTCCCGCGCAGTGGCGCTCCTCCCGTCTTCGACGGGTACAGCGGCTGGGAGACGTGGATCGAAGGGCTCGTTGCGACCGGGTTGATGAAGGACTACACGCAGGTCTGGTGGGACGTCCGCCCGCATCCCCGCTTCGGCACGCTCGAGATCCGTATGCCGGACCAACCGACGGGCCTCGACCGAACGGCAGGCTTCGTCGCGCTGCTGAGCGACCTCTGCGCCTGGGCGCTCGAGCATCCCGCTCCGGGCCCCGCCGACCGCGGCCTCTACCAGCAGAACCGTTGGGCGGCGGCGCGCTACGGGCCGGACGCGGAGCTGGTCCACGACGGCCGGCTCGTGCGCGTGCGCGAGTTGTTCGAGGAGCTTCCCGTCGAGACCTCGCTCGACCCCGCGCTCTCGGAGGGCGCACTGCAGCTCGATCAGGGCGATGCCGGCGCGGCCTGCGCCGATATCGTGCGCCGCACATGGCCGTCGTGAAAGAGACGATCGAGGTCAGCGGCATCCGCTGCGAGCGGTGCGTGAACCGCCTGGCGGCCGCGCTCCGAGGCCACGAGGGCCTCGAGTTCGCGACCGCCAACCTCATGGGTCAGGTCATGGTCGAGTGGGACGACGAGCGGACCAGCCGCGACGCCATCGTCGACGCCATGGCCGGCGCAGGCTTCAAGCAGCAGCCCGTCGTCTAGCGCTGGTCTTCCGGGACGTCCGAGAGCCGGTCGCCGAGGAGCGCCGGAGACTCGTCGGGCATCCCGTCAGTCTCCGAGCCCTCGCGGATGCGGGCTCGCTCTTCGGTCGCCGTTTCGCCGCCCGCTGTCTCCGAGGTCTCGCCGAGCCCGTAGTGGCGTGCGACGTCCTCGCGGGCGAAGCCGTCGTCCACTTTCGGGGACTCGCCGATGAGCTCGCCGGAGAGCGTGGTCCGGACTGCCTGTGCGTCCTCGTCGACTTCCACAGACGATTTCGGGACCGCGTAGCGGTGTTTCCGAAGCGTCCCGTGCTCGACGATGAGGAAGTCCTCCTGCTGGTCGACGACCGTTCCCCAATGCTTGTCGTCGACGGCGGTGATGAAGTCATATCCATTCATGGACCTTGCTCTACCCGGAATAGCGGACCCCGAATCTCCGTTCTCCTAGCTGGGAAACACGGCTGCTACGGTCGAGTCGGTGAGTGAGGGCTCAGACAACTCGGCCAGGCAACTCGCAACGGACGCGAGAGATCGCGTGCGTTTCGAAGAGGAGGCACTGGACCTGTCCGATCAGGTGTACGGCGTTGCGCGGAGGCTAGTGGGCTCTCGCGAGGAAGCGGAGGACCTCGTCCAGGAGACGTATGCGCGCGCATTCCGCAGCTGGCGGTCGTATCAGCCGGGGACGAACCTGCGCGCCTGGCTCTTTCGGATCCTCACCAACCTGAACATCGACCGCGGGCGGAAGGTGCAGCGCACGCCGGACCTCCAGCCGCTCGAGGAGAGCGACTACTTCCTCTACAACAAGCTCGAGGAGTCTGGCACCGACGGGGCGCCACCCGACGAGCGGCGCGTCGTCGAGCGCCTGTCGCAAAATGACACCGTGACCGCGCTGGCGGATCTCCCTCACGACTTTCGCGACGTCGTCCTGCTCGTCGATCTCGCGGACTTCACCTACAGCGACGCCGCGCAGATCCTGGACATCCCGATCGGCACCGTCATGTCGCGCTTGCACCGCGGGCGGAGGATGCTCAAGGGCGCGCTGGCAACCTCCGGCACGGACGGGTCGTGATGTCGGGGTTCGCCTTCGATCCGTGTGACAAGTGCGAACAGATGATGCAGCCGTACCTCGATCGCGTTCTCACAGACGCCGAGGTCCGCGAGGCCGAGCTTCACCTCGACGGCTGCGAGTACTGCAAGAAGCGCTACACGTTCGAGGAGGAGTTCCGCACGTTCGTCCGGCAGGCGGTCTCCGAGCCGATGTCACCTGAGCTCAAGGAGCGGCTCCGTTCGCTCCGGACGCCGCTCTAGCTCAGCGCTCTCCGCGGGCCGACGATGACGACCAGCCGACGGGGGTTCTTGCCCGCCGGCAGCGGACGCGCGGTGACGTCGAGCTGGTTCGCCAGGCGTTGCCCGATCTTCTCGCCTCCCGGAGGGAAGTAGACCGAGGTCTCGGGGTAGTCGAACCGGCCCGCACGGCTGACCCGCTTGACCTGGTACGCGAACGAGCCGATCCGGTCGGCGACTCGGCGCGTGTACGTGATGTCCCCGCCGCCGTTGAGCACGTCGACGGAGATCCGCCAGGGCGGGGGGAGGCCTGCAGCCGTGGCCTGGCTGGGCGGAGTGTCGTTACCGAGCCGCGGCGGGAGGACGACGGCGAGCACGATCGCGAGCGCGACGGCGGCGACGCCACCGGCGACCGCGAGCCGTCCACGCGGATTGCTCGTCGCGGGAGCGACTGGAAGGCCGGCCAGCCGGCGCGCCTCGCGGCGGTTGATCCCGAGCGACGTCGTGTAGAGGAGCAGTGCGACGGTCGCGCGCTCGCTGGAGCGGAAGCGGTATAGCCGCCCTTCCTCGAGCCACCCGACCTCGTCCGGCGTCAGGCCGGCGCGGCGGGCGGCCTCCTCCGGAGTCAGCTGCCGTTGGAGGCGCGCACGGGCGAGCGCGGAGGGCTCCTCGCGGGCGACCGTCAGCACGGCTTCCATGAACGCGTTCATTCTGCGGGTTCTCCTCTCAACCTGCCGGGAATCTCATCGGCAATATCGACGTCTCCTGGAGACCCCAGGTCGTCGCACGGGACAAGCGCGGGCTCGAGCGCGCGGGCGCCCTCGTCGGGAATCTCCGCCCAGACCGAGCGACCGAGCACGACCGGGTGCCCGCGACCGCCTGCGTAGGAGGCGGCCACGACCTCACCCAGGCCGTCGCGCCAGGCCGTGACGACCCGGTCGACCGCGGCGGGCGAGAGGTCGGGCCCGTCGGCGAGGACGACCACGGCCGCTTCAGCGTCCTCCGCGAGCGCCGCCAGGCCGCAGCGGAGGGAGGCGCCGGGCCCGAGCTCCCAGTCGGGGCAGTGGACGAGGCGTGCGGCGGACTCGAGCTCGTGTGCGCCCGTCACGACCACGATGTCCTCGACCGAGCTGTCGTGAACGCGGCGGAGCACCTCCGGCAAGAGGAGCGCCTGCTTCGGCCCGCCGAACCGCGAGCCGGCGCCTGCAGCGAGGACGACTGCGGCAACCACACTGGGAATTGTGGCTGCCGGGCTAGCTACACCCGCTCAGGCGTCTCCACTGGCGCGTCAGTCGCCTGAAACGGAGGTGCTCTCGATCACGATCCGCTCCGTCGGCTTTTCGGTCTGCGGATTGCCGAGCTTCCCAATCTTCTCGACGACGTCCATGCCCTTGACCACCTTGCCGACCACGGCGTAGTCCGGCGGGAGGCTCGCATTGTCGGCGGTCACGATGAAGAACTGGCTGCCCCCGGTGCCCGGCTGCTCGAACTGCGACTTCGCCATGGCAACGACGCCCTTCGTGTACGCCGTGTCGGGCTTGGGTGCATCGATCGTCGTGTAGCCGGATCCGCCGTTGCCGGTGGCGGTCGGGTCGCCGCCCTGGATGATGAAGCCGGGCACGATCCGGTGGAATCGCGTGCCGTCGAAGAAGCCGTCCTTGGCCAGGTCGACCATGGAGTCGCCGTTGCAGGGAGCGCTGACGGGGTCGATCTGAACGGTGAAGTTCCCGTGCGAAGTGACGAACTCGACGCGCGGCTTCGAGTCGGGATCGAGCGGCTGCAGGTCAGGGGCGCTGGAGGGATCCTGGATCTCGACGTCGCACGAGTCGACCGTGGGGCTGGCCGAGTCGTCGTCCCCGCCGCAGCCCGCGGCGAGCGCCACCAGGGCGACGAGCAGCAGGACCGCGCGCTTCATGCCGAGACCTCGGCAAGCGCCCGTCGGACGAGTGCTCGCGCGATCTCGATCTTGTAGGCGTTCTGCGGCAGAGGCGTCGCCGAGTCGAGCGCCTGCTCGCCGTCGAGGAGCCACGGGACCGGCGCCATGCCGGAGACGGCGATGCGCGTCCCGGCGGAAGTGCGTGCCGTTGCGACACCGACGAGCGCGAACGTGAAGAGGCGACGATCCATCGCCTTGAGGTAGGTGCTCGCCTCCGGCGCCGGCACGTTCAGCTCGAGGATCAGCTCGCCCGGTTCGAGTGTCGTCATCTCGCGGTCGTCATCCGTCGGAAGGCGGTAGAGGTCCGCGATCGGCAGCTCGCGTCGGTCTGTGCGCAGGGTAGCGCCAAGCGCCAGCAGGGCGGCGGCTGGATCCGACGGGTGGGCGGACGCGCACGGCGTGTTCGCGAAGACGGCGTGCTCGCGGTGGACTCCGCTGCGGGCGAAGCAGCGGTCGCCTCCGTGCAGCCAACACGGGTACTTGAGCCGCCAGTACCAGCACCGCGTCGCCTGGAGGAGGTTGCCGCCGATCGTCCCCATCGCGCGGAGCTGCGGCGATGCGGCGAGCCGGCACGCCTCGCGGAGCGCGTGCGGAACCTGCGAGTCGGCCTCGAGCTCGCCGAGCGTGGTCCCTGCGCCGATCGTCGTCCCGTCGATCCCCCTTGGGAGCACTGCTCGGACGTCGACGAGCGTCGTCGCGTCGACGATGCGATCGCGGAGCAAGGGCACGAGCTCTGTCCCACCCGCGAGCGGCTTCGAGCCGGAGCCGTTCTCGAGGGCCGCCCGTGCGCCCTCGAGCGAATCAGGTCGCAGAAGCTCCAACCTGCTCCCGCTCGCTTGCCTCGCGCAGCGCCCGCAACATCTCCTCGCGGCTGATCGGTAGCGAGCGGACGTCCGCGCCGGTCGCGTCGCGGATCGCGTTCGCGATCGCGGCCGCGGTCGGGATGATCGGCGGCTCGCCGAGACCCTTGCTGCCGAGGTTGGTGAGATGCGTGTCGGGCTCGTCCACGAGATCGGTCACGATCTCCGGGACGTCAGCGATCGTCGGAACCTTGTACGCATCGAGCGTCTGGGTCAGGATCGTGCCGGTCGCCGGGTCGATCAGCCGCTCCTCGGAGAGGGTATGGCCGAGCCCCTGGATGATCCCGCCCTCGACCTGGCTCGACGCGCCGAGCGGGTTGATGACGCGGCCGACGTCATGGATTGCGGCGATCTTGTCGACACGCACCTCGCCGGTCTCGACGTCGACGGCGACCTCGGCGACCTGAACGCCGAAGGTCAGGATCCGCATGCCCGCCGGATTCGGTCCGCGCGAGCCCTGGCCGAGGATCTGCCCGGATTCGAGCAGGCAGGTGATCTCCTCGAGTGGCCACGAGCCGCCGTCCGAGCAGACGATCCGGCCGCCCTTCAGGGACAGCGAACGCTGCTCACGGTCGTGGCGCTGAGCTGCGATCTCGATGATCTGGTGGGCGGCATCGGCGGCCGCGGAGCGCACGGCCGGCCCCATCGAGGGAATCGTCGAGGAGCCTGCGGAGATCGTCGCGTACGGGCCCCGCGCTGTGTCGCCGAGGGAGACCTCCACGTGGTCGATGGGCAGACCGAACTCTTCCGCGGCGATCTGCGCCATGGCGGTCGCGCTGCCGGTGCCGATGTCCTGCATCGCGGTGACGACCGTGACCCGGGCGTCGGCGCCGACCCGGACCCAGGCGTACGACGGCGGGCCGCCGCCCCCGTACCAGACCTGGCTCGCCAGTCCCACGCCGCGCTTCCAGGTCCCGTCCGAGCTCCCGCGGACCTCGTCGCGCCGCGCCCAGTGTGGCTCGGCGCGCTTGTAGCACTCCAGGAGGTTCTTGGACGAGAACGGGCGCTCGTCCATCGCGTCGTGTTGTGCGTAGTTGCGGCGGCGGAGCTCCAGGGGATCGAGGTCCAGCTCCGCGGCGAGCTCGTCCATCAGACACTCGAGGCCGAACGTCCCCTCCACGAAGCCCGGCGCGCGGAAGGCGAGCATCGGCGGAGTGTTCAGCTTTGCCGCGTACTCGGCGGTCCGCACGTTCTCGCAGGCGTAGAGCATCCGCATCGGCCCGCCTGTCGAGGCGAGCCAGCCGCCCCAGCCGGTCGAGTTGACGAACTCGCCGTCGAGCACCGTGAGTGTCCCGTCGGAGCGGGCGCCGATCCGGAGCCGCTGGATCGTGGCATTGCGGTTGCCGGCGTCGAGATTCTCCTCCCGCCGTGTGAGCACGGCCTTGACGGGCCTGCCTGTCCTCCGCGCCAGCTCGGCTCCGACGAACGTGTAGTCCCCGGGACCGTTCTTGGAGCCGAAGCCGCCGCCCATGAAGCGGCAGACGACGCGGACATGATCCGCGGGAAGGTCGAAATGCTTGGCGACTCGCTCGCGGACGCCCCAGACGTACTGCGTCGAGATATGGACGGTGAGGTGGTCGCCACCCTCCCACTGGCAGATGGACTGGTGAGTTTCCATCGAGTTGTGGAGGACGGTCTGCGTGCGGTACTCGGCCTCCACGACGACGTCGGCCTCGGCCAGGCCCCGCTCGATGTCGCCCCGCTCGTGGTGGCCGGCCTCCTCGACGAGCTCGTTGCGCCGGACGGCCTCGTCCGGGTCCAGCAGTGGCTCGAGCTCCTTCCACTCCACCTCGATGAGGCGCATCGCCGCGCGGGCCTGCTCGTCGGTGTCAGCGGCGACGGCTGCCACCGGAGCGCCCTGGTAGGGCGGCTCGTCGGTCAGCGGGCCCGTGCCGGGGCCGAGGACGGCGCGCACGCCGGGTGCCTTTTCCGCCATCCGCAGGTCGATCTCCCGCACCCGTGCCCGTGCAAAGGGGCTACGAAGGATGGCGGCGTGGAGCATTCCGGGGAGCTGGATGTCGGCCGTGTACTGCGCCTCGCCGCGTGCGCGCTGGTACCCGTCCTGCCTCGGCGCTGGACGCCCGACCGTGTCTCGAGCGCCTGCCGGCCATTGCTCCAGCGCGTCCTCGTCGACGACGATCCACTGCTCGGTGTAGCGGCCCTCGACTTCCTTCTCGGTCTTGATCAGTCGCGCCACGTGAGCACCGCCTCCTCGATCTTCGGATACGCGCCGCAGCGGCAGAGGTTCCCCGCCATCCCGTGGCGGACCTCCTCGGACGTCGGCGTCGGGTTGGCCGCGACGAGCGCGGTCGCGGACACGATCTGGCCTGGCGTGCAGAAGCCGCACTGCAGCGCGTCCGCCCGGACGAACGCATCCACCATCGGATGCTCGCGGAGACCCTCGATCGTCGTCACCTCGCCGTCGACTCGGTGGACGAGCGTGATGCACGAGAGCACCGGGGTCCCGTCGACCTGGACCGTGCACGCGCCGCAGTGGCCCTCGTTGCAGGCGATCTTCGTGCCCGTCAGGCCGACGTCCTCGCGCAGCCACTCCGCGAGCGAGCGGCCGACCGGCGCGTCAAGCTCGTACGCCGCGCCGTTGACGCGAAGCTCAGGCACCAGGAGTCACCGCGATGATGTCGGCGAGGTGGATGAGCGCGAAGACCGAGCGGCCTGTCGCCACCCGCTCGCCCTCCTCCTCGATCTCCGGAAGCTCGCGCCAGAGCTCCTGCGCCGCCGTCAGCAACTCCCTGATCTGGTTGAGCTCCTGCGGGTAGCCGTTCCGCTCGTGGCACGCGTTCAGCGCGAGCCCGATCACGCCGATCGTGTCGGACTGGCGGGTCCAGAGCAGCGGTGTCGCCATCGAGAGGTACTGATGCACCCGCGCGAGGGCCATCGACTGCCGGAACTCGTCCTGGCCGCGCGGCTCGGACGGCTCGAGCGGCTCCTCGCCATCCGCGATGCGATTTGCGTTGCCGGCCAGCATGTCCCGGAGCTGCTGCTCGCCGAGCCCGGCGGTGATCGCGGTTCGCATGGCGATCGTCAGCGACTGCGGCTGGCGACCGTACGGGTAGTCCGACGCGTAGAGGATCTGCTCGGGCGGCACCTGGTCGAAGAAGTCGAGGAGGTCGACGGGGCTCCAGACCGAGGTGTCGAAGAAGACGCCCTTGCGGCCGGCGAAGTGCCCGGCCAGGGCGGCCAGGTCGGCGATCCCCGCGTGGGCGATGATCAGCTGCGCCGGGTAGCGGTCGACGAGCCGGTGGAGGTGGTCGGCGATGGGCGGGAGCCCACGGCCGCCGTGGATCAGGATCGGCACCTTCCGGTCGGCCGCGAGCTCGAAGACCGGCGCCAGCCGCTCGTCGTTGAGCGTGAACCGCTGGGCGCGGGGATGGAGCTTGATCCCACGCGCGCCGAGGTCGAGGCAGCGAGTCGCCTCCTCGATCGGCCCCTCGTTCATGTCGAGCCGGACGAACGGGATCAGCCGGCCGCCCGAGCGCTCGGCGTCGCGCAGAGACCGGTCGTTTGGCGCGCGGAAGGCCGGCTCGCGGTCCGGCTCGTCCATGCAGAACATGAAGGCGCGCGAGATCCGGTACGAGTCCATCACGCGCTCGAGCTCCTCGTACTGGCCGCTCATCCCGTCGATGTCGTGACCGAGGTGGAGGTGCGCGTCGAAGATCTCGGCGTCCTGGGGCAGCAGCCGGCGCAGCTCCTCGTCGTAGCTGGAGATCAGCGCCTGAGCGCGCGAGAGAGCCGCTTCCACGAGCGCTCAGTCTATTCGGACGCCGATATAGGATCCGCACATGACTGACGTCCTCATATATGCAGATTCCATGGGCAACGCAGAGATGCGGCACGAAGTGCCGGTCCCCGTGCCCGACCCGTTCCTCTACGTCGAGAAGGACGGCGAGCGCCACGCCGTCGTGACCTCGTTCGAGAGCTCCCGCATCGAGCCCGTAGGCATCAAGGCGCACCCGCTCGAGGAGTTCGACTACGACGACCTGATCGCGCAGGGCCTGCCGCGACACGAGGTCCTCATGCAGACGATCGAGCGCGGGGTCGCGAAGCTGGGCGTCGAGGAGGCGGTCGTCCCGCCGACGTTCCCCGTCGGGCTCGCCGACCGGCTGCGGGCGCAGGGCATCGAGCTGACGCCCGACCGCGAGTTCTTCGCCGAGCGCCGCCGGGTCAAGAGCGAGGTAGGGCTCGCAGGCATCCGCCGCGCCCAGAAGGGGACGGAGGCCGCCATGGGCGCAGCGGCGGAGCTGCTCCGCAGCGCCGAGGCTTCCAACGGCAGCGTCGTCCTCGACGGCGAGCCGCTCACTTCGGAGCGCCTCAAGGCGCGGATCACGGAGGTCTTCAACGAGCACAACCTCGTTTCCGACGAGATGATCGTCGCCATCGGCGGCCAGGCTGCATCCGGCCACGACATGGGCTCCGGCCCGGTCGCGCCCGGCCAGGCGATCGTCATCGACCTCTTTCCGCGCGACCGCGAGAGCGGCTACTACGCGGACATGACCCGCACGTTCGTCGTCGGCGACATTCCGGAGGAGCTGGCGGAGTACCACCGCCTCGTCTACGAGGCCCTGAAGAAGTCGCTGGCCGAGGTGAAGGGGGGCGCCGAGGGCCGGGACATCTTCCAGGGCGTCTGCGACGTCTTCCACGAGGCGGGGCACCCGACGCAGCTCTCGAAGCAGCCGGGTGAGGTGCTGGCGAACGGCTTCTTCCACGGTCTGGGACACGGCGTCGGACTGGAGGTCCACGAACCGCCGTCGCTCTCCCGCGACCCCAGCCAGCTCAAGGCCGGCGACGTGGTCACGCTGGAGCCGGGGCTCTACCGCGAGGGTTGGGGCGGCGTGCGCCTGGAAGATCTTGTGCTGGTTACGGAAGACGGCTGTGAGAACCTCACGCAGTACCCGTACGATCTGACGCCGTAGCTCGGACCGTTCGCTCGGGAGGAGGACCACGTGGCTCAGCCGGACACGCGTCAGCAGACGATCGAGACGATGTTCGAGGAGGTTCGCCGTTACCCGCCGGACGGCGAGTTCGCCGCGCAGGCCAACGCACAGCAAGAGCTCTACGAGCTCGACTTCGAGGAGCTCTGGGCGCGTGAGTCGGAGCGCCTCACCTGGTTCGAGCGCTGGACGACGCTGCTCGAGTGGGAGCCGCCGTACGCGAAGTGGTACCTCGGCGGGAAGCTCAACGTCTGCTTCAACTGCGTCGACCGCCATGTCGAGGCCGGCAGGGGCGGCAAGGTCGCGTACTACTGGGAGGGCGAGCCCGACGGCGATCGTCGTGAGCTGACCTACGCCGACCTGCAGGCCGAGGTCGTCCGCTTTGCCAACGCGCTGAAGGAGCTCGGCGTCAAGAAGGGGACCAAGATCGCGATCTACATGGGCATGGTCCCCGAGCTCGCGATCGCCATGCTCGCGTGCACCCGGCTCGGAGCGCCGCACACCGTCGTCTTCGGCGGGTTCTCCGCCGACTCGCTCTCCGACCGGAGCAACGACATGGGCTGCACCGTGCTCGTCACCCAGGACGAGGCGTGGCGCCGCGGCTCGAAGGTGCCGCTGAAGCAGATCGCGGACGAGGCGATGGGCAACGCGCCCGGGATCGAAGACCTGCGTCGTCCTGCGCCGGACGGAGGCCGAGGTCCCGATGAAGGACGGCCGCGACGTCTTCTGGAACGAGGTCGTCGAGGGCAAGTCCGACGACCCGGCGTCATGTCCGTGCGAACCGATGGACTCGGAGGACCTTCTCTTCCTCATGTACACGTCGGGGACGACCGCGAAGCCGAAGGGGATCGCCCACTCCACGGCCGGCTACCTCGTCGGCACAGCGACGACGCATCACTACATCTTCGACCTGAAGCGCGACGACGACGTCTACTGGTGCGCGGCCGACATCGGCTGGATCACCGGGCACAGCTACATCGTCTACGGGCCGCTGGCGAACGGCGCGACCTCGGTCATCTACGAGGGCACGCCGGACTTCCCGGACAAGGATCGCTGGTGGGACATCGTCGAGCGCTACGGCGTGACGATCCTCTACACGGCGCCGACGGCCATCCGGGCGCACATGAAGTGGGGCCCGGAGCACGCCGGGAAACACGACCTGTCGTCGCTGCGCCTCCTCGGGTCGGTCGGCGAGCCGATCAACCCTGAGGCCTGGATGTGGTACCGCGAGCACATCGGCGCCGGGCAGACGCCGGTCGTCGACACCTGGTGGCAGACCGAGACCGGCATGGCCTTGATCACGCCGCTCCCGGGCCTCACGACGACCAAGCCTGGCTCGGCGACCAAGCCCTTCCCCGGGGTCGACGCGGCCATCTTCGACGAGCAGGGCAATGAGGTCGGGCCGGGCGGCGGCGGGTATCTCGTTCTGCGCAAGCCGTGGCCCGCGATGCTGCGCGGGATCTACGGCGACCACGAGCGCTACGTCGAGACGTACTGGTCGAAGTACGACGGGGTCTATTTCGCGGGCGACGGTGCGCGGGTCGACGAGGACGGCGATTTCTGGCTGCTCGGTCGCGTGGACGACGTGATGAACGTCTCCGGCCACCGGATCTCGACGATCGAGGTCGAGAGCGCGCTCGTCGACCACCCGTCGGTGGCGGAGGCCGCGGTCTGTGGCCGCATGGACGAGCAGACCGGCCAGGCGATCGTGGCATTCGTGACTCTGAAGGGCGGCGACGAGGGCTCCGAGGAACAGCTCGCCGAGCTTCGCGACCACGTTGGCACCAAGATCGGCCCGATCGCGAAGCCGGCGAACATCGTCTTCACGCCGGAGCTGCCGAAGACACGCAGCGGCAAGATCATGCGGCGGCTCCTCCGTGACGTGGCGGAGAACAGGCCGCTGGGCGACACGACGACGTTGGCGGATCCCGCGGTTGTGGAGGAGATCCGAGAACGCGGGACGAGCGAGCAGACGGAGGAGTAGATGGGTGACTACACGCACATGAGCGTCCTCGACGTCGAGGACGCGGCTGAGAAGTTCGGCATGGGGGAGACGCACGAGTCGCGATTCGGGGCCGGCGCATTCGAGACCGAGCAGACCGGCTTCAGCCTGCACCGCTTCAAGCCGGGGAAGCGGGCGCCGTTCGCGCACCGGCACGAGGCCGCGGAGGAGGTCTACTTCGTCGTCTCGGGCTCAGGCCGCGTCAAGCTCGACGACGACATTCTCGAGCTGCGGACATGCGAAGCCGTACGCGTCGCGCCGGGCGTCATGCGCCAGTTCGAGGCGGGCGACGAGGGACTGGAGATCCTGGCCTTCGGCCAGCGGCACGCCGAGGACAAGGGCGAGATCGTCCAGGGCTGGTGGGCTTGACTCGGGTAGCCCGAGGACTCATCGAAGGAGAGGACGACCTCATGACCGAACCGACGACTCTGGACGTCGACCACCGCGCGCTCGGCGTCGCGCTCTACAACGACACCTGGCGGCTGCTCGAGAAGGAGCGGACGCCCGAGGAGGACGAGGAGCTGCTCCACCAGGCGCACGCCTCCGCCTACCACTGGCTGAAGGCGCCCGAGTGCGAGCCGAAGAACCGCGCGAGGGGCGAATGGATCTGCTCGCGCGTCTACGCCGTTCTGGGCCGCCCCGAACCGGCCATGCACTACGCCGAGCGCTGCCTCCAGATCGTCCAGGCGAGCCCGCAGGGCATGGACGACTTCGACCTACCGTTCGCCTACGAGGCGCTGGCCCGGGCCAACGCCGTCGCCGGGAACTCGGACGAGGCCGCCGGCTACGAGCGGCAGGCGCGAGAAAACGCCGAGCAGATCACCGACGCCGAAGACAGAGAGCTCGTCCTCAGCGACCTCGCGACGCTCTGACAGGGCCCATCGCGGGGGCCGATCTGACCTCGCCTGCTACCGTGAGTGCAAGTTAGAGCGAGTTCGGTTTGCGTTACCACGCCTTCCTCACCCGTTCGTAAAGCGCGGGAGGAGGTGTTTTTTTATGGCAAACGGAACCGTCAAGTGGTTCAACGACAGCAAGGGCTACGGCTTCATCACTCCTGATGAAGGCTCGAAGGACCTGTTCGTGCATCACAGCAGCATCGCCGGAGAGGGCTTCAAGTCGCTCCCGGAGGGCGCGCGTGTCTCGTACGAGGAGCGCGAGGGCACGAAGGGCCCCGAGGCGACCGT
Source organism: uncultured Actinomycetes bacterium (assembly GCA_963733015.1). Lineage (GTDB taxonomy): Bacteria > Actinomycetota > Thermoleophilia > Gaiellales > Gaiellaceae > JACDAN01. The sequence continues at coordinate 165,076 of CAVTBO010000003.1, read as the reverse complement.
CGTAACTCAGGTCGCGTAGTTCGACTGGCCGGCCGCGGCACTCGCCGCGGCCGGACTTTCTATGGAATGAGGGCCATGAGCGAAAAAGGCGAGAAGATCGAGTTGGAAGGCGAGGTCATCGAAGCCCTAAGGGGCCGGATGTTCCGCGTCCAGCTCGACAACGGCCACGAGACGCTCGGCTACCTCGCCGGGCGGCTGAAGCGGTACAGGATTCGACTCATGCTCGGCGACCGCGTGCGGATCGAGCTCTCCCCGTACGACCTGAACCGCGGCCGGATCGTCTACCGCCTTGGCTAGCCCGAGCCCCAGCAGCCGCGGCACGATGCTCTGGTTCAACGAGGTGAAGGACCTGGGCGCGCTGCGGACCGACGACGGCGTTCGGATCGAAGTGCCGGGTGAAGCGTTTGCGGACGGCGAGAAGCCGCGCGGCCGCTGCGCGGGACTGGAGATCGAGTTCCAGGTGCTGATGGACCAGATCAGCGGGATTGCCTTTGTGCCGGTCGTGCAGCCTCGGCGAGCACGATCGCGCCGCCGTAGCTAGACGACGCGCGCGGAACTTCCTGTTCAGCCCGCGAGGACCTTCTCGAAGCGCTCTGCGTCGTCGAAGGGCCCGATCAGGGCCAGCTTGAGCCCGTTCTGGCCGATCACGTCCTGCGCGACCCGCTGGACGTCCTCGACTGTGACGGCATCGATCCCCGCCAGCACGTCCTCCGGCTCCTCGACCTCGCCCTCGAGGACCTCGCGACGGAGGCCGAACATGATCATCCCGTGCGGGCTCTCGGTCGCGAGGACGAACCGTCCCTTGGCGACGTTCTTCGACTTCTCGAGCTCCTCGGCGGGCACCGGCTCGGCGACGATCTTCTTCAGCTCGCGCGCGATCGTCTCGATCGCCTCGTCGATGCGCTTGATGTCCACGCCGGCCTGGGAGTAGAGCGTCCCCGTGTCGGTGTAGGAATGGTTCGTCGCGAAGACGTAGTACGCGAGCCCGCGCCGCTCCCGCACCTCGGTGAAGAGCCGCGAGGACATCCCCGTCCCGAGCACGGTGCCCAGCAGTTGCAGCGCGTAGCGGTCCGGATGGGTCAGTGGATAGCTCGGAACGCCCATCGCGATGTGCGCCTGATCCGACTCCTTCGAGTGGATGCGGACGCCCGATCCGTTGCCGTTCGAGCCGGGAAGCGGCTCCGCCCCGCCCGGGTCGCCTGACTCGACGCCGCCGAGCATCTCCTCGACCTCCTGACGGATCCCCTCGTCGAAGTTCCCGGCGAAGCCGACGACCATCTTCGGGCCCGTGTACCAGCGGTCGACGTACCCGAGGAACGTCTCGCGCGTCGCCGCGCGCACGGTCTCCTTGCGGCCGATGATGTCCCAGCCGAGCGGCGTGTCGCCGTACAGCAGCTGGTGGTAGACGCCGCCGATGTAGTCGCGCGGCGTGTCGAAGTACATGTTCATCTCCTCGACGATCACGCCCTTCTCGCGCTCGATCTCCTCGGAGTCGAACTTCGAGTTGCGGAGCATGTCGACGAGGACGTCGAAGGCACGGCCCCGGTGCTCCGCGGCGCACTTGACGTAGTAGCCCGTGTACTCCTTGCCGGTGAACGCGTTGAACTCTGCGCCGATCCCGTCGAGCTCGTTGCCGATCATCTGCGCCGTGGGCCGGTTCTCCGTGCCCTTGAAGAACATGTGCTCGGCGAAGTGGGCGATCCCGCTCGTCTCGGGCGTCTCGTAGCGCGAGCCGGCGGCGAGCATGATGAAGCAGGCGACCGACTGGACCTGCGGCATCGGCGCGGTCAACAGCCGCAGCCCGTTCGGCAGCACGTCTCGCTGGAAGACGGCCATCAGACAGCAACCTCCTCGGTCAACCAGCCACGCCACTCCGCCGGGATCTCCACACTCGCTCCTTTTTCGTAGTCGTAGCCGACGAGCACGCTCCTGCCCTCCGCAGCAACGCGGCCGTCGGCGCGCACCTCGTACTCCAGCTCGAAGCTCTTGGTTCCCAACCTCGAGGTCCGGACACCCACCTCGACCTCTTCGCCGAACGCGATCGGCGACCGGAAGTCGACCTCCATGCGGGCGAGGATCAGGCTGTGCTGCGGGTTGTCGCCCGCGCCGAGCGACGAGAGAAACGCGATCCGGGCGGACTCCATGTAGGTCAGGAACACCGCGTTGTTCACGTGTCCCATCCCGTCGAGGTCCCGGAAGCGCACGGTGTCGCGGTACACGAACGGGAAGCCGTCCACCGGCGGCATGGTATAGACGCCTCGATGAGCGGCGAGCACACCAGGAAGGCCGTCTGGGCGCAGCCGGACTGGCTCCGCCAGGTGCCGACGGACAAGCGCCTGCCGGCCTCGAAGATCCTGTTCACGGGGTGCGGGACCTCGTTCCACGCGGCTCAGACCGGGGGCGAAGCCGTGCAGGCGCTCGAGCTCGTGCTGCGACCCGATCGCGACGCCGAGGTGCTCGTGGCGATCAGCCACGAGGGGACGACGAAGCTGACGCTCGAGGCGGTGCGTGCGTGGCCGGGCGAGAAGTGGCTCGTGACCGGCGCGCCGGACAGCCCGATCGCCGCCGAGTGCGACGAGGTGGTCGTCGCGGCGCCGGAGATCGAGAAGAGCTGGTGTCACACGGCGAGCTACACCTCGGCGGTGGCGGCGATCGCGGCGATGCGCGGCCAGGACATCTCGGAGCTGCCCGAGGCCGTCGAGGAAGAGCTCGAGCGGCCGGCGCTCGCCACCGACCACCAGCGGTTCCTGGTCGCCGGTGCCGGCTCGGCCTGGCCGACGGCGCAGGAGGCGGTGCTGAAGCTTCGCGAAGGTGCGTTCCTCGCGGCCGAGGCGCACCACACCGAGCAGCTTCTACACGGTCACCTCGCGGGGGTCGACGAGACCGTGCGCTGCTTCGTGCTGGAGGGCGAGGGCAGGGCCGCCGAGCGCGCGCGAGACGCGTTGGCGGCGCTGCGCGAGCTCGGTTGCGACGTCGAGTACGTGCCGACGCGGCATCCGGTCGTCGACATCGTCCGCTTCCAGCTCCTGACGCTCGCCTTGGCCCAGAAGCGAGGCGTGAACCCCGATCACATCCGCACAGACGACCCGCGCTGGAAGCGGGCGCGCGAGGCCTACGACTGACGGGAGGGCGGGCCGCGCCCGCCCTCCCGTCGGCTGCGCTACCGCAGCCCGTCGAGCGAAAGCGCGATTCCGTGCGGACGGCCGACGCCGGGGTAGCTCCAGATGTCCACCACCAGACGCCGTTTGACGTCGACGACTGCGACGCCGCCGACTCCGGTCGTTCCGCGATCGAAGGTCGCGTAGACGAACCTGCCGTCCTTCGACATCGCCGCAAGGTCGCCGAACGTGTCCGCCCCGCCCAATGGCACGACCCCCGTTACCGTCAGGCTCCGGGTATCGACGAACGCGAGCTGCGCGGGCGTCCCGCGCATCGTCACGATCAGCGTGCGCCTGTCGCGCGTGAGCAGCATCGCCTCGGGCTGCGTCCCAACGGTCACCTCGTCGACGACCGAGCGCGAGTCCAGGTCGATCACCTTGACCCTCCCTTCGCCGCGAGCCGACACATAGAGCAGCCCTCTGCGATCGGGAAGCACCTCGCTGGGCTGCAAGATCCCGCCCACGCTGAGCTCGATCGCTTCGCTCTCGGCGTCGATCCCCGTCACCTCGTCGCCGGTCTCGTGCGCGACGTAGATCGTCCCGCGGGAGAGGCTCGGGCCGTGGGCCCGCGCAGCCACGTTCGTGCTCGACTTGTACTCGCGCACCTGGTCGGTGTCCGCGTCGATCGCCGCGACCCGGTTGGTCCCGACGAGGCCGACGAGGATCATCTCACCATCCCGGCTCGGCTCGGCGTGATGCGGACGTGGGCCGAGCTCGATCTTCTGGCTCGCGAGCGTCCTCGTGGACAGGATCGAGATCGTGTTCTCGTTCTCGTTCGTGACGTAGGCCTTCCGCTCACGGTCCGAGATCGCGACCTCGTGGGCGCCGGCACCCGTCGGCATCGTCGACAGCGGCATGCCCGAGCCGGCATCGAACGTCGTCACCTCGCCTTTGTCGCGGTTCACGACCCAGACGGTTCCGGCTCGCTCGTCCCGGCAGGAGTCGTCGTCACGGTCGTCGCTCGCTCCGGCCACCCCTGCCAGCGGGACAAGCAGGAGCACACAGAGCCAACTGAGTAGGAGCGCAACTCTGCGCATCGTGATACCTCCAGCGGTAGCGCTCTCGGCGGCCCTGCTGATGTCGCCGCCGTCGAGCTCGGGGCACAACGTACGCCGACGACGTGCTCAACTCAAATACACATTTGACCCCTGTCGTATAACTCAGGGTGATGAATCTCGAGGCGAGGCTGCGGGCGTTCGCGGCCATCGCGCGGCGAGGTTCGCTGTCCAGCGCAGCCGAGGAGTTGTACGTCAGCCAGCCCGCGGTCTCCAAGCATCTTGCGGCGCTCGAGCGCGAAGTCGGCAAGCCCCTCGTCACCCGAGGCCGGGAAGGCGCAAAACTCACTCGTGCCGGCGCGGTCCTCGCGGACTACGTGCTTCGCGCCGAAGCGTTGCTGGCAAACGCGCAGCGTGCGCTCGCCGCCGACGAGGATGGAGGCACCGGCACGCTGACGATCGCCGCTTCGGGGATCCCCGGCACCTATCTGCTGCCGGAGCTGCTTGCGCGGTTCCGGGATCGCCATCCCGGGGTCGAGCTGGACCTCGACGTGACGACGTCGGACGGGGCTCTCGAGCTCGTCCGCGCCCATACCGTCGAGCTAGGCGTCGTCGGCGGCTTGACTCTTCCCGCAGAGCTCGAGAGCGAGCCGCTCGTCGAGGATGAGATCGTTCTCGTGGGGCCACCGTCGCTCGGGGGCCGGCGGCTGAGGCGGAAGGAGCTCGAAGGGCTGACCTGGTTCTCCCGCGAGGAGGGCTCGGCGACGAAGGCAGCCGTCGAGACGGCGCGTTGGGAGCTCGGCCTCCGTTCCGTCCCGGAGATGGAGCTGCAGTCGTGGGAGGCTGTGAAGCTCGCCGTCGGACGGGGCGCCGGAATCGCGGCAATCAGCCGGCTCGCGCTCGATGTCGAGCTCCCGGCCGGCAGGCTGGTCGTCCTCGACGTTCCGCGCTGGCGCCTGACCCGCACAATCTCGGTCGTCTACGCGCGCGGCGTCCCGCTGACTCCGCCGGCTGAGCGCTTCTTCGAGACGCTGCGCGAGGCGTTCGCCGTGGAGGAGGCGCCGCCGAACTCGAACCTGCCGGCCCTCGCAACTGAGCTCGTCGGCCGCGAACAAGAGCTTGCCGAGCTCACAGAGATCGTTCGCAGCGGGCGGCTGGTGACGCTGACCGGCGCCGGTGGAAGTGGCAAGACCCGACTTGCGATCGAGGTTGCCGGTCGACTTGTCGACGACTTCCCTGACGGCGTCTATCTCGTCGACCTCTCCCCTCTTCGCGATCCCGAACTGGTGCCTTCGGCGATCGCCGACGTACTGGCGCTGAAGGACGCCGGCGAGCTCGAGGAGCGCCTCCGCGGCCAGCGCCTGCTGCTCGTGCTCGACAACTTCGAGCACCTCCTCGAGGCGGCGCCGGTGGTCAAGAATCTTGCGTCGTCCGAGCCGGAGCTCGCCGTCCTCACGACGAGTCGAGTCCCGCTCCGGGTGCGAGGCGAGCGCAGATACCCGGTCGAGCCGCTCCCTGTCGACGAGGCCGCAGCCCTCTTCCTCAAGCGAGCACGCGAGGTGAACCCTCGGTTTGCCGACGGTCCGCCACTGAGGCGAATCTGCGAGCGGCTCGACCGGCTTCCACTGGCGCTGGAGCTCGCCGCGGCGCGAGCTCGTGGGGCGACGGCGGCGCGGCTCGCCGACCTGCTCGAGACCCACCTGCCCGAGCTCGCGGGCCGGCGGGACGCACCCGCCAGGCAGCGCACGCTGAGCGCGACCATCGCGTGGAGCTACGACCTGCTCGACGAGGCGCAGCAGCGCCTGCTCGCCCGTCTCGCGGTCTTTCGGGGTGGGTGGTCGAGTCAAGCTGCCGAGCAGGTCTGCGGCGCAGACGAGGCTGACGTGACCGCGCTGATCGACGCCAATCTCGTTCGGGGAGACGACCGCTTCTCGATGCTCGAGACGGTGCACGAGTTCGCTCACCACCGCCTCGCGGCGAGCGGCGAACTCGACGACGTGCGTCGCGGCCTGGCGGCGTACATGCTCGCTCTCGCCGAAGAGGGCCGGCCGCTCGCGCGAGGCCCCGAGGAGCCGGCCTTGCTCGTTCGGCTCGCGCTCGACCTGGAGAACTTCCGCGCAGCGTTCGCCTATGCGCTCGAGGACGAAGACGCGACGCTGGGCCTACGACTCGCCGAGGCGCTCGAGCCGCTCTGGATCCGCGGGATGCGCCAACAGGAGGCGGTCCGGTGGCTGGAGCCGTTGCTCGAGCTCGATGGGGAGGTCGACGACGCCGTGCGTGCGGGCGCGCTGACCCTGGCCGGTCGCTCGGCTATCGAGTCGGGCGACATCGAGCGCGCTGAGCCGTGGTTCCGAGCCGGGCTCGAGCTCGCCCGGCAGACCGGCGACGACCTCCGGACCGCCTGGGCCCTCCATGGTCTGGGTCACCTCCTCGCGGAGCGTGGCATGACGCGGGAGGCGCAGCCGCTCTTCGAGGAGAGCATGGAGCTCTTCCTGCGGCTGGGCGAGCATGCGCCCGCAGGCGGCCGGATGACCTACCTCGCCTACTACGCAGCACGGGAAGGCGAGCTCGAGCGGGCCAGGTCGCTCCTGGAGCGCGCAGTCGAGCAGTACCAGCTTGCCGGGGACCCGGCCGGCGTCGGCGGGTGCATCCACTCCCTGGGCGACCTCGCGCTCGACACCGGCGACGAGGAGGAAGCCGTCCGGCTCTATCGCGAGGCGCAGCCGCTGCTGATCCGCTCGGGCTCGACGCTCGATCTGGAGATCGTGCTCGGAGGGATGGCGGCGCTCGCCGCCGCCTCCGCGCGGCACGAGGTGGGTGCTCGTCTCTGGGGCGCATTCGAGCGGCTCGATGACGCGGCGGAACGCAAGCTGGACGTGGATGACCGCGCCCGCTACGAGCGCGTCATCGGGGAGCTCGACGAATCAGAGATCGAGGCCGGACGGGCGCTCTCTGATGACGAGGCGCTCGAGCTCGCACGTCTCACGGCGGACGAGCTCGCCGCTCAACGGTCCTCGAGCCGGTAGACGAACCGGAGCGCCTGCCATGAATCGTCGATCGCGGCGCTCTTGTTGTCGACGAGGCCGGCGTCGAGCCCGATCTGCTGCACGGTGTCGAAGTCGAGGTCGGTCTCGATCTTCGACGCCTTCTTCGGCCACGCGACCCAGAGGCCATCCGCCGGGCCCATCGTCCGCCTGAGCTTCGTGAAGCGCCGCTCCAGCTCCGCGCGGCTCGTCGTGAAGAAGACGACGACCTCGACGCCGGGCTTCGCGCCCAGCTTCGTTGAGAGCGGGGTCGCGGAGTAGTCCTTAGAACCGCCGCCGCCGCCGTCGCCTCCGCCGCCGAAGTCCCCGCCGCCGCCTCCGAAGTCTCCGCCTCCGCCGAAGTCTCCGCCGCCGCCGAAGTCGCCTCCACCCTGGTTGTCGAAGCCGCCGGCCTCTGCCTCCGGCGTGAACGCCGAGGCGAGGAGGAGCCCGCCCGTGGCGGCGCCGAAGAACCCGACCGCCCAGGGCTGGTAGTACGCAGGCGCCTCCCAGAGAGGGCGACGCCGCCCATTCACCGTCACCTGGCGGGCGTCGGGCTCCTCGCCGGCGTTCACGCGGCGGGCATCGGCTTCGCAGACCGGCACCGTCAGCGCGCCGCCGTCCGGGGACATCCAGGTCACGTCCTGGACCGACGTCCCGTGGCGCGGGTCGAAGAAGCACGGAGGCCGCCGCTCGGGAGGAGGTTTGCCGGCGAGGTGCGCCTTGGCCGTCTCCATCTCGTACCGCGACTCGGCGAGCGCGGTCGTGACGCGCGAGATGTCCTCGGGTGAGCGCGCCCGGTCGAACGAGTCGTCGGCCCGCTGGTAGGCCTCCATCGCGCGGAGGTACGCGGCCTTGGCCTCCGGGTTGGACTCGACCTCTTCGTCCAGGCCGACGACGTCGTCTGCCAAGGCGACCAGGTCCTCCCGAGCGAGCGCCTTGACCTCGCCGAGCTCACGGTCGCGCTGACGCTTCCGCCGGAAGGCTCGGAAGCCGAAGAGCGCCGCGATCCCGGCGCCGGCCACGAGGAGCCAGGACGGGAAACCGCCGTCGTCCTCGCCGGCGGCCGAGCGGGCCGTGCCCGACCGGGCATCGCCGACGCGGCTGACGAAGTCTGTCAGGACGGCGGCGACCCCCTCCTCGCTGTGGGCGCGGAACGCCTCCGTCGCGAGGGCCGGAGCCTGGTTGCGAGAGAGGTCGTTGCTCACCGCCCGGAACTGGTTGCCCACGACGACCGCGTAGACGCCCTGCTCGCCGAGCCGTTGTCCGAGCTCGAGCGCCGTGTCTGTGCTCGAACCGCCGCCCTCGTCGCGCGCCGACGCAGGCAGGATGGCGATGAAGGTCGGAGCGGCGCCGCGCGCCTCGATCTCGTTGCGGAGCGCGTCGGCCTCGGCCTCGGTCAGCGCATCGGTGCCCGGATGGACGTACACCGGGTCCGAGCCGAGCCCGTCCGCGGCCTGGTCGAGGACCGGCGACTGCGCCGCCGCTGGGGCGGCCAGCACGAGCGCGGCGAGCACGACGAGGACGACTCTCATCCGCGCCATGCTTCCAGAAGCTCGCGTTCGCGCTCCGGCTTCAGCCCTGCATCCGCGGTCATCTCCGCCTCGTCGAGCGTGCCGCGGATCGTGTCCTCGAGCGGACGGTGCGTCAGGCCGGCGGACTCGGCGCGAGAGACGTCGGTTCGGTTCATGCCGACCCACTCAGGGTCGGCGAGCCAGAGCGGGAGCTCCATCCACTCGCCGACCTCATGCTCGATGAGGAACTCGTCGGAGAGCCAGACCGGTGTGGCGTCCGAGCCGGTCACCGACCGGGCCGAGTCGATCAGCTCCTGCCACGGGACACCCGAGCGCGTCGCGTTGAAGGCCCCGCCCTCGTCGCGCTCCAGCAGCTGGACCATCCACAGGCCGAGGTCGCGGACGTCGACGAACTGGACAGTGCGCTCGGGCGGCGCGGGAACGACCATCTCGCCGCCGCGCACAGCCCGGTGCGGCCAGTACGTGAACCGGCCGGTCGGGTCATGGGGCCCGACGATCAGCCCGGGCCGGACGATTGTCGCCCGGTCGCCGTAGACCTCCCACACGACGTCCTCGGACAGCGCCTTCAGCGGCCCGTAGTTCTCGTACTCCGGAAGCATCTCGTCGGCCGGCATGTCGCCGAGCTCACCCCGCGGTGAGCCCTCGTTCGGCCCTTCGCTGAAATCCGCGTAGACCGAGACGCTGGAGACGAAGAGATAGCGCCCGACCGAGCGCTCGAGCGTCTCCGCCGAGCGGCGCACCACGTGCGGGAAGTACGCCGACGGATCCACGACCGCGTCCCACCTTCGGCCCTCCAGCGCGGAGACGTCTTCGGTGCGGTCGCCGCGGATCTTCTCGACCTCGGGGAAGAGCTCCGGATTGGTCTCGCCCCGGTTGAAGAGGGTGACGTCGTGACCCCGCTCGAGCGCGGCGTCCACCGCCGCGCGGCCGAGGAACTTCGTCCCGCCGAGAACGAGAATCTTCACCGTCTGGTGAGCCTCCGTAAGGATTCTTTGAAAACGCTCGGGCGAGGCATGGGCCCTCGGTAGCTTGCCTATCGAACTCATGGTCGGCGCACTCACAATCGTTCTCTTCTTCGCGGCTGCCTGGCTGCTCGCCCGGGCGGCGGCGTTCGTCGCGCTCAAGGTGCTGGTCTGGAACGACCGCCGCTCGGCCGAGCATGACCTGACGAAGACGGGGAAGATGGCCCGTCTCAAGCGGCGCGAAACTCAGGTCTCGATCGTTCGCGCGGCCATCACCTACCTCGGCTTCGGAACTGCGGCCGTGCTCTCGGTCGGCCAGCTGATCGGCGGCGTCGATCGCCTGACTGCAATCGCAGGTGCTTCGTTCGTGCTGATCCTGGTCGGCTTCGCCCTGCAGCGGGTCCTTATGGACGTCATCGCCGGCCTCGCGATGTTCATCGAGCGCTGGTACTCGGTCGGGGACACGATCCAGATCCCGATGCACGAGCTCCAGGGGATCGTCGAGGACATGTCGCTCCGGCACACTCGGCTGCGGACGCTCGACGGCGAGATCATCCACATCCACAACTCGCAGATTCCTGCGGTGCGCGTCCTGCCGAGCGGTGCCAAGGAACTGATGCTCGAGGTCTTCGTCACGGATCGTGAGGCGGCCGTGGAGATGGTCGATTCGGTCGCGTCGATCCTGCCCGAGGGCCCGACGACCTTCATCCGGCGCCCGCGGATCGACCGGGTCGACGAGCTCTCGGAGTCGCTCTTCCGGATCGGTGTCCGCGCATCCGTGGCGCCGGGCCGTGAGTGGCTGGTCGACGGGTTCTTCGCCGACCTCCTCCGCGAGCGGGCCGAGCCGGGCCTGATCGCGCACGGGCCGGTGACGCTGGCGGTCGACGAGTCGGCGTCCCGCAGCTACGCGCGCGCCAGCGCGGCCACCCGCCGCAGCGGCGAGCTCTGGCCCGGGCTCAGACGAGCGTCCTGAGCTCCGCCAAAAGTCGGTCGACCTCTGCAGCCGTGTTGTAGTGGACGATGCCGACGCGCACGGCGCCGTCGGCGAGACCGAGCCGCTTCATCACCTCGATCGCGTAGTAGTCCCCGTCCCAGACGAAGATGCCGCGATCGCCGAGGTACTTGGCGACCTCGGTGGGTGACCGGCCCTCCAGCGTCAGCGCGAACGTCGGAACCCGGCCCTCCATCGTCGGCTGCCCGTACAGCGTCACGCCCTCCGGGAGCCCGTCGAGAAACCGCTGGCCGAGCTCGCGCTCGTGCGCCACGATCGCGTCCAGCCCGATCGACTCGACGTACTCGACCGCCGCGACGAAGCCGGCGAGCAGCTCGTGCTGCGCCGTCCCGGTCTCGTAGCCGGGCGCCGGGCGGACCTTGTACGGCCGCCAGCGGTTGAGCAGCTCCCGCCGGGCGAAGGCGAGCCCGAGGTGCGGCCCGTAGAACTTGTACGACGAGCAGACGAGCACGTCGGCGCCGATCTCCGCGACGTCGATCGGCCCGTGCGGCGCGTAGTGGACGGCGTCGACCCAGGCGAGTGCGCCCGCCTCGTGCGCGAGCGCGCAGATCCGCGCCGCGTCGACGAGGGTGCCGAGCGCGTTCGACGCCCAGGGAAAGGCGACGACGCGCGTACGGTCGGACAGCTGCTCCTCGATGTCGGAGAGGTCGTAGTCGGCGAATCGCACGACGAGCCCGAGGTCGTGGGCGAGCTCCAGCCATGGTGCGACGTTGGCATCGTGGTCCAGCCGGGTCGTGACGATCTCGTCGCCCTCGCGCAGCTCCCGGCCGACGGTCCGCGTGAGCATGAAGTTGAGGTTCGTCGTACTCGGCCCGAAGATCGCCTCGTCTGCCGAGCAGCCGAGGAAGCGGCCGGCCGTCTCGTGCGCGGCCTCCACGAGCTCGTCCGTACGGCGGCTGGTCTCGAACTGGCCGCCGACGTTGGCGTTGGACTCGCGGAGGTAGCCGGAGATCGCGTCGATCACCTCGTCCGGGACCTGGGTTCCAGCCGGCCCGTCGAAGAAGGCGTACGGTCGGCTCAGCGCCGAGAACCGTGCGCGGACCGCCTCTACGTCAAGCCCTACCTGCATGTCCTCAGCGCCCTGGCGTAGAAGTCGAGGTACTCGTCCACGTGCTCCCGCCAGTACGCGGTCGAGTGCTCGCCGGGCGGAGTCTTCGCCGGCGCGTCGACCAGCGCGCCGAGGCGGACGGTGGCGTCGCGGAAGCTGTCCTCACTGCCGACGTCGAGCCACACCTGCGCCCCGCGGAAGAGGCCGGGACGCTCCTGCGCGAGCTCGAGCACGTCGTGGCGCTCGAAGTCCTCGGCGTCGTCGAAGGCTCCCTCCGGTGTCTGCCCGCCACCTTCCCAGAGAGCCGGGGAGTGGGCGCCGACGGCGCAGAAGCGGCGCTGGCGCGCAAGATCGAGGGCGCCGAAGCCGCCCATCGAGAAGCCGCCGATTGCCTCCCTCCGAGGGTCGGAGCCCAGACGGTCTCGCGCCGCCGGGATCGCCTCCTCGAGGATGTGCGTGCCCCAGTCGAAGTCCTCACGGTCGTGGTAGTAGCTGTGGTCGCCGCCGTCGACGAGCAAGACCGCGGGTGCGTTCGGCCCCATCGCCTCGAGCGAGTCGACGAGCTCCGGCCAGAGGAGCTCACTCGGCGAGCCTCCACGCTCGTGCAGGAGCACGAGGAGCGGCGCGCCGTCCCGCCCGCCGGCGACCACTCGATGTCGGCGCTCGCCGAGGACCAGCGGCTCGCCGATCGCGGCCGGATCCTCAGCGCCCCGATACCAGGAGTACGCGATCGCACCGACGGCGACGAGGATTCCCGCCAGGAGGAACCACTTCACAGGTCGCGGCCGTTGACGCGCCAGCTGTACTTGGGCGCGGGATCCAGCGAGGCGCCGATGAAGCAGCCCCATTCGGCGCTCTCGAGCAGGCTGCGCAGCTCGTCGTCCGCCAGCTCGCCGCCCGTGAGCTGGACGTCCAGCTTGCACTCGATGCTGACGAACCCGTAGCGCTCCTCGGCCTCGCGTCGGGTCACCGTCCCGGAGGCGTAGGCGGAGGCGCCGACCTCGATCTCCTTCTGCCGCGCGAAGTGCTCGAGGCTCGAGATCGAGCAGCGCGCGAGCGCAGCAAGCAGCAGGTGCTCGGCGCCGACGTCGGCTCCGATCGTGACCGGATCGCCGTCTGCGGTCAGCTCTCCACGCTCGTCGAGCGAGATCCAGTATTCGAAGTGTTTCGCGCGAACTGACACCGTCCGGTGGGGAATTTACGGTCAGATCGTGCGGTTGCGCGTACTCAACGAAGCCGAGTGCTACACCCGCTGCTACGGCGATCGCGAGGAGGCCGTCCAAGTGATCGAGATCCAGCCGCGGTCCACCCGGTATGAAACGACGCTCAGTGGCGAAGACATCCGGCGACTCTTCGAACTCCGGCTCGACTCACGGGAACCGGACTTCGAGCTCGAAGCGGCCTAGCGCAGTCCCCGATGTCCTTGCGCCCGGCCTGCGTGTGGTCTTCTGCGGCATCAACCCGGGCCGCTGGTCGGACGCGGCCCGCGCGCACTTCGCAAACCCGCGGAACGATTTCTGGCGGCTTCTCCGGGATGCGGGTTTCACCCCGCGCCTGTACGCGCCGGCGGAGCAGCACGACCTGCCGGCACTGGGCCTCGGGCTGACGAACGCCGCCTTCCGGACGACTCCCGGCTCGGGCGACCTGCGGCGGGCGGACTTCGAAGGCTCGGCGGAGCGGCTCGAGGGCATCGCGCGCCGGCTCCACCCGGCATGGATCGCCTTCGTCGGCAAGGAGGCGTACCGCGGCGCCTTCAACGAGCGGCCGGAGCTGGGCGTTCAGGAGCGGCGGCTCGGGGAGACGCAGCTCTTCGTCCTCCCGTCGACCTCGCCCGCAAACGCCGCCGTCCCCTACGACGAACGGCGTCGCTGGTTCGAGGAGCTCGCCGCGCTCGCCTAGGTGTTCTGGATCGAGCGGCGCTACTACCCGCGCCAGCGGTTCGTAATCGGCGTGCGGCGGTCGCGGCCGAACGCCTTCGGGCGGAGCTTGACCCCGGGCGGAGCCTGGCGGCGCTTGTACTCGGCTCGGTCGATCAGGGCGATCGCACGGTCGACCACGTCCTGGTCGAACCCATCGGTCGTCAGCTCCTCGTGCGACCGGTCCTCCTCGACGTAGGCCTCGAGCACCTTGTCGAGCGCGGGATACGGCGGGAGCGAGTCCTCGTCCTTCTGGTCGGCCCGGAGCTCGGCGCTCGGCGCCCGCTCGATGGTGGTCTCGGGGATCAGCTCCCGGCCCGCGCGCTCGTTCAGGTGCCGGGCCAGCCGGAACACGTCCGTCTTGAACACATCCTTCAGCAGCGCGAACCCGCCGGCCATGTCCCCGTAGAGCGTCGCGTACCCGACCGAGAGCTCGGACTTGTTCCCGGTCGCAACCACGAGCCAGCCGAACTTGTTCGAGAGCGCCATCAGCAGCGTTCCGCGGATGCGCGCCTGGAGGTTCTCCTCCGTGATGTCGGGCTCGCGGCCCTCGAACACGTTCGTGAGCGCCTGCTCGTAGCCGTCGAAGATCGAGTCGATCGGGAGCTCGAGGAAGTCCGTGCCCAGGTTCCTCGCCAGCTGCTCGGCGTCCCGCTTCGTGTCTCCGGAGGAGTAGCGGGACGGCATCGAGACGCAGTGGACGCGCTCGGGGCCGAGCGCCTCGACGGCGAGCGCCGCCGTCAGCGCCGAGTCGATTCCCCCGGACACCCCGAGGACGATGTCCCCAAAGCCGTTCTTGTCCACGTAGTCCGAAAGGCCGAGCTCGAGCGCGCGGCGCATCTGCTCCAGCGCGTCGAGCGGCTCGGCGACGTACGGCTTAACCGGAGCCTGCTGGGCGCGCGGTGAGCCGAGATCGATCACCGGCGGGTCGGGGATCTCGCGCTCGCTGGCGAGCGCCCGCCGCCGTGCGTCGACGAGCCGGCGCGCGATCGCGGTCGAGATGTCGATGTCGACGACCAGCAGCGCCTCCTCGAACGACGGCGCGCGCGCGATGACCTCGCCCTCCTCGTCGATGACGACGCTGTGCCCGTCGAAGATCAGCTCGTCCTGGCCGCCGACCGCATTGACGAGCGCGACCCAGCAGGCGTTGTCCCGGGCGCGCGTGATCAGCATCTCCTCCCGCTCGAGCCCCTTGCCGACGTGGAACGGAGACGCCGAGATGTTCGCGATCAGGTGGGCGCCGGCGAGCGCGAGATCGGTCGCAGGCGGGCCCGGCTGCCAGATGTCCTCGCAGACGGTCGGGCCGACGAGCGCCTCGCCGAGCCGCAGGAGGAACATCTCCCGGCCAGGTTGGAAGTACCGAACCTCGTCGAAGACTCCGTAGTTCGGCAGGAAGCGCTTCGGGTACACGGCCTTGATCTCGCCGCCCGCGCAGATCGCGCAGCCGTTGGCGAGGTCGCGGTCGAGCCACGGGACCCCGACGAGCGCGGCGATGTCGGTGGTCTCGGCCGCGACCCGCTCGACGGCGGCGCGAGCCTCACGGAGGAAGCCCGGGCGGAACAGCAGATCCTCGGGCGGGTACCCGGTGACCGCGAGCTCGGGGAAGAGGACGAGATCGGCACCCGCCTTCCTCGCCTCGCCGAGGCGGCCGACGATCCGCGCGACATTGCCGTCAAGGTCGCCGACGACGGAGTTGATCTGGGCGAGCGCGAGCCTCATAGTTTTCGCCTCACAGTCGAAAACATAGTCTACCGGTCGTGGAGCTCGTCATCGACCGGCATTTTCGCGGCCCGACGGAGTCCGCGAACGGCGGGTACACGTGCGGAATCCTCGCGTCGCTGTTCCACGGGCCCGTCGAGGTCACGCTCAGGCTCCCGCCGCCGCTCGAGCGCCCGCTCGAGCTGAGCCTGGACGACGACCGCGGGCACCTCGAGCTCAGCGACGGAGAGTCCCTCGTCGCCGAGGCTGCGCCGACGGACCTCGAGCTCGACCTTCCGGATCCTGTCGTCTTCGACGTCGCCGCCGTCGCGGCCCTGCCTGAGGGCGACAAGGAGAGCACCTTTCCCGAATGCTTCGTCTGCGGCTGGTCGCGCGACGATGGGCTCGGGATCTACGCGGGGCCGGTCGAGGGCCGCGACGTCGTCGCGGCAACCTGGACGCCTCGCCCCGAACACGTCGCACCCGAGTTCGTCTGGGCCGCGCTGGACTGTCCAGGGGCGTACGCCGTCCACGGAGGCGAGCGCGGGATGCCGGTGCTCGGCCGGCTGACGGCCAGGGTGGAGCACCTCCCGCACGCCGGAGAGCCGTGCGTCGTGATGGCGTGGCCCCTCGGAGACGAGGGGCGGAAGCTCTACGCGGGGACGGCGCTCTTCGGCGAGGACGGCCGGGTTCTCGGCTCTGCGAGGGCGACCTGGATCGTCCCGCGCTGAGCTAGCGCTGGAGCCGGATCGCGTTGAGGTCGTTCTCCGCGATCTCGTCGGCTCGACGGATCAGGTCCTCGATGTCGTCGTGCTCGGCGTGGATGTACCGGCCGCTCAAAGCGTCCGCCCGCCCGGATGCGAGCACGCGGACGAGCTGCGGCGCCAGCTCCGGCGGTGTCCACGGCATGTCGTCTCCGAAGGGCTCCGTCATGTCCGTCTTCACGAGCCCCGGGCTGATCGTGAACACCGCGATCCCGTGCGGCTCGAGCTGGAGCGAGAGACCTTCGGCCATCCGGTAGAGGGCAGCCTTGCTCCCGCCGTACGCGGTCGTCCTCTGTCCGGGGAGGTAGCCGGAGCCGCTCCCGGTGTTGACGATCCGCCCGCGGCCCCGCTCGATCATCCCGGGGATGACCGCTTGCCAGGAGAGAAACGCACCCAGGACGTTGATCTCGAACACGTGCCACCACTCGTCCGGGTCCTCGTTCCACAGCTCGTTCCCCCAGTGCGCGATGCCGGCGTTCTTCACGAGCACGTCGATCGGCCCCAGCTCCCGTTCGGTCTCGGCCACCATCCTCTCGACGTCCTCGCGCCTGGAGACGTCGGCCGTCACGCCCAGCCCGTCGATCTCGCCGGCGACCTCCTCGACCTGCTCCGGCGTGCGAGCCGAGACGGCGACCTTCATCCCCGCGTCGGCCAGCTCTCGGGCGATGCTCGCGCCGATGCCGCGGCCGCCGCCGGTGACGAGTGCCACTTGTCCGTCCATCCTGTCCGCCATGGCAAGCAGTCTTCCACGCGGCGCTCTAGGGTCCCGGCGTGACCCTTACCGAGCTCGCCGTCACCGTCGGGATGCTCGGAGTGCTCGGTCTGATTGCGAGCCGGTTCGGGATCTCGGCGATCCCCGCCTACCTCCTCGCGGGCCTGCTCCTCGGCCCGAACGAGCCGACGGTCGTGACCCTGATCAGCCCGTCGGAGGTGACGGAATTCGTCGCGGAGATCGGGATCATCTTCCTGCTCTTCTTCCTCGGCCTGGAGTTCACGCTCACTCGGTTGTCGCGAAGCCGGCGCCACGTCCTCTTGGGCGGGCTCTTCGACTTCGTGGCCAACGCCGGCCTCGGCCTGCTCATCGGTGTCGCGGCGTTCGGCTTCAGCTTCGCCGCCCTGATCCTCGCCGCTGCGATCTACGTCTCGTCGAGCGCGATCGCGGTCAAGGGCCTGATCGACTTCCGCCGCCTGGCAGACGACGAGACCGACCTCGTCCTGGCGATCCTGATCGCCGAGGACATCGCGATCGCGCTCGTCCTCGGTTTCGCCGCGGGCGGCGGCGGCGCGGCGGCCGCCACGCTCGCGATCGTCGCGAAGGCGATCGGCTTCATCGCGATCTCGCTCGCGATCTCGAAGTGGCTCTCGAGCCCGATCGACCGGATCCTGGACTGGCTGCCGCGCGAGTTCTTCCTCCTCGCGGTCTTCGGCTTCCTGATCGGGATGGCCGCGGTCGCGGACGCCCTCGGCCTCTCAGAGGCGATCGGCGCCCTGATGGCCGGCATCGTGCTCTCCGAGACCTCGATGCGCGAGGAGATCGAGGAGCGCTTCTTCAGCTTCAGGGACGTCTTCGCCGCGCTGTTCTTCTTCGTCTTCGGGCTCTCGATCGACATCTCCGCGCTCGGCGACGTCGGATGGCTGCTCGCGCTCGCCGTTCCGGCGACGATCGTCGGCAAGATCGCCTCCGGCCACGTCGCCGGCAGGCTGGGAGGGTTCTCCGCGCGCCAGAGCTTCAACGCCGGCGTGGCGCTGATCGCCCACGGCGAGTTCACGATCATCCTTGCGACGGTCGCCTCCGCGAACGACGAGCTCCTCACGAGCCAGCAGGAGACGTTGATCGCCTTCGCGGGGCTCTATGTGCTCCTGACCGCGACCGTCGGCGTCGTGCTGATGAAGGAGTCGAAGGTGATCGGCCGACGCCTGTTCCCTGTCCCTACACTGGCCGAAGGAGGCTGACGCGTTGCCAACTCAACTCGAGGAGACCCGCCTTCCCGGGATCGGGACGAAGTTCACGATCCGCACCGGCGAGGGCTCCCGGCTCACGGTGATCCTCCACAACGACGGCAAGCGGGAGCTCTACTACTTCCGACGCGGTTCAGACGACGAGCCACGCTCGGTGATCACGCTGGACGACGACGAGGCGCGCCAGCTCGGTGCCGTGCTCGGCGGCGCCTACGAGCGGCCGAAGATCGTCGAGGAGCTCGAGATGGCGCTGGGCGAGCTGCTCATCGAGTGGATCCCGGTTCCCGACACGAGCCCGTGGATCGGCAAGACCCTGGCCGAGGCCGGGTTCCGCGCGAACCTCGGGATCACGGTGATCGCGATCCTCCGCGAGCCCGAGCCGGTCACCGGCGCGCTCCCCCACGACGTGATCCAGAAGAGCGACACCCTGGTCACGGTCGGAAAGGCCGGCTCGTACCCGGCCTTTCAGCGTGCGCTGACCGGCGGCTAGATCGCGCGCCCGATCTCGTCGAGCGCCTCGGGGTTCTCGAGCGACGACAAGTCGCCGAGATCGGCTCCGAGCGCCTTCGCGCGCACGGCGCGGCGCATGATCTTCGCGCTGCGGGTCTTCGGCAGCGCGCTCACGAAGACGACGCGGTCGGGACGGAACGCCTTGCCGAGGTCGCGTGACACGAGGTCCGAGACCTCGGCGGCGAGGGCCTCGCTCGCGTCGACGCCGGGCGCGGCGATGCAGAAGATCCAGGCGACCTCGCCCTTGACCTCGTGCGGGATGCCGACCGCAGCAGCCTCGACCACAGACGGGTGCTCGACGGCCGCCGACTCGAGCTCCGCCGGGCCGACGCGCTTCCCCGCGATGTTGAGCGTGTCGTCCGACCGGCCGTGCAGGAACCAGAAGCCGTCTTCGTCCACTGACGCCCAGTCGCCGTGCGTCCAGACGCCCGGGAAGCGGCTCCAGTACGTCTCGATGTAGCGGTCGGGATCGCGCCAGAACCCGCGGGTCATCCCCGGGAAGGGCTTGCGGCAGACGAGCTCGCCGACCTCGCCGGTCCCCACCTGCGAGTGGCCCTCGGCGTCCACGACGTCCATCGCCATCCCGAGGGCGGGCCCGCCGAGCGAGCAGGCTTTGATCGGGGTCGCGGGCGTCGGAGAGAGGAAGCACGCGCCGACCTCCGTCCCGCCGGAGCAGTTGATGATCGGGACCCGGCGATCGCCGACCGTCTCGAACAGCCAACGGTACGGCTCGGGGTTCCAGGGCTCGCCGGTCGTCACGATCGTGCGGAGGGACGAGAGGTCGGTCTCCGGGTCGCCGTGCGGGATCAGCCCCCGGACGAGCGTCGGCGAGATGCCGAGGACCGAGACTCGCTCCTGCTCGATCAGCCGCCACAAGCGATCCGAGGGCCAGTCGGGCGCGCCTTCGGCGAAGACGAGGGTGGAGCCCATCGCGTGCCCGCCAACCACCGTCCACGGGCCCATGATCCAGCCCATGTCGGTGGAGAAGTGGATCACGTCGTCCGGCCCGGCGTCCGCCTGGTAGCAGACCTCCCGCGCGATCGAGACGAGGAAGCCGCCCTGGACGTGGACGACGCCCTTCGGCGTGCCCGTCGTCCCGGACGTGTAGGTCAGGAGGTACGGCGTTTCGGACGGGAGCTCGGTCGGCGGGAGCTCCCCAGGGAGGTCGGCGACGAGCTCGTCCCACGGCGCGAGGACGACGTGCTCGACCGACGGCGACTCGGCCCGCGCCTCCTCGAGGATCTCCAGCATCGGCACCTCGCGGCCGCGGCGGTGGCACGCATGAGTCGTGATCGCGACCTTGGCCTCGGAAGCCTGAAGCCGCTGCGCCACGGCCGGCGCGGCGAATCCGGAGAAGATCGGCACCTGGATCGCGCCGATGTGGGCGCAGGCGTGCGAGGCGATCGCGACCTCCTGCGACATCGGCAGGAAGATCGCGACGCGGTCGCCCTGGCCGACGCCGAGCTGCACGAGCGCCTCCGCGAGCCGCGTGACCTGGTCGGACATGGCCGCCCAGGTCAGCTCCCGCCGCTCCCCGTCCTCGCCGAGGGAGATCGCGGCGATCGCTTCTGGCCGACGCCGAGCCCAGCGGTGAACGCAGTTCCAGGCGATGTTCACTTCGCCGCCGACGAACCAGGTCGCCCACTCGGGCCCGCGGGAGAGATCGAGGACGCGGTCCCACGGCCTCGAGAACTCGATGCCCATGTCCTCGACGGCGGCGGCCCAGAACCAGTCCGGATCCTCCTGCGACCGGCGGACGAGCTCCCAGTAGTCGGCGATGCCGTGGCGGCGCATGAGTCGGACGACATTCGCCCGCTCGAGTACTTCCTCGGTCGGCCGCCAGACGACCTCGCTCAACGATTGCCCTCGACGTGGAAGTCCGGAAGCCAGTGCAGCCAGCTCGGCAGGTACCAGTTCCAGTCCCCGAGCAGCTTCATGGCCGCCGGCAGCAGCACTGAGCGGACGATCGTGGCGTCGATCAGCAGAGCGATGGCCACACCGAAGCCCATCTGCTGGAACATCACGAGATCGCCGACCGCGAACCCGCCGAAGACGGCGATGATGATCAGCGCGGCACCGGTGATCAGTCGAGCCGTCGAGCTGATGCCGTGCGCGACGGCGGCGTCGTTGTCACCCGTCTGCACGTAACGCTCGCGGATCCGGCTGAGCAGGAAGACGTGGTAGTCCATCGAGAGCCCGAACAGGACTGCGAACAGGAACAGCGGCACCCACGCCTCGATGAAGTCGACCTGTTGGAACCCGAAGAGCTCGTTGCCGAACCCTTTCTGGAAGACGAGGATCAGGACGCCGTAGGCGGCGCCGATCGAGAGCAGGTTCAGCACGATCGCCTTGCCGGCGACGACGATCGACCTGAACGCGACGGTCAGCAGGATGAACGAGAGCGTGAGCACGACTGCCAGCAGGATCGGAAGCCAACGGTCGGTCAGCGCGTAGTAGTCGATGCTCTCCGCGGTCTCGCCCGTGACGAGGACGCGGGCGCCGGGGACCTCCTCCTCACGCAGCGCCCGGACCGCGTCAAGCGCCCTGTCGTCGCGGCTGTCGCCGACCGGTAGCGCCTCGATCACCGCAAGCCGCTCCTCGTCGTGGAACTCGGTCTCGACCTGGCGGAAGGCGTCGTTCGCCTGCATGTCGTCCGCGATCTGCTCGATCTCCGCGCGCGTCTCCGGGTCTGCGACGTCGCCGTCGACGACGACCTCCACCGAGTCGGTGGTGCCGATCCCAAACGATTCCTCCAGCGCGTTGAACCCCTGCTTCGACGCAAAGCGGTCCGGCAGCGTTCGGATTCCGGCCTCGCCCGTCGTGTAGCTGAGGACGGGGATCGCCAGGGCGATCAGCAACCCGGCGCTCAGCACGAGGCTCACGACCGGCTGCCGCATCACTGCCCCGACGACTCCGCCCCAGAAGCGGCTCTCGGCGCCGGTGCCACGCTCGGCGCCCCGGCCGATGAACGGAATCCGGAGGGCATTGACGCGGTCGCCGAGCAGGCTCAGCACCGCGGGGAGGAGCGTCAGCGCGGCGGCGACCGAGGTGATGCCCACCAGGATCGCGCCCGCGGCGAGGCTCCGGAAGATCGTGTTCGGGATGAGCAGGAGCCCGAGCATCGCGATGACGAACGCGCAGCCGCTGAAGAGCACCGCGCGGCTCGCCGTGCCGCCGGTTGCGGCGATCGCGTCGAGCTTGTCGCGTCCGCCCGACCGCTCCTCCCGGAAGCGCGACACGACGAACAGCGCGTAGTCGATCCCGAGCGCGAGCCCCATCCCCGTGAGCATGTTGATGGTGAAGACCGAGAGCTCGAACGCGATCCCGACGAGGGCCACGAGCCCCAGCGCGGTGATGATCGCGACGATCGCGAGGGCGAGCGGGACGAGCCCGGCGACGACCGCGCCGAAGACGAGCAAGAGGACGATGAGCGCCACGGGCAGCCCGAACTGGAGCTCGCCCTTCTGCAGGTCCTCCTCCGAGAGCGTCAGGAAGTCCCGCTCGACCGACCATTCTCCGGTGAGGAACAGCTCGAAGTTCCCGTCCTCGTGCTGATCCAACACCTCCTGAACGTTCTCGGCGGCCGTCTCGTCCTCGAGCCCCACCTCGAAGACAAACGCCCGCTCTGCACGCGCAACAGGCTCGGGATTGACATACGCAACGCCGTCCGTCGCCTCGAGCGCCTGGAGGACCGGCACTGCCCGGACGCCGAAGCCGCGGCTGTCCGCGTCGATGCTGTCGGAGCGAATCAGGACGACGTCTGTCGTGGACGTCGGGTCCGGCGGCAGGCGCTCGCCGATTAGCCCGTATGCCTGTTCCGACTCGGGGTTGTTCAGCTGCTCGGCTTCAGCGGACAGCGCATCGCCGAGAAGGAAGACGACGAGGACGAGGGAGACCACGACCCCGGCTATCCAGGCGCCGATGGTCAGTCCCGGATGGCGTGCTGCGGCGGTGGCGAGGCGCTCGGTCATTGACTCACTAACTTAGTGACCGCTAACATAGCTCTTCCATCATGGCTCTGCATCTTGTGTCCGAGGAAGCGCGTAAGTGGTGGACGCTCGCCGCTGTGTCATTCGGCCTGTTCATGATCATGCTGGACAACACGGTCGTGAACGTTGCCTTGCCGTCCATGGCTCGCGACCTCGGCATCGGGCTCTCGGAGCTCGAGTGGATCGTCACCGGCTACGCCCTGACCTTCGCCTCGCTGATGCTGACCGGCGGCAAGCTCGCCGATCTGCTCGGTCGCCGGCTGATCTTCATCACCGGCCTCGTGATCTTCTCCGCCTCGTCGCTTGCCTGCGGTCTCGCGGAGAGCGGCGAGGTCCTGATCGGCGCGCGCGTCGTCCAGGGCGCCGGCGCCGCGCTGATGAACCCGGCCACGCTCTCGATCATCGCCGCGACGTTCCCGCCGCGCCAGCGCGGGACGGCGATCGGAATCTGGGCCGGAGTTTCCGCGCTCGCACTCGCCATCGGCCCGCTCGTCGGCGGGCTGCTCACCGACCATCTCCACTGGAGCTGGATCTTCTTCGTCAACGTCCCGATCGGAATCCTGGCGATCGTGGCCAGCTTCGTGCTGATCCCGGAGTCGAAGGACGAGTCGGCCGAGCAGCGGCTCGACCTGCCGGGGCTCTTGACCTCCGGGATCGGCCTCTTCGCATTCACATACGGGCTGATCGAGGCGAACACGTATGGCTGGACGTCAGGCCGGATCATCGGCGCCTTCGTCATCGCCGCGGCAATGCTCACGGCGTTCGTCCTGCTCGAGATGCGCCAGCGGCTGCCGATGCTCGACCTGTCCCTCTTCAGGAACAGGACCTACACGGGCGCCAACATCGCTGTGCTGCTCGTCGCCCTCGCGATGTTCGGCGTCTTCTTCTTCGTCTCGCTCTACATGCAGGGGATCCTCGGCTTCTCGGCGGTGCAGACAGGCGCCGCGTTCCTGCCGATGACGGTCCTGATCATCCTCGTCGCTCCGATCGCGGGGAGAACGTCCGACCGCGTCGGCTCGCGCTGGCTCATGACGGCGGGGATGCTGCTCGTCGCCACTCAGCTCCTCTACTTCTCGCGCCTCGACGAGCACGCGACGTTCTGGAATCTCCTTCCGGGGCTGCTCGTCGGCGGGGCCGGCATGGCGCTCGTGATGACGCCGAGCGCGGCTGCTGCGGTTCGCGCGCTTCCGGTCGACAAGTCGGGCGTCGGCTCCGCGGTCCTGAACGCCTCCCGGCAGGTCGGAGGCTCGATGGGAATCGCCCTGATGGGCGCGATCATGGCCCACCAGGTCGGGGGGCTGACGGGCCCGGAGGTCTTCCGCGATCCAGAGCGCTTCGTCGACGGCTTCTCGACGACGCTGCTGGTTGCAGCGCTGATCGCGCTCGCCGGCGCCGTCGTCTCCTTCGTGCTGGTTCGTCCGCACGAGCTCGACGAGCCCGAGCACCGCCCCGAGCCGATCCCCGAGGTCGGATGAGCGCGACCAAGCCGCGCTTGACCGCCGAGGAGCGGCGCGCCGCCGTCCTCGAGTGCGCATGCGGGATCTTCTCGAAGGGCAGCTATCGAGGCACGACCACCGCCGAGATCGCGAGACAGGCGGGAGTCACCGAACCGATCCTCTACCGGCATTTCCCGTCCAAGCGCGCTCTCTACCTCGCGTGCCTCGACTCGGCCTGGGCGGACACGCGGCAGATGTGGGACCGGGCGGTGGCGGCCGAGCCCGATCCCGCCCTCTGGGTCACCGCCATGGGCTCGGCCTACCTGAGGGCCGCGAAGGAGCGCCACGGCCTGGTCGCCAACCTCTGGATCCAGGCTCTGACGGAAGCAAGCGACGACGCCGAGATCCGGAAGCACCTCAAGCGTCACATGCGCGAGGTCCAGGAGTTCGTTGCCGCCGTGATCGAGCGCTCACAGGCTGCCGGCGGGATCCCGAAGGACCGCGACCCGGAAGCGGAAGGGTGGATCTTCATCTCGCTCGGCCTCCTGGCGACGGTCAGCAAGCGGCTCGGCGGCATGCTCGACGCCGAGATGCCGAGAATCACCGCCAGCCGCCGGCGCTGGATCACCGGCCGCGACTAGCCCGCGGGCCATGAGGAAGCTCCGAGCTGCCGCCGGGAGCACGCTCTTCCTGCTGCTGGCGCCCGGCGTGGTCGCCGGCCTGATCCCGTGGTGGATCACCGGCTGGGAGGTCGGCGCTCGCCTCTGGGTGCCGGTGCGCGTGGTCGGCGTGCTCGTTCTCGTTGCCGGCGTCGGTGTCTTGCTGCACGCATTCGCCCGCTTCGTCGTCGAAGGGCTCGGTACGCCCGCGCCGGTTGCACCCACCGAGCGTCTCGTGGTCGGCGGCCTCTACCGCTATGTCCGCAATCCCATGTACCTCGCCGTCCTGGCGGTCATCGTCGGGCAGGCATTGCTCCTCGGCCGGCTCGAGCTCCTCGGCTACGCAGCTCTGGTCGCCGCAGCCTTCGTGGCCTTCGTCCGCTGGTACGAGGAGCCCACGCTCCACCGCCAGTTCGGCGACGAGTACGACGCGTACCGGCGGGCGGTACCGGCCTGGCTGCCCAGACGCACCGCGCGTCGCTGACATCACTCGATCGAGGGAGCGGCGCAGACCAGTGGCCCAAAAAGGGGCGCGATCTGCCCGGAAAAAGATGAACCCCCGGGCTGCGGCCCCCGGGGGTTCGTATCTCTAGCGGCGTGCCCACCTCTGTGGCGACGGCCCGGAGGCCTTGACTCTGCGGCCCAGCCAACTCCTCCGAACCACTGTCGCCATATTTGGCGCGCCTCCCGAACAACTCCGCTTGTGGCTTCGCTGCTCGGTGGTCGGACTATAGGGGCGGTTCCCGCCGGAGTCAAGTACCTCGGTCAAGTGATTTTGCGATAGGCTCGGTTGACCCAAAATCCCCCGTAGCCATGACCCTTTCGGGGGATCGATAAAGCCCAGGAGCTGCCGTAATGTCAAGTGACCGCACCAAAGCCGCCCAGGAGTTAACCCGCCAGTGAACCGCGCGATCCAGAGCAAGCCGCACCGCCTCGGCCGTCTCCCCAACGGAGGACTGGGCGAGCGTCTGCGCACGCTCCGGGTCAACGCCGGCCTCACGCAGACGGACCTTGCGGGCGACCGCTTCTCCAAGGAGTACGTCTCTCAGATCGAGCGTGGGAAGACCCGCCCGACGCAGGAGACGATCGAGTGGCTCGCCGAGCGGCTGAGCGTCGATCCCGGCTTCCTCGCCAGCGGCGTCGCCGCCGACGAGCGTGGCCGGATCGAGGCGTCTCTTGCGCGGGCCGAGGCTCTCAGCGAGAACCACGAGTATCCGGAGGCGCTGGAGGAGTTCACGCGCGTCTCTCCGACGATCGCGGGCATCGCCGCGATCGAGCTCCAGGTTCGCTCGCTCTCGGGTGAAGCCTGGGTCCGGATGCGCATGGGAGAGGTGAAGGAGGCCATTCAGCTCCTCACCCGTGCACGCTCGATGGCCGAGGACACGATGTTCTCCGACGTCGACCGCGCGGAGCTGCTGTACCGGCTCGGCTCCTGCCGCGTGGAGCTTTCGAGCATCCAGACGGCGATCGGCCTCTTCAACGAGGCGCTCGCGCTCGCAGAGAACTCCGAACTCCCCTGTGACCGGCTCCGCGCCGAGATCTTCGGTGCCCGTTCCCGGTGCTACCGGCGGCATCGCGACTACGAAGCTGCCCGCGAGGATCTCGAGCGGGCGCTCGAGCTCGCCGAGTCGCTGGACGATCCCCGGTCGGTTGCGAGGGTGTACTTCCATGCGTCGCTCGTCGCGGAGCGCCAGGGCCAGTGGGTGCTCGCGCGCAAGTACGCCGAGCAGGCGAAGGCGCAGTTCGAGGAGATCTCGGACCGCATCGGTGTCGGCAAGCTCCTCAACAACCTCGGCGGCCTCAGTTTCCTGCTCGGCAAGCCCGACGAAGCAGTCGAACAGCTCAACGAGGCGTTCCGTGTCCTGCTCGAGTACGGAACCGAGAAGGATGCCGCTCAGGCCGTCTCCTCGCTCGCGCAGGTGAGCTTGCGAACCGGCCAGATCGAGCCGGCAGAGGAGCAGGCCCGCCAGGCGCTGACCCTCCTCGGTGACCGCGTCGACGCGATCGACGAGATCGGGAACGCGCAGCTCGTCCTGGGGCGCTCGCTCATGGAGCAGGGCCGCCTCGACGAGGCAGGACAGGCCTTCGAAGAGGCCGAGCACAGGTTCGACCAGCTTTCCTCAGTAAGTCATCGTGCGGCCGCGTGGATCGCCAAGGGCGACCTTGCGGTGCGGCGCGGCCAGGACCAGGTGGCCGCGCAGCTCTACCGGCGCGCTGCAGAAGCGCTCCAGGACTTCAGGTTCTAGGAGAGGAGGTGATTGCACTGAAGCATCGGGTCAAGATCTCACTCCTCGTCGCCCTGACGACCCTCGCCGCGTTCAGCGGTGGAGGCTTCGCGGACAACTGGTTCGGGTGGTAAGCCGTCGACGTCAGCTGCCATCGCTGTGGCAGCTCGATGGCGGCGTCGTCCGTCAGGGGTTCGATTCACGGACGTCGCCTAGCACCACATCACGCGCGAACGAGGAAACCGGATTCCGTGGGGGGAGCCGGCGACTTCGCGGTCAGCGCTGCGCGCTGCCGCGTTTTGCCGCGCCCTAAGCACAAGCGGCGGCTTAGGCGGCCGCACTTTGTGGAATAGCTCTTTCGGCCTCGGCGTTGACCCGTGAGAACGCGGTCGGCACCATTCCGCGGACGAGGAGCTCCCCTGGAAACCTCCCACGTCAAACTGACCGATCTCGCCTCGTGCGGCGGCTGCGCGGCGAAGTACTCGGCCGCACGGCTCGAGGAGCTGCTGCGCGGGTTCGTCCCCGTGGAGTCGGAGGACCTCCTCGTCGGGCTCGACCCGGCCGACGACGCGGCGGTCTACCGGCTCGACGACGAGCGCGCGATCATCTTCACGCTCGATTTCTTCCCACCGGTCGTCGACGACCCGGCCGACTACGGCGCGATCGCGGCGACGAATGCACTCAACGACGTCTTCGCGATGGGCGGCACACCGCTGCTCGCGCTCTCGATCGCGGCCTTCCCGGAGTCGCTGCCGACCGAGATGCTCGGCGCGATCTTCTCGGCGGCCGACCAGCAGGTGCGCGCCGCCGGGGCCGTGCTCGCGGGCGGACACACGATCCGGGACGAGGAGCCGAAATACGGGCTGGCGGTGGTCGGAACCGTGCGGCCGGACGGCGTCTGGCCGAAGAACGGCGCGCGGCCGGGCGACTCCGTCTTCCTGACGAAGCCGCTCGGAACCGGCCTGATCATGACCGGCTTCAAGCAGGGCAAGGCCGGCACGCAGCCGCTCGAGCGAGCCGTTCGCTGGATGCGGACGCTGAACATGGACGCGGCATCGGCTCTGCGCCCATTCGAGCCCAACGCCGTCACCGACGTCACCGGCTTCGGCCTGTTCGGGCACGCGCACGAGGTGGCGGAGCGGAGCGGCGTCCGGATTCGGCTCGAGTCGGAGCGCTTCCCGGCGATCGACGGGGCTCTCGACATGGCGCGGAAGGGAGTGCGGACGAGCGGTGATCCGCGCAACCGTGACTTCGCGGGCCCGCATCTCGAGCTGAACGGCGCTCCGGAGACGCTCGTCGCGCTCGGGTTCGATCCGCAGACGGCCGGCGGGCTCCTCATCTCGGTGCCATCGGACCGGGGGCCGGTGCTCGAAGCCGAGTTCCAGGCGAAGAAGCTGTTCATCCGGCGCGTGGGCCGGGTCGAGGAGGGCGCCGGAGTCGTCGTGGAATGACCCGTGGAATGATCCACGGGCGGTTCCAGCCGTTTCATGTCGGCCACCTCGAGTACCTGCGAGGCGCGGCCGAGCGCTCGGACGAGGTCTTCGTCGGGATCACGAATCCCGATCCGGCGCGGATCCGGCCCGAGGAGAGCGACCCGCTCCGCCACCTGCCCGAGTCGAACCCGTGGAGCTACGCCGAGCGCCTGTTGATGGTCAAGGCCGCTGCCGGCGACCTCGGCCTTGATCTGGCGCGCCTGCACGTGATCCCGTTCCCGGTCAACGAGCCGGAGCTCTGGCCCGCATACGTTCCCGACGGAGTGACGCAGTACATCCGGCTCTTCTCGGACTGGGGCGGCACGAAGCTCGAGCGGATGCGGGAGGCGGGTTACGAGGTGGTCGTGCTCGACGAGGGCGCCGAGAAGGAGATCTCGGGCGCCGACGTCCGGGATGCGCTCACGATCGGACGGCGACTGGGAGTCGCTCGTCCCGCCCGGAGTCGCGCGGGTCCTCTGCTCGCTCGACCGCGTGCCGGTCTAGCCTCCGGCGATGCATCCGATCGTCGTCGTCCTGCTGGACGGTCTGGGAGACCGCGCGCACGAGAGCCTCGGCGGCCGAACCGCCAACGAGGCCGCAGCGACGCCGAACCTCGACGCGCTCGCCGCACGCGGCTCGACCGGCGTCCTCTACGCCGTCGGGCCGGGACGAGCACCCTCGAGTGAGGTCGCGCACTGGTCGATGCTCGGCTACCGGCCCGAGGAGTTCCCCGGGCGCGCGGTCCTGGAGGCGCTCGGAGCAGGACAGGAGGCCGATCCTTCGGACGTCTTCGCGTTCGCGGCGCTGCGGCCGGCAGAGGAACGAGACGGCGAGTTGTGGCTGACCGGCCGGCCGGTGCGTGGTGAGGACGACGACGAGGCGCGTGCGCTCCTGGATCGCTGCGACGACATCGAGGTG
Source organism: uncultured Actinomycetes bacterium (assembly GCA_963733015.1). Lineage (GTDB taxonomy): Bacteria > Actinomycetota > Thermoleophilia > Gaiellales > Gaiellaceae > JACDAN01. Next base: position 135,797 of record CAVTBO010000003.1, on the reverse strand, counting down.
GACGGTCTGCGCTTCACGCTCACCGACCTGGGTCGTGGCGAGGCGATCATGCGCGTCTCCGGCGGCGCGGACGACCGAGTGACGGACTCGGACGCCTTCTTTCGCGACTGGTACCCCGTCCTGCGCCCCCAGCCGGTCGTGGCCGAGGCGGAGCGCACCGCGAGGGCCGCCGACGAGTGGACGCGCGAGGTTCTCGCGTCGGCTCGAGGGCGAGCGCTTCAACGTGATCACCCTGAAGTGGTGGGGGCGACCGCGCGAGGCGCCGACGTTCGCGGAGCGGCACGGCGTCTCGGGCAAGTTCGTTGCCGCCTCGAGGTTCATGCACGGCCTCGCGCGGGCGGTCGGGCTCGAGCCGCTGGAGGCGGCCGAGACGGACGACCCCACCGCCGACCTCGCGCTGCGAATCGAGTTGATCCGGGAGCGGCTGGACGACGGTGACACGTTCGTCTTCTCCCATCAGAAGGCGACCGACGAGGCCGGCCACACCAAGGATCCCGCGATCAAGCAGCGGACGATCGAGGCGCTCGATGCGGCCGTCGGCGATCTGCCCACGGACCGGGCGGTGGTCTGCGTCACGGGGGACCATGCGACCCCGGCGTATCCCGACGTCATCCACTCGGGCGATCCGGTCCCGCTGCTGCTGGCCGGCCCGGGTGTCCGCGCCGACGGAGTCACTTCTTTCGGCGAGCTGCCTTGCGCGGCAGGCATCCTCGGTCAGCTCCGAGGCCCTGACCTGATGCCCGTCCTGCTCAACGCCGCCGATCGCCCGCTCTTCCTCGGCTCCCGGCCGACGCCGTTCGCGGGCGCCGACGGCTACCCCGCGGTCCTGGAGCCGCTGCGACCGTGAGGGCTGTCGAAGGCCGCATCCCGTTCCGCGGGTTCGAGACGTGGTACCGCGACGTCGGCCCCGAGGGCGGGGTCCCGCTCCTCTGCCTCCACGGCGGCCCCGGCTCGACGCACCACTACTTCCATCCGCTGGAGAAGCTCGCCGACGAGGGCCGCCGCGTCGTGGTCTACGACCAGCTGGGCTGCGGGAGCTCGGACCGGCCCGACGACCCCGACCTCTGGACGGTCGAGTTGTTCGTGGACGAAGTGCGGACGGTCCGGGAGGAGCTCGGGCTCGATCGGATCCACCTCCTCGGCACCTCGTGGGGCTCGATGCTCGCGATCGAGTACGTGCTCACGCAGCCGCCAGGGCTCGTCAGCCTGACGCTGAACGCGCCGCCCACGTCGGCGGAGACCTGGATGGCCGAGGCCTCCCGCCTTCGCGACGAGCTGCCGGAGCACCACCGGCAGGCGATCGCCGAGCACGAGGCGGCCGGCACGCTCGACCACCCCGACTACAAGGCGGCCGAAGACGAGTTCTGGCGCCGCCACGTCCTGCTGGTCGACCCGCCGCCGGACTTCGTCGAGCGCGGCAAGGCGGAGAAGGGCACCCCCGTCTACCGCGCCCTGTGGGGCATGAGCGAGTGGAACGCCGACGGGAAGCTCCACGATTGGGACGTTCGCGATCGGCTGCCGGAGATCCAGGTGCCGACCCTCGTCACTTCCGGCCGGTACGACGAGTGCACGCCGAAGCTGGCCGAGGCCGCTCAGAGAGGGATTCCCGGCGCCGAGCGCGTGCTCTTCGAGGAGAGCTCCCACATGGCCTTCGTGGAGGAGCCTGATCGGTTCCGGGAAGTCCTGACCGACTTCCTGAGCCGCGCGGAGTCGCGATGACGCCGAGGCGGGTCCGGTGGCTCGCCGCCGGCACCGTGCTCACGCTCTACGTCATCGTCATCACTGGCTCGCTCGTCCGCCTCACCGGCTCGGGGCTCGGCTGCGAGGCGTGGCCGGGCTGCGAGGAGGGCGCGTTCTTCCCCGAGGACGACGCCCACGCCTTCATCGAGTTCGGAAACCGCGTGTTCGGGATCTTCCCGATCACGCTGTCGATCGTGACCGCCTGGGCGGCGCGGATCTTGCCCCGTTGGACGTTCTGGACGGCGGTCGGCGTCGCCGTGCTGACCGTCGCCGAGGCGCCGCTCGGCCTCGCGACGATCCGGTACGACCTGCCGCCCGAGATGGTCATGGTGCATTTCCTCGTTGCGCTGCTCGCACTCGCCGGCGCACTCGTCGTGCTCGTCGAGGCGATCCGCGTGGAGCGGGGAGCCGCGACGCTCGAGTTCCCGCGGGAGCTGCGCATCGGCGCCGTCGTCCTTGCCGTGGCCTGCCTGGGGCTCGTCCTCACCGGGACGCTGGTCACGAGCGCGGGGCCGCACTCGGGCGACCCGGACGTGATCCACCGGCTCTGGAACCTCCCGGACGCGCTGTATGTCCACGTCCGAATCACCGCGGTCTTCGGCTGCGTGTTTCTGTTCGTCCTGGGCTACATCGTGGCGCGCCGGTCGCTCTCTCCCCGCCTCTTCCGCTTCTCGCTCCTGCTCCTTGCCGTGCTGCTCGCGCAGATGACGGTCGGCGAGCTCCAGTGGCGTCTGGAGCTGCCCTGGGGGATCGTGGCCGTCCACGTGGCGCTTGCCGGCGCGGTCTGGGCGCTGACGGTCGTGCTGGCCGCTCTCTTGTGGCAGCCGCCCCGTTGGCTCGAGCCGCAGCAGGGGTAAGGTGGACCGGTGGCCGACGAACTCCGAATCTCCGACAAACCGAGCCTCGACCGGCCGGTGCTCGTCGGCGCGTTTCGCGGCTGGAACGACGGTGGGCAAGGCGCATCGCTCGCCGCCGGCTACCTCGCTCGGCTCTGGGATGCCGAGCAGATCGCGGATGTCGATCCCGAGGGATTCTTCGACTTCCAGGCGACCAGGCCGCACGTCAAGCTCGTCGACGGGCTGACCCGTCAGATCGACTGGCCGGAGACTGTCTTCTACCGCGCGCGCGTCGAAGGGCTCGAGCGCGACGTCGTGTTGCTCCTCGGCATGGAGCCGAACCTCCGCTGGCGCGCGTTCACCGAGCTGGTCACGGGTTTCGCCGAGGAGCTCGGCATCGAGCTCGTGATCACCCTCGGGTCTTTACTGGCCGACATCCCGCACACCCGGCCGAGCCCGGTCACGGGGAGCGCGAGCGACGAGGAGCTCGTCGAGCGCCTCGGGTTGCAGGCGTCGCGTTACGAGGGCCCAACCGGGATCGTGGGCATCCTCCACGACGCGTGCAAGCAGCGCGACCTGCCGTCGGCCAGCCTCTGGGCCGCGGTGCCTCACTACGTCTCGCTCACGCCCAGCCCGCGCGCCGCGCTCGCGCTGTGCGAGCGGCTCGGTGACATCCTCGGGACCGAGATCGACGTCGAGGAGCTGCGCGAGGCAGCGGAGGGATACGCAGAGCAGGTGACTCGCGCGGTCGCCGCCGACTCCGACACGCAGGCGTACGTCGAGGATCTCGAGCGGCGGGCGGACGAGTTCGACGAGGAGGACATCCCGTCGGGCGAGGCGCTGGCCGCGGAGCTCACGAGGTTCCTGCGTGAACGGGACCGCAAGAACGGCGAGCCGCCCGCGGCTACAGAGCAGTAGCCCGTTTCGCTGAAAGTCTCACGACTTTCAGCGACCTTCCGGAAGCCGGGCGCCGCTTTGCGGCGCGCGGCGCGCTTTGCGTGGCCCGATTCGGGCGGCGATGCTCGATTGCTGGTGAGCGAAGCGGGCAAAGCCCGCTTCGCGGCGCCCTCGTCCTAGGAGGCTTCTGCGGCCGGCGCGGGCTCTTCGGCCGGCTTGTCGTCCGGCTGGCCGCCGTTCTGGTTCTGCGCCTGCTGCGCCTGCTGCTGGGACTTCGCGCCCTTCTTCTTCCGGCGCCGGCGGCGGCGCGAGCGGCCCTGGAGCTTCGGCTGCGGGAGGTTCTCAGCGAGCGCCGCAGCGACTTCCTCGACGGTGCCGAGGCTCTCGCGCGCGGTATCGATCAGCCTCGTCGCGCGGGGCGTGTAGCCCTCGGCCGAGGCCAGCAGGGCGACACCGACCTCGATCGGCAGGTCCCGCGCGGTGTTGACCAGCTTCGCCGCGTTCTCCTCGTGCCGGTGCCCGCGGGAGTTCGCGAGCGCGCCGAGCAGCCGCTTGGCCTCGGGGTACTCGGCGCTCGCGCGGCGATCCTGGATCTTCCGCGTCGCGCGGGCGAGACGCCACGTCCAGCGCCAGAGGATCTGCTCGGGCGCGTCGGCCTTCCCGTCGGCGAGCCCGCGGAGCAGCACACGGACGCCCTGTGCGCGGTCCTTCTCCCACGTCGGCGCCTGCGTCACGAGCGTGACGAGGTCGTCGAAGCTCGCGCGGTCGACGCTCATGGAGACCCGGTCGGCGAGCGCGGTCATGCGAAGCCGCCTGTTCGGGTTCTCTGCCGCGCAGGTGAACAGGAACTGCTCGAGGCAGCCGCGGCTGGCATGGCCGTCGGTCAGCTTCTTCACGAAGTCGACGCGCTCCTCGAACCGCACCTGGCGGCCGGCGATCTGGGCCCAGAACCGCTGCTCGTCCTCGTCCAGATAGCGCGGATCGACCCGCTGCCACTCCCGCCCGATCACGCCGAGGCGGCGCTTCACGTCCGGCGTCACCGGGACCAGCCATGGCGCCGGCGAGAGCTTGCGGCGGGCGCGGCGCTGAGGCCGCCTGCGCGGCGCCGGCGTGACCCGGGCCCCTTCGCGGTAGAAGTCGGCGTCGAGGAGGCTGTGCAGCGAGACCACCCGCTCGTTGTGCGTGGCCCCCTTCGGCGTGAAGTCGACGACGACGCCGGCCTCCTTCCGGGGGTGCATTCGCATGATCCGGCCGATGCGCTGCTGATAGACGCGGCGGCTCGCAGTTGGCGCGAGGTGCATGCAGACCGTCGCGCGCGGCGAGTTCCAGCCCTCGGCGAGCAGCATCGCGTTGATGAGGATGTCGATCTCGCCCCGCTCGTAGGCGGCCAGGACCTCGGCGAGCTTGACCGGCGGCGTGCGGCCGCTGACCGCTTCCGCCTTCAGGCCGGCGGCGCGGAACTCGCGCGCAAGGTTGTACGCGTGGTCGACGCCCGCGGCGTAGACGATCCCCGGCGTCGAGTCGAAGCGGTCGCGGTAGAGGCTCGCGGCCGCCTGGTTCAGGGCCTGGTGGTCGAGGACCTCGGCCAGCGCGCGCTCCTCGAAGTCGCCTCCCACGATCGGCACCGAGTTGATCGCCGCCGCCGGCGGGACGCGCAGGCAGCGAAGCGGCGCGATCAGACCGCGCCGGGCAGCGTCCTGGAGCGGAAGGTCGTCGACCGAGGCCGGGAAGACGTCGGAGACCTGCTTGGCGATCAGCTGCTCGGTCGCCGTCATTCCGATGTAGACGGGCTCGGTGTAGCTGCGGATCGCGGCGCTCGTCTTCTCGCCGAGCGCTGTGTGCGCCTCGTCGCAGATCACCAGCTGGTACGCGCTCTTCTCCAGATCGTTCACGTGGCGGGCGAACCAGGCGTAGGTCTGGACCGTGATCAGGTCGGCCCGCGGAGCTTTCTTGCCCTTGTCGACCGCCGGCTTGAGTCGGTCGCCGTAGCCCTCGGCCGTGAGCTCACGGTTGAACTGCGAGACGAGCAGGCGTCGGTGGGTGAGGATCAGGACGCCTTCGGTTCGCGCCGCCTCGACGAATCCGGCGGCGGCGATCGTCTTCCCCGAGGCCGTCGGGTGGCGGAAGCGGTACCGCCGCTCCGCACCGGGGTCCTCCTCCGGCGCCGGCGGGAGCTCGACCTCCCCGTCGACCTCGAAGTCGTCCTCTTCGTCCTCGAGCTCGTCGACCTCCTCGAGCTTGGCATGCCCGTTGCCGTTCCCGTTTGCGTCGGCGGCTTTCTGGTTTGCCGCGATCAGCTCGGTCAGCATGCCCGCGAGCGCGTCGATCTGGTGACGGCGGAGCTCGGTTCCCGACTTGAGCCGCGGCGGGTGCTCGCTCAGCACCCGCTCCAGGCCGAGCATCAGCGCGTAGCGGATCTTCCAGTCGGCAGAGGGCGCGGCGAGGCCGGCCTCCATCTCTGCCAGCGCGTCGTCGAGCGCGCGTCGCCGGGCCGTGCCCGGCGCGAGGACGGTCTCGGGCTCCTCGTCTGCGTGCAGGAACGGTTCACCGGCCCAGCTCTCGGCTCGGTTCGCGTCTGCGACGAGGGCGTCCGTCGCCTCGTTTGGAGTAGTGGGTTGCTCGACGGCCTCTTGCACCATGCGCGGCACTGTCAGGCGCCGCAAAGACCTCCAAGGAAAGTTGCGCTCGCCCAATCCCCGTGCGATGCGCTGGTCGGAGTGTAGCTGAGTTCGGGGTCAGAAACCGCAGAGAGTTGCGTCCCGTGACAGGAATGTCACGACCGTGTAGACGCTGAGGACCAGCGCCGCGCTGGCGCCGATTGTGGCGGCCGTCGTGCGGTAGCGGGGGACCGCGCCGACCATCAGGAGTGCCGCGACGGCGAGGCCCAGACCGGCCATGGCTGCGACCGACACGAGCTCGGCGACCTGCGCTCCCACGCAGCCACTGCGGGACGCCTTGACTGCGGTGAAGGAGAGGGTCGAGGCCAACCCAGCCATGCCCACGAGGGCCCAGACCGGGAGCAGCGCGGCCGCACGCGCACGGGCGTTCATGCGGTCTGTATCGGCTGGACGAGCCTCAGGCTGGAGTGGGCGTGCGCAGCAGTCCCACGTGGTCGAGGTATCTCGAGATGCCGCCCAGGAAGAACGGCCAGCCGGCACCGAGGAGCAGCGCGGTGTCGATGTCCTCGACGCTCGCCACGACGCCCTCGTCCAGCATGCGGTGGATCTCGTCCGCCATCGCCTCGAGCGCGGCCTGCTGGATCTCCTCGACGCTGCGCCGGTTGTCGCCCTGGACCGCGATCTCTTCCTTCCCGTCGGCGTAGTTGGCGAGGGTCTGTGAGAGAGGGAACCGGTCCGGGTACGCCTCGTTGAGCGTCTCCAGGACGTGGTTCGCGACGCGCGGCCCGACCATCTGGAGCAGCACGGACGGCGCCATCGGCATCCCGAGCCGGAGGATCGCCTCGTCCGTCTCCTCGACCGTGTTGCCGTGCTCGAGCGCGTCCATCAGGACGGTCGTCATGCGGGTCAGGACGCGGTTGACGACGAAGGCGGGCGCGTCCTTGACGAGGACGGGGCGCTTCCTGAGCGCCTTTGCGGTCTCCCAGGCGGTCGCGAGCGACGCGTCGTCCGTCTCGGGCGTGCGGACGATCTCCACGAGCGGGAGGACGGCGACGGGGTTGAAGAAATGGAGGCCGACGACGCGCTCGGGATGCTCGAGGCCGCTCGCCATCTCGGCCACGGAGAGGGAGGACGTGTTCGTTGCGAGGATCGTCTCCGGGGAGACCACCGCCTCCACTTCGGCGAAGACCTGTTGCTTCACCGACATCTCCTCGAAGACCGCCTCGAGCACGAGGTCGCAGTCGGCGAAGTGGTCGTACGTCGTCCCGCCCTCGACGAGCGAGCCGAGGAACCGCGCCTTGCCCTCGTCGTAGCGGCCCTTCTGGACCTGGCCCTCCAGCTCCGCGTGGATCGAGCCGACGGCGCGGTCGACGATCTCCGCGTCGAGGTCGCGGATCGCGACCGGAACCTCGAGCCGCCGGAGGAACAACGTCGCGAGCTGGCTCGCCATCAGGCCGGCGCCGACGATCCCGACCTTCCGGATCGGACGGGCCTCGGCATCGGGCTTCCCGACGTCCTTCTTCGCGCGCCGCTCGACGAGGTCGAAGGCGTAGAGCGACGCCTGGGCCTGGCGGCCTGGCAGGAGCTCGGCGATCGCGTCCTCTTCGGCCGCATAACCCTCTTCGAGGCTCCACGTGCTTGCGCCCTCGATCAGGTCGAGAGCGACGTAGGGCGCCGGCGCCGCGCCGTGCAGCGAGTCGTCCAGCTGGCGCCTGGCCTTCGCGAACACGTCTCCGTCGGCCGCGTCCGAGGGACTGTCCCTCGGACCTGGCGCTTCGGGCCCTGTCCTTTGCACCAAGAGTGCGATGGAATCGTCGAGGAACTCCGCGGGATGGAGCACGGCGTCCACGAGCCCGAGAGACTCCGCCTCGGCACCGGTCAGCATCCGGTTCTGGCGCAGGGGATTCGTGACGATGAAGCGAATCGCTGCGTCCACTCCGGCGATCCTCGGAACGATCTGGGTCCCGCCCCAGGCCGGGAAGAGCCCCAGGAAGACCTCCGGGCAGGCGAAATGCCGCACGGAGCTCGCGATCGTGCGGTAGTCGCAGTGCAGTGCGATCTCGACGCCGCCCCCGAGGCAGGCGCCGTTGATCGCAGCAAGCGTCGGGTACGGGAGCGCCTGGATCCGCGCAAAGAGCTCGTGCCCGGCGCGGCTTCCCTCGCGCGCCTCCTCGGCGGAGACGCCGTAGAAGCGGTCGATGTCCGCGCCCGCGCAGAAGACGAAGGGCTTGCCGGTCAGCACCATCCCGGCCCACTCGGCGCCCTCCAGCTCGTCGAGCGCTGCTGCCAGCGACTGGAGGGCTTCGGGGCCGAAGACGTTCGGCTTCTGCCAGTCCTCGCCGTTGTCCATCGTGACCAGGGCGACCGGCCCGGCCTCCGTCTCGATCCGGGCGAGCTTGAACTCGGTCGGCCGCGTCAAGCCCGTTCCCAGAGCAGCGCCGCGCCCATACCCATTCCGACGCAGAGCGCCGTCAGCCCGTACCGGACGTCCGGCCGCTCCTCCATCCCGTACGCCAGCTGCGCGATCAGTCGGACGCCGGTCGCTGCCAGCGGGTGGCCGCACGCGATCGCGCCGCCATACGGGTTCAGTCGAGGATCGTCGGGTGACACGCCCATCCCGTCGCACCAGCTCAAGACCTGCACCGCGAACGGCTCGTTGAGCTCGAAGAGCCCGACATCGTCGATCGAGATGCCGGCCTGTTCCAGCACCCGCTCCGTCGCGGGGATCGGGCCGATGCCCATCAGCTCGGGCTCGACGCCGGCGAACGCGAAGCCGACGAGCCGTAGCTTCGGCTCGAGCCCCAGCTCGGCCGCTGCCTCCTCCGACGCGAGCAGCGCGGCGGTCGCGCCGTCCGTCAGGCCCGCGGAATTCCCGGCGGTCACGCGGCCGCCGGTGCGGAAGGGTGTCGGCAGCTCGGCCAGGCCCTCGAGGGACGTGTCCGGCCGCAGGAACTGGTCCCGGTCGGCGACCGTCCAGCCGTCGTCCGTGAAGACGGACATCGGCACGACGGTCTCCCGCATGATCCCGTTCGACCAGGCCGCCGCCGCCCGCTTCTGCGACTCGACGGCGAACCGGTCCGCATCCTCCTTCGTCAGCTGCGGAAAGCGGTCGTGCAGGTTCTCCGCGGTCGACCCCATCGAGACCGCCGAGTCGTCGACGAGCCGCTCGGCGACGAAGCGAGGGTTGAAGTCGACCTCCGCTCCCATCGGATGGTGGCCCATGTGCTCGACGCCGCCGGCGATCACGACGTCCGCCGCGCCCATCGCGATCTCGCCTGCGCCGGAGGTCACCGCCGTCAGCGCGCCGGCGCACATCCGGTCGAGCGCGAATCCTGGGACCGTGTGCGGGATCCCGGCCAGGAGCGCCACGTCCCGGCCCATCGTCAGCCCCTGATCGCCGACCTGGGCGGTCGCCGCGAGGATCACGTCTCCGATCCGCTCGGGTGGCAGCGACGGGTTCCGCCGCAGCAGCTCGCGGACGACCTTCACGGCCATGTCGTCGGCACGCGTCTTCCAGAAGAACCCCTTCGGGCCCGCGCGGCCGAACGTGGTCCTCAGACCGTCGACGTAGACAACCTCGCGTAGCTCGCGCGCCACGCGGTGACAATAGCCCGGTGGGTGAGGACTGGAGCGCGCACCTCGAACGGCAGGAGCGGCGGTATCGCGACGGCGAGGAGCGCCTTCCCGACGATCCGGATGAGCGCCAGCGCCAGCTGACGCGGATGGGAAACGCCGCGGGCGGCGCCGGGCTCGCGCTGCTGATGGCCGGTCAGCAGGAAGAGGCGGCCGTGTGGTTCGACCGCGCGGCGCGTCGCTACCGCGAGAGCTACGAGCTCGCGCCGCCGGGGAGCTGGGGGAGGCCGATCGGCGCGATCAAGTCGCGAATCCTCGCCGGCGACTGGCCCGGTGCCGAGGAGGAGGCACGGTGGGCGCTCGACGAGGGTGCGGCCGAGACGGACTCGCCCATCGGCCGCTACGCCGGCGCCCTCGCGCTTCTCACCCTGGGCCGGGACCCCGAGGCCCGTCCCGTGGCGGACTCATTGCGCGAGCGAGACGACTTCCCTCACGACGTCGCGGACGCGCTGGCCACGCTCGCCGCGGAGGACGTCCTTGGCTACACGTACGCGGTCGAGAGCGTCCTGGAGTCGTTCGAGCAGCGAGACGCCTACCTCGAGGACATGCCGGTCGCGGACACCGTGGTCGTCCTCCAGTCGCTTGCGAGCCGCCGGGACTTGGCAGCCGATCTCAGCTCGGAGCTCTTGCCTGGCGCAGCCGGCTAGTCGTGCGGATGCATGATCGCCGTGATCACGAGCTGGTCGGCGTTCTCGTCCTCGACCTCCTCGAATCGCGGCACGAGCTCTGAGAGGACCTCGAGCGCCTTCTCGTCGTCGACGCGCACGGTCACGCGGACGAAGCGGAAGCGGCCCTCGGCGGCGTGCTCGGAATGGGCCTTCTGGAGGTCGTCCATCACTGCCGTGTGCAGGTTCGACGCTCCCGCGGACACCAGCTCCGGCGCCACCTTCAGCGTCCTCGCCGCGGCGCGATACGGCTTCTCGCGCCCCTTGTCGCTCGGCACCTGCCGAATCAGCTCGGCGCGGAGCAGCATCCGTACGTGGAAGTGGAGATGGCCGGGATCGACTCCCAGCCGCTGAGCGAGCTCCCGGTTCGAGAGCGCTTCGTCCGTCTCTCCGAGCGCCTCGAGTACGCGCAGCCGCAGCGGGTGCCCGAGGGCTTTGAGCTGGTCTGGCCGATGGATCGTCAGCACGTCGGGAATGGGTTCGGGTTCGGGAGTCGCCATCTGCGGTCCCTATATATACGACTACTACAGGTGTTGTCTAGTTAGACAGACGACCGGCGGCAAGCCTGTCGAGCAGAACGATCGTGGTTCCTGAGGCCGATCGAACGAGGCCGGCGGGGGTCGCGGGGTCGGGCGGAGCGGCGAACGATCGCGCCACGGCGTCGGCCTTGTCCCCTCCGGTGATGAGAAAGACGACCGTCTAGGACGCGTTCAGCTGCGGGATCGTGGCGGTCACTCGGTCGACGTCCGGCCGCGGCACCGCGGCCGCTCTCCGCTGGAGCTCGTCGAGCGCGGGATCGTTCGGGAAGAGCGACGCGGTGTGCCCGTCCGGCCCGATGCCGAGGAGGGCGAGATCGAAGACCACGCCACGGAGCTCGTGGTCGTACGCGTCCGCGGCCTCCTCGGGCGACAGCTCGCCGCGCACGCGGTGCTCGATCGCCGGCTTGCGGTCGAGGCGGTCGAGGAGGCTCTCGCGGACAAGCCGGTAGTTCGAGCGCTCGTCGTCCGGCGGAACGCAGCGCTCGTCTGCCCACCAGACCTCGACTCCGCTCCAGTCGGGCTGGAGCCTGGCCGCGGCCTCGTACGCCGGCCGTGGCGTCGAGCCGCCCGAGAGCGCGACATGCCCACCCCGACCCGCCGCCTCGGCGAGGAGCTCGGCCGCCTCTCGTACCGCCTCGGCGGCGCTGGCGGCGACGCGCAGCTCCACGTCCAACTACTCCTCGCCGGCCGCGAGCTCCCGGCCGCGCTCCATCGCCGCCTGGATCGCGTTCAGGAACGCCGCGCGGACGCCCGCTTGCTCGAGCTCTCGGATGGCGCGGATAGTCGTGCCGCCGGGCGAGGTCACCATCTCGCGCAGCTCGACGGGATGCATCTTCTCGTCGCGAAGGAGCTTCGCCGTCCCAAACATGGTCTGGACGACCAGATCGGTCGTGTCCTCCCGGGACAGGCCGAGGAGGATCCCGGCCTCGATCATCGACTCCGCCAACAGTGCGAAGTACGCGGGACCGGAGCCCGAGACCGCCGTCACCGCGTCCATGTACCGCTCGGGCACTCGCACGACCCGGCCGACATGGAGCAGCACGTCCTCGGCAAGCGCCAGATGCTCGTCGTCCGCGTGGGCGCCGGCGCAGAGCCCGGCCACGCCCTCATGGACCGTCGCCGGAGTGTTCGGCATGGCGCGCAGCACGGGCACGCCGGGGGCAATCTGCTCCTCGATTGCGGATGTCGGGACGGCCGCGGCGATCGAGAGCACGGTCTGGTCGGGCGACAGGATCCCGCCGATCTCCCCGAGCAGCGCGTCGAAGTCCTGCGGCTTGACGGCGATCACGACGATTCCCGCGCCGGCGACGGCCTCGGTGTTCGAGGTCGTGACCCGGATCCCGTGCCGCTCCGCGAGCTCTTGCGCCCGCTCCTCCCGGCGCACGGTCGCGACGATCTCGTCCGGCTTGCGCCACTCCGTGCTGAGCAGCCCGGTGAGGAGCGCCTCGCCGATCTTTCCGGCGCCGAGGATCGCGATGCGCCGAGGATCGGCCATGGAGAAAGTCTACGAGGCCAGTTGCGTCACGACAGCGGCCATTTGCGACATGCGCGCAGGGTCCAGCACGCCGTCGTCGCCGACCGCGGTCGCCTCCACCGTCAATCCGCCCGTGTAGCCGCGCTCCGCGAGCCCGTCCAGGAAGCCCTGGAGGTCGAGGCGGCCCTCGCCCGGGAGGAGGTAGCGACGACGGCCCCCGCGCCGGAGGCGTCCGTCGAAGTCCTTGACGTGGACGTGCTGGACGTTTCGTTCCGACCAGAGCCAGTCGGCGGCGATGCTCGCCTCGAGCTCGCCGTAGAGGCCCAGGAACTCGGTGTCGAGCGTGACCCGGCAGCGTGGATCTCGCTCGAGTGCCAGCTGGACGTTCGTGAGCGGCGTTCCGTCGTCGCCCGGAATCGTCTCGACCGCAAGCGCGAGACCGTAGGCCGACGTCATGTCCAGGCACATCGGGAGTCGCTCGAGGTTGCGCTCGATCTCGCGGTCGGCGATTGGGCGCTCCCAGAGGTGGAGGACGACTGTCTTCGCCTCGAGCCCGGCGGCGGCGCGGCAGTTGACCTCGAGCCGCTCGAGCGCATCCTCCACATCCTCGTGCGCCTCGCTGCCGAGGCCGGCGCCGATCAGCTTCTCTGCGTGCACGACAGGAAAGGACAGGCCGGACCCGCGGAGATCCGAGATCACCTCGTCGAGATGGCCGTACCAGGCGGAGTAGACGCCGAGTTCGAAGCCGGGCACGCCGAGGCCCGGCCCGTGCCGGACGATCTCGGTGTGGTCGGTCTGCACCGGATCGCGCGTCATCGCGCCCGTGGAGAGCAGGACGGCGCGGCTCACGCTGCTGCTGGCAACCCGCGCTCGTAGCGCACGGGAAGGAGTCCGCGGCCGAGCCCGGCCAGGAGATACGCGCTGGCGAGCCCCTGCCACTCGCCGTACGGGGCGAGGAGCTCGGCGGTGTCCGACGGCTCGGCCGGGCGGCCGAGGAGCGCGGTGCAGAGCTTGATCAGCCCCAGATCGCCGACCAGGCCGAGCTCGTAGCTTCCGAGCCCTTGGAGCCCGATGACCCCGCACGACCAGGGCCCCAGCCCGCGCTCCCGCTCGAGCCGCTGGGCGACCTTCCGGGGATGCAGCTCTCGGAGGCGCTCCAACTCGACCGTCCGGCTGAGCCGGACGATCGTCGAGGCCTTCCGCGCCGTGAGCCCGAAGCGCTGGAGCTCTACCGGCGCTCGCGCGGCGAAGCACACCGGCGTTGGCGGGACGCAGAAGACGCCGTCGGTCTCGCACGACCAGCGGATCAGGCGGCGCTCGATCTTCCTCGCCTCCGACGACGTGATCAGCTGGCCGCAGACGGCCCGCACGAGCGCCTGCGTCACGGACCCGACACGGATCGGCCGCTTGCCCGGGAGCACCTTGAGCGTCCGTCCCAGCATCGGGTCGTCGGCGAACCGCTGGAGAAACTCCGAGTGGTCGGCCTCGAGCGGAAGGGTGGCGAGGAGCTGCTCCAGCGCCTCCTCCGACGTGGAACGCAGCTCGATCCGACCGTCGGCCTGCTGCCAGGCGCAGGCCCGTGCGAGCCCGTCCTCCACCGCGAAGAGGCCGACGAGGAAGCGCCCGTCGAACCGCCGCGTGGCATCGCTCGCCCAAGCCGCGGAGTCGCGCAGTGAAAAGGGGCCGCGAGGTCGGAGGGTCGCCTCGACCATGTCGTCGCAACCCTACGGGCGCGAGCGGTCGTAGACCTAGAGTCTCGAGATGGCGACCCCCCACCTGCAGGGCTGGGCCTCGACCCGGCGGATCACGGCCGACGGCTCAATCGAGTCCGAGCAGCGGATCACGCTCGACGGCCCGGTCGTGGAGCGCTCGACGGAAGGCGCGAGGCGGCTCGCGTCGCGGTACTGGGCCGAGCTCACGCGGTTCGGGCACGGCCTGATCTCGGTCCGGGAGCACGACGGCGGCGTGGACGTCAGGGTCCTGCGCCGGGGCCCAGTCGTCCTTGCGCTGGGGCCGCTCGAGACGGAGGTCTCGCCGACCCTGACCGCGGCCGGCCATCCCATCCTGCGTGGTCTGCTCGTCCGGCGGAGCGGCGGACGCATCTCGTTCGAGCAGGTGGAGGGAGATCCGGTGCTGCTGCGCTCGCGGATCAGCGGCTTCCACCCGCGCCGAGGCCCCTTCTACGCGCTCGTGCAGTGGAACCTGCACCTCGCCGTGAGCCGGCGCTACTTCCGGCGCCTGATCGGCGGCAGAGCGTGAAGATCGCCGTCTTCGGGGCCACCGGGATCGTCGGACGGGCGCTGCTGCCCGTCCTCGCCGCCGAGCACGACGTCCTCGCCGTCTCGCGGAGACGTCGCCCGCCCGAGGACGGCATGACCTGGGCGGTCGCCGACGTGCTGGACGGGCCGTCCGTCCGCCGCGCGCTCGAGGGCGCCGACGTCGCCTACTACCTCGTCCACTCGCTCGGGACGCAGAACTTCGAGGAGCGCGACATCCGCGCAGCTACGACATTCGCGCGGGAAGCAGCGGCCTCCCACGTCAAGCAGCTCGTCTACCTCGGCGGGCTCGGTGAGGACGGCGACGAGCTCTCGCCACACCTCCGGAGCCGGCTCGAGACCGGCCGCGCGCTCGCCTCGGGAGCCGTCCCGTTGACGACGCTCCAGGCGGCCGTCGTGATCGGGAAGGGCAGCGCCGCGTTCGAGACGGTTGTCGCGCTCGTCGACCGGCTGCCGGTGATGATCGCCCCGCGGTGGGTCACGACCCCGACCCAGCCGGTCGCGCTCGAGGACGCCGTTCGCTACCTCGCCGGCGTCGCCGGCCGGGAGGAGGCGTTTGGCGAGACCTACGACGTCGGCGGGCCCGAGGTCATGACCTATCGCGAGATGATCGAGCGGGTTGCCCAACTGCGCGGGAAGCGGCGGACGATCATCGAGGTTCCGGTACTCACACCGTTCCTCTCCTCGCTCTGGCTGCACCTGATCACGCCGGTCGGCGCGTCGGTGGCGCGACCCCTCGTCGAGGGCCTGCGAAACCCGACGGTGGCGCGAGACGAGCGGATCAGGGAGCTCGTCCCGTTCGAGCCGACGCCGTTCGACGAGGCGGCGAGCGACGCGCTACGCGAGCAGTAGGCGGTTTCCCGACGGGTCCCGGACGACGGGCCCTTCGGATGTGTCCTCGGGCTCCTGACCGGTCTCGGCAATCCGGCGGACGACCTCGCCTCGGCTCTCGGCGTCCGGCAGGACGATCGTCACCCGTCGCAGAGACGCGGTGCCATCGGGCGGCGGTGACGCTCCCGCGCTCGCCCAGGTGTTGGCGCCGACGTGGTGGTGGTACCCGCCTGCGGAGAGGAACGTCGCCTGCGAGCCGAGCGTCGCCATCTCGTCGAACCCCAGGACGTCCCGGTAGAAGCTCAGCGTCTCCGGGATGTCCGCGACCTGGAGATGGACGTGGCCCATCGCGGTCCCGGGCGGCAGCGACTCGAACGGCTCCTGCTCGGGGTCGTCCAGCTCGCCGAGGAGGTTCTCGAGGTCGAGCGGCTCGGTTGTCATCCGTGCGACCTGCCCCTCCCAGAGCTCGCGAGGGCGGTCGGCGTAGATCTCGATGCCGTGGCCGTCGGGATCCCGCAGGTACAGCGCCTCGCTGACGAAGTGGTCGGAGACACCGGTCATCGCCACCTGCTCGCGGATCGCGTGCGCGAGCCAGGCGGCGAGGTCACGCCGTTCCGGGACGAGGAGCGCGAAGTGGAAGAGGCCGGTGTTGCGCGGTGCGGGTTGAGCGCCGGGCACCTCGTGGAGCACGAGCAGCTCGGCGTCTCCGCCGAGGGTGGCGCGCCCGTTCTCCTGCTCGCGCACGCCGAGCCCGATCGCCCGCCGTAGTAGTCGAGTGAGCGCGCGAGGTCGGAGACCGTCAGCTCGACGGGCCCCATTCGCGTTTCTGCCGGCAGCGTCGCCACCGGGTGAGACTAGCCCTCCTCGAAACCCGAGAGAACCTTTCGAAGAAGCTTGTTCAACTGCGCCAGTTCGCGCTCGTCGAGCGCAGCTGCGAGCTTCGCCTCTTTGTTCGCCTGCGCACTGAGCGAATCGGCCCAGAGCTTGTGACCCTTGTCGGTCAGCTCGACGTGGAGGGCTCGGCGGTCGTCCAGATCGGGTAGTCGCTTGACGAGCCCGGCCTTCTCGAGTTGGTCGAGCCGATTCGTCATCGCGCCGCTCGAGAGGCCGTCTCGCTTCGCCAGCTTGCCGGGCGAGCTCCGGTGAGGCGGGTCCTCCATTGCCAGCTGCCGCAGGATCCCCCACTCGCCGTGGCTGAGCTCGTGCTCGGCGAGCGTCTCTTCCATTTGCCGGTGGATGAGCTTCCCGATCCACTGGATCCGCTGGACTGCTCCCTCGATGTCCAGGTCGATGGGCGGAAGCTTCGACGCCCAGGACTCGAGCATCTGATCGACGCGATCGGTCTGGGCTGCTGTCTTCGCCATGGTCGGATTCTGTTCCAAATTTCTCTTGACGTCAAACTACCTCTGGCGTACACTCTCCAGGTCAAGTAGTTCGATGTCGAGAATATCGACAAGAAGGGAGACCGCGATGCAGCCGATGGACGCACAGACCAGGGCGTTGCTCGTCAGCGAGCACGTGGCGCAGCTCGCGCGGTCCCGGAAGGGAGCTAGTGCATGGCAACGGCAGTTGCGAAGTCGTACGACGTCGTCTCGCTCGAGGACATCGAGCCGGGCCCCGAGCACGACGGCCGCATCCCTCTCAACATCCGGCGCCACTTCGACATCCGCGGATTCGGCGTGCGCGCCAACCGGTCGGTGGGTGACGGGCACGTAGTCGGCGAGCACACCGAGCTGGGCATCGGCGCGAGCGGCCAGGAGGAGCTCTACCTGGTGCTCTCGGGCAAGGCGACGTTCAACGTCGACGGCGAGCCGATCTACGCCACCGCCGGGACGATGGTCTTCGTCCGCGATCCGGCCGCGACGCGGAGCGCCGTCGCGAAGGAGGAGGGCACGACGATCCTCGCGATCGGCGGGACTCCGGGCAAGGCCTACGAGCTCTCGGTCGGCGAGGCGATGAACGACATGTGGGAGCCGTACCGGGCCGGGGACTACGAGGGAGCCCTCGAGACGCTCCAGCCCGTGCTCGAGGAGCGGCCCGAGGCGCTCGTCCTCTTCAACGTCGCGTGCATGGAGGCGCGGCTCGGCCGGACGGACGACGCGATCTCGCATCTCCAGCAGGCCGTCGAGGACGACGAACGCATCAAGGAGAACATCCGCTCGGACGAGGACCTCGACTCGATCCGCGAAGACCCCCGCTTCGCGGCGCTGGCGGCCTGACGATGGCGACCGTCACCGACAAGGGCTACAGCGTCGTCGCGCTCGACGACATGCAGGCGGCGCCGCCGTTCACTCCGGGTGGGCGCGACGCCGGCCGCGAGCGGCTCGACGTTCGCAACGTGCTCGGGATCACGGCGTTCGGGATCAATGCGGTCCGCATCCCCGGAGCCGGCGACCTCGTCCGCGAGCACACGGAGACGGGCTTCGGCTCCTCGGAGCAGGAGGAGCTCTACGTCGTCCTCGGCGGCTCCGCGACGTTCACCCTCGACGGCGAGGAGATCGAGACGCCTGCGGGATCGCTCGTCTACGTCCGCCCCGAGGTGAAGCGGAGCGCGGTCGCGGCAGACGAAGGGACGACGCTGCTGATGGTCGGAGGGACGCCGGGCAAGGCGTACGAGCCGGCACCCCCTGAGGCGGCGGAGGCGTTTGCCGCCTACAACGAGGGCGACTACGAGAAGGCGGTCGAAAGGCAGCTCGTGGTCGTCGAGAAGCGTCCGGGAGACGCCGTGGCGCTCTTCAACGCCGCGTGCTTCGAAGCCCGCGCCGGAAAGACCGACGACGCAATCGCGCACCTCGAGCAAGCGGTCGAGGTCGGCGAGGGCGTCAAAGACCTCATCCGCACCGACGAGGATCTGGACTCCATCCGCGAAGACCCGCGCTTCGACGTGCTGACGAAGTAGCGGGAAGCAGGGCGCCTCCCTCGCGGAGGCGCCCTTGCTTACACTCGAGCGCAAGGATCCGCGCTTCGAGGCGCTGACTGCACAGGAGGGAGCCGATGGCAACAGCAACCGAGAAGGGCTACGTCTTCGCGACGCTCGACGACATCGAGCCGTCGCCGCTGATCGCGCCCGGGGCGGCGGACGACGGACGGCAGCGCCTGGACGTACGCAGCCGCTTCGACATCACCTCGTTCGGCGTCCAGGCATTCCGCGCGCCGAGCGAAGTCGTCGTCATCAACGAGCACCAAGAGCTCACGTTCCTTGAAGAAGACAGGCAGGAGGAGCTCTACATCGTCCTCAACGGCGCAGCCACCTTCGAGATCGACGGCGAGACGCTCGAGGCGACGGCCGGCTCTCTCTTCCTGGTGCGCCCCGCCGCGAAACGTCGGGCGATCTCCAAGGACGACGGCACGACGATCCTCGTCGTCGGCGGCACGCCGGGCAAGGCGTACGAGCCGACGCCGATCGAGGCGACCGAGGCGTTCGCCGCGTCCGAAAAGGGCGACTACGAGACCGCGCTCGCCAAGGAGCTCGTCGTCGTCGAGAAGCGGCCGGACGACCCGGTGGCGATCTTCAATGCCGGGTGCTTCGCGGCCCGGGCCGGACATGCCGACGAGGCGATCGAGTACCTGCAGCGGGCGATCGCGATCAACGAGCGCATCAAGGAGCTCGTTCGGACCGACGAGGATCTGGACTCCATCCGCGAAGACCCGCGCTTCGACGCATTGACGAAGTAGCGGCGGGAACGGCGTCGGGCGCCTCCCTCGCGGAGGCGCCCGTGCTGCCCGACGCGAGACGCTGCTATACCTCGTAGGGCCGCAATGGCCAAGCCGGTCGAACAGCTAGACCAGGTCGTTATCCGCTTCGCGGGCGACTCCGGCGACGGGATGCAGCTCACCGGGGCTCGGTTCACGAACGAGACGGCCATGGTCGGGAACGACCTCTCGACGCTGCCCGACTTCCCGGCGGAGATTCGCGCGCCGGCGGGGTCGCTGCCGGGCGTCTCCGGCTTCCAGATCCACTTCTCCGACCACGACATCCTCACCCCGGGCGACGAGCCCAACGTCCTGGTGGCGATGAACCCCGCCGCGCTGCGGACGAACATCCGCGACCTCCCGAAGGGCGGCACGCTGATCGTCAACCGCGACTCGTTCACCGACCGGAACCTCGACAAGGCCGGGTACTCGGCCAACCCGCTCGACGACGGGACGCTGGGCGACTACCACGTCCACGAGGTGCCGCTCACCTCGCTGACGCTCGAAGCCCTGAAGGACGTGAAGGTCACGAAGCGCGAGGCCGAGCGCTCGAAGAACATGTTCGCGCTCGGGCTGATGTCGTGGCTCTACCACCGGCCCAAGAGCGGGACGCTCGACTTCATCGCCAGGAAGTTCAAGTCGAAGCCCGAGATCGCGGAGGCGAACACGAAGGCCTTCAAGGCCGGCTGGGCCTACGGTGAGACGAGCGAGGACTTCCGTGTCACCTACGAGGTCGCCCCGGCCGACCTCCCGCCCGGCACCTACCGGAACATCCGCGGCAACCAGGCGCTGACCCTCGGCCTGATCGCGGCGTCGGTCAAGAGCGGCCTGCCGCTCTTCCTCGGGGCCTACCCGATCACGCCGGCGTCGGAGATCCTCGAGGACCTCTCGCGCCGCAAGGACTTCGGTGTCCGGACCTTCCAGGCGGAGGACGAGATCTCCGCTGTCGGCGCCGCGCTCGGCGCGAGCTTCGGCGGCGCGCTCGGCGTGTGCACGTCGAGCGGCCCCGGCGTCGTGCTGAAGATGGAGACGATCGGCCTGGCCGTCACGCTCGAGCTGCCGCTCGTGATCATCGACGTGCAGCGCGCCGGCCCGTCCACGGGGATGCCGACCAAGCCCGAGCAGGCCGACCTCCTGCTCGCGATGTGGGGCCGGAACGCCGAGTCCCCGGTCCCGGTGATCGCCGCCTCAACACCCGGCGGGTGCTTCGACGCCGCGATCGAGGCGGCCCGGATCGCGCTCAAGTACCGGACGCCCGTCTTCCTGCTCTCGGACGCCTACCTCGCCAACGGCTCGGAGCCGTGGCTGATCCCCGACCTCGAGGCCTACCCGGAGATCCCGGTGGACTTCGCCGATGCTCCCAACCACGAGGGTGCCTTCTCTGCCGTACCTCCGGGACGCGGAGACGCTGGCACGGCCCTGGGCGATTCCCGGCACGCCCGGCCTCGAGCACAGGATCGGCGGCCTCGAGAAGGCGGACGGGAGCGGCAACGTCTCCTACGACCCCGACAACCACGACCACATGGTCCGGATCCGCGCCCGCAAGGTCGCCGGCATCGCCGCGGACATCCCGGAGCTCACGGTGGACGAGGAGGGCGGCGAGGAGCTGCTCGTCCTCAGCTGGGGCGGGACCTACGGGCCGGTCGCGGCCGGCGTGCGCCGGGTGCGCGGCGACGGCGGCAAGGTCGCACATGCGCACCTGACCTATCTGAACCCCTTCCCCCGCAACACCGGCGACGTGCTGGGCAGATACGAGAAGATTCTGGTTCCGGAAATGAACCTGGGGCAGCTCCTCAAGCTGGTGCGGGCCGAGTTCCTCGTCGACGCGGTTGGCTACAACCGGGTGCGTGGCCTCCCGTTCCGGTCGTCGGAGCTGGCCGAAGCCATGGAGGGGATGCTGTGAAGTTGGGACTCGTACTCGGTGTGATGCTCGTCGGCCTTGCCTCGGCCTGCGGTGGCAGTGGTGAAGGCGGGAGGCGCCGGAGGCAGCGGTGGTGGAGGAGCCGGCGACAACCGTGTCGATCACCCTCGACGAGCAGAACGGCTCCGGCAAGACCGGCACCGCAGAGCTGCTTCCCCGGTGCGGCCTCGTCGGATGTCACGATCGAGATCCAGGGCGAGTCGGACCTCGACCCGATCTATGTTCGCACTGGCACGTGCGACGCACCCGGCGCCGAGATCGCGCACGACGTCGGGTTCACGGCGGCGAATCTCGGCCAGGGCCAGATCTTCGTGCCGCTCAACGAGGTCGCGACCGGCGAGCACATCCTCACGGTCGAGGACGACAAGACGATGAAGCCGATCATGTGCGGGGTGATACCGGCGCAGTGAGCGAGGCGCAACGGCGGAAAAGAATGGGCTCGTCCAGCTGACGGCGAAGGACTTCAAGTCCGACCAGGAGGTTCGCTGGTGCCCGGGCTGTGGGGACTACGCGATCCTCGCCGCGATGCAGCAGTTCATGCCCGAGCTCGGAGTGCCGCGCGAGCGGATCGTGTTCGTGTCCGGGATCGGCTGCGCCGCGCGGTTCCCGTACTACATGCAGACCTACGGCATGCACTCGATCCACGGGCGCGCGCCCGCGATCGCGACGGGCCTGTCGTCGTCGCGGCCGGACCTCTCGGTGTGGGTCGTGACCGGCGACGGCGACGCGCTGTCGATCGGCGGCAACCACCTGATCCATGCGCTGCGGAGGAACGTCAACCTCAAGATCCTGCTCTTCAACAACCAGATCTACGGGCTGACGAAGGGGCAGTACTCGCCGACGTCGCCGCTCGGGACGCACAACAAGACGACGCCGTTCGGGTCTCTCGACTACCCGTTCAACCCGATCTCCCTGGCGCTCGGCGCGGAGGCGACCTTCGTCGCGCGGTCGATCGACACCGACAAGGCGCATCTGACGGGCGTGCTGCGGAGGGCGGCCGAGCACAAGGGCTCGGTCTTCGTCGAGATCTACCAGAACTGCAACGTCTACAACGACGGCGCGTTCGACGCCGTGCGCAACGACAAGGGGAACCAGATCCTGCTCGAGCACGGCCAGCCGATCCGCTTCGGCGGCGAGGGGGAGACGCTCGAGCAGGGAGTGGTGTCGAAGCCCGGCGGCGGCTTGGAGATCGTGGACGTCGAGTCTGTCGGCGAGGATGCGCTGCTCCGGCACGACGAGAGCGCGGAGGACCCGTCGCTGGCGTTCGCC
This sequence comes from uncultured Actinomycetes bacterium, assembly GCA_963733015.1. Classification (GTDB taxonomy): domain Bacteria; phylum Actinomycetota; class Thermoleophilia; order Gaiellales; family Gaiellaceae; genus JACDAN01. The sequence goes on along the minus strand of CAVTBO010000003.1, from coordinate 113,405 downwards.
CTCTCCCGGCTGAGCCATACACCGGTCGGCCCGACGCCGATCGGCATCTTCCGGTCCGTCGAGCGCCCGGTCTACGACGAGATGATGGCGGAGCAGATCGAGGTCACGAGGCGAGAGCTCGGCGAGGGCGAGCTCACGAAGCTGCTCCACGCCGGCGACACCTGGAGCATCGCCTAGCAAGCCGAAGCCCGCCGGACGGCGGGCTACGGCTTGCTGAGCGTCGGACCTACTAGGAGATGAAGCCGGCGACGCGGCTGATGGCGCCCTCGATGTTGCCCGAGAGCAGCGTCAGCGCTCCGAACACGGCGATCGTGATTACGGCCAACACGACGCCATACTCGGCCATGGTCTGGCCGTCTTCGCGCTTCTTCAGCGCGACGAGCTGGTGATAACGCTTCGACACTTCGCTTACCTCCTTCCGTCGCTGAGCAGTGCTGGGTCGGCGCTGTCCAGCGGCGAGGGAGCTGCTCGGTTGCGAGGGGGCGATGGGCTTCACGCCTGGAACCTCCAGTGCACTACCTCGGCGTGGCCGCGTCGCCTTGATTTGAACTGACGCTGGAAGGATCGGACGTCCGCAAAGGACGACGCATCCCTCGCACAAGGGAACCCGGCCTCAACTCGCCCAGAATGGGGGTAGAGACCTAGCCCGCTCGGAGGCGAGCGAACGTCTAGAAGACGAGGTAGAGCACTTCGCCGACGAGCGCCGGCTTTTCCGAGTCGCGGATCTCGATCTCGACGCCGAGCCGGTAGAGGATCCCCTCCCCTCGGCGCTCGCTCGACCGCAGGGTCGCCTTCAGCCGGATCTGAGAGCCGACCGGCACCGGGGCCGTGAACCGGATCTTCTCCGTCCCGTAGTTGATCCCCATCCGGACATCGGTGACGTTCAGCACCTGCGAGACGAAGTACGGCAGCATCGAGAGGCTGAGGTAGCCGTGCGCGACGGTCGTCCCGAACGGCCCCTGCGCCGCCATCTCCGGGTCGACGTGGATCCACTGATGGTCGTGCGTGGCCTCGGCGAAGAGATCGATCTGCTTCTGCTCGACCGTCTCCCAGTTGCTCGTTCCGAGCTCGCGCTCGTCGGACGACTCGAGCTCGGCCAGCGTCAACTTGGTGCTCACGTGGTCGCCTCCTCCCGGATTCGTTCGCGGAGCTTCTTGCGATCGACCTTCCCGACCGGAGTCAGCGGTAGTGACGGGACGATGTGCATTTCGCGCGGGTACTTGTAACCGCCGATCCGTTCCTTGGCGAACGCGACCAGGTCGTCCTCGTCGACCTCGTGGCCGGAGCGGAGCTCGACGAATGCGACGACCTCCTCGCCGTGGTCCGCGTCCGGTCTGCCGACGACACCCGTCGCTGCGATCGCCGGGTGCTCGAGCAACGCCTCCTCGACGTCTCTCGGGAAGACGTTGAAGCCGCCTCGGATGATCAGGTCTTTCTTCCGGTCGACGATGTAGACGTAACCGTCGTCGTCGACGTAACCGAGGTCGCCGGTACGGAGCCAACCGTCCTCGATCGTCTCCTTGGTCGCCTCCGGTTGCTGCCAGTAGCCGAGCATCACGGTCGGCGAGCGGACGAGGATCTCTCCCACCTCGTCCTCGCCGTCGATCCGCACCTCGGTGCCCGGGACCGGCTTCCCGACGGAGCCGAGACGCGAGTGGCCGGGAGGCGTCGAGGTGACGAGCGCCGAGCTCTCCGTCAGGCCGTAGCCCTCCCGCACCTCGAGCTGCGGAACGCGGCGAATGAGCTCCTGGGCGAGCTCCGTCGGGAGCGGCGCGCCGCCCGAGACCAGGTAGCGCAGGTTCGAGAGCTCGTACTCCTCGACCGGCTGGGCGAGCAGGAGCTGGATCATGGACGGGACGACCGCCGAGATCTGCGTGCGGTGCTCCTGAGCCAGCTCGAGCCATCCGACGGGCTCGAACCAGCGCATCAACACGGCCTGGCCTTGCTCCTCCGCGTGGAGCCCGACGACGGTCACGAGCAGCCCGTATGCATGGGAGAGCGGCAGCCCGAGGAGGCCACGGACGATGTCCGGGAGATGGCCGGCGTCATGTCCTGCCTTGCCGGCAAACCAGAGGTTCTCCTGCGAGAGCAGGACACCCTTCGACCGGCCCGTCGTCCCGCCGGTGTAGAGCAGCGCGGCTGCGTCTTCGGGCGCCCTCGCGACGATCTCCGATGGGTCGACCTGCTCGAGCGTCGGGAACTCGTCCGTCGTCACGCAGCGGACGTGTGGCGGAACGTTCGACGCGAGCTCCGGCGTCGCGAGGACGAGCTTGGCGCCGGAATCCTGGAGGATCAGCTCCAGCTCGGCGGGCGGCATCAGGAAGATCACCGGTGTGACGACGGCTCCGGCTCGCCAGATCGCGTTGTAGGCGATCGTCACCTCCGGGCAGTTCGTCATCAGGACGGCGACGCGGTCTCCCGGCTCGATGCCGGCCTCGCGGAGCCAGCCTGCAAGGCGGGCTGCCCGCTCGCGGAGCTCGCCGGACCTGTGCCACTGCCCCTCGAACCACAGCGACTCGTAGTCGCCCAGCCGCTCGTAGCACTCGTCGGCGGCGCGCGCCAGGTTGTGCTCAGCCAACGCGCATCGACTGGCCGCCGGCCTTGGCCATCATCGCGACCATCCCCTCGGGCTGGGCGCCGTCCGGGAACCGCTCCGTCAGCTGGGCCAGGAGCGCGTCCGCGTCCCAGCGCTCGTCGGCCGAGAGGAGCTCGCCCGCGTCCCAGGGCCGCAGGACGTTGACGGCCCCGCCCCAGACGAAGAAGCACTGGCCGGTGATGCTCTGCGCCTCGTCGGCGCTCAGCGCGACGACCAGCGGCGCCATGTTCGCCGGGTCGAGCGGGTCGAAGCCGTCGTCCGGGACCGGGAGGTCGCCGAACGTCTCCTCCGTCATCCGCGTCCTCGCGTTCGGCGCGATGCAGTTGACCGTCACGCCGTAGCGCACGAGCTCCTGCGCCGCGATCACGGTGAACCCTGCGATCGCCGCCTTGGCGGCGCCGTAGTTCACCTGCCCGACGTTTCCGAACACGCCCGAGGGGCTCGACGTGTTGATCACGCGGGCGCGCAGGGTCTCGCCTTCCTTGGCGAGTTGCCTCCAGTGGGCGGCGGCGTGCCGCGTCGGGCCGAAGTGGCCCTTGAGGTGGACGGCGATGACCGCGTCCCACTCGTCCTCGGTCATGTTCACGAGCATCCGGTCGCGCAGGATCCCGGCGTTGTTGACGAGGATGTCGAGCCGGCCGTACTCCTCGACCGCCTGCCCGACGAGGTGCGCTGCAGCCTCGAAGTCGGAGACGTCGTCGGCGTTCGCGACCGCCTCTCCGCCCGCCGCGACGATCTCGTCGACGACGGACTGGGCCGGCGACGCGTCCGTGCCCTCACCGGCGAGCGAGCCGCCGAGGTCGTTGACGACCACGCGGGCTCCCGCGTCCGCCAGGGCGAGCGCGTGCTCCCGGCCGATCCCGCGGCCGGCTCCGGTCACGATTGCAACTTTCCCTTCGAGCGACGGCATGCGGGAAGATCGTACGACGCATGGACTTCCAAGGCAGCGAGGTACAGAACGCGATCTACGTGTCCGGCGAGTCTCCGTGGCCGATCTCGCCGGACGAGTGGGAGGCGCGCGCAGCCGAAGCTCTCGAGCCCGGGCCGTTCGACTACATCGCGGGCGGTGCCGGCTCCGAGTCGACGATGCGCGCGAACCTGGAAGCGTTCGAGCGCCGCCGGCTCCGCCCGAGGATGCTGACCGGAAACCGCGAGCGCGACATCTCCGTGGAGGTGCTGGGGACACGCTCTCCGGCGCCGTTCCTGCTCGCGCCGATCGGCGTGCTCTCGATCGCGCACGCCGAGGGAGAGCTCGCCGTCGCGCGTGCTGCGGCCTCGACAGGTGTGCCTCTGGTGCTCTCGAGCGCGGCGTCGCACTCGATCGAGGAGGTCGCCGAGGCGATGGGCGACGCGCCGCGATGGTTCCAGCTCTACTGGGTCAACGACCGGGACGTCGTGGCCAGCTTCGTCCAGCGGGCGGAGGACGCACGCTACGGGGCGATCGTCGTCACCCTCGACACGCTGAGCCTCGGCTGGCGCGATCGTGACCTGACCAAGGCGTATCTCCCGTTCGTGACCGGCGAGGGCTGCGCGCAGTTCTTCTCGGACCCGGTCTTCCGGAGCAGGCTGGAGCAGCCGCCCGAGGACGAGATCCTCACGGCCGCCGTGGCGATGCTCGCAACCTTCCCGAACCTCGCTCTGACCTGGGACGACCTCTCCTGGCTGCGGGAGCGGACGACGCTGCCGCTCCTCGTCAAGGGCGTGCTCACCGCCGAGGACGCGGAGCGGGCGCGAGAGTGCGGCGTCGACGGGATCGTCGTCTCCAACCATGGCGGCCGCCAGGTCGACGGCGCGGTTGCCGCGCTGGACGCGCTCGTCGAGGTCCGTGACGCCATCGGGCCCGACCCCGTGGTGCTGATGGACAGCGGCATCAGGCGCGGCTCGGACGTGCTGAAGGCGCTGGCCCTCGGCGCCGACGCCGTCCTGCTCGGCCGGCCGTACGCCTACGGCCTCGCGGTCGGCGGCCAGGAAGGCGTCGAGGCTGTGATCCGCCACCTGATGGCGGACACCGACATCACGCTGGCGCTCGTCGGCGGGCGCGAGGCCCGTAACCTCGACCGTTCATGGATCGCGGCGTAGTTCTCAACGAGCTCGAGCGCTTCGGCGTCGAGGAGATCGAGCTGGAAGAGCCTGGCCCGGGCGAGGCTCGTGTCCGGATCGAGGCCACCGGGGTCTGCCATTCCGATCTCCACGTCGTGCGAACCGGCCACAACCATCCGCTCCCAGTGCTGCTCGGCCACGAAGGCGCCGGTGTCGTCGAGGCCGTCGGCGAGGGAGTCGAGCACGTTCGCCCGGACGACAGGGTGGTCGTCGGCTGGCGGTCGCCGTGCGGCGTGTGTCGGTGGTGTCAGCGGGGCGCCGAGCATCTCTGCCGCACGCCTCCGATGGCGGTGGGGCGGATGCATTCGCGCGACGGGCGGGACCTGATGGGGGTCTTTCGCGCCGGTACGTTCGCGACGAGGACGGTCCTGCACGGCTCTTCGCTGGTCCGCCTGCCCGTGGAGCTGCCGCCCGAACAGGCCTGTCTCCTGGGTTGCGCGATCGCGACCGGCGTCTGCTCGGTGCTGAAGACGGCGGAGGTCTGGGAAGGCGCCCGGGTCGCCGTCATCGGCTGCGGAGCCGTCGGCCTGTCGGTCGTCCAGGGAGCACGCGTGGCGGGCGCCGAGGAGATCCACGCGATCGACCTCGACGAGCGGAAGCTCGAGGCCGCGCGCCGGTTCGGGGCCACGCACACGGGAGACGCCGAGGCCAAGCGGCTCGACTTCGTGTTCGACGTCGTCGGGCTGCCGCAGACGATGGCCCAGGGGCTGGCGATGCTCGGCCACGCCGGGACCCTCGTCTACATCGGCTTGCCGCAGCCCGGCGACCGAAGCGACGTTGCCGCTCGAGAGCGCCTTCGACCGGCGCGTGCGGATCGTCGTCTCGCACGGCGGCGACCACGTCCCCGCGGAAGACTTCCCGCGCCTCGCGGAGCTCGCGGTTGACGGCCGGCTCGACCTCGCCGGGATGGTCACGAAGCGGATCGGACTGGATGACGTCGAGGAGGCGTTCGCGGACATGGAGGCCGGCGACGTCGTTCGCTCGGTCATCGTCCTGTGAGGCTTCCGCCGCCCGTCGCCGAGCTGATCGGCATCGAGGTCGTGGAGGCCGGCGCCGGCACGTGCACGATGAAGCTCGAAGCCGGCGAGCAGCACTCGAATCCGATGGGGACGATCCACGGCGGGATCCTCTGCGACCTCGCCGACGCCGCGATGGGCATGGCGTTCTTCTCGACCCTCGAGGAGGGCGAGTCGTTCACGACGCTCGAGCTGAAGATGAACTTCCTCCGGCCGTTCTGGACGGGTCGGCTCCTCGCGCACGGCGCGGTCATCTCACGCGGCAAGACCGTGGGGCTGGCCGAGTGCCGTGTGGTCGACGACAAGGAGCGCCTGATCGCGCACGCAACGAGCACCAACATGGCGCTCCGGGGAGACGCCGCGAAAGGACGCTAGGCGCCCGTTCCCACGATTCGGTCGATCAGAGCGGGGTAGTCGGCGTCCGTCTCGGGATCCCAGCCGGGAGTCAGATGCCGCCGCCGGAGGAGCTCGGCGCTGTCCGGGTCGCTCGCAGAGAGGACCTTGACCTGGAGGGCCCGTACGAGCTGGTCGAGCTGCCGACGTCCGTGCAGCGCTCCGAACGCGGGATCCTCGAGCGAACGCCGTAGCCGGGCGGCGAGGTCCTCCGAGGCCCCGCTGCGCTCCACGACGAGATCGACGGCGTCGAGACGGGCGAGGTCGCGCAGCACCTGCGCGCAGAGGACGTTGTGCGTTCCCTCCCAGCTCTCGAAGACCATTGCGTCGCGGTAGAGCCGCGGCAGCGGCGAGAAGTCCTCGATCGTCCCGTTGCCTCCGAGCGTCTCGATTCCGCGCCTCACCACCTTGGTCGCCGCGAGTGACGTCACGAACTTGTTTGCGTTCACGAGCAGGCGGTGCCACGCGACCTCGTCCTCGCCGGCCTCTCCTTGGTCGATCAGGTCGACGAGCGCGGTCAGCTCCATCGTCGACGCGAGCGCCGCGTCGGCCTCGACCTTCATCACCGCCAGGTTCTCGCGGACGAGCGGGTAGTCCGAGATGACTCGCCCGAACGCCTCGCGCTCCCGTGCGAACTCCGACGCGACCATCACTGCGCGGCGCATGAGCCCGGCCGAGCCGAGCGCGTTGAGCCAACGGGACGTGTTGAGCACGCCGACCGCAATGCGGAAGCCGTCCTCCAGCGCACCGAGCGGATGGGCGGGAGCGCCCTCGAACTCGATCTCCCCGGTGGCGAGAGCGCGCGTCCCGAGCTTGTCCTTGAGCCGGCGGATGCGGAACCCGCCGCCGGAGCGTGGCACGAGGAAGCACGCGATCCCGCGTGTGCCTCCCGCCGCCCCTCGCGGTCGAGCGGTGACCAGGAACTGGTCGGCATCGGCGACCGAGCAGAACCACTTCTCCCCGTGCAGCCTCCACCCGGCGCCGTCCGGGATCGCCTCGACTCGGTTCGCGCCGACGTCGGACCCGCCGTGCCTCTCCGTGAGGAACTGGGCGCCTCGTTCGGCACGGTCGTAGTCGGTCTCGAGCAGCGGCGGAAGGTAGAGCTCGCGCAGCTCGTCGGAGGCGTGCGCTCGCAGCGCGCGGACGAGCCCCGCCGTGCAGACGACCGGACAGGCGTGGCCGCCCTCTCCCGCATGGGCGAGGAGGTAGAAGAGCGAAGCCTGCTCGGGTGCGGCCGCACCGACGATCCCCGAGGCCCAGATCGCCCGGCCTGCCCGGTGGTAGGCGGGATCGAACTCGATGCGCCCGTCCGCCCGGAGCCGCGGCGGTGTCCGCTCGGCCTCCTCTACCGCGGGGTCGACGACGTCCATCACGATGTCGGCGAAGCCTTGTGTTACCGCCGGTAGCACCGGTATAGGCTAACGCCGTGGATCTTCGCGACAGCCCTGACGAAGCTGCCTTCCGGGACGAAGTCCGCGCGTGGCTCCAGGAGAACCTGCCCGCCGGCGAGCCGCGGGAATGGAGCCGGAAGATCTACGACGCCGGCTACGCAGGCCTGACCTGGCCCGAGGAATACGGCGGCCATAGCGCTCCCTACAGCCACCAGGCGATCGTGCTGGAGGAGTTCGCCCGCGCCGAGGCGCCCTCCCACATGGGCGTGATCGGCCTTGGCATGGCCGGCCCGACGATCATGGCGCACGGCACCGAGGAGCAGAAGCGCCGCTACCTCTCGAAGATCCTCTCGGCCGAGGAGATCTGGTGCCAGGGGTTCTCCGAACCGGGTGCAGGCTCCGACCTGTCGGCGGTTCGAACCTCGATCGATGCGCGAAACGGATCGTTCGTCGTCAACGGCCAGAAGGTGTGGTCGTCGTTCGCCCACATCGCCGACCACTGCATCCTCGTCGGGCGCAGCGATCCGGAGGCGCAGCGGCACGACGGCCTGACGTACCTCATCGTCGACATGAAGGCGCCCGGCGTCGAGGTTCGCCCGCTTCGCCAGATCACCGGCGAGGCCGAGTTCAACGAGATCTTCCTGACGGACGTCGAGGTGCCGAAGGAGAACCTCCTCGGCGAGATCGGCGGGGGCTGGCAGGTCGCCATGACGACCCTCCTCCACGAGCGCGGGACGCTCGGCTTCGCGCTCGGCGGCGCGCTCGAGGCCCAGGTGCACAAGCTCGTCGCGCTCACGAAGGAGAAGGCCGCCGACGACCCGATCATCCGCGACCGCGTCGCCCAGGAGTGGATCGAGCTCCAGGCGCTGAAGATGACGAACTACCGGTCGCTGACGACGCTGATGCAGACCGGGATCCCCGGCCCCGAAGGCTCCGGCTCGAAGCTGCACTGGTCGGAGCAGAACCAGCGGCTGACCAAGCTCGCCATGGAGATCCTCGACGGCGAGGACGACGGCTACTGGGGCCACCAGCAGCTGCGGAGCCGCGGCAACACGATCGAGGCCGGGACGTCCGAGATCCTGCGAAACATCATCGCCGAGCGTGTGCTCGGCCTGCCGAGGAGCCGCTAGTGCAGTTCGCGTTCACCGAAGAGCAAGAGCTTCTCCGCCGCGAGGCGCGTGACGCCCTGGCGAACGGCGGGTGGTCGCGCGACGAGATCGGCGCGGCCGACCTGAGCTTCGTCGACAAGGCCGTCCTCTACGAGGAGGCGGGGCGCGCGGGGGTGGGGGAGTCGCTCTTCGACGAGGACCGGCCGGAGGACGAGCGGCTGGCGACGCTTGCGCTCGAGGCCGTGGGAATCGGGAAGAAGGCGCTCGACCTCGCGGTCGAGTACGCGAAGGATCGGGAGCAGTTCGGGCGGAAGATCGGCGTCTACCAGGCCGTCTCCCACCAGCTCGCCGACACCTTCGTCGAGACCGAGCTCGCGCGCTCGCTCGCCTACTGGGCGGCGTGGTGCGTCGCCGAGGACGACGAGCAGGCGCCCATCGCGACCGCGGCGGCGAAGTCCTATGCGTCGGACGCGGCGGTTGCCGCGTGCGAGCGCTCGATCCAGGTTCACGGCGGCATCGGCTTCACCTGGGAGCACGTGCTCCACGAGTACTACAAGCGCGCACTCTGGATCCAGGCTTACGGTGGCCACGGCCGCGTGCACCGCGCCCGGATCGCCTCCTGGCTGCTGGATTGACCCGCACGGCCATCGTCACGGGCGCGTCGTCGGGGATCGGCGAGGCGTGCGCCGTCAGGCTCGCCCGCTCGGGGTGGCGCGTGCTCGCCGGAGTCCGCCGCGAGGGCGACGCGCCGGAGGGAACCGAAGAGCTTCTGCTCGACGTCACGAACCCCGAGCACATCGGCGCCGCGGCGGATCGTGTCGACGAGCTGCACGGTCTCGTCAACAACGCGGGCATCGCACTCGCCTCGCCGCTGGAGCTCGTGCCGGCCGATCAGCTCCGCTACCAGCTCGAGGTCAATCTGGTCGGGCAGGTTGCGGTGACGCAGGCGCTGCTGCCCGCGCTGCGGCGCGTCACGGGGCGGATCGTCTTCATGGGCTCGATCGCCGGACGGAGCGCGCTCCCCTTCCTCGCGCCCTACGCTGCGTCGAAGCACGCTCTCGAGGCCGTGGCGGACTCGTTGAGGCTGGAGCTGAAGCCGTTCGGCATCCCCGTCTCCATCGTCGAGCCTGGGTCGATTCGAACCGCCATCTGGACGCGCTCGGCGGAGCGCGCCGACGATCTCGCCGCGACGACGGACTCGGAGCTGGCCGAGCTCTACGCGGATCGGGTAGCTGCGTTCAGGAGCGTGGCGCTGAAACGCGGCGCCGGGGGCGCCCCGGCCGGGCGCGTGGCCGAGGTCGTCGAGGAAGCGCTCACCGCGGAGCGGCCGCACGCGCGCTACCTGGTGGGAAAGGACGCGAAGCTGCGCGCGGGGTTCGAGCGCCTCCCGGACCGGCTCCGCGACCGCATCTACGAGCGAGTGCTGCTCAAGAGCTAGGAGGGTCGATGAGCTACGCGAAGGGATCGTTGGACGAGCTCGGCGGGGGGCCAGGGTTCCGCAAAGTCCGCCAGGCGCTGAACGTGACTGCGTTCGGCGTCAACGGCATCGTGTACCCGCCCGGGCAGGAGGGCTTCCTGCACTACCACGACGAGCAGGACGAGCTCTACTTCGTCCACAGCGGGCGCGCGCTGTTCGAGGTCGACGGCGAGACGTTCGAGCTCGGGCCGGGCGGCGTCGTCCATGTCGAGTCGACGACGCCGCGGAAGATCTCCAATCCCGGCGACGAGGACCTGGTCATGCTCGTGGTCGGCGGCAAAGACGGCTATGTCGGTCGCGACGGCCAGCTCGTGGACGTGGAGCGCGACCTGCCCCGCCGCCAGAGCTTTACCAGCGGTGAGAAATAGAGGACGATTTGACCGGGTCTACCGAGGAGGCAACCGCTCGATGAACGGCTTGATGATGGATTACCAGCTTTCGCTGCCGCCGATCCTGCGGCGCGCGGAGACGTTCTTCGGCGACCAGGAGGTCGTCACGAGGCTCCCCGACAAGAGCTTCCATCGCTACACGTACGCCGAAATGGCCGGCCGCGCGAAGCAGCTGGCCGTCGCGCTCCAGAAGCTCGGGCTCGAGCGCGGCGACCGGGTCGCGACGCTCTGCTGGAACCACTACCAGCACCTCGAGGCGTACTTCGGGATCCCCTGTGGCGGTTACGTGCTCCACACGCTGAACCTCCGTCTCCACCCCGAAGACCTGGCCTACGTCGCGGACCACGGCGAGGACAAGGCCGTGATCGTCGACCGCAGCCTCCTTCCGCTCCTGGAGCAGTTCCAGGACCGGACGAAGATCGAGCACGTCTTCGTCGTCGAGGACTCGTACGAGGAGCTGCTGGCGTCAGCGAGCCCGGACGAGTGGCAGGACCCGCAGCTCGACGAGCGCGAGGCGGCCGCGATGTGCTTCACGAGCGGCACGACCGGGCGCTGCAAGGGCGTCGTCTACTCGCACCGCTCTACCGTCCTGCACGCGCTCGGCGTCGCCACGACCTCGCCGCTCGGCCTGCGCGTCGCGCACGGCGACACGCTGCTGCCCGTCGTTCCGATGTTCCACGCGAACGCGTGGGGCTACCCGTACCTCGCGGCCATGCTCGGCACGAAGCTCGTGTTTCCGGGCCCGCACCTGGACCCCGAGAGCCTGCTGGAGGACTTCGTCCAGGAGAAGGTGACGTGGACTGCCGGAGTTCCGACGATCTGGCTGGGAATGCTGCAGATGCTCGACGCGAACGCCGGCAAATGGGACCTGTCCCACATGAAGGGGATGCTGGTCGGAGGCTCCGCGGTGCCGCGCGCGATGATCGCCGCGTACAAGGAGCGGCACGGGATGAGCGTCGTGCAGGGCTGGGGCATGACCGAGACCTCGCCGGTCGCGTCGGTCAGCGACTTCATTGGCGACCTTCAGGACGCCGACCAGGACACGCAGCTCGACTTCGTCGCGATGGCGGGTGTCCCGCTTCCTTTCGTGGACATCCGCGTTCGTGCTGGCGAGGAGGACGTTCCGTGGGACGGCGAGTCGATGGGTGAGCTCGAGGTACGGGGGCCCTGGGTTGCGGCGGGCTACTACAACGACGACTCGCAGGCCGACCGTTGGACCGACGACGGCTGGTTCAAGACGGGCGACATCGTCTCGATGCACCCGCGCGGCTTCATCCAGATCAAGGACCGGTCGAAGGACGTGATCAAGTCCGGCGGCGAGTGGATCTCGTCCGTCGAGCTGGAGAACGCGATCATGTCCCACCCGGCGGTGGCCGAGGCCGCGGTGATCGCGATCCCCGACGAGAAGTGGGCCGAACGGCCGCTCGCCGCCGTCGTCCTCAAGGAGGGCGAGACCGTGAGCGCGGACGAGCTGAAGGAGCTCCTGGCGCCGAAGTTCGCAAAGTGGTGGCTGCCGGATCGCTTCGAGTTCGTCGAGGAGATCCCGAAGACGAGCGTCGGGAAGTTCAAGAAGACGGAGCTGCGAGAGCAGTTCGCGCAGGAGCAGGTGCCGGCGTCGTCATAGGCCGACCTTGAGAGCGGTCGTTCTCCGCGAGACGGGCGCGCCGGACCAGCTGGCGCTCGAGGAGATGCCCGAGCCGGAGCCCGGAGCCGGCGAGGTCGTCGTGCGCGTGAAGGCGGCCGGCGTCAACTTCGCGGACGTGCTCGTTCGGCAGGGGCGCTACCCGCAGCCTCCAGAGCTGCCGACGGTGCCCGGCTCCGAGGTGGCGGGAGAGGTGGACGGCCGTCGAGTGATGGCGCTCCCCCGGGGCGGCGGCTACGCGGAAGCCATCGCCGTGGACGAGAACCTCGTCGTGCCGCTGCCGGACGGGGCGTCGTTCGTGGAGGGCGCCGGATTCATGCTCACGTACCTGACGGCCTGGATTCCGCTGACGCGGCAGGTGCGGGTCGGGGAAGGGTCCGTCGTCCTGGTTCACGCCGGTTCGGGCGGTGTCGGGTCGGCCGCGATCCAGGTCGCGAAGCATCTGGGCGCCCGCGTCGTGGCGACTGCGAGTACGGACGAGAAGCGGGCGGTCGCGTTGGAGCAGGGGGCCGACGAGGCGTTCGGGTACGACGAGTTCGCCGAGAAGGTGAGAGCCGACGTCGTGCTCGACCCGGTCGGCGGCGATGTCTTCACGCAGAGCTTCGGGGTGCTGAACCCGCTCGGGACCGTCGTCGCGATCGGGTTCGCCGGCGGTTGGTGGGAGTCGATGGACCCCGCGCCGCTCGTCGGTCGCAACCTCGGGGTGCAGGGCTTCTATCTCGGACGCCTGATGCGCCACAACCCTGGCCTCGTGCGCAAGGCGATCGGCGAGCTCCTCGAGCTCTGGTCGTCGGGTGCGGTCAAGCCGCTCGTGGGCGCGACGTTCCCGCTCGAGCGCGCGGCTGACGCGCACCAGCTGATCGAGGAACGTCGCCATGTCGGCAAGGTCGTCCTTGTTCCCTAGGACTGCTCTCGTCACGGGCGCCGCGGGCGGAATCGGTCGCGCGATCGTCGAGCGGCTCGAGCGGGAAGGCGTCGAGGTGCTGGAGCTGGATCTCGTCTCGGGCTTCGATGTCTCCGACCCGACGGCCTGGCAGTCCGTCGACCGCGTGGAGCTGGCGTGCCTGAATGCGGGCATCACGACGAGCACGGCGGACATTGCGGAGCTGACCGCAGAGGAGTACCAGCGCGTGGTCGCCGTCAACGTCGACGGCGTCGTCTACGGGGTCCGGCGGCTCGCCAGGGAGCTGGAGGACGGCGACGCGATCGTCGTCACGGCCTCGCTCGCCGGACTGACGGGGGTCGAAGGCGATCCGATCTACGCGCTGACGAAGCACGCGATCGTCGGCTTCGTTCGGTCCGTGGCGCCGCAGCTCACAGAGCGCGGCATTCGGATCAACGCGGTGTGCCCCGGCTTCGCGGATACACCGATGGTCGCGGGCGAATTGCGGGCGTCGCTCGAAGAGGCGGGCTTTCCGCTTCTCCGGGCGGAGGAGGTCGCCGACGCCGTGCTCCTCGCGGCGCGCAGCGAGGGCACCGGCGAGGCGTGGATCGTCCAGCCGGGCCGGCCGCCAGAGCCGTATCGCTTCCGTGGCATCCCGGGCCCCAGGGTCCCGGGCGCGGAAGGTGTCGCCCCGCCGCTCTAGCCCAAGTAACAACTTGTTACTTGGAAGATCCGGCGCTGAGTTGGCACTCTCCACGCGCCTCTTCGAGGCACAGTCGGGTGGTGCCACGATTCGCCGCGCGAATGTCGCCCCGTCTCCTCGAGGCGCTCGTCAAGGCGGACGGTCCTTCCGTTCCGATCGCCGAGACCTGTCGGCGTGTCGGCAGTGAGGCCGACCGAATCGGCGTAGCCAGGCCGAGCTACGAGCGCGTTCGCCTACTCGTCCACGAATCCCGGCGCATCCGCCGGGGTCCCAGCACCGTGAGCGTCCTTGCCGATGTCGCCTTTCGCGTCAGGCCGCCGGAAGCCGTGCTCGACCACATCTCGGGGGTCGGGGTCCCCGAGCTCGGACGCCGCCGTCGAGCCAAGTAACAACTTGTTACTTGGCCTGCTCGCGGTCGGCGACCTTGACCAGGGCCTTGCCGCGGTTCTCGCCTCGCAGCATGCCCATGAACGCCGATGGCGCGTTTTCGAGCCCCTCGGTCACGTCCTCGCGCCACGTGATCTTCCCCTCGGCGACCCACCGCGCCAGGCGCATTGCCGCTTCGTCGAAGCGATGCGCGTAGTCGTTGATCAGGAACCCCTCCATCCGCGCGCGGTAGACGATCAGCGCCGCGGGATGGAACGTCGGTTCCGGCCGCTCCAGGTTGTACTGCGAGATCTGCCCGCAGATGACGATTCTCGCCCCGATGTTGAGACGGCGGTGGACGCCCTCGGACACGCCGCCGCCCACGTTGTCGAAGTAGATGTCGACGCCGTCCGGGCAGGCGGACTTGAACGCCTCGCGGAAGTTCTCGTCCTTGTAGTCGATCGCCTCGTCGTAGCCGTACAGGCGGCAGTCCGTGCACTTGTCCGGGCCGCCGGCGATCCCGACCGTGCGGCAGCCGGCGAGCTTCGCGATCTGCCCCACGACCTGCCCGACGGCGCCTGCGGCACCCGACACCACGACGGTGTCCCCGGGCTTCGGCTTCCCTACGTCCAGGAGCCCGAAGTAGGCGGTCAGGCCTGTGGCGCCGACGGCATGCAGCGCCAGCGTCGGCGGGTCGAGGAACACCGGCACCATCCGTACCGAGCCACCCCGTGCGACCGCATACTCCTGCCAGCCGAGCTGTCCGACGACCAGGTCGCCGGGCTCAAAGCGCCCATCCTGGCTCACGACCACCTCGCCAGAGACTGCGACGTGATCACATCGCCGAGCTCGAGCTTCTTCGCGTACGAGCGTGCCTCGCTCATGCGGCCGCGCTGGTACGGATCGACGGAGACCCAGAGCGTCCGCACGAGCACCTCGCCCGGGCCCGGCTCTCCCACCTCGACCTCGTCCAGGACGAAGTCCGCGTCCTCCGGAAAGCCCTGAGGCCGCGCCGCGAGCGTGACGCGCTTGTTCGTCTTCACGAGAACCGCCATGTGCCGCCTTTCTCGAACTCCTTCAGGATCCGCCGGCTCACGACCATGCGGTGGACTTCGTCGGGCCCGTCGTAGATCCGCGCGGCGCGCGCCGTCGCGTACATCGCCGCCAGCGGCGTCTCGTCGGTGAGACCGCGGGCGCCGTGCACCTGGATCGCGCGATCGATCACGTCGTGCAGCGCCTGGGCGGCGTAGAACTTGATCACCGAGACCTCGACCCGAGCCTCGTCGCCCCGTCGATCTTCCGTGCGCGGCATCCAACGTCATCAGACGGCACGCATGGATCGCCGCCGCGGAGTCCGCGATCCAGTTCTGAACCGTCTGCTTGTCGGCCAGTCGGGAGCCGAACGCCTCTCGCTCCAACGAGTACGAGCACAACAGCTCGAACGCACGCTCCATCTGTCCGAGCCAGCGCATCACGTGGTGGATCCGGCCCGGACCAAGCCGCTTCTGAGCGATCCGGAACCCGTCGCCGGGCTCGCCCAGCGTGTTGTCGACCGGCACCCGGACCTCGCGGTACCACACCTCGCAGTGAGTCGACCAGCCGCTTCCGGCATGGCCCATCACGGGTATCGGCCGGACGATCTCGACGCCCGGCGTGTCGGCGGGAACCAGGATCTGCGATGCGCGGCGGTGCGGCTCCGCATCCGGGTCGGTCACCGCCATCACGATCCCGAACGCCGCGCCGTCTGCGCCGGACGAGAACCACTTGTGCCCGTCGATCACCCACTCGTCGCCGTCCCGGCGCGCGGTCGTCCGCAGGGTCGTCGGGTCCGAGCCGGGCACCTCCGGCTCGGTCATCGAGAAGAACGAGCGGATCTCGCCCGCGACCAACGGCCGCAGCCAGCGTTCCTTCTGCTCGTCGGTTCCGAACATGTGCAGGATCTCCGCGTTTCCCGCGTCGGGCGCCTGGCAGCCGAAGACGAGCTGCGCATACGTCGACCTGCCGATCTCCTCGTTCAGGTGCGCGTACGCGAGAAAGCCCTGGCCCGTCCCGCCGGCTTCGGGCGGGACGTGCGGCGCCCAGAGCCCTTCCTCCTTCGCCTTTGCCCGAAGCGACTGGATCAGGTCCGCATCGTCGGACTGAAGCTCGCGCTCGTTCGGATAGACGTGCTGCTCCATGAACGCGCGAAAGCGAGCGCGCAGCTCCTGGATCTCTTCGGTCGGAACGAGTTCGGTCACCGCCACCGGGTTAGCATCGCACGCGTGCGGCTCGGCTTCTACATGGGGTACGCGCCGCCCGGGACGAACCCGACGGAGCTGGTGGCGCTCGCGCAGGAGGCCGAGACGCTTGGCTACGACTCCGCCTGGGCGGCCGAAGCGTGGGGGACGGACGCTGCCACCGTGCTCTCGTGGCTCGCTGCTACCACGACGACGCTCAAGGTCGGCTCGGCGATCTTCCAGATCCCGGCCCGGACGCCTACGAACACGGCGATGACGGCCGCGACGCTCGACCTGATGTCGGGCGGCCGCTTCCTGCTCGGGCTAGGCCTGTCCGGCCCGCAGGTCGTCGAGGGCTGGCACGGCCAGCCCTGGGGCAAGCCGATCACGAAGATGCGCGAGTACGTGGAGATCGTTCGCGCAGTGCTGCGCCGGGAGACAGTTCAACACGAGGGCTCGCAGTACCAGGTGCCTTACACCGGCCCGAACGCGACGGGTCTGGGCAAGCCGCTCAAGCTGATGGCGCGGCCCCTGCGGGCGGACATTCCGATCTACCTCGCGGTGTTCAAGCCCCGGTCGGTCGAGCTCGCTGCCGAGATCGCCGACGGCTGGCTGCCCATCTTCTTCTCGCCCGAGCGCACCCGTGAGACGTTCCCCGCGCCCTTTGCCCGAGGGGACGGCTTCGACATCGCACCGGCCGTACCGGCGGTGGCAATCGACGACGTGGAGATCGCCCGGGACGTTCTCCGGCCCTACTACGCCCTCTACATCGGCGGGATGGGCGCCCGCGGCGCGAACTTCTACAACGATCTCGTCGCGAGCTTCGGCTTCGAGGCCGAAGCGAAGGAGATCCAGGACCTCTTCCTGGACGGCAAGCAGCGCGATGCCGCCGCGGCCGTGCCCGATCGGCTGATCGACGAGCTTGCGCTTGTCGGGCCGCCCGACCGGATTCGCGACCGGCTGGCCGCCTGGAAGGATTCCGGTGCGACGACGCTCCTGATCTCGACCCGCGACTCGGCGACGCTTCGCGTCGTCTCGGAGGCTCTCTCATGAAGCAGTTCGATCTCACCGGCAAGACGGCGATCGTGACCGGAGGAGGCAAGGGCATCGGCCGTCAGATGGCCGAGGGCCTGGCCGAAGCGGGCGCGAACCTCGTTCTCTGCGCGCGCCAGGCCGATCGCTGCGAACAGGCGGCCGCCGAGCTCGAGCAGCTCGGGGTCAAGGCGCTCGGCCTGGGCTGCGACGTGCGCGATCCCGAGCAGGTGACGGCGGTCGTCGAGCGAACCGTCGCCGACTTCGGAGGCGTGGACGTCCTCGTCAACAACGCCGGCGTCGTGTGGGGCGCAACTCCGGAGGACATGCCGCTCGAGGGGTGGCAGAAGGTCGTCGACGTCAACCTCACCGGCGTCTTCCTCTTCTCCCAGGCAGCCGGGCGAGCGATGATCGGCGGTGACGGAGGAGCGATCGTGAACATCGCGTCCGTCGCCGGGCTTCACGGCGCGCCGCCCGAGATCGTGAACACGGTCGTCTACCACGCGACGAAAGGCGGGGTGATCGCCTTCACGCGCGACCTCGCGTGGAAGTGGGCGCCGCATGGCATCCGGGTGAACGCGATAGCGCCGGGCTGGTTTCCCTCGGACATGGCGAACTTCGTGCTCGAACATGCCGGCGAAGAGCTCGTGCGCCGGGTTCCGCTGCGGCGCTTCGGCGGGCCCGAGGATCTGAAGGGACCGGTCGTCTTCCTCGCCTCGGACGCCTCGGCGTACGTGACCGGCCACACCCTCGTCGTCGATGGAGGCCAATCGGCTTGAACGGCCCTGCCCCCTGGGCAGGCGAGCTCGAGGCCCGGCTTGGGCGTCGCGTCGAGGCTATGCATCTTCTGCCCGGCGGTGCGTCCAAGGAGGCCTGGGCGATCGAGACGGACGAGGGCGGTTTGCTCGTTCGGCGGGCGCTCGGCGGCGTGATTCACGAGGCGACGCTGTCGCTGGAGCATGAGTTCGAGGTGCTCCAGGCCGCCGAGGAGACCGGCGTCAGTGTGCCGCACCCTGTCGCCTACCTCGGCGAGCTCGGCGGGCGCGAGGCGTTCGCAATGGAGTTCGTCGAGGGCGAGACGATCGGCCGGCGGATCGTCCGCGATCCGCCCGCAGGCCTCGAGACGCAGCTTGCCGACGAGCTCGCGAAGATCCACGCGATTCCGCCGGAGCGCCTGCCCTTCCTCCGCTCTGCCGACATCGTCACGCGCTTCGAGCACGAGCTGGACTCGGTCGGCGACCCTCACCCGGCCCTCGAATACGGGCTCTGGTGGCTGCGGGAGCACCGGCCCGAGCCGCTTCCCGACGTCGTCGCACACGGCGACTTCCGGCTCGGCAACGTCGCCGTCTCCGAGCGAGGGCTCGTATCCGTCCTCGACTGGGAGTTCGCACACCTCTCCGATCCCCGCGAGGACGTCGCGTGGCCGCTCGTCCGGGCCTGGCGCTTCGGCGTGGACGACCGGCGCCTCGGCGGCGTCGGCGAGGTGGGCCCGTACCTCGAGCGCTACGCGGAGCTCACCGGACGCTCGATCTCCGAGGACGAGCTCTACTGGTGGGAGGTGCTCGGCAACGTCAAGTGGGGCGTCGGGTGCCTCACGCAATGCAGGCGCCACCTCACCGGCCTCGACCGCAGCGTCGAGTACGCGGTGCTCGGCAGGATGGCGGCCGAGATGGAGTACGAGCTCCTCGATCTGATCGAACATGCCTGATCGCCCCGCCGCACCCGAGCTGATCGAGGCGGTGTTCGAGTTCCTCTCGGGAGAGCTGCTCCCGACACTCGACGACCACCGCATGAAGTTCCGGACGCTCGTGGCCATGAACGCGCTCGGCATCGCCCGCCGTGAGCTCGAGGCGGGAGAGGACGACATGGGCGAGGACGAGCTTCGCGAGCTTGCGCGGCGGATCCGGGCGGGCGACGTCGACGAGGGCATGCACGCACTCCTGAAGGAGCACGTCGCCGGAAAGCTCCGGGTCTCCAACCCCGCCTACCTCGAAAAGTACGAGTGACGCGGCGCCGGATCTACCTCATGCGCCACGGACGGGTGGCGTACTTCGACCAGGGCCGGCCGCTCCCGCCTCACGACGTCCCGCTGACGCCCCAGGGCCGCGAGGAGGTCCTGGCGGCGGCCGCCTTGCTTGACGGGGTCTCGTTCGACCGCGTGATCACGAGCGGCCTGCCGCGGACGGTCGAGACGGCTCGAATCGTGGCTCCGGACACCGAGGTCGAGTCGTGGCCGGAGCTGCGCGAGATCGAGTCGGGCCGGCTCGGCGACATTCCCGAGGACGACCTCGAGCGATCGTTCGTCGAGGCCTGGCGAGACGTCGTTCCCGAGGAGGCGAAGTTCCTCGGCGGCGAGTCGGTCGGTTCGCTGCTCGACCGGGTGATCCCGGCTGTCGACCGGCTGGTCGCCGACACCGACTGGGACGTCGTCCTCGCCGTGCTCCACGGCGGGGTCAATCGCGCAATCCTCTCGTACGCCCTGACCGGGGGCCGCGCGTTCCTCGGCAACTTCGAGCAGGCGCCGGGCTGCATCAACGTTCTCGACGTCGGCGAAGACTGGGTTGTTCGCGCCGTCAACACCGTGCCGGCAGACCTCGCGCACCGCGTCAACCGGTTGCGCACGATGGAAGAGCTCTGGAGCGAGTTCAAACCGGCCTGACAAAGAGAGCGTAGGTCCGTCAGAATCGCGCCCTTCGGGTCTACGCAAAGGGGGGTTCCATGCGTTCGGTGCTCGCTGCGGGTCTGATTGCGCTCTCGCTCGCCGCTCCTGGAAGCGCGCTTGCCGCAGTCAAGGCAGGCCAGCCGTTTCCCAGCAACCTCTTCACGACTTCCGACCGGACGCAGCTGACCGGCCTCCGTGTCGACCTTCCGAAGCCCGACTGCGCAGCGCGGCCGTCGGACTGCGCCGACATCGACGTCCTCAACGCGCTCGACGGCTTCAACGTCCAGCCGCGCATCTCGATCCCGTTCTCGGGGCCGATCGACGTCGCCACCGTCTCCAGCCAAACCGTGTTCCTGCTCGGTCCGCACGGCCGGCGGGTCGGGATCAACCAGATCGTCTGGGAGCCGGCCGCGAACACCCTGCACGTCGAGAGCGACGCGCAGCTCGAGCCGCACTCCAGGTACCTGCTCATCGCCACTCGCGGCATTCGAGGCGCCGACGGGCAACGGGTCGACGGCTCGGCCTTCTGGCGCGACCTCTTCGCGCGCGAGCCCGCGGCGACCAAGGCCTACCGCACGCAGCTGCTCTTCGCGCTCGGCGCATCGATCTTCGCCGGCGCGAACCCGACCCAGGTCGTCGGGGCAAGCCTGTTCACGACGCAGAGCATCGAGGCGATCTCCAAGAAGGTCCGGAGGCAGATCCGGAAGGCCCCGCCCCCGACGCCGAACTTCACGCTCGGGACCGGCGGCGAGCGCACGGTCTTCCCCTTGTCGTCGATCGCCGCGATCCAGTGGAGCCGCCAGACGGGAACCTCGACGTTCACGAACTCGGTCCTGCCGACTCCCGTGCTGTCGCTGTTCCCCGGTTCCGTGGGCACCGTCGCGTTCGGGTCGTACGCGTCGCCGGACTACCAGACGGCTGCCAAGGTCATTCCCGCCGTCGGGACGAAGACCGGGAAGCCCACGCCGCATGGCACGAACCAGATCGGGTTTACGCTCTTCGTGCCGGCCGGGACGAAGCCGGCCGGCGGCTGGCCGGTCGCGATCTTCGGGCACGGCTTCACCGATTCCAAGAACGGCGTGCCGTGGGCGGTTGCATCCTCGTTCGCGCACTCCGGGATCGCGACGATCGCGATCAACGTCGTCGGGCACGGCGGCGGCGCGCTCGGCACGTACACCGTCGTGCGGTCCGGGGCGACGCCGGTGACCCTGCCGGCCGGCGGGCGCGGCATCGACCAGAACGGCAACGGAACGATCGACTCGACCGAGGGCGTCAATGCGGCGCCGCCCCAGACGCTCGTCAACAACCGCGACGGGTTGCGCCAGACGGTCTTCGACCTGATCCAGCTCGTCCGCGTGCTCGAGCAGGGCGTCGACGTGGACGGAGACGGCGCGAGCGACCTCGAGCGATCCCGGATCTACTACGCCGGACAGTCGTTCGGCGGGATCTACGGTGTGCCGTTCCTCGGTCTCGAGCGGGAGCTCCACGCCGGGGTGCCGAACGTCCCCGGTGGCCCGATCAGTGAGATCGCGCGGCTGTCACCGAGCTTCCGGCCGCTCGTCGGAATCGCGCTCATCTCGCGCGTCCCCTCGCTCTACAACGCCGTCCCCAACCCAACCTTCACGTCGTTCGTGGAGAACGTGCCGCTGCGGAACCTGCCTCCGGTCGTCGACACAGTGCCGGGCGCATCGGCGATCCAGCAGTACATCGATCGCTCCGAGTGGGCGCAGCAGGCCGCCAATCCTGCGGCGTATGCGCCGCTTGTCGAGGACAAGCAGATCATCCTCCAGTTCGCACGCGGGGACCAGACCGTCGTGAACCCGACGACCTCCGCGATCATCCGCGCCGGCAACCTTGCCTCGAAGACGACGCTGTACAGGCACGATCTCGCGGTCCAGGCGAATCCCGCCTTGGCGCGGAACCCGCATTCGTTCCTGGGCGCCGTGGCGAACCCCGCGCTGGCGCCCTTCGCGCTCGCTGCTCAGGCCCAGATGGCGACGTTCTTCGCGAGCGACGGCGCGACGGTCGTCGACCCGGACGGGGCTGCTCCGTTCTTCGAGACGCCGATGGTCGGCCCGCCACCGGAGGACCTCGCCTTCATTCCCTAGTGGTCAGGCCGTGCGCAGGCTTTCGAGGCGCTCGCGCACGGCACGCCGGGCGGCGCCGAAGACCGCCGGATCACGGAAGAGGTGAAACTGCCAGTTCGCGGAGGCTGCGAACGCGTCGAGCTCGAACGTGATCTCGCGAGCGCTGAGCGCGTCGTCGAGCTCGCCCGCCTGCTGTGCTTGCTCGACCGCGTGCTCCAGGTACGAGAGCCATGAACGGAGCATCTCCTCGATCCGGTCGCGGACGGGGCCGGGTCGATGGCTGAACTCCACGGAGGTTGCCGCGAAGAAGCAGCCGCCGGGGAACACCTGGCGCTCCATGTAGCCGATCTTGTGGTCGCAGAGTGCCCAGACCCGCGGCAGCCCCTTCGGGGCGGAGCGGGCCGGCGCGATCACCTCGTCGACGAACAGCTTCGCCGCCTGGTCGACGGTGGCGAGCTGGAGCTCCTCCTTCGATCCGAAGTGCGCAAAGAGTCCGCTCTTGCTCATGCCGGTGGCGAGCGCGAGCCGACCGATCGAAAGCGGCTCGAGCCCTTCCTGCGTCGCCAGCTCCGCCGCTCGCGTCAGGATCGCGTGCCGGGTCCGCTCGCCTTTTGTTTTCAGCACGAGCGTCTGCTTTTCAAGTACTGCCATAACCGGAGTATAGAAGAACGGCTTGACAGAATAGTACGATCGTTCTATTCTTCCGCTATGGAGATCGACCACCTCACAGTCTTCGTCCGCGACTACGACACGAGCAAGCCGTTCTACGAGGAGGTCCTTGCGCCGCTCGGTCTCGTCTGCCTGCTCGACTGGCCGGACGAGCGTCGCGCGTACTTCGGTCGAACGGGTGAGCCGAGCTCGCTCTGGGTCGTCGAGTCGGACCTCGCCGGCCGCCTCGAGATCGCGCTCCCGGCGCGTGACGCCGGCGCCGTCCACTCGTTCTACGCGACGGCGATCGCCGCGGGGGCGCGCACCGAGTGGGAGCCCGGCGTCCGGCGGGAGTACCACGCCGAGTACTACGCCGCCCGCGTCCTCGACTTCGATGGGAACTCGCTCGAGGCCGTTTCTCGCGGCGCCGCCGCGCAAGCCGCCGCGTAAGCTCCTCGGCCATGGAGAACCTGGCGGAGGTCGCCCCGCTGGCCGGGACGCTCGGCATCGAGGTCACGCAGGCTGACCCCGGTGAGGTTCGCGGCGGAATGGACTGGGCGCCGGAGAAATGCACGGTCGCCGGCGTGCTGCACGGCGGGGCGCTGATGGCGTTCGCCGACACGCTCGGAGGCGTCTGCGCGTTCCTGAACCTGCCCGACGGCGCAACGACGACGGCCACGGTCGAGTCGAAGACCAACTTCTTCCGCGCCGTCCGTGAGGGCCGCGTTCAGGGGGTGACGCGTCCGCTCCATGTTGGCCGCAGCTTCATCGTCGTCCAGACCGACCTCGTAGATGCCGAAGAACGCCGCGTCGCACAGGTCACTCAGACCCAGGCTGTCCTCAGCTAGTCGGCCAGCGCCTGACGCAGGAAGTCGTGCTGCTCCGCATGCGCCTGGCGGGAGATGCAGAGCGGGAACGCGAGGAATGCATGGACGCACTCCGGCCAGACCCGAAGCTCCGCCTCGTTCCCGGCGGCCCGCCAGCGCGCCGACATGAACAGCGAATCGTCGAGAAGCGGGTCGAGTTCGCCCACCGAGAAGTACGCGGGCGGCAGATCGTGGAGCTCGGCGTAGAGCGGAGAGATGTCGGGGTCGCGCCGCTCCTCGAAACTGCGGTCTCCGGCGAAGCTTCGCGCGAACCACTCCATCGAAGGCGTCGACAGGATGAACGAGCGGTCGCCCCAGCTGAGCTGGCTCGGCGTCCCCGTGAGGTCGTAGCCACCGTAGACGAGGTTCGCCGCGCGAAACGCGCCCGTGGTCCCGTGGCGGTCTCGCAGCCGTAGCAAGGTCGTCACGCAGAGATGCGCGCCGGCCGACTCCCCGCCGAGCGTGAACACTTCGGGCACCCCCAGCTCGCTCGGGCCGTGCTCGAGCAGCCAGAGCGCGGCGTCCTCGCAGTCGTCCGGCGCGGCCGGATACGGATGCTCCGGTGCGAGGCGGTACCCGACGCTGACAGCGCACAGGCCG
The DNA here is from genome assembly GCA_963733015.1 of uncultured Actinomycetes bacterium. Classification (GTDB taxonomy): domain Bacteria; phylum Actinomycetota; class Thermoleophilia; order Gaiellales; family Gaiellaceae; genus JACDAN01. The sequence goes on along the minus strand of CAVTBO010000003.1, from coordinate 89,229 downwards.
GTGGCCTCGACCAGCGACCAGAGCCTGACGTCCTGCTCGTCGCATTCGCCCAGCACCCAGCCGCCTCCGTGGACGTGCAGATAGACGCCTGCGGCCTCACCGTCCGGCGCCAGCACCCGCAGCCGGATCTCGCCGCCCCTCGTCGGGACGAAGATATCCCGCGCTTGCGGCAGGAACTCGAGCGGCGGGAACACGCTTCTGCCCTCGCGCCTCCCCTGCCGGACGAGCTCCGGAGGAACGGTGTGCACAGGAGGCATCTGCGCGAGGCGGAGCTTGAGGTCCTCGTTGAACGCCCTGGTCTCGACGAGGGCCGCGTCGTCGACGAAGGCCTTCACAGGCGCTCGACGATCATCGCCATCCCCTGGCCGCCGCCGACGCACATCGTCTCGAGCCCGATCGTCCCGTCGAGGGTCTCGAGATCGTTGAGCAGCGTGCACATGATCCGCGCGCCGGTCATGCCGTAGGGGTGCCCGAGGGCGATTGCGCCGCCGTGCGGGTTCAGCTTCTCGCCGAACGGATCGATGCCGAGCTCGCGGCTGACCGGGAGCACCTGCGCGGCGAACGCCTCGTTCAGCTCCACCACGTCGACGTCGTCGATCGTCATTCCCGCCTGCTCCAGGACGGCGCGCACGGCGCCGATCGGGCCGACGCCCATGATCTCGGGCTCGACGCCCGAGACAGCCGACGCGATGATCCTGGCCCGCGGCTGGACGCCGAGCTCCCCCGCCTTCTCCTCGCTGGTGACGACGACCGCTGCCGCTCCGTCGTTCAACGGACACGAATTTCCGGCCGTCACCTTGCCGTCCGGCCGGAAGGCCGGCTCGAGCTCGGCGAGCTTCTCGAGCGTCGATCCGCGGCGCGGCCCGTCGTCCGCGGACACGCCGTTCCAGGGTGTGAGCTCGCGGCCGAAGAAGCCGCTGTCCTGCGCGGCGACCGCGCGCTCCTGGGACCGCTGCGCATAAAGATCCATGTCCTCCCGGGAGACGTCCCAGCGCTCGGCGACGTTCTCGGCCGTCATCCCCATCGGGATGTACACGTTCGCGATCGGGGCGTCGTCACCGAACAGCTTCGGATGAAGCTCCTCGGCGTCCTTCGGATAGCCGTCGACCTGGGTGATCGACTCGACGCCGCCGGCGACGAACGCGTCGCCCTCGCCGGCCCTGATCGCGTGGAACGCCATTCGGATCGTCTGCAGGGAGGAGGCGCAGAACCGGTTGACGGTCGTCCCGGGGACGCTCGCCGGCAGGTCAGCAAGGAGCGCCGCACGCCGGGCGAGGTTCATGCCCTGCTTCTGCTCCGGGAACCCGCATCCGAGCATGACGTCGACGATGTCCCCGCGATCGAGCTCCGGGACCTGCTTCAGCGCGGCGTCGATGGCGAACGCTGCCAGGTCGTCGGGACGGGCGTCCACGAGCGACCCCTTCCGCGCCCGCCCGATCGGGGTTCGCGCTGCCGAGACGATGACTGCGTCAGACAAAGGCGTTCTCTCCTGTCAGTTGGCGACCGATGATCAGTTTCTGGATCTGGCTGGTTCCCTCGTACAGGGTCGTGACTCGCGCGTCCCGGAGGTACTTCCCGACCGGGAACTCGTCAACGTAGCCGTAGCCGCCGTGCACCTGGACGGCAGCGTTCGCGGACCGGACCGCGGCCTCGCTCGCGTAGTACTTGGCGATCGACGACTCGAGCGTGTGCCGGGTCCCGGCGTCGGCGGCGAGCGCGGCCTTCCAGGTCAGCAGGCGGGCGGCCTCGGTCTCGACCGCGATCTCCGCGAGCAGCTCCTGGACGAGCTGGAACGATGCGATCGGTCGCCCGAACTGGTGGCGCTCGCTCGTGTAGGCGAGACAGGCCTCGAGGCACCCCTGGCCGATGCCGACGCAGCCGGCCGCGAGCGAGATCCGGCCGTTGTCGAGCGCGGAGAGAGCCACCTTCATCCCGGCGCCCTCGTCTCCGAGCAAGTTCTCGGCGGGAACTCGCACGCCGTCGAGGGTCAGCTCTCCCGTGTCCTGCGCCCGGAGCCCGAGCTTGCCCTTGATCTGCTTCGCGGAGAACCCGGTCGCATCCGTAGGCACGAGGAAGCACGAAATCTTCTCGCCCGTCCGCGCGAACACGAGCGCCAGGCCGGCCCATGTGCCCAGCGTGATGAAGACCTTCGAGCCGGTGATCGACCACGAGTCGCCGTCGCGCTCCGCCGTCGTCGTGAGCCCGCCGGGGTCGGACCCCGCTCCGGGCTCCGTCAGGGCGTAGCAGCCGAGCACCTCGCCGGTGCCGAGGCGCGGGATCCATTCCGCCTTCTGCGCCTCCGTGCCCCATTTGAGGATCGTCTTCCCGACGAGGCCGACGTTGACGGAGACGATTCCCCGGACCGAGGAGTCGACCCGGCCGAGCTCCTCCATGACCAGGGAGTACGAGACGGTGTCGAGCTCCCAGCCGGCGAGGAAGCCGACCTCCGCCAGCTTGGCGACGATCTCCCTGTCCATCGTCTCGTCCCGGTCCCAGTCGCGCACGTGCGGCGCGATCTCGCGGTCGACGAACTCACGCGCCGAGCTGCGGATCAGCTCCTGCTCGGGAGTGAGCGTCAGGTCCACCTCAGCATCCTCCGAGAGACTCGACGGGGCCGGCGTTGCCGGCCCCGTCGGTCGTTCGCGTCTTCAGTGAGACTAGTTCCGGCCCTTGTAGAGCGGGCTGATCTCCGTGAAGCTGCCGTTGTTGTAGCGGACGATCTTCCCCTGATCCAGTGGGAAGTAGTCGTTCTTGCCGGTTTTCGTCCGCACGCCCGCAAGCGTGTACGGGTTGACCCAGTTCCTGGCCCGAGCAGCCGCCATCAGCGACGCCCGCGTCGGATTACGCCCAGCCTTGTAGAGGAGCTTGACGAACTCCCAGGCATTGGCGACCCCGTAGAAGTAGAACGAGTTCCGGATGTCCACGCCGCCCGCCGGGGCGTGCTTGGACATGATCCGGCGGAACGACCGGATCGCCGGGTCGTTCTTGTACTTCGGGTTCGTGTTGTTCTTCAGGTAGCCCGAGCTGACGATGCCGTTCACGTAGTCCTGGCCGACCGTCCGGGCTGCGGCGGCCATCACCTGGTCGGTCGCGGCGACCGAGTTGATGATGATCTGCTGCGGCCGATATCCGACGGTCCGTCCCGTCGCGAGTGCGCGGACGGTCGGGGTGCCGGCCGTGGTCAGCAGGATCCACGTATCGGCGCCGGAGGACCGTTGCTGCGAGATCTGCGACGCGTAGCTCGTGTCGGTGACCTCGTAGCTCCGCTCGTTCACGATCATGCTGCTCGCCCGACTACCGAGCCCCTGCTTGATCCCCCGCAGGTAGTCCTTTCCGTAGTCGTCGTTCTGGTAGAAGATCGCGATCTTGGCGTTGCGCCGGTTCGCGAGGATCCACTTCGCGTAGTTCCGCCCCTCGGCGACGTAGTCGGTCTGCCACCCCATCGTCCACGGGTTCTGCTTGTGCAGGGCGCCCCAGTAGCTCGCGCCGGTGGCGATCTGGAGCTGCGGGATCCTGCGCTGGTTCAGCATCTGTCGGATCGCGAGGTTCGGCTCGGTGCCGAGCGACCCGTAGATGGCGAAGACCTTGTCCTGCAGGACCAGCTGGTTCGTCAGCTGGAAGGTCCTCGCCGGGTTGTATCCGTCGTCATAGGTCTTGAAGATGATCTGCCGGCCGTAGACCCCACGACGGCCGTCCGGACCCTTCCGCGCGTTCACGAAGCGGAAGTACGTCTCCATTCCCCGTGCAATCGGCGCGTACGACGAGACAGGGCCGCTGAACGGGAACGTGCCCCCGATCGTGATCGACCTGCTCGTGACCCCTGGATCGGCCTTGGGTGCCTGGACCCGGGCAAGCGCGCCCGGGAGGCTTACGGTCAGCGCCGCGCCGAGCGCTATGACCACCAACACCATTTTCCTCATGTGCTCACTCCTCCTATTGCCATCCGGACTGGACCTCCCCGTCCGCCTCCGGTAGGACTTCGAATGACCCGATTTGTTGTGGACCGGACCCGATATCCGGCAAGCGTACTACGAAACGTTACGCACGGTAACCCCTCGTGAGCCTCGATTTCAGCGCGAAGCGGCCGCGCGGCGGAGGGACGAAGAGCCGTCCCAGAGAATCGTCGTCAAATAGTCGACGAGCCGTTCTCGCGGAAGCGATCGGGTCTCGAGCCAGGAGGCGCCCGCCGCTCGGATCATGCCGGAGACGCACTGCGCCCATGGCTCGGCGAAGCCGGGGTCGACACCCGCACGGCGGAGATTCTCCTCGGCCGTGAACGCGCACTCGGCGATGTGCCGGCGGCGGAAGTCGGCGACGATCGCGGCCGTCCGTGGCTGTTCAGACGCATGGAGCAGGAACCGGTATCGCGAGGGCTCCCGCTCGACGTAGGACAGGTACGCGTCGATTGCGGCCGCCAGTCGGGCGCGCGGCTTGTCGGCCCTTGTGGCCGGCGTCAGCGCGACCTTGAGCTCGTCGACGTAGCGCTCCGTGAGCGCCTGGTACAGGCCGTCCTTGTCGCCGAAGTGCCGGTAGAGGACGGGCTTCGTGATGCCTGCCTCCGACGCGATCTCGTCCATGGAGACGTCGACGCCCCGCCGTTGGATGACTCGATCAGCGACGTCGAGGAGCTCTTCTCGTCGGCGTTGGCGCCGACGAGTGCGGTCAGACTCTCTCCTCTTCGTCGGGGCCGTCTGAATGGCCATGTGCGCCCGACGTTATCGGTTCAGGCACCAGACCGCGAGGCCGCCGCCCCAGATTCGCAGCGATGAACGCCGCGAGCCGGCGGAGACCGCCGACAACGCCACCGGGTAGGAGCAGCATGATCACGATCAGGAACGCGCCGAAGACGACCGCGGGCGCCTGGGTCGAGAAGTCCCAAGAAACGAGCGGCGGGTTCTCCGAATAGATCGGCAGGAAGACGTACAGCAGCGCGCCGAAGAGGGAGCCGACAAGCGAGCCGAGACCACCGATGACCGCGCTCGCGAGCAGCAGGATCGAGAGGCTGACTGGGAAGGTGTCCGGGTTCACGTAGGCGATCTCGATCGCCAGCAGCGCTCCTGCGGCGCCGGCGAAGGCCGAGGAGACGCCGAACGCGAGCGCCTTGTAGAAGGAGGAGTAGACGCCCGACGATACGGCTGCGATCTCGCCGTCCCTGATCGAGCGCCAGGCGCGGCCCACTCGTCCACGGACCATGAGCCAGCACAGCACGAACACGATCCCGGCCGTGACCCAGGTCTCGTAGTAGAGCCAGTGGCGGGTGGAGATGTCCCAGCCGAACGGCGTGCTCGGCAGATTCGTGCTGATGCCTCCCCCGCCGCCGGTGATCTCGTCGAAGCGCTTCATCACGATCGGGAAGGACACAGCCACAGCGAGCGTCGCCAGTGCCAGCGCAGCTCCGCCCAGCCGCAGCGCAGGAATGCCGAAGAGAAAGCCGACGACGCCGGTGAAGAGGGCCGCGATCGGAATCGTGAAGACCGGCCGCATGCCGTCGCCGACCGGCATCCAGCTCGGCGCTTCCAGCATCGCGAGCTCGAGGCCCGGCCGTCCCATCGTGAGCAGCACCGAGGCGTACGCGCCTAGGCCGACGAAGGCTCCGTGCCCGAGTGAGATCTGCCCGTTGTAGCCGGTCAGGACATTCAGGCCGAGCAGGGCGACGAACCAGATGCCGACGAGCGTGAACTGGCCGACCCGGAACTCCGCCAACGAAGGATCCAGGCGCGCGTCGAAGATCCGCGGCAACAGTGCGATGAAGACGGCGACCGCGAGGGCGAGCACGTACTTGAGGACGGTCGCGAGCTTGACCTTCGGCATCAGACGCGCCTCACCACCGGGTGGCCGAACAAGCCCTGCGGCCGGACCAGCAGCACGATCAGCAGGACGGCGAGCGCAGCCGGCAGTCGCAGCTCGCCGCCGATGAAGTCGACGTAGGTGCCGAGCAGATTGATCACGACCCCGAGCAAGAGGCCGCCGACGACGGCGCCGACCGGGCTGTCGAGCCCGCCGAGCACGGCGGCGGCGAAGGCGTAGATCAGGACGACGAGCATCAGGTTCGGATCGAGCGTCAGCGCCGGCGCGGACATCATCCCGGCGACCGCGCCGAGCACGGCGGCGAGGCCCCAGCCCAGCGCCAGCATCCAGCCGACGCGGACCCCCTGCAGCCGGCTCGCCTCCTGGCTGTTCGCGACGGCGCGCATCACGAGGCCGACGGTAGTGAACCGGAAGAAAGCCCAGAGCAGCGCCACGGTGACGAGGCACACGGCCAGGACACCGAGGTCCTGGAGGGAGATGATCACACCGCCGACGTCGATCGTCCGGAGGGGAAACGGGCTGTCGAACGCCTTCACCTCCGGCCCCCAGATCCAGCCGGTGAGCCCGTTCAAGGCGATGAGGAGGCCAATCGTCACGATCACGATCACGATCTCGGGTCGATGCTCGACGGGCCGGATCAGGACTCGCTCGACTGCGGCGCCGCCGACGAAGGCGATCCCGAGCGTGAGCGCGAACGCGGGCCAGAACGAGAGTCCATGGCCCATCAGCGACCACGCGATGAAGGTCGTGAACGTCGCCATCTCGCCCTGCGCGAAGTTGAGGACATCCGTGGAGCGGTAGATGAGGACGAGCGCCAGCGCGAGGCTCGCGTAGATCGATCCCTGCGCGAGCCCGCTCACGACCTGTTGCAGAAGCTCGGCCATCAGCTAATAACCCAGGTAGCTCTTTCGGACCGCTTCGTGGCGCTCGAGCTCTTCACTCGTCCCGTGTACCGCGACCTTCCCGACCTCGAGGACGTATGCCCGCGACGCGAGGCTCAGGGCGATCGTCGCGTTCTGCTCGACCACAAGCACCGTCAGACCGTCCTCCTCGTTCAGTCGCCGCACGATGCCGAAGAGCTCGCGGACGACCGTCGGCGCGAGGCCGAGCGAAGGCTCGTCGAGCATCAGCAACCGCGGCTTCGAGACGAGCGCCCGTGCGAGGGCGAGCATCTGCTGCTCGCCGCCGCTCAGCGTCGCCGCCTGCTGGTTCCGACGCCGATCGATCCACGGGAAGTACCCGACTACACGCTCGGGCTCGCCCTCAGCGAGCCGGCCCCGCGCGCCCATGCGCAGGTTTTCCCAGACCGACAGCTCGAGGAAGAGCCCGCGCCCCTCCGGGACGTGCGCAATGCCGAGCCGCGCGATCGACTCCGGGCTGCGCCGCATGATCCGGCGGCCGTCGAAGACGATCTCGCCGGTCTTGCGAACCATGCCCGAGACGCTGCGGAGCGTGGTCGTCTTGCCGGCGCCGTTGGCGCCGAGGAGCGCGACGACTTCGCCCTGATCGACCGTGAGCGAGACCCCGTGCAGGGCGCGGACCGGCCCGTAACGGGCGTGCACGTCACGCAGCTCAAGCAGCATCGGCATCCTCGCCTCCGAGATAGGCCTCGATCACGTCCGGATCCTGCTGGACCTCGGCCGGCGTCCCCTCGGCGATCTTCTTGCCGAAGTTCAGGACGTGCACCCGGTCACAGATGCTCATGACGAGCGCCATGTGATGCTCGACGATCAGAAGGGTGAGGTCGTAGTCCTTCCTCAGGCGCCGGATCAGCGCACCGAGCTCTTCCACCTCCTCGTGGTTGAGCCCGCCGGCGGGCTCGTCGAGCAGGAGCAGCCGCGGACGCGAGACGAGCGCTCTGGCCAGCTCGATTCGCTTGAGCGTCCCGAACGGCAGGCCGGCGGCAGGCCGCTCGGCGTGCTGTCCCAGGTTCAGATACTCGAGCGTCTCGCGCGCCATCTTTCGACCCTGGCGCTCGCCGAAGGGGTGCATGCGCGTGTGTGCGCCAACGAGGACGTTCTCGGCCACGGTCATGGTCGGGAAGAGCACAACGTTCTGGAACGTCCGGGAAACACCCGAGCGGATGATCCGGTACGGGCGAGTGCGAAGCAGGTCCCGTCCCTCGAGCACAACGCGGCCCGAATCGGCTTTGTACAGGCGCGTCACGACGTTGAAGAGCGTCGTCTTGCCGGCGCCGTTGGGGCCGATGAGCCCGCCGATCGTGCCCTCCTCCAAATCGAGCGACACGTCGTCGAGTGCAACGATCCCGCCGAAACGCCGTGTCACGTTCTCGACTGTGAGGAGTGCCACGGGGCGCGATCATAAAGCCGAGTGGAGGAGTTGAATACAGCCATGGTCGAGCTCGAGGGTGGGATCCGGCGCCAGACGTTCGCGCTGCCGTTGGGCATCGACCACGTCCACTGCTACCTCCTCCCCTCATCCGACGGCGGCTGGACCGTGGTCGACACGGGTCTCGGAGTGCCCGACGCGCGGCAGTTGTGGTCGCGCGTGCTCGACGAGCTGGAGGCGCCGGTGGAGCGCATCGCCCTCACGCATTTCCATCCCGACCACATCGGGGCAGCGGCCGACCTGGTCGAGCTGACCGGCGCACCGGTCTTCCAGGGCGCGGACGACTACGCCCAGTGCGTCCAGACCTGGGGCGAGTTGCGCGAGGCGGAGCGGATGCCCGAGTACCTCAGGACGCACGGCACGCCGGAGGCCGATGTCGAGTCGTTCCGCGAAGAAGGGCGGGTGTTCGTCCAGTTCGTGCGGTTCGCCCACGACCCAGAGGTTCTCCAGCCGGGAGGCCACCTCGACGGCTGGGAGGTGTTGCACCTGCCCGGCCACGCCGACGGCCATCTGGCGTTCCTGCGGGACGGGACGCTCATCGCCGGCGACACGCTGCTCGGATCGATCACGCCCAACGTCGGGCTGTATCCGGACTCCAGGCCCGACCCGCTCGGCGACTACCTCTCCTCGCTGGAGCGCATCGCCGAGCTCGCTCCCAGGCTGGCGCTGCCGGGTCACGGCGAGCCGATCGAGGACCCTGCCGGCAGGGCACGCGAGTTGATCGCCCACCACGGCGAGCGCCTCGTCCGGACGGCCGAAGCGCTCGACGGCGATCCGCTGAGCGCCTACGACGTGTCGCTCACCCTGTTTCCGGAGCCGCTACCTCCGACGCTCCGCCGCTTTGCGATGGTCGAGACCAGGGCGCATCTCGAGTACCTCGTCCGGCGGGACGGCGCGAAGCGCGTCGACGCTGACGAACGCATCGCCTACCTCGCTTAGAAACGGCGAAGCCCGCCGGAAGGCGGGCTTCGCTTCGTCGTGGAGAGAGGGAGAGAGAGGAGCTGTTATTCCCCGTCGTCGGGGTGCGACGTCGTCACGGTCTTGACGATCTCGCAGTTGACGTGGACGTCGGACTCCCTGGAGTTGAGCCAGACGACGTCCCTGTCGCCTGCACCGCAGTCGATCGTGTCGACCATGCGGTCGCGGGCAAGTGCGTGCATCCGGTCGTTGCCGGCGCCGCCGTTCTCGACGTCTGCACCACGGCCGACCCAGATGCGGTCGTCACCGTTGTCGCCGTTCACGACGTCGTTGCCCCAGCGGCCGCGGAGGACGTCGTTGCCCTCGCCGCCGTTGAGCGTGTCCGTGCCGGGACCACCGCGCATGCGGTCGTTTCCACCCTCACCGTTGAGGGTGTCGTTCCCGTGCTGGCCGAACACACGGTCGTTGCCCTCCCCGGCGTTGACGGTGTCGTCACCGCCGCGGGCGTGAATCCTGTCGTTCCCGATCGTGCCCGTCAGGGTCTCACCGTTCTTCGTCCCCTTGATGACGACGACGCGGTGGGCGACGGCGGCGCTCACGATCGCGAGCGCGAGGAGCGCGGCGAGCGAGAGAACCGTGAGTCGAGTCTTCTTGGTCACTGCTGAGAACCTCCTTGGCGACATTGATCGGAGTCTTCCCGGGCGGCGTGAGGGAGCCGTGGTCCTTCTGAAAGGATTTCGCGGGGAGTTGTTAGGCCTGTGTAAGCACGGCTCGGTGGTGACGGCCGTACACCTCGCGCAGGGCCGCGAGGGTCATCACGAGGCCCGTGATGCCGGCGACGAAGAAGGCGAGCTCCGTGCCCCCGACCTCTGAGAGCCAACCCGTGAAGAGCCCGCCGAGCGGGGCCAGGCCGGCGAACGCGAACAGATAGAGACTGAGGACGCGGCCTCTGAGGTGGTCCGGGGCCGACAGCTGGAGGAGCGACTGGCTGTTCGCCGTCCACAGCGTGAAGCAGACCCCGACCACGAAGAGGAGCAGTGCGCAGGCCGCAACGGTTTGAAGCGGTGCGAGGGCGAGCAGAGCGAGGCTGAAGCCGCCGACTCCGAGGAGGAGCGCCTTCCAGCTCGCGCGGCCCAGGGCCGCCGTGAGGATCGCGCCGGTGAAGGCGCCGGCGCCGAAGCACGCCGAGAGAAGGCCGAACGTCCGCGGTCCCGCGTCGAGCGTCTCCGAGGTCAGGACGGGGACGAGCACATGGAAGTTGAAGCCGACGGTGCTCACCACCATCGTCATCGCCAGCACCAGCCGCACCTGCGGCGAGTGGCGGGCGTAGGAGAGGCCCTCTCGCACGCTTCGGAGCACGGTCGGGTGCTCCTTGGGCCGGTCGAGCTTCACGAGCTCGCTCACCCGCATCAGCCAGAGGCTCGTCAGGACCGCCAGGAAGCTGAGCGCGTTGACAGCGAAGCAGACACCGACCCCGAAGACCGCGATGAGCACTCCGGCGACGGCGGGGCCGATCACGCGCGAGCCGTTGAAGAGGCTCGCGTTGAGCGCGATCGCATTCGGCAGTTCCTGGCGGCCCACCATCTGGAAGGTGAGGGCGTGGCGGCCAGGGGCGTCGAAGACGAGTGCGGTGCCGGCGGCCGCCGCGAGTGCATATGCGAGCCAGACGATCTCGGCGCCCGAGAAGGCCAGCGCCGTCAGGGCCAGAGCGACGACCATCGACGCGGTCTGGGTGACCATGACGAGCCGTCGGTTGTCGAAGCGGTCGGCGACGACCCCCGAGATGAGGCCGAAGACCGTGAACGGCGCGAACCTGCAGAACGCGAGGAAGCCGACTGCGACCGCCGAGTGGGTCAGCTCGACGACGTACCAGGCGAGCGCGATGTTCTGCATCCAGGTGCCGACGAGCGACACGATCTGCCCGCTGAAGAACAGCCGGTAGTTCCGGTGCATGCGGAGGCTCGCGAAGGTGCGGCGGAAGGCGACTGTCACTCGTCCTCCAGAAGCCGGAAGAGCGGCTCCACTGCCGCGTCGAGCTCCTCGAGCTCGGCCGGGTCGAGCCGCTTCAGGCGGGCCGCGAGCCAGGCGGTGCGCCGCGACTTGACCGAGCGCAGGACGCGCTCGCCCTCCGCAGTGAGCGCCAGTACCTGCCGCCGTCGATCCGTCTCGTGCGGGGTCCGAGTCACGAGGCCCGCCTTCTGGAGGCGGTCGACGTGGCCGGACATGGCGGCCGGTGAGATCCGCTCGTGCGCAGCCAGGTCGTTCACGCCGAAGCCACGGTTCCTCTGGATCTGGATCAGGAGCGTGACCTGTCCGCCGGTGACGCCGAGCGCGTGACTCTCGCGCCGGAGCTCGCGCGCGAGCTTCAGCAGCGCGGGGCGCAGGCGGTTGGCGATCTCCACCGTCTGCTTGTCGGTCGCTCCAGGCATCGTTAACCAGGTTACCGACAATCGGTTAGCCTGGTTAACTACCTGTTAGCGCTTGGCGCTGGCGGGGTACCGTTGCCCCGATGCCTCGGGACGTCCGTGACGAGCTGGCGGAGAACGTCAGGGAGCTGGCGCAACGCCTGCGCAGGACGGCCGCGCGCGAGGCGCCGTTCGACTGGGTCGCGGAGCAGCTCGGGCTGAACCGGCCCCAGCCGGCGAGGCCGCTCGAGGAGCTCCAGGCGGAGCTCGATGAGCTCGTCGGGCTCGCGACGGTCAAGGAGCAGGTGCGCGCGCTCGTCGCGTTCCTCCAGGTGCAGGCACGCCGGCAGGAGCACGACCTTCCCGAAGTCGCGACGAGCCAGCACCTCGTCTTCTACGGGAACCCCGGCACCGGCAAGACGACGGTCGCTCGGCTGCTGGCTCAGATGTACCGCGCCATGGGCCTGCTGCGCCGCGGGCATCTAGTCGAGGTCGATCGCAGCGGGCTCGTCGGACAGTACGTCGGGACGACCGCGCTCAAGACGGAGCGGGTGATCCGCCGTGCCCTCGACGGCGTGCTCTTCATCGACGAGGCCTACGCCCTCGCGCCGGAGGCCGCGTACCACGACTTCGGGCCGGAGGCGGTCGAGACGCTGCTCAAGCGGATGGAGGACTATCGTCACCGACTGATCGTCATCGTCGCCGGCTACCCGCGGCCGATGGGCCGCTTTCTCGACTCGAATCCGGGCCTTCGCTCGCGCTTCTCGCGCGAGATCTCTTTTCCCGACTACTCCACGGACGAGCTCCTGGCGATCACGAACAAGTTCGCCGCCGATTACGCGTACGAGCTCACGGGCAGCGCCGAGGAGGCGCTGCGCTCGGTGTTCGACTCCGCCGTGCGAGGCGAGGGCTTCGGCAACGCGCGGTATGCGCGGACGATCTTCGAGCAGGCGCTCAACGCCCAGGCGTTGCGGCTCGCGGGCATGTCGGGCCGGCGGCTGGAGGAGCTCGGGCCGGAGGAGCTGACGACGCTTACGGACGACGACGTCGTCTCGGCGGCGACGGCGCTCGGTGAGGGCATCGAGCTGCCGACCGAGCGCGCGCGCTGGTTCCGTCGGCGCGCTTCCTAGTCAGGGGCCGGGTCGGCCGCCTCCCCGGCGGGCGGCTGGACCGGCGGCGGCCAGTAACAGCAGCGCCGAGAGCAGCCCGAGCACGCCGCAGAAGAGCCAGAACGCGTCGCCGTTCCACGCGAAGAGCGCTGCCCCGATCCCCGGGCCGAGCATGAACGCGACGCCCCACATCAGCCCCTCGGCGCCCATGTAGCGGCCGCGAAGCTGCGCCGGCGCGATGTCCGCGACGTACGCAGACGCCACCGGCGCGAAGACGATCTCGCCGATCGTCCAGATCATCACGGTGAACGCGAGCGCTGCGAGCGTCTCTGCCCAGGCGTTCAGCGCGAAGCCCAGCCCGACGAGGAGCGAGCCGAAGGCCATCGTCGGGATCGCCGGGAAGCGCTGCGTGATCGACGTGAAGGGCAGCTCGAGAAAGACGATCGCGAGCCCGTTCAGCGAGATCAGCAGGCCGTAGTCCGCGTTCGAGAGACCGCTCTCCTTCACGTGGAGGGGGAAGGTCGCGTTCGACTGGAAGTAGACAAAGGCGCCGAGGAACGAGGATGCGAGGAAGATCAGGAAGGCGCGGTCGCGGGCGATGGTGCGAAGCGCCTCGCCGCGGCGCTCGTCCGCGCGGCTCGTCCGGACCCCCTCGGGGAGCGACGTGAGCGCGATGACGCCGAACACGATCGACGTCAGCGCGTCGCCGACGAACAGGTACGTGAAGGAACGGTCGGCGAGGAGCCCCGCGAACGCCGGGCCGGCGGCGAACCCGAGGTTGATCGCAAGGCGGTTGAGCGCGAAGGCGGGGAGGCGCTGCCCGGCCGGCACGAGATCGGCGAGGAGCGCGGACGAGGCGGGCCGGTACATCTCGCCTGTCAGCCCCGCGAGGACCGTCAAGACCCCGATCGGCACGATCTCGTCCGCCTGCGAGAGCGCGAGCAACGTCGCCGCGGAGCTGAACATCGAGATCGCGATCGCGTTCCGCCGTCCGAACCGGTCAGCGACCAGGCCTCCGACGGCGGCGGCCATCACGTTGCCCGCCCCGTAGAGGCTGACCACGAAGCCGGCCTCTGCGATCGAGTAGCCCTTCTCGCGCATGTAGAGCACGAGGAAGACCGCGACGAAGCTGCCGAAGCGGTTGACGAACGAGCCGGCGCAGAGGATCCAGACCGGGCCCGGGAGCGAGCGGATCCCCGCTCGAAGCGTCCTCCGCTCCTCGGCCATGTGCCCTACTGAAGCAGTCGCGGCTCGGGTCGCGGAACGGCGAGTCGGCAGACTGTCGGGATGCGTATTGCACTCCTCGCCGCCGCGCTCCTCGGCGTGCTCGCCGTCGTTCTCGGCCTCGTCATCACGCGGGACGGCGACGAGCCCTCGTTCCGCGGAAGCGTCCCGCCCGAAGGCCTCGTGCTGCCGCAGGCGGTTGCGGGATCGCCGGGCGTCTCCGGCAAGGCGCTCGCGGTGACGTTCCTCGACACGCAGTGCACCGATGCCTGCCCGATCGCCGCCTCGCAGATGGCCGAGGCGATGCGGCTCCTCGGCGAGGACCGGGGGCGAGTCCTCGCCATGGCCTACAGCGTCGATCCGCTGAACGACACCCCGGCGAGCATTCGCTCCTTCCTGGCGAAGAACCGCGCGACGGGCGAGATCCAGTACGTGGACGGCTCGGTTGCCGAGCTTCGCCCTATCTGGACGGAGTTCAAGATCATGGCCTCACACGAGACGGGCAACAGCAACATGCACTCCGTGCCGGTTCGCGTCTACGACGCGGAGGGGCGGTGGCGCTCGACGCTCCACCCCGGCGTCGACCTGACTGCGGCGAACCTCGCGAACGACCTTCGGGCCGCGCTCGAGAGAACTTGACCTCAGCCCGAGCTGGCGGTCTCTGTGTGCGGCGCGCCGACGGGCTTGGACTCCGGCGAGCCGCGCTGGCGGAGATAGATCGTGAAGACCACCATCGTCCCGATCGCGAGGAACTCCGACTGCCAGTTCTGGAGGCTTCGCTCCCAGAAGTCGGACGAGGTCACGTACGTGGCCCACGAGGACTCGGGCTTCCCGTGCTGGGCCTGCTCGTCGTTGTAGATCGACAGGCTCGCGAACGACTGGCCGAGCCAGGTCGCCAGGAAGATCACGCCCATCACGATCGTGAACGAGTACGAATAGAGGGTCAGGCGCCAGTCGCCGAGCTTCGCCCACCGTGGTGCGTCCTTCGGCGCGTGGCCCTTGACGCGCTGCTTCTCGTCCGTCTCGAGCCCGAGGCTCTCCGGCGCCTTCGACTCGTTCGACCCCTTCTGGACGAGCCAAACGGTCGCGAGCGCGAAGAGCCAGAACTGCAGCCACTCCGACTGCCAGTTCTCGAGCACGTTTGCACCGAAGGCGGAGCTGACGAGGAAGCGGAGGTAGCTGATCGTCTGCCCGTCGTGCTCCAGCTGTTCCTGGTTGTAGACGTTGTAGCCGGCGATCGACTGGCCGGCGAGGGCGAGCAGGAAGAGCGCCAGGAAGAACAGCGAGAGGCCGTTGTCCCGGACGAAGCGCCTCATCGCTACAGGTGGGCGAGGCCCACGATCGTGTACAGGGCGATGCCCGTCACGATCACGAGCACGTAGACGACGAACATCTTTCCGATGCGGCGACGCTAGCGCCGCAGCCGGACGGTCAGTCCGTTTTCGGGCGTGAGGCGCCGCTGAGGGCGTCGAGGCCCTCGACGAACGTGGAGGTGGAAGCCTCCTCGACCGGGCCGGGCTCTCCGTTGCGACGCGAGAGGAGGCTCTGGCCCAGCCGCGCGAGCGCCTGCTCCCGCTCGGCGAGATCGGCGGAATGGCGCTCGAGTCGATCGGCCGCCGCCGCCCGGCGCTGCTCGTCCTTTCGGAGCCGCTTCTCCCGCCCGGCGAGATCCTCGAGCTTCGCGGTCAGCTCCGCATCCTTCGATGCCGCCAGGTCCTCCCGCTCGCCGACCGATCGTTCGAGCTCGGCGGCGCGCTGCTCGCGGCCGGCGATCTCCTGCTCACGCGTCGCGACGTCGCTCTCGCGCTGCTCGATGCCTGTGCGGATCCGCGTGGCTTCCTCGTTGAGGCGGCCCGACTCGCCGTCGCGCGCGTCGAGCTCCATCTCGCGCGCCATCAGCGCTTCGGCGCGACTGTCCAGCTCGGCGGCCCTCGCCGCGAGCTCGGCGGTCCGCCCCTCGAGCTCGCTTTCGCGACGGCTGATGCGCTTCTCGCCGCGGTCGAGCTCGGACTCCTTGTGGCGTCCCTTCAGCAGCTCGGTGTCGGACACCTTCGCGCGCAGGGCGGAAATCCGGTGCTGTCGCTTGCGCCTCGCCTCCAGCTTGCGGGCGATCCGCTGCATGCGCTTTTCGAGGCGTTTCTCGCGCTCCTCGAGCTTCTGCTCCCGCTCGGCGAGCCGCGTGGCGGCCTGGGCGAGCTCGCGCTTGGCGCGGTTGAGGTCCTCGAGCGCAGCCGCCCGGTCGCGCTGTCGCTCTTCGATCGTCTGCCGGTCGAGCATCGTCCGTCTCTCGGGTCGGGAAGGGAACGTAGCACCCGTCGTTAGAAGGAAGAGGGATGCGCGCCAAAGTCTGGATCGCGCTGGGGACGATCTACGTCGTCTGGGGATCGACGTTCCTGGCCATCGCCGTCGTCGTGCGCGACCTCCCGCCGTTTTTCGCCATGTCGGTGCGCCACCTCGTTGCCGGGGCGCTCCTCTTCGGGTGGGTGATGGTCCGACACCGGGACCGCGACCCGATCGGCTGGCGCCAGTGGCGGGCGGCGTTCCTCTTCGGCGGCGCGCTCTTCCTGCTCGGCCACGGATTGCTGGCTTGGGCCCAACAGGACGTCCCGTCCGGGATCGCCGCGCTTCTCGTCGGGACGATCCCGCTGTGGTTCGCAATCCTGGCCTGGATTTTCATGGGTGAGCGGCTTGGAGGCCGAGCGTTCGCGGGTCTCGTCCTCGGGTTTGCGGGCCTCGCGCTCCTGGTCGACCCGTCGGGCGACGAGGGTGCGAAGCCGATCGGCGCGCTCGCAATCGTCGTGGGTGCGCTCGCCTGGTCGGCGGGCTCGATCTACTCGCAGCGCTCGGCGCTCCCGAAGGACACGCTTCTGGGTGCCGCGATGGGCATGCTCGCCGGCGGCGCCCTGCTCGCGATCGTCAGCGGCGGGCGAGGGGAGTGGAACGACGCGACATTCTCTGCGGACGCGCTGCTCGCGACTGCCTACATGGTCGTGGTCGGCTCCCTGATCGGCTTCAGCGCGTACGTCTGGCTGTTAAAGACGGTCCCCGCATCGACGGTCTCGACGTACGCCTACGTGAATCCGGTCATCGCCGTCCTGCTCGGCTGGGCTTTCAACGATGAGGTGATCACGGGCCGAACGTTGGTCGCAGGGGTCGCCATCGTGGTCGGCGTCGCGCTGATGGTGAGCCGGAGCACGGAGAAGCAACCCGCCCTTGACCGGGACCACGAGCCCGAGCCCGAACTAAGCTCGGCGCGTGGCTGAAGTCCCGGACGTCCTCGCGCGCCTCTCGCTCTTCGCGGATGTGCCGCCCGCGCAGCTCGAGGCGATCGCCCATCGCTTCGACGAGGAGGTCTTCCCGGAGGGCGAGCGCGTCCTCCGCAAGGACCTCAAGGGCTCGGGCTTGTTCGTGATCCTGGACGGCGAGGCCGTGGTGCGGATCGACGACGTGGAGGTGACCCGGTTCGGGGCCGGCGAGTTCTTCGGCGAGATCTCCCTGCTGACGAGCGAGCCGCCGGTTGCGGACGTCGTCGCCCTGTCGATGCTCCGCTGCCTCGTAATCCCGGGGCCCGAGTTCGAGCGCTTCCTGCTCGAGAACCCCCGCGTGCTGTACCGGATGCTCCAGGCGGAGGCACGCCGGCTCCGGAACACCACGGAATGGATGAGCGGCTCCTGACCCCGTTCCCGCCGGGGGACTACGACGTCGTTGTCGTCGGCACCGGTCCCGCCGGCCTCCAGACGAGCTACTCGCTGTCTCGAGCGGGTGTGTCCAATCACGCCGTGCTCTCCGCCGACGACGCCCCCGGCGGAATGTTCCGAAGGTTTCCGGTCTTCGAGCGGCTGATCAGCTGGACGAAGCCGGACGCGCCGTGGGAGCGGCACACGCGCGAGTACGAGTGCTTCGACAACAACAGCCTCGTCGCGGACGAGCCGGAAGCGCGCGGACTGGTCGCCGGTTTGATGGATCGAAGCTTCGACGTGCCGGCGCGCGGCGAGATGGAGGCGGGGATCGTCGACTTCGTCGAACGCGCTGGCATCCAGGCCCGATACGGCTGCCGCTGGACCGGGACGCGGCGCGAGGACGAGGGGTTCGTCCTCGAGACGACCGACGGGGAGTACCGCTGCCGGGTCGTCGTCTTCGCGATCGGGATGACAGAGCCCTGGTCACCCCCGCTCAAGGGCTCCGAGCATGCGACCCACTACGCCGACGCCGGGTCGGCCGACTCGTACCGCGACAAGCGCGTCGTGATCGTCGGAAAGCGCAACTCTGCGTTCGAGCTCGCGTACGGGCTGCTGCCGTGGGCGCGCGAGCTGACGCTCGTCTCGCCGCGCCCGGTGGACATCTCGGTGCTCGCGCACTCGCCGCTGCGCGCCCGCTACCTCCAGCCGTACGAGGAATACGTGCGCGGCAGCCCCGGCACCTACGTGGTCGACGGGTCGATCGTGGGGATCGAGCGCGCGGCCGACGGGTTCCGCGTGACGGCCGACGCGACCTCGTGGGACGGGCGCCTCGTCTTCTCGGGCGACGAGGTGATCCTGGCGACGGGCTTCAGGGTGCCGCTGTGCGACCTCCGCGAGCTCGGGGTCGTCACGGTGATGAACGATCGCGTCCCCGCGCTCTCGCGGTTCTGGGAGAGCGTGTCCGTGCCCGGAATCTTCTTCGCCGGGAACATCACGATCGCCTCGCGCGGGCTCTCAAAGGACGGCGTCGCCGCCAATTCGAGCTCGGTGAACGGGTTCCGCTACAACGCCCGCGTGCTGGCGCGGCACATCGGCGAGCGGCTCGGGTTCGAGCAGCCGAAGCCGACGCTCGGGGCCGACGAGGTCGTCCCGCTGCTGCTCCACGAGCTGGCGTGTGGGCCCGAGGTCTGGATCCAGAAGGGCTACCTCGCGCATGCGCTCTCCTTCTCCGACGACGGGATCAGGGACGAGGGGATCCTGCCGCTCGAGCACTTCGTGGACGGAGGCGGCGGCGGGCCGGACGCGGCGGCCGTCGCGGTGGAGATGAGCGCGAACGGGACGATTTATCCGGCGGTCTACGTACGCCGGGGCGGGGAGCTCGAGGAACACGAGCTCGACCCGCACCCGGTGCGTGCCTTCGACGGCGACCCGTACCGCCGGGACGTCGAGCGGCTCCTCCGACCGCTGCTCAGACGCTAGTAACAAGTTGTCACTAACCCCCCGAACGTCCCAGGTTGAGGGCGTCGGGGAGCAAGTAACAAGTTGTTACTTGGCCGGTTAGCTCTTGCGCGCGGTCGCCTTGCCGCCCTTGCGGCCTGCGGCCTTCTTCTGGGCCGTCGTGCCGCCCTGGCTGGCGTTCGAGCGGGAGCTCGATCCCGAGCCGGACTTCTTCCCGCCGCGGCTCGACGCGCCCGGCGAGTTGGCGATCTTCGCCGCGCGCTCCTTCGACATCCCCTTCTCCTTGAGCTTCTCGTACTGCTTCTCGTTCTTGACGTTGGCTCGCTTGCTGGGCATCGAAGCCTCCTCGAGTCGTTTCGAAAATCGTTCCCGGCTTCGCGTTTCGAAAACGCCCTCAGCGGGCGAGCGTGACCTTGCTGAGCCCCCGCGGCGTGTCCGGGTCGAGGCCCTTGGCGCGGGCGAGCGCCCACGCGAAGAGCTGGCCCGGGACGACCGACAGCAGGGGGCTGAGCAGCCGCGATCCCAGATCGGGAATCGGGAGGGAGTACTCGGCGTCGAGCCGGCCGGCGGCGCTCCCGCTCGCGATCAGCGCGGCGCCGGTCGCGCGGATGCGCTCCGCCGCCTCGAGGAGGGCCGGAAGGGTCTCGTCGGCCGAGGCTACGGCCCAGACGGGAAAGAGCGGGTCGAGGGCAGCTACCGGGCCGTGCGCGAGGTCGGTCGCCGTCAGCGGCTCGGCGGCGATCCTCGTCGTCTCGAGGAGCTTGAGGGCGATCTCGCGAGCAGTCGCGAACTCGGCCCCTCGGCCGATGACGAACATCCGTCCCGTGAAGGCGAAGGACGCGGCGAGCGGGACGACCCGTCGCTCCAGGTCGGGGATGAGCCCTTCCAGCTCCTCCGAGACGAGCCGGATGCCGCCGGCGTAGCGGCGCTCCGTCCCGGCGACGTGGGCGGCGAGGAGCAGGAGCGCCGCGATCTGGTTCAGGTACGTCTTGGTTGCGGCGACCGCCCGCTCGCTCCCGGCTTCGAGCGGCAGGACGGCCTCGGCCGCCGTCGCGAGCTCTGAGCCGGGGTCGTTGGTGAGCGCCACCGTCAAGGCACCCGCCGCGCGGGAGCGCTCGACGTACTCGAGGACGTCGGGGGTTCGGCCGGACTGAGAGAGGGCGAGCACGGTCGAGCCGCTGAAGTCGAGGCGGGTCCCGTAGTGGACGGTGAGCGAGATCGAGTCGCGGAACGCGGTCCAGCGTGGGCTCAGGCCGAACGCGTAGACGCCGAAGGACGCGGCGTTGTCCGACGAGCCGTGCCCCACGATCCTGATCGTGCGCGCGCCGCGGGCGTGCATCAACGCCGCGACGCGATGAAAGTCTTCCCGGCGCTCGAGGAGCCGGTTCAGCGCAGCGGGCTGCTCCCGGATCTCTGCGAGAAACGTCGCGCCGCTCTCAGGGGCTGCCGGCTCCGGCTCGGGCTCGAGCTCGGGCTCAGGCAACGACACGTTCTCGTCCTCCGACGAGCACGCGTTCCACCGCGAGGTTGTCGTCCACGACCGTCACGTCCGCGGGGGAGCCTGCGACGAGACCGCCGGCATGCTCGCCGATCACGCGGGCAGGCACGGACGATGCGGCGTCGAGCGCGCTGCCGAGCGGGACGCCGAGCGCGTGCAGGTTCCGGACGGCTTCGATCATGGTCAGTGAGCTCCCGGCGAGCACGCCGTCGGGGCCCCGCGCGACGCCGTCGCGAATCTTCACCTCGAACCCGCCGAGGCTGTACAAGCCGTCGTCCAGGCCCGCTCCCGCGACGGCGTCCGTGACCAGCGCGACCCGCCCCGCCGCGGCGCTCCAGACGAGCTTCGCCGTCTCGGCCGCCAGGTGGATCCGGTCGAGGATGATCTGGACGACGACGTCCGGGCGGGCGAGTGCGGCCCCGGCGATGCCCGGGTCGCGGTGGCCGAACGGCCGCATCGCGTTGAAGAGGTGTGTGACCGTCCGCACGCCGGCGTCGAAGGCGGCGTTTGCCTCCTCCGCCGTCGCGTCCGAGTGTCCGAGCGAGACGGTGACGCCGCGCCGGAGCAGGAGGCCGATGAGGGAATCGGCCCCCGGGAGCTCCGGGGCGACGGTCACCATTCGGATCCGATCCGAGTCGAGCAGGCGCTCGAGCAAGGCCGGATCGGGGTCTCGGCGCGCCAGGGGAGGATGCGTGCCGAGGCGCTTCGGGGCGAGAAACGGCCCTTCCACGTGGACACCGAGGATGCGTGGCCCACCGTTGGTCTGGACGGGGACCTCTCGAAGTGCTGCCTGAAGCTGCTCTTCGGGTGCGGTGATGAAGGTGGGGAGGTAGGCGGTGACTCCGGTCTCGAGGAGCGCTTCCCCCGCACGCTGGTAGCCGTCGTTGTCAGCGTCCAGGAAGTCCACGCCTCCGAAGCCGTTGACCTGGATGTCGACGAACCCCGGCGAGGCGATCCCGCGTCCGTTGCGGCCGGCCAATCCGTGGCGGCCGATGTGGCCGTCGACGATCTCCAGGTCGCCCGGGACGAGTCGCCCGTCGACGAGGGCTGCCTCGACGCCGAGCCTCACTGGGCGGCCTGCCGGACGTTCCCGTTCGCGTCGCGCAGGCGCGCGACCGCGGTCTCCGTGTCGACGCCGGCGAGGAGCGAGACGACGGCGACCTTCCCGTCGCCGCCCGAGGCCTCGAGCGCCTCGTCGACGCGGTCTTCGGGTGCGCCGGTCGCGGCAGCGACGACCCGTCGCAGGCGGTCGCGGAGCTTTGCGTTCGCGGGGGCGACACCGACCATGAGGTCCCCGAACGTCCGCCCGAGCCGGATCATCGCGACCGTCGAGATCGTGTTCAGGACGAGCTTCTGCGCGGTGCCGGCCTTGAGCCTCGTCGAGCCGGAAATGAGCTCCGGTCCGACGGACACCTCGATCGCCTGGTCGGCGAGCGCCGCGAGCTCGGAGCCGGTGGTGCAGACCAGCGCGACGGTCAAGGCGCCGGCCCGCGAGGCGGCTGAGAGCGCGCCCGAGACGTACCGCGTCTCGCCGCTGGCGCTCACTCCGACGACGACGTCGGCCTCTGACAGCGTCAAGGCGAGGACGTCGGCCGCGCCGGCCTGCTCGTCGTCCTCCGCCGCGGCGGCCTCGAGCGGTGCGGCGGCCAGGCCGGCCGCGACGACCGCGAGGATCTCTTCCTCCTGAACTCCGAACGTCGCCGCACACTCGAACGCGTCCAGCTCTGCGAGCCGGCCGGAGGAGCCGGCGCCGACGTAGATGAGCCGCCCGCCCTGCGCCAGTCGCTCCACGATCGAGTCGACGGCCTGTTCGATCGCAGGTGCCGCCAGGCGCACGGCGGAGGGGACGGCGAGGTCCTGCCGGTTGATCAGGTCAACCAGCTCGGCGGTCGTCCGCAGGTCGTACTCGATCCCGGCGCCGTCCTTCAAGTGAGCTGAGTGTACGCCCGCGACCATCAGGTGGTCAATACCATTTTTCAGTTCCGCCGTTGCGAGTGGTATTGTCGGCCGACGCCATGGCGGACATCCGGCTCGAGGGCATCACCAAGGTCTTCTCCAGCGGCTTCTGCGCGATCCGCAGCCTCGACCTCGAGGTCGCCGACGGGGAGTTCCTCGTGCTCGTCGGCCCGTCCGGTTGCTCGAAGACGACGCTCCTGCGCACGATCGCGGGTCTGGAAGACGTGACGAACGGCCGGATCGAGATCGGCGGCAAGGACGTCACGGATGCGCCACCGAGGCGGCGCGACGTCGCGATGGTCTTCCAGAACTACGCGCTCTACCCGCACATGAGCGTGCGCAAGAACCTCGGCTACGGACTGAAGGTCCGCCGGGTTCCGCGTCCAGAAGCTCGGCGCCGCGTCGAGGAAGTTGCGGCAATGCTCGGGCTGGAGGAGCTGCTCGAGCGCCGTCCGGCCCAGCTCTCGGGGGGCCAGCGACAGCGTGTCGCGATGGGCCGCGCCATCGTGCGCGAGCCGAGCGCCTTCCTGATGGACGAGCCGCTCTCCAATCTCGACGCGAAGCTGCGAGTCGGCGTTCGCGCCTCACTCTCCGAGCTCCATCAGCGCCTTGGCGTCACGACCGTCTACGTCACGCACGACCAGACCGAGGCGATGACGCTCGGCCAGCGTGTTGCGGTGATGCGCGAGGGCAGGATTCTCCAAAACGACAGGCCGCAGAAGCTCTACGAGCAGCCGAAGGATCTCTTCGTCGCCGCGTTCATCGGCTCGCCGGCGATGAATCTCGTGGAGGCTCGAATCGACGGCAACGAGCTCGTCTTCGGTCAGTACCGCGTGCCGCTCGACGCGGCGCGGCGGCCGGTTGGTACGAACCGCGACATCATCCTCGGCATCCGCCCCGAGAGCTTCGAAGACGCCTCGTTCGCGCCTCGAGAGCTGCCCACGATCGACCTCGAGGTCGCCGTCCTCGAAGAGCTCGGCGCCGACGCGAACGTGTTCTTCCGCGTGAACGCGCCCCAGGTGACGGCCGAGGCGCTCGAGGGCAAGGACGACGCCACGCTCATCGCCGACTCGACGGCGCTGTTCAGCGCCCGCGTCGATCCGCGGACGCGCGCACGAGTGGGCGACCGGATGCTGCTCGCAGTCGATCCGTCCCGCTTCCACTTCTTCGACTCCGAGACGGGCGCCAGCCTGCTTCTGGAGCCGCAGCAGGCGGCTGTGGCCGTGGCAGGCGCATGACGAAGCAAGGCGAGGCGAGGGAGCGCGTCCTCGACCTGATCGAGCGCCTGGGCATCGGCGAGGCGATCCCGTCCGAGCGCCAGCTCAGCGTCGACCTCGGTTTCTCGCGCCTGACGGTTCGGGCTGCCCTGGACGACCTCGTGCGGGAGGGGTATCTCGTGCGCCGTCGCGGCGCCGGAACCTTCGTCAGCGAGCCGAAGATCGCCCAGGAGCTGACGATGACGTCCTTCACCGAGGACATGCGGCGCCGCGGGATGGAGCCTTCGAGCCGCACCGTCGACCTGAAGGTCATTCCCGCGGGCGCACGCCTCGGGCGTCTGCTCCACGTCTCGCCGTCGGAGCCGGTCGTCGTCGTGACGCGGCTGCGCTACGCGGATCGCGAGACGATGGCGATGGAGACGCTTCACGTCCGTGAGTCGCTCGTCCCGGGCCTGACCGCCGCCGACCTCGAGGAGCACTCCTTCTACGAGCTGCTGGAGGACAGGTTCGGGGTCGTCGTCGTCGGCGGGACCCAGGCGATCGAGCCGACGGTGACGAACGAGGACGAATCCGACGCGCTCGGCGTCCCGCTGCACTCGCCGGCGTTCCTGTTCGAGCGCACGACGCGCTCGAACGAAGGCGAGATCGTCGAGTACGTCCGCTCGATCTACCGCGGAGATCGTTATCGTCTGGTGAGCGACCTGACGAGGCCACAACAGGCCCGCCAGACGTCGCCGGGCCTCGCCGCCGCAGGGTCTTGACAACGAGATGTGGTTTATGCCAATCTCCCGACTGTGGCCAAGTGGTATAAACCAATTGGCGGCCCGTCGATCATGACCCGTCAGGCCACGGATCAGTCGAATCGGGTTCTCGGCCGCCGCATCGCTCTGGGGGTATCTCTATGAGACGACGCTACATCGGAGCCCTCGCGCTCGTTGCGGCACTCACCGTTTCGGCCATGACTGCCGCCGCCGGCACGACGAGCCCCGACCGCCAGACCGCCACCAAGATCGTGATCTGGCTCCAGAATGACGCCGAGTCGAGCTGGCCCTCCGTCGTCGCGGCGACGAACCAGGCCTTCAAGGCTCGCCACAGTGACGTCGACGTCGACGTTCAGTACCAGACGTGGGGTGACCACCTCACGAAGTTCGACGCCTCGCTGGCCGGCGGAACGGCCCCGGACGTGATCGAGCTCGGGAACACCGAGACGACGCGCTACATGGCCGCCCGCCTCCTGCAGGACATCACCACGTCGAAGGGCAGCTTCCCGAACTCGCGCACCTGGCTGGGCGCGCTCACGGACTCCTGCACGTACAGGGGCCGGCTCTACTGCGTGCCGTATTACGCCGGCGCCCGTGCCGTCATCTACCGCAAGGACCAGTACAAGGCCGCGGGAATCAGGTCGACGCCGAAGAGCCTCGCCGAGTTCCAGGCTGCCGGCACCAAGCTGATCAAGAAGTACGGAAAGCAGCGCAACTACTCGGCGCTCTACTTCCCGGGCCGCTACGTCTGGGCCAGCATGTCGTTCGTCTACGACTACGGCGGGAAGATCGCCGAGCTCCGGAACGGCCGGTGGGTGGGCACCCTGAACTCGCCGCAGGCGATTCAGGGGCTGACGAAGCTCAAGTCGGTCGTCGGCTCGCTCTCGCGCGCGAACAAGACCGGTGACGAGGCGAACCCGCAGCAGGCGCTCGTCTTCTCCAAGGGCCGTGTCGGCTCGTTCATCGGCAACGGCTGGGAGTGGCCCTACGCGCTCGACAAGAAGGTCGGAAACCCGTCCCTCGCCAAGAAGATGGGCGCCTATCCGATGCCGAGCCACATCAAGGGCAAGTACATGCCTGCCTTCCTCGGCGGCTCTGACCTGGCCGTGCCCGTCACGAGCCGGAACAAGTCGCTCGCCTACGAGTGGATCAGGGCCTTCACGAACAACGCGCAGATGCGTCAGCTCGCGACGGTCGGAAAGGTCATCCCCAACACGACGACCCTGACCTCGATCCACGCACGGAACCCACAGCTGGCTCCCTTCGCCGCCGCGTCGAAGTCCAGCTACTTCGTCCCGACCGCGCCCAACTGGGTCCAGGTCGAGAACGCACGCACGCTGCAGACGATGCTCCAGTCCATCTTCACCGGACGCTCGAGTGTCCAGGCTGCCGCTACGCGCGCGAGCAATCAGATCACCAACATCCTGAACCGAAGGACGTGAGCTCCGGGCCGGGAGGCGAGACGGGCTTCCCGGCCCTCACGGCCGCCGCCGCCGAGACTGCGATTCCTCGGCGGCGGCGCCGTGTCACGCGCCATGCGGTTGCCCGGGCGCTGACCCCGTACGCGCTGCTCACCCCGGCGGCGCTCGTGATCGCCGCCGTCCTCGGGTACCCGCTCTATCTCCTCGGCCGGCTGTCGTTGCAGCAGTTCGGCCTCGCCGAGCTGATCCTCCAGGAGGGGCCGTGGATCGGGCTGGACAACTACACGCGGCTCTTCCACGACCACCAGTTCTGGACCGTCGTCCTTCGGACGTTCGTCTTCACGTTCGTGAACGTCGGCCTGACGATGGTGCTCGGCACGCTGATCGCGCTGCTGCTGACCCGGCTCGGCTCCTTCATGCGGCTGCTGCTGACCACCGGCCTCGTGCTCGTCTGGGCGACGCCGGTCGTCGTCGCCGTGAACATCTTCCGCTGGATGGTCGACTTCGAGTTCGGCGTCCTCAACTGGACGCTGACCGAGCTGCACGTCGGCGACTTCCTGAACAAGGACTGGTTCGCCAACCCGACGACCGGCTTCGCCGTCATCACGGCCCTCGTCGTCTGGGGCGCGATCCCGTTCGTGACGATCATGCTCTACGCCGGCTTCTCACAGGTACCGGAGGAGCTCGTCGAAGCCGCGTCGATCGACGGGGCGAACGCCTGGCGGGTCTTCCGCGACGTGACGTTCCCGCTCCTGAAGCCGCTCTTCGTGATCCTGATCACCCTCTCGATCATCTGGGACTTCCAGATCTTCAACCAGATCTGGCTGATCCGGGACGGCGAGCCCGAGGAGGACTACTGGCTGATGAGCGTCTACTCGTTCGTGGAGGCGTTCCGGCTCGGCGAGTACGGCTTCGGCGCGGCGATCGCCGTCGTGATGGTCGGGATCATGTTCGTCGCGACCTTCTTCTACATCCGCCAGATGATCCGGATCGGGGAGACGCGGTGAGCGCCGTCCTGCCCCGCCGGCGCAGTCGTCGCAAGGTCATCGGC
This sequence comes from uncultured Actinomycetes bacterium, assembly GCA_963733015.1. Lineage (GTDB taxonomy): Bacteria > Actinomycetota > Thermoleophilia > Gaiellales > Gaiellaceae > JACDAN01. The sequence goes on along the minus strand of CAVTBO010000003.1, from coordinate 62,374 downwards.
CGTGTCGGGTGGAACGCCCTCGGGCTCCTGGTCCTGGTGGTGATGGTCTTCCCGGTCTACTGGATGATCTCGACCTCGTTCAAGACCGGCCAGAACATCCTCAGTGACAAGCCGCAGTGGTTCCCCTCGCCGGCCACCCTGGCCAACTACCGGGATGCCATGGATCGGCCGTACTTCTGGGACAACGTCAAGAACAGCGTGATCATCGTCTGCTCCGTGGTCGCGATCTCGCTCGCTGTCGCGTTCCTCGCGGCGCTCGCCCTCGCGAAGTTCCGCTTCTACGGGCGTGGGGCGTTCATCGTCCTGATCATCGCGGTGCAGATGGTGCCGCTGAACGCGCTGATCATTCCTCTGTACATCTCGCTCGGCCGTGCAGACCAGCTGAACAAGCTCAGCGGGGTGATCGTCACCTACCTGACGTTCGTCCTCCCGTTCACGGTCTGGACGCTCCGAGGCTTCGTCATGGGCGTGCCGAAGGAGCTGGAGGAGGCGGCGATGGTCGACGGGAGCACGCGCTTCGGTGCCTTCATGCGGATCCTGCTTCCTCTCGTCGCGCCGGGGCTCGTCGCTACCTCGATCTTCGCGTTCATCCAGGCGTGGAACGAGTTCCTGATCGCCTATGTCTTCCTCAACGACCAGGAGAAGCAGACGCTGACGGTCTGGCTCGCGTCGTTCACGACTTCCCGCGGGACGGATTGGGGGCCCTTGATGGCCGGCGCCACGCTGACCGCGCTTCCGGTGGTCGTGTTCTTCGTGCTCGTGCACCGGAAGATCGCCTTCGGACTCACCGCGGGCGCCGTTCGCGAGTGAGCGCCGAGCTCGAGCGGCTCGCCGCGCGCTGTCTGCTCGTCGGGTTCGAGGGGACAAGTGTCCCTGCCTGGGTCCGGCCCTGGCTGGAGGGCGGGCTCGGCGGCGTCTGCCTCTTCGCGTGGAATGTCGAAGGCCGCGAGCAGCTCGCAGAGCTGACAGCCGAGCTACGGAGCGAGCGTCCCGACCTGATCGTCGCGATCGACGAGGAGGGTGGCGACGTCAGCCGGCTGGACGCCTCGACCGGCAGCCGCTATCCCGGGAACCACGCGCTCGGTGCCGTGGACGACGTCGAGCTCACGCGGCACGTCGCAGCCGCCATCGGCGCCGAGCTGGCTGCTGCGGGCATCAACCTCGATCTCGCCCCTGTCGCGGACGTGAACACGAATCCCGACAACCCGATCGTCGGTGTCCGCTCGTTCGGGAGCGACCCGGGGCTCGTCTCCCGCCACGTGGCCGCGTTCGTGAGCGGGCTCCAGAGCTCCGGAGTCGCGGCCTGCGCGAAGCACTTCCCGGGGCACGGCGACACCGAGGAGGACTCGCATCTCGAGCTCCCGACGGTCGAGCGCGACGACGAGACGATGGCTGCGATGGTCGAGCCGTTTCGGGCGGCAGTCGACGCCGGCGCGCGCGCGGTGATGACCGCGCACATCCGAGTGACCGGGCTCGACGACGCACCGGGGACCCTCAGCCGGGCGGTGATCACCGATCTCCTCCGGGATGAGCTCGGCTTCGATGGAGTCGTCGTGACCGACGCCCTCGAGATGCGCGCGGTCAGCGGCTCCGTCGGCGAGAAGGAAGGAGCCGTCTTGGCCCTCGAAGCCGGTGCCGACCTGCTTTGCCTCGGCCACGACCTGCGGCCCGAATGCGTTCACGCCCGGGTCGTCGAGGCCGTCCGGTCCGGAAGGCTCTCCGAGGAGCAGCTGCGACAGGCGGCCGGCCGAGTCGAGCGGCTCACGGAAAGCATCGAACCGCCCAGCAACGGCGAAGTCCTGCGGATCGTCGGGATGCAGGCGGCCAGGCGCGCCGTGCTCGTTGAAGGCGAGGTGGGCTTGACCCGGGCCGCGCTCGTAGTCGAGCTCCTGCCCGAGCCGTCGATTGCTGCCGGGCCAACCGACCATGGGCTCGCGGAGCTGCTCGGCGCCGAGGTGGCGAGGCTGGGGGAGGCCGAGGATGCCTCGGCGTTTGCCTCCGCGCACCGGGAGAGCCAGCTGGTGGTCGTCGTACAGGACGCACACCGGCATCCATGGCAGCAGGACGCAGCGCAGAAGATCCTCGACCAGGCTGACGACGCCGTCCTCGTCGAGATCGGGCTTCCCGTCTGGCGACCCGCCGGTGTGAGCTACGTCGCGACGCGAGGGCGCGGCCGGGTGAATCTCGAAGCCGCCGCCGAGCTGCTCCTTCCAGGCTGACAACCGGTGGCCGGTCGCAGCCTCTTGCTCTCCTAACCGGAGATCGTCTCCAGGTACGCGAGGACGTCGCTCAGGTCCTGGCCCGACACGAGGTCGGCGGGCATGATCCCGCTGCCGTTCTCGATCGTCGCCTGGGCGTCCTCGCGCGCGACTCCGCTTCCGGCCAGCGTCGGGCCGACGCCGCCGCCCGAGCCGTCCTCGCCGTGGCAGCTCGCACAGTTCTCGGCGAACAGCGTCTCGCCGCGAGTCGCGTCACCCGCGGCCGTTGCAGCGGGCGGAGCCGGTGCGGCGGCCTCCTCCTTGGCGAGGTGAAGCTCGGCGAGCGCGTAGACGCCCGCCGTGACGCCGACGAGCAGGATCGCCGGGACAACGATGAGACGAGCGCGCCTCGACATGCCGCGATCGTAATAAGGTCGCGCCGTGCCGGTCGCCAGCATCGAGTCCACCTACACGGACATCGTCACCTCGGTGTTCTCCACGCCGATCGCCTTCAAGGCCTGGTTCGCCACAGCCGCCGCGATCCTCGCGATCGTCCAGGTGCTCACGGGCGCGCGGATCTTCGGCAAGCTGCAGCGTTTCGTCCCGGTCGCGCCGCCGAAGGTGAACGGGATTCACCGCTGGTCCGGGCGCCTCGCCGTCCTCGCGACGATTCCGGTCGCCTTCCACTGCATCTTCATCCTCGGCTTTCAGACCTCGGACGCCCGCGTCTTCGCGCACTCTCTGCTCGGGTCGTTCGTCTACGGCGTCCTCGCAGTGAAGCTCTGGTACGTCCACGACCGCGACCACCCGCGCTGGCTCGTCCCGGTCGCCGGCGGGACGCTGTTCACGGTCCTCGTGGCGCTCTGGAGCACGTCCAGCCTCTGGTACTTCACCGAGGTGCGCTTCGGGTTCTGAGTCCTAGGCGCGGCCGCAGCGCCGGGTGGGCGAGAAACGCCGGCCGAGCGACGTCGCGGCCGCCCACTGGACGAGCCGGGCGGTGCGCGGCCGAACACCTGCGGGCGGCTTGCCGCCCATCAGCGGCGCCTTGAAGAGCCGGCCGTAGACGACCAGCGCCGCGGTGTAGGTGCCGAGCGCACTCGGGTGGAACCCGTCGGGCCCGTACAGCGGGGTGCCGGGCTCGCAGTGCCAGGCTCTCCGCCACGCGTCCCCGCCGGGGAGAAGCTCGGCCTTCGCGCTCGCGGCGGCCCGGCGGTACGACGCGATCACCTCGGTGAGCGCGCTCCGACGATACGACTCGGGCCACACGGTCAGCAACGCCAGGCGGGCCCCGCGCGCCCGAGCCTCCGCCGACCAGCGCAGCGCATACTCGCGCAGGTTCGCCTGGCTCTCGGGAAGGGCCGACGGTCCTTGTTGCATGACCACGACGTCCCAGCGTCCGCCGGCGAGGGCGGCGCGCGACTCGTCGAGGTTCCAGTGATCTTCCAGCGCGTAACCACCCGGTGCGATCGTTCGGTACTCGAGCCGCCTCCCGGCGCGGCTCGCTATCCGCGCGACGGCGGCCGGAAGGTCGTTCGTCGCCGTGAGGCTGTTCCCGAGGAAGAGCACGCGGAGCGACTGCGGCGGCTGGGCCTCGGCCGTCGAGCCGCCCAACCCGAGGGCGGCGGCGATCGCAAGCGCTCCGAGCAGGCGAATCACGGCGGGACGGTAGCGGTTCGCGCCTAGCGGCCGACCGCGCGCTGGTAGCGCCAAACGGACAGCGAGCTGAAGACGACGATGATCGCGAACGACCAGACGATCGCGAGCCAGATGTCGTTCCCGGCGGGTGTGCCGATGAACAGCGCCCGCGCCGCGTCGACCATGGTCGTGAACGGGTTGTGCTCGGCGATGGGCTGCAGCCAGTCCGGCATCGTGTCCACCGGCACGAAGGCCGACGAGATGAAGGTAAGCGGGAAGAGGATCGTGAAGCCGTACGCGTTGGCGGCCTCCGGTGAGGACGCCGACAGCCCGATGAACGCGAACACCCACGAGAACGCGTAGCCGATCAGGAGCAGGAGCAGCATCCCGGCGACGATCTCGGGGAAGCTGGAGTCGAAGCGGAAGCCGGCAATGATCCCGACCGTGAACATGATCACGAGCTGGATCACGTTCGTCCCGACGTCGGCGAGGATCCGACCGGCGATCACGGCCGGCCCCCACATCGGCAGCGACCGGAACCTGTCGATCAGGCCCTTCTTCAGGTCTTCAGAGAGCCCGAGCGCGGTCACGAAGCCGCCGAACACCATCGACTGGACGATGATCCCCGGGATCAGGAAGTCCACGTAGTCCAGGTCGCCGGTATCGATGGCGCCGCCGAAGACGTAGACGAACAGCAGCACGAACATGATCGGCTGGACCGTGAAGCCGACCAGCAGGTCGGGCTGGCGCCGAATCCGCTTCAGGCTTCGCTTCGCGAGCACGAAGGTGTCGGAAAGCACGTACTGGGCGGTGCTCATCGCCGCTCCGCCTCCTGGGCTTCCTCGTCGTGCTCGGTGGCGCGCCCCGTCAGGCTGAGGAAGACGTCGTCGAGTGTCGGTCGCCGCATCGCGATGTCGTCGATCGCGATCCCCGCTTCGTCGAGGCGACGAACGGCGTCCGCGATCGCGCCGCTCCGGTCGCGCAGCGGCACGCTGACCAGGCCGTTATCCGCCGACGGGCGATCGCTTGCGATGGAGGCGAGCACGGGGATCGCCTCCTCGCCGCGCCGTCCGTCACAGAGATGGACCTCGAGGCGATCGCCGCCGACCTGTGCCTTGAGATCGTCCGGCGTTCCCTCTGCGATGACCAGGCCGCGGTCGATGACTGCCATCCGGTCGGCGAGGCGGTCGGCCTCGTCGAGGTACTGCGTGGTCAGCAGCACGGTCGTCCCGCCGGCGACGAGCGCCTCCATCGCATCCCAGAGCCCGATGCGGCTGCGGATGTCGAGCCCGGTCGTCGGCTCGTCCAGGAAGAGCACCGGCGGACGTGCGACGAGCGCCGCGAGGAGGTCGAGGCGGCGACGCATCCCTCCGGAATAGGTGCGGACGAGCCTGCCGCCGGCCTCCGTGAGATCGAAGTCGGCGAGGAGCTCGTCGGCTCGCGCTTTGGCGGCACGGCGGCCGAGGTGGTAGAGGCGGCCCACCATCTCGAGGTTCTCCCACCCGGTCAGGTTCTCGTCGACGGCGGCGTACTGGCCGGCAAGGCCGATGTTCTCGCGGACCTTGCTCGGCTGCTGGAGCACGTCGAACCCTGCGACGGAGGCAGAGCCCTCGTCCGGCGAGAGCAACGTGGTCAGGATCCGCACAGCCGTCGTCTTCCCGGCCCCGTTGGGACCGAGGAGCCCGAAGACGCTTCCAGCCTCCACCTGGAGGTCGATCCCGCGAAGCGCCTCGACCTTCCCGTACCTCTTCCGCAGCCCGTTGCTCGTGACGGCGTGCATGGGTTTCAAGCTACCCATTGCCCGCGAGCCGAAGCGTCGCTAGCGCATGCGGGCCGGCCGCACGCAGCCCCAGCCCGCCCGGCGGCAGTTCGACGACGAAGGCGCGCGACGCGGGCAGGGCTCCGTGCTGCCACGCGGTCGCCGCGCCGGGCGGCCGCCGTAGCCGGGCAAAGCGCATCCCGGCGAGCCGCGCGTAGCGCCTGGCGATCACGACGCTCCGCCCCCAGGCGCGCACGAGCCCCTGCGGCTGGTGGAACCAGATCGTCACGTCCGGGCGCAGCCGCTGGACGAGCCGCATCGCGAGCCTCGTCTCGACTTCGGAGCCCGGCGTGGGGCCCGCGGTCGGGATGCGCCGCCAGGTTCCGGGGAAATTGCGGTTCAGGTCGACGCCTCGCGCGTTCCCGCGCCGCTTCGACGCGTGGCCGTCCGGGTTCAGGTCCTGGACGACGGTGATCGAGCCGCGGCGCGGCGGACGCGCGTGCAACAGGCGGGTGGCGACGACGCTGCCCGCGCACTCGTTTCCGTGGATGCACCCGAAGACGAGGATCCGCGGCCGGCCCGAGCCGAGCGTGAAGGCCCTGATCGGGAGTCCCCGCGTGCTGACGCCGACCGGCGAAGACGAGACACCGTCTCCGGGCAGCCGCACGTGGAGATGGTTGTCGTGGTGGGCGGGAAGCACCTCCACGACCGCCGGCGGGCCGCGTAGTCCGGTGTTCGGCCCGACGAAGACCTTCGCCGCGCCCGCGGCGACGAATCGGTCGACCAGGTCCTGCGCGAGCGGACGGTCGATCTGCCCGGGGACACGCGGTGGGCGCTCACGCCTGTCGCGCCGCGGGTAATACACGTCCGCGTCGAGCCCGTTCTGGTGGGACGCATGGCCGATCCCGCCGTAGCGCGAGCCGAAGTCCCCACCTCGCGGCCGCGAGAGGTCGCCGACGCCGACGCGCGCCGATCCCGGGTGGGCCGCCGCGTACTCGGCGAGCACACCGAGAATCGTCCGCACGAGCCGCGCGTTCCCGTGCCGCCTCCACTCGCGGCTCGGCGAGCGCTTCCGGACGGAGTCCCACGTGAAGTGGTGCTCGCTCTGCGGCGGGAGTCGAACGCCGCCCGCGAGGGATCCCGACCAGGGGAGACCGAGCGAGCGCGAGCGGGGCTCCGCACCGGCGGCGCCGCCGGCGACGGCGAGCGCGAGCACGAGGCATCCGGCGATCCCCCCGAAGCGCATGACCCTGGACTATCAGACTTCATAGGATCCCCCGGTGACCTTCGACGACTGGATGCTCGCGCTTCACGTTCTGAGCGCGTTCGCGTACGTCGCCGGAGTTGTGCTGTTCTGGGTGCTGATTGTCGCGGTCCGTCGGACGGACACGCCTGAAGGGACCCTCCGCTTCGCCCCGTTCACCAAGGTGGGCAACGCTGCGATCGGGATCGGCGCCGGCGGGACGATCGTGCTCGGGATCTGGCTCGCCTTCTCGGTCGGCGACTACGACATCTGGGATCCCTGGATCGTCGCAGCGCTCATCTTGTGGTTCGTCGCCGCCGGGATCGGCCAGCGGACTGGCCAGGCCTACATGGCCGGCGCGACGAAAGCTCAAGAGCTGGATCAGTCCGGGGCGCAGGGGCCGAACGCCGAGCTGCTTGCGATCAATCGGACGCAGCAGGGGCTCCTCCTGCAGTCGCTTGCGAGCCTGGTTCTCCTCCTGATCCTCGTGGACATGATCTGGAAGCCGGGCGCATGAGCGCACTCTTCGCAACGGTCCGCGCGGACGGGCAGAACTTCCCGCTCTTCGTCCATGTGCTCGGCGCGACGATCCTCGTCGGAGGGCTTCTCAGCGCGTCGACGATCCTGGCGCTGGCGCGGGGCGATGCCCGCTCGCTTCGGCTCGGCTACTGGACGCTGGTGGCGGTGTCGCTCCCAGGCTGGTTCATCATGCGAATCGGGGCACAGTGGATCTACTCGGAGCAGGGCTGGGACGACCTGCCCGATGACTTCGAAGAGCCGGCCTGGCTCGGCATCGGGTACCTGGCGGCGGACCTTGGAGGGCTCATCCTCCTCATCAGCCTCGTCGTCGGCGGCATCGGCATCCGCAGATTGCGAGGCGGGAAGGGCGCAGGCTTGCTGCGGGTGACGATGATCCTCTCGCTCGTCCTCCTCGCGGCCTATGTCGTCGCGGTGTGGGCGATGTCCGGCAAGCCCGCCTGACCCTTACGAGTCCGCACAGCGACAGATCGCAACGAGCTGAGCCGTCTCGGCGCCGTGGTTGTGGATCCGCCGCAGCGGCAGGCCGGCGAGCCAGAAGACCGCGCCGCTCGTCAGGCGCAGGCGGCGCCCATCACGGCCCTCGAGCTCGATCTCGCCCCGCGCGATGACGACCAGCGCGTCCCTCCACTCGCCGTCGTGGTAAATACGGTCGCCGCCGGGCTCGACCGTGACCGCCCGGCATTCGAACCCGGGCGGGACGTCCATCAGAGCGTCGGTGGCAGACCGAGCGCCTCGAGCAGCTTCTCGTCGAGGGAGAACGCGGTGATCTCGGCAACCGCGCCGTCCTCGATCCGGAGCACGTCGACCGCGAGCGGCCTGTATTCGCTGTCGCCGGCGCGTTTGACGTAGCAGGCGACAGCCGGCTGCTGGTTGGCGCTCGTCGGCACGCAGCGCAGGCGGCCCCAGGCATCGTCGCCCCAGCCGCCCTGCACCCAGGCGTCCACGATCTCCCAGTTCCCGACCCACCACTTCGGGTCCGGAGGCATCGAGCAGAACGCATCCTCCCGGAGCAGCTGCGCAACCGCGTTCGGGTCGCCCTTCTCGGTCGCCTCCATGTACCGCTCGAGCAGCCGGCGCTCCTCCTCGTTCGGATCGACGGTTGCGTCCCATTCGAGGCGCCGGGCCGGGAGGTGGCGCTTGAGGGTCGCCCGAGCCCGCTGGAGTGCGCTGTTCACTGCGGCGACGCTTGTTTCGAGGAGCGCCGCGCACTCCGCCACGGACCAACCGAGCACGTCCTTCGAGATGAGCGCTGCCCGCTGCTTCGGAGGCAGGAGCTGGATCGCCGCGATGAACGCGAGCTCCATCGTCTCCTTCGCGACGAGCTCGGCTTCCGGCTCCTCGTCGCTGGGCGCGACCCCTTCGAGCAGTCGGTCCGGATACGGCTGGAGCCAGGGAACCTCTCCCAGCGGCCGCCCGCCCTCGGGCGTCGGTATCCGCGGGCGCGCGGCGAGCGCGTCGAGGCAGGCGTTCGTGGCAATGCCGTACAGCCACGCCCGGAACGACGAGTCGCCTCGGAAAGAGGTTCGCTTTCGCCAGGCGCGCAGGAATGTCTCCTGCGTGAGGTCCTCGGCATCCTCGAGTGAGCCGAGCATCCGGTAGCAGTGCACATGGATCTCGCGTCGGTGACGCTCCACGAGCGCGGAGAAAGCCGACTCGTCGCCGGCGCGCGCCGCCGTGAGGGCTCCCGTTCCCGCCATTCCTTGGCTCATCATCGAGTATGACGGGCGGTCGGCGGAAAAATCATCGATGGCGGACCCGCCCATCAAGTCTTTCGCGAGCCAGGAGACCTGGGAGCGATGGCTGGACCGAAACCACGGAAACGACGAGGGCGTCCGGCTCAAGTTCGCCAAGAAGGGATCGGGAAAGAGGACGGTCAGCTACCAGGAGGCGGTCGAGGTCGCGCTCTGCTACGGCTGGATCGACGGTCAGACGAAAAGCCTCGACGACGACTACTACCTGCAGCGCTTCACGCCGAGGCGGGCTCGGAGTAGGTGGTCGAAGATCAACCGGGACAAGGCAACCGGGCTCATCGAGCAGGGAAAAATGCAGCCGGCGGGCCTCGCCGAGGTCGAGCGTGCGAAGGCGGACGGCCGGTGGGACGCCGCCTACGACAGCCCGAGCAAGATCCAGCCGACGCCGGAGTTGCTCGCGGCGCTCGAAGCGAGCCCGAAGGCGAAAGAGCTCTTCGAGCACCTTGACGCCCAGAACCGCTACGCGATCCTCTACCGCGTCAGCGACGCGAAGCGACCCGAGACGCGCGCCCAACGGATCGAGAAGTTCGTTTCGATGTTGAGCCGGGGCGAGACGCCGTACCCCATGGCGGCTAGTCGCCGAACTCGAAGCGGAAAGCGCGCGAGCCCCTGACGCATCGCCACTGACCGCCGAGCGGGCCGCCCGACACGCGTCCGCACACGAAGCCGCCCGGGGTCCGGAACCGCCGGTGAATGTTTCCCCGGTAGCGGCGCATCTCGCGGACCGCCGCTCGACACGTCATGTTGCGAACTGACGAGACCTTCGAGTTCGGGTAGCGGATGAAGTGGTTGCAGTCGCGCACAGCGTCGGGTGCGGCCGCCGCGGCCTGAGCACCGCCGACGAGCGCGAGCGCGAGCAGCGCAGCGAGGGCGAGACGAGCCGTCATCTGGCCGCTAATCACCTTTGAGCTCACGCGTCTCGTCGCGCGCGTGTGCGACCGCCGCGAGCCGGGAGTTCACTCCGAACTTCCGCAGGATTTCGCGCACGTGGTTCTTGACCGTTTCGGGGCTCAGATGGAGTTCCTCGGCGATCTGGCGTGTCGAAAGACCGTGCTCGAGCAGGCGGAGCACCTCGGCCTGGCGCGGCGTGAGCGCGGGGTGAGCGGGCGCGGCTTCGACGGGTCGTTGGAATGCCTGGCCGAAGACGCCGAAGACGTGGCCGCCCCTCTCCAAAGGGACCGAGCTGACCTCGACGGCCATTCGATCGCCTTGTGCGTCGAGGACCACGACCTCGGCGTCCGTCACCTCGGCTCCTCCCGCAACCTTCTGCGCGAAAAGGTCTTGGGCTCGGCGCCGGTCCTCCGGCGCGACGACCGACGTGAACTGGCGGCCGCGCACATCGCCGACGAGCCGGCGCGCGGCCTCGTTGATCCAGCGAACGACGCCGCTCGTGTCGATGACGTACGCAGGGACGTTGACGCGCTCCAGCGCACTTTCGAAGTCGCCGCCGAAGTCATGCAGGTCTGACATTGGAGCGAGTGTGCATGCGGCCCACACGCACGGTCAAACCGACTCGGTCGGCCACCCGACCGTCGAATGGCATGCTGAGGCGGTGCCGCCGGACCTCGCCATCCGCCTCCGCGGCGCCGTCAAGCGCTACGGGTCGATCACCGCTGTCGACGGCCTCGACCTCGATGTCCCGATGGGAACCTGCGTCGGCTTGCTCGGCCCGAACGGCGCCGGAAAATCGACGACGATGCGCCTCCTCACGGCCCAGTCGATCGCCGACGAGGGAGAGATCGAGGTGCTCGGCTACAAGCTTCCCGACGAGTCGAAGCAGGCGCGCGCGCAGCTCGGCGTCACGCCGCAGCTGGACAACCTGGACACGACGCTGACGGTCGAGCAGAACCTGCTCGTCTTCTCGCACCTGTACCGGATCCCGCGCTGTGACCGGAAGGAGGCGATCGAGCGCGCCCTCGTGATGGCCAAGCTCGTGGAGAGGCGAGGCGACCGCGTGGACAAGCTCTCCGGCGGCATGCGCCGGCGCCTGCTGATCGCGCGGGCGCTCATCCACCGTCCGCGCCTCATCCTCCTGGACGAGCCGACCGTTGGGCTCGACCCACAGGTTCGCCAGGAGCTCTGGGCCCTGATCGACGCTCTCCGCTCGGAGGGAACGACGATCCTGATGTCGACGCACTACATCGAGGAGGCCCAGCGACTCGCGGACACCGTGATGATCATGTCCCACGGCAAGGCGGTAGCCGCCGGCGCGCCGGCCGAGCTCGTGCGGGAGTACGCCGGCAGCGACGCGCTCGAGGTCTACGGGCCTCCCGACCGCCTACGCGAGGTCGAGGCGGAGGCCGACAGCGCGGGCCTGCGGACCCGTCGCACCGGCACGAGCGTCTCGATCCTCGATGTCGACGGCTTTCGCGGGTTCGACGGCGTCCGGCGGCCGGCAAATCTCGAGGACGTCTTCGTTCTCCTCACCGGCGAAGAGATCGAATGAGTGTCGTTGCGCAGCGTGAGAAGCGGATCGGCCGCCTCGAGCGCCGGGCGCTGACCGGCGTCCTCGTCCGCGAGGTCGTCAACTACTCCTCGTACTGGAAGTCGAGCACCTTCTCGTCCACCGTCGAGCCGACGATCTACCTTCTTGCGTTCGGGTTCGGCTTCGGCTCGCTCGTCAGCACGATCAACGGCGTCTCCTATGTCGACTTCGTCGGCACCGGGACGGTGGCCACCGCCGTCCTCTTCTCGAGCGCCTTCCCGGGGATGTTCGGGACGTTCGTCAAGTACCAGTTCCAGCGCACCTACGACGCGATCCTCGCCGCTCCCGTCGACACAGAGGAACTTGTCAGCGCGGAGGCGATCTGGATCGCGACACGCGCCGGCGTCTATGGGTGCGTCCCCATGATCGTGGCGATGTTCTTCGGGCTCGACCCGGCCTGGGGCATGCTCGCCGTGCCGTTCATCGCCTGGATCGCCGGCTTCGGCTGGGCGAACTTCGGGATCTCGGTCGCCGGCTTCTCCAAGTCGTTCGAGAACTTCAACTATGTGGTCAGTGCCGTGCTGACGCCGCTCTTCCTGCTCGCGGGGTCGTTCTTCCCGCTGGACGGATTCCCGGACTGGCTCCAGGCGCTTGCGCAGCTGAACCCGCTCTACCATCTCGTCCAGCTCCTGCGCGACGCCGTGCTTTACGGCTGGGCCGGCTGGGTCGACGTCGCGCACCTCGGTTTCCTCGTCGGCTTTGGAATCCTGACGTGGCGCATTGCGATCATCGGGATGACGCGCAAGCTCGTCGACTGAGCGCCGAGGCCCTCAGCAACCGCGCGCTGAACCGGGCGCTCCTGGAGCGGCAGCTGCTCTTGCGACGGGTGGAGATGCCGGTCGCCGACGCCGTCGAGCACCTCGTCGGGCTCCAGGCCCAGGACGTCATGCCCCCGTACTACGGGCTCTGGTCTCGCCTCGAGGGCTTCGACCCCCACGAGCTCGGGCGGCTACTCGAGGAGCGTGAGGCCGTGCGGCTCTGGCTGATGCGCGGGACTATCCATCTCGTCACAACCCGGGATGCGCTCGCGCTCAAGCCGTTGACGCAGGTCGTGGCGGAGCGGCAGCACCGGGGCGGTCATTACGGTCGCCGGATGGGCGGCGCCGACATCGAGGCGCTCATGGAGACGGCGCGTGAGCTGCTGGCCGAAGAGCCGCTCGGCGGGCGGGAGCTCGGTCGACGCCTCGTCGCGCGGGGGTTCGGCGATGACGCCGAGGCGATCAGCAACGCGGCTCGCACGCACCTTCCGCTCGTCCAGGTGACGCCACGCGGCGTGTGGGGCAAGACCGGCCAGGCGAAGCTCGCGACGATTCAGTCGTGGACGGGGCGCGAGCTCGGGCCCGAGCCCTCGGTCGATGACTTCGTCCTGCGGTACCTCCGCGCGTTCGGTCCGGCGTCGGTCGCCGACATCCAGAACTGGTCAGGTTTGACGAGGCTCAGAGAGGTGTTCGAGCAGCTCCGCGACCGCCTGGTCGTGTTCCAGGACGAGAGCGGCAGAGAGCTCTACGACCTCCCCGACGCGCCCCGGCCCGATCCAAGCGTCCCAGCGCCGGTCCGATTCCTGGGCGAGTACGACAACGTCCTCCTCGGGCACGCTGACCGGACGCGGATCATCCCGCCCGACTTCCCGTGGAAGGCGATGCTGGCGCCGGGGCGCTTCGTCAGCAGCGTGCTCGTCGACGGCGTGCTCCGTGCGACCTGGTGGCTCGAGCGAGAGGGCAAGGCGGCGGTGACTCTGGGGATCCGGCCGCACAGAGCGTTCTCCAGGCGCGAGCGGGCCGAGGTGACCGCCGAAGCCGGGCGGATGCTCGACTTCGTGGCCGGCGAAGCCGAGTCATGCGACGTGCGTGTGGACGCCCCGGTCTATTGATCGTTGTCGCCGCTTTCCACCAGGCGGCGTCGCGGCGTACGCTTGAGCCCTGGAACGACGACGTCCCAAGCACCTCGTTCTCATCCTGGCGCGCGAGTTCGCCTCGAACCTCGCAACGGCGACGATGATCGTCAACGAGGAGGGTCAGCTCGTCTTCTTCAACGATGCGGCGGAAGAGCTCTTCGGCAGGCAATTCGCCGAGGTCGGAGAGGTGCCGGTCGACGAGTTCACGGCCGGCTTCAATCCTCGGACGCGGGAAGGTGAGCCGCTGCCGCCGGAGCGTAGGCCGGCACGGATCGCGCTCGACGAGCGCCGTGCGGCGCACGAGCGGTTCATGATCACGGGCGCCGACGGGGCAGACCGCGAGATCTCGGTCACGGGGTTCCCGCTCTTCGCCCACGCCGACGAGTTCGTCGGGATCATGACGATCTTCTGGCGCGAGTAACGTGGTGGCCCTATGCGCCTGAAGATCTGGGGCTGCCGCGGTTCGATGGCGACGCCTGGCCCGACGACGGTGATCTGCGGCGGCAACACGTCGTGCGTCGAGGTGTCGCTCGACGACGGAACGGTGCTCGTGCTCGACGCGGGCACCGGGATCAGGGATCTCGGCGACGATCTCGCCGAGCGAGGCACGAGCCGCATCCATCTGCTTCTGACGCATCTGCATCTGGACCACGTCGAAGGGCTGCGCTTCTTCGCGCCGATCTTCGACGCGAATGTGACAGTCGACGTCTGGGGCCCACCCTCGACGGTCCTGAGCCTCGAGGAGACGATCTCACGGACGTTCTCGCCGCCGCTCTTCCCGATCGACCTCAACGATGTGCCGGCCACGGTCAGGTTTCGAGACGCGCCGCGTCAGCCGTGGCAGCTGGAGAGCGCCCTGGTCACGGCAGCGCTCGTCGTCCATCGCGGCCCGACGGTCGGGTACCGGATCGAGGCCGACGGAAAGAGCGTCGCGTACCTGCCCGACCACGAGCCGGCGCTCACCGGCATCGAGGAACGGTCTTCAGACTGGATCTCCGGCGCCGCGATCGCAGCGGACGTCGACGTGCTCCTCCACGACGCGCAGTACTTCGAGGACGAGTATCAAGCGCGGATCGGGTGGGGCCATTCGAGCGTGTCGGACGCGGTCGCGTACGCCGAGGCCCTCGGTGCGCGCCGCATCGTCCTCTTCCACCACGAGCCGCACCATTCGGACGAGGTCCTCTCGGGGCTCGAGGATCACGCGCAGGAGCTCGTCAAAGGGAACGGCCGGCCAACCCTCGCCCGCGAGGGCATGGTCGTGGAGCTCTCCTAGGCGACGAGGCGGCGGGCGCCGACGAGGCGGCTGCCGTAGTGCGACCGGCCGAGCGGGACTATCTCGACGTTCCTCCCGGACTGCGGCGCGTGCACCATGCGGCCGCGCCCGATGTACAGGCCGACATGGCCCAGTCCGGAGAAGAAGAGGAGGTCGCCGGGCTTCAGCCGAGACCGCGCGACGTTCCTCCCGAGGCCGTACAGAGCGTACGAGCTGTGCGGCACCGAGATCCCGAGGCGGCTGTAGGCCCAGTAGACGAGCCCGGAGCAGTCGAAGCCGCCGGACGGAGACGAGCCTCCCCAGCGGTAGGGAACGCCCACCGCACGAAGTGCGACCTTGGCGGCGCGCTGGCCGAGCGTCGGCACCGGCTTCGGCGGCTCGCGCCGCGGGGGGCCGTCGAGCTTCGCCGAGGCCGCCGGAGCCACGCACGCGAAGACGATCGCGGCAAGGGCGAACGCAAGCAGACGGCTGCGAAAACGGAGCGGCATAGAGGAGAGAGGAACGTCGGGCTGCGCGGAAAGACGCGCGGGTGCGCGGCCCTGGCCTGTTCGTCAGCGCCGCATGGTAGTCACGGAATCGGCCTTGTCAAACCGAAGCGAGCCGGTAGACCCTTCCCGTGGAGTTGGACGCCGCATAGAGCTCGCCGCGCGCGTCCTCTCCGAATGTCGACAAGCCTCTGATCCGGAAACCCTCGCGCCGGACGTCGGTGGCGGAGCCGTTTTCCATCCTGAGGCTCCAGATCGTGCCGCTGCAGTAGTCGCCGAAGAAGTAGCGGCCGCGGGCCGCGGGAACGCGGGACCCGCGGTAGACGAAGCCGCCGGTGATCGAGCAGCCCTCGTCGTGCCCGTAGGCGTGGACCGGAAAGACGAGGCGGCCTTGCGGGCTCGGCGGCTTGTTCTCCTTGATCGCGCGCGCCTCCCACACGTCCCACCCGAAGTTGACGAGCCTTCCGAGCTCCGCTCTCGGGATCACGTCGATCTCCTCCCAGAGCCCGGCACCGACGTCACCGAGGTAGAGGTCGCCGCTCGCACGATCGAAGGAGAAGCGCCACGGGTTTCGGAGGCCGAGCGCGACCATCTCGGCAACCGGCCTGCGGACGGACACGTCCAGCCGGAACAGCTTCCCGAACGGCAGTGCAACGTTCTGCGCGCGGTTCCCGGGATCGTCACAGCACTCCCCGTCGCCCAGGCCCACGTAGAGCCTCCCGTCGGGGCCGAACGCGAGCTGACCGCCCTTGTGCTCGTCGCCGGGCTGCGGGACGGAGAGGAGCAGGCGTCTGGTTCCGGGGAGCACGAAGGTGCCCGCTCGGTTGGCGCGGTACTCGGCGACACGCGTGATGTTCCCGGCGCCGACGAAGGCGACGTAGACGAGGCGGTTGCGCGCGTAGGCGGGGTGGAACGCGATTGACAGCATCCCCTGCTCGCGCCCGAAGACGACGCGGCCTCTCAGGTCGAGGAACGCCTTGCGCCGGAGCTTTCCGCCGACCGCCAGTCGGATCCGGCCGTTTTGCTGGACGACATACAGGTGTCCCGGCGCCGATCGCGGTGCGGCGACATGCGTTACGAACGCGGCCCGAAGCACCGGGCGAAAGGCGTACGCGGCCTGCGATTCTCCCGGGGCGGGGGACGCGTCGGCGAGGATCCCGACCGACGACGCCGCCACCAGGGCGGCGAGCGAAGCGGTGGTGCGGCCCACTCGAGGAGCGTACCGGCGTCATGGTCCCGCGAGAAGAGCCACTTCTGCTCGTAGGCTGAACGACATGCCCTGGCTCCCCGAAGGATTCCGTCACCCCGAGCGCGTCGACCTGTCCACGGGCCATCACCTCCGTCCGATCCGCGAGGCGGACGTCGACATCGACTACCCGGCGGTGATGGGCTCCCGTGAGCGTCTGTGGGAGAAGTACGGCGAAGCCTGGGGCTGGCCTCCGGCGGACATGTCCTTCGCGGCCGACCGTGAAGATCTCGCCCGCCACGAGCGCGAGATCGCCGCGCAGGAGACGTTCAACTACGCAGTGCTGGACGAGGGGGAGACCGAGCTCCTGGGCTGCGTCTACATCGACCCGCCCGAGGACGAGTCGCCGCCGGGCTCTGACGCCGTCGTCACCTGGTGGGTCGTCGACGACGCCGTCGGGACCGACTTGGAGCCCGCTCTCGGCGAGCTCATCCCGCGCTGGCTCGCCGAGACCTGGCGCTTCAGGTCAGTGCACTACTCCCCTTAGCGGGTCGCCTCCGCCGGGACTCCGCCCGGCTCCTCGCCGTCGTGCGGCGGCTCGATCGTGACGTTCGGCAGGATCCGGTCGAGCCAGCCGGGGATGTACCACGCCTTCTCGCCCAGCATGGTCAGGAACGCCGGTACGAGCGTCATCTTCACGAGCAGTGCGTCCGTAAGGATCGCCACGGCGAGGAGGAGGCCGAACTCCTTCGAGATCCGGTCGGACGTGAGAATGAAGGCCGCGAACACGGTGCCCATGATCAGTGCGGCGGCGACGATGACCCGGCCGATCGCGGCGATCCCGTGCTCGACGGCATCCCGGGTGTTCAGTCCGTGGACGTGTTCCTCCCGGATACGGCTCATCAGGAACACCATGTAGTCCATCGAGAGCCCGAAGAGGATTGCGAACGCGATCGGCGGCACGAAGGTCTCGATCGGGCCGGTGCGGTCGAGCCCGGTCAGGCTCATCCCGTGGCCCTCCTGGATGACGAGGGTCAGCACGCCGAAGCCGACGAACGCGGAGAGGATCGTCGTGACGGCGGCGGTGAGCGAGATGACGATCGACCGGAACGCCATCGCGAGCACGATGAAGGTGACTCCGATGATGTAGAGGAGGAAGAGCGGCAGCCGCTCCATGATCCGGTCGGCGATGTCGATGAACGCCGCGTTCAAGCCGGACACATACACGGCTGCGTCGCCGCCTTCCGTCGCGGCGGGGGCGACGTCGCTCCTCAACCGGTCGACGAGCTGCTCCGTCGCCTCGTCCTGAGGAGCCGAGTCGGGGGTGACGAACACGAGTGCGACGGTCTCGGCGTCGTTGAGCTGCGGCTCAGCGGCCGAGGCGACGCCCTCGAGGTTGCGCACGCCCTCGTACACCCGTTGCGGGGCCTCGGCATCGCCGTTCACGTCGATGACGATCGGAATCGGTCCGTTGAACCCGGGCCCGAAGCCCTCGGCCAGGAGGTCGTACGCCCGGCGGGCCGTCTGCTGTGTCGGCTGCGTCCCCTGGTCCGAGGCGCCCAGGCGAACGAGCGCCGACGTGGCTGCCAGAACGACGAGCACGAGCAGCATGACCAGGAACACCCCACGGGCGTGAGCCGTCACGAACCGCCCCCAGCGGGCGATCAGCGTCTTCTCCCGCGCCTCTTCGGAGTCGTCGATCGGGCGGAGGAACGGGACCTTGAGACGGTCGATCTTGTGCCCGAGCTTGGCCAGCACCGCGATCAGCAGCGAGTTCGCGATCAGCACGGTGGTCAGGACGCCGAGCGCGGAGCCGATGCCGAGCTTGGTCACGAAGTCGAGGCCGAAGAACGCCAGGCCTGTGACCGAGATCGCGACGGTCAGCCCGGCGAAGATCACCGCCCGCCCCGCGGACGCGCCGGCTTCGGCCGCCGCCTCGCGCGGTGGCAGCCCTTCGTGCAGGTACTGCCGGAAACGCGTGACGATGAAGAGCGAGTAGTCGATGCCGACGCCGATCCCGATCATCGACACGAGCAACGGCGTGATCGTGTTGATGTCGGTGAGGCCGGCCAAGACGAAGAGGAGGAGGAACGCGGACATGACGGCGACGATCGCGAGCGCCAGCGGGATTGCCGTCGCCACGAGCGTCCGGAAGACGACGAGCAGCACGATGAGCGCAGCGAACAGACCGAGCAACTCCTGGGTGCCTTGCTCGATCGGGGGGAACTCCGCGTCGCCGTTGAACTCGACGGTCACGCCAGCCGGTTCGACGGTCTCGCGGACGGCATCCTGTACGGCGACGACCCTTTCGCGATCCTCTTCGTAGATCACCCGGTCGAACTGGGCTTCCGCATAGGCGATGCGCCCGTCGTCGGAAAACGTGTTCTCGCTGAAGGGATCCCCGACGTTTTCGATGCCCGCCTCGCCGTCCGGATCCGTTCCGGTTGGCTTGAACTCATCGGTCTTGAGCTTCGCGACCGCGGCCTCGACTGCAGCCTCGCGCTCTGAGGTGTCGAGCCGTTGGCCTGCCGGTGCAGCGAACACGAGGTTCAACACGCCGCCCTGCTCCTCGGCGAACTCCGACTCGATCAGGTCGGTTGCCTTCTGGGTGTCCGAGCCTGGGATCTCGAACTCGTCCTTCAGGCTTCCGCCGACGGTCCCGACGAGCACGATCAGCGCAGCGATGATCCCGACCCAGCTGATGATGACGCGCCAGGGGTGCGAGGCGCACGCGCGCATCCAGCGCGAGAGGCCGCCGCTCGATAGTCGTTCGTGCGCCAGGCGTCGATCGGCCATGGGCTCTTCAACGACAGGCTTGTTCGGAGGATTCCCTTCGGGAGGCTGGTTCTCGCTCATGGGGGTCGCCCTTCGTCGCTTTCGTCGTCGTGGGTTCTACCTAAGACGACCGGACGCCCCGGAATTCATCGCCGGATTCGCGGAATTTGCGGACGGATCGCCTAGGGCTAGCCGGCTGCCGCCTCTTCGGCGCCGCGTTCAGCAGCGTTTGGCGTGCGTGGAGTCGGGTTCGACCACCCCAGCCGGGCGGCCTGCCACCCCAGCTGCATTCGGGTCTCCACCCGCGCCAGGTCCATCAGGTGCCGCACCCTCCGTTGCACGGTCCGGAGCGAGGTCTTGAGCTGGTACGCGACCGCCTGGTCGTTGAGGCCGGCCAGGAGCAGGCTGAGGATCTGCGCGTCGGAGTCGTCGATCGCCTCCGGTGTGATCTCGGTGATCTCCTCGGCCGAGGCGACGATCTGGTTGGCGTTGCTCCACTCCGACTCGAACAGCGCCACGAGCGCGTCGAGCAGTCCGCTCTGGCGTACGAGCAAGGCTCCAGACATGGCGGTTTCGGCTGGGCCGATGGGGACGAACGCGAGCTCGTGGTCGACGACGAGGAGCTTGAGGGGCAGGGAGTCGGTGACCCGGATCTCCTCGCCCGCCGCGATGGCTCTGGCGAGGTGGTCGAACATTCCCGGCTCGACGTCGAGCATCTCTCGCTCGAGCAGCACCCGATATCGGACGCCGCGCGCCACGGCCTCGTCCTCTGCCGTGTTTTGTGCCGTGCTGACGACGGCCGCCGGTGCCTTGACGAATGCCATCACCTCGTCGCGGGCGGAGAGCTGCAGTTGCTCGAACCGTTTCCGGATCGCGTCACGGCCCTGAACGACGTCGACGACGTCAGCTGTGCCGCGGTCGGCCACCGCCGTCCTGTAGGCCTCGTCGAGCGAGCCCAGCTCGAGCTCGGCGATCCTCATCTCGTTCTGACGCTGCACGAGCAACGCTCCAAGGGCCACGGAGGGCGGTGAGGCCACGAACCGGCTCCTGTCCCCGCTGCTGCGCGCAGCGAGGCCCTTCTGCTCCAGCGCGGACAGCAACCGCGCCGCATCCGCGGTCACGCCGTTGAGACGCGGCCCGAGCTCGTCGGGCGTCGTCGACGGCATGGCAACGAGCTCGCGGTAGGCGAGCGCTTCCTCATCACTCAGTCCGAGCACGCTTAGCAGCATGGCACTCCTCCGCCTCGGGGCCGGCGGCCGAGTATGGCGGATTGGCGTCATGTCGTAAAGCCGCCGCAGTTCTCGCGCGATGGCTGTCTACTTTTGACGCCGGGGGTCGGCCGGGCTCCCGCACCGCGAAATCTTGTCGAAGGGAGCCGCCTTGTTCTCGAGTCCACGCCGCGGTCTTGCAGCAGTCATTGCGGGAGCCGCCATCCTCGCCGTCTTTCCGGCGCTTGCTGGTGGTGCCTACCTCGGTTCGAAGGATCGCCCTGGACAGGTCACCAAGCGCACCAGCGTCACGCTGATCACGGGCGACGTCGTCACCGTCACCGAGAGAGGCGGCGGACGCACGGTCGCCACGATCGAGGACGGCCCGGGATCGTCGGGCGGCGTGCAGACGCAGACCGTCGGGCGCGACACCTACGTGATCCCCGACGAGGCGCAGCCCTTCCTGGCCGCCGACCGGCTCGATCGAGAGCTCTTCAACGTCTCCGAGCTCGTCGAGCAGGGATACACGTCCGAGCTGCCGCTGATCGCGGAGTACGCCGGCACCGTGCGCCCGCGCAGCTCGAACGGCGCCGGCCGGCTCCGACAAGATGCGCGACCTCGGCAGCATCAATGCCGCCGCGATCTCAACGGACGAGGATGAGCGCAGACCGGTTCTGGGACACGGTGACTGCGCCGACCCTCGCCGCACGCTTCACGAGCGGCATCACGAAGCTCTGGCTCGACGGCAAGGTCGAGGTCGACCTCGCCGACAGCGTGCCGCAGGTCGGCGCGCCCGAGGCATGGGCGGCCGGGTACGACGGCACCGGCGCGAAGGTCGCGGTGCTGGACACCGGCGCCGACCTGACGCATCCCGACATCGCGACCGCATTCGGGAGGCGGTCTCGTTCGTCCCGAGCGAGGACACCGTCGACCGCAACGGGCACGGCACGCACGTCGCCTCGACGATCGCCGGCTCCGGTGCGGCCTCCGGCGGTGCGAACAAAGGCGTCGCGCCGGGCGCCGATCTCCTCGTTGGGAAGGTGCTCGACGAGTTCGGCCAGGGACAGGACTCCTGGGTCATCGACGGCATGGAGTGGGCGTCGCAGGCTCAGGACGCCGACGTCGTGAACATGAGCCTCGGAGACCCCACTCCGAGCGACGGCACCGACCCGATCTCACAGGCGCTGAACCAGCTCACCGAAGAGACCGGGGCCTTGTTCGTCGTCGCCGCCGGGAACAACTACGTCGAGTTCAGCCTCGGCTCGCCGGGGGTGGCCGACGCGGCGCTCACGGTGGCCGCCGTCGACGGCCTCGACCAGCGGGCGGTGTTCTCGAGCATGGGGCCCCGGGTGGGCGACCACGCACTCAAGCCGGACATCTCGGCGCCGGGCGTCGACGTGCTCGCCGCACGCTCGCAGGCGATCCCCTGGGGAGAGGGCATGTACCAGCCGATGGACGGCACCTCGATGGCGACACCGCACGTCGCCGGCGCGGCGGCCATCCTCGCCGCGAGGCGCCCGGGCTGGGGCGCGCGCCGGCTGAAGGATGCGCTGATGTCGTCTTCGAAGGCGCTGCCCGGCACGACGCCGTACGAGGTCGGCACCGGTCGACTCGACATTCCGGCCTCACTGGGCGAGGTGCACGCGACCGGTTCTGCGTTCCTCGGCTTCTTCTCCTGGCCGCACGACGGTGACGCGCCGGTGACGAAGACGATCACCTACACCAATGCCGGCGACATGCCGGTGACGCTCTCGCTCCGAGACGAGATCACGGGGCCGGACGGTCAAGAGCTTCCCGAGCTCGTCGCCCTGTCGGGCGAGGAGGTGACGGTGCCAGCCGGCGGCAGCGCCGAGGTCACCGTCGCTGCAGACGCAGACGACGCAGCCGGTGTGGGCCGCTACACCGGCTTCGTCGTCGCGACGGACGCCTCCGGCGCAGTCCGGGCGCGCACGGCGGTAGGCCTCGTGAAGGAGGAGGAGCGCTACACGCTCAAGATCAGGGCCATCGGCCGCGACGGCGAGCCGGCGGGCGGCTACGTGACGTTCTACGAGTACGGCACCGAGTTCGTCGAGACGCTCCCGATCGATCCCGAGACCGGCCGGGTCGCACCGAGGCGGCTGAAGCCCGGGATCTACGACGTGACCTCCTGGCTGCCGGTGTCCGGAGTCGGTGGCCCTGACTCGGCAGGAGTCGCGCTCCTGGGCGACCCGCACCTCGTGGTCGACAGGGACAAGGAGCTCGTGCTCGACGCGCGGAAGGCGAAGCGGGTCACCGTGAAGACGCCGCGCCCGAGCGAGGATCGCTACCGGCGCGTGCAGTACCACCACAACACCGGCATCGGCGGGATCTTCGAGGCCTTCACCAACACCCAGATCGTTCAGCCGGACGTCGACGACATCTTCGTGGCGCCGACCGGCGTCGTGCCCGGCAAGGCCTTCGACTTCGCCGTCCGCTGGCGACGAAGCGAGCCGCTGCTCGACCTCTCGGCTCACCTGCCCCGCCGCACGGCGCTCGATCCGATCTACCAGGGCGGATCGGTGCGGCTCGACGGCAAGGTGTTCCTCCGCGGCGTCTACGCCGGCACCGGCACCGCCGCCGAGTACGAGGGCGTCAACGCCCAGGGCAGGGCGGTGCTGATCAGCCGCAGCGACGCGGTGCAGCCGTGGGACTGGGCGCCCGTGGCGGCGGAGGCTGGAGCGGCGCTGCTCGTCGTGGTCAACGACCGGCCGGGCAAGCTCTACGAGTTCGCGGGTGGAGGCGGCACCGACCTTCCGGTCGTGTCCCTCACCAAGGCTCAGGGCGACCCGCTGATTGCGGCCGCGCGCGCCGGCAGGCTCGTTCTGCACGGTGACGCGGTCGAGTTCCCCGAGTACATGTACGACCTGGCCCGGAGCGACGCTCGGGGCTTCCCCGCCGGCCTGGCGTACTCGCCCCGGACGGGCGAGCTGGCACGGATCGACCAGCGGTTCATCGGCGGGACGCCCCGCCTGGCCTTCGAGGGCCGCTACGACTGTCGGCCGTACCAGTGGCCGCTGTGCCTCGGGTCCTACGAGCCGGTGCAGACCGGGTCGACGCGCGCCGACTACGTCTCGACGCAGGCCGGCACGAAGTGGTACCAGGACGTCTTTCACGCGGACGGCTGGGAACAGCGTCACGATCAGGTGACGTACAAGGCCGGCAGGCGCACGAGCTTCGACTGGTTCGCGCCGGTCACCCGCCCGCGCCTCGGCCCCGGATACTGGGGCCCGGACCGCAGCGACGACTTCATGTCGGTCAACGTGCCGACTTGCCAGTGGAAGCAACAACGTCACCGGATCGATGTTCGAGCCTGCGGGCACCGTGATGTCACGCCTCTACCACGACGGCGTCCTGCTCGCCGAGCAGCCGTACCAGGCCGTCTTCGCAACCGTGCCGACCAGTGCTCCGGCGCAGTATCGATTCGAGCAGGACACCGAGCGGGCGTCCGACCCATGGAAGACGTCGATCCGGACCCACTCGGCCTGGACGTTCACCTCGGCGAGGCCGGAGGAGGGCACCGTCGTCCTGCTGCCGCTCCTCCAGCTCGACTACGCCGTCGACACCGATCTCGAGGGCGACGCGGAGGCCGGGGAGAAGGACGTGATCGGCATCTCGGCCGAGCACGTCGCCGGCGTCGTCGGCGGCGGCCGCGTCCTGGGCGCCACGCTCGAGCTGTCCTACGACGACGGCGCCACCTGGCAGCGCGTGTCGCTCGAGCGAGCCCACGGCGGCGGTTGGAATGCCGACGTGCGGTACCCGCGTCGAGGCAGCGACTTCGTCTCGCTGAAGGCCACGGCCTGGGACGACGCGGGCAACAGGGTGGAGCAGGAGATCATCCGGGCTTACGGCCTGGACTGAGGGGGGAGGGGAGAGGCCCCGTTCGGCCCCCTGGCCGGACGGGGCTTCGGCCTCTGATCACCCGACGGGCGAGAGCAGATAGGCGAGGATCGGCGTGATGCGCACGAGCCCGCGCCACGCTGTCGCCTCCTACGCACGGTCGATCGTCCCGCATTCGCTGGCGGACGTGGCGCCGGGGCTGGCGACGCTCCTGCACTACCCCAGGGCGTACCTGCGCTCCGACGTCCTCGCGGGCCTCACCGTGGGAGCGGTCGCCGTCCCGGCCTCGCTTGCGATGGCCGAGCTGGCGGGGGTGCCGGTCGTCTTCGGCCTCTACGGCACGCTCCTGCCGCTCGCGGTCTACGGGCTGCTCGGAACCTCTCGGCAGCACGTGATCGGCCCGGACTCGACGCTGGCGGCGCTCACGGCGGTGACCGTGGCGCCGCTGGCGATCGTCGGCGGCGATGCGGACCCGGCTCGCTACGTGGCCCTGACCGCCGCGCTGGCGCTGACGATCGGCGTTCTTCTCTTCGCCGCCGGGGTCCTCCGCCTGGGGTTCGTCGCCGACTTCTTCGGCAAGCCGGTGCTCCTCGGCTACATCAACGGCGTCGCGCTGATCGTGATCGCCTCCCAGCTCGGCAAGCTCCTCGGGATCACGGTCGACGTCGACGAGTTCTTCCCGATCGTCAGGGAGGTCATCTCGGAGCTCGACGACGCGAACGGGCCGACCGTGCTCCTGAGTGCGGTGCTCCTCGCCGCCGCGATCGCCGTCAAGCGCTTTTTCCCGGTGATGCCCGCGTCGCTCGTCATCCTCGCACTGGGACTCGCGGCCGCCGCTCTGGTGGATCTCGAGGCGCGCGACATTGCCGTTGTCGGTGAGGTGGAGGGTGGGCTCCCGTCGTTGGGGCTGCCTGACGTCGGCGTCGGGGATTTCGTCGACCTGCTCCTGCCGGCAGCCGCGTTCTCGCTCGTCGCGTTTGCGGATCTCACCGGAACAGTCCGCGTGTTCGCCCAGAAGCACGGCTACGGGGTCGATCCGAACCGTGAGCTCACAGCGGTCGGCGGGGCGAATCTCGTCGGTGGCCTGTCGGGCGCCTTCCCGGTTTCCTCCTCCAACTCGCGCTCTGCCGTCAACGACTCGGTCGGGGCGAAGTCCCAGGGAGCGGTCCTCGTCGCTGCCGCGCTGGTGGCGATCTTCCTGCTCTTCGCGATGCCGCTGATCGAACCGCTGCCGAAGGCGGCGCTCGGGGTGATCATCGTGGTCGCGGCCGCCGGGCTCGTCAACGTCGGCTCGATCTGGCGGCTACGGCACGTCAGGCCGGCCGAGACCGGGCTCGCGCTGGTCGCCTTCGGCGGTGTGCTCGTGTTCGGCGTCGTCGGCGGCGTCGCCGTCGCGATCGCGCTCTCCATCGGCGTCTTCCTCTACCGGGCCGCGCGTCCTCACGATGCGGTGCTGGGCCGCGTCGAGGACGTCGACGGCTACCACGACATCGAGCGCTGGCCGGGGGCCGAGGTCGTGCCCGGCCTCCTCGTCTACCGCTTCGACGCGCCACCGTTCTTCGTCAACGCCGAGTACCTCCGGGCTCGCGTGCTGGCGCTCGCGGACGCCGCTGTCGATCTGAAGTGGCTCGTCCTCAACGCCGAGGCCTGGACGTATCTCGACGCGACGGCGATCGACTCCCTCAGGCAGCTCCACGGCGAGCTCGAGAAGCGCGGCGTCACGCTCTGCTTCGCGCGGCTGAAGGGGAGACAGCGCGAGATCTTCGAGGAGACCGGGCTCACCGCCGAGATCGGAGCCGATCGCTTCTTCCCGACCGTGCGCGCCGCCGTGGCGGCGTTCGAATCGAGCGGTGGCGCGTAGGTCCGAACGTCAGCGTTCCAGGGTGGCGACCGAGGGCGACTCGCCGCTCCACCTGGTTGGGGCGCTTCCGGCTACGGGCTCGGAGGCTGCTCACGTCGCGGAGGAAGATCGCGGTGAAGACTGCCGCGGCTGCCGCGACACGGCGCTGGCTGAGTGCTGCGGCCTGGAACCCCAGGGTGAACGCCTCGGAGGCTGCATCGAGCAGCTGCTCGGCCAGCGGCTCCGAAAGCTGATCGGCCGCCGCGACGGCGCCGCCGATCGAATCGCGCGCGGCATCGGCCGCCTCGGCCGGGACACCGGCGGGAATGCTGTCATCGACCTGCGTGCGGTAGACGGCGATGCCCAGCGTGCCGAGGATGGCGATGCTGAGTGCGCCGCCGAGCTCGGCTCCGGTCTCGGAGATTCCGGACGCCGCTCCAGCCTTCTCCGGGCGGAGCGGATCCGATGATCAGGTCGTTGGTCAGCGTGAACAGCGGCGCAAGACCCAGCGAGTACACGACCGAAGCGGCCACGAGAACGGCAAGTCCCTCCTCGGCCTCGACCTGCGTGAGCAGCAGCAAGCCGGCCGCGCCGATCGCGAGGCCCACGCTCATGACCGTCGAAGGGCGGACCCGACGGACGATCATCGGGGCGAGCATGGAACCGAGGACGAATGCGCCGAATGAGGGCAGGGTCCAGAGGCCGGCGACGAGCGGCGTCAACCCGAGGACGAGCTGCAGGTACTGGAAGATGAAGAAGAACGTTCCGAACAAGACGAGGATGCCGAGCGTGTAGACCGCGAGCGACCCGCTGAAGGCCGGCACGCGGAAGAGGCGCAGGTCGATCAGCGGGTCGGTGAGCCTTCGCTGGCGACGGACGAACGCGAAGCCGAAGACCAGGCCGGCCAGGATCGACGCGACCGGAAGTCCTTCGAGGCCGTCCTGGGCGAGCTGCTTGAGCCCGTAGACGACCGCCAGCACCGCGACCAGCGACAGTGCCGCGCTCAGGAGGTCCGGACGTCCCGCCGCCGGATCGCGGAACTCCGGCAGCAGCACCGGCCCCAACACCAGCAGGAGGGCCATCACCGGCACGGCCAGCAGGAAGACCGAGCCCCACCAGAAGAACTCGAGCAGCACCCCGCCGAGGAGTGGCCCGAGTGCGCCGCCGAGGGAATAGGCGGTGATCCACATCCCGATCGCGAACGTGCGCTGTCCCGAGTCGGGGAACATGTTGCGGATCAGCGACAGGGTCGAGGGCGCCACCGTCGCGCCGGCGATCCCGAGCAGCGCGCGTGACGCGATCAGCATCTCGGCGCTCGTGGAGAACGCGGCCAGGAGCGAGGCGACGGCGAACGCAGCAGCGCCGATGAGGAGCAGCCTTCGGCGGCCGATCCGGTCGCCGAGCGTTCCCATCGTGATCAGCAGGCCCGCGACCATGAACCCGTAGATGTCCGCGATCCACAGCAGTTGGGCGCTGCTGGGCTCGAGGTCCTCGCTCAGTTCTGGCAGGGCCAGGTACAGGACGGTCAGGTCCATCGAGTAGACGACGCAGGCGAGGAGCAGCACGGCCAGCCCGATCCAGTCGCGGCGGCCGGCTCGTAGAGCGTCATTCGCGGACATGTCGGTTAGACGGGCGGGCGCCCGAGGACTCATCGGCAACTACGCCTTGGACGGTGGGCTGCACCTAGGGTTCCAAGGTGGATCAGCGGCGACTCGGAACCACCGGCCTGTACGTGTCCCCGATCTGCCTGGGGATGATGAGCTACTACGCGGGCAAAGCGTCTCGCCCCTGGATGCTGGACGAGGCCGCCGCCGAGCCGATCGTTCGTCGTGCGGTCGAGGGTGGGATCACCTTCTTCGACACGGCCAACATGTATTCGCAGGGAGGAAGCGAGGTCGCCACCGGCCGGCTCCTGCCGAAGTTCCTTTCCCGCGAGGAGCTCGTCGTCGCGACCAAGGTCTATTTCCCGATGACGCCTGGTCCGAACGGCAGAGGGCTTTCGCGCAAGCACATCCTCTCGGCAATCGACGCATCGCTCGCGCGGCTCGGGCTGGACTACGTCGACCTGTACCAGATCCACCGCTGGGACCGGCACACGCCGATTGAGGAAACCATGGAGGCGCTCCACGAGGTCGTCCGTGCCGGCAAGGCGCGCTACATCGGCGCCAGCAGCATGTACGCGTGGCAGTTCGCGAAGGCGCAGCGGGTCGCCGAACGCTACGGCTGGACGCCGTTCGTCTCGATGCAGAACCACTACAACCTCGTCTACCGCGAGGAAGAGCGGGAGATGATTCCGCAGTGCATCGACCTGGGCGTCGCCGTCCTTCCCTGGAGCCCGCTCGCCCGCGGCTTCCTGGCGGGCACGCGCACGCGGGGCGGCGAGCGTGTGACCGCGCGTGCAGGGACCGATGCGTTCGCAGAAGAGCTCTATGGGAGCTCTGAGGACTTCGATGTCGCGGAGCGCGTCGCGGAGGTCGCGGCCGACCGCGGCGTGCCGCCGGCGCAGATCGCGCTCGCGTGGCTCCTCCACAAGCCAGGCGTGACCGCCCCGATCGTCGGCGCGACGAAGCTCGCTCACCTCGAGGACGCGCTCGCAGCGGCAGAGCTCGCGCTTTCCGCGGACGAGATCGCGAGCATCGAGGAGCTCTACCGGCCGCACCCCGTGCTCGGCCACGCATACGACGACGATTAGGTCGCGCGTCGGAGCGCGGAGTTGAGCGGGCCGCCGGATGAGCGTAGGCTCGGCGGCGAATGAGGCTCCGACATCTTCGGATCGGAGTTGCGGTACTCGTGCTTGCGGCAATCGTCGTTGCGGCAGCTTCGGGCGCTACCAGGCCGCGCTGGACCGAGATCCCCACCGCGAACTTCCACCAGGACGCGGTTTTCTGGTCCTCGGGCCGCCTCTGGTTTCTCAAGGCGACCGGCACCGGCGGCTTCAGGATCAGGAGCGCCAGGCCTGCCGGAGGACGGTTGACCGACTGGAGGACTGCGACACCCAAGCTCTCGCGCGGAGACTGGGTCTTCTTGAAGAGCTCCGTCAGAGATCAGTTGGTGTTCACGAGCGGCCGAGGTGGCGCCGCGCAGGTCCTCGCCCTCGGGCTGATGCCGAACGGCCAGCTCGGCGATCCGGTCGCGCTCGACGGTGCTGCCCCACCGGCATCCTCGACGGGCGCGAGCGTCGTCCAACTCCGTGATCGATCGGTCCGGCTCAGCGGCATCTCGCGCGGCGGGTTTGCGACCGCGCTCGGCGTCTGCTGTGACATCGCCGGGAAGGTGGTGGGCTTCGGGTCGTTGCCCGCCAGCGTCTATGCCCACGCACTTCTGGGCG
Source organism: uncultured Actinomycetes bacterium (assembly GCA_963733015.1). GTDB lineage: Bacteria > Actinomycetota > Thermoleophilia > Gaiellales > Gaiellaceae > JACDAN01. Next base: position 32,919 of record CAVTBO010000003.1, on the reverse strand, counting down.
TCGATCGCGGCGGGCGGCTCTGGATGGCATGGGCGTCCGGCCGCGGAGGACCGAGATCGCAGGCTCGGATCGTCGAGCTCGACCCGACGATCCTGAAGGTACGTGGACAGACCCGGATGGCTCCGGGATTCCAGGGCTTCGTGAAGATCAAGGCTCTCGTCTGCACCGAGACATGTCGCGTGGTCGTCGAAGGGACCGTCGGGAAGGGGAGGAATCGGGCGACGAAGATCGGCAGCTGGGCTCCGGGGGACGCAGCCCTGACGACGATCCGCGTGCCGCAGAAGGCTGGGTGCCGCGGGTTCAGTTGCGGTTCCGTAATCGATGCGCGCGACGACGGAGGGAGGCTCGCGATCGCCTACTCGGCGGACGGCAGCCAGCTGGGCTACACGATCGGAACCGCCCGCGGCGATGCCCGCGGGCGCAACCTGCGCCGGGTGTCCTCGATCCGCCAGCCGACGCAGCTGGGGTCTTTCACGCGCGGCATGGTTCTCAACTCGACTCCGGCTGGCGCACTTGGTTCCGACGGGTTTGCGGCGTTCGCGTTCTACTCGAGCGGCCGTCGAGCGGTCCTGCGCGTGGCCCTACTGCCGGTCCGCTAGGCCTCTCGGCCTGCGCTGATTCGGGCAGGCCTAGGGGAACCGCGCGATGTCCGCATTGAGGTCGTAGCGGCCGCCGTCGCGGCAGTCCGCCGGAACGCGGTAGGGGGCGCTCGATCCGCTTCGAAGCGAGTTCTCGGCGAGCTGCCGGCGCATCATCCGCCGCGCCGTGTCGTCCGAGACGCCGAGGCGCTGTCCGAGGTCGACGCCGGACTGAAGGGCGTAGCACTCGGTGATCCCCTCGTCGGACACACCGCGGAGATGCCAGGCCTCGTGAGCGAGAACGGCGACGGCTCGGGCGCCGTTGTTGAACCTCACCTCCCCCTTGAAGGCCAACCGGTAGAGGTCGAGGCAGCGCTCCGGCGTCAGGTACGCGAGATCGCCCCCGACGACGGCAACGCCGTCCGCGTGTTGGACGGCGCCGACATGCTCGCCTGCTTCGTCACATCGGATCGTCACCGGCTTCCCCGCGACCAGCGAGGCCTCCTCGGAGAAGCGAGCAGCCGCCTCGGCGCGCGTGTTCTCATCGAGCCCGTTCCAGCCGGTGCGGCCCTCGACGACCCAGAAGATCAGTGCGAGCGCGCCGATGAGACCGAGGCCGATGGCGAGCCGGCGAAAGGGCCGTGACTGGACGTGCTCGCGCGGCTGCTCGGCCTCCGTGGTCGGCGCCGCTACCTCGTCCTTCGGGCCTTCCCGCGCCTGATCGATGATCTCCTTCAGCTCGTCGTCCGACTCGCCCGAGTACGGGATCCACAGCTCTTCGCCCTCCTCTCGAACGAGCAGCAGTTCCTCTGCGTCTTCGTCGTAGCCGTAACGCTCTCGGTCGGCGTCCAGCGGGCCACGGTCAGAGCGACGCGCCGGAGCCGGCCGGATGCCGCCGACGAAGAAGTTCAGCTCGAGGCCCAGAGCGATCAGGAACGGAAGCCAGATCGGCACGGCCGCCCGCAGCGCGTACGGCCCGAAGATCCAGATGAGGACGAAAGCGGCCGCCCCGAGGCGCAGCAGCGTCGGGGTGCTCGGAAGCCGATCGAGCGGTAGCCGCACGCCTCGACGGTAGCCCCGCGCGCGCAGCCGCCGCTTCCCGCGGGAGGACCGTCAGTCCTGGTCGTACTCGTCGTGTCGACGGATCCAGAGCTGGAAGCCGTCGTCTTCGTCCCGTCCCCTCGGCGTCCGGTCGAGGATCCCGTAGTACCCCATCAGGAACTCGACGCCGCGGGCCCCGGTCGCGTAGGCTCTGGTACACGGTGCCGTCGTCCAGGACGAAGACGCTCAAGCCCTGGCCCTCGGTGAGGTAGCCGGTGACGTCGGTGCCGCTCGAGTTGGCGTTGCGCTCGACGATCGGCGGCGCACCCGCCTCGAGCATCGGCGCGAACGCTTCGCGCGTCTGCTCCTCGGTGCGCGAATAGCCGAGGTCGAAGTTGAAGTCGCTGCCCGCCGCCGAGACCCAGGGCATCTTCCAGCCCATCCGCCGCTTGTACGCCTGCAGCTTCTCGAGCGGCGCCTGCGAGACGTACAACATCGTCACGTCGCGCGCGTGCAGGTGCGGCAGGGCGCCGTCGACGGTGTCGGCCATTGACGAGCACGTCAGGCAACCTGCCTCATAGCTCGGGCCGAACATGAAGTGGTAGACGAGGAGCTGGGTCCGACCGTCGAAGAGCTCCGCCAGTGTTCGCGTGCCCTCATCGGTCTCGAACCGGTACTCCTTCTCGACCGGGACCCAAGGCAGCTCGCGGCGCTGGCGCGCGAGCTCGTCGCCCATCCGCGTGTGTTCCTTCTCGCGGTCCAACAGTGCCTCGCGCGCCGCCTGCCATTCCTGGCGGCTGCCGATCTTGTGATTCGTCATTGCGGCTGCCTCCGTTCTAGCGCCCGATCAGGTCCTTGAACGCGGGCTCGTCGCGGAGTGGATCGAAGTCCGAGTCTTCCTTCGCCATCTCGCGACAGCCCTCGTACAGATCGATCGCCTGGCGTAGATGCTCGACGGCGTCGGCCGTCCGGCCCGCGCGGCTCTCGCAGCACGCCACGTTGAAGTGGAGGTACGCAACGTCGGGGTGGGCCTCGAGGAGCTCGTGGCCCTTGTCCGCCGCCTCTGCGTACCGGCCGGCGTCGTAAAGAGGTCGCGCCGGCTCCCACAGCTCGGGGTCGTACGGCTGGATCGAGTCTGGCAGCGCCACCCAATGATGACGGCGAGAGTCGTAGCCCGACTCTGTCGGAGGCGGGAACGACGGGTCGGCGAACGAGCCGACCGAGACCACGATCAGGTCTGGCTCCGTCGGTTCCGTGTAGAAGACCTGCGATCCGCAGTCGGGGCAGAAATGGAAGACGTGCTCCTTCCTGTCCTCCTCGTCCGAGATTCGCGCGAAGTCGTTGAAGCGACCGGTGACCTGCACCTGATCCGCCTTGAACCCCGCCTGCATCCCGAAGGCGCTTCCGGTTCGACGCTGACAGGCAAGGCAGTGGCAGATGGAGACGGCGAACGGATCGCCCGCCACCTCCAGACGAAGTTGCCCACAGTGACAGGCGGCTTCCCGGGTAGCCATCGCCATGGAACCTACTGAACGATGGTCTTACGTCGCCGGCACTGCGACCGTCTGCTCGGCGCGCACGACGGTGAAGGTCCAGACCGCCTTGACGACGGCCCACCCGAGTCCGACCAGCGCGCTGCAGGTCAGCAGGAGCACGAGGTCGGGGAATCCGGTCGCGAGGATGGACAGGGGCAAGCCCAGTTGCATCGGCACGAGCAGGAGGACGAAGGCCGCCCAGATGAGACTCACGAACAGGGTGAGGCCGACTCGCCACCACGGTCCGAGCCGGCGGGGTCGAATGTCTCCTCGGCGCAGCGCGACGGCCGACTTCGCAATGCCGCGGGCTTGCAGGAGAAGCAGCGCAAACAGGAGGGCGTAGACGATGAAGATCGGCATGTTCGACGGCGGAGACGGAGGCTCGCGCCCCTCGAGCAGGCTTGCGACGCCGTCGGCGACCGTGCCCATGCGACCGCTCACGAAGAGGTCGAGGGAATCCTCGGCGTTCATCAGGACGATGACCCCCCGCTTGCTCTGCGGGGTCAGTACGACGTTCGAGTGGAAGTTGAACGTCTCGCCCTGATGGTGGATCGCCGGGATGTCGTTGCGAGGGCCGACGAACCAGCCCATCCCGTACGACGTGTCCTCCTCCGGCGTCGGGACGGCAGGACGGTGGAGCTCCTCGATGCCGGCGGATGAGAGGACCGGCGTGCCGTCGTACCGACCGGAGTTGAGCTGAGAGATCACGTAGTGCGTCATGTCCTCGGCGCTCGCGATCAGATAGCCCGCCGGGACGAGACCGCGGTTGTACGGCAGGTCGGCTGCCCTCGGCCGCCCGAACCAGTAGTTGTGGCCGGTCGCAAGGCCGTGCGGCTGCGCGGCGGTCTCGGACGTGTACGAGTTCTGCATCTGGAGCGGATCGAGGATCCGCTTCTCGACGTACTCCTCGTAGGACTGCCCCGACACCGTCTGCACGATGAGCCCCAGAACCGAGTAGTTGATGGTGCTGTACTGGTACTTCGAGCCAACCGGTGCCGTGAGCGCCGCACTGTCCAACTTGCGAACCGCCTGCTCCAACGCAGTGGCGCTCGTATCGCCATCCCCCTGGAACGATCGGCCGGTCTTGGTGGAGAGACCGCTCGTGTGGTTGAGCAGGTGGCGCACGGTGATCTGCGCTGACGCTTGTTCGTCCGCGACGCGGAACCAGGGCACGTAGCGCTGCACGGGTGCGTCGAGCTCGACCCTGTTGGCCTCGACGAGCTGCATGACGGCGAGCGCGGTGAACGACTTGCTGACCGAGCCGATGATGAACGGCGTCTGTGGCGTCACTTCCGTCCCCGAGTCGTCGGCCGTCCCGAAGCCGCGCATGTACGCGATGCGATCGCCGTCGACGATGCCCAGGGCGAGCCCGGGAATCCGCTGGGCCGCCATCTCGTCCTGCACGAAGCTCTCGATCTCCGCGAAGCTCGAGGCCGCGGCTGCGCCGTTCACCGCCGGCGTTTCGGAGCCTGGCTTGCTCACGACGTACGCCGCGCCGAGCACGAGCGCGGCGAGACCGAAGGCGCCGAGGATGCGTCGGCTCCGTGCGCCAATACGGGGAATCGTTCGACCGGCTGCCGGTTCGCCCACTGGCGGTGCGTTCGGCGTCGGTCCGTCCGGGTCGTCCTGGTGCGTACGCCTCACGGCGTCTCCCATCGCCCGTGTCGTCTCCCAGCCTCCCAGAATCGGCTAGGTACTACAAGGACGCGGCCGTCTTGCCAGAAAGGCAGGTGTCGCAACGAAGGGAGAAACCGATGACCGACCACAAGACCGGAACGCCCGAGGAGTGGCTGGCAGCGAGGCTCGAGCTGCTCGATGCCGAGAAAGAGCTGACCCGGCGCAGCGACGAGCTGGCGCGGCGGCGGCAGGAACTGCCGTGGGTTCGGATCGAAAAGGAGTACCGATTCGAGACCGAGAACGGGAGCGCCTCGCTTCAAGACCTCTTCCGAGGGCGCTCGCAGCTTCTCGTCTACCACTTCATGTTCGGCGTCGGGGCCCGGGTCGACGAGCAGAACCCGGGATGCACCGGCTGCTCGTTCGTCGCCGATCACTTCGACGGGGTCATCCCCCACCTCAACGGCCACGACGTGACCTTGGTGGCCGAGTCGATCGCTCCCTTGGAGGAGCTCCGGCCCTACAAGGAGCGGATGGGCTGGGGCTTTCCCTGGGTCTCCTCCCTCGGCAGCGACTTCAAGTACGACTTCGGTGCCGCCTTCAACGAGGAGCAGCAGAAGAACGGCGCCGAGTACAACTTCCGCCACGTCGACGAGCCCTTGCCGCAGCGAGAGGGCATGAGCGCCTTCGCGCTCGAGGACGGGGTCGTGCACCACACCTACTCCACCTACGAACGCGGAGTCGAGCAGCTGATGGGGACCCTCCGGATTCTCGACCTGGCGCCGCTGGGTCGTAACGAGGAGAAGCCAGGGGACTGGTGGCAGCGCCACGACGAATACGAGGCCTGACCGAGGAGGCAACGCTTCGAACGGCGGCGACAGGTACAACCCGCTGCGTGGCGCCGCGGTCGGTCCGCCTGACGAGCCCGGAACGGGTCCTGTTCCCCGATGAAGGGATCACGAAGCAGGACCTGTACGAGTACTACCGCGCGATCGCGCCGGTGCTCGTCCCGCACCTGCGCAATCGGCCGTTCACGATGAAGCGCTCGCCCTACGGAGTGGGCGGGGAGGCGTACTTCCAGAAGCAGGCGCCGAAGGGGATGCCCTCCTGGATCCGGACGCGCACCTTTCCGCACCTACCCGCGCGAGGGCGAGTCGCGGCTCGTCGACTTCCCGCTCGTCAACTCGCCGGAGGCGGTGCTCTGGATGGTGCAGATGAACTGCATCGACATGAACGCCTGGTACTCGCGCGTCGACAAGCCGCACCGCCCGGACTTCGTGCTCTTCGACCTCGACCCGCCCGACGCCGGCTTCGCGCTCGCGATCCGCGTCGCACACCTGATCCGCGAGGAGCTCGAGCGGCTCGAGCTCCAGTCCTACGTCAAGACGAGCGGCGCCGACGGCATCCACGTGCTCGTCCCGATCGCGCGCCGAGCGACCTTCGAGCAGACGTACGTGTTCGCGGAGCGCCTGGCGCGCGGGCTCGAGGAGCGGCACCCCGGCCTGGTCACGACCGAATGGCTGAAGCGCAAGCGCGAGGGCGTGCTCGTCGACCACCGTCAGAACGCGCGGGGGAAGACGATCGCCTCCGTCTACTCGGTCCGGCCGAAGCCGGGCGCGCCGGTCTCGACGCCGCTTCGCTGGGACGAGCTGACAGAGGACGTGACGCCGCGCCGCTTCGGGATGCGCGAGGCGCTCGAGCGGGTCGACCGGCACGGCGACCTCTTCGAGCCCGTGCTCGCCGGCGGCCAGGCACTCGGACGTGCCCTGAAGAAGTTGCGTTAGCCCAAAGGAAGAGGCGACGCGCCCGACCGCTTGATCGAGCGCGTCACCTGAGTGCCAGCGCCTCCTCGCTCACGCGGAGGGGGAGGCTTTCGGCGCCCTGCGGATCGAGCTCATGAACGGGAAGAACGCCCGTCGCATGATCTGCATCCGCCGACGTCGGCGCCGACGTGGAGAGGGCACCGAAGCAGCGTCGTTCCTGTACTGCTCGAAGCGCTCAGCCGCGAACTGGCGGCGAGTGTCCTGGTCGTACGAAAACATCACTCCTCCTTTCGATGGTCGTCGGGACTAGAGGTCGCTTCCAGGTTCGGAAGGTGCCGTCCATTCGTCCTCCTCCTTCGAGGTCAGGGGGTGTCCCGCAAGCCCTGGGCGGGTGCCAGATGTGCGGCTGCCGAGCCGCCGCGATGCGGCTACCTACCTAGGGCTTTCAAGCGGGGCGGCCTTACGCCGCGTGCGCGCCCGGCGTGCGGCGAGGCCAGGCCGTAAGTGCGAGTGTCATTCGCCTGCCTCCTTTCGCTAGCCGGTTGTCGAACAAAACATTCTGGAGCTCCCCCCTCGGCTTGTCAATGCCGCGCTCGCCTCTGCCCGAGCTCGTGTGAGCGGCGGGCTACGATCCGTCGCTGGCCGGGACCGTGTCGAGGAACGCCAGCACTCGCTCGGTGAGCAACGCCGCAGCGGCGGCGTCGTACGCCGGGAGTGAGGAGTCGGCGAAGAGGTGCTCCTCTCCCGGGTAGAGGAACAGCTCGGCCCGGTCGGTCGAGTCGACGAGGGCCTGCGCGGCCTCGAGGTCCTCGGCAAAGAACGGGTCTTCATCCTTGCCATGCACCTGCGCCGCGACGCCCTCGGGCCACGCGTCCCCGAACTCCGAGACCGGGAGGCACGAGTACATGAGCAAGGCCCCGCGGGCGCCGGGCCGGGTCTGCGCGAGCTGCTGGGCGACCATGACCCCGAAGGAGAAGCCGGCGTACACGGCCCCGGAGCCGATCCCCTCGGCGGCGGCCACGCCGCGCTCGGCCAGTGCGGCGAACCCGGCTCCACGCGCGAAGGCCATGCCCTCCTCGATCGTCTCGAATGTGCGCCCGTCGAACAGGTCGGGCGTGTGCACGGTGTGCCCCGCCTGCCGCAACTCGTCGGCGAACGACTGCACTCCCTCGGTCAGCCCCTGGACGTGGTGGTACAGCACGACTTCGGTCATCTCGATCCCTCCTAACATCGATCCATTAAAATGGAACATTCGGCAATGCTAGTTTATTCAACTATGGCTGGCAAGCCGTCCCCTCCGGACTACGAGCTTGCCGACCGGATCGCGCTCACCAGGCCCTCCCAGGTGAAGGCGATCGGCCATCCCCTTCGCACCACGATCCTGGGCCTGCTCCACGAGCGGGCTGCGACGGTGAGCGAGCTGGCGGTCGCGGTCGAGCGGCCGAAGAGCACGGTTGCCCATCACGTGAAGGTGCTCACCGAAGCCGGACTGGTGCAGGTGGTGAGGACCCGGCAGGTGCGGGCGATCGAGGAGCGGTTCTACGGCCGCACGGCGCGGATGTTCTACGTCGCGGTCGAGCGGAGCCCGGACGGCGACGATCTGCCTCGGGACTTCAACGACTTCGAGGTCGCCGCTCGTGAGTCGGCCGCGGCGTACCGTGACGGGAAGCTATGGGGTTTCATCCGGCACGCCCGCATCTCGGAGGCCCAGGTGTCGGAGTTCTGGCAGCGGATGGCGGAGCTGGTGGCAGAGTTCGACCAGCTTCCGCGGTCGGGCGAGACCGTGTATGGATTCGCGGTCGGTGTCTATCCCACCGACCATCCGACCCTACCGAGCAACCGCGAGTAAGACGCCGCCCGGCGCGACCGGCCGGTTCGGAGCAACCGGCCAAAGCCGGCTGGCCAGCGAGTCGGCTCTCCAGCGCAGTGCCCCGTTTGCTCGGCTTTATCTCGGGAGGCGCCTCGGCCTGTGCGTGACAGTGACCTCGACGCGGCGGTTCTCGGCCCGGCCTGGGATTGGAGCGTTGTCTGGGTTGGCGACGTCGGGATGTTTGCAGTATGCGTGTACTCACCCATCCTCCGATAGCGGATCGGTCGGGAGGAGGTCACACAACGCCTGCCAGAGGCTGTTCTGATAGTTGAATTCGAGCCCGATGGGCCACGGTGATGAAATGGCTTGCGGGCGTCTCAGGGTTTCAGAGGTCGCCGTGGTCGATGACGTCCCAGGTGCCGAAGCGGACGAACCCTGCGGAGTTCGCGAGTGCGACGGAGGGGGCGTTGTCGAGTTGACAGCGATACTGCGGCTCGTATCCCTGCCTCAGCGCTTGGGCGCTGATAGCTCGAACGGTTGCTTTGGCCAGGCCCTGACCGCGGTACGCCGGAAGCGTGATGACGCCGAGGTCGGCCAGTTGGGTGCCTCGCCAGGGATACATGCTTGCCGCGGAAACCAGTTGCTCCCCGACGAACGTGCCAAACACGAGCCAGTGGTCGAGTTCAACGAACGCCTCGTCAAGGTCGTTCGCGGGAGCTTGCGCGGCCAAGTCCGCGAAAGCGTCCGCGTCTGTGTCGGTGAGTTGGCGCGTCTCAGGTGAGACGCGCTCTGATCGCACCAACGCTTGCTCCTGAGTCGGCAGATAGAACAGGTGGTCGGGACCGTTGAGCTTGAGGGCTGTGACGTCGAGCGCGTGAGCGAGGGCGTCAGCGCTCACGGCGGTCTGGCCCGAGAGGCCGAGGCGTTCGGCCAGTGCCGAGGTCAGGGAGAGGATTCCGTCGCCGCCAACCGGCTCTAGCAACATTAGCGAGCGATTCTCGGGGAGTGTGTCGTCAACGACGATGTGGTGCTCGCCAGGTGAGCCTGATCCGTTCGTGGCGTCGTAATTGAGCCAATAGTCGGTCACAGCTTGTGAGAACATCGCTCCCGTCTCCTCTGTGTTGGCGATCACCGAGATTCGCGTTCTGTGATCGATCATCGAATATCGCGGTTCGCGATGGTCGTTCGTCCCGGCGGGGCACGTTACCTCGGCCGCCGGTCCACCTCATTGCTTCCGGCGACGCGACCGAATGCCCAGTGAGGTAGGGGCGCGGCTCGCAAGCCGCGGTCGCGCACAGATCATCCGATCTGTAGCTGCCCCCGAACGCCGGCTCCGTGGCGCTGATATGTGCGGGTACCTCCGCACGGTCAGGTAGCGCATCACGGCAGATCGGGCGCGACGGCCAGGCCATGGTGTCCGCGGGAGATGTCACCGGCCTTCCCGATGTTGTTGCAGATGCAAATAGCATCGCCCTCGAGATGAAATGAAGCCGGCGGTCGTTTACGCCACAATAGGCAACAAAACATGTCGCTTTGCAGGTATTTTACGGGAGCGACGGGACTCGAACCCGCGACCTCCGGCGTGACAGGCCGGCGTTCTAACCAACTGAACTACGCCCCCTAGCGCAGATACGCAGTTTAGCGGCGCCTAGATTGCAGTCAGCCCGAGCTGGCGGAGCAGTGTGACGCCGTCCGAGTAGACGTCCTTCCGCGCGACGAGGCCGTCCTGGATCGGGATCACGTCCAGCCCCCGGTACTCGACGGTCTTGCCGGTCGGCTCGACCTCCATCCCGGCGCGGTTCATCTTGCCGAGGTGCGTCCCGCGCGCCGTCCACTCCTGGACGACGAGGTCGTCGCGGATGTAGCGCCGGCGGGTCTCGAACTCGAGGTCGGGAAAGACGGTGAAGATGCCGCGGAGCGCATTGCCGATCGCCTCCCGGCCGGCGTTGACGTCGCCGGTCGTGTGGTTCTCGAACACGGAGTCGGCGGTGTGCATGTCGACGATCGCCTCGACATCGTGCGCGTTCCAGGCCGCGTTGTAGCGGTCGATGAGCTCTTCGAGGGCCGTCCCATCCACGAGGCTGGCTAGCGTACAACCGAGTGACCCGCCTCGACTGGATCATCCTCGCGGTCGTCGCAGGCACGGCGCTCCTTGGCCTGTGGCAGGGATTGACGCTCAGTGTGCTGTCCGCTGCAGGCGTTGTCGTGGGTGCGCTCCTCGGCGCGAGGATCGCACCGCACGTGCTCCCGGCGGGCTCGGAGTCGCCCTACACGCCGGTCGTCGCCCTACTCGGAGCAGCCGCGGGGGCAATCGTGATGGAGCTGATCGCCTCCTCCGTCGGAGTTGCGATCAAACAGCGGCTCAGGGCGAGCCCGCTGAGGCTCGTGGACGCCGTTGGCGGGCTCGCGTTCGGCATCGTGATCGGCCTCGCGGTGATCTGGATCCTCGCTGCGGTGGCATTGCAGCTGCCCGGGCAAGTGGAGCTGAGGAGAGACGTGCAACGCTCGGCGGTCGTCAAGGAGCTCAACGAGCTGCTCCCGCCTCGAGACGTGCTGAACGCCCTGGCGCGCGTGGACCCCTTCCCGTCGATCACGGGGCCTCTACCGACGGTCGACCCGCCGGAGCCTCGGGTCGTCCGCGATCCGGAGATCCGAGCGGCGATGCCGAGCGTCGTCCGGGTGCTGGGGACAGCCTGCGGGCTCGGAATCTCCGGCTCGGGCTGGGTCGCCGCGCCCAACCTCGTTGTGACCGACGCCCACGTGATCGCCGGCCAGACCGACACGACGGCCGACGGCAGGCCTGCGGTCGCCGTCGCATTCGATCCGAGGAACGACGTCGCCGTACTTCGCGTGGACGGCCTGAACCGTCGCCCGCTCCGGCAGGTCGAGGCGCCGGAGGGGACGCCGGTCGCGATCGCCGGCTATCCGGCGAACGGCCCGCTGACGGCCACACCCGGCCGTGCCGGTGGGACGGCGACGGTGCTCAGCGAGGACGCGTACGGAAACGGGCCGGTGACGCGGCGGATCATGAGCTTCCGCGGCCGGGTGCGGCGCGGAAACTCCGGCGGGCCGCTGCTCGACGGGAACGGCCGGGTGGTCGGCACCGTCTTCGCCTCGCGCACCGGCAGCGACGCCGGCTACGCGGTCCCGCCGGACCTCGTTCGCAAGGCCCTGGCCGGCGCGCGCAGACGGGTCTCGACAGGCCCCTGCGCCGGCTAAGCCGCGTCAGCCAGCAACTCGAGGATCCCGAGCGGCCGCCGGAATGGCGCGACGAGGTAGACGCCCTGCGCCCGGCTTCGTGAGGCTTCGACGAGCTCGCGTGCCAGCTCCATGCCCACCTTCGGCCCGTCCGGGCCTGCGTCTCGCAGCGCTTCCTGGACGTGATCCGGGACCACGATCCCGGGCACCTCGTTGTGGAGGCGCAGAGCGAGCGGGTGGCTCCAGACGGGAAAGACGCCGACGAGGACCGGGATCGGCGAGGGCCCGCCGAACCGGTCGAAGAAGTGGTCGAGCAGCTCGAGGTCGAAGATGATCTGCGTCATTGCGAAGTCGGCTCCGGCGTCGAGCTTCCGCCGGAAGCGCTCGACCTCGACGTCCAGGTCGTCCGCGGTCGGGTTCAGCGCGACGCCGGTGAAGAACGACGTCGCCGCGTCGATCGCGCGTCCGTTGTAGTCCTCGCCGCGGTTCAGGTGCGTGATCAGCTGGGTCAGCCCGATCGCGTCCACCTCGTAGACGCCGCTCGACCCCGGGTAGTCGCCGACTTCCGGCGGGTCGCCGGTGACGGCGAGGATGTTGCGGATTCCCTCTGCGTGGGCGCCGAGCAGCTGCGACTCGAGCCCGAGGACGGTCGCGTCGCGCGTCGTCAGGTGCGGGATCGTCTCGAGGCCCGTCGTGCGCTCGATCGCAGTCGAGAGCATCAGGGCGCTCATGCCCGCACGCGCGGTGGCGTTGTCGTTGATGTCCACGAAGGACGCGCCACCGTCCTCGAGCGCCGCGGAGATCTCCAGCATCCCTCGGTGGTTGCCGCCGAGCGGCGGGTCGAGCTGGACGGACGTGACCCACTGGCCCTCGCGGAACATCCGCGCGAGGCGCGTGTCCTCGGCCTGCTCGACGACCGAGAGCGTCACCTCGCGCTCCTGGATCACGAGCGGTGAGGAAGCGGTGCGCTGCTCCTTCACGGCCGCCGCGATTGCGCTGATCTCGGTGGGAGTGGTGCCGCAGCAGCCGCCGATGATCTTTGCACCGAGGTCTCGCGCGTGAGCCGCGAAGTCAGCGAAGTAGTCCGGCGTCGCGTGCGGGAACACCACGCGGCTTCCGGCCAGGCTCGCGAGGCCCATGTTGGGCATGGCCGCTAGGGCCAGGTCGCCGTCGGCATCGTGCATCTCGTTCAACGCCGTCAGCGCCGCGTGGACGCCGGCCCCGTGGTTGGCGCCGACCGCGGCGAGGCGGGCCTCCGCGAGCGCCTCGACCGCCTTCCGCGCAGTGACGCCGCCGAGCGTCTCCCCCTGCTCGTCGAAGGTCAGCATCGCCACGATCGGCAGGGAGGAGATGCTGCGGACGGCGGCCAACGCCGCCAGCAGCTCCTCGAGCTCGAAGAACGTCTCCACGAGGAACAGGTCGACGCCGCGGGCCTGGAGTGCGCTCGCCTGCTCCGAGAAGATCTCGTGCCGCTCGTCCTGCGTGAGCTCGCCGTGGTCCCCGAGCGGGCCGATCGAGCCACCGATGTAGACGTCTCGGCCCGAGATCTCCCGCGCCTCTCGCGCCAGTTTCGCGCCGGCGCTGTTGATCCGCTCGACCTCGTCGTCCAGCCGGTGCGCGGCCAGCTTCCGCCGGTTGGCGCCGAAGGTGTTGGTCTCGATGAGGTCGGCCCCGGCGTTGATGAAACTCACGTGAAGCGAAACGACAGTTTCCGGGGAGGTCAGGTTCGCTTCCTCCGGGAATCGCAAACGAGGGACTGCGCCGGAGATCAGCGTGCCCATGCCGCCGTCGGCCACGACAATAGGGCCGTTTTGCAGGCGTTTTTCGAACGGCGTCGCCATCGAATCCACTCTACGCAGAACCAGGCCGGGCGGTCATCTCGAAGAAGTTAAGTGAAGCGCCGTAATCAACCGCCAAAGGGTGATGGATCAACCGACCCCTCATGCCCGAAAGTGGGCCTACATCCGATGCGGGCCCGATGCGGCGGGGCCTAGTCGGACAAAGACCGAGGGGGCCCGATGCGGCGGGGCCCATCGGACGAGCGGGGCCCGTTGCGGCGGGGCCAGCTCGGGACTCAAAGCGGCTCTCTACTCGAGAGAATCAGGCGGGGCCGGGCGGCGGCCCTGCCTGAGTAATCCGGAGCCCCCTCACGGGGGCTCCGCGCTTTTCTGCTGGTTCAGGTTGCCCGCGCGTCCGCCGATAACTGCAAGGACCTCTCCGCGAGGGACTAACGGCAATTAGCACTCTGCGGCCGGTCGCTGCGGCGCGCTTCGGCGCGCCGTTTCTTTACTCCTGGTGGATCGTCCGGCCTTCCATGCCGCCCGCGACGACGACGACCTGGCCGGACACGTGGCCCGAGAGCTCGTCGGAGCTCAGCACGACGACCTGGCGCGCGATGTCCTCGGGCGTGGCGATCTTGCGCAGGGCCATCGTCCGTGTCACGCGCTCGATCACCTCGGGGTCGTCGACCTCGGGCCGCGCCATCGGCGTCTTCGTCCACCCCGGGCACACGCAGTTGACCCGTCCCGCGGGCGCGATCCGCACGATCTCGTTCTTCAGGCTCGAGAGGAGCCCGTAGGCGACCGCCGACTTCGCCGCGGCGTAGTCGGCGTGGCCCGCCTCGCCGAAGACGCCGGCCGTCGAGGCGACGAGCACCAGGCTCCCGCGGCCCGTCCGCTCGACGGAGCCGAGGAAGCCGCGCGCCGTGAGGAACGCCGAGGTCAGGTTCTGGCTGATCGTGTGCTCCCAGCGCTCGAGCGGCAGCGCCCAGACCGGCTCGTCCTTCGACGGCCAGACGCCTGCGACCGCGGCGCACGCGTCCAGCTCGCCGGCCTCCTCGAACATCCGCGCGGCCTCGTCCTCCCGGGTCAGATCGGCCTGGACGAGCCGGACGTCGCCGAGCGCCTCCGCCCGCTCGCGACCCTGGTGGTAGTGCGCGACCACCTCGGCGCCCTCGGCGAGGAAGGCGGCGACGCATGCCGAGCCGATTCCTCCCGAAGCGCCCGTGACCAGGACCCGCTTCCCGCGCAAGCCGGTTTCCACATTGTGAAACTACCGTCATGCGCGTTCACATCATCAGCGATATGGAGGGAGTCGCGGGAATCGTCCGCGGCGAGCAGACCCTCGGCGGCCACGAGATGTACGAGGAGGGCCGCAAGCTCTACACCGAGGAGATCAACGCCGCAGTTCGCGGCGCGAAGGGCGCCGGGGCCAAGGAGATCGTCGTCATGGACCATCACGGCGCCGGCCAGGCGTGGAGCTTCAACTCTTTGGTTCACGACATGCTCGACCCCGCGTGCGAGTACGTCGTCCAGTCCAGCTGGACGCAGTACACGGAATTCCTCGAGGGCGGCTGCGACGCCTGCCTCCTCGTCGGCATGCACGCCATGGCCGGCACACCGGACGGGGTCATGAACCACACGGTGTCGGGTCGTGAGTGGCACAACCTCCGTTTCAACGGCGTCCTCGTCGGAGAGTCGGCCATCAATGCCGCGATGTGCGGCAACTGGGGCTGTCCGGTCCTGCTCGTGACCGGAGACGAGGCCGCCTGCCGCGAAGCCAAGGCACTGTTGGGCGACGGCCTGACGACCGTGGCCGTGAAGAAAGGGATCGGCGCGCGCGCGGCGAGGAACCTCGCGCCCCAACTCGCCCGCGAGGTGATCGAGGAGGGCGCGCGGAACGCGCTGAAGGACCTGAGCGCCGTCCCGCCCTACGACCCGGGCCGCCCGGCTGAGATCGAGGTCGACTTCATCGGCACGAGCGAGGTGGAGAAGTACCGCGGCCGCGGCGGCGTCGAGGTGACGAGCCCACGCTCGATCGTCGTGCGGGCCGACGACTGGTGGACGGCATGGCGAAACCTTTTTCTTGAGCCGTCCCTGGCCTGAATAAGCTATGGCGGTGGATGCGGTTCAGGCGATGGGCATGCGCGTGGAGCTGACCGACGCTCAGCTCGTCGCCCGGTGTCGGACCGGCGACCAGGAAGCCTGGCGGGAGCTGGTCGACCGCTTCTCCCGGTACGTCTTCGCGATCGCCGTTCAGGGCTTCAAGTTGTCCGAGCACGATGCAGAAGACGTGTTCCAGGAGGTTTTCGCCCGCGCCTACCAGCATCTGCACAAGCTCCGGGACGACGAGGCGATCCGCCCCTGGCTCGCGCAGCTCACCCGGCGGCTCTGCATCGACCGGCTCCGGGCCGGCTCGACCGAGCAGCTCGACGACGACGTCGAGATCGCGGGCGCCGACGACACGATCGCCCGTCTCGACGAGTCCCTGGCCGTGCACGAGGCCCTGTCGGCGCTGCCCGACAACTGCCAGGAGATCCTCGACCGCTTTTTCGCCCGGGACGAGAGCTATCACACGATCGGCGACGCCCTAGACATCCCGTCGGGCACGATCGCGAGCCGGATCTCCCGCTGCCTGACCAAGCTTCGGGTCGAGATGGAGGGAAGAAACCTGGGCGCTCCTGCGTCCTGAGCTTTGGTGACCTCTATGCCCAGGTACGACGAAGAGAATCTTGGTGAGATCTTGAGCGCGCTCCCGCCCGCCCCTGAGAGTTGGGTGAAGGCCGCGCAGGACATCCCGCTCGCCCAGCGGGGGCTCGACGAGATCGTCGAGCGTGCGGATGCCGACGACGACTATCGCCGTCGTGTGATCGAGGATCCCGAGGCCGCTCTGGAAGAGGCCGACGTGGTCGCGCACGCCGAGACGATCGAGATCCTGCGCCGCCGACTCGACAAGTAGCGCAGAATCCGGCCCGTGGCGACGGGCGACGTTCTCGATCTCTCCCTCAGTGAGTTCCTCGAGGCGGTGGCCTCGGAGGATCCGACGCCCGGCGGCGGCACGGCCGCGGCGCTGGCGGTGGCGATCTCCGCCGGACTGACTGCGATGGTCGCGCGCGCCTCATCCGACTGGCCCGACGCCGGCTCGGCGGTCGCACAGGCGGAGCGGCTCCGGAAGCGGATCTCACCGCTCGCGCAGCGCGACGCAGAGGCCTACGAGGAGGCGCTCGTCTCGATGACGCTGCCCGAGCGCGTGGAGCCCGTCGTCCGGGACATGGCCGTCGGTGCGGCTCTGTGGCGCGCGGCCGAAGTCCCGATGGCGATCGCGGAAGCTGGTGCCGACGCTGCGTGCCTGGCATCGCTCGTCGCAGACAGGGGAAACCCGGCACGCCGGGCAGACGCGGTCACCGCCGCGCTGCTCGCCGAGGCGGCCACCTGGGCCGCCGCCGGTCTCGTCAAGGTGAACCTCACGGTTACTGCGGAGGACAAACGGACGGAGCAGGCCAAGCGGCTGGGGAAAACCGCCTCGAATGCCGCTCGCCAGGCCGTTCGAACGCTGACTGCGGCGTAACATCGAGCGATGGCCGAGCCCGCACCAGAGCGCCCGCTCCCGGCATGGAGCCTCCCGGCGGGGACCGCAGAGTCCCTGGCGCTGCCGACCGAGTGGCCGGGCCGCGTTACACGCGAGTGGGCGTGGGGCGGCTCGACCGGCAAGGGCGTACGGGTCTGCATCCTCGACAGCGGGATCGAGGCCGACCACCCCGACGTCGGTGAGCTGGCCGGCGCCGTCGCCGTCGAGGTGGGGGAGGGCGACGAGATCTCGATCGTCGACGACGTCGAGGGCGACCTCTGCGGCCACGGAACCGCCTGCGCCGGGATCGTCCGGTCGATCGCGCCGGACTGCGAGCTGTTCAGCGTCCGCGTCCTCGGCGCCGGCTTCACGGGCAGTGGGACGGCCCTCCTCGGCGGGCTTCGCTGGGCCGTGGAACAGGGGTTCCACGTGATCAACATGAGCCTGTCGACGACGAAGAGCCAGTTCGCCGGCCTGCTCCACGAGGTCGCCGACCTCGCGTACTTCCGCCGGACGGTGCTCGTGGCCTCGGCGCACAACATGCCGGTCGAGAGCTACCCGTGGCGCTTCTCGTCCGTGATCTCGGTGGGCAGCCACGAGGAGCCGGGCGCCGAGACCTTCTACTACAACCCCAGCCCGCCGGTGGAGTTCTTCGCGCGCGGCGTCGACGTCGAGGTCGCCTGGCTCGGAGGCGCAAGGGCCCGCTCGACCGGGAACAGCTTTGCGACGCCCCACATGAGCGCGATCTGCGCGCTGATTCTCGGCAAGCACCCGGAGCTGACGCCGTTCCAGCTCAAGAACGCGCTGTATCTGACGGCGAGCAACGTGGAGGATCGCGATGACTGAGGACGGGCTTCGCGCCGCGGTCGCAGCGGGAGTGCTTGCGTCCGAGGAGTCACATCGGGCGCTCCTGCAGGCGACTGTCGAGGTTGCGCGCGGGATCTTCCACGCCAAGGCTTCGTCAGTGCTGCTCTACGACGAGCGGACGGACGAGCTCGTCTTCGAGGCTGTTGCCGGAGAGGGCTCAGACAAGCTCATCGGCGATCGTCTGCCTTCCAGCACCGGCATCGGCGGCTGGGTGCTCGTGACCCGCCAGCCGATCGTCCTCGACGACGTCTCGCAGGATCCGCGTTTCGCCGAGGAGGCCGCCAAGAGGACGGGCTACGTGCCGAAGGGCTTGATGTGCGTGCCGCTGATCCACCAGGAGGAGCCGCTCGGCGTCCTCTACGTGCTCGACCGGCCGCAGGAGTCGCGCTTCTCGCTCGAGGAGATGGAGCTGCTGGGCCTCTTCGGGAACCAGGCGGCGATCGCGCTCGACCTGCTGCGGAAGGCGCGGCGCGCCAAGGCCGTGCTCGAGGACGCCGACACCGACTCGGCGCTCCTCGCGCGGGTCGCGGAGAACCTCGAGAACCTGGAAGGGCAGCGCCGCGCCGCCGCCGTCGAGCTGCTCCGGTCGCTCGAGGCCCTCTTTCGGAGCACGTGAAACACTGAAGCCGGGGGCTCGCCCCGGCCTCAGGTAACGCGGAAAACTCTTCCCGGTCTAGGCGTCGTGCCGATCGATCTGGTCCATCTGGTGCGCTTCGACGTCGTCGTTACGAGCGGGCTCGTCGTTGCGAGCTGCCTCGTCGTTGCGATCCATCTGGTCCATCTGGTGCGCTTCGACGTCGTCGTTGCGAGCTGGCTCGTCGTTGCGATCCATCTGGTCCATCTGATCCTCCGACATTCCCTGGTCTCCTTTCACGTCGGTCGCCGCATTCGAACCACAAGACGGCGGTTCGCACCGCAATCTTCCCACGTTCGACTCGAAAAACACAGGCGGCCGTGGGATGCTTCGCGGCGTGAGAGCGCTGCGGAGACGCCTCGGGGACTCTGCGCGCTCCTTCGGCCAGGTCTTCGCGAATCCGAACATCCGGCGGATCGAAGGCGCCTGGGCGGCGTCGATCATCGCCCATTGGGCCTACGGCATCGCGCTCGCCGTGTACGCGTACCGCGACGGCGGCGCCGCTGCGGTGGGCCTGGTCGGGCTCGTCCGCTTCCTGCCCTCCGCGGTTGCCTCGCCGTTCGCCTCGGTCCTCGGCGATCGGTACCGCCGCGAGCGCGTGATCGTCGTCGCAGAGCTCACGCGCGCAGTGCTGCTGGCCACCACGACCGCAGTCGTCGTCATGGAGGGGGCGCCGGTTGTCGTCTATGTCCTTGCCGGCCTGGTCGCCATCGCATATTCGGCCGTTCGTCCGGCACAGGCCGCCCTGCTCCCGACCGTGGCGAGGACACCGCAGGAGCTGACGGCTGCGAATGTCACCTCGAGCACGATCGAGAGTCTCGGGATCTTCGGCGGCCCCGCAATCGGCGGCGTGCTCCTGGCCGCGACCAGCGAGCAGGTGGTCTTCGGGGCCACCGCCGCGGCTTTCCTGCTCGCGGCGCTGCTGGTCAGTCGCGTCCGGGTCGAGACTCAGCCCGAGCCCCGCGAGCGGCGAGACGCTGTCTGGCACGAGTTCACGGCCGGCTTCGTCACGATCTTCCGCGAGCCCGGGCTTCGCGTCCTGGTGGCGCTGCTCGCCGCGCAGACGTTCGTCGCCGGAGCGCTCAACGTCCTGATCGTCGTCACCGCGCTCCAGCTGCTCGATCTGGGGGAGGACGGAGTCGGGTTCCTCAACTCGGCGGTGGGGATAGGAGGGCTGGTCGGCGCCCTCGTCGCCGCGCTGCTGATCGGACGGCGCCTGTCGTCCAACTTCCTCTTCGGAATCGTCCTGTGGGGCATCCCGATCGCGCTGATCGGCGTGTTTCCCAACCCCCTCATTGCTCTCCTGCTCCTTGCCGTGGTCGGACTCGGGAACACGCTTGTGGACGTGTCCGCGTTCACGCTGCTGCAGCGCGCAGTACCGGACGAGGTGCTGGCCCGCGCCTTCGGCGCCGTTCAGGGTCTGTGGGTCGCGACGATCGGGATCGGGTCGATCGTGGCGCCGCTCCTCATCGCGGCAGTGGACATCCGCGGCGCGCTGATGATCACCGGCGCGCTGCTCCCCATCCTGGCCACGCTGCTCCGCCGGCGGCTCGCACAGCTGGACGAGGTGCCGGTCCCCGAGCGCGAGCTGGCGCTGCTTCGCGGTATCGAGCTGTTCGCGCCGCTTCCACAGCCGACACAGGAGAGTCTGGCGCAGGTGCTGAGCCCGGTTCGGCTGGCTCAGGGAGAGGAGCTCTTCAGGCAGGGCGACGTCGGCGACCGCTTCTACATCGTCGACGAGGGCGACGTGGAGATCGTCATCGACGGGGATGTCGTCCGCGAGACCGGTCCCGGGGGTTACTTCGGCGAGATCGCGCTCCTCCGAGACGTTCCGCGCACGGCCACGGTGCGGGCGAAGGGCGACGTCGAGCTGCTCGGTCTCGACCGCGACGACTTCATCGCCGCGGTGACGGGACACGATGCCAGCGCGGAGGTCGCAGACTCGGTGATCGCAACGCGGCTCGGTTCGCTCCGTCCTGGGATGGCCTCCGTCTAGACGTCCTTCACGACGCTCATGCGCACGACCGTCGGCCGGTAGCCGAGGTGGTCGTTCAGCGCGAGCATGTCCGCGTTGGTCGTGTCGTTGGACGTCGAGATCGTTCGCACGCCGGCCTCCGCGGCCCAGGCGATGGTCGCCTCCTTGGCCAGCCGCGCGAGCCCACGGCGCCGGAAGCCGGGGGCCGTGCCGGTCATCTCGTTGCTGGCGCGCCGGCCGTCTCGGTCGCTGATCAGCCACGAGAACGACGCGAGTCTGTCCTCGACCAGGACGACGGCGCTCAGGTCCGCGTCGAGCTCCGGATTGTCGAGCGTGTCCTGCTTCCAGTCCTCGAACTCCATCGTGTGCACGTGGTCGTCGGGCATGTCCCGTTCGGCCGCGTCGAAGAGCTCGTAGAGATCTCGCTCCCGGTCGAGCATCTCGGCCAGCCGGACGATCCGCACGCCGTCAGGGGGGCTCGGCGCCAAGGCGGCCTGCTCGACTTCGAGCGACCAGTACTGCTCGCGCCTGGTTTCCCGGTAGCCCCGACGCTTCGCGAACGCCCGCCCGATCTCTTCGTCCTCGCGAACCGTGGATCCGAGCTGGCGCGCGTCCCGATCGAGAGCGTGCGCCTCGACGAGCTCATAGAGCGAAGTCGCGAGCCCTCTCCGCCGGTGCGTGGGGAGAACGCCGACCCAGAGGCCTGCGATCCCCGGCTCCTGGAGCGCCCGGAAGCGCGCATTGGCAAACGCGACCAGCTCGCCGCCCTCGTCGGCAACCCAGGCCTGCATCGCGGCGCGCTCTGGCTGCTGCTCGATCCAGTGGACGAGGCCCGGCGGCGTCACGACCTCCTCGGACCACAGCTCGCGGAAGAGCGGCATCAGGTGCTCGGCGTCGGCCCTCCGGTAGGGCCGGATCTCAGCCAAGACCCTTGGCGCGCAGCTCCTCGCGCGCCTGCTCGGACTTGCCGAGCCCTTCGAAGCCCATGCCGCGGAGGACCTCCGGCGCCTTCGTGAACTGGACGTCCTCGTAGCCGACGACCTCGACGTTGTTGCCCCAGGGATCGCGAATCCGGTTGCCCTTGACCTCGGCGCCCGCCTCGCGGGCGGCCTGGAGCGCCAGCTCCTTGTCGTCGACGACGAGGCCGAAGTGTCGGTTGTCGTCAGGAGACTGGCGCCGACCCTCGGCGAGCGCGACGAACTGGTCGCCGATGTCGACGAACGCCATGCGCCCAGCCCGGCCGCGGAGGGAGAGCTCGAAGATGCGGCCGTAGAACTCGAGCGCCTCCTCGACGTTCCCGACCTCAAGCGCGACGTGGTTGATTCCTACAAGCTTTGCCTTCATTGATCGTCTCGCTCCACATTGCCACGGGCGCTCTGGGCGGTGCCCTGGTTCGTTCGCCGCTCGCCGCCGCGGCACTCGGCCCGGTCCTGCACTTCTACGGTGACCGTGTGCCGCACGAGGACATCGACTCGAGGCGATTCGAGATCGGCAGCGGTGTCGCCGGCGTCCTTGCACTGGCCCTCGTGCGTGGGCCGTTCGACGCCGCGACGGTCGGAGCGGTCGCCGCGGCGGCGCCCGATATCGAGCATGTGATCCGACTCCCGCGGCCGGGAGGGCGCAAGCTCTTCCCGAGTCACCGGATTCCGGGCTGGCACCGGCCAGGTGGTCTGACAGCCGAGACGCAGCTGCTGATCGCCGGGATCCTGCTCGGGTCTGTCCTGGCCGCCGGCTTCAGGCGCTAACAGAGGGACTCGGGTCTTGAGTCGCGAGCGTTGGATGGCCCTCTGTTTTGCTCTTGGGTCGACGTGCTTCCTCATTGGCCCGTTCCCCGGCTACGCGCAGCTGGTCGGCGACTCGGCTGACGCCATCACCTTCTTCATCGGCTCGATCCTGTTCACGGCCGGCGGAGGGCTACAGAGCCGGCTGGCCTGGTCCGAACGGCACTCCCCCGGTGGCGGACGCGCGGCGTGGTGGGCCGCCATCATCCAATCCGCCGGCACGCTGTTCTTCAACCTCACGACGTACCAAGCGATGCACACCGCCTTGACGAGCGCCGAGTACGACAGGCTCGTGTGGCGGCCCGATTGGCGCGGGTCGATCTGCTTCCTCGTCTCGGGCGCGATCGCCTACCGCGCCTCGTCGCGTCATGGATGGTGGCCGGTGCGCGGCGGCGCGGGATGGTGGCAGCCGGCAGTCAACCTGCTCGGCTGCATCTTCTTCGGAATCTCGGCTGTCGCCGGCTACGTCGTTCCGTCGAACGGGTCGATGCTCGACCAGGCGGCGGCCAACTGGAACACATCGCTGGGCGCGGCCTGCTTCCTGGCCTGTGCGCTCGACACCTTGCGCACCGACAGGGCTTCGAAGATGCCACTACGTCGACGGCTCCGTGAGCTCGAGCACAAGCTCGAGGCCGACGTCACGTAGGTCGACCCCTCGCGAGGACGGAGAGGGTCGAGTAGGACGCCTGCCGTGCGTGCGCAGGGCTGGGGCAACCCGGCGTTCTTGGCATCAGCTCTTGAGGCCGCGGTCCTCCGACTTCGCCTTCGATCGCCGAGGTGAGCCTGGGCGGGCCGGGTTCGACCCGAGTCGTGGCAGATGCGGGTCTCCTCGGCCGCCAGAGCGCCGCATTTTCGGCGCGACCGACCGTATTAGCCGGGCCCGGAGGTCTGAAGTGTCATCGAGGCGAGGTAGGTCAGGACGATCAGGAAGATGGCGGCGCCGATGATGACCCAGAGGACGACACGGCCCCAGCTCCTGCCTCGCTCCTCGCGAGCGATCTCACGGATCTGCGTGATCTGCTCGTCGTTGAAGGAGGCCATGAAGACAAGGCTATCGCTTCAGGGCTCCCTACTCCTCCCCGAATGGCTGCGATGTCCAGGGAAGTTCCGCATGGGCCGGGCAGGAATCGGACACCCCCGCAAATCGTAGGGTTTTCACCCGCGAGGCACGCACCGGGGCACCCACCTCGCGGGCATCAGTGACAGTCAGAACCGGTGAAGGACCGACGAGCGCTCGACTTCGCGGTAGTCGGTGAGCGCGTAGACGTAGTGGTCGGCGGCGACCCGCTTGGAGTCGCCACGTCCTCACCGGTCATGATGTGCCCCGTGAAGCTGAGCGAGCCGACACGCGCCGCACTCATGGTTATCGGTTTCTACGTCACGCTGCTCACCATCTTCGGTGGGCTTGCGCTTGTCGCGATGCTCGGGCAGGCGTTCAACGGCGGCACCTAGTTAGTCGAGGTCTTCGACGACCAGGACCGGCGGCTGGTCGTCGTCGTCGTCGCGGATCGCGACGACCCGTAGCGTTCGGGTCGCGCCGAGCGGAATCGTGTCGCCGGGATGCCCAGACGTAGACGCCAGTACGGAGCGACGGCGGATCGGCGGGGGTGCCGTCGGTCCGTTCCAGCTTGAGGGTGATTGCCATCCAGCCTCCTGTCTTGGGACCGGACGGCGACGCCGAGCATAGCCTGGCGTCGCAGTAGGGTCTCACACGATGCGCAACGTGCTCTGGATCGTGCTCACCATCCTCGGCGGCCTCGCGCTGTTCTGGGCGCTGTTCCTTCTCCAACTCATCTTGGACACGAGCGACTAGCCAGGGTCTGATTCCGGGGGTAGCACCGAGGCACGCACGCGGTGCGCATTTCCGTCCTCGCTGCCACACCTGTCCCGCGCAACCATGCGGAATCCGCATGGGCAGCGGCCCGAAAATGGGCCGGGCAGGGATCGAACCTGCGACCTTGGGATTAAAAGTCCGCGCGGAACCGCGGCAACAGACTGCTCTCGGCTGAAACTGCCTGCAACGACCCCGAGTCGACGCTGAAGCGAACTGCAACGAGCTGCAGGTCGTGGAGACCAGTCCGTACTCCCATTCGTACTCGCGTTCGTCGTCCGACGGGACAACTGGAAGTGACGTCCGGCGTCTTCGAGGCTCGACCTCGCCAAGCTCCGCATTGCCCGCGACCTAAGCCAGCGGCAAGTTGCCGAGCTAGCTGGGCTGTCGCTCGCGACCTACCAGCGTCTCGAGAGGGGCGAGCTCGAGAGCCCGCCTATCCGATACCTAGCCAGTTGCGCTCTGGCGCTAGGGGTCAGCCTCGAAGAGACCATCGAAGACGAGTGGCGAAAGCGGCTGCCAACCGAGCGCAGCTCGCTGAATCGCGCCCGCTAAGCCGGGCAAGCCGTCCGGTCTTGGCAAAGAACGGATGCTCCTTCACCATGAGGCTCGAACGCCGGGACGGGATGCCGCTGAACCGCCGACGATTCAGAGGGTCATGCGGCCGCTGACAGATCGACGCGCTTGCCGTCTATGTGTTTCAGCAGCTGATTGAACGACGCAACGAACTTCTCGATCCCTTCGCGCTCAAGAACGCTGACTACATCGTCGTAGTCGACGCCGGCTGCGTACAGCTGGTTGAAAAGGTGATGTGCGGCCTCGGCATCCGACTCGAGCCTCAAGTCGACGCGTCCGTGATCTTGAAACGCTTGGATCGTGACTTCGGGCATGGTGGAAATCGTGTCAGCGCCGATCAGCTCTTCCACATAGATCGTGTCTCGGTAGTTCGGGTCCTTCGTCGATGTAGAGGCCCAGAGGCAGCGCTGCTTTCTCGCGCCTTCGGCAGCCAGACCTTCCCAGCGCTCGCCAGCGAAGGCGTACCTGTACTGCTGATAGGCGAGCTTCGCGTTGGCGATACCGAGCCGGCCTTTCAAATCGCCGCGATCGATCTCCTCCAGACGACGGTCGGTCTCGCTATCGACACGCGAGACGAAAAAACTGGCGACTGAGTGCACTCGACTGGGATCACCACCGGAATCGACGAGCCGCTCCAGCCCCCGGAGGTAGGCCTCAATCACTTGGCTGTGACGGGAGAGCGAGAAGATCAAAGTGACGTTGATGGATCGCCCACGGGCGGTCAGCTCCTCAATCGCGCCGATCCCTGCGCTTGTCGCCGGAACCTTGACGAGCAGGTTGGGCTTGGCGATCGCGTCGTGCAGCGCGATCGCCTCATCGATCGTCGCCTCGGTGTTGTCAGCCAGATGAGGGTCTACCTCGATCGAGACGTAGCCATCGAGGCCCTTGGTCGTTTCCCAAACGGGCCGGAGGACGTCGCAGGCCGTGCTCACGTCGTGCATCGCGAGGTCGAGGAAAACGCGCTTGGCGTTGCCGCCGGGATGGGCGGCGAGCTGTGCGTCGTACGCGTCGCTGTGCGAGAGCGCGTTCTCGAAGATCGTCGGGTTCGAAGTGACACCGACGACTGCGTCTTCCTCGACCGCGCGCGCAAGCGCGCCGGAGACGATCAGGTCACGCGACAGGTAGTCGATCCAGACGCTCTGGCCGAGTTCCGCGAGTCGATGAAGACGCGATCTCATAGCGAACTCGCGCCGCCAGCCATGTAGCCGCGCGGTGCGCAAGTCGGTGCCCTCATCAGGCTGCCTTCGCAGCCGCTGCCAACCGCATGACAGCCGGAGTAACGACGACAGGCCGGTCTGCCGCTCGGGCGACGCCGGACGAAACGCTGCGCCCGAGCTTGTGTCGCCGTGACCCGAGAACCACGAGCTGGGCACCGCGATCCTTCGCGAACTCGGCGATCCGCCGCTGCGGTGAACCCTCGAGGATCTCCGCCTCGGCATTGACGCCGGCATCTGCAGCGGTCTTCAGCGCACCATCGAGCACCGTCCGCGCTTCTGCCATTTTCGCCGTCAGGCGGCGCTGATATTCAGGCGAGCCCAGGAAGCTCGCCGGCCCTCGGCGGACGTAGACGAACACGATCGGCGCATCGAGAGTGCGGGCGAAACGAACAGACGCCTCGACTGCGCGCTTGCTAGCTGACGAACCGTCTATGGCTGCGACGATCGGCGGCACTGTGCTCTGACGACCAAGCGTGCCACGGTCATTGCCCGCAGCCCGCGGATGACTTGACACTGCGTGAGCGGTCATCGAATCCCCTTTCTGCCTTTCCTTCAGGTTGCCGCGAGGGATGCGGCACGGCCATCGGGCCGAGAGACCATTCGGAGCCCGGCGTGAGCCCATTGGCGGCCGAGGGGTCACCGCTGACATGGAGTGACGGGGTTACCGAGATGGGTTCGCTCCCCGATAGCGGTTCCTGCCGAGTCGGTGCAACCTCAAGGAAACGAATGAAGGAGGGCCTAGTGCCTGGCTCGATCATCTGCGGACTTGACGACTCCGAATCCGCCAAGGAGGCGGCGCGCGTTGCACGCGAACTTAGTGCGCGTCTCGGGATGCGCCTCGTGTTCGTGCACGTCGTCGACGCCGAAGCTCCAGACGAAACGACCACGGCGCTCGTCCAGCGGCTGCATTCGCTAGCCGAACGTGCGATCGAGCTCGACTGCGGAGCCGATTGGCTCGTCGACGCCGGCCACCCGTCCGATCGGCTGCTCGCAAAGGCGGCCGCGGAGAAGGCGAGCTTGATTGTCATCGGCTCGCACGATCCACGTTCTCCGCTGCTCGGCAGCATCTCAGCCCAGGTTTCCAGTCGGGCATCCTGTCCAGTCGTTGTCGTGCCGCCTGGCGCGGATGCGAAAGCGGCGAACGAGCAGCGTCACATCCACAGGGACTCTGACGTCAGCGGGGGCATTGCCCGCCTGGGGCTCGGCGACTCTCAAGGGGCCGGAGACTCAGACGTTGCCGGCGGTGTCGTCCGCTTCAACCTCGGCTCCGGCCGCAGCGATAAGGTGGGTCAGTAATGCCCGATTATCCGCTCATCCGCTGGGAGACAGACGGCGGATTGGTTCTTTCCACTGATGAGAATGGCCACGCACGTCATGGCGTGATCGCCGACGCGCGGAGCGAGCTCGAAGCCGATGACAGGCGAGCCGAAGATCGAGGTGCTGGCGCGCGGAAACTTCGCACCCGCGCGAACCACGTGCGGGTCCGAGAAATCGATCGGGGAGCGCCACTACCGCCTCAGTAGTGCGACGCGGTCTGCCGGACTACGGACAGACCGCGCGTCGTCCTGACGCTGTACTAGGCCTGCGTCGCCGGCGCCGCACCGGCGCAGGTATCCGTGTCTTCCAGACAAGCTGTTTCTTGCCCAGCCCTCCAGTAACGAGCAACAGCGCCACGCTGAGCACGGTGAGAACGGACGTGTAGGTCTCGAGAACTTCCACTCGTTGCACCTCCTTTCTCATGACGATCGTCGGTGCGCCAGCGTCCTGCCATCGGGTCTGGGCCTCATCTGCTGAGGCGGGCGGCTACACGAACGTCGCACGCTGGGTCCTCAAGTGGCGACGAGGAGAAGTGCGCTCATCGCCTCGGCTTTCCGTCGCCCCGCGCACGAAAGCACGGGTGAGTTCCGCGCAGGTTGCGCGCCGCCAGGCGACACGCTCGAGGTTCATTCCGTCCCGCCAGAGCCGTCGCATGGGCTCGCGGCCCGACCGAGATGGGTGCGTCGCCCGATAGCGGCCTGAGTCGGCACCGCCGATCCTCAAGAGAAGTCAACGAATGGAGGAAGCGATGGAACGCGATGGCGGGGAGCGCGAGATGAGCGTGATCGTCGTCGGTGTCGACCACTCGGCCGGGGCCAAGGAAGCGCTCCGGTTCGCGCTCGAAGAGGCAAAGCTGCGTCGGGCGACGCTGCGTGCCGTTCATGCCTGGCAGTTCGGCCACATTGGCGTGACGGGCATGGAGGGTGCCCTACCGGCGGTAGGGGGTGCGCTTCACGAGTTTCGCGACGCAGCCGCGGACGCCCTCGATTCAACGCTGAGCGAGACGATTCCCGACGTCGGCGACGTGGACGTCGAGCGGCGCGTTGTCGAAGGCGCGCCTGCGGCGGTGCTGGTCGAGGAATCGCGCGAGGCGGATCTGCTCGTCGTCGGCTCGCGCGGGCATGGCGGGTTCGCACAGCTGCTCTTAGGTTCGGTCAGCCAACAGTGCGCCCATCACGCGGAGTGCCCGGTGGTAATCGTGCGGTCGAAAGCCGACACAGACTAGGTATGGACGTTCGCATCAAGCGCGCTTATGAACCGGCCGCCGCTTCTGACGGCGGCCGGATCCTGATCGACCGGATCTGGCCACGCGGGGTCACACGTGAAGAGGCGCAACTCGACGAGTGGGCGCGCGACCTTGCCCCGAGCACGGAGTTGCGACGCTGGTTCGCGCATGACCCCGCCCGCTTCGGCGAGTTCCGCCGCCGCTACAGCGCCGAGCTGGCGGCGCAGGAGGGCAAGCTGCGCGAGCTGCGCCGGCGCGCACGGGCGGGGACGGTGACACTCGTCTACGGAGCCCGCGACGCCGAGCACAACGACGCGATCGTGCTCGCGGAGATCCTCCGTCGCGGCAGGCGCTCGTGACCGTCGCTGCGCGACTCGCGTACTGCGATTGAGCCGTCGGATCAGCGGCGGGTAAGAATCAAATCGAGATGAAGCGGCATCCAGCGCTCGTCCCGCTCTCGCACGACCACCACCACGCCCTCGTCGAGGCCCGTCGCCTTCGGCGGGCCGCCGATACTCCTGAATCAGCGGCGGTCGCAACCTCGTTCTTGCGCTTCTTTGCCGACGAGACTGTCCGGCATTTCCGCGAGGAAGAGGAGCTGCTGTTTCCGCGCGTCCTCGAGTTCGAGGAGGCGCGCGAGCTGCTCGTCCAAGCGCTGCTCGAACACCAACGCGTGTACGCACTGACGACGCGGCTCCAGCAGAGAGTCAGCGCCGGCGGGGAGATCGAAGAGCTCATGCGGGAGCTTGGGGAGCTGCTCGAGGCGCACGTTCGGCTCGAGGAGCGGAGGTTGTTTCCGCTCATCGAGCAGCTACTCGAGGATGTCACCGTGCCTCAGCCCGATTTGCGGGAGGAGCCCGAGGCGGACGCGCCTGAGCAAAGTCCGGGCTCAACCGACGAGTCGGCGCCCGACGAGCTCAATGTCACGAAGCTGTCCTGGCAGGCCGGCTCCGGCCCACCGGAACACGTCAACGAAGAGCGGGACGTGCTCATGGTCGTACTCGACGGCTCCGCGACTCTCAACATCGACGGCAAGCAGCGCGAGCTCGCCCGCGGCGAGACGGCAATCATCGCCAAGGGGCGGAAGCGCAAGATCACTGCCGGCGCCGACGGCGTGCGCTACCTCTCGATTCATCGGCGTCGGCCGCCACTCCAGATCGGCGGGGCCCCCGAGCGAGGCGACGTCCACAGAGACTGATCGTGGCCTTGCGGGCTCTGCGACAGGCTCCCGTCGCACTCGCACCGTGGGCGCGGTCGCCCCGCGTCAAGGCCGGCCTCGGAGCAAATGGGGCCTCGCCCGGATGGTCACGCGTCCCGCGGAGGCAGGCTTGGCGTAGGGATTCGACCCGTCCGCCGATAACAGCGAAGAGGAAGAGGATAGACAGATGGCACAGGCGCAGCACGTCGCAGCGCGACCCATCGGCTCCCCCGTCAGTCCGATCCCCTTGGATCGGCTGCGCCGCGGCAGGTAAAGCCGGCGGACTGGCTGCGGTTCGAGCAGTCGATCGCCGAGATCTTCGACCGCCTTCGGCATGGACCTCGACACGCCGGGCACCGCCGAACACTCCAGAGCGGTTCCTGAAGGCGCTGATACGACGCCACCGACGGCTACGAGGGCGACCACAAGCTGCTGACCGCGTTCCCGACCGAGTGCCGCTGCGACGCCGACTGCCTGGTCAGCCAGATCATCGAGGGGCCGATCCCCTTCTACTCGCTGTGCGAGCACCACGCGCTGCCGTTCCACGGCTTCGCCCACGTCGGCTACGTCGCGCACGAGCAGATCATCGGCATCTCCAAGCTGACCCGGCTGGTGCGCCTCTTCGCCCGCCGCTTCACCGTCCAGGAGCGCCTCGGCGAGCAGATCGCGGACGCGCTCGAGGAGCTGATCAAGCCGCACGGGGTCGCGGTCCACCTGCGAGGCCGAGCACCTGTGCACGCAGATGCGCGGCGTGCGCGAGGAGCGCTCGAAGACCGTGACGACGTTCTGGCGCGGCGATACACCGACGACCCCGAGCTGCGACGCGAGTTCCTGGCCGAGATCGGCAACCGCAATCCCTGGACGTGACGGGAGAAAGCGAGGAGAGGAAATGCGCACCACCGAGTACCTGATCGCCGGCGGCGGCATGACCGCTGACGCGGCTTGCAAAGGCATTCGTGACCTCGACCCCGACGGAGCGATCACTGTCGTTGCCGATGAGCCCCATCCGCCCTACGCCCGCCCGCCGCTCTCGAAAGCCCTCTGGAAGGGGGACGAGGAGAGCACGATCTGGCGCGACACCGCCGACCTCGGCGTCAAGCTCCGGCTAGGACGGACCATCGCCGCACTCGACCTCGAGGCGCGTCGGGCGACCGACGACCGGGGCGAGACCTACCGCGTACGAGCGGCTGCTGCTCGCCACCGGCGGCCGTCCGCGTCGCCTCCCCTTCGGCGGCGACGACGTCATCTACTTCGAACTCTCGACGATTATCGGCGTCTGCGCGCGCTCGCCGACGAGGAGGCGCACGTCCTCGTGATCGGCGGCGGCTTCATCGGATCCGAGATCGCAGCGGCGCTGGCGTTCAACGGCCGCTCGGTCACGATGGTCTTCCCGAGCCGGGGATCGGGGCGCGCATCTTCCCAGCCGAGCTGTCCGCGTCCGTGACCGACTACTACCGCGCGCAGGGCGTCGAAGTACTGCCCGGCGCGTCGGTGACGGCGATCGAGCGTGTCGGCGACAAGGTCGTCGTGGCGACCGGAGAGGGTCGCATGCTCGAGGCGGACTCGGTTGTCGCTGGACTCGGGATCGAGCCGAGGGTGGAGCTCGCTGTCGACGCCGGTTTGCCGGTCGCTGACGGCGTCTTGGTCGACGACCGCGGTCGTGTCGACGCTCATGCGCGGGTCTTTGCCGCCGGCGACGTCGCGCGCTACCCGGAAGCGGCGCTCGGCGGCGCCAGGCGCGTGCGGCGCCGAGGATCACGCGAAGAGCCACGGTAGGCGGGTCGGCGCGAACATGGCCGGTGCCAACGAGCCGTACGACCACCTGCCCTTCTTCTACTCCGACCTCTTCGACCTCGGCTACGAGGCGGTCGGTGAGCTCGACAGCCGCCTGCAGACGATCGCCGATGTGAGTGAAGTGGGCGGGGAGGGCACCGTCTACTACCTCGACGACGAAGGGCGGCCGCGAGGCGTCCTGCTCTGGAACCATTTCGGGCGCGTCGACACCGCGCGCGACCTGATCCGCGCGGGCGATCAGATCGAGCCGGGAGCGCTCCTGGAGCCGGTCGGTTGAGCTCGGCGACGGTCACCCACAACACGCTCGCCCTTCCGCGGCTCGAGCCACTGTTCGAGACGCGGGAGCTGCCCGAGTTCGATCTGCCGCTACCGCTGGTGGAGGCGTATGGCGGGCCGCTGGGGTTCCGGGAGCCGCGGCTGTACGCCAACTTCGTCGCCAGCCTCGACGGCGTCGTCGCCATTCCCGGCGAGACCCAGTCGAACCGGATGATCAGCGCACACAGCGAGGCGGACCGGTTCGTGATGGGACTCCTGCGCGCGTGCGCGGACGCCGTCCTCGTCGGTGCGGGGACGATGCTTAGCTCGCCGCGGACGCTATGGACAGCCGAGCACGCCTACCCGGCGGCCTCCCCGCTGTACGGTGAGCTGCGCCGCTCGCGCGGGCGGCCGCCGCGACCGACGCTCGCCGTGCTCAGCGGCAGTGGCTCGGTCGACCCGAGCCATCCGGCGCTCGAGGAGGGCGTGCTCGTGCTGACCAGTCAGGTCGGGGCGGCTCGCCTGCGCGGTCGTCTTCCGCGTGCAGCGACCATCCTGGCCGTGGGCGCCGAGGCGCACATCGATCCAGCTGCTGCCGTCGAGGCCCTGCGCCGGCGCGGGCACGCAGTGATCCTCTCCGAGGGAGGACCGACCGCGTTCGGCGCGCTGGTCGCCGCCGGGCTCGTCAACGAGCTCTTCCTGACGACCGCACCGCTCCTGGCCGGTCGCTCCCGGGCAGCCCGCGACCGGCGCTGGTCGAACACGTCGAGTTCCTTCCGGCCGCGACGGTCGAAGGCAAGCTGCTGACGCTCAGGCGCGCCGGATCACACCTCTTCGCCCGCTATCAGCTTTCGGGACCGGCGACGCCTGCGACAGCTAGCTTGGCGCCCAAGGGTCGCGCTCGTTTCGGCCCTTCCAAGTAGGGCCAGAACGAAGGAATGGAGTACTTTCCGATCGCCGAGGTTCGTGCGCGGCTCGAAGCCCAGAACGGTGGCTGGGAGGTCGTGCACGAATCACCGAACCTCGAAGTAGGCGTGCTCGTGCGCATTGCTCCCACGCCGGATCCCCTGGTGCGACACACAGCCGACGAGGTCTACGTCGTCTTGGCGGGTGAGGCGACCCTCGAGGCCGAAGGAGATAGCCGCAGGCTCAAGCCTGGAGATGTCGCGTTCGTCGCGGTCGGCAGCGAGCACCACTTCGTCGACTACGAACTCATTTCGGTCCTGGTTCTCTTCGCTCGAGGCGGCTAACAACGCCGGGCCGAACCGGTTTCGCCACGCAGATGAGGTTCGTGTTCGGTTACCGGACGATGGCGCACCCAAACGGCTGCGTCTCCTGCACCTCCACCGGCCGGTCCTCCAATA
>CAVTBO010000002.1:0-488966 GCA_963733015.1 uncultured Actinomycetes bacterium | reverse complement strand
CGACTCGATCTGACCGCGCTTCAGCTCCGCGACGTCGAGGAAGAGCAGGCGCTGCTGAGCGCGCAGCTCGAGGAGCTGTCGTCCTCGGTGACCTGGCGCCTCCGCTCCCGATTGATCGGGCTGCCCCTCGTGGGCAGCGCGCTCAGATGGGCTGCGAGGGTGCTAGCTCCTCGAGCAGCTCCCGAAGCGATGGGCTCGCCGCATCCCGCTCGGACACCTGCGCAGACTGCACCGGCCACGGGATCTCGAGATCCGGATCGTCCCAGCGACACGACAGCTCGTCACTCGGATCCCAGTAGTGAGTGACCGCATAGACATGAAGCGACGGCTCGTGGAAGTAGAACCCGTGCGCGACGCCGTGCGGGATCGCGAGTGCGGCTTGGCGGTCGGCGCCGAGCTCGACGATGGCCGCCAGCCCTTCGGTGGGTGACCCGCTGCGAAGATCGCGCAGGCCGACGGAGGCGCGGCCGGCCGGGACAGTCAGATAGTCGTCGTGGCGAAGGTGGACGTGGACGCCCCGGAGCACCCCCGCCTCGGAGCGAACGGCGTTCCATTGGATCGGCGCCACTCCCGTGTCCCATTCGCTCCTGTAGAGCTCGGTGAAGCACCCGCGGTCGTCGGCGTGAGGCTCGAGAGTGCGAAGAAGCGTGCCGGCCGGCAGAAGCGGAGGGGCCGCAACGCTCACATGCGGTTTATATCGCGGTGTCTGTCCTTCCGACCGGGACTAGGCGCCTTCGGCGCGCACCTCGCCCGTCGCTCGCTCCTGGATCCGTAGCCGCTCCTCGAGCAGCGCGATGTCCTGGGCGAGCATGACGTTCCGCTCCGCAAGCTCGGAGATCACGGTCGAGTAGTGCAGGAGCACGGCGAGGATGAACAGGAAGCCGATGACGAACAGCGCCGAGGGCGGGTAGGCGATGCCGATCTGCTCCGCGACGAGCCGGAGCGCATCGCGCCAGACCGAGAGCAGGAGGATCACGCCGCCGGTGATCAGCCACAAGAGCGCATAGCGCTCCTGGAGCCTTCGGCTGCGGATGAGCTCGAAGATGATCAGCAGGAAGATGAGCGCGGCGATCGAGGCGACGACCGAGACGCGAAACGGGATCATGGTTCCTCCTCGAGGCGGAGTGCCGGCCGGCGGAACATCGAGACGAAGACGGCCACCAGCACCTTCGCCGAGTAGAAGAGCGAGAGCGGGACGGTGAGCGACGTGTTGCCGGTCTCTCGCTCGCGCATCGTGACCGGCACCTCCTTGATCCGGAGCTTGTACTTGCCCGCCAAGACGGTCGCCTCGACGGTCTCCAGGAAGCCGTGCGGATAGTCGGCCGCGAAGAGCGACAGGCTGCGCCGGTTCAGCGCGCGGAACGACGAGCTCGTATCGGTGAGCGGCTGGCGGACGAGGAGAGAGACGATCGAGGCGAACATGCGCTGCCCGAGCCGGCGAACACCGCGCGCACGGTAGGTGCCGATGCCGGCGTACCGCGAGCCGATGACCATGTCGGCCTCGCCGGCGAGCAGCGGCCCGAGCAGCACGCGCAGCTGGCTGGGATCGTGCTGGCCGTCCCCGTCGATCTGCACGGCGACGTCGAAGCCGTTGGTCAGGGCGTAGCGGAAGCCGGTCTGCACGGCACCGCCGATCCCGAGATTGAAGGGAAGGACGAGGAGCCTGGCCCCGGCAGCCTCCGCGACCGCTCCGGTGCCGTCGTCTGAGCCGTCGTCCACGACGACGATGTCGAAGGCGGGATCCGCTGCACGGATCTCCTGGATCACCCGCCCGATCGTGGCGGCCTCGTTGAGCGCCGGGACGATCGCGATCCGCCTTTTCGGCGGCATCTGGTCGGCCTCAGTCACGGCGCGAGCATTGTATGGAGGTAGGCTGCGGCGCTCGGCCGCTCCGGCTCAAATTTCACAATTTCCCTCCAAAACGTGCATATCTGCCTCGTCTACGACTGTCTCTACCCGTACACGGTCGGGGGCGGCGAGCGCTGGTATCGAGCGCTCGCCGAGCGTCTCGCCGCGGAGGGATACGAGGTCACGTACCTGACCCTCCGGCAGTGGGCCGAAGGCGACGAGCCGAGCATTCCCGGCGTCCGCATCGTGACGGCCGGGCCGCGATCGGAGCTCTACGTCGACGGCAGGCGGCGGATCGGGCCTGCCCTTCGCTTCGGGTTCGGTGTCCTGCGCCATCTCCTCGGCCAGGGAAGTCGCTACGACGTCGTCCATTCTGGCTCGACGCCGTTCTTCCCCCTGCTCGCCGCGGGTCTCGCGCGGCGGCGCGGCCGCTACCGGCTCCTCGTCGACTGGATCGAGGTGTGGACGCTCGCCTACTGGCGGAGCTATCTCGGCCGGCTCAAGGGGACGATTGCCTGGACGATCCAGCGGCTCGCCACGCGGGTGGGCGAGCGCGCGTTCTGCTTCTCGCGCCTCCACGAGCGGCGGCTTCGGGATGAGGGCTTCCGCGGCCCGGTCGACGTGATCGGCGTCTACGCGGGCCCACTCGATCGGCCCGAGCCCGAGCCGGCCGAGCCGATGGTCGTGTTCGCCGGGCGGCACATTCCCGAGAAGGGCGTGCTCGCCCTCCCGGCGGCGCTCGCCCGGGCGCGGGAGACGGTGCCGGAGCTGCGCGCGGAGATCCTCGGCGACGGGCCGCTCAGGACAGAGGTCGAGCGGCTGGTGGCGGAGGCCGGGCTGGACGGCGCCGTCGCGGTGCCGGGCTTCGT
The DNA here is from genome assembly GCA_963733015.1 of uncultured Actinomycetes bacterium. Taxonomy (GTDB): domain Bacteria; phylum Actinomycetota; class Thermoleophilia; order Gaiellales; family Gaiellaceae; genus JACDAN01. The sequence continues at coordinate 486,249 of CAVTBO010000002.1, read as the reverse complement.
CGCCGAGGAGCAGGTTCGCGACTCGATCCGCCGCAGCCTGTGCCTCGCGCTTCCGTCCACCCGCGAGGGCTACGGCCTCGTCGTGGTCGAGGCAGCGGCCGAGGGAGTCCCGAGCGTCGTCGTGGAGAGCCCCGACAACGCGGCGCTGGAGCTCGTCGAGGACGGCGTCAACGGCGTCGTGGCCCGCTCGACCGAGCCGGACGAGCTGGCCGGGGCGATCCTCCGCGTGCACGAGGCCGGGCCTGCCCTGCGTGCTTCGACGGCCGACTGGTTCGCGACCAACGCGCGCCCGCTCTCGCTGGAGAGCTCGCTCGAGACGGTGATGCGGGCCTACGGGCGGAGCTGACAATGCACGTCGCCTACAACCTCCTCCACCTCGTGCCGGGCGAGACCGGTGGCGCCGAGGTGTACGCCCGACGGCTGCTCCCGGCGCTTCGCGAGCTGGATCCCGACCTCGAGATGACGCTGTTCCTCGGCGGGGCCGCCGCAGAGGAGGACTGGGGCGAGGGCGTCGACGTCGTCCCGCTTCGGTTCGATCCCAGGAGCAGGGTCCGGCGCGTGCTCGCAGAGCAGACGCTCCTGCCGCGAGCCGTTCGAGCCGCGGCGCCGGATCTGCTGCACAACCTCTTCAACACGGCGCCCGTGCTTCCGCAGATCCCGCAGGTCACGACGATCCACGACGTCGTCTTCAAGCGCTACCCCGAGAGCGGCCTGTTGGCGAAAGGCGTCGAGGTCGTCGTCCCCCTCGCAGCCCGCCGCTCGACTCGGATCGTCACCGACTCCGAGGCCTCGAAGAGCGACCTCGTCCGCTTCCTCGGCGTTCCGGCAGAGAGCGTGGACGTCGCACCGCTCGGCCCCGGGCTCCCGAAGGACGCTGTCGGTCCCGCGCCGGCGGAGCTTCGTCTCAGCCTCGGGATCGGCGACTCACCGCTCGTTCTCAGCGTGCTCGCGAAGCGCCCGCACAAGAACGCGGCCCGCCTCATCGAGGCGTTCGCGCAAGTGCCCGAGGGCGTTCTCGTCATCCCCGGATACCCGACGGGCTACGAACGCGAGCTCGACGAACGGATCGAGGAGCTCGAGCTCGGCGACCGCGTGCGGCTCCTGGGCTGGGTCGACGACGAAACGCTCGACGGGCTCTACCGGGCGGCCGACTGCTTCGTCTTTCCGTCGCTCGCGGAGGGCTTCGGCCTCCCGGTGCTCGAGGCGATGCTCCGCGGCGCGCCCGTGGCGTGCTCGAACGCCACCTCGCTTCCGGAGGTCGCGGGCGACGCGGCGCTCCTCTTCGACCCGCTCGACGTCGAGGCGATCGCCGTCTCGATTCGCAGGATCCTCGAGGACCGCGAGCTTGCTGAACGCCTTCGCGCAGCCGGCCTCGAACGGGCGCAGCGGTTCAGCTGGGACGAGACGGCACGCCGGACGCTGGACTCATACCGCAAAGCGCTCGGACGTTGAGCCGGTTCGGGATCGACGCACGAGCGGCGACGGAGGAACCGGCCGGGCGCGGCCGGGTGGTGCGAGAGCTCCTTCGGGGGCTCGCTGCGCGCGACGACGACCACGTCTACGACCTGTACGCGCGAACTGCCTGGGAAGAGGACCTCGACGAGCGTTTCCGCTGGCGGCTCGTCAGCGCTCGGGATCCGATCTGGCACGTGCAGGCGGCCCGAGCGGCGAACGCGACCGACGACGCGTTCCTCTCGACCAACAGCTACCTCACCGCCTGGTTCCTCAAGGTGCCGTCGGTCGTGATCGTGTACGACCTCGTTCCCTTCCAGCCCGGGATCGCCGCCCGGCGTTCCTCCTCGTTGATCGAGCGTGCCACGATCAGACCGGGCATACGGCGCGCGGCCCAGATCGTCTGCATCTCCGCGGCGACCCGTAGCGACCTCGTGGCGCGATTTCCTCGAGCGGAGCGGAAGGCACGAGTCGTTCCGCTGGCCGCGGACGAGCGGTTCGGCATCCCGCTCGCGCCCGACGACCTCGAAGCGGTTCGCCGCCGGTATGAGCTCGAGGCCGAGTTCGTCCTCTGCACCGGCACGCTCGAGCCGCGAAAGAACCTCGAGCGCGTGCTCGAGGCTCACGCCGGCCTCGCGCGGTCGGTCCAGCTCGCGCTCGTCGGCCCGCGCGGGTGGGAGTTCGAGCCGATCCTGGAAGCGGCGAGCCGGGACGGCGTCCGCGTCCTCGGCCAGGTCCCCGACGAGGATCTCCGCGCCCTCTACCAGGCCTGCACCGTCTTCTGCTACCCGTCGCTCTACGAGGGCTTCGGCCTGCCGCTGCTGGAGGCGATGTCCGCGGGTGCCGCGTGCGTGACCTCCTCGGTCTCGAGCCTCCCGGAGGTCGGCGGCGCCGCTGTCCGGTACGTCGACCCGCGGGACGTCGCTCAGATCCGGCAAGCGCTCGACGGCCTGCTCGCCTCCGAGGAGGAGCGGGCCGAGCTGGGCGCCCGCGCCAAGGAGCGAGCCCACGAATTCTCGTGGGACCGGACGGTTGCAGGCGTGCTCGAGGCGCTGTAGCGCTGCCCGCGACGGGTAGAACTCGAGGACGTTGCAGCGGAGGCTCTGGGCAACGCTGATCCTCGTCCTCGGGACACCGCAGGTCGATCGCTGCGAGTGAAGCCGCGACCGGCGCCCGAGCAACTCCCCGCGTGCTCGTCTTCACGAAGACCGCCGGGTTTCGGCATGCGTCCATTCCGGTAGCGGTTCGCGCCGTCCGCGAGCTGGGGGTGAGGAACGGCCTCAGCATCGACGCGACCGAAGATGCGCGGGCCTTCACGAGCTCCAATCTCTCGCGGTACAAGGCCGTCGTGTTTCTCTCCACGACCGGCGACGTCTTGACCGGCCCCCAACAGACTGCTTTCGAGCGCTTCATCCGTGCCGGCGGCGGCTTCGTCGGCGTTCATGCGGCCGCGGACACCGAGTACAACTGGGCCTGGTACGGCGGGCTCCTCGGCACGAGGTTCGCGAATCACCCACACATCCAGCGCGCATCGATCGCGGTCACCGATCGCCGCCATCCGTCGACCGCATCGCTCCCCCGGGCGTGGACGCGCGTGGACGAGTGGTACAACTTCGCGTCCAATCCGAGGCGTTCGGTGCGGGTCCTGGCGACGCTCGACGAGACGACGTACGTTCCAGGGCAAGGTGCGATGGGCTCCGATCACCCGATCGCCTGGTCGCATGCCTATCAGGGCGGTCGCGCTTGGTACACGGGCGGAGGGCACACCGATGAGTCCTACGCCGAGCCGACGTTCCGAGCGCACCTGCTCGGAGGCATCAGGTACGCGGCAGGGCTGAGCCCGCCGAGAATCGTCTCGGTGGCTTCGGCCGTCAGCCGGCGTCGCCTCGCAGTGGTCGTGAGGTACCGAACCTGCCAGCCGTGCACGGGTCGCCTGAAGATCGAGCGCCGATCCAGCACGCCGATTCGGTTCACCGGAGCCGTCGGGCGAGCGCAGAGTGCGCGACTGCCACGCGGCGTGTGGGCGTTCTCCGTCGTCCTCACCGACCCCCGTACCCGCTTGAGCCACGAGCGACGCGGCTCGGTCCGGATCCGGTGATCTAGGTGCTCAACACCCGGTCGTAGACCGAGGTGAGCCGTTCCGCCATGGCGTCGGCGGAGTAGCGGTGCACGAGCTCGGCGGGATGCTCGACCCGCTCACCCGGCGGACGTGACAGCGGGCCGGCGACGAGTCGGCGCGCGAGGTCCATCCAGTCGCCCGGCAGGAAGTACTCGGCGGCGTCCTCGCAGACCTCGGGAATCGCACCCGACTGACTCGCGAGGATCGGGAGACCCGCCGCCATGGCCTCGGCCAGCACGAGCCCGAACTGCTCTTCCCAGAAGAACCTCGGCAAGTCGCCGAGGTAGAAGCCGCCGGAAGCAGTGGCGAGGCTCGCGAGCACCATCACGGACGCTCGCGCGTAGAGAGAAGGCATCTCCTCGTAGGGGACCGACGCGAACTCGACTCTGTCGGCGATGCCGAGCTCGCTTGCGTATTCACGAAGACGCGCCTCCTCCGGGCCGCTCCCGACGAGCAGCAGCCGAGGCTGCACGTCGTTCGGTGTCGCAACAAGACCCCGACGGATGGCCGCGACGGCGCGCATCACGTCCTGATGTCCCTTCTCCCAGACGAGACGGCCGGGCGAGATGATCAGGTGCTCGTCGGGTGGCGGGTCCGGACGCGCCGCCGCCGAGAAGCGCGCCAGGTTGATGCCTGGAGGGCAGACCTCGATTCGCTCAGGGCGGACGCCCTCGAGGATCAGAGCCTCTCGCGCTCGTTCGGTCATCGCCAGAAAGAGATCCGTCTCGACGATCGTCCTCTCGCGGTAGCGCCGAGCAAACCGGTTGCGGAACGTCGACATCAGCGGCAGCGTCTCCCACACGGTGAGCACGAGCTTGAATCCGAACTTCTCCTTCAGCCGCGCCGCCTCGTCCGCGAACCAGAAGGACAACTCTGCGGCGTGGACGACATCGGCCCGCGCAAACTCGGCATCGGCGTTGCGGTAGCGATCACCCGCAACTCCCATCGCCACGTCGCCGATCCTGCCTCGGGGCAGGAGATCGCGGCGGGCGCGAACTCGGATCTGCGGCAGAGGGACGTCGGAGGTGTCGAAGACATTGCTGCCCGTGAGCAGCGCGGCGACGTCGAAGCGGTCCGGGAGGAGCGCCCAGGGCTGCAGCTCCCACGGGTTCACGAGATGACCGCGAACGACGAGGATGCGCCCTCCGCCGGCCATCACGCCGCCTGCCGCCGGGAACGCAGCGCCTGCGGAATCTCCTCCGGAATCGCCCGGAGGAGAACGAGCGCGGCGATGTAGATGCCGACGGCCAGCGTCAGCCGAACGATGACCGGAGCAGAAGGAATGAGGACGACGGTCGCTGCGAGACCGACGGCGAGCGCAACACGGGGCAGGAGCTCGAGCGATACCCGGAACTCGCGGTGGCCGCGCATCAACACGATCGCGTAGCCGACTGCGAGACACGTGTCCCCGAGAAGCGTGCCGAAGGCCGCTCCGAACGCGCCATGGGTCGGTGCGAGCGCCAGCGTGATCGCCGCGCTCGCGAACAGCGCAACGCCGTTGGCGATGAGCAGTCCGCGATAGCGGGCAAGCGCAAGGAGCGCGAAGCCCCAGACGCCGAAGACGAACGACGGGAGCAGCGCAACGGCGAGCACGCGGAGGACGTCGGTCGAGGGCTCGAACTGCGGACCGGCCACCAGGTCGATCGCCAGTGGGGCTCCGACGAGAGTCGCGAGCGCGAGCCCGGTTCCGACGATGAGCGAGATGTCCCAAAGGCGTTGGCTCGCGTACGCGAGGCGAGCGTGATCGTCTCTCGCCGCGCGGGCGAGGATCGGAAAGGCCGAGGTGACCAGCAGCGTCGGGATGCCGGCGAGCACGAGGAAGACGCGGAACGCTGCGCCCAAGTAGCCCGTTTCGTCCGTGGTCGAGACGAGTGACAGGAGAATGATCGCGAGGGACCCGTACAGCACGCCGACCGCGTTCGCGGCGGCATACGGGAAGACGACGCGGCCCAGCCGCCACCATTCGCCAAAGGCGAATGCCGGTCGCAGCGACACGAGGTGGCGGACGAGGAGCACGGTCACCGCGAGAACGACGAGCGCGACCGGGACCTGCGCGGCGAGGAACCCAAGCATGTCCGCGCCGGCGAGCACGAGGACCACGACCGCGAACAGCGTGGCCAGCTGGCGGAACATGTCCAATGTGCTCAGCCACCCGAGCCGCAGCTCGGAGGAGAGCGGGACGGCGAGCGTCTGCTGAAACGTGGTCACGAGGAGAGCCAGTCCCGCAAGAGCAGTTCCCAGGACCATCTCCGAGCCGTAGTCGGCGGCGAGGGAGAACGCGATGGCCAACAGGGTGCCCAGACCGGTCACGACCAGTCGCATGCCGAAGAGGTTCCTGAGCAACCGATCGCGCTCGGCGCCTTCGCGCACGGAGTACTCGCGAATGCCCACGTTCAGGAGCCCGGCATCGCTGAGCCCTGCCGCGACGGCAATCACGGACACGACCGTGATGTAGCGCCCGAAGTCGGACGCGCCCAGGTGACGGGTGAGAAGCGCCGCCGCGACGACCCCCAGCGCGACGCCCCCGCCGTAGGCGGTGACTCGGAGCAGCGTTCCGCGGATCACCCTTCCGCCCGCGGTCGGCTGGTCGAGAATGTGCGTGGGGTCCGACCGAGCGGCGGCGTTGTCGGCGTCTGAGCTCACGGTGAGACCGCCGCCGCCGCGTCCAAGGAACGATTCGCCGCGTCCGCGATCGGCACGGGGCGGAAGGGTAGCCGTACGATCCCGCAGCATGTCCGCGGCAGCCTCCCCGGCATTCCGCCATCTCGGCGTGAACGCCCTCTTCCTCGAGCCGCAGATGGGCGGAATCGAGACGTACGTGCGTCGCCTCTACCCGGCCATCCTCGAAGCCCGTCCGGACCTGCGTGTGTCGGTGTTCGTGAACGAGCACGGCCGCGACCTGCTCCTCGGCGAGGATTGGGCCGGAGATGTCGAGTTGGTCACCCACCGATTTCTCGGGCGTCGGGGAACCCGGGCGATCACCGAGACCGCGCTGCTCGGCCCGATCGCGGATCGCCGGGGCTGCGACATCGTTCACAGCGTCGCCTTGACGGCTCCGTTCCGGGTGCGAGCAACGAACGTCGTGACGATCGCCGACGTGACGTGGTTGCGTGAGCGCGGCTCGGTTCCTCTTCACACCCGGCTGCTGTGGAGTGGATTGGTCACGCCGGTCGCACGCCGCGCCGACCGGATCATCACGCTCTCTCGGGCCGCTCGGACCGAGATTTCCCAGGACCTGCGCGTGCCGGAGACGCAGATCGACGTCGTGCCGTTGGGGCCGGGTGCCGAATCATCCGCCGATCCGACGGACGAGCGCGAGCTGCGACGTCGACTCGGCCTGGGCGACGGGCCGATCGTCCTCGCAGTGTCGGCATTGCTGGCGCACAAGAACGTCGGCGCGCTCATCGAGGCTCTCCCCGAGATCCGGAAGGCGGTGCCGGATGCCGTGCTCGTCGTGCCCGGCAACCGAACGCCACTCGCCGACCAGCTGAGAGATCGTGCGGCGGCCCTCGGCCTGGACGACGCTCTGATCCTTCCCGGGTGGGTGAGCCCGGCTGACCTCGAAGGGCTCTACGCCGCTGCCGACTGCTTTGTCTTCCCCTCGCTCCGAGAGGGCTTCGGCCTGCCGGTGCTCGAGGCGATGCGCCGCGGTCTACCGGTTGCGTGCTCGAACAGGTCGGCAGTTCCCGAGGTTGCCGGCGATGCCGCGCTCACCTTCGACCCCAGCCGTCCGAGCGAGATCGCCGGTGCGGTGACGCGGATCCTCGGCGACCCGGCGCTGGCACGCGATCTCACCGAACGAGGACGCGCACGAGCGGCCGAGTTCAGCTGGAAGCGAACGGCTGAGGAAACGCTCGCGTCATTCGAGCGGGCGAGAACGGCGGAGTGAGCTTCCTCCTCCGAGGTGTCCGGCGCCTTGCGTCCGTTCCGCCCTTCGACCGCCTGACGAAGGTGACGCCGCTCGTGCGCCTCAGCTTCGCCCTGCGCGCGTCACTCGTGCGTGAGTGGGCGCGCTTCGTCCGCAACGAGCTGCGTCCAGGAGCGGTGACCGCGACCTACACGCTCCGCGAGTCGGGAGTCCGGGTTGCACTGCGCCACCACACCGGGGACATCATGGTGCTCGACGAGATCTTCTCCCAGCGGGAATACGAGCCCCCCGGCCCGATCCAGAAGCTCCTGGCGGCTGTTCCCGGCGCACTCCAGCGTGATTGATCTCGGAGCGAACATCGGGCTTTTTGGCGCCTGGCTGCTCGGACGATTCCCCGAAGCCAGGATCCTCGCGATCGAGGCCGATCCCGCGAACGCAACGATCCACCGACAGACCATCGAAGCGAACGGCCTGGAGGAGCGCTGGACGTTGCTCGAGAAGTTCGCGGCGCCGTCCGCCGGCCTCGTGAGCTTCGCAGCGGGCGAGCATGCCACCTCCCACGAAAGCCCCGACGAGGGGACGGTGGATGTCGAGGCGGTCGACGTGTTCGCGCACTTCGGCGACGCCGACCTGGTCAAGATCGATATCGAGGGAGCCGAGTGGGCGATCCTCGCCGACCCACGCTTCGCAGACATTTCAGCTCGCGTCCTGGTCCTCGAGTACCACGCCGATGGATGTCCGGAGCCCGACGCCCGAGCGGCCGCCGAGTCGGCGCTCACAGCGATCGGCTACGACGTCGTGTCCGGCCCGACCAAGGAGGCGTTCGGCGCGGGGCTCGTCTGGGGCTCGCGCCGCAGCGCCCAGAGCAGACCTTGACCCGGGCCGAGATCGAGTGTGGATGCCAGCTCGTACCCGGCCCCACCGAGTAGCCGGAGCGCCGCCGATCGCGGATCGGGCCCGGGGGAAAGGTAGGGATGGTGCTCGAGCACGAGCACGGGCGGCGCAACCGAGCTGAACCGGCTGTCGGCGAGAATCGCCCACTCTGCGCCCTCGATGTCGACCTTCGCGAAGTCGGAGCGGTCGAGGAAAGGCATGACGTCCACCGCCGGCACGCTCTCTCCCCCCTCCTCGATCCGTGAGTGCGTAAAGCGTCCGGAAGCGAACGGCACGACTCCGTCCTCGACCGCCGCGGCCGCCTCGATCACTTCCCAGTCCCAGCCGTTCTCCTCCGCGACGCGGCGCAGGAGGATCGTGTTGGCGCCGTCGGGCTCGAAGGCGACGAGCTCCGCGCCCGGAAAGCGTCGCGAGACGAAGGCGCCGAAGAAACCGACGTTGGCACCGAGGTCCAGGACCACGGGTGGACGTCCGAGCGCGTCGAGGAACACGGCCACGTCCTCCGGCGGCTCGTACTGCCGCTCGTAGAAGACCTCGCCGAGGGCGGCAACGTCGGGGGTGCCGTGGCGGATGAACACGGACGCCCCACCCGCGCGCAAGCGGTACGCCTGGGGCTCGTCCGGAGGGCGGATCTCGCGGGCGAGAAAGCGCAAGCGTTCGCGGACAGGTGACGCCCGGAGCACGACTGCAACCGCAGGCTCCACGCGGCGACTCTTGAGGATTCGCCGGAACGGCCACCGCCCGGCGAGCCCGCGCGCGATCGAGTTCACCGTCGCCGCAGCGGCCGGCCCGCTGCCGTGCTGAGCCCGTCTCGCAGAACGCCCGCATAGGCACGTCGCGCGTCGGGGTCCCGCGTGAACGGCATGCGGGCGGCGCCGACGAGCGCGAAGAGCAGGCCCGCCCCGACTCGCGCCGGCGCCCGAAAATGCTTGCCCGCGTACAAGAGGGCGCCGCGGTAGTGCCGCGAGACCACCTGTGCGCGGCTCAGCCGCCCGGCGCTGTGTCCTCCGACGTGGCCGAACGGCGCAGCCGGGACGTAGAGAACCTCCCCGAGATCCTGCAACCGTCGCGCGAGGTCGACGTCCTCGTACCAGAACGCGAAGTCCTCGTCCCAACCGCCCACGGCCTCGAACGCTGGTCGGCGCACCAGGAGGCACGCTCCAGGCGGCTGGTCGACAACGACGGTCTCACGAACGTCCAGCAGACGCTCTGAGGGCCGCCTTCGTCCCCCCAGCGTCCCGACCAGCGCCGGCAGCGTGGGGAACGGCTGCGGGAGATATTCGGCTTGTGTTCGTCCGTCGACTGGATCGACCAGCCGGCCCGCGGCCGCGACTGCGGCCGGGTGCCCGGTCAAGGCCTCGACGAGTGTGTCCAGCGCCGCCCGGCTGACGAGGACGTCGTCGTTCAGGAACAGCACGAACTCGGCAGAGCCTCGCTCGGCCCCGCGGTTATAGGCGGCGCTCAGCCCGGTCTCCTCTTCGAGCCTGAGCAGGCCGGCCTCGGGATGGATCTTCTGGACCGCCTCGAACGTCCCGTCGACCGATGCGTTGTCCACGACGACGACGCCCTCCACCGCCGACGCGTCGATGCTGTCCAGGCAGCGGATGACGATGTCTCGCGAGTTCCATGTGACGACCACGATGTCCACGGGCAACGTCGATGTTGGACCGGCGATCACCTGGTCTCGCGCACGCTAACCCCGTGTCCCGGGAAACCCAGCTCCGCGAGAAACTCAGCAGCGCGCGAGCGAGTCGAGTTCGCGCGGGCCCAGGCGATCGCGCCCGATTGCAGCCGGTCGTAGTCACCGTCGCCGAGCGAGTCGGTCTGGCGCATCAGGTCGTCGGCGTCGCGGTAGCTCAGACAGTTGACTCCCGGCTCGAGCCCGTGTGGAGCGCAGCGCGGCGGCTTCTGGTCGAGAGCCCGGAAGCAGGGGACGCTGCCGTTGGCTGCGATCTCGTAGTGCCTGAGGCAATCCCAGCCCGCCCGCTTCGTGGTGACGCCAAAGCGCGACGCCTGGAGATCTCCGTAGTAGTCCGCCTCGCGTTCGAAGAGATACGAGGACTCGGCGCCGATCCGTTCCGCCACCTCAGGATCCACGACGTGTGCGTTGAAGAGCTTCTCCTTCGACGGCGGCCCTTCCACGATCTTCTCCTCCGGGATGGAGAACGCGATCGGACGGAGCGACTTCGCGAACGGCAGTCCCCGGACAAGCGCGTTCGGCAGCGGGAAGACGTATCGGCGCCGAAGCGTCGCGTCGGTGAGCTCACGCTTGAAGTACGTCCCACGCTTGTGGGCCCGTGGCAGCGTCCACCACTGCGGGATGCGCCACCACGCGAATGCGTAGGGATACGGCGCCGTGTGGTCGGCTCCGTCGAGAAACGCCACGCGAGAGCGGTCCAACCACGGAAGCAACTCGACGAAGCTGCCGAAATAGCGCCAGATGTCCCCGAACACGAGCAGGTCGTACTCGCCTTGCCGGGCTCGATCGACCGCGATGCGCCGATCGAGCTCGATGTCCTCGAGGAGGCCATAGAGCGTGAAGCCCCGCCCGTAGAGCTGCTCGGGATGAGGGTACGAGCGGTAGGAAATGTCCCGCTTGGGGAAATCGACGACCGACGGACCGAGAATTGTCCGAAGCCCGTGAAAGAGGCTGTCCGAGAGGTAGTCGTCGGTGTTCCCGGTGAAAAAGAGAACGGTTGGCAGGCGTCCGGCGTCGGCTGCCGTCTCGCCGTGTGCACCGGCATTGGCGGAAGTCACGGCACCGTCAACCGGCGAGCCCTACGGTTCGTAGGATGGGCGAGTGGGCTCCGGCACCCTGACTGCGGCCGAGGGCACCCTTGACGCGCATCTGCGCTCGGGCCCCCAGATGCTCCAGTACGAGGCGCTTGCAGACGACCTCGCGCGCCGCGGCCCAGGCCGGGTTCTCGACTGGGGCTGCGGCTACGGCCAGGTGACGTCCCTGCTCCGTGACCGCGGAGTCGACGTCGTCGCCTTCGACTATCGCGAAGACCTCGCACAGCCCACGGTGGAGCGGCTGGAGCGGTACCCGGAGATCGAGGCGCACCTCAGCCCGGACCCCGTCGTGTTGCCGTTCTGCGGATGACTCGTTCGACACCGTTCTTTCGTGCGGGGTGCTGGAGCACGTCGCAGCGCCGGGCGCGAGTCTCGATCAGATCAGGCGCGTCCTCAAGCCTCATGGCACCTTCTACGTCACCAACCTTCCGAACCGCTACTCGTACACAGAGAAGATCGCGCGCCTGCTCGGCCACTACTACCACGGTCAGCTGCCGGACGACCGCGTCTACACGAAGCGATCAGCGTTCGAGCTCTTCCAGCGCCACGGTTTCGACGTGCTGGAGTTCCGCAGGGTGCACATGGTCCCGCTGACTCTGGGCGGGCCGGCCGGGGCCGTGTGGAGGACGAGTTGTGCCCTTGAGCGTGTCCCCGGGCTGAACGTCGTCGCGACGAGCCTCGAGCTCGTGACACGGACGCGGGCGTAGGCATGGTCACGAGGATCGCGGAGATGCGCACCGCCCTGCGTGAGTTGGCACAGGCGCGGACAAAGGCCAAGCAGCACGTCCCCCATCCGCCCGAGCAAGGGCTCGCACTCGAGGTCGGGCCCGGTCAGGCCCCACACCCACGAGCCGACGTCGTCGTCGACAAGTACGTCGCGGACGACTTCGAGCGCCAGGGAGCACTCGACTTCTCCAAGCCGCTCGTCGTGGGGGACGGCCATCGGCTTCCATTCGCGGATGGCACGTTCGGGTACACGCTCGCGCTCCACGTCCTCGAGCACGCCACCGACCCTGATGCCTTTGCCACTGAGCTCTCGCGTGTCGCGCCCGCCGGCTTCGTGCAGGTGCCGACCAGGATCGCCGAGCTGACCTTCGGCTGGCCGTATCACCCATGGCTCATCGACCGGGAAGGGGACACGCTCGTCTTTCGGACGCGTAACGGCCAGCGGGCGCCCGTGGGGGAGGTCTTCCATCAGGCGTACGCCGACAGCGCGTTGCTCCGCAACTGGTGGGCGGCGAATCGTGAGCTCCTCCACCACTCGGTCGAATGGCGAGACAGCCTGAATGTTCGGGTGGAGGGGGAGAGCGTCGCCGAGGGCACCGCCGAGCTCGACATCGAGCGGACGACCTCGACTCTCAGCGAGCTCAACGGACGCGGCGCACTGCGGCCACACTCGAAGGAGATCCTCGCCGCGATGCGCTGCCCCAGCTGCCGTGGCGAGCTCACGTTCAACCCCGGTGACGCGGAGTGCGGATCGTGTGGGCGCTCATACCCGGTGATCGGAGACGTGCCCGTGCTCCTCCTGGAAGCGGCGCGCTAGCTCGTCACCGCCTGACGCCTCAGGTATCCGCCGGGATTGAAGGTCAGCAAGAACTTCTCCTGCGTCCGGTCGACCGCAAAGCGATCGTCCTCGGCGAGAAAGCGCTCGATGGCTTCCGTCGGCCCCGGGCCGAACTCCGGAGCGACGGGATGCCCGTTGACGTTCGTGTCCTCCACGATCATGTAGCCCTCCGGGCTGACGAAGTCGCCGTACGCACGCAGCTCGGCGAGGACGTGGTCGCATTGGTGGTCCGAGTCGAGGACGACGAGCACATTGCTGGCGTTCGAAGCGAAGGCGCTCATCTGGTCAACGATCTCCGGCGCCGTCGACGACCCCGTGAGATACGTGATCCGTTCGTGTTGGGGCAGCCCTTGCTGCTGCTCGACGTCGACCGTGACGACGTGCCCGTTCCCGATCAGATCGAACAGCGACGCGAAGAACAGCGCACTCCCGCCCTTGAACGTTCCGGTCTCGATGACCAGGTCCGGGCGCGTCTCCACGACGATCTCCTGATAGATCCAAAGGTCGAGCGGACACTTCGCAACGGCATTCCCGAACCAGCGCGTGTCGGCCCAGGTCTTGCCCTGAAGGTGCGAGTCGAAGTAGAGCCTGTGAAAGCGATCGGTGATCTCGCCGGTCGTCCGGCTTCGATAGCGAATTGGCAACCACGCTCGGCGCAGCTGAAGCCGCATGGTGTGTGCTCGGGCGCGAAGGTCCATTTCGCGGCTGCTCAGGTCGCGAGACGCTGCGCCGCAGTCGGCGCGAGCCGCTCGAGGTCGGCGTCGACCATCATCTCGACGAGCTCGCGGAACGAGTGGCGCGGCTCCCAGCCCAGGTCTGCCTTCGCCTTCGCCGGGTCGCCGACGAGCTGGTCGACCTCGGCCGGGCGCAGGAACTCCGGGTCGGTCTTGACGGACTGCTCCCAGTCCAGGCCGACGTGGCCGAACGCGATCTCGGCGAACTCGCGCACCGAGTGCGTCTCGCCCGTCGCGACGACGTAGTCGTCGGGCTCGTCCCGCTGGAGCATCCGCCACATCGCCTCGACGTAGTCGCCGGCGTAGCCCCAGTCGCGCTCGGCGTCGAGGTTCCCGAGCACGAGCTCGTCCGCCAGGCCGAGCTTGATGCGGGCGACGCCGTCGCTGATCTTCCGCGTCACGAACTCGAGCCCACGGCGCGGCGACTCGTGGTTGAAGAGGATCCCGGAGACCGCGAAGAGCCCGTACGACTCCCGGTAGTTGACCGTGATGTAGTGCCCGTACGCCTTGGCGACCCCGTACGGCGAGCGCGGGTGGAACGGCGTCTGCTCGGTCTGCGGAACCTCGCGTACCTTCCCGTACATCTCCGACGAGGAGGCCTGGTAGAAGCGGATGTTCGGGTCGACCGTCCGGACCGCCTCGAGCATGCCGCGTGACGCCGACGGCCGTGAACTCGGCGGTGAGGACCGGCTGGTTCCACGACGTCGGCACGAAGCTCTGCGCGGCGAGGTTGTAGACCTCCGTCGGCTCCGCGGTCCGGAGGGCCGAGACGAGCGAGTGCGGGTCGAGCAGATCGCCCTGGATCAGGCTGAGGCGATCCGTGAGATGGCCGATGCGCTCGACGTTCTCGGTCGAGGCACGGCGCGTCATCCCGAACACCTCGTAGCCTTTCTCCAGCAGGAGCTCGGCCAGGTAGGAGCCGTCCTGCCCCGTGATTCCCGTGATCAACGCCCGCCGATCCGCCACCGCGCGCCACCCTATATGAGGGTTGGAATCAGTTTGTTAACGCTGGTTCCGGGCGTCGTGGGCGGCTCGGAGACCTACGCGCGAGAGCTCGTTCGGGCGCTCGACCGGGTCGGGGAGCACGAGTACCGCGTCTTCGTGCCGTCGATCGTGGACGACCTCGAGGGGCAGCAGGTCCGCTCGTATCGGGCCGGCCGCTCGATGCCGGGCCGCATGCGCGCGATGGCCGAGGCCTCCGTCCGTCCCGGCCCGATCCGCAGTGAGCTCCGGCTGGACGAGCTCGACGCCGTTCACTTCCCGCTCACGGTGATGCTGCCGCGGGTCGCCGAGCCGCCGGCCGCGGTCAGCCTGCTCGACATCCAGCACCTCTTCCATCCGGAGTTCTTCTCCCGAGCCGAGCGGCTCTACCGCCGGCTCGCGTACGGCCGGTCGCTCGGCGACGCGAGGACGGTGATCGCGATCAGCAGGCACGTCAAGGAGAGCCTCGTCGAGCGCATGGGCCTGGACGCGGATCGGATCGAGGTGATCCACCTCGGGCTCGACCACGAGGTGTTCCGGCCCGGCGAGGAGCGCCGAGAGCCGTTCCTGCTCTACCCCGCGAACCCCTGGCCCCACAAGAATCACGAGCGCCTCTTCGAGGCGTTCACGCGGTTGCGGCGCGAGCGCTCGGAGCTCCGGCTCGTGCTGACGGGCACCGGGCTCGAGCGGCTCTCACCGCCGGCCGGGGTCGAAATCAGGGGCCGGGTGCCGCGCGAGCAGCTCGCCTCCATGTACCGCCGCGCGTCGGCGCTCGTCTTCCCGAGCCTCTACGAGGGCTTCGGCCAGCCGCCGCTCGAGGCGATGGCCTCGGGCTGCCCGGTCGCGTGCTCCACGGCGGGGGCGTTGCCGGAGGTCTGCGGCAGCGCAGCGCGCTACTTCGACCCGCTGTCGGTGGACGAGATGGTGGAGGCGGTGCTGACCGTCCTCGCCGACCCGGATCGCCTCGTCCAGCGGGGCCTCGAGCGTGCGGCGGAGTTCACCTGGGACGCCTGCGCCCGCTCGCACGACCGCGTCTACCGCGGGCTGGCCGCCTGATCCCCAAGTAGCTCGAGGTCTGCCTCGACCATCATGCGGACGAGCTCCTCGAAGCCGACTTCCGGCTTCCAGCCGAGCCGGTCGCGCGCCTTCGACGGGTCGCCGACGAGCTCCGGCGAGTCGGTCGCCCCGCGCGCGAAGGACTCGTCGAAGCGGACGCGATCGCGCCAGTCGAGCCCGACCTCCCGAACGCCGCTGCCACGAACTCCTCCACCGAGTGCGCCTCGCCGGTCGCGATCACGTAGTCGTCGGGCTCGTCCTGCGACGCCATCAGCCACAGCGCGCGGACGTAGTCCCCCGCGAAGCCCCAGTCCCGCCGCGCGGACAGGTCGCCCAGACGCAGCTCCTCCTCGAGCCCGAGGCTGATCGCGGCCGCGCCGTGCGTCACCTTCCTCGTCAGGAACTGTGTCGGCCGGCGGGGAGACTCGTGGTTGAAGAGGATCGCCGAGGAGGCGTGGAGCCCGTACTGGCGCCGGAACGAGCCGGTGAGGAAGTGGCCGAAGGCCTTGCCGGCGCCGTACGGCGTCAGCGGGGCGACCGGCGTCGTCTCCCGCTGCGGCGCCTCCCGCGGCGCGCCGAAGATCTCGGCCGAGGCGGCGTTGACGAAGCGCGCCTCGGGCCGCTCGCGGCGGACACCGTCCAGCAGGGCCGAGATCGAGGCGACTGCGGCGGTCGAGGTCCCGACCGGATCGTCCCACGATGCCGGGACGAACGACGCCGAGGCGAGGTGGTAGACCTCGTCGGGCTCGATGTCCCGAAGCGCCCGCCGAACGTCCTCCGCATCCTCGAGATCGACCTCCGCGAACTGCAGGCGCTGCCTGATCGGCGCCAGGCTCTCGTACTGCTCAGGATTCCCGAGTACCGTGCCGAACACGTCATAGCCATGCCCGAGCAGCAACTCCGCGAGGTAGGAGCCGTCCTGCCCGCCGATACCGGTCACGAGCGCGCGGCGCCCCATCCGCGCAACGTTAATTGAGGCGGATCCTCGTCACCGGAGCGGGCGGCGCAGCAGCGGCGAACTTCGTCCACTCACTCAGGCTCGCTCCCGAGCCGTTCCACGTCGTCGGCACCGACACGAGCGAGTACCACCTGGAGCTCGCGCCGGTCGACGCGCGCTACCTCCTCCCCCGGGCCGAGGACCCGGGGTACCTGGACGAGCTGAACGCCGTGGTCGACGCCGAGAGCGCAGAGGTCGTCCACCCGCAGCCCGAGCAGGAGGTGCTCCTGCTCGCGCAGGAGCGCGGGCGTGTCGGGGCGGCAACGTTCCTGCCGAGCGCCGAGGCCGTCGCGATCTGCCAGGACAAGGC
Source organism: uncultured Actinomycetes bacterium (assembly GCA_963733015.1). Lineage (GTDB taxonomy): Bacteria > Actinomycetota > Thermoleophilia > Gaiellales > Gaiellaceae > JACDAN01. The sequence goes on along the minus strand of CAVTBO010000002.1, from coordinate 469,481 downwards.
GACCTTCGCAGCGCGGATGGAGAGCGCCGGCCTCCCGACGCCGAGGTTCGCGCGGCCGAAGGACGAGGCGTCGCTGCTCGAGGCGACGGCGTCGATCCTCGAAGACCGCGAGCAGGCCTGGGTCCGCGCCGTGCGCGGCGCCGGAGCGCGTGCGAGCCTTCCCGTCTCCTCGCCGGATCAGGCCGCCGCCTGGGTGCGCTACTGGAGCGAGCGGCGCGGCCTCGCCTTCGAGGACTTCATGGTCAGCGAGTTCCTTCCCGGCCGCGAGTTCGCGTTCCAGAGCGTCTGGCAGGGCGGTCAGCTGGTGACCTCGGCGGCCCGGGAGCGGCTCGAGTACGTCTTCGGGCACCTGATGCCGAGCGGCCAGAGCTCGAGCCCGTCCGTCGCCCGCACCGTGCATCGCGAGGACGTGAACGAGCTCGCGTCGCGCGCCGTCACTGCGGTCGACCCCGAGGCGACCGGCGTCTTCTGCGTCGACCTCAAGGAGGACGAGGGCGGCCGGCCGCTGGTGACCGAGATCAACGCCGGGCGGTTCTTCACCACGAGCAACTTCCTCGCGGAGGCCGGCGCGAACATGCCGTACTCGTACGTCCGGCTCGCGCTCGGCGAGCCCCTCAACGGCCTCCCCCGCTTCGACGCGGTCGACGCGGATCTCTACTGGGTGCGGATGATCGACATGGGCTTCAAGCTGGTGCGGGAGGGCGAGTGGCAGAGCAGGCGAATCGGGCGCTAGCGCTCTTCGACTTCGACGGCACCCTCTGCCGGCTCGAGACGGACTACGACGCGCTGCGCGCGGAGCTGGAACGGCTCGGCGGGAACGGCAGAGGCCTGCTGGCGCTGATGCTCTCGCTCCGGGAGGACCCACGCGCTCAACGCGCGATCGTGGAGGCCGAGGCGGCGGGCCTCGATCGCGGAGGCGAAGTCGAGGCCGGCGTCCGCCTCTATCGGAGCTTCGCGGAGGACGCGCGGGTGGCGATCGTCAGCCACAACGGGCGCGAGGTGATCCAGGCGTTCGTGCAAGAGGCCGGGCTGCCGGAGCCGGAGGCGATTCTCGACCGCACCGCGCTGGGCGCGCCGAAGGACGAGAGCGACGCCGTTCCCGCCTTCGTCGGGGCCTCGAAGCCCGTCTACGTCATCGGTGACGGCGACGCCGACCGCCGTCTGGCCGAGCGGCTCGACGCCTCGTTCCTGGACGTCGGCCGACGAGCTGCGCGCCTACTACGAGAGCCGCGCCGGCGAGCTGGACGAGCTCGCGCTCACCTACGAGCATCCAGAGGCCTACAAGCGGTTCTTCTACCGGGCGCGGTTCCGGGCGGTGCTCGGCGCGCTCGACCCGCAGGCCGGAGAGGAGATCCTCGAGGTCGGCTGCGGCAGCGGCGCGTACACGCGCGAGCTGGTCGAGCGGGGCGCCCGCGTCACGGCCACGGAGGTCGCGCCCGGGCCGCTGGCGCAGGCCCGCCGCAACCTCGGCCCGCTGGCCGCCGAGACCGAGCTCCGGATCGAGGACGCGCAGCGCCTCTCCCTCCCCGACGGCCGGTTCGACAAGGTGCTCCTGAGCGAGGTGATCGAGCACGTCCCCGAGCCGGACCGGGCGATCGCGGAGGCGGCCCGCGTGCTGCGGCCGGGTGGGCTTCTCGTCGTCTCGACGCCGTCGCGCCTCTCTCCGATGAACCTCGCGTACGGGCTCAAGCGGCGCGTGCGGCGCTACGGGTTCAACGAGCACCTGCACGAGCTCACGCCGGGGTCCTTCCGCCGCCTCGTCGGCGCGCACCTGGACGTCGAGAGCCTCGAGTTCGCGAACTTCGTGCTGCCCTACCCGAGCGACGAGCTCTACCTCCGGCTCGGTAGCCCCGCCCTCCGGCTCCTGCGGTCGGTCGAGCGTGGCCTGGCCCGCCTGCCGGTCGCGAAGCGACTCGGTTGGACGATGGTGCTCCGGGCCCGAAAGCCGGCGTGAAGGTCGCCGCCGTCGTCCTCTCCTGGAACGGCAAGGAGGACACGCTCGCCTGCCTCCGCTCGCTCGAGGGCGAGGACGCCGACGTGATCGTCGTCGACAACGCCTCCGAGGACGGCACCGCCGACGCCGTGACCGGCGCGGAGGTGATCCGGAACGACCGCAACCTCGGCTACGCGGGCGGGATGAACGTCGGAATCGCACGGGCGCTCGAGCGGGGAGCGGACGCCGTCCTGCTGCTGAACAACGACGTCGAGGTCGAGCCCGGCGCGATCGGCGCGTTGGTCGCCGCCGCTGACGGCGCCGGCGCCGTCTGCCCGGTGATCGTCTTCGCCGACGATCCCCAGCGCATCTGGTACTCGGGCGCGAGGTTCGACCCTCGCCGGGGCTACAACGGCCGCCACCGGACCGACGAGCCGTCCGCCTTGCGCGAGACCGAGCGGATCTGCGGAGCGGCGGTGCTCGTCCCCAGGAAGACGCTCGAGCGCGTCGGCGTCTTCGACGAAGGCCTCTTCGCCTACGTCGAGGACGCGGACTGGTCGCTCCGCGCCCGCGAGGCCGGCCTCGATCTCGTCGTCGAGCCTCGGAGCCGGGTCCGGCACAAGGTGTCCGCGTCGACGGGCGGCGAGGGCTCCGACAGCGCGCTCTACTACAGCACCCGGAACACGCTTGCGGTCTGCGAGCGGCACGCGCCTCTCGGCCGGGTCGGTTCCTGGCGGCGGCGTGCAGTCGTCCTCCTTGCGCACGCCGGCCAGGCGGTGCTCGCACGACGGCCGCGGCGAATCGGAGCCGTCCTCGAGGGTTACCGCGACTTCCGGCGCGGAGTCGTCGGCCCGCGCCCATGAGCGAGCCGCTCGTCAGCATCGTCGTCCTCTGCCACAACTACGCGCGCTTCCTGCCGGAGGCGATCGAGAGCGCGCTCTCCCAGGACTACCCGAGCCTCGAGGTGCTCGTGATCGACGACGGCTCGACGGACGACTCGCTCGCCGTCGCCTCGAGCTACGAGGGCCGCGTCAAGGTGCTGACCCAGGAGAACCAGGGCCTCGCCCGCACCTGCAACCGCGGCGCGCGCGAGGCGGCGCGGCGAGTACTTCCTCTTCCTCTCCGCCGACGATCGTCTGGAGCCGACGTACGTCTCGGAGCTGCTGGAGGCGCTCGAGCGCGAGCCGGACGCGTCGTTCGCCTACTGCTCGGCGCGCCTGTTCGGCGCCGAGTCCCGCGTCGCGCCCTCGCGCCCGTTCAGCGCCTTCCTGCTCGTGCGCGGCCGCAACTACATCAACGGCAGCGCCCTCACACGGCGTGCGGACTACCTCGATGCGGGCGGCTACCCCGAGGATCTCGGCGAAGGCGCGTTCGACGACTGGGACTTCTGGCTGACGATGCTCGACCGGGGTCACCGGGGGACGTACGTCCCGAAGCCGCTCCTGCACTGGCGCCGCCACGCCGGCGGAAGCAAGGATCCGACGTCCCGTGGGACGACGGAGGTCGAGACCGCCCGGGTGCGGTCGCGCCATCCGGAGCTCCAGCGGCGGGCGTCGGGCCTCGTCGGCTACGCGTTGGACCGTGCAGTCGGTGCTGCCGACAGGCTGTTCCGCCTCTCCAACTCGCAGCGCCTCCTCGCCGCCTGCGAGCGGTCCTCGTGGCGCCGCTTCCTAGCGACCGAGTAGCAAGGCGACGTCGGCCCGCGTGACCAGCCTCGGCGAGAGCCGGAAGTCGCAGGCGCGCCTGGCGAGCGCGAAGACGATGCAGAGCCCGACCGCCTCGGAGACCACCGTCGTCGCCGCGGCACCCGTGTAGCCGTAGCGCGGGATCGCCCAGAGGTTCAGGGCGAGGTTCAGCGCCAGGCCGCCGAGGCTGGCGAGGATCAGGGCCCGCTGCCGGTTGAGCGCGATCAGCACGGCCGAGAAGACCGAGCACACGAACGCGAAGACGAGCGCCGGGGTGAGGATCCGGAGCGGCGTCGCCGCGTCCTCGAAGCCCTCTCCCGCAACCAGCGCCACGAGTGGGCCGGCGAGCACGGCCAGCCCGAGGGCGAGCGGCAGCGCCATCAGCAACAGGAAGTTGAACGCCTTGCGGACGACGTCGGCCGCGTCGCCGCCGCGCACTGCCACGGCGAGCAGCGGAAAGACCGCCGACATGAACACGACCGGCAGGACGAGCGACTGCTCCAGGAAGCGGAAGGCGACCGTGTAGACACCAACGTCCTCGGACGGCCGCATCAGGGAGAGCAGGACGGCGTCGAGCCTGAAGTGGAGCAGCCCGAGCACGATCACGGCGGCGAGCGGGAGCCCGTCGACGAGAAGCCGCCGGGCGAGCACCCTGTCGAACCGCATCGAAGGCCGCCAGAACGGCCGGACGAGAATCCACGCGAAGGCGAGGTTCACCAGGCCGACGACCGCCGTCACGCCGACGAGGGCGTAGAAGCCGAGGTCGAGCTGGGTCACGGCCGCCACGAGGCCAAGGTTGAGCGCAGCCGTGCCGACGTCCAGCAGCGCGAGGAGGTCGAGCCTCAGCCCGACCTGGAAGAACGGCGTCGCGAAGGTGCCGATCGAGAGCAGCGAGACGCCGACGCAGGCGATCACGAGCCCGGCGCGGACGTGGAAGTCGTACGGGAGGAACGGCACGACGGCCAGTGCGGCGAGCACGACTGCGCCCGAGGCGGCCAGGCGCAGGGGGAACAACGTGGCCGCGAGCTCGTCGCGCCGCTCGGGCGACTGCGCGAGCTCGCGGGCGAGCAGCGTGGAAAAGCCGAGGTCGGCGAAGACGAGCAGGATCGGGGCGAGCGAGAGCACGATCGCGTACTCGCCGAACCCGTCCACGCCGAGGTACGAGGTTGCGAGGCGGAGCGTGCCGAGGCTCGCGACCAGCAGCGCGACCTTGCCGGCGATCTGCGCGACCGTGTTGTACAGAACGCGCTGGGAGACGTTCACGCCGGCCTAGTGCGCGACGAGACGCCTGACCGCAGGCTCGAGACGGTCGTCGGTCGCGACGAGATCGTGCGCGCCGACGATCCGAAGCAGCGACGGGCGGGCGTCCTGCTCGACCTGCTCGTGGCGGGCCGCGAGCGGCTCCGCAATCCGGTCTCCGCGCCGCGGCGGCACCGAGCGGAGGACGCGGTCGGGATAGAGATCGGCGGCGACGTCGTGCATCTCCCGCGGCTTGCCGGGATCGAACCCGTAGCGGGCGGGCGGCAGGATCGCCGTCCACACGACGAGGCTGACGGCCTCGGCGAGCGAGATGAAGTAGCGGCGGCACGGCATGACCTCGATCGGCTCGCCCGGATCGAGCTGCGACCAGAGCTCGAAGACGTTTCCGCTCGACTCGACGACGTTGTAGAAGCGCGCAACGGAGCCGCCGGCGTTGAGCGTCACGCGCTCGGCGACGAGCTTGCTGGCGCCGTAGGCCGTCTCCGGCTCGCACGCCTTGCACGTGGACGCGGTGACGACGTGGCTGCCCTCGGGCGCATGCGCGAGGACGTTCCGCGTGCCGAGGACGTTGACCTCGAGCGCGCTCATCGGGTCGCGCTCGCCGTCGGGCGCAGACTTGGCGGCAGCGAGGTGGAAGATGATCTCGGGGCTGGTCTCCCGCAGCACGGAGGCGACGTCGCTCTCGACGCGCACGTCCACGGCGGGATTGCCCGAATGCTTGTCGGTGGCGATCACGTCGGCTGCATCGCCGAGGATCGCGGCGACCGCGGAGCCGATGCTGCCCTCGGCGCCCGTGATCAGGATGCGCTTTCCGGCGAGCGCGGCCAGCGGCTCGTCGAGCGGCAGAGGCCGCTCGGGCCGCCCGAGGATCCGCTCGAGCCGGTTCGGGTCGTCCATGTCGGCGACCGCCCGCAGTCCTTCGCTCCCCACGGCGGAGATATCGGCACCCGGCCGCGTCATCTGAAGAGCCTCGTGACCGGCTCGGTATCGCGGCTGACGTCCCTCAGCTCGGGCCTCGGCTCGCCCTCCAGCTCGAGCAGCCGCTGCTCCATCAGCGCGAGTCGCTGCGTCAGCGTCGTGCTCCGGTCGGAGAGCTTCGAGATGACCGTGGAGAAGTGCAGCAGCAGGACCAGGACGAAGAGCATGGCCAGGACGAACAGGGCGTTCGGCGGATACGCGATGCCGAGAGCGCGCGACAGCTCGTGGAGCCCGGAGCGCCAGGCGGCGAAGAGCAGGATGACGGCGGCCGTCCCCAGCCACAGCAGCGCGTAGCGCTCCCGGAGCTTCCGCGCCCGGATCAGCTCGATGACGATCCCGAGCAGGACGACGGAGGCGAGGGCGGCGAAGAGCTGAACGGGCATCGCTACTGGTCCGCCACCAGCGGCTTGCGCGGGAAGAGGCCCACGAACAGCGCGAGCAGCACCTTGACGACGTAGTAGAAGGAGCGGAAGGTCGTGATCGACGACTGCCCTGTCAGTCGCGGACGCATGAGGACGGGCACCTCGCAGACGCGGAGGTTTCCGCGCGCGGCCGTGACGACGGCCTCGACCTCGGGATAGTCGTGCGGGTAGTCGGCGGCGAACAGCCTGATGCCGCGGCGGTTGACCGCGCGAAAGCCGGACGTCGTGTCCGTCATCCGCTGGCGGACGCGCAGCGAGACGAGCGCGGCGAACATTCCGATGCCGATCCGGCGTGCCAGCGGCGCCCGGTAGGCGCGGAGACCGGAGAAGCGCGTGCCGATCGCCATGTCGGCCCGGCCCGCGAGCACCGGCTCGAGCAGCCGCCCGAGCTCGCCGGCGTCGTGCTGGCCGTCTCCGTCCACCTGGACGGCGATGTCGAAGCCCCGCTCGAGCGCGTACATGTAGCCGGCCTGGACGGCGCCGCCGATCCCGAGGTTGAGCGGCAGGCGCAGAACGCGCGCGCCGGCCTCGGCCGCGCACGCGGCCGTGGAATCGGTGCAGCCGTCGTCGACGACGACCACCTCGAGCTCGGGGTCGAACGCGCGCAGCTCGGAGACGACCTCGGCAATCGAGGCCTCCTCGTTGTACGCGGGCACGATCGCAACGCAGCGCGGGTCTTCCCGGCGCGCGTCGGCCACAGTGAGCGCAACCGCCTGGGTCACGCAACAGGTATCGGCCGTTTAGAGCAGTTTCTTGACTGCCGCCCAGTAGCGGGCAACGAGCGGATTGATCGCTCGAACGGGTGAGGGCACCGGAATCATCCCCGGCGCCACCACCGGGCTCAGGAAACGGGCGAGGTCGCGGTCGCGCACGCGGCGCAATTTCTGGGTCTCGCGACGGTGCCGGCGGAGCCAGCCGGCGTTACGGATCAACCATCCCCAGCCGCGCACCTTGTCGCGCGCCCAGCCCTCCTTCAGCGCGAGCGCGAGCATCCCGACCTCGACGGACGCCAGCACCGGCGAGAGGAGCAGCAGGAGCCTGGGCGAGAACGACGAGAGCACGAACACGAGCCGGTTCCGCTCGAGGAGGTAGTGCTTGCCGGGGTTGCGGCCGAACTCGTACTCGTGGAGCACGTCTGCCTCCGGGCTGACGACGACTCGCAGACCGCGGAGTCGCACGCGCCAGCCGAGGATCAGGTCCTCCTGGTACAGGAAGAGCTCCTCCGTGAAGCCGCCGAGCTCCTCGAAGAGGTCGCGCCTGATCGCCATCGCCGCGCCGCTCGGAAAGGGGACGTCCTGGAGCCCGGAGACGCTGTCCGCGGGCTCGCCGTACCCCCCGGCCCACGCGATCCCGGTCACGTGCACCTCGTTGCCGGCCGAGTTCAGCGTCTCGGGGCTCGCGAGCAGCCGCAGGCGGGCGGTCACGATCCCGACCGAGCGGTCCCCGAGTGGCGCGACGAGACCGGCGAGCGCGCCGGGGGTCACGACGGTGTCAGGGTTCAGGAAGACGAGCGCGTCGCCCGTCGCCTGGCGCGCGCCGAGGTTGTTCCCGCCGCCGTAGCCGAGGTTCTCGCCGGGCGAGAGGAGCGTCACTCCCTCCGGCACGTCGGCGTCGCCGCCGTTGTCGACGACGATCACCTCGTGCGGAGACTCCGGCCCGAGTGAGTCGAGCAGCCGCCCGAGCGCGTCGCCCGACCGGTACGCGACGGTGATGACGGATGGGGTTAGTACGCGCCCTTCCCGGCCGCGACCGCCGGGATCGTCCGGAGCAGAATCGAGATGTCCAGCCAGATCGACCAGTTCTCCAGGTAGTAGAAGTCGAGCCGGACGAGGTCGTCGAACTCGAGGTCGGAGCGTCCGGCGATCTGCCAGAGGCCGGTCATGCCCGGCAGGACCAGGTAGCGCTTGCGGTGCCAGTCCTCCAGCAGCCGGTAGTCGCGGATCGGCAACGGCCTCGGGCCGACCAGGCTCATCTCCCCGCGTAGCACGTTCAGCACCTGCGGGACCTCGTCCAGCGAGAACCGGCGCAGGAACGACCCGACCTTCGTCACGCGCGGGTCGTCGCGCAGCTTGAAGAGGGCGCCCTCGGCCTCGTTCTCGGCCTCGAGCTCCGCCTGGAGATCCGCGGCATCGTGCCGCATCGTGCGGAACTTGAGCATCTCGAACTCCTGCTCGTTGAGTCCCACACGGCGATCGCGGTACAGGACGGGCCCGTGCGACGTGAGCTTGATCGCCGCGGCGATCGCGAGCCAGATCGGGATGCCGACGATCACGATCAGGCCGCTGACGAGGAGGTCGAACCCGCGCTTGATGATCCAATCCGCACCGACGAATGCGGGCGGGCGGAGCTCGAAGAGCGGAACGCCCTGCCCGGGGATGTAGTCGGCGCGCTGCGTCAGGAGCTCGGTCGTCGTCGGCGCTAGCCGGACGCGGACGCCCTGCCGGTGAGCGAGGTCGACCATCTCGAGGAGCTGGCGGTCGTCGAAGTCCGCCTCGGCGACGATCAGCTCGTCGATGGTGTGCTCGGCAAGGACCTGCGGAAGGCTTCCGGGCTCGACGCCGCCGACGAACTCGTAGCGGATGCCGCTCCGGCCCTCGCCGAGGATGCGGCGCAAGTGGCCGACGCGCTCCGAGTCCCCGACGAGGACGGCCCGGCGGCGCACGCCGGCCATCCGCAGGATGTCGCCGGTGACGATCTCGTAGCTCGCGCGGAGGAGCCCGATGAAGAGGCCGGTCAGCACGATCGCGGTCGGCGCGAGACCGTAGGTCCCGAACTCGCGGTTCGTGCCGACGCCGTAGATGACGCCCACGAGCCCGACGAGGATCAGCGACGCAACGATCCGGCCGCCGCCGCCGCGGCGTTCGCGCTCGGCGTAGAGCCCGGCGCGCCAGAAGACGAGCACCAGCACGAGTCCGAGGAACGGAAGCCACTCGGACTCTGCGCGCCACAGCGCCCCCCAGAGGACCTCGTCGCCGTAGTAGAGAGCCCGCAGGACGAACGCCCCGTACAACCCCAGGATGAGCCCGCAGAGGTCGAGCGCGATCAGCGAGAGGATGCTGAGTACCCGGCGCACGAACGCGGCCACGGGGTTGCCGAGGACGAGCGGGCGCGCCGAGCGGATATCGCCGACTGAGGGCGGCGCGGCGTCCCTCGGCGCTTCGTTGGTTGCCACGGAGCGACGAATTCTACGCTCGCCGCCCCGTGGACACTCTTGGCCGCCTAGTTACCTGCGGAAGACCTGAAAGGCGCGGTACGACGGCTTGCGCGCACCGCGTCGTGTGATGACCCCGGACTGCCAGCCGCTGAGCCGCCCCTCGTCGCGGATGAGGAACCAGACGAACATGTCGATCCGCCGCGTCTTCTTCGCGATGGCCACCGCCTGCTTCAGGTAAAGCGCCTGGTTCGCGTAGGAGACCCCGAAGAGGCGGTCCGGCGGATTGGTCTGGTACCCGTACTCGGTGACCCACAGCCGCGTCTTGGCGCCCCAGAGCCGGTTGATCTGCTTGATCAGCACGCCGATGTTCCCCATCGTCACGGCCTTCTTCGAGGCCGGGACGCTGGCCGGCTTCTCCGTGCGATGGCCGTAGTACGGGTGGTGCGCATAGGCGTCCATCCGCTTCACGCCCGCACGCCGGAGCCACGTCATGAAGACGAGCGGCGAGGTCGACGGCCGCGAGCTGCGGGGAGCGTCGTTGCCCCTCGGCCCCGTGGCGCCGCAGGCGACCTTCTGGCCGGCCAGTCGGGTCGACTTCACGCCGGCGTAGATCGACGAGCAGATCTTCGCGTAGTCGTACGCGGCCTGGACGCGCCACTTCCGCGCGACCATCTTCCACTGCGGCTTGAGGAAGATCGGGTTGTTCGGCTCGTTCCAGGCGAGCCAGTTCCGGACGCCCGGCAGGGTCCGCTCCGGCTCGTTCTCCTGCTCCTTGACCGTGTACGTGCCGCTGTAGCGCCTCGCGGCGGCCGTCGCGAACGCCCTGAGGTCGGTTGCGTTGCGCGGAACCCGGTTGCGGGCAGGGCCGGCCCAGCGGGGCGTTCCGTAGATCGCCAGGATCACGCGGATCCCCTTCTTGTCCGCCTCGTCGACGACGCCGTCGACGGCCGTCCAGTTGTAGGCCGGATCGGCGGGATCTGTCGGCCTCACCGGGCGCCGCTTGGCGACCGTCCCCCAGTCGAGCGTCGTGCGGACGACGCCGGCGCGCAGAAGGCGAAGCTGGTTGAAGGCCCAGGTCGTGTTGCCGAGCACCTGGGCGTCGTCGTAGAAGCCGAACAGCATTCGCGTCGCGCTCGAGCTCTGCGCCGCCGAGTCGGCGTCGCGGCTCGTCGTCGCCGCGGCGACGGCAGCGGAGAGAACTAAGACCAAGACCAACGTGAGGCGTTTAAACACGAATCTGCTCCCTTCCTAGACTGGGCAACATTCGGCGCAGGCCCTCCTCGAGCTCGATCTCGGGGGCCCAGCCGAGAATTTCCTTTGCGCGTGTGATGTCTGGTTGACGGATCTTCGGGTCGTCGACGGGTAAAGCCTCGTGAACGATTTCGCTCTTCGACTCCGTTACCCGGATTACCGTTTCCGCAAGCTCCATGATCGTGAACTCGCCCGGATTCCCCAGGTTCACGGGCTTGTGCTCCTCGCTGGTGGCGAGGAGATAGAGGCCGCGGATCAGGTCGTCGACGTAACAGAAGCTCCGTGTCTGCTGGCCCTCGCCGAAGACCGTGAGCGGCTTGTGCTCCATGGCCTGGCGCATGAACGTCGGGATCGCGCGCCCGTCGTAGGGGCGCATCCGGGGCCCATAGGTGTTGAAGATGCGGACGATCGCCGTGTCGACGCCCTGCTGACGGTGGTAGGCCATCGTCATCGCCTCGGCGTAGCGCTTGGCCTCGTCGTAGACGCCGCGCGGGCCCGTCGGGTTGACGTTCCCCCAGTACGTCTCGGGCTGCGGGTGCACCTCGGGGTCGCCGTAGATCTCGCTCGTCGACGCGAGCAGGAAGCGGGCCCGCTTCCACTTGGCGAGGCCGAGCGCGTTGTGCGTCCCGTACGAACCGGTCTTGAGCGAGTGCAGCGGCTGGCGCAGGTAGTCGATCGGGCTGGCCAGCGCGGCGAGGTGGAACACGAGGTCGACCGGCTCCTCGATGTCGATGTCGTCGATCACGTCGTGGTAGAGGAACGTGAACCGGTCGTCGCGGATGTGCTCGAGGTTCTGGAGCGTGCTCGACTCGAGGTTGTCGATGCAGATCACCCGGTGGCCCTGCGCGAGCAGGTACTCACAGAGGTGGGAGCCGAGGAACCCGGCTCCGCCCGTCACTACCGCGGTGGCCACCGAGGCAGGGTATCCGCCCGCTCGGTCGAGCCTCTCGATCCTTACTAAGGCTTTACGGCGAAAAATCCCTGCTAGCGCAGGTCTTTGTTCGACTCCATGTCGAACCACATCGCAAAGAGCGTGAATTGCGTCCCGGAGATGAGGAGCAGCGCGACAAGCGTCGCCGTCCCCGCGGTGATGTCGCCGCCGAGGAAGATCCGCTCGATCGCGACCCATGCTCCGAGCACGAGGCCGAGCGTCGACATCACGATCCCGAGCGCGTAGAAGAAGACGAGCGGGTGGAAGTCCCGGATCACGTACTTCTCCCGGAGCCGCCAGAAGAAGCCCTTGAAGAGCAGCCAGGCGATCGAGGGGATGACCTTCCAGAGCTTGATCTCGGAGCGCTCGCCGACGTTGTAGATCGGGCGCGAAGAGAAGTCCCGCACGCGCGCGTTCCAGACGTTGAGGTGGACGAGCATGTCGTTGGGGAAGCCGTAGCGCGGGTAGATCCGATCGAGGTCGAGCTGCTGCAGCATCGGCCGCGAGATCGCAGTGAAGCCGGACTGCGAGTCCGCGACGTGCCAGTAGCCGGACGCGATCTTCGTCAGCATCGAGAGGACGGCGTTGCCGAGGTACCGGTGGCGCGGCATCAGCCCCCACGCCTGTCCGGTGAAGAGCCGGTTCGCCTTCGCGTAGTCGACCTCGCCGGCGGCGACAGCGCCGGCAAGCGTTTCGAGGTCCTCCGGATCCATCTGGCCGTCGGCCGCCATCACGGCGGTGACGTCGACCTTCTCGTCCAGCGCCCGCTTGTAGCCGGTGACGATCGCGGCGCCGACGCCACGGTTCCGATCGTGGGAGATCACCTCGATGCGCGGGTCCTCCGACTCGGCGGCCCGCGCGGCCGTCGCGTCCTGCGACCGGTCGTCGACGACGTAGATCCGGTCGACGAACGCAGGGATCGAGGCGAGCGTGCGGCCGATCAGCTCCTCCTCGTCGTGGGCCGGGACGACGACCGCGACCCGCTTGCCGTCGATCACTACGCCGGTCGGGGCCGGAAACGGCGCTCGGCCGGCTCCCAGAGGATCGCCGCGAGCAGGCCGAGGATCAGGCCGATCAGGCCGCCGACGACGAGCGAGCGGCCAACGCTCCGCGCGGTCGTCTTCCGTGAAGCGGCCTCCTGGACGACGCTCGGCTGCTCGACGTTCTCGGCGAGCGAGAGCGCCTGCCTGCCCTCGAGCAGATTCTGTGTGACGAGCCCGCGCCGCTCGACCAGCGAGCCGATCGTGGCATTGAGGGTCGTGACCCCGATCAGCCGGTCGGTCGCGGCGAGGCTGCTGTCGCCTTGGAGGCGTGTGAGCTCGGCCTGCGCCGCGTCGAGGCGGCGCTCGCTCTCCGCCAGCTCGCGCTCGTCGGCGGCGATCCCCTCCTCGAGCGCTTCGATCTTGTCCTCGACGTACGGCGAGACGGTTGCGACGACTTCCTGGGCGAGCAGGTTCGCGGCCCGCGCGGTGACCCTGGCGTTCTGGCCGGTGACGCCGACCTCCACCAGCGGCGTCGTCCCCACCACTACGCGGCGGCCGGCCGGCGGCGAGACCTGGCGGCTCGTCACGTTCGCGCGGAGCTTGCCGAGATCCATCCCGCTTCGGTCGGCGACGCTCTGGAGCACCGCCTCGGAGCGGACGATCTCGTTGACAGTGGAGGGGTTCGTCGCAAGCCCCGGGACTGGGGCGCCGCCGTTCGGCGAGAACGGCTGCCCGAGGTAGAGCGTGGCGGCGGCGCGGTAGACCTCGCCGCCGCCGAGCGCAAGCGCGTAGCCGACAGCAAGGCCGAGCAGCAGGCCGAGGACCGGCAGCCACCAGCGGCGCTTGACGGCCTCCCACCAGCCGCGGACGTCGACCTCTCGCTCGGCGTCGAGATCGAGCTCCTCGGGGGACATTCGGCGTTCGGCTTGGACGGTCACAACTCGCCGACTTTAGCGACGAGGCCGGAATAGAGCTGTTCGTGAGCCTCGGCGATCGCATCCCACGAGAGCGCCCGGCGGGCGGCCTCCGTGCCCCGAAACGCCCGCTCCAGTGCGGCCGGATCGTCGAGCAGCCCCCGAATCGCAGCAGCGAGCGCGCCGGCGTCTTCTCTCGGAACGACCGCGCCGGCTCCGAACTCCTCGACGAGCTCGCCGAGAACGTCGCTGACGACGGCGGGGCGTCCGTGGCCGAGCGCCGTCGCCAACGCGCCGGAGGCGGACTCGCCGCCTCGGTATGGGAAGACGGCGAGGGTCGCCTCGCGCATCAGGCGCTCGATCTCCTCCTGCTGGAGGTAGCCGAGCCGCCAGTCGATCCGGTCGGCGACGCCGAGCTCCGCCGCGAGCGCCCGGATCGGCTCGATTGGGTCGAGCGGGTCGCCGGCGACCACGAGCCTCGCGTCCGGCACCTCGGCCAGAGCGCGAACGAGGAGGTCGAGCCCCTTGTAGCCGCGGATCAGGCCGAAGAAGAGCAGCGTCCGTCCCGCGGGCGGTTCGATCGACGCGGGTGTGTCGAAGGTGCCGTGCGGGATCCGCACGACGCGCTCGGCCGGCACTCCGAACCGTGCGAGCTGGTCGGCGCCGCCGCGCGTGTGCACGACGATCCGGTCGAAGGCGCCGTACAGGGCCCGCCGCTCCTCCTCGTTCGCCTCGCCCGAGTGCGGAAGGACGTTGTGCGCGGTCAGCACGCGCGGGCGCGGCAACCGCCCGGCCCAGACGAGGTCCCGGCGGCCGAGGGGAAGCCACTGCACGTGGACGACCTCCGGCTTCGCCCTGCGGAGACGGGCCAGCAGGAGCGCGACGCTCGGGACGTACTCGACGGCCTTCAGCGGCACGCGCAGTCTCGACCGCGGCGACCGGCGGAGCAGCCGGCTGCTCAGCGGCAGGAAGAGCTCCGAGCGGCGGTAGCCGTCCGGCTCGGGCGGGTCGCCGAACGAGAACGGCGAGGTCAGAAGGTCGACGTCGTGCCCCCGCGCGGCGAGAGCCGAGGCGAGGTGATGGTCGTACGCAGGCGAGTACGAGGGCGGATCGAGCAGCGCGATTCGCATCGGCGAACTGTGACACTACGGGCGCTCTGGACGTCCTCTACTTCCACCAGTACTTCGCCACCCGAAGGCGCTCGACCGCCACGCGGTCGTACGAGCTCGCCCGGCGCCTCGTCGAACGCGGGCACAGCGTCACGATCGTCAGCCGGGACACGCGCAGGCTCGAAAGCGGCCGTGACGAGCGGCCTGCCGGAAGGCTCGTCGCACGGGAGAGCGTGGACGGGATCGACGTCCTCTTCCTCAACATCCCGTACGCGAACCGCTACCCGACGCCGCTCAGGCTCGCGTCGTTCACGGCGTTCACGATCGCCGCGGGCGTCGCGGGCGCGCTCGAGCGGAAGCCGGACGTGGTCTTCGCCTCCTCGACGCCGCTGACGATCGGGATCGCCGGGCTGGCGACGGCGCGGCTGAAGCGCGTCCCGTTCGTCTTCGAGGTCCGCGACCTCTGGCCGGCCGTCCCCGTCCAGCTCGGCGCGCTGAAAAGCCCACCCGCCGTGCGGAGCGCGGAGTGGCTCGAGCGGCGGCTTTATGCGGGCGCCGAGAAGATCGTCGTGCTGAGCGAGGGGGCGCAGGAGGATCTCGAGCGGCGCGGGATCCCGAGCGAGAAGCTCTCGCTGATCCCGAATGCCGCCGACCTGGACGTCTTCGGGCCCGGCGTGTCCGATGAGGGATTCCGGGCGCGCCACGGGCTCGAGGGGAAGTTCGTCGCCGTCTACGCGGGCGCGATGGGCCGGGCGAACGGCCTCGACCAGCTCGTCGACGCGGCCGAGTCGCTGCGTCGCCGCGGCGACGAGCGCGTCGTGATCCTCGCGCTCGGTGACGGCGGAGAGCGGCCGCGTCTCGAGGAACGGACGCGGGAGCTGGGCCTCGACAACCTCCGTTTCCTGCCCCCGGTGGCGAAGGAGGAGCTGGCCGGCATCGTCGGCGCCGCAGACGTCACGCTGACGATCTTTGCGCCCTACCCGGTGCTGGAGACCAACTCGCCGAACAAGTTCTTCGACTCGCTCGCAGCGGGGAAGCCGGCCGTCGTCAACCTCGACGGCTGGGTGCGGCGGCTCGTCGAGGAGAACGACGCCGGCGCCTGGGTCCCGGCCGGCGACCCCGAGACGCTTGCCTGGGCTCTGAGCGCGCTCGCGGGTGACCCTGCACGCGTCGAGCGAATGGGCCGGAACGCCCGTGATCTCGCCGAGCGGGAGTTCTCTCGCGACCTGATGGCCGAACGGCTCGAGAAGACGCTCGAGGAGGCCGTCGCCGAGTGAGGAAGGCGGTCGTCTTCGGGCTCCTCCACGCGGGCCTTGCGGTCACTCGGAGCCTCGGGCGCGCGGGGATCCCGGTCACGGGAATCTCCTGGAATCCGCATGATTTCGGGCTGAAGTCGCGCTACCTCGCGGAGAAGCGCCTCGTGGAGGGCGACCGGGCCGTGCTCGACGCCGTCCGTGCCGAGGCAGCGGGCGACAGAGTCGTCCTCTTCCCGGAACGGGACGAGCACGTCGAGTGGGCGCTCGACCATTGGGAGGACGCGAAAGCGGTCGCGGACATGCCCCTGCCCGACGACCGCGAGGCCGTCGTGCGGCTCCGCCGCAAGGACGTCCTCCCGCAGGTGGCGGCCGAGGCAGGAGTGCCCTCGCCCGGAACCGTGCTCGCCGACGGGGACGACGCAGTGCGGGAAGCCGGCCTGCGGGCGCCGATGGTCGTCAAGGCCGTCGAGGGGCAGGAGTTCGCGCTGACCTTCGGCCAGAAGGCGCTGGTCGCCGAGAGCGTCGACGAGGCGCTCGCGGTCGCCCGGCAGGCGAGCGAGCGGGGCTTCCAGACGATCGTCCAGGAGATCGTCCCCGACTCGCACGAGCGGATCTACTCGCTGCTCGCCTACGTCGCGCGCGACGGGCGGCCGCTGGTGACGCTCGTCGGGCGGAAGGTGCGGCAAGGCCCGCTGCGATTCGGAACGAGCGCGGTCTTCGAGGTCGACTACGAGCCGACGGTGCTCGACCAGGGCCTGCGGCTGCTGCAGGCCGCCGGGTACACGGGCATCGCCCACGTCGAGTTCGCGCAGGATCCGAGAGACGGCGAGTTCCGGGTGCTCGAGGTCAACACCCGGCTGCCGGTTTGGGCCGCCCTGGCTGCGAACCGGCACCTCGACCTGCCGAAGATCGTCTACGACGACCTGTGCGGCCTGGAGGTGTCCCCCCTGCCGACCTTCAAGGACGACCTGACCTGGGTCTACCTCGCGAAGGACGTGCACGTCTCGCTCCAGATGGCGCGCCGCAGGGAGCTCGGGCCGCGCGGGTTCCTCCGCGAGTACCTTCAGGCAGCCGAAGGCGCGGGCGATCTTCGCTCGCGACGACCCGCTGCCCGCAGTCGCCTCGCTCACCTATCTGCGCTCGCGAACGCCATAGTTCGGTGCGATGCGACGCCTGATCGACCTCACCGGCGCCTCGATCCTCTCGGTCCTGCTCTCGCCGGTGCTCGCCGGGCTCGCGGTCGCGATCAGGTTCAGCATGGGCCGGCCGATCGTCTTCCGCCAGCAGCGGCCTGGCTACAGGGGCGAGCCGTTCGAGGTCTACAAGTTCCGGACGATGAAGGACGCGGTCGGCGCCGACGGCGAGCCGCTGCCGGACGAGGAGCGGCTGACGAAGGTCGGGGTCTTCATGCGCCAGCTCAGCCTCGACGAGCTGCCCCAGCTCTGGAACATCATCAAAGGCGACATGAGCTTCATCGGTCCGCGGCCGCTGCTGATGGAGTTCCTGAAGTGGTACACGCCCGAGCAGATGCGCCGGCACGAGGTCAAGCCGGGCGTCACCGGCTGGGCACAGGTGCAGGGACGTCACGACATCCCGTTCTCGAAGCGTCTCGCGCTCGACGTCTGGTACGTCGACAACCGGAGTGTGCGCCTGGATCTGAAGATCGTCGGCCTCACGTTCCTCAAGGTGCTTTCGATGCGCGGCGCCCAGCCGGCGCAAACCGACGCGGAGGTGGACGACGTAGGCCTCCACGATGCGGTTCGCCGTGAGCGTGGACTGATGTGACCGCCGTGACCGAGACGACGTGGGAGGTCGGTGGTGAGTTCCACTCGCCGGTCGAGACGCCCCGGCCCTTCCATCCGTGGCCGAGACCGGCGGTCTGGTTCGCGCTCGGCCGGCACGCGGTCGAGGCGGTCATCGAGCTGCAGCGTGTACGCACGCTGTGGCTCCCCGACTACTTCTGCCACGAGGTCGCTGTCGGCTGGGAGAAGCGGGTCGACGTGCGGACCTACGAGGACGACCCTCGCTGGGAGGAGCCGCGCTGGGAGACGATCGAGGCGCGTCGCGGCGACGCCGTGCTCGCGGTCGACTTCTTCGGCGCCCGCGCCGGGACCGGCTGGGAGGAGCGCCGGGCGGCCGCGGACTGGCTGCTCGTCGAGGACCACTCGCACGATCCCTTCTCACCCTGGGCGACCGGCTCGAGCGCCGACTACGCGTTCAGCTCGCTCCGCAAGACCCTGCCGGTGCCCGACGGCGGGATCCTCTGGTCGCCGCGCGAGCTCGACCTTCCGCCGCAGCCGCGCGGGTCTGCGGAGGGAAGCGAGCTCAAGCTCGCGGCAATGCTCCTGAAGAGCCGCTACCTGGAGGGCGGCGGCGGCGAAGACCTCAAGGAGCGGTTCCGCCGGCTCCAGCTCGAGGGCGAGGAGCAGCTGGCGCGGAGCTCCGTCTCCGCCGCATCGCCTGCCGCGCGTGAGGCCGTGATCGGTGGAGCACCGCTCCCCTGGCGGGTGCGGCGGGACGACAACGCCGTTCACCTGCTCGGTCTGATCGCCGAGCTGGAGATCGCCGAGCCGGTCTTCGACGAATGGCCGGCGGGCGCAGCGCCGCTCGGAGTCGTGCTCGCGTTCCGGTCGGAGGACGTCCGGGACCGGGTTCGCGAGGTTCTGCGGGAGGCCGGGGTGTACTGCCCCGTGCACTGGCGCATCGAGCGCCCTGCCTCGGAGCGCGTACGTGATCTCTCCACGCGCGTGCTGACGATCCCGGCCGACTGGCGCTACTCGGACGCGGACATGGAGCGCGTCGCGTCGATCCTCCGCGAGGCCGAGTCGCGCGTGTGACGGTCGAGACGCTCACCGCCGGCGACGGGCGGTGGGACGAGCTCGTCGACGCCGCCCCGACACCCGACGTCTATTTCCGGCCCGGGTACGGGCGCGCCTACGAGGCCGTCGGCGAGGGTCGGCTCGTGGCTGTCCGGACGGAGGGTGCCCTGTTCCCGCTCCTCCTGCGGGAGCTGCCGTTCGGCGAGGACGGGCTCGACGCGGTGACGCCCTACGGGTACGGCGGGCTCCTGCCGCTGTCGGGGTCAGACCCCGTCACGGATGTGCGTCAACTCCGCGACTGGTGCGCGACAGAGGGCGTCGTGAGCGCGCTGCTTCGGCTACACCCCCTCCTGGGGGGCTCGGAGCGCCTGTCGGAAACGGACGGCGTCGAGCTTCGGGCGCACGGCCCGACGAGCGCAGTCGACCTCTCACGCGTCGAGGAGGGACGACTGACCGGGATGAGCAAGGGCCGGAAGGCCGACCTCAACGTCGCACGCCGAGAGCTCGAGGTGTCGTGGGACGGCGGCGAGGAGGCGCTGACGCGGTTCCGAGGCGTCTACGACGAGACAATGCGGCGGATCGGCGCGGGCGAGCACTACCTTTTCCCGGCCGAGTACTACCGGGAGCTCGCAACAGGGCTCGGAGAGCGGCTCGGCGTCGCGCTCGCGCGCCGCGGCGACGAGGTCGTCGGCGGCTCGCTGTTCATGGCGGACCGCCGGTTCGCGCACTACCACCTGAGCGGCGCCACAGACGCGGGGCGCGAGCTGAAGGCGGGCACGCTGCTCGTCCACGAGGGCGCTGTCTGGGCCGCCGAGCGCGGCTGCGAGCTCCTGCACCTCGGCGGCGGCACGTCGGGCGCGGACAGCCTCTACGACTTCAAGCGAAGCTTCGGCGGCGACGAGCACACCTACACGTTCGCGACAGTCGTCGCAGACAGCGCGCGCTACGACGCGCTCGTCGCGCGTCGGGCCGAAGAACCGGAGCCGTCCCGCCCGGACTTCTTCCCGGCGTACCGCGCGTAGACGTCGAGCGTCCTGCGGGTCACCGCGTCCCAGCCGAAGTGGTCGGCAGCCCGCTTGCGGCCCGCCTCGCCCATCCGGCGGCGCAGCTCCACGTCGGCGAGCAGCCGCTCGAGCGCTGCCCGCAGCGCAGGGACGTTGCCCGGCTCCACGAGGATCCCCGTCTCGCCGTTCACGACCAAGTCGAGCAGCCCTCCGACCGCCCCGGCGACGACGGGGCGCCCGTGCGCCATCGCCTCGAGCGCGGCGACGCCGAAGCCCTCGCGATGCGAGGGGCAGGCGACGACTGCCGCCCGCGCGTAGAGCTCCTCGAGCTCTGCCGGCGGGACGAAGCCGCGCGCCATCGGCACCTGTTCGCGAAGCGGCCCGTCCCCCGCGACGACGAGGTTCAGGTCTCCTGCGGCCTCGACGAGCTCGAGGATGCCCTTCTCGCGGGAAAGCCGGCCCGCGTAGAGCACCTCGGGCGGCCGAGCTTCCGAGCCGACCTCGGCCGGGAGGTCGACGCCGCTCGGAACGACCTCGATCTGCCTCGCGCCGAGCCGCGTCGCCTCGCCGGCCAGCGCCGTGGAGGGGCACACGACCGCCTCCGCCCGCCGGAGGACGGTGCGCGCCAGGCTCGGCGCACGGCGAGCCAGCGCCACGTCCGTGCCCCAGAGCTGCACGACGAACGGCTTCCGCGTCGCCATCGCCGCGAGCCCCGAGGGAAGCCAGTGAGCGTGCACGAGGTCGGCGTCGCGCGAGGCCTGCCTCGCCGCCCGCGCATAGGCGGCCATGAACGCCGGGACGAGCGCCGCCCGCCAAGGGCGTCGCCGCAGATTGCCAACGATCCCCGAGCCGTACGCCAGGCCGAAGTGCGGGAACGACGCCGGCGACACGACCTCGATGTCCGTGCCGGCCTCCCGCAACCGCGCGACCGCGTCCGCGACGAATCGGCCGGCCGTGTCCGTCTCCGAGCGCGGGTACGACGTCGCGAGGACGACGACCTTCACGCCGTCGTGATGCGCCGTCCGAACACGACCGGGAGTGCCAGGGCGAGCATCGCCAGCGCGTAGAAGTACGACTGCTGCATCGTCAGGTAGAAGGCGTTCGCGGCCATCACGCCGAGAATCGCGGCCGTCAGCCCCCAGGCAAGCGGCCTGACGCGCGCCGCCAGCGGGTCGCGCATCGCCGCCAGCGCCTTCCCGAGCCGATGCCCGGCGCGCAGCCGCCGGAACAGCCACCAGATGAAGGCGGCGAACAGCGCCGCGCCGACGATGCCGGTCTCGATCACGAGCGCGGCGTAGAACGAGTGCGGGCCCCAGTTCGTCAGCCCGGTCACCGCCTCGTAGTAGACGGAGAACGTGTTCAGGCCCAGTCCGAACAGGGCGTGGCCCTCGAGCGCCGGGCGGATCAGCTCGTAGACCTCGAAGTGCGTCGCGGTCGAGCCCGACTCCGTGTCGAGGCGGGAGCGGACGACGGTCTCGAAGAAGTCCACTCGCCGCGAGACGATCACCGCCAGCGCCACGGCAAGGCCGGCGAGCGGCACGAGCACTGCCGCCGAGACGAACCGCCGGCCGTAGGGGAAGACGAGCACGAGCACACCGACGAGCAGTCCCAGGAGCCCGCTCCGGGACAAGGTCGCGAGCTCGACGAGGAGCAGGAAGGGCAGGAGGAACATCAGCGGCACCCGCCACGGATGTCCCCGCTCGAGCCGGAGATACAGCGGCGTGAGGATCAGCAGCGGCACCAACAGCACGATCCCGAGGTGGTTCGGGTCGTTCGTCAGCGCATTGGGCCGGTAGACGTCGGCGCCCTCGACCGAGCCGTAGAAGTTGATCGACCGCGCATCGCCGAGCAGCGGGCCGAGGACGGTCTGGTCGAGGTCACGGCCGGACTCCGCGAAGGCGAGCTGCGCGACGCCGTAGACGCCGTTGAGCGCAATCCCGGCGCAGAGCGCTCCGAGCGCGAGCCAGTAGAAGTGGAGCGGTCGCCGCGCCAGGTACGCGATCCCGACCGCGGCGAAGCTGAAGGTGATCGCGAAGCGGGCGAGCCCCTTGGCGAACTGCGACGCGGCCTGCTCGCTCTCGATGTTGTAGAAGCCGGCGAGGTAGACGACCAGGAACGCTGCGGCGAAGAGCAGCACGATGGCGACGGTGCGATGGATCCGGCGGGGCCACGCGCCGAACCGTTCGAGGGCGAAGGAGGCGACGAAGAGCACGGCGAGGATGCCGGCGAGGCCGATCGTCCCGGCGAGCTCCCACTGGATCTTCTCGAAGCTGACGCTGAAGAGCGTCGCGAGGAAGAGGAACGAAGTGACGCGCGGAAGGATCACGCGAGGCTCCGGATCAGCTCTGCGAGCTCCTGCGAGCGGGTGCGGCGGGAGAAGCGCTCCCTGAGCTCGGGCGAGAGCGGCGTTCCGTTCAGACGCCCGCCTCGATAGTCGGCGGCGAGGTCCTCGAGTGCGGAGCGCAGGCCCTCCACGTCCTCCGGTGCGACGACGATCCCCGCTGCCGGTCTCGCGGACGAGGTCCGCCGCCGCGCCGTCCTGGGGCACCGCGGCCAGGATCGGGCGCTCCGCGGCGAGGTACTCGAACACCTTCGCGGAGAGAACCGCTCGGCCGCGCCCACCCGACTCGGGGATCAGGAGCAGGAGCGCCTCGGAGTTCTTCTGGATCGCGAGCACCTCGCGGCGCGAGAGGTAGGGATGGAGCTCGAGCCGGTCGCCGAGGTCGAGCCCCTCGGCGAACTCCCGGTCGGAGGCCCGGAAGTCGCCGACGAAGCGCAGAACCGCGTCCACATCGGAGCCGGCCAGGGCCTCCAGGATCGCCCGCGGGCTGCGGCGCCCGAAGAAGCTGCCGGTGTGCGTGATCCTGAGCCGGGGCGACGGCGTGTACTCGAGCCCGGCGAAGTCCTCGAAGTCGCAGCCGTTTGAGATCGTCGCGACCTTCTTGGCGCCGAGCACTCGGAGTTCCTCCGCGATGGGCTCGGAGACGGCGACGACCGCGTCGGCCCTACGCGCGACGAGACGCGCGACGCTCTCGCCCGTCCGCTCCTTGGCGCGAACGAGGGCGCTCTCCGTTCTCCGGTGCGGGTTGGCGACGATCGAGTCGCGGAGGTCGGCGATCCAGCGAGCGCCGGTCGCGGCGCGGACGGCGGCGCCGACGAGGTGGACCGACGTCGGCGGCGAGGTGGTGATCACGACGTCGATCTTCTCGCGCCTCACGATCCGGATCGCCGCCGGGATCGCCGTCAGGTTCCAGGTCACGTTCTCGTCCGGGGCGAGCGCCCTGCGGAAGGTCAGCCCGGCCTTGCGGGCCATGCGCTCGATCCCCGTCAGTCCGTGCAGCTCCTCGGCCGGCAGGCGTCCCTTCGGCCCGAAGTAGCGAACGCGGTGCACCCACGCCTGCGTCGGCGCGACGAGGTCGTCGTCGCGGTGCACCCACTTGGGGTCGTCCGGCGCGAGGACGTGCGTCTCGATCCCGAGCGCGGGCAGGTGGGTGGCGAACTTCAGCGGCCGCTGCACCCCGCCGCCGCCCGCAGGCGGGAAGTACATCGAGACGAGGAGCGCTTTCACTGCTGGAAGGCTAGAGCGCGCCGAGGCCGCTCCACGGCCAATGTCGCCAGTCCCCGCACAGGCCCGCGCGGACCGGGTTGTTCACGACGTACCGGGCAACAGTCCGAGCATGACGGTCACCCTCCATGAGCCGCGCATCGAAACGATTCTGGAAGAGGTGACCAGGCCGCCCGTATCGCCTGTTGAAGCGCATCGCGTAGAGACAGTTGAGCCGATGCATCCCCGCGGAGAGCTCGAGGCAGCGTGTTGAGACGACCAGGTGGAAGTGGTTCGGCATCAGGCAGAAGGCCCGCGCCTGCCAAGCGAATCGGCTGATGACATCGCGGAAGATGAAGAGAAACGTGCGGTAGTCGCGGTCGTCGAGGAAGATCTCGGACCGAGCGACACCCCTTGCCGTGATGTGGAACGTGCCGTCTCCCAGGAGGTGTCGTGGGCGGCGCGGCACGTCCCGAAGGTAGTGCAGAAAGCGTCGGGGCCAGCAGCGCGCGCCAATCCCGGCACACATCGGTGACGCTCTCGGCACGCTCGACATGTCGCCGCGAGCCGGGCGCGAGGGACAGTCCCTGGCTAGAGGCGGTAGAGGAGATAGCGGTCGTCGGCATGGAGCAACGGCAGCGCTGGGCGCAGGAACGATCGCTGGCGGTCGACGACCAGCCAGTTCGCGCCGTAGCTTCGCGGGATGTCGAGATCGCCCGTGCGAAGGAACCGCATCACGTCGCGCCGGCGCGCGTACGGCCGGTTGTCTTCCGTGTCGGCCACGTGCGCCGGCGGCGCGGCTGCGACGTAGACCGGCGCCAGCGCTGCGATCCGATAGCTCGTCTCGAGATCCGAGAAGACGGTCGTCCCCTCCGGCAGGTCCCCGAGCGCGTCGCGCAGGCCCGGCGTGAGCGGCACGCGTGGGCCGGGCGGCTCCTCCCACTCGCGCATCCCGTGAACGGCGACGGGGAGGACGAACAGCAGCGCCGTAAGGCCCGCGTAGAGACCGCGCCGCTCGATGCTCCCCCACCGGCGCTGGATGAAGAATCCTGCCGGGATCGCCAGAGCGCCGCCGACAAGGGCGATCCAGGTCGCCAACGCCGGACCACCGTGATCCAGCCGCGGCCCGAAATCGCCGGGCCACGTCAGATGGAGCCATAACCCCGCCGCCAGGCCCGCCGGCAGCGCTGCGCCGCGGAGGAACCCGGCGAGGACGGCGCAGCCGCCGGCGAAGGCGAACGCGAAGGGCAGGAAGCCGGCGATCCGCCGCGCCTGTGAGAGCGACACGAGATCCGCGAACGACGGGAAGAGGAAGGCCGTCAGGGTCAAGAGCAGAATCGGCAGCGAGCCGCCCACGACGAACGCCGCCCAGCGGCTCCGGGCAGCGAAGGCGGCGAGCGGGATCGCGACGAGGGCAGCGACCGCGACCGCCCCGCTCCGGCCGAAGACCTCGGGCGCCAGCGAGTAGCGGTCGAGAGCGTCCACGTCGAGCTCACGGGCGTACCGCTCGAGCGCGCGGCGAACCTCCTCGGCTCTCGGCGTGTGCCCTGCGGTGTCCTCGACGATCGGCCTGAGCCACAGGAGGACGGCGGCGGTTGGAATCGCGACCGCCGCGAGCCCGCTCGCCAGCGGCATGACGTCCCGCCTCGTCCAGATCACCCGGACAACGGCGAAGCCCGTCAGCGGAACGAGCAGGAACAGCGCGTAGGTGGGATGCGACAGCGCAATCGAGAGCGACGCCGCGGCGACCGGGATCGCGAACAGCCACCGCCGCTCCCGGATGAGCAGGAACAGCGAGGCGAGCACGATCGGGACGAGCAGCTGGCGGGCCGCCGTCGCCGGCAGCGCCAGGGAGTCGTACGCGCCGCCGTCTCCAGGCGCGAGACCAGTGATCGCCACCTGGCCGGCGAGCACAGCGACCCCGCCCCAGACCGAGTTGAAGAGCGCCCGACCCGCCTCGAAAACGATGACGAACGCCACCGGGACGAGGATCGCGGACTCGTTGAGGACGACGTCCGTCGGGTCGACGCCGGCGAGCTTCGAGACGAGCGCGAGGAAGCCGTGCCAGAGCGGGAACGCGTAGCCGGGATGGGGCCCGCCGTCCGCGAACTCGCCCACGGCCTTGATGGACAACTCGTCGAAGGTCTCGAGCTTCCGCACACGGGCGAGGTGGAACAGCGCGTCCCCGCCGAGAGCCGGGCCGTAGCGCCAGATGAACGCGCCGAAGACCGCTCCCACGCCCGCCACCGCCCAGGCGACCCGGTGGACGTGGATCGGCTCGCGCCGCATCGCGAACGGGAGCGCGATCGACGCGGCTGCGCCGAGCACGATCAGCGTCACCAAGATCGAGGCCCCGAGCGCGAACGTGACGAGCATCCCGAGGAAGAGGACGCCGAGCGACAACGCCACCGCCTCCGCGACGGCCGGCAGCCGCAGCGCCCGGGCGATCAGCGCCCCGGGGATCAGCAGGCAGAGCGACGCCGCGGCGAGCCGCAACGCGAGTCCGAGCCCCTCGGCCGGAAGCAGGCGCGCGACCGCCAGCAGCGGGATCGCCGCGAGAACGAACGGGATTCGGGTCAACGCGAGGACTCGAGTAGGGCCGTCGCCGGGCCGCCGGCGACCCAGTCGGCCGCGTCGCGATAGACCGCTCCCCGCTCGCCGCGAAAGACCACCGATCGCAGCCGCAGGCCCGCCAGGATCACGCGGCGGGCGTGCTCGGCGGCGGCGACCCCTCGATGCTTCACGAGGAATCGAAGGTGCCCGCGAACCTGCTCGCGGAAGAGCGTCGCGGACTCGCGCCGCCACGACGACCCGCCGACGTGAACTGCCTCGGCCTCGGGATAGAAGAGCGTCCGCCAGCCGGCCGATCGCGCGCGGTACGACCAGTCCGTCTCTTCACTGAAGAGGAAGAAGTCCTCGTCGAACGGCCCGACTTCCACGAACGCCTCTCGCCGGATCAGGAACGCCGCCGCCTTGGCGAACTCGACCTCGCGCACCTCGTCGTGGCGAAACCCCGCGCCGTAGAACGAGTTGAGCAGCCGCGACCGCGGGGCCAGCTTCCGCAGGAAGAGGTACTCGGTGGCGAGCCGCCACGGCGTCGGGAAGCCGCGCACCGACGGCTGGAGCGTGCCGTCCGGGTTCAGCAGCCGCGGAGCAACCCACGCGGCACGCGGAATCCCGTCCGCGAAGCGCGCCAGGCGGTCGACCGCGTCGCCCACGACCCACGCGTCCGAGTTGAGGACGAGGACGTACGGCGCCGCCGTCTCGCCGATGCCACGGTTCCATCCGGCAGCGAGCCCACGGTTCTCCTGCTCCACGACGCGCACATCCGGAAAACCGGCCCGAACCCGATCCAGCGTCCCGTCCGTCGAGCCGTGGTCGACGACGACGGTCTCGAGCCCCGCGACGCTCTCCAGCGCCTGTTCGACGTGCGGCAGGCCGTTGTAGGTGACGACGACGGCGGAGACGTCAGGCATCCGGGACCGACCTTCGCGCCCCCGACCTCACGGCCTCCCAGGCGATGATCGCCGCGCCGGGCAGCGCGAGCCCGAGCGTGGTCACGAAGAAGAGAAACCCGGTCGCGGCCGCCGCATCGGCGTCCACACCGAGCCGGGTCATGAAGCTGACGAAGAACGCCTCGCGCACGGCGAGCCCGTTGATCGTGAACGGCACGAGCATGACGAGGAAGAGCAGCGGCCCGAGGACGAAGTAGGGCCGGGGCGAGAGGTCCACTCCGACCGCCTCACCGCAGAGCCAGATCGACAGGATCCGGACGATCTGGACGCCGATCGTGAGGACGAAGACGGCGAGCAGCACGCGAACGCTGTCGCGATAGCTGTGCATGCCGCGGTAGAGCCCGCGCACCGGCCGCTCGATCCTCAGCTTGACGAGCAACGGACGGAAGCGCCGCAGTCTGCTCCGCAGGCTCTTCGAGAAGATCACGAACCCCGCAACCACGGTCGCGACCACGAACACGGCCTCGATCCACAGGTAGACGGCCACGTCGTACTCGCCCACCGCCAGCGCGAGCCCGACGGCCGCCAGCAGCAGCGTCGCGGCGCCGCCGATCGCCCGCTCGAGGATCACCGAGCCGGCGATCGTCCCGGTGTTGCCCGGGTGCCTCTTCGAGGTCTCGTAGATTCGCGCCGCGTCGCCTCCGACTGCCGTAGGCAGTACCTGGCTGGCCGCGTACGAGACGAAGTACGCCCGGGTCAGCCAGCCGAGGCGGTCGTGGATCGACTTCGCGTCGAGCAGCCACTTCCAGCGGAGCGCCATCGGCCAGGTCGTGACCAGGGTGATCCCGAGCGCGAGCAGGAAGTAGCCGAGGTTCGTGTCCGCGAGGATCTCGAGCGTGCGGCCGACGTCGATCTTCCAGATCACGTAGGCGGTGCACAGCGCCGTGACGAGGAGGGTCAGGCTGACCCTCAGCGACTTGTTCATGTCAGGCGCGCATGGACCCGGCGGAGCGCGTCGATCACGTCCGCGACGTCCTCGTCGGAGTGCGCCGGCGAAAGCGGCAGGGAGAGCACCTCGGCGCCGGCGCGCTCGGCGACCGGTAGCGGCGGCTGGTCGGGGAAGAGCTCGCGGTAGGCGCTGAGCGTGTGCACCGGGAGGAAGTGGATGCTCGTGGCGATGTTCTCCTCGGCGAGTCGGGCCGCATAGTCGTCGCGTGTGCCGCCGGCCTGCTCGGGGTCGATCCGGACGACGTAGAGGTGGAGCGCGTGGACGTCGCGGCCGTCGCGCGCGAGCGGCTCGAAGCCGTCCAGGCCGGCCACGGCCTCGTCGTACGCCGCGAAATGTCGCAGGCGGATCTCCCGGTGCTGCTCGAGCTTGTCCAGCTGGACGAGCGCGATCGCTGCCAGCACGTCGGAGAGGTTCGCCTTGTATCCCGGCACCGCGATGTCGTAGAGCGATCCACCGTGGCGCCGCATCAGCCGGAGCTCTCGGATCGAGCCCGCGACGTCGTCTCGATCCGTCGTGACGATCCCGCCCTCGCCGGCGGCGATGTTCTTCGTCGCGTAGAGGGAGAAACATGTCGCGTCGGAGAGCCCGCCGACCTTGCGTCCTCGGTACTCGCTCTCGGCGGCGTGTGCGGCGTCCTCGACCACCGGGAGGCCGAGGGCCCAGATCGGGTCGAGGTCTGCAGGCTGACCGGCGAGGTGGACCGGCATGACCGCCTTCGTCCGCTCCGTCACCGCTTCCGCGACGGCCCCGGGGTCGATGTTCAGGTCCGAGTCGCGAACGTCGGCGAAGACGGGCTTCGCCCCGCAGTGGACGACGACGTTCGCCGTCGCCGGCCAGGTGATCGGGGTGGTGATCACCTCGTCGCCCGGCCCGATCCCCAGCGCGACAAGGGTCAGGTGCATGGCCGCCGTGCCGGACGAGACGGCGAGCGCGTGCTTCGCGCCCGCGTACTCGGCGAACCGCCGCTCGAGCTCGGCGGCGTTCTCGCCGGTCGTCAGCCAGCCGGAGCGGATCGTCCGGGCGACGGCCTCGATCTCCTCCTCGCCGACGGCGGGAGGCTGGAACGAGAGCATGGTCGTTCTATGGCTCGGGTGGTCACGCGAGAGTTCCTGCACGGGCCGTCCGGAAGCGTACGAGAGCGGCGGCCGCCCTCGCCCGTTCCAGAGCCTCGTCCCTCGAGCCGCCGACGGCCTGGACTGCGCCGAGGCGGTCGGCGCCGTGCCTGAGCTCGCCGACCGCGAATCCGGGCCGCCGGTAGACACGTACACGCAGGACACCGTCGGCGGCATCCGCGCCTTCCACGCCCTCGACGGTTTCGAGCTCGCCCGGATCGGCGGTCAGGAAGACGGTGGCCGCGCCGCCGGCCTGCGGCTCCACCACGAGCGCGCCGACGTCGACCTCCTCGCCGAGCGCCGCGCTGAGCGCAAGCTGGTTGAGGTCCACGCCGAGCGCGGCGAGACAGAGCTCGGCGTCGTGGCCGCCCCCGAGCCGTGCGGCAACCTCGACGACCTGAGGGCCGTCCTTCGTGATCCTGAGCTGCGTGTACGTGGGACCGTCCTCGATCCCGAGTGCCGAGACCGCCGTGGCGGCGACCTCGGCCGCATCGCCGGCGGCGTCTGCCTCGGAGGGCCAGACATGGGCCAGGGCCACTCCGAAGGCCGGTGGCTCCGCGGTCAGGCGGTCGGTCACCGTGAGCGGGTGGAAGTGCCCCCCGACCGAGAACGCGTTCACGGTCACCTCCGGGCCGTCGGCGACCTCCTCGACGAGCGCGTGCCCGTTCCGCGACTCCGCGAGCGCGCGGGAGATCGCGGACTCGAGCTCGTCGGCGTCCTCGACGAGACTGAGGCCTCGCTGGCCCTGCCGGTCGGGCGCCTTGACGACGCATGGAATCGGCAACCCGTCCTCCACCTCGGACACCAGGTGCCAGGCCGGCTGCGGCACTGCGGCCGCCGCGAGCCGCTCCCGCTGGCGAGCCTTGGAGACCGCGACGACGGCTGTCGCCGGCGCAAGCGGGTGCACGATCGCGACCTTCTCGGCAACCCTCGCCGCGATCGCAACCGGCCAGTCGATCCCCGGTGCGATCACCCCGTCCACCCGCTCGGCCTCCGCGAGCCGCTGGATCCCGCCCTCGTCCTCGGTCGAGATGATCGCGCGCCGGTCGGCGACGGCGAACCCCGGCGCCGCGGGGTCCCGGTCGAGCGCGATCACCTCCAGGTCGCCGCGGGCCCGGGCGGCTTCGAGCAGCCCGAGTTGAGCGGGACCGGCGCCCAGAACGAGGAGACGTTTCCGCCGGTCCACGCGTCGCTCAGCTTCCGCCGCCACCGTTCGACATTGTTGCGCCCAAGCGCGACGACGCCCGTGCGGCTGCGCTGATGTTGACGGCGTGAGTGCTCGCAAGGTACTATGTAGTGCATGGAACCTGTCGAGACACGCAAGTCGGTCTCCCAGTTGCGTCGCGGCACGGTCGAGTACTGCGTCCTAGCGCTGCTACGCGGTGGGGCGCGGTACGGGTTCGAGCTCGTTCGGGAGCTCTCGGACGTGGACGGCCTCGTCACGAGCGAGGGGACGATCTACCCGCTCCTCACGCGCCTGCGGAAGGAACAGCTGGTGACGACGTTCTGGCGCGAGTCCGAGTCGGGCCCGCCACGCCGCTACTACGAGCTCACTGAGGCGGGCCGGGAGGCGCTCGACGACTTCGCGAAGGAATGGGCTCGGTTCCGCGACTCAGTTGATGCGATCTTGACCAAGGAGGAAGGATGACCACCATGCAGACCGACCGGCTCGTCGACGACTACCTGGGCCGGCTCGAGGAAGCTGCAGCGCACCTGCAGCGGTCACGACGCGCAGAGCTGATCGCGGAGATCCGCGAGCACATCGAGGCGGCCCTGCGCGAGGAGGACGCTGCAGGCGAGGTCGCGGTTCGCAACGTGCTCGAACGGCTCGGGCCACCCGAGGAGATCGTCGAGGCCGCGGAGCCCGCGCCGGAGGCCGAGCAGCGGCCCACGGGCAAGCTCGAGGTGGCCGCGATGGTGACGCTCGTCGTGCCGTTCATCGGCTGGCTCTTCGGCATCGCGATGGTTCTGATCTCCAAGGCGTGGTCGAACCACGAGAAAACGATCGGCACGGCGCTCGCGCTGCTGGCCGTGGCTCCGTTCCTGGCGCTCGTGATCGTCGACAGCTACTCGGAGAGCACCTCCAACACGTTCGAGACCTTGCTCTTCGTGTTGTGGGTCATCGGCGGACTGCCGAGCGCCCTGTACCTGGGTCTTCGCCTGCGCCGAGACCGCTGAGCAGACCGCGCGAAGCTCAGTTCGTGCGCACGACGCCGGCCGGGGCCGCGAGGGACGAGTCCACCCAGGACGCGTTCTCGCGATACCAGGCGACGGTGCGACCAAGCCCGTCCTCGAGCGAGGTCTTCGCGGTCCAGCCGAGCAGCCGCTCGGCCTTCTCCGTCGAGCCGATGTGCCGTGCCACCTGGCCCGGCCGCTCGTCCACGTGCTCCTTCAGCGACGCCGGCTTCCCACAGAGCTCCAGGACGAGATCCGCGATCTCCGAGACCGACGCATCGCGTCCTGTGGCGACGTTGATCACCTCGCCGTTCACGGCCGCCGGGTCCGCCTCGATCACCGCCTGGATCGCCTCCGCGTCGTCCTCGACGTAGAGCCAGTCACGGCTCGCGGTGCCGTCGCCGTGCACGGTCAGGGGCTCATCCGCGAGCGCCTGGAGGATGAAGCGCGGGATCACCTTCTCCGGGTGCTGCCGCGGGCCGTAGTTGTTGAACGGCCGGACGATCACGATCGGCAGGTCGTAGGTCGCGCGGTAGGAGAACGCGAGCCGGTCCGCCCCCGCCTTCGTCGCCGCGTAGGGCGAGCGTGGGTTCAGCGGATGGTCCTCGTCCATCGGCGCCGCCTCCGCCGTCCCGTACACCTCGCTCGACGAGATGAGGATGAAGCGCTCGACCGGCTCCTCCCGCACGGCGTCGAGCAGGACGCGGGTTCCCTCCACGTTCGTCGCGACGAACTCGGAGGCGCCCTCGGCGATCGACTTCTCCACGTGCGACTCGGCGGCTGCGTTGACGATCACGTCCACGCCGGCCACGACCTCCCGCACCAGCGCCTCGTCGCGGATGTCGCCGTGCACGAACGAGAGCCGCTCGTGCGAGCGGACGTCACGCAGGTTCTCCAGGTTGCCCGCGTAGGTCAGAGCGTCCAGCGACACGACCTCGTGGGGCGTCGCCTTCAACAGGTGCCGGATGAAGGCGGACGAGATGAATCCGGCGCCGCCGGTGACGAGGATCCGTTTCACAGCTCTCGGTCGATCGTGTACAGCGGCCTGCCCTCCACGTCTCGCTGGATGCGCGCCAGGTACTCCCCGACCAGCGCGAGGATGAAGCCTTGCACGCCGAGGACGAAGACGACTGCGGCGCCGCCGAAGAGCGGCCCCGGGAAGTCGGACTCGACGATCCAGTACGCGACCCCGTAGATCCCCAGCGCGAAAGCGGCGAGCGTGCAAAGCGTGCCGAGCGCGACGCCGATCCACTGGATCGGCTGCGGCCAGAAGCCGGCGAGGACGTGCAGGGCGAGTCGCGTCAGGCGAAGCGGCGAGTAGCTTGACGGTCCCCTGCGCTTCTCGTGCTGGACGTCCACCTCGACGACGCTCGCGCCGCCGGACAGGACGAGCGCCTTCGTGAACTTTTGCCGGCCGATGGCGCCGAGCATCGGCTCGAGCGCTGCCCGCCGGTAGGCGTTGAACGCGCAGCCGAAGTCGGCGATCGAGACGCCCGTGAAGCGGCGGAGCATCCCGTTCACCATGCGCGAGGGCAGCGTCCGGCCCCACGAGTCACGCCGGGCGGCGCGCCGTCCACTCGCCACGTCGGTGCCGTTTCGGACCGGGGCGAGGAGCTTCGGGATGTCCTCGGGCGCGTTCTGGAGATCGCCGTCCATCGTCACGAGGATGTCTCCGCGCGCCCGTACGAGCCCTGCGTGCATCGCGGGGTGCTGGCCGAAGTTGCGCTTGAGCCGGACGCCGCGGACATGGCCGTCGGCGCCGTGCAGGCGCTCGATCTCCTCCCAGGTTCCGTCGGTCGAGCCGTCGTCGACGAGCAGCAGCTCGTAGCCCTCGCCGTCGAGCGTGGCAGCCGTCCGCCGCACCAGCTCGTCGACGGTGGGACGCTCGTTGTGAAGCGTGACGACCACGGAGATCTCCGGCTGCACGGGCTCGGACACTACAATTGGGTGTCCGGTGGCCGCCGCCTCACTCGAAGACCGGATCACGGAGCTCCGCGAGGATCGATCGCACGGAGCCAGCTGGATGGCGCGCCAGGCCGTCGAGGCGCTGACAGAGCTGGTCGAGGCGCACGAGGGATCCTGCGAAGACGTCCTCGACGATCTCCGGCAGGCCGGCCGACGCCTTGCGGCCGCGAGGCCGGGCGTCGGCGCCATTGCTGGGACGGTCGGAAGGTTGCTCGCATCGGGCCGGTACGAAAGCCACCTCGAGCCCGACGTGCTCCGACAGGTGGTCCGCGAGGAGGCGCAGGCGCTCACCGAGGGACGACTTCGCGCGCCGGCGTCGATCGCGATCCAGCTGCGCCAGCACCTCGATGGCGCGACCGTGCTCACCCACTCGAACTCCGCGACCGTTCGCGAGGCGTTCTCCCACCTCGAGCCCGCGAAGGTGCTCTGCACCGTGTCGAGCCCGGTCGAGGAGGGCAGGACGCTCGTCGCAGAGCTGACCGAGGCCGGGATCGACGCCGAGCTGGTCGAGGACGCCGAAGCCCCGGACCGGGTCGCGGCGACAGACGTCGTCCTCCTCGGCGCGGACACGGTCTTCCGCGACGGCACGATCTGCAACAAGATCGGGACGATCCCGCTGGCGCGAGCGGCGCGCGACGCCGGCGTGCCGGTCGTCGTCGCCGCCGAGCTGATCAAGCTGGCGCCGATTCCCGGGGCCCAGGCGCCGGATCTCGCAGACTTCGAGCGTGAGCTCTTCGAGCTGATTCCGGCCGACCTGATCACCGAGGTCGTGACCGAGGAGGGCGCCTTCGCGCCGGACGACCTGGCGTCCCTGGTCGACCGCGTGCCCTTCCTCCGGGAGGGCTACGAGCTGATCGCGCCTCTCGCCGCCAACCGCTAGACGGCCAGCGCCTGCGCGATCTCGTCCTGCTGCGTCGCCGAGAGGCGGTTGTGGAACGGCAGCGCGAGGGCGTGCTCGAATGCAGCATCCGCGCCCGGGAACGGCCCCTGGTCGGCGTAGGCGCCGAGGCGGTGGAGCGCGTACGTGCCGATCTGCGCCTGGATCCCGGACTCCCACAACCGTGCAAGCACTTCGTCACGCCCGTCCGTTCGCACGACGTACGCCTGCCAGCCATGCCGGTCGCCCTCGTCCGCCGACGGCAAGCCGACCGACTCTCCGAGCCGCTCCGCATAGGCCGCCGCGAGGCGCTCGCGCTCGGTGAGGAGCTGCTCGAGCCGTGCCATCTGCGTCGTCCCGATCGCGCAGAGGATGTCGGGCAGGCGGTAGTTCAAGCCCGCCGCGCGGATCTCGAAGTCGCCGCGCGGCTCGATGCCGTGATGGCGGAAACGACGGACCGCGTCCGCGATCTCGGGCTCGTTCGTGGTGACCGCGCCGCCCTCCCCGGTCGTGACGATCTTCCGCGGATGGAAGGAGAGGCAACCGAGTCGCCCGAGCCCGCCGCACGCGCGTCCCTGCCGGCGGGCTCCGAGCGCGCCGGCCGCGTCTTCCAGCAGCGCGACACCCTCCGGGACCACGGCCTCGAGCTCCTCCCACGGCGCGGGACGGCCGAAGAGGTGGACGACGAGGACGGCCTTCGTCCGCGGCGAGAGCCCCGCCGCGACGGTCTCGGCGGTCACGTTCATCGTCTCCGGGTCGACGTCCACGAGCACCGGCCGGGCGCCCACGAGCGCGACGACGTTTGCGGTCGCCGGAAACGTGTAGGCCGGGACGATCACTTCGTCTCCCGGCCCGATCCCGAGCGCGAGCACCGAGAGGTGCAGAGCGGCGGTGCCGGAAGAGACGACGACGGCGTGCTCGACCTCGCATGCAGCCGCGAGCGCGCCCTCGAACTGCTCGACGCGCGGGCCCATCGTCAGCTGACCGCTCTTGAAGACCTCCTCGACCGCCGCCAGCTCCTCGGGGCCGAGATCCGGCCAGGCGAGGCGGATCACGCCGGCGCCGGCTGGCGCTCTCGATACCACGCGATCGTGCGTGCGAGGCCCTCGTCGAGGTCGATCTTCGGCTCCCAGCCGAGCAGCTTGCGGGCCTTGTCGATGTTCGGGATCCGCATCTCGACGTCCGTGTAGTGCAGCGGCCGGTGGGTGATGTCGACGTCCGCCTCCATCAGCCGCCTGATCCGAACGGCCAGGTCGTAGACGGTCACGACTGAGCGAGCGTTGCCGATGTTGAACACCTGGCCCACGGCCTCGGGCCGCTCCAGGACGAGCATCAGGCCGTCGACCATGTCGTCCACGTAGCACCACGCCCGGATCTGCGAGCCGTCGCCGTGGATCACGAGGTCGTCGCCGGCAAGCGCGGTCTCGATGAAGGCGCGGATCGCCCCGCCGCCGATCTGACCAGGCCCGTAGACGTTGAACGGACGAACGGAGACCGTCGGCAGGCCGAACTCGTCGTGGTAGGAGTGCGCGAGATGCTCACCCGCGAGCTTCGACACCGCGTACGTCCACCGCGCCTCCCCCACGGAGCCCTGCGCCGTCTCGTGGATCTCCTCGACCTTGTACGCATGCCGCCCGAAGACCTCGCTGGTCGAGAAGTCCACGAGTCGCTCCACCGTGTCCGCGGTCGCGTGCGCCGCCTCGAGCACGTTGTAGGTGCCGATCAGGTTGACGCGCATGGTCCGCACCGGGCTCTCCAGGACCGTGTCCACTCCGGCGATTGCGGCAAGGTGGACGATGTGCGTTGCGCCCTTCGCCGTCTCCGCGACCAGCTCCGCGTCCAGGACGTCGCCCTGGACGAACGTCATGTTGGGATGGTCGGCGAGCTCGGTGCCGCCCATCGCATCCCGGTGGAGATTGTCGTAGACGACGATCTGCGTTGTCGTCGATGAGGCGCCGGCTGAGCGTCGTGCCGATGAAGCCCGCCCCGCCCGTCAACAGAATGCGCTTGCCTTGAAGCTTCACGCGGCGAGTCTAGTGCTGGGTGTGGCGCTGCTGGCGGGATGCGGAGGCGGCGACGGCACGCCGGATCAGCCACCCACCGAGCTCGAGATCACCGTCTGGGCGAGCGGGCGGTCAGGCGATAAGGATGAAGCGAGCCTTCGCTGCGGGCCGCCGGGTGGAACCCTCGCGAGCCCCGACGACGTCTGCAGGCAGCTCGACCAGATGGAGGATCCGTTCGCCCGGCCCGGGGGCCAGACCGTCTGCACCGAGATCTACGGCGGCCCGGCGCTCGCCGAGATCCGCGGCACGTTCCAGGGCGCGCAGGTCGACACGACGTTCGCCAGAACCGATGGCTGCGAGATCGCTCTCTGGGACCGGCATCAGTTCCTGTTTCCGGTGCAACCAGCCTCCCCCTAGTCGCTAGCTCAGACGGATCCTCGGATCGACGACCGCGTAGAGCAGGTCGACGATCAGGTTGCAGATGATCACCATGATGGTCGCGAACACCGTGATCCCCATCACCGTGGGCAGGTCGAAGCCGTCCAGCGCCAGGAGTGCACTCCTGCCGAGCCCCGGTAACCCGAAAACCGTCTCCGTGAAGATCGCGCCGCCGAGCAGCAGGCCGATGTCGAGGCCGAGCAGCGTCACGATCGGCAGCATCGCGTTGCGGAGGATGTGCGACCGCATGACGAGCCACTCGGGCGCGCCCTTCGCGCGGGCCGTCCGGACATAGTCCTCGTTCATCGTCTCGAGGACGGTCGCGCGGATCATGCGGGTGTAGAGGGCCGCGTAAAGCAGCGCGAACGTCACCCAGGGGAGGATGAGCGAGTGCGCCCACTTCACCGGCCCTCCGCACTCCGTCGCCGGATTGAAGAAGTCGCAATAGCCGCCGAGCGGCGTCAATCCGGCCTTGTAGCCGACGAAGTAGATGAGGATCAAGCCGATCCAGACGGGATGCGCAGAGATCCCGAGCAGCACGAAGCCCATCGCGGTTCGGTCTAACAACGACCGGGGCTTGAGCGCCGAGAGGATCCCGATCGGCAGCGCGATCAGCATCCAGAGAATGACGCCGCCGAAGATGATGCTCGCAGTGACGGGTGCGGCCTCCTTGATGATGTCGGTCACCGGGCGGCGGGAGGCGTACGACCGGCCGAGCGACTGGTGCACGACGATGTTCTTGAGGAAGTTGCCGTACTGGACGTACACCGGACGGTCGAGCCCGACTTGCTTCCGGACCCGCTCGACCTGGTCGGGCGGGCACTGCGCGCCGCAGATCAGGCGCGCCGGCTCAGCCGGCACCAGGAAGAAGATGATGTACGACACCATGGTCACGGCGACGAACAGAACGCCGGCCCAGAGCAGCCGTCTCACGAGATACCTGAACATCTCTCTCCGAACAGGTGAGACTCGGCACGAGGGCCCGGGTTAGAGGTGATAAGCAGCACTAATCGGCCTCTCGAGGAGGCGCGAATCCTCTTCGTCGGCGCCGGTCGCCATCAGCGCCGCGCGCTCGCGCGTCTCCGGGAGCTCGGCGTGCGCGTCGTCGCGGTCGACCGCAACTCCGACGCGCCGGGCCTGGCGATCGCCGACGTCGGCGAGGTCGTGGACGTCCTCGACATCCCTGCCGTCGTCGAGGCCGGGCGCCGGCACGGCGTCGACGGGGTGATGACCTACGCGGCGGACCGCGCGGTGCCGGTCGTCGCCGCCGTGGCCGAGGCGCTCGACCTGCCCGGGATCGGGACGGAGACGGCCCACCTGATGACGAACAAGATCGCCATGCGCCGCCAGCTTGCGGACGTGGGCGTCCCGCAGCCGCGGTTCGCCGCCGTGCGGACTTTGCAGGAGGCCCGCGCCGCGGCCGGGGCGGTCGGGTTTCCCGCCGTGATGAAGCCTGCGGACTCGGCGGGCCAGCGCGGGCTCTTCCTGTGCGAGTCGCTCGGCGACGTGGAGCGCCACCTGCACGCCTCGCTCGTGCAATCGACCGAGCAGGAGGCGATCCTGGAGAGCTACCACGATGGCAGGGAGGTGAACGGCCTGCTCGTGTTGCGGGACGGCGAGCCCACGGTCGTGACGCTGTCAGACCGGCGCCGCCCGCCGGGACGCGGCTTCGGGGTCGCGATCGCCCACGTCTACCCGTCGACGCTCTTCGGGGACGCGATCGAGGAGGTCCGGCGAACCGGAGTGCACACCGTCAAGGCGCTCGGGCTCCGGGAGGGGGTCGCGTACCCGCAGGTGCTCTGGAGCGAGGACGGCGTCGCACGGCTCATCGAGGTCGCGGCGCGCATCCCCGCGGGCCAGATGGACTCCGTGGCCCGGTACGGCGTCGGCGTCGAGCTGATCGACATCGCACTCCTCCAGGCGCTCGGCCGTCCGGTGCCTGATGAGATGGTCGCGGCGAAGATGGAGCAGCCGATGGCGATCTCGTTCCTCACCGCGGAGCCCGGGCCGCTTCCGACCGGCAAGCTCGTGAGCGTGAGCGGTATCGAGCGGATTCGGGCGTTTCCCGGTGTCGTCGAGGCGGAGCTGTACTTCCAGGACGGCGAGACGATCCGGCCGGTGCAGGTCGACGGCGACCGGCGCGGCTACGTGATCGCGCTGGGTGGGACGAACCTCGAGGCGGTCGAGCGGGCCGAGTCGGCGGCCCGGCTGCTCGACGTCGAAGTGAGCGCGGCGTGAGCTGCACCTTCTCGCTGGAGCACTACCGCGAGCTGATCGAGGCCGCGCACGAAGGCGGTCACCGCTGGACGGCCTTCGGCCAGGAGCCGCAGCCGGGCGACCTCTACCTCCGGCACGACGTGGACCTCTCGCTCGACGCAGCGCTGAAGATGGCGGAGCTCGAGGCGGAGCTCGGCGCGCGCGCGACCTACTTCCTGATGACGCAGTCGGTCTTCTACAACCTCGGCTCATCGGAGGGGCGACGGGCGCTGAACCGGCTCCGCGAGCTCGAGCACGGTGTCGGGCTGCACGCGGTCTGGCCCAACGTCGAGCTGGACGACCGCTTCGACGCGGTCCTCGCCTGGCACAACCCGGACCCGGACTACATGTCGGAACCGATCGACGGCGCGGTCAACGTCATGCAGCAGCCGTTCTTCGACCCGGATCACTACCGCTCGGACTCGAACCAGAACTGGCGGCACGGGTGCCCGCACGAGGATCTCCGCCACGGCCGCTTCGAGTGGCTCCAGCTCCTGATCCACCCGGAGATCTGGGTCTATCCGGGCGAGACGATGGGCGAGACGATGGCGGCGATGCTCGACGCGGAGCGAGACCGGCGCCGCGCCCTGCTCGCAGAAGACCGCATCGACCTCTCGTGATCGCCCGGCGGCTCGGCGAGCTCGCCCGCCACTCGGCGGTGTACGGGGCCGGATCGCTCGTCTCGCGGTTCATCGCCGTCCTGCTGCTCCCGATCTACACGCGCTACCTCTCGCCCGCCGACTACGGGCTGATCGAGACGCTGATCGCGCTGTCGGCCGTCCTCACCGTGCTCCTCGCGGCCGGCGTCAAGAGCGCGTTCTTCCGCTTCTACTTCGACGAGGCCGACGAGGCCGGCAAGCGGCGGGTGATCCGCACGTCGTTCTGGTTCACGATGGCGATGGGCACCGCCGGGCTGGCCGCCGGCCTCGCCCTCGCAGGACCGATCTCGGAGTTCCTGTTCGACACGAGCGAGCACGCGGACCTGGTCCGAGCGTCATTCGTCGGGCTCTGGGCCCACATCAACTACGAGCAGATGACCTCGCTCTTCCGTGTGGAGCAGCGCTCCACCGCGTACCTCGTCGCGACGCTGATCAACCTCGGTCTGACGGTCGCGGCGACGTTGATGCTCGTCGTCGTGTGGGACAAGGGCCCGATCGGCGTCATCGTGGGGAACTTCACCGGGACGCTCGCCGTCTACGCCGGCCTGCTGCTCTACCGGCGCGAGCAGCTGGGCTTCGAGTGGGACCGCCCCTTGCTGCGCGAGATGAACCGCTTCGGGATGCCGCTCGTCCCGTCCGCACTGTTTCTCTGGGTGCTGAACTTCAGCGACCGGTTCTTCCTCGTCCGGCTCTCGGGGCCGCGGGAGGTCGGCCTCTACTCGATCGGCGTCCGAATCGCCTCCGCGATCATCCTGCTGCTCGCCGCTTTTCGCACCGCGTGGCCGGCCTTCGCCTACTCGATCGAGGACGACCGGGAGGCGGCGCGGACGTACGCGTACGTCCTCACCTACCTGGTGGCGATCACGTCGTGGATGGCCCTCGCGCTCGGCGTGCTGGCTCCGTGGCTCGTCGAGCTGCTGACGACCGAGGAGTTCTACTCCGCCGAGCGCGTCGTGGCGCCGCTCGCCTTCGCCGCGGCCGCGTTCGGGGCCTACATCGTCGTCGTGATCGGGATCGGACGCGCGCGGCGCACCCGCTCGAACTGGATCATCACCGGCGTCGCCGCCGCCCTGAACGTCGCCCTCAACCTGACGCTGATCCCGGAGTTCGGGATGATGGGCGCCGCCGCGGCGACCGTCGGCGCGTACGCGACGCTCTTTCTCGGCATGGCGTGGAAGGCGCAGCAGGTCTTTCCCGTGCCGTACCAGTGGCGGCGCGTCGCGACGGCGTTCGGCACCGCGATCGTCCTGTGCGTCATCGGCCGCTCGTTCGACCTGCCGCTGGCCGCGGCGATCGCGCTCGTCGCCGTCTACCCGCTCGTCCTCTTCCCGCTCGGGTTCTTCCTGCCGCAGGAGCTGCGCCGCCTGCGCGCTCGTAAGCTTCCGGCATGAGCATCGTCGAGCGAGTCAAGCGCTTCCTGAGCGGCAAGGATCGAACGGTCGACACCGCCGACGCCCGGATCGACGCGGTCACCTCGGCACGATCGTCGGATCAGGTCATGGGTGGTGAGCACGGCGGCCTTCCGCCCAACTACCTCCCTACGGGCATGGACGAGGGCCGGCCCAAGAAGTAGGGCCACTTGTACGATCCGCCGCGGCGTGGAAGCGGCGACGACAACCGAGGACGAGGTGCGCGAGAGCGGCCTCGTCGAGCATCTCGAAGAGCAGGCTGCGCACTTCTGGGACGTCGTCCAGGGCGAGACGCAGCGCGGCCACCGCTACAACACCGGCCGGGTCACCGGGCGCGACGGCTACGACGAAGGGCTGCGCCTCTACAGGCTCCTGCGCGAGATGAAGCCGCTGGTCGCCGTCGAGACGGGTGTCTGCAACGGCGTCTCGACCGCGTTCCTCCTCCTCGCACTCGAGCGAAACGGCACCGGCGAGCTGCACTCGATCGACCTGCCCGAGGTCGCCGGCGAGGAGTACGAGCCCGGGACCTTCTGGGACGGGAAGGGCGGCGCCGTCATCCCGCCGGGCCGCGAGCCGGGCTGGATGGTGCCGGAGCGGTTGCGCGAGCGGTGGAAGCTCGTGCTCGGGCGCAGCCAGGACGTGCTGCCGCCGCTTCTCGACCGGGTGGGCTCGATCGACTTCTTCATGCACGACAGCGAGCACTCGTACGAGTGCATGTCGTTCGAGTTCGAGCATGCGTGGGACGCCCTGAACGACGGCGGCGCGCTCGTCGCCGACGACGTGAACGTCAACCCGGCCTGGGACGAGTTCACCGAACGGGTCGGCCGCCGGTCGCAGCCACTGGGCTCGAAGCTGTCGCTCGTCATCAAGTGACGACCGTCCTCGTCTCCGCGGCGGGGGCACCGGGGACCGCCGCGCTCGTCCACGCCCTGCGTGAGAACGGCGAGCGCGAGGTGCGCGTGGTCGGCACGGACATGGCAGACCGGTCGGTGGGTCGACACATCACGGACGCCTTCCATCTCGTCCCCTCGGGCGCGGATCCGGCCTTTGCCGACGCGATGCACGACGTCGTCGAGCGGGAGAGCGTGGACGCGATCCTGCCCCAGTCCTCGTTCGACCTGCTCGGCCTGGCCGAGGCGAAGGACAGGTTCGAGGGTGTCGCGGTGATGGTCTCCTCGCCGGAGGCGATCCGCCGCTCGAACGACAAGGCGGAGAGCTACGCGCTCCTGGACGAGATCGGCGTCCCGGGCCCTCGCTGGCGGCGTGTCGTCGGCGGCGAGGCGGTCGCGGAGGCCGCCCGCGAGCTCGGCTATCCCGGCGAGGACGTGGCGATCAAGCCGGCCTTCTCGTCCGGCTCACGCGGGTTCCGGATCCTCTCCGCGGGCGCCGACCGGCGCGAGCAGCTGCTCAAGAACCGGCCGGGCGTCGCCGAGGCGCTGCGTCTCGAGGAGCTGGTCGAGCTGCTGGGAGACGACGAGACGCCGCTGCTCGTCATGGAGCTCGCCTCCGGGCTCGAGCGGACGATCGACGGGATCGCGAAGGACGGCCGCATCCTGCTCGGCCACCCGAAGACGCGCGAGTCGATGCGCGCAGGGCTTGCGATGTACTTCGCGACCCTCGACGACCCCTGGCTGATGGAGATCTCGGCCAAGATCGTCGAGGCGCTCTCCATCGACCACTTCTTCAACATCCAGCTCGTCGGCGACAAGGTGATCGAGGTCAACCCACGGATCTCCACGATCGTCTACCAGGAGGACCTCAACCTTCCCTGGCTCGGCGTCAAGCACGCGCTCGGCGAGCTCTCGGCAGAACAGCTGGCCGAATACCAGGCGCGTGTGCGGCCGACCCGCAGGGCGCTGCGCTATTTCGACCAGGTCGAGTGGGACGAGTAGGCCTGCGCGTCGTTCACACGCCGCTGAACGTGGCGGGGATCCCGTGGACGAACGTGCAGGCACTCCGCCGAAAGGGCGTGGACGCGAAGCTCGTGGTGGTCGAGCGGCAGAAGATGCACCCGGAGGCCGACGAGTCGCTCGACCGCCCGTCCGGCTTCTGGGGCAGGCAGGCGGTTCAGTGGCCGGCGTTCCTGAGCCTGCTTCCGAAGACGGACGTCTTCCACTTCTACTTCGGCTGGACGCTCGTGCCGCGCAAGGCGACCTGGCCGATCCTGAAGACGACCCGCAGGAAGTCCGTGCTCCACTTCCTGGGCTCGGACATCCGCGGGAAGACGCCTGACGAGCTCCGGTACGCCCGCGGAGCCGACGCCCGGATCGTCGGCTCGTACGACGCGCTGCGCTGGGTTCCGGACGCCGAGGTGATCCCGCCGGGGCTCGACCTGCGCGAGTACGAGGTGCCGCAGCCCGAGGAGCGCCCGCGCCCGGTGGTCCTGCACGCTCCGTCCAGCCGCGGACGCAAGGGCACGGAGCACGTGATCGCCGCCTGCGAGGGCCTCGACGTCGAGCTGGACATCGTCGAGGGACTACGGCACGACGAGGCGAGGCGTCATTACGAGCGCGCCGACATCGTCGTCGACCAGCTCAACGCGGGCTGGTACGGGATCTTCGCCCTCGAGGCGATGGCCCTGGGCAAGCCTGTCCTCAGCTACCTCCGGCCCGAGGCCGTGCAGGAGACGGAGCGCGCGCTGAACGTCGAGGTTCCCCTCGTCCACGTCACGAAGGAGACGCTGCGCGAGCGGATCGCGGAGCTGGCCGCGTCCGAGCGAGGAGCGCCAGCGGATCGGCGCACTGTCGCGCGCTTACGTCGAGCGTGTCCACGACGCAGACAAGGGCGCCGACCGTCTGCTCGAGATCTACCGCTCGCTCTAGCGTCGGTAGACGATCGTGCGGCTGATCCCCGCGAGGTAGCCCGGGCCGGCCTGGTTCACGCTCATCACGATGCGGAGCGTCGACCTGCCTCGCCGGAGCCTCACGCGGAAGGTCGCCGCCGAGCTGCGCTTCAGCCGGACGCGCTTCACCGTCACCCAACGGCCGGCCGCCGTCCGGCGCTGGAGCCGCACCAGACGGCCCTCTGAACGACCGCGCCGCGACCACGCGTGTGTAGAAGCGAGCCCGCCCGATCCGCCGGAACCGCACCCTCGGCCTGACGCCGATCGCGACCGCGCGGCTCGTCACGCCGTTCCAGCTGGCGCGGTAGGACGTGAGGATCGGCGGCCTCGCAAGGTACTGCCACACTCCGCCACCGCCGGTCACGAGCGTCGCAACCGACCTGGGCGAGCCCATGCCGAACGGCTCGGCGAACAAGGTCACTGTCTCGCCCGCCCTTCCGCTCGGTACGAGGCCCGAGAGCATGACGGCACGGCCGTACACGACCCGCTGTGCCTGCGCCGCAAGCAGCACCCCGGTCGTCGTGAACGCCGCATCCGCCCCTCGCCTCGTCCCCGAAGAGTTCACCGCGACCAGCCGGTAGTGATAGGTCGACGCCGCTCGAAGTCGCGTGAGCGCGACTGAGACGTTCACGGGCCTCGTGCCCTTGCCGACGCTCCGAGTACGGGTCTTCGCGCCGTAGCGCGTAGTCGTCCCATACTCGAAGTACCACGTCGTCGCCAGCCCGTTGGCGGTGACCTTTCCGTTGAGTCGCGCAGAGCTGTGCGTGACCGATGACGCCGGCGCCGTGAGCGGGGTGGGTGGGCCCAAGGTCGAAAACGTTCGGTCCGCGCCTCGGCTGGTGCCCGCGTCACTCGTCGCGACAAGCCGGTAGTGGTAGAGACGGCCCGGCCTGAGACCCGACACCGCGGCCGAGACGCCCGTAGCCGTCGTGCCCGAGCCGGCGCTCCTCACGGCCGTCTTCGAGCCGTAGCCCGTGCTGGTGCCGTACTCGAAGTACCAGTTCGTCGTCCGGCCGTTCGGGTCGACCGTGCCGTTGAGCGTCGCCGAGCCGACGGTGATGCTGGTCGCAGAGCCGGTGACCGACCGCGGCGGCGAGAGGGTGGTGAAGACCCCGTCGGCGCCTCGCGTCGTGCCGCCGCCGTTCGTGGCGACCAACCGATAGTGGTAGGTGGTGCCCGGCGAGAGACCGACCAGGCCTCTGGAGACGTTGATGTTGGCAGTTCCGGAGCCCCCACTCGTGGACGAGGTCGTCTTGCCGTAGCTCGTGCTCGTCCCGTACTCGAAGTGCCAGGTCGTCGACTGGCCGTTGGGGTTGACCGTCCCACTCGCCGTGGCGGAAGTCGTGCCCACTGCGCTCACCGGCCCGGTGATCGCCGCCGGCGCGGCGAGGACGGCGGCAACCCCGGCCCCGCTCGACAGCAGCGCGAGGCCAGCCAGTAGCAAGGTTGCGCCGAGACGCCTGCTCGGACTATGCGTCCTCATTGCCCGA
Organism: uncultured Actinomycetes bacterium; assembly: GCA_963733015.1. GTDB lineage: Bacteria > Actinomycetota > Thermoleophilia > Gaiellales > Gaiellaceae > JACDAN01. Next base: position 424,548 of record CAVTBO010000002.1, on the reverse strand, counting down.
GTGCGTAATAACCCAGTGCTGTTAGCAACCTGCTAGGAAAGCGCAAGGATTCTGCTTGTCACGACGGCGAGCACGGCCAACAGAATCGTCTTCATGTTCCTCCCTCGGTTTGCTTGACCCGAGGGAAATAGATGCGCCGCCACGGTCCGGCTAGTGGTCGTCGCAGATTCGGCACGCTCTCGACACGGAGTAGTGTGAGAACACGTTGCCGCCGCAGCTCGCGACCCTTCTCGCCTCGTTCACCGAGGCCAAGCGGGCACAGCATCGCGCTCGCCTCGCCTGGCAAAAGGCCCTCGCGCGGCTCCCGAAGAACGACCCGCAGGTCAAGGAGGCCCTCGCTGCCTACAAGGCGGCCAAGGCGGTGCGCCAGCGACTGGACGCGCAGATCGCCCGCGCGCAGAGCCCGAAGACGATGTCGGCGAAGGGGCTCGACTTCCTCGTCGCGCAGGAAGGCTTCATCCCCTATGCCTACAACGACTCACAGGGACATGCCACGTTCGGCGTCGGACATCTGCTGCATCACGGACCGGTGACCGCCGCGGACCGCGCCAAGTGGGGGACGAAAGCGAAGCCGAAACCACGGGCGCTCGTCCTCCGCGTGCTGCGCGAGGACCTCGCCGAGCGCTTCGAGCCGGCGGTACGGGAGTCGGTCAGGACGCAGCTGAAGCAGAACCAGTTCGATGCGCTTGTCTCGATGGCGTTCAACATCGGCGCCGGCGGCTTCCGCGGCGCGACGGTCGTCAAGCGGATGAACGTGCGCGACTTCAACGGCGCCGCCGACGCGATGCTCCTCTGGCGGCGGCCGCCCGAGATCCTCCCGCGCCGCCGTCGCGAGCGCGAGCTCTTCCTGAACGGGACGTACCGCTAGGAATGCGGGCCTTCATCCTCCAAAGCTTCGACACGGAGCCCGCTCTTCGCGACGACGCCCCGGAGCCCAGCGCCGACGAAAGGGAGCTGGTCGTGCGCGTGCAAGCCTCCTCTGTCAACCCGGTCGATGCCTTCATCGGAATGGGCGCGTTGAAGGAGATGTTCGAGTATGAGTTCCCCGTCACGCTTGGACGGGACTTCGCCGGGGTTATCGAACGCGTCGGCAACGGTGTCAGTCGTTCTCGCGTCGGGGACGAGGTCTTCGGGTTCGTCCCTCACGCCAACCCCACGGTGCGGGACGGAAGCTGGGCGGAACTCATCGCCCTCCCGGAGGACAACTTCGGCGCAGCCAAGCCACGGAGCGTGGATTTCGCGGCAGCCGGCGCCGCGCCGGTTGCCGGGTTGAGCGCAGTGGCCGCCTTCGACGCACTCGCGCCGACCGAAGGCGAGAACGTGCTCGTCATCGGCGCGACCGGAGGTGTCGGCAGCTTCTTCGTCCAGCTGGCCGCTTCTGCTGGAGCCAACGTGATCGCGCCGGCGCTTGCCGAGGACGAGGACTACCTCCGTGAGCTGGGCGTCAGCGAGCTCCTCGACCGCAACACCGACGTCGCCGCCGCGGTGCGCGACGCCTATCCCGACGGCGTCGACGCGATTTTCGACCTCACTTCGCAGGCCCCTGACTCCTCGCTTCTGAAGGAGGGCGGCCGGCTGGCCTCACCACTCGGGGCCGCCGGCGAAGGCCCGGGACGGTTCAACGTCATGGCCGTGCCGTCGCCGGACAACCTGAAGCGGCTCGCGGAGCTCTTGGAGGCAGGAACGCTCCGCGTTCCGATCCAGCGCAGCTTCTCGCTAGAGCAATCCGGCGAGGCGCTCCAGGCGCTGCTGAGCAGCCACACGCAGGGCAAGCTCAGCCTGACGATCGCCTAGGCCACGAGGCGTCTGAACGTCTAGCGGCCGACGAGCTTGAAGACGCGCCGGCCCGCCCGCTCGACCGGGCCCGGGAGCCAGCCGCGCCGTTTCTTCAGCACCCGTGTCACCGAGCCGAAGACCGCCTTCGTCGCCTGGACACGGCGCGCGTGGAGCCGGTCGTAAGGCGTGTTGTGCGCGACCTTCGACGCGATCGTCGTCGACCCGATCACGAACCGGACGTCGCGGAAGTTCCGCGAGGCGTAGATCTTCTCCGCGACAACCTTTCGGACGCCCGGATGCCACGTCGTGTCGTGGAACGCCACCGTGCCGCCGTCGACGACCTTCGGGACCCAGGTCTCGAAGTCGTGCCGCACGTCGTCCTCCTCGTGTGACCCATCGACGAAGAGGAGCTCGATCGGCTCGCCGAAGTCGTCCACGACGTCCTGTGAGAGCCCCTTCACCGGCGTGACGAGATCGGCGATCCCGGCCCGCTCGACGTTCTCCTTGAACTCGCCGTGGCGGTAGTCGGCGTGCGGGTCGACGGCGAAGATGCGGACACCCTCGCCCGCTCGAGAGCCGAGCCCGAGACAGATCGTCGACTTTCCCTTCCACGAGCCGATCTCGACGATCACGCCCCTCCCGGTGCACTCCTTGGCGAGCTCGTAGAGCGCTTCGCCCTCCTCGTCGGAAAGCCAGCCGGGGACGTCCTTGATCAGCTCCTTGACCGGCCCGAACTCGCTCACGTCTCGCGGTCGTAGTAGTCCACTTGGCTCTCGCGCCGGACGAGGATGTGGTCGTCGCGGAACTCCGGTCCGGGCCAGGCTCCGATCTTGTCGCTGTCCGGATAGACGGCGAGAGAGGGATCGACCTTCGTCGAGATGAGCATCACGCGCACCGTCTCGTCGGTCTCGTTCGTGAACTTGTGCGCGCCCTCCGGCCCGTTCGGGAAGCACATCACGTCCATGGGCTCCACGGCCTCCTCTCCGCCGGGATGCCTGAGCGTCGGGCGGCCCTGGAGCACGATCGCCCATTCCTCGTTCCCGTACTCGTAGTGGTACGGGCAGATGCTCTGTCCAGGCGCAAGCTCGTACACGCTGGCTCCGAGCATCGAGGCGCCGATCGACGAGCCAAAGCGCGCCATCGCCGCCCTGTAGCCCTCAGGGTCCGAGTCGTCGGTCTCGAACTCGAGCGCGTTGAGATTGGTCTTCTTCATGCGCCCGATTGAATCAGGCGACGAGCAGGCCCGTGACGTACATCACTGCCACGCCGGCGAGAAAGCCGAGCAGGACGTGCGGCGATGCCAGGCCACCCGGCGCCTTCCGCGCCACGTACCGCCCGACCTCGACGACCACCTCGAACGCCGCCCCCGCCGCCGCCGCGAAGAAGACGACCCCGAGCAGGTCGCTGGTCAGGAACCCGCCCAGCCAGGCGCCGAAGATCGCAGGGGCGCCGGCGACGAGCGTCAGCAGCACGAGGCGATCCTTCGAGACCGACTTGCCCTCGGAGAGCGGCGCGGCGATACCCAGGCCTTCGGTGACGTTGTGGACCATGAACCCCACGACGAAGAACGTCCCGAGCGCGAGCTCGCCCAGCGCGAATGACGACCCGATGGCGAGGCCCTCGCCGAGGTTGTGGAGGCCGATGCCGATCGCCACGAGCGTCGCGAGTGCGAGGCCGGGCATCCCGGCGCGCCCGCCACCCCCGCCCGAAAGGCGCGAGGAGATCGCCGTCAGGATCAGATAGCTCGATGCCACTCCGAGGAGGACGAGGCCGGCGCCGCCGAGCGCGCTCGGCAGCCGGGCCTGAAGCTCCAGCGCCTCGGACAGCGCCTCGACGGCGAGGAAGGTGAGCAGCCCCGCCGTCAAGGCCATGAACGCCGCCAGCCACTCGGGCGAGGAGCGGCGAAGCGACGGCAGCCAGAGCAGGCCCAGCGCGATCGGCACGATCCCGACGAGGAACCCGATCACCGCGTACCCGAAGAAGCTCTTCGCGGAGGCAGTGGGCGTCTCGACCGCCGCCGGGATCTCCTCCACGGTCTGGATCCCCGTCGAGCTCGTCACGCCGACCGAGATCGGCTCATCCTCGACCCAGTCGTACTGCACCACGATCTCGCTGGAGCGGAGCCGCCCGAGTGTCTGCGGCCCGTCGAGCCCGAACGGCACGATCGCGTCGTCCACTGCGACGGCCGCGATCGTCAGGTCGTCGCGCTGTGGGTTGGTGACCCGGATCCGGATCTCGCCCGGGTGGAACTCGACGCGCCGGATGTCGAACTCGTCGGCGGGCGGCGGGTTCTCACCGAGGAGGCCGGTGATCGACGACCCGCCGGCGGTGAAGAGTGCGACGACGCCGGTGAGCAGGATCAGCGGGACGAACGCCCAGAGCCGCCAGCTGCGGCCTCCGCGAGCCGCTGCGACGGATTCGCTCAATCGGTGACCTGGAAGAAGCCCATCCAGCCGAGCTCGGCGAACTCGGACTGGTGCGCGTGGAACATGAACAGGCCCTTGTTGGCGAAGTCGATCTCGATGATCCCGCGCTGGCCCTGCGTCTGGACGACGGTGTCCGTGTACTCGAACTGATCGCCCGTCCCGGTCGGGTAGTACCGGAAGAAGTCCCCGTGGAGGTGGAACGAGTTGATCAGGTCGAACTCGGTCAGGTTGGCGAGGTAGATCCGAACCGTCTTCGACCGGCTGACCTTGATCGGGTACTTCGCGTAGTAGAACGCCTTCCCGTTGACGGTGTAGAAGTTGTTCTCGCCGTCGCCGTCGGTGTCGTAGCCGTTCATGACCATGACCAGTTCCTGCGCCGGCTTGCGCCGCTTGACCGGGTCGATGATGAACGCGCCGTAGAGGCCCTTGTGGATGTGCTTCTTCAACGGCGTCGCATGGCAGTGGTAGAGGTGGAACCCCGCCGGCCGCGCAGGAAACTCGTAGGTGAAGTCGTCTCCCGGCTCGACGATCTCGAAGACGCCGTCCATGTTCGCCGGGTGGATGCCGTGGAAATGGATCGTGTGCGGATGGGAGCCGCCGTTCCTGAAGTTCACGCGGAGCAGGTCGCCCTCGGTGGCCCGGATGATCGGCCCGGGGACCGTGCCGTTGTACGTCCACGCATTGAACTCGACCCCCTGGGCGACCTCGATCGTCTTGTCCAGCGCGACGAGCTCGTACTCGCGGACTCGGCCGGGCCGGTGCCGAAGCGCCGGTGTCGGCAGGAGGAGCTCGTCGAGGTCGTTCGGGCCGCCCGGCGCGGGCACGTCCGGCCCGATCATCGCCGCATGTCCGCTGTCGGCATGGGAGTGGCCGTGGCCGAGGTGCGTCGCGCTCGGATCGGCCTCCGCGGAGTCCGGCCACGCGAGGCGCGCGAAGGGAGCGGCGGCCGCTCCGGCCGCTGCTCCTGCGATCAACCCCTTCCGGGTAAACTTAGGCATGTCTAAACTTTAACTGAGACAGGGCAACGTATGGAGCTGACCGACGCAATCCAGGACTACGTCAAGGAGATCTACAAGCTCCAGGCCGCGGGTACCCGCGTCACGACCTCGGCTCTCGCCGGCCGGCTCGGCGTCTCCCCGCCGTCCGCGACCGCGATGGTGAAGAAGCTCGCCTCACTCGGTCTGGTCGAGTACGAGCGCTATAGAGGCGCGTGGCTGACGCCGAAGGGCGAGAAGGTCGCGCTCGAGGTGATCCGCCACCACCGCCTGCTCGAGCAGTACCTCTCCCAGACGCTCGGCCTGCCGATCGACGCGCTGCACGACGAGGCGGACCGGCTCGAGCACGCGCTCTCCGAGGAGCTCGAGGCGCATATCGACCGCACCCTCGGCTACCCAACGCACGATCCTCACGGGGACCCGATCCCGGGGCCTGACCTGAAGCTCGTCGTGACCGAAGCGACGCCGCTCTCCACGCTGGAGCCCGGCAAAAAGGCGACCGTCGAGCGGGTCCCCGACGGCGACGGCGAGCTCCTCCGCTACCTCTCGGAGCTGAAGCTGACGCCCGGGAGCCGGGTCGAGGTGCGGGAGGCGGCGCCTTTCGAGGGCCCGCTGACCGTGCGCGTCGGCGGCTCCGATCACGCCATCTCCCGCGAGCTCGCGGCGCGAATCGCGGTCAGCTAGCCGGCGTCGGGCAGGACGTAGCGCAGCCACCGAACGTGACGCGCGCCCGGCGGCGTGTCCGCGGTCTCGCGCGTGACGTACGGCTCGAGCAGCTTCTCCATCTCCGCGTCGAGCGCGGCCGCCTCCTCGACGCTCATCAACATCCGGGCGTTCGAAAGGCCAGAGACCCTCCGCCAGTCGGACGGAAGCCCGGGCTCGTCGTGGGCCAGCCAGCGCCTGGGAAGCTCGTCGCTGCGGAGGAACATCTGGTTGGCGAGCACCCGGTACGCAGCCTGGCTCTCGCCGTCGTCGCCCGGTTCGAAGTAGAGGCCCTTTGCCACGGCGCTCCAGACCGAGCCGTCCCTGGTGACGAGACCGAAGGTCGCGAGCAGCCCGAGGTGGCGACCGGCCACGGCCGACGTCGTCCCGAGCCGGCCGGCCAGCTCTGCCGCCGTGGCTGGACCGTCCCGCTGGAGCCGCTCGAGGAGGGAGAGGCGAGTTGGATGGGCGAGCGCACGCATCGCCTTCGGATCGGTGATCTCGAGATCTCCGAGCTCGTTGACTCGCGGCACGCCGTCAAGCGTAGAGAAAGTAACTTGACGGTTACGTAACCCATAGGTTACCCTCATTCCGTGAGCGCATTCGAGGCTCTCGCGGATCCGACAAGGCGACGCATCGTCGAGCTCGTCTCGGAAGGCGAACGCTCGGCCGGCGAGATCGCGTCCGTGTTCGCCATCTCGCGGCCCGGCGTGTCGAAGCACCTCCGCATCCTGCGGGAGCACGGGGTGGTCCGCTCCCGGTCGGACGGCACGCGCCGCCTCTACTCGCTCGACGGGGACGCGTTCACCGAGCTCGACGACTGGGTCCGGCGGTTCTGGACGAACCGGCTGGACGCACTGGAAACCGAATTGAGGAGAGGACGGCATGACCGAGGGAAAGCTGAGAGCTGAGGGAGACCGAGCCGCAGTCCGGTTCGAAAGGCGGTACGACTTCGCGCCGGAGGAGGTCTGGTCCGCGCTGACTGAGCCGGAGCGGCTCGGACGCTGGCTCGCGAACGTCGTCGAGCTCGACCTGCGCGAGGGTGGCCGCTTCCTGCTCGTGTGGAAGGAGGACGACGGTGACCAGCGCACGGACGGGCGAATCCGAGAGCTCGATCCCGGCCGCGTCCTCGAGCTCGACTGGACGTACCCGGGCGAGCCCGACAGCGTGGCGCGGTTCGAGCTGCAGCCGGATGGGGACGGCACGTTGCTCGTTCTCGATCATCGCGGCCTTCCGCCGGGCTCCATCGCGGGCTACGGCGCGGGATGGCATTCGCATCTCGACTCGCTCGACGCGCACCTCACGGGCGGCCAGGCCGACTGGTCGGCCCGGTTCGAGGAGCTCGGGCCGGCCTACGAGCGACAGGCGGCCGCTGTCAGCGGTTGAGGGCCCGGCACACGAGCAGCACGCTCAACCGAAGTCGAAGCGAGTTGCGGTCTTCGGGTAGTCGAGCTCGACCCAGGCCACGGCACTTCGCGGGCGGAGCACGAACCATCCCTCTGTGACCGTCGGCCGGTAGGCGTATTTCGTCTCGTACGCATCGACCGCGTCGGCCGAAAGGTCCTCACGCGCAATCTCCCCACGGAGGATCACGACCTCGTCGCCGCTCTCGAGATGGATCACCACTCGTGGGTCGCGCGTGAGATTTCGTCCCTTCTGCGAGCTCGGGTTCGTCCCGAAGAACAGCGCGCCCTCGAACCAGACGCCCCAGACCGGCGCCGCCGCCGGTGCACCGCTCTCCCCGGTCGTCACGATCCAGTAGTTGCGCGCGGACGCAAGCCTCTCCTCGGCCCAGCTCCAGTCCAGCATCCCCTCCTCGTCCTGCGAGATTCCGTAGCCCGCTTCGAAAGCGGGTCGGCTCCGGCGGGGCACGCTGCTGCTGCGGCTGCTTGGCTGGTCGGGGGTTTCCACGAAGGTCGTATCTAAGCGGTCTCGTGCGTTCGTGAATCGCTTTCGCGCGGCATCCCCACGCGACTCTCGCTGAATGCGGCACCTATGTCACTTGCTTCAGTCGGCCGTGTCCGTTGCGTACTGCGGGCGCCCGGCCGGCCGGTAGACCTGGATCGTTACGCCCTTCGGGCAGGCTCGCGAGTGGACCAGGTCAAGCGCTATGTCCGGGCCGGCGTCGGGGAATAGCCGCGTGCCCTGGCCGACGACCACGGGGACGATGAGCAGGTTCATCTCGTCGACGAGGTCGTTCTCGAGCAGCCATCGGGTCAGGGCGCCGCTGCCGTGCACCTGCAGCTCACCCGTCGGCTCCGCTTTCAGTTCGCCGATGGCCGCCGCGAGGTCACCGGACAGGACGGTCGTGTTCGCCCATTGCGGGTCGGTGAGCGTGGTCGATGCGACATACTTGGGCTGCGTGTTCAAGGCACCCACGATGGGGTCCTCCAGATCCTTCCTTACGCCCCAGTAGCCGGCGAAGAGCTCGTAGGTCCGCCGGCCGAACAGGAACGCGTCGGCGCGCTGGTAGATGTCGTGGACGAACGTCATGGCCTCGTCGTCGAACAGCGGTTCGGGCGGCCTTGCCCATCCGCCGCGCTCGAATCCGTTCCTGCGGTCCTCATCCGTCGCGCCGCCGTTTCCCTGCATCACTCCGTCGACGGAGACCTGCGTGGTGGTCGTCAGTTTCATGGGCCCGTCCTTTCTCTCGTGGCGGTCTTCTCGTTATGACCGCCCCGAGGCGCGGAGCTCATCGATCCCACTAACGCCGCTGCTGCTGCTGGGTTGGTCGGGAGTTTCCACGAAGCTGTATCTAAGCGCTCTCGTGCGTTAGTGATCGCTCTCGCACAGCTCGTCCCACAACGAAACGGCGGGGTTCACACAAGGAAACCTCAGAACTGGCTTGCGTACGCGGGTCCGGGGGCGCAAACGGGCCGACCGAGCCAGGGCCGCGATCCTTGCGCACGACCCGCGATCAACGCATGCTCGGGCGCGTGGAGATTGAGCCGAATCCTCGCCTTGCCCTCTTTCGCGATCCTGCTACGGAAGTCGTCTGGGCTGCGATCGTTGCTCTGAGTCCCGGTTTGCAGGCGGCTGTCCTTGCCGAGCTTCAAGACCGGCTTGCGGTCGACGCTTTCAACTCGCCGGACAAGCGAGTCGCACGCGCGTCGCAGGCGCTGCACGAGGCGGCACGGATCCTCGGCCGTTCGCCCTCGATTCCGGACTATCGCGCGCTTCGCACTGCGCACTCGGAGTCTCGCTGGCCGTCGGACGGGCCGTGCGTAAGCACCTGGGCGGAAGCTGGAACGACGCGCTCGTGGCAGCCTTTCTCGACCCGGTCGCAGACGGTGACGCATTCGTCTGCCGGCAGCTCGGGCCGAGCTTCCTTCCCGAAGAGGTCGAGGATGCTCTGCGCGCGCGGCGATGGTCAGGCGAGTCTGGAACTGCCCAGGGTGTTCCTCCCCGCTCTAGTCGCGCTAACGCGTCTGGGGGTCGCTAACCGCCGCGCGCTCCGCGCGTACGCGCCGCGCGCAATCCGTCGAGGATCGCCGGCAGGAGACCGCGGGGGAAGAAGAGCATGACGGTGATGAGGATTAGCCCGAAGGCGCCGAGCGAGAGCACACTCGGCGCCTGCGCGGGCAGGTCCCAGCCCAGCAGGCTCTCGCGCGTTCCGAGCTCGCGGACCTCGTGCTCGAGGTAGAGGATCGCGACGGTCCCGACCACTGCCCCATAGACGTTGCCGAGGCCGCCGACCGCCACCATGAGGACGAACTGAAGGCTCAGCACGATCCCGAAGTCCTCCGGGCCGACGAACTGCGTGAAGAAGGTGAACAGGCCCCCGGCCAGGCCGGCGAGGGCAGCTGCGAAGACGAAGAGCCGGAGCTTGAATGTCGCGACGGCGATGCCGGTGCCGGCGGCGGCAACCTCGCTGATCGCGATCGTCTGGAGCGCGCGGCCGGCTCGCGAGCGCACGAGGTTCGCGGAGAGCACTAGAGCGATCGCGACCAGCGCCCACACCACCGCCGCATGTCTGGCGTTGCTGATTGTGTGGCCGCCGACTTCGAGTGGTTTGGCGACCGTGATGCCGTACTGCCCGCCGAAGAACCGGTCCTGAGCGAACAGGAGCGACAACATGATCAGGTTGAAGGCGAGCGTCGCGAAGGCGAGGTAGTGGCCGCGCAGCCGGAGAAGCGGAACGCCGATGAGCGCGGCCACGACCCCAGTGACGAACGGCGCCGCGACGACCGCCCAGAGCGGGTCGATTCCGGCATTGGGGTCGAGCAGGCGGTCGTTGGGATCGAGGCCGACCGTCAGGAGCGCGGACGTGTACGCGCCGATGAGGAAGAAGGCGCCCTGTCCGAGCGACACCTGCCCCGCGAAGCCCATCAGCAGCGTGAGGCCGATCGCGACGAGCGTGTAGAGGCCCATCCGATCGTAGAGGCCGAGCTGGCTTTGCGACAGCTGGAAGGGCAGCCAGCACGCAAAGGCGGCGCCCGCGGCGATCAGCAAGAAGCGCAGTCCGGTTGCCCATCTCCGCGGGCCGATCACGCCACGAGCTCCCGGCGCGACCTCCAGCCGATCAGGACAAGCATCACGATCAGCGCGATCGTCAGGTTGTACTGCGGGTCGATGTAGCCCACCACGAGCTGCTCGACTATGCCGAGGGCGTACCCGCCCAGGAGCGCGAGCCGGATCGAGGCGAGCCCTCCGAAGACTGCCGCAGCGAAGCCGTTGATTGTGAGCGCGAGGTCAGCGTTGTAGACGACCGGCACCGTCGGTGCTAGGAGCGCTCCGCCGACGGCGCAGAGCCCGCCGGCGACGGCGAACGCGATCACGGCAACGGCACGCACGTTGAGGCCGACAAGCTCGGCCGCCCGTGGCGAGTCGGCGGAGGCAACAAGCGCCTGGCCGACGACGGTTCGGCGAAGGAAGAGCGTCAGCAGGATCGTGGCGGCGAGAGCGACCCCGGCGATCAGCACGTACTGCGGCTGGACGAGAACGCCGCCGATGTCCCACGCGTGCTGCCAGACGCCGGGGTACGAGCGAGGAACCTCACCGACCGTCGCCAGGAGGATTGCCTCTGTGAGTAGCGCGATTCCGACAGTGATCACGAGGCTGGCGAGGTGCGTCGTGCGACCAGGGAAGCCCACGGCAACGACCGCCGCGATCGTCCCGACCACTGCTGTGAGCAAGACGGCGAGCACGATCGCTGCGAGCAGAGGCAGGTGCGGACGGAGCTCGAACGTGAACATCGCGCCTAGCACGACGAAGACGCCCTGGGCGAAGTTGACGATTCCGGTCGTGCGATAGACGAGGACGAGCGCCACCCCGACGATCCCGAAGACCGATCCCGTGGAAATGCCGACCACAATCAGCTGGAAGAAGGTCGTCACAGCCCGCCTCCGAGGTAGGCGCCGCGCAACTCAACACGATTACGCAGCTCGGAGCTCGGTCCCGAGAGCCTCACCCGACCGGTCTCGACGACATACGCGCGCTCGCACAAGGCCAGGGCGAGGACGGCGTTCTGATCGACGAGCAGGATCGCCACGCCCTCCTCCTCGTTCAGGCGCACAAGAAAGTCAACGAGTTGATCAACGACGAGCGGGGCGAGCCCGAGCGAGAGCTCGTCGATGGCGAGCAAGCGCGGCTCGGCCATCAGCGCCCGCCCGATAGCAACCATCTGCTGCTCGCCTCCGGAGGTGCGTCCGGCCGGGCGCTCGCGCAGCTCGTGCAGCTTCGGGAGCAGGGTGTAGACGCGTTCGAGCCGGTCACGGACGTCCGGCCGTCGCCGGAGGTATCGCAGCGTCGAGCCGAGGACATTGAGGCTGAAGAAGCGACCGTAGGCGCCGACCAGGAGGTTCGCCTCGACGGGCAGCGAGGCGAAGACGTGTCGGCCTTCCGGCACCTGAGTGACGCCTCGCCGAACAAGCGCCGCCGGCGTCGCACCGGTCACGTCGTCACCCTCGACGCGGACCCGGCCCGACGCCGGCCGGATCACGCCGCAGCCAGCGTTCAGCAGCGAGGTCTTCCCCGCGCCGTTCGGACCGATCAGGGCCACGCGCTCGCCGCGCGCGACGCGCAGCGACACCCCGTCGACTGCAACCGCCTCGCCGTAGCGGACAACTAGATCCTCGACCTCGAACAGGGCGCTCACAGTGTCGTCGAGCCGAGATATGCCTCGACGACGCGCTCGTCGTCGCGCACCTCGGCCGGAGTCCCGTCCGCGATGATGCGGCCGCGGTCGAGGACGATCACACGGTCGGCGACAGATCCGACGAACTGCATGTCGTGCTCGACGAGGACCTGCGTCAAGCGCTCACTCTTGAGGTTCGTGAACACCTCGACGAGCCGCGCCTTCTCTCCCGCGCGAAGGCCGGCAACCGGCTCGTCGAGCAAGAGGACGCTCGGCTGCTGTGCAAGAGCCCGCGCCACGGCAAGCAGGCGCAGCTGCCCGAGTGGAAGCGAGCCGGCGAGGACACCTTCGCGACCTGCGAGACCGACCATCTCGAGCGCCTCATGGGCCGCTGCTCGCATCCTCCTTTCTTCGCGCCACTGCCAAGGCGGCCGCAACATCCCTTCGGCGAAGCCCGTCCGCGTCCATGCGTGACATCCCACCATCGTGTTCTCCAGGACATCGAGCCCCGGGACGGCGCGAGTCGTCTGGAACACGGTCGCCAGGCCGACCCTCGCGCGGCGATGAGCGGTCCATGTCGTGACATCCTCGCCGCCGACCAATACCTGCCCGCTGTCGAGGCGAATGAGCCCGGCCATGCACCCGAGCAGCGTCGATTTTCCCGCTCCATTCGGCCCGATGAGGCACGCCAGCGACCCCTGCTCGATTCGGGCGCTGACGTCTGAGACGGCGGCGACGGCGCCGAATGACTTGCTGACGCCGCTCGTTTCGCAGGCGGCTGTCGTCAGCGCGTTCGGACCGCCGCCCCGAACAGCGGCCTCGGCTGGCACGACGCGATCCGGCCGGCCCACATGCTTCCCAGCTGGATGCCGCTGTGGTTCGTCCTCGAGAAGTAGAGGCGACCACCCGGCGTCGGGAACCCCCGAAGCTTCGTCTCAAGCGCCGTGTTGATCGCGGCACGGCTGAAGCCGCCACGCACCATCGCCGCCTTGAACGCGTACATCGCGGTCGATGCGTCGACGTTGAAGACGGAGATCCGGTGTTTCACGAGGCGCTCGACGAGTTGCGCCGGCTTGCGGCTCGCATGCGTCTTGGGCAGGTTGCGCCAGACGTTCCCGAGGTAGCCGTTGACGAGGGCGCCGTTCACGTCGGGGCATGTTCCCTGAAGGAACTGCGGCGAGAGATTGCCGCCGGTGAGCACAAGGCGCTGCGGCATTCGCAGCTGCCTGAACTCCTTCACGATCGTTGTCGCGGCCGGCGTCACCGTCCAGAGCCACAGCGCCTGCGCGTTCGAGTTCCTGATCCGGCTGAGCTCCGCGGTGAAGCTCGTCGTCGTCGGCGAGAAGATGACTCGCTGCGTGATGTCGAAGCCGTACTGGCGGGCGATCGAGTCGACTTGGCCAACGCCGTCGCGGCCGAACCCGCCGTTGTCCCCCATGACCGCGATGCGCCGGATGCCGAGCCGCCGGAGATACCGCGCCATGTTGTACGCGTAGAGACGGGAGGTCGGAAGCGCGACATACACGTATGGGCGCGGCGGCGAGACGATCGCAGTCGGCGGGGAAAGCGCGAGGAATGGAATCTCGCCGCTGGTCGCGAGCGGCGCCGTCGCCACCGCGGCCGCGGCGTTCCCCGAACCGAGGATTCCGACGTACTTCGAATCGCCGACGAATCGACGGACGTTCTGGACCGCTTGCGAGGGGTTCGATGCGTTGTCTGAGATATCAACGACAAGCCTTCGACCGTTGATGCCGCCACGAGAGTTCCAGTAGGAGACGAGCGCGCGGACAGTCTCGCGATCTCCCTGGCCGACGATCGCCTGGGGGCCGGTCAGCGGCGTGTCCATGCCCAGGTAGACAGTCCCTCTGAACGCCTGCTTCTCGGAGGCAGCCCCGGTAGCAAGCGGCACCAGCGCCACCGCAGCCAGGACGCTCAGTGCGATCGCGAAACTTCTCCGCATCGTCAGACCCCTTTCATCGAGATTCGGCGTGACTCTAGAGAGTCGGTGGACCGAATGCAAGGGAGCCTGATACAGCTCACGCCAGCGCCTCCGTGGAAGCGGCTAGACGCCCGGCGTGCTCGGCGCGGAGCCGACGCTTGTCGCACTTCCCGACGCCGGTTCTCGGAAGCTCCTCCACGAGCTCGATCACGTCGGGGATCCACCAAGTCGCGACCGTCCCGCTCAAGAACTCCTTGAGCTCTTCCGGAGAGAGCCCTACCCCCGCGACCAGGACCACGAACGCCGCCGGCCGCTCGCCCCAGCGAGGGTGTGGGAACGCGATCACCGCGGCCTCGGCTACCGCCGGATGCGCAAGCAGCGCTCGCTCGAGATCGAGTGAACTGATCCACTCTCCCCCAGACTTCACTAGGTCCTTGGTCCGATCGACGATTGTGACGGTGCCGTCGCGCGCGATCCGCGCCACGTCTCCGGTGCGGAGCCAGCCGTCGTGGAAGCGGCTCTCGTTCGAGCCGTCGTCGGGGTCGAGGTACGACCGCGCGATCCACGGCCCGCGCGCCTCGAGCTCGCCCGTCGACTCGCCGTCCCAGGGGAGGGCGGTTCCGTCGTCACCGACCAGACGGAGCTCGACGCCCGGAACTGGCACCCCCTGAGCGCCTTCGGGCCCGTCGCCCGCCCGATGCCACGCGGCCGTCCCGCTCGGCGACATCTCGGTCATGCCCCACGCGTGGAGGAAGTCGATTCCTCGGTCGAGGTAGCGCTCGATCAGCGACGGCGGAGCCTCTGCACCGCCGCAAAGGATCCGCTGGACCGACGAGAGATCGTGACGGCCGCCGGCGAAAACGCTATCCATCTGCACCCAGAACGTCGGGATCCCCGCGAGCACCGTCGCCCGCTCCGACTCGATCAACGACGCGACCGCGTCCGGGCTTGTGTCCGCACCCGCGAACACGAGCTTCGCCGGGGCCAGGGCGGAGCTGTAGGGAAGCCCCCAGCAGTTGACGTGGAACATGGGCGTCAGCGGCAGAACGACGTCGCCGCGCCGGAGGGCGTGCGAGTCCACCATCAGCGCGCCCATTGCGTGCAAGACGACCGAGCGGTGCGAATAGACGACCGCCTTCGGGTTGCCTGTCGTACCGCTCGTGAAACAGATCGAAGCGGCGTCGCTCTCGGCGACCCGGCCGAAGTCGGTGGCCGGCTCGGCGCGCGCGAGCAGGTCTTCATAGCGCGGGCAGTCGGCGAAGGTCGGGTGCACCTCGGAGCCGTCATCCATGACGACGATCTCCCGCACCAGGAGCCGGTCTCTAAGCGGTGCCAGCGTCTCGGTGAGCGAGGAGTCGACGAAGAGGATCTCGTCGCCCGCGTGGCGGATCGCGTACTCGACCTGGTCCGGGTGGAGCCGCACGTTTGCGGCGTGCAGCACGCGGCCGCTGCAGGGCACGGCGAAGTACAGCTCGAGGTGCCGGTGGCCGTTCCAGGCGAACGTGCCTACACGAGCGCCGCGCCCCACGCCGAGCCCTCCCAGAACAGTGGCAAGCCGAAGCACGCGCTCTCCGATTTCGGCCCAGGTGCGGCGGTCGATGCCCGCCGACTCGACGGAGACGACCTCGATGTCGCCGCCCACTTGCAGGGCGCGGCGGGCGATCAGATCGATCGTCAGCGGCATGTCCTGCATCAGTCCGTCCATCACCCCTCCTCGCGCGTCAGGCCGAGCAGCCGAGCGGCGTTCTCCTTGAGGATCAGCGGTCTCACCTCGGGCTTGATCTCGAGCTGCTCGAAGTCGGCGAGCCAGCGGTCGGGCGTGAGCATCGGATAGTCGGAGCCGAAGAGCACGCGGTCCTTGAGCAGGGTATTCGCGTAACGCACGAGTTCTTGCGGAAAGTACTTCGGCGACCATCCCGACAAGTCGATGTAGACCTGCTGCTTGTGGAGCGCGATGGAGATCGCCTCGTCCTGCCAGGGGAACGAGGGGTGGGCGAGGACGATTGGGAGGTCCGGGAAATCGGCCGCGACGTCGTCCACGTACAGCGGGTTGGAGTACTTCAGCCGGATTCCGCCGCCCCCCGGGAGCCCCGCACCGATCCCCGAGTGGCCCGTGTGAAACAACGCCGGTAAGCCGGCCTCCGCGATCACCTCGTAGAACGGGTAGACGCGGCGGTCGTTCGGATAGAACGCCTGCAGGTTCGGGTGGAACTTGAAGCCTCGGATCGCGTGGTCGCGGATCAGCCGCCGAGCTTCGTCGACTGCCCATTTCCCCTTCGCGGGGTCGATGCTCGCGAACGGGATGAGCACATCGGGGTTCGCCGCCGCGACCGCCGCGACCTCTTCGTTTGGCACCGCCGGACGTCCGGTGACCGATTCGGCGTCCACGGTGAAGATGACGGCGGCGAGGTTGCGCTCACGGTAGTAGGCCGCGACGTCATCGGCCGTGGGCAGCCCGCCCTCGCCGAAATACCCTGCTGCAGCCTCGCGCAGGTCGGGCGTCAAACCGTCGGCGCCTGTGGCGCGCGAGATCTCGGCGTGCGTATGGATGTCGATCGCGGCGACGGCCGCGACGTCAATCCCGCTCACGACCGGAACTCGGCGCGTCCGTCCTTGATCACCGCCTGCCCTGCGCCGTCGACCGCTTCGAAGCCGAATACGCGTTCGTCGAGCTCCCAGATCCTCGTCGCTACGGTGCCGCCGGGAAAAAGCGGCGCAGAGAAGCGGATGGCGAGGCGTGCAACTGCGCCGGGATCGTCGACGCCTGCCGCCTCGAGCACTGCTCGCCCAGTGAAAGCCATGGCGCAGAGCCCGTGGACGATGCGCCCCGGCAGCCCGACCGCCCGCGCCGCCTCGTCGTCGAGGTGGATCTCGAAGAAGTCACCGGACGCTTCCGCGTAGCGCTCCGGCTGGTCGTCTGCGACCTCATAGTGGATCTCGGCGCCCGGTGCCCTTGATCGCACGTCGTCCGGGAGCCGGTGATCGGGCGCGCGCTCCCCGAGCGTGTCGGTCGCCTCGACCCCCCTGAAGAACTCGGTCACATACTGCTCGTTCACGAGCACCCCGTCGGGCGTCGTCGTTCGCGTGTGGACTACGAGGCTCGTCCCGTTCGGGCGCGGGAGTAGCGCGATCGGTGCGGCCTCCGACACGAGCGTCATTCCAGCTTCGATCGGAGTGTGCAGGAGCATGTCCTGCTCGTAGTGGACCACTCGACGGCGCGCTTCACTTGATGCGACGGCCCGCGACGCCGGAGCGATCGCCTCCCACACCGGGACGATCGCGAAGACGGGCGGGGCAACCCGTCCCTCGCAAGCGGCCGGGCTCGGGTCGTCGGTCGCGGCCGCATAGCGCCTGATCGCCTCCGCTGTCACTTCGTAGCGGTGCTGCTCGCCATGTCGGCCGACGGCCTCGACCGCGAACGGCTTCGCGAGTACGTCACTCATGTCGTCATCCCGGTCATCTGGCCGCCACTGGCGGTGATGACCTGTCCGTGCACGAAGTTCGACCACGGTGAGCAGAGGAACAGGATCGGGCCCGCCGCCTCGTGGGGCGTCGCCGGACGGCCTAGCGGGATCAGCTTCGCTGCCAGCTCCCGCATGCGCTCGGGAATCCCGAGCTGAATCGCTTCGCCATCGCCCACCTGAAACGCACCGGCCTCTTCAGGCGGCGCGGTGAGGCGCGTCTGAACGAAGCCGAACGCGACTGCGTTCACGTTCACCTTCAACGGCCCCCACTCCCGCGCCAGGGTTTTCGTAAGCCCTACGAGGCCCGCCTTGGCGCTCGAGTAGTTCGCCTGCCCGACGTTGCCCTGCGTTCCCGAGATCGACGTGACGTTGACGACTTTACGAAAGACCTCGCGCCCTTCCGCCTGCTCTCGCTTCGCAGGCTCACGGAGGTGGGGTGCCGCCGCGCGAAGCACACTGAACGGCGCGACCGTGTGGATCTCGAGCATTGCGCGGAATTGCTCGTCGCTCATCTTGTGTGCCATCCCGTCCCACGTGTAGCCCGCGTTGTTGACGATGATGTCCAACGACCCGAACGTGTCGACTGCGTGCCGCACGAGGTCGTCGCAGACGCCGTCCCTCGTCAGGTCACCGGCGAAGACGGTCGTCTCCCCGTCGATCGCACTGGCCGTCTCCTCCGCGAGCTCCGCGTCGAGGTCGTTGAGGAGGACTCGTGCGCCGTTCGCGGCGAGCATTTCGGCGGTCGCGCGTCCGATTCCGCGGGCCGAGCCCGTCACGATCGCGGCCTTTCCCTCGAGGAGCTTCATCCGGCATCGCCTCCTTCGTGATCCGGCGCCGTACCGGATGCGGGTCGCGAATCAGGCTACCTGACTTCCGGCTCGGCGCAAAAGCGGTTGAGTAGTATCAGGTAGTCTGATATAGGTCCTGCTACCGGCGCGGTCAGCCCGGATGGCAAAGGACGGAGAGCGAGGCGCCGACGCTTTCCTCCGAAGGAGGAGACATGAAGCTGGGGTTGAAGCGACGCGCTCTCGTCCTGGTCACGGTCCTCGCGGCGACGGCGCTCGCCGCCGGCGGCGAAGCCACGGCGAAGCATGGATCGATCAAGTCGATCGGTCCGATCACAGTCCTTTCGAACCGGGCCGACCTTGTTTCCGGAGGCGACGCGCTCGTCAGAATCGAGCTCAGAAACGTCGCGGCGGGCGATGTGCGCGTGATTCTGAATGGAGCGGATATCACGAGCACGTTCGCCGTGCGCGAGAACGGGCAGTACGAGGGACTCGTCACAGGACTGGCTGCCGGCGGCAACGTCCTCGTGGCGCGTGCCCAGGGCGGCATTGGGCGGCGAATCCGGATTCGAAACCACGCGATCGGTGGCCCCGTTTTCGCCGGACCTCAAGTTACGCCGTTCTTCTGCGATCCGAACGTGTCGAATCCTCCGCTCGGTGCGGCGATCGATGCCCAGTGCAACGCGCCGACAAGAGTCGACTTCCTGTATCGCAACGTCGCCACTCCTGCGCAGTTCGTTGCATACGACCCTGCGAGCCCGCCGCCGGCGAGCGCGATCGCGCAGACGACAACGGACTCGGGCAAGACCGTTCCGTTCATCGTTCAGCGGGTCACCGGCACCGCCGCGCGCGGCATCTACCAGATCGCGGTGCTGGTCGACCCCTCAAATCCGATCACCCCGTGGTCGACGACCCAGCCGTGGAGCCGCAAGGTCTTCTACACATTCGGCGGCGCGTGCGGGAACCAGCACATACAGCGACCGCCCGGCAACGTGCTTCAGGCAACCCAGCTCGGACTCGGGTTCGCCGTCGCGACCTCCAGCCTGAACATCTATGCCAACAACTGCAACGACGTGACCTCCGCCGAGGCGACGATGATGACCAAGGAGATCGTCATCGAGCGGTACGGGCCCGTGGTCTACACGGTGGGGAACGGAGGGTCAGCCGCGTCGATGCAGCAGCACCTCCTCGCCGAGAACTACCCCGGACTGCTCGACGGGCTCACGACGAGCCAGGTCTTCCCCGACCACATGACGCAGGTCATGGGCTCGCTCGACTGTCGCCTGCTCTTCCACTACTTCTGGCCGACGAGCCCGCTCCTCCTGCCCGGCCATGCCACGGCGCCGCCGAACCCCCTCTATCCGACGGGGGCGTCGCGGCTGCCGGTGTGGGGCAGCAATCCCACGAACCCGGACAACCTCTGCGGACAGAAGATCCTCCTGTTCGGAGCCGACCGCACCGAGCTCCTGCCCGCGTCCGGAGTCGCGTGCGGGCTTCCGCCGGAGCTCATCTGGAGCCCCTCGAACCCCACTGGCGAGCGCTGCGGGTCGTTCGACTTCATGCGCTCCGTCTTCGGGGTGACGATCACTCCCGACGCGCCGAACGGCAAAGGACGAAGCGCCACGGACAACGTCGGCGTCCAGTACGGTCTCAGGGCGCTTCTCGTTGGTGAGATCACGCCCGAGCAGTTCGTCGACCTGAACGAGAAGATCGGCGGGATCGACATCGACGGCAACTTCACCGCGCAGCGGAAGGCGGCGGACCCGAAGGCGCTGGAGATCCTCTACGAGACGGGTCGCATGAACAGCGGCACCGGGGCCGAGGACATCCCCGAAATCGACAATCGCACCGGCTTCCAGATGGACGACACCGGCTTCCACCCCGCGTTCGAGTCGTTCTCGTACCGCGCACGGCTCGACCGCTCGAACAGCCATCACGACAACCAGATCATCTGGCTCTCGCGGACCGGCGGCGTCGTGCCGTCGCAGTTCGACTACATGCGGGCCTGGCTGGATGCCCTGGCGGCCGACACGAGCCATGCGCCGCAGGCGGTCAAGGTCCGTCGCGCGAAGCCCGCGGACCTCTCGGACGCATGCTTCATGGCCGGCGGCGTGCGTGGGGACCTCACCTGCAACGGCACATGGCAGTACTACGGCGCGCCGCGGATCGCCGCCGGAGGCCCGCTCACGCAGGACGTGATGAAGTGCCGGACGACGCGGCTGTCGCGGGCCAGCTACGGCGTTATCGCATTCACCGATGACCAGTGGACACGGCTGCAGGCCGCCTTCCCCAACGGCGTCTGCGACTACGGCCGCCGGGGCGTCTCACAGCGACCGCCGAAGGCGCGCTGGCTCACCTTCACCAATGGGCCGGGCGGACGCCCGCTCGGCGACGCGCCACGATCGCAGGGACCTCGACGCGTCCTTCGCGAGCTCGAGTCGACCCTCGACGACTTCGGCGTGGACAAGAAGACCGAAGCGAAGCTCGACAAGCTGCTCGAGACTGTGAGGCGGCAGGTCGACGAGCGTCAGATCCGCAATGCGTGCTGGATCACAAATGAGTTCGCGCGAAGCGTGACGAAGGCATCGGGCCGAGCTCTGACAGCGGCCGAGGCAGCCGAGCTCTTAGCGGGAGCGACGGACGTCCGGATGCTCCTCGGCTGCTGAACAGAACGTCAATGGTGGAGGCGGGGGCCCCAACCCGCCTCCACCGCTAGCTCGTGGGGAAGCCAGCGTGGAGTGAGCGGACGCACTCCTTGAGCGCATCGAGCAGCTGCGAGCGCTCCTCGGCGGTCAGCTCGCCCATCATCTCCTCTTCCATCTCGCCGACCGCCGCTTCGCATCCCGCAAGCACGCGCCGGCCCTTCGGCGTCAGCGTCGCCGGCAGGACACGGCGGTGGTTCGGATGGGGATTGCGGACGATCAGGCCGGCCCGCTCGAGGGCCTCGATCACCTCGCTCATCGACTGCGGCGTCATGTACGCGCGGCGCGCGAGCTGCGCGTTCGAGAGGCCGCCGAGGCGACGGCCGAGGATGCTGAGCGTCGTGTATTGGAGCGTGGTCAGCCCGTACTCGCTCACGCGCTCATTGATTGCGTACCGCAACGCGCGCTCGAGGCGCGCGACGACGTAGCTGACCCGCGGCTCGTCATCCCGGAACGGCGCCTCTGAGTGGGCGGTGTCGACCACGGAGGGATCCTCGCATACGTTCTCATCGGGGCTGGCGCCGAAGCGAAAGGAGGCCCTCAGCACACCTGTGGCGGTCGCCGACGACGAAACCACGCTCCATCGGTCGCCGCGGTCTGTCAAGGACGCCGGCTCCACCGCCGGGACCTGCCTCGCGCAGGTCGGCCTCGATCGAATGAGCAGTCTGGAGCCGCCGCGGCACGACCTCGCGCCGAAGTACCGGCATCGTCATGCGTGTCGCGTGAACAGAGACGTTGAGAGCGGCCACGACGACGTCGGTCGCCCGCGGATCGGTACCGCGGCCGAACGGAGTCCTTGCTCGGCGGCGAGCCCCCAACCAAGAAGCACAAGGGCCACCCCTGCTCCAGCGAACAGGTACCACGGCTTCATCTCAGACCCCCAATCGAGGGAACGAATCGCGATGCGCCAGAATGTCGCGCGTGCTGCTCACGCCACGACCCGGTAGACCTCGAACACCTCCGCGTACTCGCGATTCACGTTGATCCCGTGCGTCCGGGCCACGTTCCAGATGTACTCGGGATCCGAGTAGCGGCGGTGCTGCTGGGACTCGTACTTCGCGAGCGCGCGCACCTTCCGCTCCACGTGCTGCTTCTCGAGCGCGAAATAGGCCTGGTAGTCGAAGTTGAAGTTGTTCCAGGGGATCTCGTAGCCGAGGATCGTCGTCCGCTTGAACGCGCGGAGCCCCTCTGCGGCGATCACCTGATGATCCTGGTGGATGTCGCGGAGGCTCGGCTGGAGCACGGCGTCGGGCTTCCACTCCTCCCACAGCCCGATCAGGAGCTCGAGGATCTGCTGGCGGTGCTCGGGAAAGGTGCGCACCTCGAAGTCGTGGACGTCGAGGCGCTCCTCCGGGATCCCGAGCTCGGCCGTCGCCTCGCGCACCTCCCGCGCCAGCGTGTCGGGGGCGAAGCCCTCCGGCAGCGAGCGGGTGGCGATCGAAAAGGCGACGTAGCGGACGTCCGTCCCGCCGTCGACGAGGCGGGCGAGCGTGGCGCCGCATCCGAACTCGCCGTCGTCGGTGTGCGGCGCGAGCACCAGGACGCGCTTCCAGGCTGTGATCACGAGGCGAACCGCATTCGACGGAGGGACGTAGTATCCGGCCCCGGGGATGGACGAAGCCGGACTGGCGGAGCTCGCTGGGATCGTCGGCGCCGGCGGCGCCGCGCTGGCCGTCCTGGCCGGCCGGAGGATCACCCTTCTGGCGGGCTTCGGGCTTCTCGCGATCGCCGAGGTATTGCTTGCCGTCTCGATCGCCGGAACCGGCGCCGTCGACAAGGTGGCGTCGCCGGCCGCCTTCGGCGCCGGGGTCGGCGGCCTGGTCGTCGTCGCCGTCGCGGCCGCGTTCTTCGTCCGCTTCCCGCTCCTGACGATCCCGGCGCTCGTCCTCGCGGCGCCTTTTCGGCCCCCGCTCGACTTCGACCGCGACTATCGCTTCTTCTTCGTGGTCGCCGAGAGCGGCAGGCTCGGACGGCTGATCCCGCTGTATGCGGTGCTCACGGCCTCCGCGGTTGCATTCCTCTACCGCGCGCTTCGCCGGAACGAGATCGTGGCGCCGCCCCGCCTGATCGGCCTGCCGATCGCGGCGTTCCTGGCGTTCGCCTCGCTGTCGCTGCTCTGGTCGCGGGACATCGAGGCGGGAGCGAACCTGCTCGCGTTCTTCCTCCTCCCATTCGCCGCGCTCGTCGCGGTCGTCGCCCGGGCCGATCTCGCTCCCTGGCTGCCGCGGGCGCTCGCGGTGATCGCGATCGGCCTGGCGTCGGTCTTCGCCGCCATCGGGCTCTGGCAGCAGGCGACGAAGGAGCTCCTCTTCTTCGAGCCGGAGCTCGAGGTCGCCAACGCCTACTCGCCGTTCTTCCGCGTGACGTCGCTCTTCACCGACCCGAGCCTGTACGGCCGTCACGTCGTGCTCGGGTTCGCCGTTCTCCTCGTGCTGCTCTGGGCAGGAAAGGTCAGCGTCGCACTCGCTGCACCCCTGATGCTGCTGCTCTTCGCCGGGCTCTACTTCTCCTACTCGCAGTCGAGCATGGCGGCGCTCTTCGTCGTCGCTGCAGCGGTCACGCTGGTCGCCGGGGACAGCACAGCTCGCAAGGCCGTGCTCGTCGCTACCGCGGTGGCGGTAATCGTCGCGGCCGGATTCGTCGCCGTGCAGGCGCGGGACCAGTCGATCCGCGAGCTGACGAGCGGACGGTGGCAGCGGGCCGAGTTCACGATCGACGTCGTCCAAGAACAGCCGCTGATCGGCGTCGGCCTCGGCGCACAGCCGAAGGTCAGCCGTGAGATCGGTGCAGGACGCAGCGCCCGCGAGGCTCGGTTCGTGTCCCACACGACCCCGCTGACCGTCGCAGCGGAGCTGGGCCTCGTCGGCTTCGCCCTGTACGTCCTTCTCCTGCTTGCGGCGATCCGAATGCTTGCGATCCTCCGGGAGACCCTGCCGACGCTCGCGCTCGCTCTGGGCGCCGTCCTTCTGGCTCTCTTCACACACGCCCTGGCCTACAGCGGCTTCTTCGAGGATCCGATCACCTGGCTCACCCTCGGCGTGGGCGCGGCGTATCTCGCCGTGCCGGCCCCAGCCCGGGAACCGGAGCCGGCGCCCGCCGACAGCGGCTCGATCGCGAGCCCACAACCGGTGCCGAGCAAGTGACCCGACGCGAGGCCGGCGCCGTTCTCGGCGTCCTGGGGATCCTCGTCGCGCTCACGGTGCCGGAGCTCGGATCGGAGGCCTGGCCGTTCCGGGTGCGCTCGGGCGGCACAGATCCTCAGGGGCCGTTCCGCTGGCTCGTCAAGGCGGCAGACCGCGACTTCGACATCGCGCTGCTTCGGGCCGCGGCGCTGGTCGCCGGCCTGGTCGTCGCGCTCAGCGCAGCCGTCGTGCTGGCCCGTCGTGTCGTCCCTCGCGCGGCCGTCGTCGCGATCTGCGCCGCGGTCGTCGGTCTGCTGATCCTCCCGGCGACCTTCCTCCAGGTGGGCCTCCGCGACTCCACGGAGCCCTGGTACCACGTGAACGACTCGACCTACCAGATCGAGATCGCGGGCGAGCTGATTCTGGACGGCGAGAACCCGTACGGGCACAACTACCGCGACTCCGGGCTCGTGCGCTGGTACCCGGCCGCCCAGCCGGACGCGCGAATCCCGCAGGTCGCGCTCGACCATTTCGCGTACTTCCCGGGTACGGCGCTGACCGGCGCGGCCTGGCGGCTGCTGCCCGGGCCGTTCGACGACTACCGAATGCTCGTCCTGCTCTGCACGCTGGCGCTCTTCGGCGCCGCGCTGCTCTTCGACGCACCGCTCCACTGGCGGCTCGCCGCCGGCGCGGCGCTCGCAGCCAACCCGCTGGCGGTGACCGCGGCGTGGTTCGGCACCGCCGACGCGCCGTCGCTGCTCCTGACCGTCCTGGCGTTCGCCTTCGTTGCGAGATCGCGATTCCTGGCCGCCGCCGCCTGCATCGCGGGCGCCATCCTCCTGAAGCAATTCGCGCTGATCGCTCTGCCGTTCCTGGTCGTGATGATGCTGACCCGGGGCGCGGCGAGACCGGTGCTCTGGCGGTCGGCCGCGCTCTTCGCGGGGATCGTCGCCCTCGGGATCCTGCCCTTCGCGATCTGGGACCCGGGCGCTCTCTGGGACGACACGATCGCCTACGGCGCGCAGACCTACCGGATCATCGGCTACGGGCTCGCCGGCGTCCTGCTCGAGATCGGGGTGCTCGACGACCGGTTCGGGCCTTACCCGTTCCTGCCGCTCGCGGCGGTGCTCTGGCTACCGGTTACGGCGTGGCTGCTGTGGACGCAGTGGCGCTCTCAGCGGTTGTGGATCGGCGCGGCGGCGTTTGCGGCGTCGATCTTCGGGCTGCTCTACCTTGGCCGGGTCTTCCAGAACTCGTACTTGATCTGGCCTCTGAGCGCCGTGCTCGTTGCCTTCTTGCTTGCCTTCGCGCAGCGCGACGATTCTTCGGCGCAAAGCTGAAGACGCGCGAGCGCCCGACGATGTAGAGGTGCTGGCTGTCGGCGATGGCTGGGCTGAAGACTCCGTCGGGCCAGCGCCAGACGAGCCGTCCCGTCCGCGCGTCGAGCGCGTAGGTTCCGCGGTCGCCGCTCCTGGACGACCGTGAAGCGTTCCGGCCGCAGCGCGGGCAGGCGGCGAAGTAGACGAGGCCGTCGATGACGCTCGGCGCGCCGTGGATCGCCGACGATGCCTGGAAGGTCCAGATCCTGTCGCCCGTAGCCGCGTCGAACGCCATGAACGCACCGTCATAGGTGCCGATGTACACGCGGCGGCGCCAGACCGCGGCCGCCGTGTAGATGTAGTTGCCGGCGCGCTGGGCCCACAGCAGCCTCCCGCTCGAGGCGCCGAAGGCGTAGAGCGTGCCGTCGGTGTTCCCGACGAACACGCGGCCGTACGCGATCGTCGGAGTGGCGTAGAAGAACTCGCGGCGCCCGAAGCGCGCGAGCGCCTGCGAGCGCCAGCGCAGGCGTCCCGTCCTGGCGTCCACCGCGTACACGCTGCCCCCGTCCGTGCCGAAGTAGACCTTCCCGTTCGCGAACGCCGGAGAGCTGTTGACCTCGGCGTCGGCGGTGAACGTCCACCTGGCCTTGCCCGTGTAGATGTTGATCGCGTGGAGCTTGTGGTCCCAGGACCCGACGTAGAGCGTCTTGCCGACGACGAGCGGGGATGACTCGAACACCCCGGCCCGGTACCGCCAGATGATCTTCCCTGTGCGGGCCGCCATGGCGACGACCATCCCGGGCTGGCTCCGGGGGAAGCGGTTGCACGGCAGCGGCTGCATCCACGCGTGGTAGACGACCCGGTACGCGATCGTCGGCGACGCCGCGGAGCAGTGGTCGAACCGCCGTTGCCAGACGATCTTCCCCGTCCGGTGGTGGAAGGCGTAGAAACGCCCACGCTGCTGCGCGACGTAGAGCCGGCCGTAGGCGATCGAGGGCGGAAACTCGAGCACGTGGCCGGCCCTGAACGTCCAGCGAAGCCGGAACGGGGGGCGGAGCCGGAAATCCTCCGAGGTATGCGTCCGCTGGACGCGGAGCCCGTACGTCGGCCACGGCAGGCGAAGGACGACGCGACGCGGCCGTGGAGCCTCGGGCGCCTTTGTCTGCTGTGTCGTCACGAACTCCTCGGTGGAGGAGCCGCGCTTGTACTCGATCGTCGATTCCTCGTGGAGCCACACGCCGGCGAGGAAGCCGGGCACGGCGGTGGCGATCGCAATGCCGGCGATCGCGAAGATCCGGTTTCCGTTCACTGTCTACGGACTACGACCAGGGCGGCGTCTCGCCTGCCGGAGACCTCGACGACGAGCGGGTAGCGACCCGGCGTTGCGGGCGCCCGGAGCCGCAAGATGCGGACCCGAGCAGAGCCGGCTCGACGGCCGAGGCGCCAGGAGTAACGCCGGGCGTCGGTCGACACCCGAACGGAGAAACCCGCCCGCGGCCGGGCGCGGATCACCTCCGCGGCGATGTCGACGTAGCGGATGCGGACGTCGAAGGGCCCGGTCGGCTGGCTGCGGTTGCCGGCGGCATCGACTGCGGCGACCGAGAGGCGGTACGGGCCGCGGCGCCGTCCCTTCGGCGACCAGACGATCGACCCGGCCCGGCGCAGGGCCGTCTTGACCTCCTGCCGCCCGCCCACCAGGAGCAGCGCGCTCACGGGTTCCGAGGCGCGATAGCGGATCGTGAGCTCGTCGGCGCGCCCGTCGCCGTCGGGCGATATGACCCGAGGACGCAAGCGGGTGATCTCCAGCTCGGCCGCGGTCGTGTCGACGCGGATCCCACGCGGGAACTCGATCGCACGGTCGAGCTTGTCGAGCTCGATCCGCGGCCGGTAGATCCCCTGCGGTACGACCTCTCCCGCCTGGTCCCGGCCGTCCCATCCGAATGTGTGGTTGCCGCGGTCGAAGCTCGCGTTCCTGAGCAGCGTGCGGACGACCTGGCCGCTCTCGTCCAGGATCGTGAGCGTGAGCCGGTCCGGCTGGCGGAGCCGGAAACCGATCTGCGCCGTCTGGGTCTCGCACCGGCAGGTGGGCGAGAACGTCGACGTGATCCGGGGCCGGGCGATCGGATCGGGCTCCAGCTTCAGCTCCTCGGTGACGACGAATGCCGCGGCCGTCCCGGCAAGCAGGAGCAGAACCAGGATCGTGCGCAGGTGCCGGGCCACGCCCGCCGAGTGTAGAGACGGGTTGTTCGAGGCCCGTGAAGGAACAGAGCCCCCTGGCTACCATGGCCGCCGTGCGCAGGGTGTTCCTCGCCGGGGTCGTCGCGCTCGCGCTCTTTGCCGGAACCGCACAGGACGCGCGTGCTGCGGACGCATGCGGCCTCCCGAAACGAGGCGGGGCGACCGCGTGGGTCGATTTCGCCGACGGCTCCGTTCCCTTCTGGTACCGGTTCGCGCGCCCCGGCGTCATCGCCGCCGCCTCGAACTTCATCTACCCGCCCAAGCTCCGGTCGGCCGGCGCCAAGACGGTCTACTTCGACCTGTACATGAACAGCCGTGTCGGGACGCCGGCGAAGCCGACGACCGAGCAGGAGACGGTCGACTGGGCACAGCGGATCTTCTACCGGGCCGTCGCATCGGCCGACTGCCCGCGGCCATGGATGGCGCTTAACGAGCTGTTCGGCGCGCACACGACGACCCCGTGGACGGCAAACAACGCGCAGTACCGGCACAACATCATCGTGTTCGCGAAGACGCTTCGCGACCTCGGCGCGCGACCGTTCATCCTCATCTCGAGCAAGCCGTACACGCAGGGCGACGCCGGCAACTGGTGGCGCGAAGCCTCGCACTACGCGGATCTCGTCCAGGAGGTCTACTTCACGGGCCGCCTGATCCATCGCCAGGGATCGGTCGCCGGCAGCCGCACGATCAGGAACCGCTTCCGGGAGGCGGTGAAGACCTTCACGGACATCGGGATCCCCTCGCGCCGGGTCGGGATCATGCTCGGCTTTCAGGCGTCGAACCGAGGCAGCCTGCCCCCGATCGCCTGGTTCGAGCACGTAAAGCTCCAGGCGCTCGCCGCCAAGCAGGTCGCACGCGAGCTGCGGATCGGAACGGTCTGGTCGTGGGGCTGGCAGGCGCGGAACACGGCACAGGCCGACCCGGACAAGGAGGTCGGCGCCTGCATCTGGCTCTGGACGCGGAGCCCGCGCTTGTGCGCCGGGCCCGAGGCGGCTGGGCCCGATTTCGACGCGACCCTGAGCCAGGGACAGATCACCCTGCCCCGCGGCGTCCGCTGCGAGGTGGCCGGCAACGCGATCAGCCACGGCACCGTCGGCCGGCTCTCGCGGGTGATCGGAGACGCCGGAGTCGCCTTTTCCGCCGCCTATTCCCAGGCGGTGCTTGCCGGCCTCGTCGAGTTGAAAGAGGCCGACGTGCTCGCCGCCGAGCGCGCGATCATTCGGGCGCGGTTTCGCGGCAGCCGTGCGGCGTACAGAGGAGCGCTCGCCCGAGCGGGAGCGAATCAGGCGCTCGCGCGAGGGATCCTCGCCGACGAGCTCCGGCAGCAGCGGATTGGCCGCCGGTTCCGCGCACCCAACCCCACGGGGCAGCAGGTCTCCGAGTACCACGAGAACTTCTCCCAGCAGCCGGCCCGGATGGTCGAGGTGAAGCCTCGCGCGTGGTGGCTCGGCGAGCGCCGGAGGGGCCTGGCGATCGGCTCGATCGCGCCGCCGCAGGTGTTCGGCCTCCCGGCCGGCAAGAAGATGAAGATCCGCACCGCGGACGGGATCTTCGAGGTGAAGGCGGAGGACCAGACGATGCCGCTCGGCGCGTTCCCGATCGGGGTGGCGCGGAACGCCGTGGTCTCGGCGCTGCGCGAGACGGCCAGGCGCCAGCTCTTCGAGCGCTGGTTCAACCGGCCGCTGAACGACCAGCTGAAGAACCTGCGCTGCGCCGACGACCAGCTGCCGGCTGTCGCCGTCGTCGACATGACGACGTTCCTGCCGTTCCTGACGCTCTAGCTCTTCGTCGCGACGAAGACCCGGGAGCCTTCTTGGAGGTCGAGCCCCTCGGCTTCGGACTTGGTCAGCTGCACCCAGACCTCGCGGCCGTCCTCCAGCAAAAGGTCGGCACGCACCTCGAAGCCGAGGTGGACGACACGCTCGACGGTCGCCCGCTCGGCTGAGCCGTTGGCCTCCAGGCGCACCTCGATGTCATGTGGCCGGATGAGCTCCTCGCCGAAGCTCGAGACCGGTCCGATGAACGTCATGACGAACTCGTTCTCCGGCCGTTCGTAGAGGTCGCGCGCGCCGCCGATCTGCTCGACCCGACCCTCGTTCATGAGGACGATCTGGTCGGCGATCTCCATCGCCTCTTCCTGGTCGTGGGTAACGAAGATCGTCGTCACGTGCATCTCGTCGTGGAGACGGCGTAGCCAGGCGCGGAGCTCCTTCCGGACCCGGGCGTCGAGGGCGCCGAACGGCTCGTCCAACAGCAGCACCTTCGGCTCGACCGCGAGCGCCCGCGCGAGCGCCATCCGCTGGCGCTGGCCGCCCGAGAGCTGGGCCGGGTAGCGCTTTGCGAGGCCGCCGAGCTGGACGAGGTCGAGGAGCTCGGACACGCGCGCGTCTATCTCCGCCTTCGGACGCTTCCGGATCTTCAGGCCGAAGGCGACGTTGTTCCAGACCGTCATGTGCTTGAAGGCCGCGTAGTGCTGGAAGACGAAGCCGACGCCGCGCTTCTGCGGCGAGACGCCCGTCGCTTCCTCGCCGGAGATGTAGACGGCTCCCGCGTCGGGATCCTCGAGCCCGGCGATCACGCGCAGAAGGGTCGACTTCCCGCTGCCGCTCGGGCCGAGCAGCGCGGTCAGCGAGCCGCTCTCGACGTTGACGGAGACGTCGTCGAGCGCCTGGAAGTCGCCGAAGTGCTTCGTGATGTTGCGGGCCTCGATGGCCATCAGTGCTCTTCCCTTCGTAGAAGCGTCATTGCAAGCAGGGTCACGACGGCAAGGAGCGCCAGCACGACCGACGCCGCGTAGGCGTCCTGCACCTCGAATGCCTGGAAGCGCTCCTCGACGTGGAGCGTCATCGTCTCCGTCCGGCCGGCGATCCGCCCGGACACGACGCTGACTGCGCCGAACTCGCCAAGCGCACGGGCCGTGGTCAGGACGACGCCGTAGGCCACGCCCCAGCGGATGGCCGGCAGCGTGATCTTCCAGAAGGTCTGCCACGGGGACGCGCCGAGCGTGGACGCGGCCTGTTCCTGCTCGTCACCGATCTCGCGCAGCACGGGCACGACCTCGCGGACGACGAACGGCAGCGAGATGAACACCGTCGCGAGCACCATGCCCGGCAGGGCGAAGATCACCTGGAAGCCGTTGTCGATCAGCCACCCGCCCCACCAGCCCTGGCGGCCGTAGACGAGGATCAGCGCGAGCCCGACCACGACCGGCGAGAGCGCCAGCGGCAGGTCGACCACCGAGTTCACGAGCCCGTGGCCCCGGAACCGCCGCCTCACGATCGCCAGGGCACACATGACGCCGAAGACCGTGTTCAGCGGGACTGCGATCAGCGCGATGATCACCGTCAGCCAGAGCGCGTGGAGCGCCTCCGGGGTCGTGATGGCGGCGACGAAGTCGGCGACGCCGTCCTCGAACGCCCGGTAGACGATCAGTCCGACCGGGACGGCGAGCAGTGCGGCCAGGTAGCCGAGTGCCGCGAACCGTAAGACGTACTTAGCCATCGTGCCTCGTGGCCCAGCGGCGAACCCCGCCGATCGCGAGCAGGACACCGAGCGAGGCGACCAGGAGCACGACCGACACGGCGGCCGCGCCGGTCACGTTGTCGCTCTCGATCTGGCCGAAGATGTAGACGGACGCGACCTCGGTCTTGAACGGCTGGTTGCCGGAGATGAGCACGACGGCGCCGAACTCGCCGAGTGCCCGCGCGAAGCCCAGGGCCGTCCCCGACAGGATGGCCGGAAAGAGGTTCGGGAAGATCACGCGCCTAAACGTCTGCAGCGACGTGGCGCCCAGGGACTGCGCCGCCTCCTCCATGTCCCGGTCGAGCTCGAGCAGCACCGGCTGCACGGTCCGAACGACGAACGGCAGGGTCACGAACAGCAGCGCGAGCACGAGCGCGGCTGTCGTGTAGGCCACGTTGACGCCGATCGGGCTCCTCGGGCCGTAGAGCGCGAGCAGCGTCAGACCGGCGACGATCGTCGGCAGCGCGAAGGGCAGGTCGATCAGCGCGTTGACGATGGTCTTGCCGCGGAACGAGTCCCGCACGAGCACCCACGCGGTCACCGTCCCGGCGACCGCGTTGATCAGCACGACGACGAGCGAGACCGCGAAGGTCAGCTTCAGCGCGGCGACCGCCTGCGGCTCGGTGACCGCCTCC
The DNA here is from genome assembly GCA_963733015.1 of uncultured Actinomycetes bacterium. Lineage (GTDB taxonomy): Bacteria > Actinomycetota > Thermoleophilia > Gaiellales > Gaiellaceae > JACDAN01. The sequence continues at coordinate 392,847 of CAVTBO010000002.1, read as the reverse complement.
CAAAAGGCGCCCAGTCCGCCCTCGAGCGAGCGGAGTGTGAGCGCTGCGAGCGGGATCAAGACGACGATGCTGAGGTATCCGGTCGAGATCCCGAGGGCGAGTGGAGCGGCGCGGCGCCGCCTGGGTGCGGCTACGGGCTGTGCGACGCTACTCAAGGGCGGCGCCGACCTCCCGCTGGATCCCCGCCATGATCCCGTCCTCGCGGTCGAAGAACGTCTTCTGCACCTCGTCCCAGCCGCCGACGTCCTCGATCGTGAAGAGACCCTGGGGCATCGGGAACTGGAACTCGTTAGCAATCGCCTCGTTCACGGGCCGGTAGCCCGCCTTGCCGAAGACGCGCTGAGCTTCCTCCGAGCGGATGTACTCGAGGAACGCGGCCGCGACCGGCGGCGCGTCCTCGGTCACCGCGACCGGGTTCTCGATCAGGATCGTCTGCTCGGGGACGACGTAGTCGAGGTCCTCGCCCTTCTCCTGGGCCAGGATCGCCTCGTTCTCGTAGGCGAGGAGGACGTCGCCCTTGCCTCCGGTGAACGTCTGCAGCGACTCGCGCGCGCTCTTGTCCTGCACCGACACATGCTTGAAGAGCTCGCGGAGGTACTCGACCGCCTGCTCGTGCGACTTGCCGAGCTTCTTCTGGGCGCCGTAGGCGGCCATGACGTTCCAGCGGGCGCCTCCGGAGGTGAACGGGTTCGGCTCGATCACCTCGACGCCGTCCTTCACCAGGTCGTCCCAGGTCTTGATCCCCAGCGGGTTCCCCTTGCGGACGGCGAAGACGACGACCGAATTCGTGACCATGCCGTTGTACTCGTCATCAGCCCAGGTCTCGGCGATCTGGCCGGACTCGACGAGGCGGTCGACGTCCGGCGCCAGTGAGAAGGCGACGACGTCGGCGGGGAGCCCCTGCTCCACGGCGCGGCTCTGCTCGCCGGAGCTGCCGTACGACTCGTCGAACGCAACGCCCTTGCCGGCATCGGTCTTGCGCAAAGCTCTTCGTGAGGTGCGCGTAGACCTCGCGAGGCGTCGAGTACGCGACGAGCGTCAGCTTGCGCCTCGGCCCGCGGCCTCCGACGTCCCGCCGCAGCCGGTTACAAGAGCGGCAAGTGCAAGGGCCGCTGCAACAATACGAAGCACGGGGCCTCCTTTGGATACGAAGCGCTAATCTCAACCATTAGCGCCTTCTATCCGAGGCGGCCCCGTTCTGTCAAGCGGGGTCGGTGCGGGCGACCCTTCCGTTCAGGCGCTTGAGCTCCACGGCGCCGGCGAGAATTGCGCCCGCCGCGAGGATCAGCGGCACCCAGATGTCGTAGCCGGGCGTCTCCAGCAGCCGCACTCCGCTGGCCAGGAGCACGGTGGCGAGAGCGACGCGGAGCGACCGCTCAGGAACCTTCACGGTCATCTGGCTCGCGATCAGGATCCCGGGGATCGACCCGAGCAGGAGCCACCCCATTGCGCCGAGGTCGACGTTGCCGTGGATCAGGTGCGCCATCCCCGCGACCCACAGCAGCGCCGCGGCATGGAAGATGTCGGTGCCGACGATCTTGGCGGCCGTCAGCGGGAAGATCAGCAGCATCACGAGCGCGAAGAACGTCCCGCTGCCGACCGACGTCAGGCCGACGATGAAGCCGCCCGTAACGCCGAGGGCGAAGGCGGCGATCCGGTCCCGGTTCTCGAGCAGGAAGGGCGAGTCGTCGGGCTGCACGCCGCGGCGGACGAACGTCTTGGCGAGGAAGCCCAGCCCGCCGAGGATAAGCGCGGCGCCGATCACCTTCGCCGAGGCGGACTCGATGCCGTCGCCGTAGCGGCCTTCGAGCCACTCGGCCGTCTGGACGCCGACGAGGGACATCGGCGCGGAGCCCAAGAACATCCAGAACGTCATCCGCGCATGGACGGTGCCGAGCCGGCGGTGGCGGACTGCGCCGAAGGTCTTGAAGACGGCGCCGTGGAGGATGTCCGTGCCGACGGCGAGTGTCGGTTGGAAACCGAAGAAGAGGATGAGGAACGGCGTCAGCAGCGCACCGCCCCCCATCCCCGTGAGTCCGACGAGCAGGCCGATGAAGAGCCCGGTGAGCGAGAGCTCCCAGGTCATCGGTGCCTCTTCGGGTGGCACTGCCCAGTCTCTGGGTCGTGAGCACCAAGCCAGAGTGCGCACTCCGACGAGCCAAGGCTAGGCAGCCTTGGTGAGGAGGAGGGTGTGCTCTGGCGCCGCGTGATCGCGGGCCAGAGGCCGGCGTGTGTCGCCCGGAGAGGCACCTACGGCGATAGGCCTCGATCAGCACCTCTGCGACCTCGGGCCGTGAGAACTCCACCGGCGGGACCTCGCCGTTCGTCAACATCTCCCGCACCTTCGTCCCCGACAGGAAAACGTGGTCGTCGCCGCTGTGCGGGCACGTCTTCGGCGAGACCATCGCCTCGCAGCGCTTGCAGTAGACGGCGTGCTCGAAGAACATCGGCTCGATGTCGAGCTCGTGCGGCTCGAACTCGTCGAAGATCCGCTGCGCGTCGTAGGAGCCGTAGTAGTCCCCGACGCCGGCGTGGTCGCGGCCGACGATGAAGTGCGAGCAGCCGTAGTTCTTGCGGCAGATCGCATGCCAGATCGCCTCGCGCGGGCCTGCGTAGCGCATTGCAGCCGGGAAGGCGGAGACGACGACGCGGTCGGCCGGGTAGTAGTTGTCGACGAGCACGCGATAGCAGTCCACCCTGGTCTTGGCCGGCACGTCGTCCTGCTTCGTGTCGCCTACCAGCGGGTGGATCAGGAGGCCGTCGACGGTTTCGAGCGCAGTCTTCGTCAGGTACTCGTGCGCCCGGTGGATCGGGTTGCGGGTCTGGAAGCCGACGATGCGCTTCCAGCCGCGGTCGGCGAACTCGGCGCGGGTCTCGGCCGGGTCCTTCGCGAGCTCGGGGAACGGCGCCTCGGCCCGCTCGAAGACGGTCACACGACCGGCGAGGTAGAGCGGCTTCTGGGCGTACAGCCGCGCGACGCCGGGATGCGCGTCGTCCGTCGTGCGGAAGCACTGCTCGGCTTCCCGCTCCTTGTCGTACTCGAACGTCTCCTCGACCTCGAGGACGGAGACCAGGTCGGCCCGACTCGTCGGCGAGTGCGACGCGATCGCCATCGGGCGCCTTGTCCACGGCGAGACAGACGGGCAGGGCCCACACGAGCCCGTTCGCGAGCCGCATCTCCTCGACGACTCGTTCGTAGTCCTCCCGGCCCATGAAGCCCTCCAGCGGGCTGAGAGCGCCCGAGGCGAGCATGTCCAGGTCGGACAGCTCCCTGGACGTCAGCGTGACGACCTCGAGCCGCTCGACGTCGCCCGGGCGGTCTCCGGTGCGGTCGACGAGCTCACCGCCGTGTGGCTGAATCAGACCCGTCCGAGTGACTGTCACTGAGACGTGGCTCATGCGGCCACCTCGGAGCGCACGAGACCGAGCTCCTCGAGCTTGTCGACGACGATGCGCGCCGACTCCTCCGGCGGGTGCTCCTCGGTGTCGATCCGCAGCTCCGGATCCGTCGGCTCCTCGTAGGGGTCCGAGACGCCCGTGAACTCCTTGATCTCACCGCTGAAGGCCTTCTCGTAGAGGCCCTTGACGTCGCGCCTGGCGCACTCCTCGACGGAGGTCGCGATGAAGACCTCGACGAACCGGCCGTGCTCCTCGACCATCCCCCGGGCGTGCCGGCGCGTCTCCTCGTACGGCGAGATCGCCGAGACGAGCACCGCGGCGCCGTGGCGTGTCAGCCGCGAGGCGACCCAGCCGATCCGCTCGATGTTCGTGTCGCGGTCCTCCTTCGAGAAGCCGAGGCCCTTCGAGAGGTGGGTGCGGACGACGTCGCCGTCGAGGTACTCGACGAGGTGGCCGCGGCGCTCGAGCTCGGGGCCGACGATCTCGGCGATCGTCGTCTTCCCGGCTCCGCTGAGGCCGGTAAACCAGAGCGTGAATCCGTCAGGCATTGGTCTCCTTCGCATCGATGGGTGTGTCCAGGTGGATGCCGCACTCGAGCTTGTCCGAGCCGGCCCACCGTCCCGCCCGCTCCTCCTCGTCGGGCGCGGTCGGGCGGGTGCACGGCATGCAGCCGATCGACCGGTACCCCGCGTCGTGGAGCGGGTTGAACGGAATCTCGTTGACGTGGATGTAGAGCCAGACCCTGCGCTCGTCCCAGTCGGCGAGCGGGTGAACCTTCCAGACGCCGTAGCGCTCCGACCACTGCAGCTTCGGCGTGGTGGCACGGCTCGGAGACTGGTCGCGCCGAATTCCCGAGATCCACGCGTCGTAGGGCTTCAGCGCGTCGAGCAGCGGCTCGACCTTGCGGATGTGGCAGCACCGGTCCGGGTCGCGCTCCCAGAGGTTCGGCCCCTCCTGCTTGTGCTGCTCGGCGACGGTGATGACGGGCGGCGGCGGGAGCAGCTTCAGGCCGTAGCGCTCGACCAGCCGGTCGCGCGTGTCGTAGGTCTCGCGGAAGAAGAGGTGCGTGTCCAGCTCGACGATCGGGACGTCGAGCCCGAGCTCGCTGACCATGTGGACGAGCACGGACGACTGCTTCTGCCACGAGCAGGTCAGGCAGAGCTTGTCGCCGTACTCCTCGTGCGCCCAGCGGAGCAGGTCCTCCGCCGACATTGCCTCGACGTCTTGCTCAGGAAGTGGGGGCGCGGTCGCCAAGGAGCACCTCCTTCAGGGTGTCGGCGCGGAGCCCGCGGCGAAGCGTCTCGAGCGGAATCACCTCGTCAGGCGGGATGTTCCCGAGGTTCACCGTCGGGCCGAACGCCTTGACGAACCAGGCCTGCGCCGCCTTGGTCGGCGCCTCCCAGATCACGTCGTCCTGGCCGACGCTCGAGCCGATCTCCTCCACGAGCTCGGCGCGCATGTCGCCCCCGCTCGTGAAGATCCCGGCCGTCCCGCCCTCGCGAGCCTCTGCGATCACCTTCCAGGCGCCTGCGTCGAGCTCCTCGCGCATCCAGGTCGTCCACTCGTCTCCCGAGAACTCGACGGCAGAGTCCTTGGAGCCGACCTCGGAGAGGACGGTGAAGTCGCGGGCGAGATCGGCGATCAGCTCGAGCTTCTCGTCTCGCGGGATCTCGACGGCGCCGTCGGAGATCTCGACGTGCGTCAGCCCGAGCTCGCCCAGCCAGCGCTTGTACTCGTCCACCTTGCCCTTCGCCCAGACGACCTCGAAGAACGTCCCGCCGATGACGACGCGCTTGTCCCGCAGCACTTCGAGCTTTCGCTTCAGGTTCGGGGTGACGTACGCGGTGCCCCAGCCGAGCTTGACGACATCGATGTACTCGCCGCTCGTCTCGAGGACGTCCTCCCAGGCGCGCGGCCCGAGGCCCTTGTCGATGACGTGCGTGAGGCCGCCGTCGCGGCCGGGCAGGTCAAAGTCCGGCAAGGATCTTCTCCAGGCGCTTGTTGGCAGCCTCGTTCACGTCGTGGAACATCGAGTTGCCGTGCGAGTCGATCCCGACCCAGAGCGGCCCGAAGTCCTTGACCCGGAACTTCCAGAGGCACTCGGGCATGAGCTCCTCCCAGTAGACCTCTTCGATCTCCTCGATCTGGGTGGTCTCGAGCGCCGCGGCGCCGCCGACGATCGCGAAGTAGACCATCCCGTGCTCGCGCATCGGCTCGATCGCCTCGTCGGGCAGGCCGCCCTTGCCGCAGATCGCGCGGACGCCATAGTCGCGGCCGAGCGGCTCCGTGAAGCGCACCATTCGGGCGCTGGTCGTCGTGCCGATGCAGACCGGGTCGTAGCCGCCGTCGTCCCGCTTGCGGACTCCCGGCGCGGTGTGCAGCAGAAATGCGCCGCTCAAGTCCATCGGCGGCGCGATGCCCTCGTCGAAGATCCGGATCTGCGTCCGGTCGCGGATCCCGATGATGTGCCCGTCGACGGTGACGAGGTCGCCGGCGCGGAGCTTGCGGATGTCCTCTTCCGAGGCCGGGAATGTGAGTCTGTGCTCGGCCATTCCTAGGCCTCCCGGTCGAAGTCGGTCGTGCCGTCTGCCGCAATGTGCGCCGTCGCCCGGCGCGCGGCCCAGCACTGGTAGTTGACGGCAACCGGGTTGAGGGTCATGTGCGTGTCCGCGTGCTCGACGTGGCACTGCAGCACGGTGACGTCGCCGCCGAGCCCCATCGGCCCGATCCCCGTCTGGTTGAGCAGGTCGAAGAGCTCCTCCTCGAGCTTCGCCACCAGCGGATCGGGGTTGCGCGTGCCGACCGGCCGCGCGATCGCCTCCTTGGCGAGGTGCATCGCGTAGTCGGCCGAGCCGCCGATCCCGACGCCGACGATCCCGGGCGGGCACGGCTTACCACCGGCGCCGACGATCGACTCGAGGACAAACTGCTTGATCCCCTTCACCCCGTCGGCGGGGACACACATCTTCAGGAAGCTCATGTTCTCGGAGCCCGACCCCTTCGGGACCGACTTCACGTCGAGGCCGTCCCAGTCCGAGACGAAGTCCCAGTGGACGATCGGGACCCGGTAGCCGACGTTCGGCCCCGTGTTCTCGCGCGTGAGCGTGTGGACGATGTTCGAGCGCAAGGGGTGGTCGAGCGTCGCGCGCATCGTCCCGTCGTAGAGCGCCTGGTAGATCCGGGCCGGGTGGAGCGGGAAGCGCTCGCCGACGCGGCAGTAGTAGACCGCGATCCCCGTGTCCTGGCAGACGAGGTTGTTCTCGCGCTCCGCCACCTGGACGTTCTTGAGGATCGTCTGGAGCACGCGCTGGCCGGGAATAGACGTCTCCTTGCCCGCGGCGTCCGCGAGCGCGTCGCGGAGGTCCTGCGGGATGTCCTTCAGCGCCCAGACGTAGAGGTGCGCCGCGGCATCCTCGACGGCCTGCTGGATGTCGAGCTCGACCGTGCTCATGCCGCCGCCTTCTCTGCCGCGGCCTTACCCGTACGACGGCCGAACACCGTGCACTCGAGCAGCGAGTTGCCCATCATTCGGTTCCTTCCGTGCGTGCCGCCGGCGATCTCGCCGGCCGCATAGATTCCTTCGAGCGTCGTCTCGCCGAGCTCGTCGATCACGAGCCCGCCGTTCTGGTAGTGGAGCACCGGGTAGGTCAGGATCGGCTCCTGCAGCGGATCGATCCCGCCGGCCCTGTACCGGCGGAGCATGTACGGAAGTGACACCTCCGCGTCCGCCTCCGCGATCCGGGTCGTGTCGAGATAGACCGCGGGGCGGCCGTCCTCGGTCTCGACGCCCTTGCCCTTCTCGACCTCGTCGAAGATCGCCTGCGAAACCTCGTCGCGCGGGCCGAGCGAGTCCGTGAACTCCTCGCCGTCGGCGTTGAGGAGGACGGCGCCGTAGGCGCGGGTCGTCTCGGGGATCGAGTACCCCTGCATCGTCTCGGGCCAGGCGCCGCCGTTCGGGTGGTACTGGAGCGCGTCGAGGTCGCGGGACTCGGCGCCCAGTGCGAGCGCGAACTGCGTGACCTCGCCGGTCGCCCCGGGATGGTTCGTCGAGAGCTCTCCGCGCTCCTTCGCCTCCCGGAAGCAGCGGCCGCCGGCGGCGAGGACGACGGTCGAGGCCTCGATCTCGTGCTCACCGCAGAGAGCGAGCCAGCCGTTCTCGAGCTCCCGCAGCTCCGTGAGCGGCGACTTCGGGAACGCGGTGCCCGACCCCGACTCGAAGGCGTCCTTCAGCGCCGAGGTGATCGCGAGGCCGGTCCGGTCACCGACCTGGAGCAGGCGCTTCCGGGTCGCGCCGCCGCAGCGCGCAAGCCGGTAGCCGCCGTTCTCGCGCGTGAACTGGACGCCGAGGTCCTCGAGCCAGTGGATCGCGGAGGGCGCCTCCGAAGTGAGGATCTCGACCAGGTGGCGATCGGCGGTCTCGTGCGAGCTGCGCCACACGTCCTCGGCGTGGATCTCGGGGGAGTCGTCTTCCCCGAACGCGGCCTGGATCCCACCCTGCGCCTTGGCCGAATTGCAGGACTGAAGCGCACCCTTGGTTGCCAGCGCGACCCGCGCGCCGGCCCTCTCGGCGGACACGGCGGCGGCGAGCCCCGAGGCCCCCGATCCGATCACGAGCACGTCGAAAGAGAGCTTGCCGCCCACGGCCTCGATCCTACCACCCATGCGCTAATCGCACGCATTAGCACTCATTATTCTGTTGTCTCCGGCCGATACATGTTCCATGGTCAAGACGATCGGCCTCGTCGGGATCCTTTGCGCTGCGGCCATCTTCGGAATGACGTGGGCGCGCCAGAACTTCCAGACGACGGAAAAAGCCCCCACTGCCATCCTCCAGGCGGCCGCGACCGCGCTCGAGTTCAGCCACCGCAGAACCGGGACGTACGCCGGAGCAGCGCCCGAGACGGTCACGCTCGCCTGGGCGGATCAGTTCCGCTACTGCATCGAGTTCGGCGGGCAGCACATCGCCGGGCCTGGTGGGACACCGACCGCCGGCGCCTGTCCGCGCTAGTAGATCTCGCGGTACAGCTCGACGACCTCGGCCGGTGACGCCGGTCGCGGGTTCGCCTTCGCTCCCGCGCGTTCTGCAGCCGCCGCGGCCACCTCGTCGAGCTCGTCCTCCGGGACGCCGAAGTCGCGCAGCCGGTTGAAGCCGCCCAGACGGGCCAGCTCCTCCACGCGCTCCGCGGCGTTGTCGGCGCCGAGCGACTTCCCGAAGTCGTCGATCGCTTTCGCCGCGAACGGCTCGTTGAACCTGAGCGCCGGCGGCAGGCAGAGCGCGTTCATCGCGCCGTGCGGGAGCCCGTAGCGGCCGCCGAGCGCCTGGGCCATCGCGTGACCGAGGCACAGCCCGGAGAGCCCGAGTGCCTCGCCGGCCTTGGCGGCACCCTTCAGCAGCGTCGTCCGCGGACCGATCGCGTCGAGGTCCTCGAGCACTGCTGGGAGCGAGCCGTTGATGAGCTCCGCGCCCTCGTGCGCCGCCCGGTCGGACTCCGGGCTCCTCGCCGGGTGGTAGAGGGCCTCGCCGGCGTGGGCGAGCGCGTTGAGCGCCGTCCCCGCCGTCTCCTCCCGCGGGAGGCCGAGCGTCAGCTCGGGGTCGTAGACGATCGCCGCGAGGTTGGCGCCTCCTCCGCCACCGACCATCCGCTTGTCCGGGCCGCGGACGCCGTAAAAGGCCGTCCACTCGGAGCCCGCGTAGGTCGTCGGCACGGACACGAGCGGCAGGCCGCCCGCCGCCGACGCCGCCTTGGCCGTGTCGATCGCGCTGCCGCCGCCGACCGCGAGCACGCCGTCGACGTCCTCCGGCACCTCGATTCGGTGCGACGGGATCTCCTCCCAGCGCGCGGCGGCGGGGAAATCCAGCGAGCTCCACCGCGGGCTCGCGACGAGAAAGGGCCGCTCGACGCCAAGCTCCTCGAGGACGCCCTGCAGCTCCTCGAGGCCCCAGCGGACGATCACGGGAGCCGTTCCCGCGCGAAGGCGACAAACGCGTCCGCGACCCTGCTCGGCGTCCGCCCGGTCGAGCGGACGAGGGAGATCTCGCGGGTCGGCGCCAGGCCCTCCACCGTTGCGGCTGCAAGGGTTCCGGCGGCCAGCTCCGAGTCGATCGAGGATCGCGAGATGAAAGTGACTCCGTGGCCGGCGGCGACCGCCGCCTTGACGGACTCCTGCAGCCCGAGCTCCAGCTTCACGTCGAGGTCGCGGAGCCGAACGCCCCCGGCCCGCAGCTCGTCCTCGACCATCTGCCGGACTCCGGCGCCTTCCTGCATGAGGATCACGGCCTCGGAGCGCAGGTCGTCGAGCTTCACCGTCGCCCCGGCGAGCTTGTGCCCCGGCGGCACCGCGAGGACGATCTGGTCCTGGAAGAACGGCTCGAAGGTCACGGCTCGGTGGCGGGGCGCCGCGCCGACGACGCCGAGCTCGAGGCGTCGCTCGGCCACCAGGTCGATCACGTGCAGCGTGTCGTTGACGGAGAGCGAGATCGTGACGCCGGTGTTCTCCGCCTGGAACTGGCACAGGAGCAGCGGAAGGACAGTGGCCCCAGGCCCCGTGGAGCAGCCGATCTCAAGCCGTCCGCGCAGCTCGTCGCTCTGGCCTGCGACCTCGTCCAGCAGTTGCTGCTCGAGCGCCAGCATCCTCTGCGCGCTGCGGTAGAGACGCTGGCCGGCCTCGGTCGGCTCGACCCGCCGGCCGGACCGATCGAGGAGCTTCTCCCCGAGCCGCTTCTCGAGCGAGCGGATCTGCAGGCTGACCGCGGGCTGCGTGACGCCGAGCTGCTCCGCTGCGAGCGAGAAGCTCTTGCGGTCGACAACCGCGCAGAACGCTGCGAGCTGCCTCGTGTCCATAAGGAACGATGATAGTCATCGCGGAACCAATAAGCGGAATGTTTGTCAGACTCCGGCGTTCCAGCAAGGCAAAGGGGGAGAAATCGATGCAGCTGAAAGGCTCGAGAGCCCGGCGTCGAGCGGCCGGACTCGTCGCATTCATCGCCGTCATCGCGCTCGCGATCGCCGTCGTCGCCGTGCCGGCGGCCGCCCACAAGGGCAAGGGGAAAGGCAAGAGCCGAGGCTTCAAGACGCCGCAGGCGGCCATGCTGACTCCGGCCGTCCCGGGCGCGAAGGTGACGCCGCTGATCACCGTCGGCGAGACGCTGCCGGGCTCGACCTACAAGTTCGAGTCGATCCCGGACGGCATCGCGCTTCAGAAGGCGCGGCACGGCAAGGTTCACGCCTACGTGAACCACGAGACCTCAACGGTCCCGTTCCCGTTCACGCCGGCAACGCCCCCGGCCCAGGGAACCGGGTTCAACGACTTTACGAACGCACTCCTGAGCAAGCTCACGCTCAGCCGTCACGGCGCCGGGGTGCTCGCTGGGAAGTACGTGATCGAAAGCGAGCAGAACTACCAGCGCTTCTGCTCCAACACGATCGTGGGGCGGCGGGAGGGATTCAGGCGACCGCTGCTGTTCGCGAACGAGGAAGCGACCGACCTCGTCAACCGGACCGGCACCGCCTGGCCCGCGGGGGCAACCCCGGAGCAAGCGGGTGTCGTGGCCGCGCATGACGTAAGAAGCGGGCAGACGCGCTCGATCTTCGGCCTGGGTCGCCACAACCACGAGAACACCGTCGGGGTCCCGGGTTACGGCTATCCGGTCCTCCTCTCCGGCGACGACACGTTCACCGCACCCGCGTCGCAGCTCTACCTGTACACGGCGCGGAACGGCCGAGCCGTCTGGAACGACGAGGGCCAGTTGTGGGCCTTCCGGTCGAGCCAGGCGAACGACTACGGCGACCTGAGCGGAAACGCCTCGATCAGCGGCGAGTTCATCCAGGTGCCGCGCACGATCGCCACCGGCAAGAAGGCCGACGGGACCGACGCGAAATCCGCCGACGTGGGCTTCCCGACCCCACCGGCGACCGCCGGGCTGCCCGACGGGCCCCAGTGGATCCTCGAGCACTGGAGCAACATCAACAACGTGTTCCAGTTCATCCGTGTCGAGGACATCCAGTACGACCGAAAGCACAGGAACGTCGTGTACTTCGCAGACACCGGCGAGCCTCGAGCCCTTCCGGATCCGGCCACCGGGCGGCTCCGCCGAGGGCCCGCGGGCACGATCGGCCCATGGCCGAACGGCCGGATCTTCAAGATGGTGCTCGACCGCAGGGATCCGAAGAAGGTGACGAGCCTCTCGATCCTGGTCGACGGCGACGCGCGGGGTGCTGCCGGCGCCGGGGCGCTCGACCTGATCCACCAGCCGGACAACGTCGAGACGACCAAGGACCTGCTGCTGTGGCAGGAGGACCCGGGCAGCCACAACCAGTACCCGCTCGGGACAGGCACCACGGCTCGGATCTGGGCCTACGACCTCAAGAAGGGCGGCGCGCCCTTCGTGGTCGCGCGCGTCGACCAATCGGCCGACGAGGGCCCGACCGATGTCGATGCGAACACGACCAGGGCGAATGCAGGCGCCTGGGAGTCGAGCGGGATCGTGGACGCGTCGAAGTTCTTCGGCAAAGGCGCGTTCCTCGTGGACATCCAGGCCGGCTCGCTCATCGTCGAGGAAGAGGTCCGCGTGGAGGGCAACAACCGGCTCACCTATCAGCGTGAGGGCGGCCAGCTGCTGCTCTTCCGCCTCCCTTCGAAGGGTGGCCACGACGATGACGACGACGACGATGACGACGGAGGCAAGAGGAAGGGCCACGGCAAGAAGGGCCGCGGCTAGCACCGTCTGACGAGACGATTGAACTCGAGGGCCGGCGCAATGCCGGCCCTCGGTCTTCCGGGAGAACTACCATCCGGCGGTGCGGACGCAGCCGCAGACCTCGCTCTCCGAGAGCTTCATTCGACGGGCTCGAGAGAGCCCGCGGCGAGACCGCGTGGACGCCGTCCTGCGCGTCCTCGACGTGAGCCTCTCGCTCGTCTTCGCGGCCCTCGCGTTGATCCCGGTCGCCCTGATCTCGGTCGCAATCCTCGTGACCAGCGGGCGGCCCGTCCTCTATCGCGGCACGCGGGTCGGACGGGGCGGCGAGTTCTACACGATGCTCAAATTCCGGACGCTCCGCCCCGGCGCCGAGCAGCGGCTGGGCACGCATCTCGGCGAGGAGCTCGTCTTCCGGACGAAGGATGAACGGACGACGGTCGGCCGCTGGCTCCGGGCGACGCAGCTCGACGAGCTGCCTCAGCTCATCAACGTCCTCCGGGGCGAGATGAGCCTCGTCGGGCCACGGCCGATCAGGCCGATCTTCTTCGAGCAGCTTGCGTCGGACATCCCGGCGTACTGGCAGCGGCTCGTCGTGCGTCCCGGGCTGACCGGGTTCGCACAAGTGCGGCGCGGCTACGAGACGTCGATGGCGGAGAAGCTCGCGCACGACATGGAGTGGATCGCCGACCGCTCGGTCGGCCTCTACCTGCGCACGCTCGTCGCCACGGGCTGGCGCGTGCTGGGCCAGGCGCTGCGTGGGGCGGTCCGACCTACGCGCGTAGAGTGAGACGGTGGACGGGGCACTAAATGTGCGGGATCTGCGGACTCGCGACTAGAGGCGGGCCGGTCGACCCCGAGCGTCTGCGCGCGATGAGCGCGACGCTCGTCCACCGAGGCCCCGATTCCGACGGCGAGCTGCTGGACGGGCCGGTCGGGCTCGCGGCGCGGCGGCTCTCGATCATCGACCTCGAGGGCGGCGACCAGCCGATCGCGAACGAGGACGGCACCGTCCACGTCGTCCAGAACGGCGAGATCTACAACCACAACGAGCTACGCGCGGAGCTCGAGCGTTCGGGACACCGGTTCTCGACGCGCTGCGACACGGAGGCCCTCGTCCACCTCTACGAGGAGCACGGGGAGCGGTTCGCCGAGCGGCTCCGGGGGATGTTCGCGGTCGCGATCTGGGATTCCCGGCGCCGCCGCCTCGTGCTCGCGCGCGACCGGTTCGGCATCAAGCCGCTCTACTACCGCGACGAGGCCGGCGAGCTCGCGTTCGCGTCCGAGCTGCGCGCACTCCCCCGTGGCGAGGTCGACCCCGACGCGCTCGAGGCGTTCCTCGCGTTCAACTCCGTCCCCGCGCCGTACTCCATCTTCCGCGGAACATGCAAGCTGCCCGCAGGGCATTTCCTCGTCTGGGAAGACGGCGAGACCCGCGTCGAGCGCTACGCACGGCCGGCGCCGGCCGAGGTGCGTGACGAGGATCCCGACGAGCTGGCCGAGGAGCTGCGCGCCCGCCTGCGCGACTCGGTCCGCGCGCACCTGATCGCCGACGTGCCGGTCGGAGTGCTGCTCTCGGGAGGCGTCGACTCGTCCCTGCTCGCGGCGCTCGCCGCGCAGGAGAGCGGCGAGGCTGTCCACACGTTCTCGATCGGGTTCGAGGAGCGCTCGTTCGACGAGCTCGGCGATGCGCGGACGGTCGCCTCCATGTACGGCACGCGACACGAGGAGCTGACGCTCAGGCCCGACGCTGCCCTGCTCCTGCCGCGGCTCGCCGAGACCTTCGACGAGCCGTTCGCCGACTCGTCGGCGCTTCCGACGTACCTCGTCTCGGAGCTGGCCGCGCAACACGTGAAGGTCGCGCTCTCCGGGGAGGGCGGCGACGAGCTCTTCGGCGGCTACTACACCTACGCGGCCGATCTCCTGGCGCTCCGCGTGGGCTGGCTCGCCCCTGGGGTCAGACCCCTTGTGGAACGCCTGCCGAGCTCAAGCCGCCGCGCGAGCTTCGATTACAAGGCGAAACGGTTCGTACGCGGGGCGTCTCTTCCCCCGCTCGAGCGCCACCATGCATGGAAGGAGATCTTTTCGGCCGAGGCCCGAGCGGAGCTGTCCGCGGGCCGCTTGGGGTCAGACCCCATGAGTGGCTCACGCTTAGATCCCGTGGATCTCCTTCGCGACCGCTTCGCCGAGACCGAGGGGGCCGAGCTCCTCACGCGGCTCCAGGACGTCGATCTCGGCACGTACCTCGTCGACGACCTGCTCGTGAAGACCGACCGGGCGTCGATGGCGCACTCGCTCGAAGCGCGGGTGCCCTACCTCGATCCCGTCGTCGCCGGCCTCGCGCTCGCGCTTCCAACTCGGCTCAAGGTGCGCGGGCTGAAGAAGAAGCTGCTGCTGCGGAAAGCGGCTGCGCCGCTCCTGCCGCGGCGGATCGTGTACGGGCGCAAGCGCGGCTTCTCGATCCCCGCCGCGGCCTGGCTTCGCGGCGAGCTCGAGCCGTTCGCGCGGGACGTGCTCGCCCCGGACACGCTTCGCCGCCAGGGCTTCCTCCGCCCCGAGCCGGTCACGCGGCTGATCGACTCGGCACGTCGCGGGCGAGGAAGACTTCTCGCGCCAGCTGTGGGGGCTGCTCGCCTTCACGCTCTGGCACGAGCATCACGTCGAGCGCACGCCCGGCCCGCTCCGCGAGCCGCGACTCGCCGAAGCCGTCGCTTGAGCGACCTGCCGCCGTTCCAGCTCGGGTACGCCCGAACCGAGCTGCGCCGCAGGCTCGTCGAATCAGTGCTTGCCGGGCGGAAGACGGCGACCGCGGGGTTGGCCGAGTCGAGCGAGCCCGAGGACCGGCCCGGCGAGCGATACGCGCTGCTCGGCTACGACGACGAGCCGGTCGGCGTCGTCGAGGTCACCGAGGCGCGCGTGATCCCCGCCGCCGAGATCGACGAGCAGTTCGCCCGCGACGAGGGCGAGGGCTTCGAGTCGGTGGAGGAGTGGCGAGTCGCTCACGAGCGTTTCTTCGA
Organism: uncultured Actinomycetes bacterium; assembly: GCA_963733015.1. Classification (GTDB taxonomy): domain Bacteria; phylum Actinomycetota; class Thermoleophilia; order Gaiellales; family Gaiellaceae; genus JACDAN01. The sequence continues at coordinate 377,736 of CAVTBO010000002.1, read as the reverse complement.
GCAGCCGCTCGAGCCCGACACGCAGATCGAGGCCGTTCGCTTCCGCCTGGTGGAGGACGGCTGATGCGTGTCTGGATGGACATGACGGCGCCGGCCCACGTGCTCGTGTTCCGGCCGCTGATCCGGATCCTGCGCGAGCGGGGCGACGAGGTCGAGATCACCGCGCGCGACTACGCGCAGACGCTCCAGCTCCTCGAGCTCCACGGGATCGAGGCCGAAGTGTTCGGCAGCCACGGCGGCCGCTCCCGGCTCGGCAAGGCGCGGGCGCTCACATCCAGGCTCGGCCGCCTCCGCGGTTGGGCAAAGGGCCGTGACTTCGACGCCGCGCTCGCCCACGGCTCGCACGAGCTGACGATCACTGCGCGACGACTCGGCATCCCCAGCTCGACGACCTTCGACTACGAGTTCGCCTGGCTCCAGCACCAGCTCGGCCTCAGGGCGGCGACCTTCGTGGTCGTCCCCGACGCGATTCCGCCCGAGCGCCTGCGGCGGTACCGCGTCAAGGAGCCGAAGCTGCGCCGCTACGCGGGGCTGAAGGAGGAGTACTACCTCTCGGACTTCGAGCCGGACCGCTCGGTGCTGGAGCAGCTCGGGCTCGACGCCGGCCGGACGCTCGTGGTGGTCCGGACGCCGCCCGACGTCTCGCTCTACCACCGCACCTCGAACCCGCTCTTCCCGCAGGTGCTCGACCACCTCGGGCACCAGGAGGGCGTCCAGGTCGTCGTCCTGCCCCGAACTGCCGAGCAGGGCGCCTACGTGCGGGGCCTCGAGCTGCCAGCCGTGGTCGTGCCCGAACGGGCGGTGGACGCGCAGAGCCTGATCGGCCTCTCCGACCTCGTCGTCTCGGCCGGAGGGACGATGAACCGCGAGGCCGCGGCGCTCGGCGTTCCCGGTCTACACGACCTTCGGCGGCCGGCTCGGCGGCGTGGACGAGGAGCTGATCCGACAGGGTCGCCTGGTCCCGATCACGGACCCGCGCGCGCTCGAGGTCTCGAAGCGGGAGTCAGGCGCGGCGACTCGGGTCCGCCGCGACCCCGTCGAGATGCTCGACCTGCTGCTTCCGGTCTAGCGCTCGCCGTTTCGGAGCCCGCACCATCGTGGAGAGCCGCGAGACGGCCTCGAGCGTCTCGCCCTCCTCGACGAGCTGCTCGAGCTCCAGGAGCTCGGCGTCGAGCCACTCGGCGACGATCGGTGCGCGCCGAGCGCGCGAGATCTTCGCGTGGGCCGTGGGGGCGATCTCCTCGTCCGGTCCCCACAGCTCCTCGTGGAGCTTCTCCCCTGCCCGCACCCCGATGAAGTCGATCGGGATGTCGCGCTCCGGCTCCCGGCCGGAAAGGCGGATCATGTCGCGCGCCAGGTCGAGAATCCCGACCGGGTCGCCCATGTCGAGGACGAAGATCTCGCCCCGGCCGCCGATCGAACCCGCCTGGACGACGAGGGACGCGGCCTCCGGGATCGTCATGAAGTAGCGCGTCATGTCCGGGTGCGTGATCGTCACCGGCCCGCCGTTCGCGATCTGGCGGCGGAAGATCGTGATCACGCTGCCCGCCGAGCCGAGCACGTTGCCGAAGCGGACCGCCATGAACCGTGTCGCGACGTCTTCCCGCGAGCCGTAGGCCTCTGCGATCCACTCGGCGAGTGCCTTGCACTGGCCGTAGACGGCCTTCGGGTTGAGCGCCTTGTCGGTCGAGACGAGCACGAAGCGTTTCGCGCCGAACTGCACCGCCGTGTCGGCGACCGCCTTCGTCCCCAGCACGTTGTTGCGGATCGACTCCAGCGGGTTCGCCTCCATCAGAGGCACGTGCTTGTACGCGGCGGCGTGGAAGACGACGCCCGGCCGGTAGCGCTCGAAGACCTGCGCCAGCCTCCGCCGGTTGGAGACGTCGGCGAGGACGGGAACGGTGGCCGTGAACTGGCGCTCGTCCACGAGCTCGCGCTCGATCTCGAACAGCGGCGTCTCGCCCTGGTCGACGAGGATCAGCCGAGACGGGTTGGCGCGGGCGATCTGACGGCAGAGCTCGGAGCCGATCGAGCCGCCGGCGCCGGTCACGAGCACCGTCTCACCTTCGAGGTACGACGAGATCGCCTCCAGGTCGACCTCGACCGGCTCACGGCCGAGGACGTCCTGCACCTGCACGGGACGGATCTGCGCGGCGAGGTTGTCCTCGTCGGCGATCAGCTCGTAGAGGCCCGGCAGGGTCTTGACCGGCACGCCCTCACGCCGGGCGACCTCGACGACGCGCTGGCGCTGCTCGCCCGATGCGGACGGGATCGCGATCAGGAGCTCGTCCGGCCGGTTGTCGCGGAGGATGTGCGGGAGCTCGTCCGTCGTCCCGAGCACGCGGACGCCGTGGACGCGGAGGTTCTTCTTACGCGGGTCGTCGTCGACGATCCCGATCGGCGTGTAGCCGAGCTGGCGCGACCGCTGCATCTCCTTGATCACGAGCTGGCCGGCGTCCCCGGCGCCGACGACGATCACTTCCTTGCCCCGGGCGACGAGCCGTGAGGCGGACGGCCGCTCGAAGATGCTCCGCGCCAGCAGCCGCGACCCGGCGACGAGGCCCAAGAGGAGCACGCCGTCCATCAGCGCGACGCCTCGGGGGAGCCGGCGCTCGAAGGGGTCGATGAAGTAGATCGCGTTGGCCGCGATCACCGAGGCGACGACGACGCCGAGCGCGGCCCGCCACATGTCCTTCGTGGATACGTAGCGCCACCAGCGGTTGTAAAAGCCGAAGGCGACGAAGACGGCGAGCTTGATCGCGACGACGATCGCGACCGTCGTCCAGAGGCCCTCGCGGAAATTCTCAGGGACGTCGAAGTCGAACCGCAGCTGGAACGCGAGCCACCAGGCGAGCGCGATCAGCCCGGCGTCGGCCGCGAGCTGCCACAGCCTGTGTCGGTTGACCGGGAGCACTAGACGCCTACGCCGACGGCCGAACGGACGGTCTCGACCACGCGCTCCTGGATCTCCGGCGCGATGCCCGGCCACAGCGGCACCGAGAAGTTCTCGGCGGCGGCGCGCTCGGTCTCCGGCAGCGACCCCGGCTCGTAGCCGAGGAAACGGAGCGCAGGCTGGAGGTGGAGGGGCGTGACGTAATACGTCGCGGAGGCGATGTCGGCGGCGGTCAGCGCCTCGCGGATCCGGTCGCGCTCGGGCGAGCGGGACACGATCAGGTGGTAGACGTGGCCGGGCTCGTCCTCCGGCAGCTCGACCAGGTCGCCGAGGCCAAGCTCGGCGTACCGGGCGGCTGCCTCGCGCCGGCCGCGCGTCCACTCGTCGAGGTGCTCCAGGAAGAGGCGGAGGAAGGCAGCCTGCAGCTCGTCGAGGCGCGAGTTGTAGCCGACGAAGTCAAACGTGGTCTTGTCGCGCGAGCCGTGGAAGGCGAGCATGCGGATCCTCTCGGCGAGGTCTTCGTCGTTGGCGGTCACCAACCCTCCGTCGCCGAGACAGAAGAGGTTCTTCGTCGGGTAGAAGCTGAACGTCGAGGCGATCCCCGTCTGGGCGATGCCGGGCGCGCCGAAGGCCTGGGCCGCGTCCTCGATCAGCGGGACGCCGAGCGATGCGAGCTCGGCCAGAGGCGCGGGCCGTCCGAACAGGTGAACGGGCATGATCGCCTTCGTCCGGTCGGTGATCCGGCCCGAGACGTCCTCGGGGTCGAGGTTGAGCGTCGCGGAGTCGATGTCCGCGAAAACCGGTGTGGCGCCGCGCCGGGCGATCGACTCCGCCGTCGCGTAGAACGTGAACGCCGGGCAGATCACCTCGTCGCCGGGGCCGATCCCCATCGCGTCGAGCACGAGCACGAGTGCGTCGGTGCCGTTCGCAACCCCGACGGCGCGCTTGACCCCGAGGTAGGCCGCAGCCTCCTCCTCGAAGGCCTTCACGTTCGGGCCGCGGATGAACTGGGCGGACTCGAGGACCCCCTCGAACCGGCTCCGCAGCTCCTCCGTCAGCGGCGCGTACTGCGCCTGGACGTCAACCAGCGGGATCTTCGGCACGGCGGTCAATCCTAGCCCCTCGCCGATGACGCCAGACTCCGGCCACAACCAGCACGAGGATCACCGCCGCGACAACGTATTCCGCGTAGCGGAAGCTGTGGTGGAACTCCTCCCACTGCGAGCCGGCGGCCCAGCCGGCGCCGGCGAAAGCGAACGCCCAGATCACGGAGCCGGGGATCGTCAGGAGCGTGTAGCGCCCAAGCGGCATGCGGAACATGCCGGCCGGGATGGCGATGAACGAGCGCACGACCGGCGTCACGCGGCCGATGGCGACTGCCCAGTCTCCGAAACGGTCGAACCACGCTTCCGCCCGGTCGAGCGTGTGCGGCGTCACGTGCAGCCAGCGCCCGTGGCGCTCGATGAACGGCCTCCCGCCGTAGTAGCCGATCCCCCAGCCTGCGATCGACCCGAGGATGTAGCCGAGCGCGCCGGCGGAAGCCATCGCAACGTACGCCCAGAAATTCGACTCGATCGGCTCGCCGAACAGCACCACGCTTTGTCCGGCGAAGGCGCCTGCCGCGACCGCGCCGGCGTACACCATCACGAGCTCGCTCGCGGCGGGCAGCACCGCATCGATGAACATCAGGACGAAGACGGCGTAGATCCCGTGATCGCCGACGAGTTGGGTGAGCGCGTCCGTGATCGCGCTGAGGATGGAGGCCGCCGGCACGGCCCCGAAGTGTAGGAGCGCTATCGCCGTCTCACTCGGAAAGAGCGAGCGAGCTCCACGCGGCCGACAGAGTTCGTGGCCACCACGCGGGCGACATATGTCCCGGAGAAGACCGGCTTCCCGTTCGGGTACTTCCCGTTCCACATGACGACGGTCCTGCCGGCGCGGGCATTGAAGTTCCGCACGACGCGGAGCAGCTGCCCGGTCTTCGACGTGATCGTGACGCTGACGCGCGCGGGACGCGTGAGCGCGAAGCCGATCGCGAGCCGGCCGCCGCGCTTCCTCCCCACCGTCATGCGCGTCGGCTGGACGGAGATGAACCCGAGCGTGTTGTTGAGGCTGAAGGAGCGATCGGCGGTCGAGCGGCGCCCCTCGGCATCCACTGCCGTGATCGACCAGCGGTAGCGCCCCTCGGGCTCGGCGGCGCGACTGCGGCTCGACCGTGCGGCGCCACCGGCGAAGGCGAACTTGTAGATACCCGGCTTCCGCTCACCGGAGTCGATCGTGCGGGCGACGCCGTCAGGCCCAGTCAGGGTCGCGGTGACGGTCGAGGGCTTGACGAGCTTGTACTCGAGTCGCTGCCGGTCGCCGGCGCCGTCGCCGTTCGGGGAGAACGACGGCTCCGTCTCCGGCGCATACACGCCGTAGTACATGACCAGGAGCGCCTCGGACACGAGTCGCTCGCCGCCGCCGTCCGACGGACGGCTGAGGAGCTGGCCGCCGAATGCCATCGTCGAGGAGCCGCCTGCGTCGAGCGCGGAAGCGGTGACGACGCCGAGACGCAGCATCGCCTGCGCCAGCTCGAAGTTCGTCATCCCGGAGGAGTACCCGGGCCGGCGGCCGTCGACGACGAGCATCACGATGCGTCCGTCGGCGCGCTGGCCCACGGCCGTCCGGGGGTGGCGCCGGTTCAGGTGGTCGGTGCCGAAGTCCTCGGCGGGACGGAAGATCGGACGGCCCTGGCGGATCAGCTCCGGTCCGCCGCCGAGCGCTTCGGGCACGTCGCGCCATTCGGGCCTGAGCACGAGCCGGACGGTGATCGTGTCCGCGGTGACCGCCTCGACGGCCATCCGCTGCGCCTGCGTCCCTCGTGCTACCAGCACGGCGCCGCCGGGTGGAATGGGCGTCCCGCCGCGACGGTTCTCCGACACGAAGCCGACCAGGTCGGCGTTCGGTGTCGCGGAGGGGAAGGGCGACAGCACGGCCTCGAACACGCCGTTCCCCGTGGGTGTCGTCGGACCGTAGGACGGCGTGTAGAGCGTCGTCCCGTTGGGCCCAGGTGGCCGGTTGACGAGGTGGATCGGCCGGCGCGGCCCGGAGCCTTGCCAGGTTCCCAGCATCGAGATCCGGTCGACCCGGAGGTTTCCGACCAGATCGACGCCGAGCATCGACCGCTTCGGGTGCGGCGTGGTCCGGAGGACGCCGTCCTGGATCAGGCCGCTCGAGGGGATCCCGTCGGCCCAGGTGAAGAGATCGCCGTTCACCCCCGCGACCGTCGCGCTCGCCTCGGCCCGGCGCTGCATCGACGTCACCCGCTCGCGGCCGATCGCCGCGCCGTTGGAGAGCACCGGCTTGAGTCCGTAGAGGCCTCCGGCAGGCTTTGGGGCCGTGAGGATGTGCATGGCCTGCGGTCCGAACCGGGTGAACTGGAGCCGCTTCTCGTACGTGACACCGGGCATCAGCAACTGCTGCGCCCCCGCCGCCGGAGAAGCAAAAATGCCTGCGAGCAGGCCTAAAAGAATCACCTTCCGCAACATCGACCCCGGCTGAGGCTATCGAAGACCGGCAAACGTCAAGCCCGCCTTTACAGCATTCGTACACGGGTAGTGTGCGGGGGTGGAACAGGCGATCGAAGTTCGCGGCCTGGTTCGCGAGTTCAAGGGCGGAATTCATGCGGTGGCAGGAATCGACCTCGACGTCGCACCGGGCGAGATCTACGGCTTCCTCGGCCCCAACGGCGCCGGAAAGTCGACGACCGTGCACATGCTCACGACGCTCCTGCCCCCGACGGCCGGCACCGCCAAGGTCGGCGGGCACGACATCGTCACGGAGGGGCCCGCGGTCCGGAGGACGATCGGCGCTGCGCTCCAGGAGGCCGCGCTCGACCCGCTCCTGACCGGCCGCGAGCACCTCAAGCTTCAGCTCGCGCTCCACGGCATCCCGCGAGCCGAGCGAAACCACCGCACCGACCAGCTCCTCGAGCGCGTCGGCCTGCGCCTCGCGGCGGATCGGAAGATCAGCGGCTACTCGGGCGGCATGAAGCGCCGCCTCGACCTGGCGCTCGCGCTGGCGCACCGCCCGCGCATCCTCTTCCTGGACGAGCCGACGACCGGGCTCGACCCGCAGAGCCGCAGTGCGCTCTGGGACGAGGTGGTGCGGCTGAAGCGCGACGAGGGCGTGACCGTCTTCCTGACGACCCAGTACCTCGAGGAGGCCGACGTGCTGGCTGACAGGGTAGGGATCATCGACCACGGCAAGATCGTGGCCGAGGGCACGCCTACGGCCCTGAAGGCGGAGATCGGACGGCCGACGGTCGAGGCGGTCCCGACCGAGGAGATGGAGCCTGGGCGCGTCGAGGAGATCTTCGCGCGCTTCGGCGAGCTCCAGCCGTCGACCGCCGGCGTTGCGGTCCGGCTCGACGGCAAGGGCGGCCTCGCGGACGTCGTGCGAGCGCTGGACTCGGCGGAGGTCACCGTCGCAGCTCTCCAGCTGCACGCACCGACGCTCGACGACGTCTTCCTGGCGAAGACCGGGCGCTCGCTCGAAGGCGAGGAGGAGCAGCAGGAGCAGCCCTCCGAGCCCGATCCGGCTGCCGCTTGACCCTCGCGACGCAGGTCCTCCATCTCGCGCGCCGTTCGGTGATCCGGACGCTGCGCCAGCCCGCCAACTGGATCACCCCGCTTGTCTTCCCGCTCGCGCTGATGGCGGTCAACTCCGGCGGCCTCCAGGCGGCGACGAGCCTGCCGGGCTTCCCGACCGATTCGTTCGTCGCGTTCTTCCTCGCGTTCCCGTTCATCCAGGGCGCGCTCTTCTCGACCGTGAACGCGGGGGTCGACCTCGCGCGCGACATCCAGACCGGGTTCCTGAACCGGCTGGCGCTCACGCCGATGCAGAGCACGGCCCTGCTCGTCGGCCACCTGGGTGGGGTGATCGTGATGGGCTTCGTGCAGGCGATCTGGTACCTCGCCGTCGGCCTGGCGATCGGCGTGCGCATCGAGGCAGGCGTCCTCGGAACCATCGTGCTGCTCGTGCTCGCCGTGCTGATCGTCACCGCCTTCGGCTCGTTCGGCGCGCTCGCCGCGCTCCGAACCGGGTCGACCGAGGCCGTGCACAGCCTCTTCCCCGTCTTCTTCGTGTTCCTGTTCATCTCGTCGATGAACCTGCCGCGGAACCTGATCGAGACGGACTGGTTCCAGGTCGCGGCGTCGATGAACCCGGTCTCGTACCTGATCGAGGCGATCCGGAGCCTCGTGATCGAGGGCTGGAACGAGGAGGCCCTGGTGCTGGGGTTCTCGATCGTGATCGGCCTCGCGATCGTCGGTCTCACGCTCTCCTCGCTCTCGCTCCGGACGAGGATGGCGCGGACATGAGGGGAGTGGTCAGCGTGGCGCTCGCCGTGGGCTGGCGCACGCTGCACAACAACTTCACGACGCCCTCCCTCCTGATCCCGGGCATCGCGTTCCCGATGTTCTTCTTCGTCGCCTTCGCGGGCGGGCTCTCGCGGGTGAACGACGTGCCGGGCTTCCAGTTCCCGGTCGGCTACACCGCGTTCCAGTTCGTCTTCGTGCTGCTCCAATCAGCAGCATTTGCAGGAGTTTTTACAGGCTTCGGGATCGTCCGCGACTTCGAGACGGGCTTCGCGCGGCGCCTGATGGTGGCGGCGCCCGACCGGCGAGGCATCCTGCTCGGCTACGGGATCGGCGCGATCGGGCGCTGGGCGGTGACCGCGCTCGTCCTGACCTCGGTCGCGATGCTCGCAGGGATGGAGGTCGGCGGAAACGGCGTCGACGTCTTCGCGCTCTACACGCTCGCTGCCCTCGTCAACGTCATCGGGCTGCTGTGGTCAGCCGGCGTGGCGATGCGCTTCCGGACGCTGCAAGCCGCGCCGTTGATGCAGCTGCCGGTCTTTCTCTCGCTGTTCTTCGCGCCGGTCTTCGTGCCCGTCGACCTGTTGGCAGGCTGGCTGCAGACGATCGCGCACCTGAACCCGGTGACGCTGATGCTCGCGGCCGGCCGGAGCCTGATCGCTGGCCAGCCGGCGCACATCGCCGGCGCGTTCAGCGCGGCCCTCGCGCTCATCGGCCTGTTCTCGCTGTGGGCAATGCGCGGCCTCCGGCGTGCGGAAGCAGCCGGCGGTGGCTAGGCCTACAGTGGGCGCATGAACGTTCGCACGGCGCTCTTCGGGCTCGGAACGGTCACCGGCATCGCCTACCTGGTGATCGGCGTGCTGGGAGCCTGGTGGCCCGGACACTGGGACGACGCAGCCGCGGGCGACCAGATCATGTGGGGCGCCCTCCTCGTCGGGGGCGGCGTGGCGGTGCTCGCCGGGCTCCGGATCATCGACCGCTCGCCACGCTGGGGCGCGATCCTCATTGGAGTAGGCGCAGTCGCCGGCGCTCTCGTGATCTTCTGGACGGTGATCGTTCTCGTCGTCGCGGTCACGCTCGCCGTGCTCGGCGTCGTCTACGCGCGGCGGCTCGCGGCGCCGCCGTCGACCGCCTCGGATACACGCGCCTGAAACGCCGCGACGAGCTGCTCACTGTCCGGGAGCAGCCGACCCTCCGGTAGCGCTCCTGAAGCGGCGCCGCGCTGGACGGACTCGACGAGTTGCGCATCCTCCCGCCCGACCTGGTCGTCGAACTCGAGGAACTCGGCAATCCACGCGTCCTCCTCGTCCGGGGCGAAGAAGTAGTCGAGGATCCGCCGGGTCCGGCCGGGCTCGAGCGGCAGGATCGGGCCGATCGAGAGGTTCGGCCTGCCGGGGAAGACGTTGATGCCGGTATTCGGCCAGAGGAGGTGGAACTGTCCCTCCGGAAGCGGTACTCCGCTCGGGTCCTTCAGCCGCCCGAACTGGCTCAGGTGCCAGGGTCTCCGCTCCAGCCGGTACTCGCCGGGCGAGGTCTCCACCATCGCCGAGAAACCCGGGTGCGCGACGGCGCAGTGGTAGCACTCGAGGAAGTTCTCGGTCGCGATCTTCCAGTTCGCCGCAACCTCCCAGTCGACGCGGTGGTGGAACGCGAGGCCGTCGACGTCGATCCCACCCTCGGCGAGCATCGCGGGAACGTCGCCGAGCACTTCCTCGAGCTCCGGCGCCTCGCCGTCGAGGTTGACGAACCGGAACGGGCCCCAGGAAGCGAGCCGGATCTCGACCAGCCCGAGGTCGTCCGCGCCCTCGAGCTCCTCGGACCGAGGCGCCGAGCGCAACGAGCCGTCGAGCCCATACGTCCAGGCGTGGTACCCGCACTGGAGCGACTTCCTGCTCGCAGGCTCCTCGACCACGATCGATCCGCGATGCCGACAGACGTTGACGAAGGCGCGCTCGGCTCCATCCTCTGCACGGACCGCGACCACCGGTACCCGGCCGGCCCACCCCGGGACGACGTTGTTCTCCGCGAGGACGCCGACGTACTGCCAGCTGCGCCGGAAGATCGCATCGTCCTCGCGCTCGAGCACCGCGGGGTCGCGGTACCAGGCCCACGGAGTCGTGGCGAGCTTCACCCCGCCTGCGGCTCGTAGCCCGAGGGCGGCTCGAAGAACGTCACGAGGTTGCCGTCGTGGTCGGTAACCGCGAACTCACGGAAGCCCCACGGCTTCTCCTCGAGCGGGGCGTTCGGATGGACGATCTCCTCGGCCCGGCAATGCTCGTACAGCTGGTCGATTCCGCGGACACCGACACGGATCATGGTGTCCGACTTTTCGGGCGGGATCCCGCTCGGCCCCCAGAAGTGGATCCAGGTCTCGCCGCGTCCGACGATTCCGTACTCGTCCTCGGTATGGAAGATCGTGAAGCCGAGACGGTCGCGGTACCAGGCCGCGCTCTGCTCGATGTCGCGCGCCGGAATGATCGGGACGGCCGAGATGAACTCGGTGCTCAAGTCAAGAACGACGGCGGGTCGTCCATGACGCCGTCCGCGACGAGCGCGATCACGTAGCCGAGGATCAGCAGGACGCCGGTTGCGAGATGGAGCTGGATGTTCTTGGCCATCGCCGGCATGAGGGCGTACGGCTGCTCATAGAACGACTTGAGCGCTCGGTAGACGGGGAGCGCGAGCGGCGCGGCCGCAAGGGCGATGATCGCTGGCCGGACGATCCAGCCTGCAACGGCGAAGACGACGATCAGCCCGAAGGTCACCGCGACGGCGGCGGCGTAGAGGTTCACGATCGTCGCCTTCGAGAACCGCACCGGAAGCGTGCGCTTCGCAGCAGCCTCGTCCGCAGGACGGTCCGGTACTTCGTTCACATAGAGCACGAGCGCGATCAGAATCCCGACAGGGATCGAGACGAGCAGCGGTTCGAGGTCGAACTCCTGCGCTTGGACGAAGTAGGCGCCCAGCACCATGATCGGCCCGAAGCCGAGAAAGACGTCGATCTCTCCGAGCCCGCGGTGCACGAGCTTGAGGGGCGGCGCGGTGTAGAAGACGCTGAGGAGCGCTCCGGCGATGCCGAGCCAGAGCAGGTCCCATCCGCGCGTCGCCGCGAGGTAGACCCCGATCCCGATCCCCACCGCGTAGAACCCGGCTGCGAGCAGCGTGATCTCGCGCAGCGTGAGCAGCCCGTAGTGGACGACGCGCGATCCGCCGCTGAACTGCGTGGGATTGACGTTCGCCGCGTCGGCGCCGCTCGTCGTGTCGAAGACGTCGTTCGCGACATTGAGGCCGAGGTGGATGCAAGCGCCTCCCACGAGCGTCAGGAGCGCGAGCCACCAGCTGAACCCGTTCGTCCAGGCAGCGACCGCGATGCCGAGGAGGATTGGCACGAAAGTCGCGGTCAGGAACGGCAGCCGAGTCGCGCGGAGAAAGAGCCAGCCGAAGGCGAGCTTCGGCTTCACTTCACGACCGGTCTCCTCGGAGACGCGCTCGAGATAGCGCTTCGCCTGTGGGACGCCGCGCTCCGAGTACTCGAAGAACGACATCTCCTGCTCGTCCCAGTGCTGAACGTCCTCCGGCGAGAACTCGAGCCCGCCGTCCGCAGCCCGCAACGGCCCCCAGAGCGAGACGTAGCGGCGTTCGTCGTAGCCGATTCCCGGCTGCGGGCGGATATGGCTGAAGACGACGTTGACGCGCTCGCCCTGCGGCGGCTGCGCATCGCCGGCGACGGCCTGGAGAGAGACGACACCGCGCTCCCGGTCAACCTCGAACTCCGTCGCGACCGACATCGGATAACCATCGGCGTCGACGAAGGCGATCACCGCGTGGGCGAACCGATCCTCGAGCCCGCCGATCAGCTCTGAGGTGGGCTTCATGCGAGCACCCGCTCGACATCGAAGACCTGCGGCGGCCGGTCGGTCCGTCCGTCCTCCCAGAGGAACGCCTTCCTGGGCCGAATCTCGATGACTGCGCGCTCGAAGAAGAGGGGAAGCGCCACGCGCTTGCCGAGGAAGAAGTCGATCGACGGCTCCTTCTTCCGCCAGAGCGGGAGGACGCGCTCCCACCCTTCATGGAGGTCGGAGTCGTCCACCTCGGCGTCCCCCTGGATCGTCGCCCGCGCGATCTGGCCGGGCTCGAGCGCGACGGGATCGGTGATCGAGAGCGACACCTTCGGGTTGGCCTTGATGTGCTCCAGCTTCTTCGAGAAGAGGATGCTCGAGGTGAGGTAGATCAGCTCGCCGTCGTAGAGCGGGATCAACGGATGCGTCAGCGGCCGGCCCGAGGGGTCGACGACCGTGAGCTCGCTCACCAGCGCCGTCTCCAGCAGTGCCTCGACCGTTCCGGAAGGATCCCCATCGCGCGGGACGATATCCCTAGCTGCGCCGCTCGACCACGATGTGCGTCAGCGCCTCGAGCTCGGGGCGGTGTGTCGTCCGTTCGAGGTGCGAGCGCGCCTCCGCCGCATAGCGCAACGCGATCTCTCGGGCCCGTTCCAGCGCGCCGGTCTGGGCGACGCGGACGAGGGCGCCGTCGAGCGGGCCGCCGGCGAGCGCATCCCGCACGACCGGGTCCTCCCGGGCCGCGAAGATCAGCGGCAGGGTGGGCGTGCCCTCGCGCAGGTCGTTCCCGGCGAGCTTTCCGGTCTCGATTGTCGTGCCCGTGCAGTCGAGGATGTCGTCCGTGATCTGGAACGCGATCCCCAGCGCCAGCCCAAACCGGCCGATCGCCTCGTCGCGGCTTCCGAGCAAGCACGAAGCGCGGAAGAGCTCGGCGGTCTTGAGCGTGCAGCGCTGCAGATACTCCTTCTCGGTCGTTTCGGGCTTGTGCGCCTGGGCGTGCTGGAGCGCCTCGCCGCGGACGAGGTCGAGCGCGGCCGAGGCGAGCAGCTGCACGCCCTCCACGTCTCCGGTCGCCGAGAGCTCCGAGAAGGCGCGGGCGTAGAGGTAGTCGCCCGTGGCGCGAGCGCCAACCGAGCCGTGCGTGCGCCAGGCGGTCTCGTGGCCGCGGCGGAGCGCCGCCCGATCGATCACGTCGTCGTGGACGAGGCTCGCCATGTGGACGAGCTCGACCGCGGCTCCCGCCGGCACCGGGTCGCCACCCTCCCGGGCAGTGAGGAAGACGAGGAGCGGCCGCAGCCGCTTGCCACCTGCGGCGAGCGCCTGGGCGCCGGCATCGGCGACCGTTCCTGGGTGGCTCGCGACGGATTCGCGCAGGCGGTCTTCCAGCGCCGCCATGTAGGCGTCGAGCCCGGGAGCCTCCTCCACGGCGGCGAGCGCCGTCATCGCGCCTCCCCGACCAGCAGGACGACGATCCCGCCTCCGAGGAGCCGATGCGCAACCGGATGGAAGCCCGCGGCTCGCACACGCTCGGTGAGCTCGGCCGGGCCCGGAAACCGGCGTACGCTCGCCGGGAGGTAGGTGTACGCGACGCCGCCGGAGAGCACCCGTCCCGCCACGGGGACGAGGAAGTCGAACCACGCCTTGTAGAAAAGGGCGGCCGGGCCCTTCGGCCTCACGATCTCGAGGATCGCCAGCCGGCCTCCCGGCTTCACCACCCGACGGAGCTCGCGCAGCGACCGATCGAGATCGTCGACGTTACGCACGCCGAACCCGACGGTCGCCGTGTCGAACGCTCCATCCCCGAAGGGGAGGCGGAGCAGGTCTCCCTCGAGCCATTCGATCTCGGAGGATTTCCGCCGGGCGCGCTCGAGCATGGCCTCGGAGAAGTCGAGGCCGGTCACGATCCCGCCCGCCGCCTGGGCCGCAAGCGCGAGGTCGCCGGTCCCGCAGCACGCGTCGAGCACCTTGTCGCCCCGAGCGACCACGGCATCGGCAGTGAGGCGCCGCCACCGCCGGTCGAGGCCGGCCGTCATCGCATGGTTCATCGCGTCGTAGACCGGCGCGATGCGGTCGAACATCGTCCGGACGCCGTCGGCCGGAAGGTGGCCGGTCCGCGCCGTCACCGGACTACCCGCCGGACGAGCCCTTGGAGGCCTCGAGGAAGGCCGCGATCTGTCCCAGCTGCTCCTCGCTCAGCGTCTCCCCGTAGACCGGCATCACCTGGTTGCCGAACTCCCGCGGATTGGCCACGTACGCCTCCAGCCGCGCCGCGTCCATCTCGTTTCCGACGCCGGACAGGTCGGGAGCTCCAAGGTTCGCCACCCCGGAGCCGAGGTACGTGTGGCAGTTCGTGCAGCCTGACTCGGCGAAGAGCTGGGCGCCCTCCTGCGCGTCGCCCTCCGGAATGTTGTTCTCCTCGATCCAGCGCGCCACGTCGCCTGTCGCGCCGGTCCCCTCCTCGGCGACTGCGCCCTTGTAGGTCAGGACGCCCATCGTGACGATTGTGAGGAGCGCCGCGATCACGGCCACAGGACGCCGGGAAAGCCGCCGCTCCTGCCGCCGATCCAGGAACGGAAGCGCCAGGAGCAGAATCAGGGCGATCGTCGGGATCCCGACGGTCCCGAGCACGACAGAGTCCGGCCACTTGAAGATCCGGAGCAGGTAGAAGAGGAAGTAGAAGTACCAGTCGGGCCGCGGGATGAAGCTCGTGGTGCCGGGGTCGGCCTTCTCCTCGTAGAGCACGCCGAGCCGGCCCGAGCCCGACGCACCTTCCAGATCCGTCGCCTCCTCGGCCGTGAAGTACCACACGCAGGCGAGCCCGACGATGACCGACACCACGACGAGGCTCATCACCGTGTCGTGGAACATCGCGTACGGGAAGAACGACTTCCCGCGGGTGTCGACGTCCTCCTTGTACCGCTTGAACTGCGCTTCGCGTTCGTCCTGCGCGCTACTCACTTCGCGGCCTCCCCCCACGCGGGCGGGGGCTGAGCAGCCCACCGTCGCCGGTCGGCTGCGGCTCGGGCCGTTCCCGCCCGGCCTCCTCGTCCGACCACGGCGGCGAGACAACGCCGAGCCGGACGACGAGGTAGAGGTGAAGCGTGATCAAGGCGATGAGCGCTCCGGGGATAAGGAGCATGTGCATCGCGTAGAAGATCGTCAGCGTGTTCGCGCCGATCTCGTCGCCCCCGCGTAAGAACTGCGACAGGAACGGGCCGACGAAGGGACCGGTTCCGTTCAGGTTGATGCCGACGACGGTCGCCCAGTACGCCGTCTGATCCCATGGGAGCAGGTACCCCGTGAACCCCATGAGCAGCGCCAGCGGAAGGATGAGCACGCCGACGATCCAGTTCAACTCCCTCGGATACTTGTACGCGCCGAAGAGGAAGACCCGGCCCATGTGGAGGAAGAGCAGGATGATGAAGACGCTCGCGCCCCACCGGTGCATCCCGCGAACGAGCCAGCCCAGCGTCACGTCGTGCGTAATGTGGCGGATCGATTCGTAGGCCTGGTCCGGCGTCGGCTTGTAGTACATCGCGAGGACCACGCCCGTACCGAGCTGGACGAGGAAGGCGGTCAGCGTCGCCGAGCCAAGAGTCTGGAACCAGTTGACGTCCGACGGGACCTTCCGGAAGAGGAAGTACTTGACGCCGCCGACGATCCCCGACCGCACCTCCAGCCAGTCGAGCGGGATCATCACGATATGGATGACCGTGGCCATCAGCCCCCGCTTGCGGTTCCGGCTGGGAGGCGGGACGACGGCCACGAGTCTTTAGTACTCCAGGTCTTTGGGCTGGATGGGGTACAGGAACGCCGAGAGGCCGTCGACGTGCTCGCCCGGCCCCTGCTGCTGATACGCGATGATCTTTGCGTCTGCCCCCTCGCCCTCCACTTCGCCGACGCTGTACGGCAGGAGCAGCTTGAGATTGCCTTCGGAGATTTCGAACGTGTAGCGGTCGAGCGCGCGAACGGGCGGCCCGGCGATCCGGTTGCCCTCGGTGTCGTAAGCGCCGCCGTGACAGGGGCAGCTGAAGTTCGCGGGCTGGACCGGGGTCACTGTCAATTCTCCCCCCTCGATCTCGCTCTCGACCGTCTCGCTGCGCTCGTCCTCACGGGGCCCGCCGGCTTGGACCGGGCAGCCGAGGTGGACGCAGCGGTTGGAGAGGATCGTCATGTTCGGGACGCCGTCAACGTCGCCGTTGGACCGGACGAACGCGGTCCGCCTAGACACCTCGCCCGAGCCCGGGTCGAGCAGGAACGTCGACTCGCGCCACTCGTTCTCCGGGTAGAGGTCCAGCGGCCCGAGGTCGGCCGGCTCCAGGTCGATCTTTTCGAAGGCCGGCAGGACCGCGAAGCCGAGGACCGGGAGCGCGACGATGCCGGTGATCACACCGCCGAGCGCAAGCGTCGTCAGCTCGAGAAAGACGTTCCGCGGGTACTTCTCCTGCTCCGGCCCGTCGTCGGCGACGGCCGGGGCTGCGGGCTCGGGCTCGGCAGCCGGCTCGCGATCGGGCGCCATCACGTCGCGCGCCCACAGGAAGCCGAAGATCACCGTGATGATCACGCCGGCGATGACGGCCGGCCTGCTGACGACGAGCCCTACGAGGACACAGGCGATGCCGACGGCGAACCCGACCGGCCAGATGCTCGGGGATGGCAGATGCGGCTTGTTGTCTCCGCCGTGCGGATCCAGTTCGGAGCCCTCCTCGCGCTCGTCCGCGGCGAGTCTACGAAACGGATTAGAGCGGCGCGCGTGTCACGGTGTCAACGACGCAACAATCGCTGCAAGGCGGTGTCCCTACGGTGCCCGCGCTCCCTGCGCGCGATAGTGGCGCCAGCGAGCGACGATCCAGATCGTCCCGATCAGCGCGTTGGCGCCGATGAGAACGTCGTAGGCGACGTTGAACGTCGTCAGCTCCGCCCCGGTCGGCCGGCCGATCCACTCCTCGGTCTTGGGCCAGCCGGCATCCCATCCGTCTCCGGCCAGGCCGCGCGCGATCATGATCGCCAATCCGTAGCTGGCGTCCCACGCCGCGTGCAGCGCGACGACGCCTGCGAACGTCCAGGCGACCGGGGAGATCGGGCCGAAGCCGCCGCCGCGCCAGGCGGCGAAGATCGCGCCGCCGATCAGCGACGTCCAGGTCAGATGGCCGAACGGCGAGACGGCCGCCCGCTGGGCCTCGGTGCTGACGATGTGCAGCACCGGGTGATCCGCACGGTGATCGAGGAAGGTCGACAGCGCGTAGCCGGCACTCTCGAACGCGGCGAAGCCCGCGCCCACGGTTGCTCCGAGGATCATCCCGTCGCGCCCCCGCTTCACCGGCACCCTCGTCCCGATGAGGACGAGGACGGCCGCCTTGGCGGTCTCCTCGAAGAGCCCGACTCCGACGAACGTCCCGGCGGCGCTCGGCAGGAAGTACACCTCGGTCACCCCGGCGAACACGGTGCCCAGAAGGCCGCCGCCGAGGAAGCCGACGATCACGTGCTCCACGCTCAGATAGCCGTCGCCCGTTCGGGCCAGCGCGAAGAGGACGAGCGAGACGGGGACGAGAAAGCTGCCCAGCAGAACGACGTTCGGGATCAGGTGGTCGAGGTCGGTGAGGCCGGTTGCGACTGCAGTGACCAGCCAGATCGCGGCCCCGCCGACCAGCACCCACGCCCAGAGCCATTCCGACTGGAGCAGACGCGTGGGCGCGTCGTTCGAGGGGCGGTCATCGCCGGCCCGCCCACGCGCCGAGAGCGCATCGGACATGAGGCCACGGTACGCCGCACGGCTCCGTCCCTCGTCATCCCAACCGGGCGATCTCGCCCGAGTGCAGTCAGCCCGGTCTGAGCGCCGCTGCCTGGTCAGCCGAGGGCAATCTCCACCGCCTCGTCGACGCCAAGTCGCCGGCCTTCGCCGTACTGCTCGGAGTGGGCGGCTGCCGCCGGCGCGCAGCGCTCCTCGTACAGGCTCCGCCGCCGCATGGTGAAGCGGAGCCGCTCCTCGTAGGCCTCCGCGAAGCCCCACAGAAGCGCAGCACGTTCGCGGTCGCCGCTCTCCGCCGCCGTCGAGGCGACCCCGGCAAGGGAGTAGCAGACCAGCCGATCTGAGCCCGAGTCCCAGGCGACGCGCAGGGCATCTCGATAGTCCCTGTCGGCGGCCTCCGAGCGGCCCGCGTCGAGCTCGAGGTCACCGAGGGCGTGAAGCGAGCTCGACGCGCCGAAGTGATCGTCCTCGCCCGCCGAGAGATCGGCGGACTCGCGCAGCAGGCGGCGGCCGCGATCGAGGTCGCCGACGGCGGCTGCCTGCTGGCCCTGCAGGTGCAGGACCCGCCGCAGGCCACCGGGGTACCCGAGCTTCCGGTGGAGCTTCGCGGACTCCTCGAGCAGCGGGCCCGCTTCCTCCGGCCGACCCTGCTCCATCGGCCCGATCGCAACCGTGGTCAGCGACCACGCGATCCCCTCCTCGGAGCCGAGCGCGCGGTACAGGCCGAGCGCCTCCTCGCCCCAGGCCATCGACTGATCGAAGTCGCTCCGCACACCGGCGACCATCGACGCCGTCATCAGCGCCTTCGCCCGCACGTCGTCGCTTACCGCGGTCGGGCTGTCCAGCAGCGTTCGGAACCACGACTGGCCTTCGACTGCCAGGTTGCGGTCGAGCCAGATGGTCGTCAGCGCACCTGCGAGGCGAAGACCGAGCTCTGCTTCGCCCGAGTCCACCGCCCACTGGAGCGCTGCGCGGATGTTGTCCCACTCGGTCCGGAAGAGCCGGCGAAGGGGCGCCTGCGCGGGGCCCAGATGGTCGCGCTCGCGAGACTCGGCGAGCTCGGCGAAGAACTCGGCGTGGCGCCGGCGGGTGTCCTTTCCGTCGCCGAGCCGATCCTGCGCGTACTCCTGGATCGTCCCGAGCATCGAGAACCGGTCGGCGTCGCGACGGATGAGGCTCTTGTCCAGCAGCGAGCCGAGCGTGTCGAGCTCGGCCTCGCAGACCTGCTCGCCGGCGGCGAGCGACCACCCCCCGCTGAAGACGCCGAGGCGGGCGAAGAGGCGTTGCTCCTCCGCCGTCAGCAGCTCGTAGCTCCACTCGATCGTGGCGCGCAGGGTCTGTTGGCGCTCGGGCAGGTCGCGGCGGGTCCCACTCAGGATGGGGAGCCGCTGGTCGAGCCGGCCGAGGAGCTCGCCCGGCGGGAGAACCTTGACGCGCGCGGCCGCCAGCTCGATCGCAAGCGGCAGGCTGTCCAGGCGCCGACAGATCTCCGCAAGCCGGCCGTAGTCGGCCGTGAAGCCCGGGAGGACGCCCTCCGCTCGCTGCCGGAAGAGCTCGACCGCGGGCGCCTCCGCCAGCGGCTCGAGGGGAAACTCGCGCTCCTCGGCGATCCGGAGCGGCTCGCGGCTCGTGACGACGAGACTGAGGTTGGGCGCGGCCACGAGCAGCGCCGCGATGTCGGGCGCCGCGCCGATCGCCTGCTCGAGGTTGTCGAGGACGAGAAGAAGCTCACGGCCGCCGATCTGCGAGGCGGCGTCGCCCTCGCCGCCCAGGCTCTCGGCAATCTCGGGCACCACCAGGGCCGGCTCGCGAATCGCCGCGAGCTCGACGAGGCCCACCCCGTCTTCGAACGACTCGACGAGCTCGGCCGCGGCGGCGACCGCGAGGCTCGTCTTGCCGATTCCGCCGGGGCCGGTGAGCGTGACGAGCCGCGCCCGCTCGGCCCCGAGCAAGCGCAGAAGCTTCCCGAGCTCGGCCTTACGCCCGAGCAGCGGCTGAGGGTCGATCGGTAGGCGCCCCTGGCTGAGGCTCCGGAGCGGCGGGAACTGGTCGCGACCGAGCTGGAAGAGCCTGATCGGCGTCCCGATGTCCTTCAGCCTGTGCTCGCCGAGGTCGCGCAGCTCGAACTCGCCGTCGAGGAGCGCGCATGCCGTCTCGGAGACCACGACCTGGCCGCCGTGGCCTGCCGCGGCGATCCGGGCGGCCTGGTGAACCGCGAGCCCGACGTAGCCATCGTCGGTCAGCGAGGGCTCGCCGGTGTGGACGCCCATGCGCACACGCACCGGCCCTCCGGCGAGCGAACGCTGGGCGTCTGCAGCTGCCGCGACGGCGTTCCCCGCGCGCGGGAACACCACCGCGAACGCGTCGCCCTGCGTCCCCATCTCGAAGCCTCCGTGGCGGCCGACGGCCTCCCTGATCCAGCGGTGATGCTCCGCGAGGACGTCCGTGTACGCGTCCCCGAGCTCGGTGAGCAGGCGCGTCGACCGCTCGATGTCGGTGAAGAGGAAGGTGACGGTTCCGGTCGGGAGCTCCTGCACGCCGACCGGAGTTCTAACGCCGGCCGCGGCTCACCGTGAAATGGACGCGCGTCCCGCGGATCCGCCGCGCGCCGGGGCGCGGAGCCTGCGAGATCACACGTCCGCGCCGCCTGGCCGCGTGCTTCGACCGGACGCGGCCGACGCGGCAGTTCGCGCGGCGGATTCGCGCCCGCGCGGTCACTCCTCGGAGCCCCTTCAGCTTGGGCACGCGACAGATCTTCCGCTTCGCGGTCGCGGGCGGAGGCGGCGGAGCGGGCGGCCCCGGCGGAGGAGGCGGCGGGGGCAGCGCGGAGGGCGTGCAGATCGGGGCTCGACGGAGACCCGGATGCCTTCAGACGGTAGACGGTGCCTCCACCCGACGCTGCGTACACGCGGCCGCACGCGTCTTCGCCGAACGAGTAGAGGTCGCCGACGCTGAGGCCGAGCTGACGGTCGTCCGCCGCGGTCGGCGTCTGGAGGACGGCAGACCAGAGCGGCGTGGAGAGCGCGTCCCCGTAGACGTACCTGCCGGCCAGGGCGGGCAGGCTTGGGTCGCGCACTACATAACCGCCCGTGATCGACTCGCCGCGGGCGTGTCCGTACTCGTGCACGGGCGGCGTGTGGTTGGCAGGGCGGGGACTGCAGTGCGGCGGGTTGTTGCTGGACTCGTGCTTCCCCTCGAAGCACTTCCAGCCGAAGTTGGCGCCGCGGCCGGCGCCTGCGCTCGCAGGAACGAAGTCGATCTCCTCCCAGGCGTTCTGCCCAACGTCGGCGATGGTGAGGTCGCCCGTCGCCCGATCGAACGAGAAGCGCCAGGGATTGCGCAGGCCGTAAGACCAGATCTCCGGCCGTGTACCGGCCTGCCCGACGAAGGGGTTCGTCGTCGGAATCGTGTAGGGCCCGCCGCCCGGGCCAAGCCGCGGATCGATGCGCAGGAGCTTTCCGAGCAGGACGTTCAGGTTCTGCGCGTTCGACGGCGGATCGTTGGCGCTGCCGCCGTCGCCGGTGCCGATGTACAGGTAGCCGTCCGGCCCGAACTGGAGCTGGCCGCCGTTGTGGTTGTCCTCGGGGTGCGTGATCTGGAGAACGACACGCTCCGCCGTCTCGGCGACGTCGGGGTTCGCGGATCTCCGGTACTCGGCGATGATCAGGTCACCGAGCCCTCGCTGTCCGGCCACCGCGTCGGAGGTGTAGTAGACGTAGAAGCGTCCGCTCGACGGGTAGTCCGGAGCGAAGGCCATCGAGAGCAGGCCGCGCTCATAATCGCTGGACCTCACCGGGCCGCTGATGTCGAGGAACGGCGTCGCGAGCTTGCTGCCGGCCTTGACGATCATGATGCGGCCGCCCTTCTCGACGACGAAGACCCGCTGGCCGTCTCCGGGCGGCGCCGTGACGAAGATCGGCGCTGCGAACGAGGCGACCGGCTCGAGCTCGGGCTCGCCGGCCGCGGAACTGCCTGCCGAGGCGAAGCCGACGAAGAGCGCGACGACGGCGCCGGTCCCTGCAAGGGCAGCCGCGAGCCTGGGCACGGCGAGAGACTACGCGGCCGTCAGGCCGACGTCAGTACGCGGAGGGCCGGCGAGCTTCGCGCCGGTGACCCAGCCATTTGAAGAACTGGCCGAGGAGAATCACGCCCAGGAAGATCAGGCCGACGATCAGCATCGCGGTGATCACCTTCTTGCCCTCCTCGGCCGCAGAAGGACGTTCCTCCTCCGCCGCTGCCGCGAGGAGGGTCATCAGGGTGAGAGCCAGCGACGCCACGGCGCGACTCTAACCGACCAAACGGGCGTGGGCCTCCAGCGCCCGATCGGTGCTCTCGTCGCCCGCCGCCTCCCGCGCGAGACGCTCGAGAGGCCCTGCGTCACCCCGGTCGCGGAGGTCGCCGCGCGCCGCCTCGAGCCGCCGTTGTCCGATCAGCGCGGCGGTCGCCGCCCACGCGGCGCCATCCCCGTCGAGCCCGTCCGCTCGCGCCTGGGCGCAGAGGGAGATGAGCTCCGCGAGGTCGCGGACGGCGTCGACGCCGCCGAGCGACGCGATCCGCGCGAGGCCTTGCGCATAGAGGTAATCGCCGAGAACGAGCGCGGTGTCGTCGTCCGCCGGCTCGAGGAGGCGCGGCCGTCCGTAGTGCACGAGGTAGCCCTCGTAGATCGTCTCCAGCCCGAGGGCGTACTGCTGGTCGGACAGATGCGAGAAGACCGGCTCCAGCTCGCCCTCGGTGGGCTCGCGAAGCGCGCCGGCGAGCTCAGCCGCCGAAACCGGCAACCGCGTCCACCGTCCGGTCGATCTCCTCGTCACCGTGCGCGAGCGAGACGAACATCGCCTCGAACTGCGAGGGGGCGAGATAGATGCCCTGCTCGAGCAGATGCCTGAAAAGCGCCGCGTAGCGTTCCGTGTCCTCGGCGAACAACGTGGCCATGGCGCCCACGCGCTCG
Source organism: uncultured Actinomycetes bacterium (assembly GCA_963733015.1). Lineage (GTDB taxonomy): Bacteria > Actinomycetota > Thermoleophilia > Gaiellales > Gaiellaceae > JACDAN01. Next base: position 354,947 of record CAVTBO010000002.1, on the reverse strand, counting down.
AAGCGGCCATGCGGGGAGAGGCCGGCCTCGAGACGTGCGCCGCGACGCTCGAGATCTTCGTACACCGAATCGTCGCGAAGGCGGCGCAGGACGACCAGGCCCGCCGCGGTCGCGAGCGGGTTTCCGGAGAGCGTCCCTGCCTGGTAGACCTGGCCCGTCGGCGCCAGCTCCTGCATCACGTCAGCCCGGCCCCCGAACGCCGCGAGCGGGAGGCCGCCGCCGACGATCTTCCCGAGGATCGTGAGGTCGGGAAGGACGCCGAAGCGCTCCTGCGCTCCTCCTCGGGCGAGCCGGAACCCAGTGATCACCTCGTCGAAGACGAGCAGTGCGCCGCTGGCGTCGCAAAGGGCGCGGAGCCCCTCGAGGAAGCCCGGCGCAGGTGGGACAACGCCCATGTTTCCGGCGACCGGCTCCACGATCACGCAGGCGAGGCCCTCGCCGTACTGAGCGACCGCCGCCGCGGCGGCGTCTAGGTCGTTGTACGGGCTGACGATCGTGTCGGCGGTCACCTTGGCCGGCACGCCCGCGGACGACGGGATCCCGAGGGTCGCGACGCCGGACCCGGCCTCCGCGAGCAGCGCGTCGGCGTGGCCGTGGTAGCAGCCGGCGAACTTGAGGATCCGGTCGCGGCGGGTCGCGCCCCGGGCGAGGCGAATCGTCGACATCGCCGCCTCGGTCCCCGACGAGACGAGCCGGACCATCTCCACCGAGGGAACGGCGTCGACGATCTCGGCGGCGAGCTCGACCTCCCGTTCGGTCGCCGCACCGAAGCTCGTTCCGTCCAGCGCGGCCGCACGAACGGCCTCGACCGTTTCCGGGTCCGCGTGCCCGAAGAGCAGCGCTCCCCACGACTGCACCCAGTCCACGTAGCGCCGGCCGTCGGCGTCCTCGAGGTACGCGCCCTCGCCGCGACGGACGAAGAGCGGCTCGTCGAGCCCCACGGCCCGCATCGCCCGCACGGGCGAGTTGACGCCGCCGGGGATCAGGCGCTGCGCCCGGGCCCAGAGCTCCGAGCGGGTGCCTACAGCCAGCGTGCCACGTCCTTGGCCCAGTAGGTCACGATCACGTCGGCGCCGGCGCGCTTGATCGCCGTCAGCGACTCGAGCGCGGCCTGGCGCTCGTCCATCCAGCCCGAGGCCGCCGCGGCCTTGACCATCGCGTACTCGCCGGAGACGTTGTAGGCGGCGACCGGGAGGTCGAAGCGCTCGCGAACCGCGCGGATGATGTCCAGATTGGGCAGGGCCGGCTTGACCATCAGCAGGTCCGCGCCCTCGGCCACGTCCAGCTCGCACTCGCGGAGCGCCTCACGGACGTTGGCCGGGTCCATCTGGTACCCGCGGCGGTCACCGAACGCAGGAGCCGACTCGGCCGCCTCGCGGAAGGGCCCGTAGAACGCCGAGGCGTACTTGGCCGCGTAGGACAGGATCGGAGTCGCGTCGAAGCCGCCGTCGTCCAGCGCTCCGCGGATCGCGGCGACGCGGCCGTCCATCATGTCGCTCGGAGCGACTGCGTCGGCTCCCGCCTCGACGTGGCTGACCGCCGTGCGAGCGAGCAGCTCGACCGTTGCGTCGTTCGCGACCTCCTCGCCGTCGAGGACGCCGCAGTGGCCGTGCGAGGTGTACTCGCAGAGGCAGACGTCCGTGACCAGGACGAGGCCCGGCACCGAGGCGCGCAACCCCCGCAGCGCGCGCTGGACGACGCCGTCGTCGTCCCAGGCGCCCGAGCCCTGCTCGTCCTTCTCGTCGGGGATCCCGAACAGGATCACCGCCGGGACGCCGAGGCCGCGCAGCTCCTCTGCCTCTGAGACGAGGTCCTCGACCGAGAAGCGCCCGAGCGCGGGCAGCGACTCGTTCGGCTGGGTGGACGGGCCGACGAAGAGCGGGTACACGAGCGAATCGAGATCGAGCCGGGTCTCGCGCACGAGCGAGCGCAGCGCTCCGGAGCTGCGGAGGCGGCGAAGGCGGGTGAGCGGGAAGGTGCTCACGGGCCCACGTTAGCCCGTGGAGGCGGGGGCGCCTCCTGGACAGTGGGCTCAGGCTCGGCCTCGACCTCCACCGGCACCGGCCCTTCGCCGCGCCAGGCCTCCAGCTCGACGCGCTCGCCGGCGAACTCCCAGATCGCGCGCAGCACGGCGAGCAGCGGCAGCGCGACGAAGATCCCGGCGAGCCCGTAGATCTCGCCGCCGGCCAGCAGCCCGAAGATCACGAGCAGCGGGTGGAGCCGGAGCGCGCTGCCCATCACGTTCGGGACGACGATGTGGCCCTCGATCTGGTGGATCGCGAGGAAGAGCAGCGTGACCCAGATCGCCGAGACCGGGTCGACGATCAGCGCATAGATCACCGGCGGGATCGCGCCGAGCCACGGCCCCAGGTAGGGGATCAGCTCCATGAACCCGACCCACGCTCCGAACAGGAGTGCGTACTGGTCCATCCCCTCCGCCAAGCCGAGAGTCCCGAGCACCCAGAGCCCGACGCCTGCGCTGACGCCGATGATCAGCGAGAGGAGGACCTGGCCGCGGACGTAGCCGGCGAGCGCCTTCTCGATCCGCGGGATCAGTGAGCCAGAGTCCGGCCGCGGCGGGAACCGCCGGTCGACGGCGGCCGACAGCCGTCCCATGTCGAGCAGCATGTAGATCGACACGACGATGATGAGCACGAGGGAGAAGAGCACCTCGAAGATCGAGAGCGCCGCCCCCTCGAGGAAGTCGATTACCCGCGACGTGTACTCCTGCGGGTCGGCGTCGCGAAGAGAGTCGACGAAGTCCTGACCCTGCTCCTCGACCTTGACTCGCTCGAGGCCGTGGTCGTTCAGCCAGGCCTGGAGACGGTCGACGTCGCGCTCGGCGTCCGTCTGGCTGCTCTGTCCGCGCTCGACCGTAAGGTAGGCGTCAATCCGGTCCGCAGCCTCACGAGACTGGTCGACGACCACGACGCCTATGGCGATCACGCCGACGACCAACACAGTCGCGAAGCTCAGGAATACGACGGCGACCGAGAAGCCCCTGGGGATTCGCATCCGTCCGAGCGCCCGCACCAGCGGGTCGAGCAGGAGCGCGATCAGCGCCGCCACGATGAAGAGGAACACGACGTGAGCGACCGTGCTCGCCAGCGCCCAGAGGAACAGCAGCACGAGCGGCAGCCCCACGAGCTGAATCCAGCGCGGAATCTGGAGCTTGTGCGCGGCCGGCGGCATCGGGCTGATCGTACTGCGCAGGTTGTCGCTCTCAGGCCGCCCGATTGGGACTGGAACTTCTCGCTCGATGGGAACCTTGCGTTGGCCCGAGACGAGGGTTGGACCGAATTGGCTCTAGAATCGCCCCCCGCCGTGTCACAAGCAGTGCAACTGAAGCGCGACCGCGAGTCGGTTAGGGTCACCTCAATGCCTTCCCGCAGGGCAGTGGAACAGGCGCGCCGCGCCCGTCGGCGTCGCGCGGCCGGACAGCATCGTGCGCGGCGGATCGCGGCTCTCGTCCTCGTCTGCGCGGCGGTGGTCGTCACGCTGCTTCTGTCCGCGTTCGGGTGGGGGACGCCGGCGGCAACGGTCTCGACGGCGCCCGCCCCTGCGCAGAGGCTGCTCCCGACCGGCCCGCCGCAGCCTCAGGTGGTCGCGGTGCACAACTCCCTGCAGCTCCGCATGCCGGTCGCCCAGCAGCGGATCACCGCCGTCGGCTACCACGCGGTGGACAACGGCGCGCTGGCGCTCGAGCCGGTGGGCGAGCAGGCGAACAAGGGCTTGTTCGCGCGCCTCGTGCGACGGCTCACGGGCGGCGACAGGGCTGGGGTTGCCTGGTATCAGCTGGGCGGCAACGGTCCGGCCAACGCCGTCCTCGACGTCGGCGCCGCGCCCGGCACGGACGTCTACGCACCGGTCGACGGCGTCGTGGTCGGGATCAGCGACTATGTGATCAGCGGCAAGCGGCTCGGCTCGCGGGTCGACATCCAGCCGTCGAGCGAGCCATCGCTCGTCGTCTCACTGACGCATCTGCGGACCGATCCGTCGCTGACGGTCGGAGCCGCGGTCACCGCCTCGAGCTCCAAGCTCGGCACGGTCATGGACTTCTCGCGCGTCGAACGCCAGACGCTTGCCCGGTACACCCAGGACGCGGGCAACCACGTCTCGCTCGAAGTCCACCCAGCGGCAACTCTGAGCGTTCAATAAACGTTCTCTTCGTCGCCGACGTGAACGGCGCGCCCGGCCGAAGGGCCGTCGAGCACCTGCTGCCGGGCCTCCGCGAGGAGCTCGACGTCGACTTCTGCGTCGTGAACGGCGAGAACGCCGCAGACGGGCTGGGGATCACGCCGCGTCTCGCCGAGGTGATCCTCGCGTCGGGTGCCGACGTGATCACCCTCGGGAACCACACCTTCCGGCGGCCCGAGATCGCGGGCTACCTCGCCGAGTCCGACCGGGTGATCCGGCCCGCGAACCTCTCCCGACACGCGCCCGGGAAGGGCCTCGCCTTCGGCGAGACCCGGAGCGGCCAGACCGTCGCGGTCGTGAACCTCCTCGGCCAGCTCTTCCTGGCGCCGCCGCACGGCCCGTGGGAGATGGTCGACGAGCTCGTCGAGGAAGCGCGAAGCCGGACGGCGGTCATCCTCGTCGACTTTCACGGCGAGGCGACCAGCGAGAAGGTCGCGATGGCGGCCGACCTGGACGGAAAGGTGACGGCCGTGATCGGCACGCACACCCACATCCAGACGAACGACGCGCGGGTGTCGCCCGGAGGCACGGCCGCGGTCAGCGATGCCGGGATGACCGGACCGCACGACTCGGTGATCGGAGTCGTGACCGAGCTGGCCGTGAAGCAGATGCGAACCGGGATGCCGGTGCGGTTCAAGACCGCGCAGGGCGACGTCAGGCTGGAGGGCTGCCTGATCGAGTGCGGCGACGACGGGCGGGCTACGCGCTGCGAGCTCGTGCGTCGGGCGCTCGAAGAGTGAGCACCGCGAGCAGCGCGACGAGCGTCAGGTCCCTGAGCAGCACGAGCCACGAGGCGGCCGAGTCGAACTCGAGCGCTAGCTCCCAGTAGCGATACGGAAACCAGAGCTGCGTCAGCACCAGCGCGAGGGCGAGCACGCCGGTCGCAGCCAGGCCGCGCCGTCCGCGAACGAGCGGCACCAGCGGGATCAGCCAGAGCAGGAATTGCGGCGAGAGCACCTTGCCGAAGGCGATGAACGCACAGACCGAGGCCGCGCAGGCGCGCAGGAGGCGATCCCGGTCGGCAGGGCCTCGCGCGTACCAGACCCAGACGCCGGCCACAGCGACGACCTGGAGAACCGTCGTGAGGGCTGCGAGCGTGCTCGCCGCGCCACCGTCGAGGTTCTGCGAACCGTGGCTCGACTCCATCGTCAGGTCGAGACCGAAGAGCTGGTGCACGGCGAGCAGGATCCCCGAGCCGAGGCTCTCGATCTGGAGCGGCCGGCCCGCCTGCACCCAGAACGCGTCCCAGACACCGCCCGGTGAGAGGAGCGCGAACGGGATCACGATCGCCGCGATCACCGCGACGAACGCGCCGCCGCAGACGAGCGCCTCGCGCCGCCCGCGCGTGCGCCAGACGTGGGCGAGGAGGATCGGCACGAGCAGCGCCGGATAGATCTTCGCGGCGGTAGCGAGGCCGAGCGCGCCCAGGCCGAGCCGGACACGGCCGGCGAGGAAGACGGCCAGCGCCGCGACCGTCAGCAGCGCCGGCCAGAGGTCGAAGCGGCTGAGGACGACCGAGCCGAGCAGCAGCGGGGAGACGGCGACGAAGAGCGGCGCCCACCACGACGTCGTCAGTGCGGCGACGAGCAGGACGATGCCGACGCCGCACGCCGCCATCAGCCCCTCGAACATGGCGCCGTAGTCGCCTCCCTCGACTGGCAGCCTGAAGACGGGCAGCGCTGCGGGTGGGTACTCGACCGCGAAATCGCGGTACGGCACCTGCCCGTCCGCCATCGCCTCGCCGTACCGCTGATAGATCGGCGTGTCCACGATCTGATCCCGCTCGTAGAAGCCCTCGTGGAGCAGCACCCACGAGAGGACGAAGACCGCGGCGCAGCTAGCCGGTCGGAACCAGCTCGGGAACCGGGCGCTCAGGCTCGACCGCCTCCTCGCGCTCCCGCCGGGCGGCCGGCGCGAGCACCGCGAAGGCGACGAACGGGAAGAACCACGGGATGTAGAGGAAGAACCAGTGCGTCAGCACGAGCTCGAAGCCGAGCAGGAGTGCGGCAGTCAGCGCGGCGAGCTGGAGCGGTGACTTCGTTCGCGGCCAGAAGGCCACGGCGACCGAACCGGCGAGCAAGAGCCCGATCAGCGGCAGCTGGACGAGGTGCAGGTCCGGGATCCCTTCGGCCCGGTACTGGCCCCAGCCCCAGATCGAGAACGGCGACTCGCGGCCGAGCTGCCAGCCGAACGTCCGGTCCCAGAAGACCCGCGCTGCGTGGAGCGGGCTCGGCTCCAGCAGCAGGATCGCGAACGCGCCGAGCGTCGCGGCCACGAAGCCGGCGACGAAGACCGAGGCTGCGCGCGGGCGCCGAAGCCCGTCCGGGTACGACGCCCAGAGCGGCGCGACGAGCAGCGGCGCAAACTTCGTCCACGCCGCCAGCGCGGTGAAGGCGCCCCGCGCGAAGCTCGACGACGCGAGCCAGAACCCCCAGACGAGGAAGAGCGCTGGCAGCGCGTCGTTCGTGTTCGAGCTGGACACGTACTGGGTGAACGGGTACGCGGCCCAGGCGAAGGGCAGGACGGCCGCGAGCCGAAGGCCGCCGAACCTGCGGCCGACGAGCGCGAGACCGATCATCACGAGCAGGTCGAGCGCGATCGAGGTGAAGTGCGCCGCCGGCAGCTCGTCCCACTTCCCGCTCCAGCCGATCAGCGCGTAGCCGGGCACGTACGCCAGGTACGAGACCGGACCGTAGGTGTCGCCCCGCTCGTTGGACGACTCGCAGCGGCCGTTGGTCTGGATCCGATCGCGCACCTCGCCCTCGGCATCCGCGTCTCCGCATTCGCGCAGCTTCCCCTGCGCAGGCATGTGCCCGTAGGGCATCTCGCCGTTCACGATCCGGTGGGCGCCGATCACGCCCGCATAGCCGACGTCGATCACGTTCGAGTCCTCGAGGTTGAGCCCGATCCGGAAACCGGCGAGGAAGACGGTTGCGGCGACGAGGATCCAGACCGGCCAGACCGCCGAGCCGGTCGACCCGCTCCGGCCCCTCAGCCCAACCCAGGCCATGCGGGCGAGGAGGTAGGCGATCGGCGGGTAAGCAAGGGCCATGCTGGCGAACACGTTGCCGTCGTTGAAGAACCAGAGCGAGACGGAGAACGAAAGGAGTGCGACGAGGTCGAGCGTGCGCAGCCCGAGCGGCCGGCGCCAGTCGACGAGCCCGAGCAGGAAGACGGCGCAGAGCCCGAGCCACACGTCGAGCCGGTTGATCGACTTCCCGCCGAAGGCGCCGTCGGAGCCCCGGGCCATCTTCCAGGCGACCTGCGGTCCGGTCCACGCCTCGGTCACCCGCCCGGAGGAATCGCTGACCTTGCCGGTCGCGATCTCGCCGGCCTCCTCCCACCAGACGTGGACCGTCCACGAGCCGGTCTCCGAGTCGAAGGTGGCGTCGGTAACGCGGCCGTTCACTGGATACCGGTCGAGCCAGTCCGCGACCTTCTGGTGCCGGAGGAACGACGCGGTCGCTTCTCTTTCGGTCAGCCGGGCATCCGCCCCCAGCGCGGTCGAGCTGAGGGCCAAGGCGGCGAGGACTACGGCCAGAACGCGCACGCAGCCTCATTCCTCGGAGAAAGTCCGCTAGGACTTTCTCCGAAAGCTCCAGAGCTTGTTGCCGACGAAGTTCAGCGGCGTGACGAGGATGATCGCGATCGCCTGCGCCGGGATCTTGTCCAGCCCCAGTGCGATCAGCGTCTCGAGGATCAGCAGGTTCGCACCCAGCGCGCAGACCGCGACGATCAGGAAACGGATTCCCTGGTAGGCGACGTGCCCCCGCTGACCGGCGAACGTCCAGAGACGGTTCCAGGTGTAGTTGTTCGTGACGGCGACGAGGAACGAGGCGGTCGCGGCCGGGAGGTGGTGCCAGTCGGCCCAGAGCACGAGGGCCGAGAACACCGCGAGGTTGACGACGTAGCCGGTCGCGCCGACCGTGCAGAACTTCGCGAGCTGCACCCAGTTGTGGGGCCGCTTGAGCGCCGCGCCGGCGCGGCCGCCCGCGACTGCGAGCGTCGATGAGAAGGAGCGCGACACGCCGGGCGAGCCTAGCTAAGCGGATGGCTCGCGGCCGGTCGTTCCCGCTTCAGCGCGTCGCGAACCCGTGCTCGTCACGCGGTTCCGTCCACTCGACGCCGACGTCCTCCACGGCGGCACCCGCGGGGCCGCGGCGGCACCAGGCGAGCATCGAGTCGACCCGGTCGCGGTCGCCTTCGAACACGGCCTCCACCGTCCCGTCGGGGTTGTTCCGGACCCAGCCGGCGAGGCCGAGCGAGCGGGCCCGCTCCCTCGTCTCGACGCGGAAGAAGACGCCTTGGACCAGTCCACGGATCACCACCTGCGCGCGGGCGTCGGTCACCCCTCGAACCCCTCCTCGCCGAGGAGCGGGACGAAACGGCACGGAACCGACCGGATCACGGCCGGCCCCTCCGGGCTCCGCACGATCACCTCGAGACGCTGGCCGTGGCGCTTCCCGACGGGGACGACGAGACGGCCTCCGACCTTGAGCTGGTCGTAGAGGGCGTTCGGGACGTCGGGCGCGGCCGCTGCGACGGCGATCGCGTCGTACGGCGCATGCTCGGGCAGGCCTCGCGACCCATCGCCGACGTGGACCTGGACGTTGTCGATCCCAGCCGACTCGAAGTTGCGTCTCGCCTGTTCCGCGAGCTCGGGGATCCGCTCGATGGAGTGCACGTCACGGGCGAGCTGCGCAAGTACGGCCGCCTGGTAGCCGGAACCGGTGCCGACATCGAGCGCATGCTCGTCGCCGTCCAGCCCGAGCTCCTCGAGGATCCGGGCGACCATGTAGGGCTGCGAGATCGTCTGGCCCGAGCCGATCGGCAGGGCCGCGTCGTCGTACGCGCGCCGGCGCAGGTCGGCCGGGACGAACGCCTCGCGTGGGACGCGCTCCATCGCCTCGAGGACTCGAGGGTCGGCGATGTCGCGGCCGCGCAGCTGCTCGTCGACCATCCTGCGAAGCCGGAGCTCAGGCTGCGCGGGCATAGGCCGGAGCCTCGATCCCGAAGTGGCGGAGAACGAACGGAGCGACGCCGGCGATCTCCGTGGGGGGCGGCCCTTCCGAGCCGACCACGAGCATCGGGACGAGCGAGTCGCCCTCCAGCAGCGAGCCGTGCGAGCCCCCGCCTACATGATGGCGGCCGCCGAGGTCGGCGAACTCGACGCCCTTCGCCGCCGAGACCAGCACGTCGCCGGCGTTTGGGTTGGCGAGGGCGTGGCGTGCGCGGCTCTGCCAGCCGCTCTCGTCCGCACCGAGCCGCAGCTCGCCGCCGTCGCGGAGCGCGATCGCAGCCCCGTCCTCCGCGAAGAGCGCGATGTCGACGGCATCCTCTCGCGCGAGCCGCTCGGCGATCTTGCGCGGCTCGTCCGTATAGACCATGCCCGCCCGATTCGACGCGGTGACCAGTCCCTCGTCTCCGACCCAGTTCTGGAGTCGCGCCACCCGGTCGACGTGGGTCTGCCCGTGATCCGAGCAGAGGACGACCACATAGCGCTGGAGGAACTCGTCAAGGCCGCCGGCCGCTTCGACGAGCGCGCCCACGGCCTGGTCGCTGCGCCGCAGCGCAACCTCCGCGCCGCCGGGCCCCAGCGCGTGCGACGCATAGTCGTAGTCGGGCAGGTAGTAGAAGAGGAAGTCGAAACCGTCGCGCGTGACGAGCCACCGGCCCACGGCGGCCGCGTAGGCGTCGATCGACCCACCGGTGCGCGTCCGGATCGCGAGCGGCGCGCCGGTGACGTCCGACTCGAACAGGCTGAAGTAGAAGAAGCGGCGCGGACCGTCCACCGGACGCACGAGCCCCGGGACGGTGGGAATGTGCCGCGTCCGGCCGCGGTAGCAGGGAGTGTTCACTGCCGCAGCCGTCAGGCCCGCATCCTCGAGCGACTCGAACACGGTCGTCGCGTTGCGCGAGAGGTGGTGCGCGTTCATCTCGACGATCGCGTCGCGGATCGCACGCCTGGTTCCCGCCGCGCGCATCGCACCGAACGATGACCCGTACTCGACCAGCCGTCCCTCGCCACGGTGGTACCAGACGAGATGCGGGATCTCGTGCACGTCGGGGTGCGCGCCGGTCGCAAGCGTGGCCATGCAGACGGGGGTCAGCGAGGGGAAGGTCGATGTCGCCCGGGCGTAGATCCCTGCGTCGTGGAGTGCCGCCAGGGCCGGAGCGGTCTTGCGCTCGACGGCCTCCTCGAAGACCGCCGGCGTCAGCCCGTCGATGACGACGAGGATCAGCTTGCGGGACATCAGTCCGCGAGCGTGCGAAGCCCGGCGTAGCGCTCCGGCTGGCGACGCCGCAGCCGGATCGCCAGGAACGGAAGCGCGAGGAACTCCAGGAAGCCGACGAGCGGCACGAGGGCGAGCACGGCAACCGCGGCCGCGGCTGCGGCGACCAGCAAGGCCGTCCCGAGGCGAGCGCCGCCGCGACGCAACGCGCCGCGGACGATCTCCCCCGCGGAGACGGCTCCGAAGAGACCGCCGATCGCGCCCGCCGCCGCGTCGGGCTCGTCGCCGAGCCAGATCCCGAGCGCAAACCCCACGACTGCAGCGAGTCCGATCGCCGCGAGCAGGCCGGCACGCGTAGCGCCCAGTACTCCCGCGAAGAGGATCCCGACGCCGAGGCCGAGGCCCAGGAAGACACCGATCCAGTAGACGTCAGCCATCAGGCGGCCAGTCTACGCGGGAGGTTTGGGCTGCCCGCAGGCCGGGGGAAACCAACCATGCGGGGCGGCTCCTAGCCGCAGGGAGCCGTTCCGCGCCTCTTCTGCGAACCGATTGGCGCAGTCTTCCGTACCTCAATCCAACCGACCAAGGAGGGGAGATGAGGAAGGTTGTCATCCTCGCGTTCGTCGCACTCGGCGTTTTGGGGGTCGGGGCCGCTGCGACGGCGCACGACGACGACGGGAGCAGCCGCAACGGCGCCCGGCTGAACGGGTACCAGGAAGTCACGTCGATCTCGACGACCGGCTTCGGCAGCTTCCGCATCAAGTTCAACAAGAACGACACCGCGGACTATGTCCTCAGCTACCGCGGCATCGAGACGCCTGTGACGCAGGCGCACATCCACTTCGCCCAGCGGGCGGGGAACGGACCGATCCAGGTCTGGCTCTGCGACGGAGACCCCGCCGCCGCGCCGGTCCCACCGGCTCGTCCTGCCGGTTCTCCGCCATTCCCCACGTGCCCGGCATTCGGGCCCGTCGGTGGAACGGTGACGGGCACCCTCACACCGGGCGACGTGCAACTCGGAAACCCGGATCGCGGCATCGAGGCTGGGAACTGGGCCGAGTTCAAGGCAGCGGTGCTGGTTGGACACACCTATGCCAACGTCCACTCGACGAAGTTCGGCGGCGGCGAGATCCGCGGCCAGATCAACGATCGAGACCAGAAGGAGTACACAGGTCCGCCACCGTTCGTCGAGCATGACGACGATGACGACGACGATGACTAAGTAGCGGCAGGCTCCTCGAGGCGGCGGAGGACGGCGAGTCCGAACTCCGCCGCCCGGGCGCCGTCGACCACGCGGTGGTCGAAGGTGAGCGCCACGTAGCCGACGGGCCTGACCACGATCTCTCCGTCCCGGACGACCGGGCGATCGGCGATCCGGCCGAGGCTCAGGATCGCGACCTCCGGGTGGTTCACGATCGGGGTCTGGAAGAGGCCGGCGAGCTTTCCCGCGCTCGTGACCGTGAAGGTCGAGCCGCGCAGCTCCTCGGCGGCGAGCGTCCCGCCTCGTGCGTCCTCGGCCAGGCGGCGCACCTCGGCGTCCAGCTCCTCGATTGACCGCGAGTCGACGTCTCGGACGACAGGGACGACGAGACCCTGGTCGGTCTGCACGGCGACACCGAGGTCGTAGCGCTCGAGGTAGACGATCTCGTCGCCCTCGAGGCGCGCGTTCAGCTCCGGGAACTCCTGCAGCGCCTCGACCGTCGCCTTCAGCACGGTCGCGACGAGCAGCTTGAGGTCGACGGCTCCGAAGTCGCACTCCTCGACCCAGGTGACCGGCGGGACCTCGCGGTGCGCCCGCGTCATGTGCTCCGCAATCAGCCTCCGGACGCCGCGAAGGGGCTCCCGCCGTCCCTCCGAGCCAGGTCCTGGGGACTGTCCCTCAGGCGTGGCCGCACCGCGCACGTCCTCTTCGGTGATGCGCCCCTGCGGGCCTGTCCCTTGGAGCGCTGCGAGGTCGACGCCCAGCTCCTGCGCAACCTTGCGGACGAGCGGCGTCGCGCGCACCTTGGTCGAGTCCGGCGCCGCCTGCTGCTGCGGGGCCGGCTCCGCACGCGGCTGCTCCTCGGCCGCGGGCGCCGCTCCGTCCTCGCCGATCACCACGAGCACCGTGCCAACCGGGACGACCTTGCCTTCCTCGACCAGGATCGACGCGACCTTCCCAGCCGCGGGTGACGGGATCTCCACCGTCGTCTTGTCGGTCTGGACCTCGACAAGCGGGTCGTCCTCGGCGATCTCCTGCCCCTCCTGGACGAGCCAACGGGCGATCTCGCCCTCGGTGAGGCCCTCGCCGAGATCCGGCAGCTTGAACTCGTACGCCATCGCCGCCGAAACCTACCGGGGCGTTCCGATCCAGGCGTCTGCCGGAGCGATCAGGACCCGCAGGCCGCCCTCGACCCGCCAGAGGGACATGGCCTGCTCGTCGCCGGCGAGCTCCGGCGCGACCTCACGGGGTACGTAGCCGACCTGGAGCGTGCGCTCCTCGTTCCAGATCCCGACCGCGTTCGGGTCGTGCTCGTTGTCCGGCTCCGCGACCAGCGCGAGGCGCCGGCCAGGATCGAATGACGCGTCGGGCAGCGCCTCGGGCCGGTAGGAGACGCCCGCGGCCGGCACGACCCGGATCCGCTCGTCTTCCCACCGGACCGGCTCGCCCGTGGCCGCGTCCCGCAGGTAGTAGCCGGAGGGGCCACGCTCGAGCCAGAGGCGCAGCCGCTCCGTCATACACGGAACGCGTCGTCCCGCAAGACAGCGTGCACGCCCAGCGTCCCATTCACGACCTGCGTCACGTGCAGGTCGACGCCGACGCTCGCGAGGACGAGCGCGTCGCCGCCGAAGACCCCGAGCTCGCGGCCCATGAGCGCGACCATCCCGTCGACGGCGATCCTCGCCGCCCGGCCGAGATGCTCGTCCAGGCCGAACGCGAGCCAGGCGCCCCGAACCCGGGCGACGGGCCATTCGAGCCGAAGCTCCTCGTCGACGTCGAGCGTCAGCCGCGCCTGCGCCGGGGTCTCGATCGCGGTGCCGGAGACCTCACCGTCGCCCTGAGCAGCGTGCCCGTCGCCGGCCGAGAAGAGCGCACCGTCAACCGGAATCGGAAGGTAGAGCGTCGAGCCGGCGACGAGCTCCTTGCAGTCGAGGTTCCCGCCCCAGCGCCGCGGCGGGATCGTCGAGTGGACGCCGGGCTCCGGCGGCGGCATGCCCATGACGCCGAGGAACGGCTTCAAGTCGAGCTCGCGGTCAAGTGCGCGTCCGATCCCCGCGCGGAGATCCCAGTAGACCGCATGGTTCTCGCCGCCGTGCGTCACGCCCCAGTGCGCGGGCCGTACCTCCTCGATGCGGACGACGAGCGTCTGACCCGCCTCCGCGCCGCGCACTTCGATCGGGCCCGCGAGCGCATGGCCGGTGTCGACATCCGGACTCCGCGCCTGGAGCCGGTCGTCGGGCTCGACGTCCCACGCATGGTTCGGCGTCGCGATCACGACCGTGTCGCCGGGATCCACGGAGAGGACAGGCTCGAGCTCGTGCGAGAAGTGCCCGTGCAGAGCCCACGGCTCGCAGGGCAGCTCGTGCAGGGCCATCAGCCCACCCGCTCGGCGAGCCACTGGTACCGCGTGACGAAGCAGTCCTCGTCGAACTCGATCTCGGCGACGAAGTCGTCCGAGCTGTACCGCACGAGTCCCTCGCTCAGCGGCTCGTACCGCTGCTCGGAGCGCTCGACCTCCAGGCTCGGCACCCGCACGAAGGTCATGACGAAGTCGGTCGGCTCGTCGAGGCCGTCCAGCAAGGGCAGCGTGTTGAAGAGCGGTGAGAAGTTGAGGTCGAAGTAGTCCGTACCCTCGAGGCCGACGTCGACCTCCGGCCCATCGACGATCCGAGCTCGAAGTCGCCCCGGCTCGAGCTCGTACCGCAGCTCATAGCTGACACCGATCATCGTCCCGGTCGCGCTCAGGGCCCCCTCGTCCAGCTCCGCCGTGGCGATCTCCATCCGGGGCTCGTCGATCCCGCGCCAGACGAGCCTCCGCTGCATCTAGAACTGGAGCAGCTTGCGGACCGCGTCCGTGACCCGCTCGACCGACGGCATGTAGGCGTCCTCGATCTGCCAGTACGGGTACGGCACGTCGTAGCCGGTCACGCGGATCACCGGCCCGCGGAGGTCGAGAATCGCCTTCTCGGCCAGGATCGCCGCCAGCTCCGCGCCGAAACCGGCCGTCCGCGGCGCCTCCTGGACGATCACGACCCGCCCGGTCTTCGCCGCCGACGCAAGCAGCGCCTCCTCGTCCAGCGGCTTCAGCGTGCGGACGTCGAGCACCTCGACGCTCGCGTCGCCGGCGAGCGCATCGGCCGCCTGCTCGCAGAGCGGCACCATCGAGCCGTACGCGATGAGCGAGACGTCCGACCCCTCGCGCGCAAGCCGGGCTTTCCCGAGCGGCACCGTGTACTCGCCTTCCGGCACCTCGCCGCGCATCGTCCGGTAGTGGAGCTTGGGCTCGAGGATCACCACAGGGTCGGGCTCGCGGATCGCCGACGCGAGCAGTCCCTTCGCGTCCGCCGGCGTGGACGGGATCGCGACCTTCACGCCCGGCGTGTGCACGTAGTACGCCTCCGGCGAGTCGTCGTGGAGCTCGGGCGCCTTGACCCCTCCGCCGTACGGCATCCGAATCGTGAGCGGGAACTCCATGGCGCCGCCGGTCCGCCAGCGATAGCGCCCCACGTGCGTGATCAGCTGGTCGAGGCAGGGGTAGCTGAACGCGTCGTACTGCATCTCGCAGACGGGTCGCCAGCCGGCCATGCAGAGACCGACGGCCGACCCGAGGATCCCCGCCTCCGCGAGCGGCGTGTCCACGCAGCGGTCAGCCCCGAACCGGTCTCGGAGCCCAGCCGTCGCGCGGAAGACGCCTCCGGCGCGGCCGACGTCCTCGCCCATGACCATCACGTTCTCGTCCCGCTCGAGCTCGACGTGGAAGCAGTCGTTGATCGCCTCGACCAACAGCTTCTCGCTCACGGGAGCAGCCTCTTCAGCTCGGCGAGCTCCTCGTCGAACGACGCCGGCGGATTGGCGAGCGCGTGGTCGAACAGCAGCTCCGGGCCTGCCGGCTGCTCGGCCTCGGCCGCGGCAATCCCCTCGCGCATCCGCTCGAGCGCCTCGCCTCGGATCTCCTCCGCCCGCTCGTCCGTCAGGACGCCGAGCCGCTTGAGATAGCGCTCGTAGCGCCCGACGCACTCGTTCCGCTTCTCCTCCTCGACCCGCTCGAGGTCGATGTAGGCCGCCTGGTCGTCGGCGGTTGCATGCGGCGCCGTTCGGTAGGTGACCGCCTCGATGAAGCTCGGCCCCTCGCCCGCCCGCGCGCGCTCGACGGCCGCCCGGGTCGCCTCGTAGACGGCCAGCACGTCGCCGCCGTCGACGCGGGCGCCCGGCATCCCATACCCGGCCGCCTTGTCGGCCAGCGTCTCCGCCGCCGTCTGGGCCGAGAGCGGCGTGGAGATCGCCCACTGGTTGTTGTTGCAGAAGAGGATCGCGGGCGCCTTCATCACGCCTGCGAAGTTCGCACCCTCGTGGAACGAGCCCTCGGAGGTCGCACCGTCGCCGAAGTACGCGATGGCGATGGTCCGCTCACCGCGCAGCTTCTTCCCCCAAGCAAGGCCCACCGCATGCGGGACGTGGGTCGCGATCGGGACGCAGATCGAGGCGACGTTGTAGTCCAGCGGATTCCACCAGCCGGCCGGATGGCCACGCCACCAGGAGAGCACGGTCGAGACCGGCATCCCGCGCAGGAGCCCGATCGCGGACTCGCGGTAGCTCGGGAAGATCCAGTCCTCGCGTGCGAGCGCGTACACCGAGCCGGCCTGCATCGCCTCGTGGTTCCAGAAGATCGCGTAGGTGCCGATGCGTCCCTGGCGGTGGTAGATGACCGACCGCTCGTCGTAGGTGCGGAGCGTGACCATCGAGCGGAAGAGCTCGATCAGGTCGCCCTCGTCGAGACCCTCGACCTCGCCGTCGGGGATGCCCTCGCCGTCGCCGATGACGCGGCGCAGTTCGCGCTCGTCGGGCAAGACATGCGCCATGGCAGCCGCGAATCTACCCGAGGCGATGTTCAGGCCGCGCGGCGGCTGAGGACGAGCACCGCCGCCGCGAGAGCCACGGCCGCCGCCACGCCCGCCCCCTCGAGTGCA
This sequence comes from uncultured Actinomycetes bacterium, assembly GCA_963733015.1. GTDB lineage: Bacteria > Actinomycetota > Thermoleophilia > Gaiellales > Gaiellaceae > JACDAN01. Next base: position 338,349 of record CAVTBO010000002.1, on the reverse strand, counting down.
AGCCCGCCGCCTGCGTCGATCCGGGCCACCGAGACGAGAACGGCGCCGATCGCGATCGAGCCTGCGACGAGCCCGGACACGAGCGCAGCCCGTCGAGCGGCGACTCCACCAGACGCGGGCCGGCTCAGCCGTGTCTCCAGCGACCAGTACGACAGCTCTCCCACTGCGAGGAGGCCGGCCGCGAAGAGTGGAGACCGTGCTGGATCGCCGCCGTCGGCGAACGACGCTGCCACAGCTGCTCCGAGCGCCAGCAGCACCCACGGAACCACGATCGAACGCGCGCGCCAGAGGCCGGCGGCGAGCACGGCCGTCGCGCTCGCAGACAGAGCTGCCGCCACCAGCCGAAGGTCACCGGACGCCAAGACTGCCGACCCGCCGACGGCGGCGGCGAACAGCACCGCCAGGAGCCCCGTTGCTAGCGGCGTGCGAGATGTGCGGCCCGCCTGAATGCGGCCACCTCCTCGATCGCGGACTGGAGCGCCTCGCCCTCGCGCCACTCGACGACGGGCACGCCCAGCGAGTGGAATGCCGTTCGCCTCGCCGCACGCCGCAGCAACCAGAGCCGCTCCACCAGCGGATCCGACTCGTCCCTCGAGTGCGGCGCGAACGGCACCGGCGAGATCTCGATCACGGCGATGTCGAAGCCCCGGCGGCGGAGATCGGCGAGGGCGGCCAAGGCGCGCTCGTCGAGGAGCGGCGACACGGCGACGACGAGCGCCTGCGGCGGAAGCGTCCGGCGCGGCACGACGTCGATGTCCTTCCAGGCGTAGCTGAGCATGATCTCGGCGTCGAGCAGCGCGTCCACGATCCGGTAGCGCTGGACTATGCCCGTCGCCGGCGTCAGCCAGTTCAGGATGCCGCCGAAGACGACGAGCCCGACTCGGTCACGGTGGGCCAGGTAGCGCTCGGCCAGGGTCGCGGCCGCTCGGACCGCCTGGTCGAGCGTGCCCGCGTCCTCTCGGCGCGCTTCGACGAACGTGTCGAGGAAGATCACGACATCCGTGTTCCGCTCGGGGTGCATGTCGTTGACCCAGAGCTCGCCGGACCGCGCGGTCGCGCGCCAGTTGACCCGCCTGAGCCGGTCACCGTGGACGAACGGGCGGAGGTCCGCGAACTCGATGCCGTCTCCACGCTCCCGGGCGACCTGGTTCCCGGCCGACGGCTGTGTCTCGAGCGGGCGGAGCACGGACCGGAGCCGCTCGGCCGAGGGGTACACCTTGAGCGGCTGCCCGTTACCCAACTGCTGCTCGTAGATGAAGAGGCCAAGGGCGTCCCGGCTTCGGACGGCGGCCTCGCCGATCGTGTACGCGCCCCACTGGCCGCACTCGACCTGCCACTCGAGCCCCACCGTCTGCCCTGCGCCGATGCGCACCAGCGCGGGGTTCGTGCCCTCGACGACCCGCGCCCCCTCTGGCAGTACGAGCGCGACCTCGGCGTGCGGCACCGCGGCCTCCGCCCGCAGCTCCAGCTCGAGGCCGACCGTGCCGCCCTCGACCGTCCGCTCGGAGCCCACCGTCGACCAGGCACGCAGGGACGGCTCGCGCGCGAGCGGCAGTCCCAGAGCCGGGACGAGCGCGAACGGCGCCGCCAGCACTGCGAGCTCCGGCCGTCCGAGAGCGACGGCCGCGAGAAGGCCGAAGGCGGCCAGCCCCGCGTACGCCGTCAGCTTCGGCGAGGTCGTCCGCGTCACTGCGTTGTCTGAGGGACGTCCTCGGCGGCGGGGGTCGGCACCTGCTCGAGGATGTCTCGCACGACCTGCTCCGCCGGGATCCGCTGCACCCAGAGCTCAGGGCGCAGCGTGAGGCGGTGTGCCAGCGCCGGGACCGCCACGGCTTTCACGTCGTCAGGCGTCACGAAGTCGCGGCCGTCCATGAGCGCTCGCCCGCGCGCGAGCTTCAGGATCGCCAGCGTCCCGCGTGGGCTGGAGCCGACTTCGATCGCGGCGGCGGCTCGCGTCGCGGCCACCACGTCCACGATGTAGTAGCCGACCGACTCCGCGATGTGGACGCCCTCGAGAGCGCCCTGGAGCTCGAGCAGCTCCTCGCGGTTGACGACGGGGCCGAGCACGACCTCGTCGGTCTCCCGCTCGACGCGCCGCTCGACGATCTGCCACTCCTCGTCCCGGTCCGGATAGCCGACGCCGATCCGCAGCAGGAAGCGGTCGAGCTGCGCCTCGGGCAGCGGGTAGGTCCCCTCGTACTCGATCGGGTTCTGCGTCGCGAGGACGAGGAACGGGCGGTCGAGCGGGCGCGTCACGCCCTCGCTCGTCACCTGCCGCTCCTGCATGGCCTCGAGCAGAGCCGCCTGCGTCTTCGGTGGGGCGCGGTTGATCTCGTCGGCGAGGAGAAGGTTCGTGAAGACCGGGCCGGGGCGGAACTCGAATTCCGCCGTGCGCTGGTCGAAGATCGACGCGCCGGTCACATCGGATGGCATGAGGTCGGGCGTGAACTGGATCCGCGCGAACTCCATGCTCGTCACCTGCGCGAAGGAGCGGGCGATGAGCGTCTTGGCAAGCCCCGGATAGTCCTCGATCAGGACATGCCCGTCCGCAAGCACGCCGAGCAGGACGAGCTCCAACGCGTCGCGCTTCCCGACCACGGCGCGCTCGACCTCGCCGAGGATCAGGTCGCAGCGCTCGCCGAACTCCTCAGCCTCCATCACTCAATCCTCTCAAGCGCGCCGACGAGCCGGCCGAGATCGTCGGCCCGGATTCCCGGCGCGTTCCGATCATGCGGCGGCTTCCGGTCGGGCCGCAGCAGCTCCCACGCCTCCTCGCCGAGGACGCCCTCCGCCCGCCGCTCGTTCTCCATCGCGATTCCGCGGCCCGCCAGCCGGTTGCGCGCGATCTCGACGAGCGTCGGGCGGAGTCGGTAGTGGAGGTCGAACGCGGTCTGCATGCCCAGCTGGACCTCGCGCGCGAGCTTGTCCCGCTCCGCGATCCGAACCGACGGCCGGTGCGTCGCCTCGAGCGCGTCGTCGAACACCGAGCGCTCGCCCGGCATCCGTCCTCGACGAATCAGCCCGACCAGCCGGATGACGGCGATCCCGCCCAGGGCCAGGACGTAGACGTCGAGGATGAGGTCCCGCCGCTCGGGGGCGGCGATGAGGGCGACCACCGCGAGAAGCGTCGCGAGCAGCCCGAAGCCGAGGATCGGGAGGAGCCTGCGGCTCATGCGACCGTGAGGGCGCGCAGGTCGTCGCGCACGGCGCCGACGGCTGCGATCGCGTCCTCCTTCATCCGCGCGTCGATCGAGTGCTCGCTGAACTTCGCCCGCTCGAACAGGCCCGTGAGACGCCTGGCCGCCGTGCCGCTGCCGGTCAGCTCCGCCAACACGCGGCCGAGATACTCGAGGGGCGCCTCGGCCGGCCGGCGCGGAAGCCCGTAGAAGCCCAGCGAGCGCTCCATTCGCGCGTAGGCGGCGATGACCGCGCGCCTCGGATCGCGCTCGCGGCGGAGATCGTCGAGGGTGTCGTCCAGCATCCGCTCGAGCTCCTTGCGCGCCTCCAGCTCCGGAATGGAGCGGCCCCTCGGCCGGACGAGCACGGCGGCGAGGATCGCGAATCCGACGAGCGCGGCGACGAAGACCAGCCCGACGACGAGCCAGTCGATCGACGCCGGATCGATGGTCGGAACACGGCCGGTTGCTTCCGGGCTCGTGACCGTCCCGCCGGGCTGCGTCGCCGTTCCGCCGTCGTCGCCGTCGCCGGGGCGAAGCTTTCGGAGCGCTGCGATCCCGGCGAGCACGACCGTGAAGAAGACGACGCCGGCGAGCACGTTGCCGTGCCACCGCCGGGGCTTCGGCTCGCCGGCGGTCAACGACAGGCCGGTCATCAACGGCGACGCGACGAGGAGCGCTGCGACCCAGACACCGCCGAGCACGAAGAGCAGGGTGGCCAGGGGATCGGCGAGGTCGCGGTCGCCGCCACCGGTCGCAGGGCCGGAGCCCGAGGCGGCGAGCGCCACGACAGCGAGCAGGAGCAGCACGGCGAGAACAGCGCCGCCGGCGCGAACCGGGTCGAATCCGGGGTCCCTGGGGGGCGCGGCCACGTCTCTAATTAGACGCCTAACGCAGGATCTTTGCGGCTTTGGGCTCGGAGGAGAACTCCGCGCGATCGACGTCGCCCAGATCCTCCCCGTCCACCTGGAGTGGCAGCGGGCGATCCGCGCGCAGCTCGATCTCTTGCACGTCGTGAAGGTAGAGGACGCCGCGCGCCGTCGGCGTTCGGCCGGTCAGGGCGGCGGCGACGAGGCGGGGGATGGAGAGCGGGCCGACCGTGCGAGGAGCGACCACGTCCAGTCCTTTCTCCCACCTGGCCTGCGGCGTAGGACGCACCGGAAGCCGGCCGAGGTAGGTGTACGGATCGCCGTTCGCGATCAGCGCGAACGCCGTCCGGCCGTGCCCGTCCACCTCGACCTCGGACGGCAGCCGGCCGCGCCGCTCGGCGAGGAGCCTGGCGGCGGCCGTCAGGAACGCACGGTCGGGGGGCCGTCGACCGTCCTTGCGCCCGAGCTCGTCCACGCGGCGCACGACCTCCGCGGGGAACCCGAGTGCGGCCGCGAACCCGAAGCGCCGGCCGTTCACCTGCCCGAGCGAGACCTCGGTCGTCCGACCGGTGCGGATCGCGTCGGCAATCTGCCGGGCTGCGCCTTCTGGATCGGCCGGCAGGCCGAGAGCACGCGGCAGGACGCTCGAGCCGCCGCCCGGCACGAAGCCGAGCGGGAGGTCGGAGCGGAGGCCGTTCAGCGCCTCGTTGAAGGCGCCGTCGCCGCCGAACACCACGACCGCTCCGGCGTCCGCCTCACGGACCAGCTCCATCGCGTGACCCTGCCGCTCGGTCCGTGCGACCTCGACGCCGGCGCCCAGCGCCGCGGCCACGGCCGCCTCGGAGGCGTCCGTGACGCTGCTCGCCTGCGGATTGACGACGAGGAGCACGCGGGGCATCGTCCGCACCATGCCACGCATAGACCATGTCGCCGTCGAGTCGGAGGATCCCGATGCGACCGCGACGTTCTACGAGCGCTTTTTCGGCGCACGCATCGTGCGGACCGAAGGCCATCCCGTGATGGCGTATCTCGGGAACACGGCGTTCGCCCTCCACGAGCCAGGCGGCCCGGGCCCGCATACCGGCATCCGGGTGTCGGAACAGGAGCTCGAGGAGCTGAAGCGCGAGCTCGACTCGGCCGGCATCGCCTGGCGCGAGCGCGATCACCAGATCGCCCTCGGCGTGTTCTTCGAGGATCCCGACGGCCGCCGCCTGGAAGCGATCTGGTACCGCGGCGGCGAAGACCCGAGAAAGCCCGCGTAACGAGAGAGGGCCGGCGATGCCGGCCCTCTCTCTTGGCGATGAACCGTTCGGCCTAGTCGTCGATGTCCGGTGAGAGCCGGAACACCTGGAGCTCGGCCGCGCGGACGAAGTTCCGCGCCGAGTTGCCCGGAACGTTCGTGTCGCAGTCCGGGTTGTTCGTCGGATCGGCGTCCTGGTCTCCCTGGAAGCCGGGCCCGCCGGTGCACTGGTTCGTCTTGACGACGAGCTTGACGTGCGTGGCCGAGAAGTCGGGCACGTCGAAGCGGCGCAGGATCAGGTGCGGCGCCACGGGGCGCGGCGGATCGCCTGGGAAGGCGTCCGGAGCGCTCGTATACACCTTCTTGAAGCCTGCAGCGGTGGTGCAGTCGCCCGGCGTGTCGTGCGCCAGGGAGACACCGCCCTTGTTGTTGCACGCCCAGATCTCGAACTGCCGAAGCGCCGAGAAACGGCTGTCCGGCGGGATGATGTGGGCGCTGACCTGGATGTAGCGGACGCGGACGGAGTCCGTGCCGCCCAGGTCGATCGTCGCCTGCTTGCCGTCCACCGAGAGGTTGCCGCCCGTTCCCGGTGCGGGCACCCCGGTGAAGTTGTCCGCCGTAGCGAACCACCGGGTCGCCTCGGTGTCGTCGATCAGGCTCGCGAGGCCGGTGCCGTCACCGGTCGCCGTCGCGCCGGACGCCGAAGACGCCCAGTTCCGCGCGAACGTGATCTTGATCGTGTTGGTCTCGCCGGCCCGGAACCGCTGGCTGAACCGAACGTGTCCCTGACCGGGTGCAACCGCGACGAACTCGTACTTCCCGGGTGCGAACTTCGCGATGTTGTCGAGGTTGACCGTGCCTGGAACCGTCGCGGGGTTCGTGTCCGCGACCGGCGTGGCGCGTGCCTCGTAGTGACCGACGAAGATCCGCGCGTTCACCGGATCGTCTTCCGTGTTGTCGGCGACGAACCTGATCGTCGCCGGCCTGGTGCCAACCGGTTCGAAGTCCGGGATCGGGTCGAGGTCCTGCTCGCTCGCGGAGAAGGCGTTCACGCCCATGCCACCCGTTGCGTACCCGAGCCACATCTCCTTCTGGTTCGCTCCGCCGAACCGCATCAGGTCTGCGGCCAGAGCGGCGTCGCGAGCCTGGAGCATGGACGGGTTGACCGGCATCAGCAGCATCGCGTCGAACACGAGCTGCATCCAACGCCGGTTGCCCGGGCACCGATGTGCCGGCGTGATGCCCTCGGCACACTCGGTCTGGAGCTCTTGGTCGTCCGCGGGATAGTCGTCCTCGTACTTCTCGATGAGGTTCTCGCGGATGTTGAAGTTCGTCCGGCTCCAGATCTCGCCGTCAGCGTGGACCTGCGGCCCCGTGACGTCGTAGCCCATGGCGCCGTAGTTCAGCGTGTTGACGAACAGCTGCTTGCTCGGCTGTGGGATCCCGCCCGAGGTCGGCATGTTCATCCCGTAGTTGCGGATCGCGCGGGACTGGTTGCCCGTCGCATACGCGCCGACGGCATACCGGTTCTCGCCCGCGACCGGGACGAAGCCGTTCGAGTTGACGTACTCCATTCCGAACATGTCGCCGTGGGACTCGCCCATCATTCCGGCCTGGTTCCCCTGCCGGGTGAGGCCCTTCCCGATCATGCGGTTCTCGATCATGTGGCCGTACTCGTGGCCGATGATCGGCATGTCGTAGTCGCCGTCAGCACAGGGGGCGTAGAACGAGCCCGCCTGCGGCTGCCAGAGGTACATGTTCGTGATCGACGACAGGCCGTCGGCCAGCGTCGCCATGTTCGCGTTGTTCCGGGCGCCAACGGCGAACGCCTGAGCGGTCGTCAGCCCTGCGCCAGCCTGGGCATTGCCGGTCACGGGGTCGCCCTGCTGCCAGGCCTCGGTCAGCCCGAAGTTGCGCTTCTGGGCATTCCAGGCGAGCTCGTTGAACCCGAGCCCGTACGCCCAGTCGTGCATCCGGTTGTGGGCCACGAACAGGTTCGTGACCGCTGCGGAGACGTCGAGCGAGACGCCGGGCACTGCCGTCGGGCCGGCGCCCGTGCAGTCCGCCTGGTTCCACGTGTCCGTCCACGGATAGGTGTAGTCACGGAGAGGGCTGGTCGGTGAGAACCGCGGTGGAATCGGTGCGCTCTGGTGCGCCCAGTTCGATGCGGTCTCCGCGTTGTTGCCCATCGTCGTGAACGTCGGGAGATCGGTGACGAGGTCGTGATCCCACGGGGCCCGTGACTGCAGGTTGCCGACGACCCGGTCGCAGCCGGTCGCGGCGCGCCAGCACCACGTCTCGCGAATGTCCGTTGCCGGACGGTTCCAAGGATCCGCCCCGAGGGTGCCGGGGTTGGGATGGGCCGGGAACGTCTCCCACTTCGCCCAGTAGGCGGGCGGCTCGGGAGTGTCGTCGATCGTGATCGTCCCGTTGTAGGTCCTGGGCTCCGGCGGGCCGCCACCGCCCGGGAAGTCGCAGACCTTGACGTAGTAGTCACCGGTCGGAACGCCGCCGGCCGGGGCGTAGCGGAAGCCCTCCGGCTGGAAGCCGCCGTCTGCGTGGATCAGCAGGACGTCCGGCGGTCCGACCCGGTACAGCTCGAAGATGAGATCCGTGGCTGGGTTGGTCGACGTGACGAAGCCGCTGACTGCGCGGACTCCGGCGCCGACGGTGAATGGCGGGTGCGTGACGCAGCTCGCGTCGGCCGCCGGCAGCGTGCCGTTGAACGGCGTCACCGTCACGGCGGTGAGCCGCAGGCCCGCGGCAGCGTTGTGCACGAGGTTGTGCCGTGCGAGCAGCCGGCCGTTCCGCGCGTCGACATACGACCGATACGCCTTGCCGGCCTTGCTGTCGACGACCAACGCCTCGTACGCGGGCAGTAGGCCCTCACGAACCGTCGGAAACGCGACGAGGCGCACGGTCTGAGGTGACTCCAAGCCGGCGACGCCGAGGCGCGTCAGGCCGCCCAGCCGCTTCCGGGTGAGGACATTGAGGACCGAGCGGTTCAGCCGTGAGGCGCGAGCGGCCCGCGCCCATCCGTCGACTGCCGAGAGCTTCACGATCCCAGCGAGGCTCGTCGCCTTGGTCAGCGAGGACGAGACGTGCGCGACTCTCCAGCCGCGCGCCTTGCTCCCCGCGACCCCGACGGTGACGAGACCGCTCTCGCTCGTCGGCACGCCCTTGAAGACCTGCCGGAAGTTGACGGCGTAACCGTTGCTCCCGACCAGCCGGTTGGTGCTGTCGAGCACGAGGCCGTCGAGCGAGCGTAGGCCGAAGAGCGCCTTGTGTCGGTTGAGATACCACCTGGCCGCGACCGCGGCGTTCTTGCCACGGATGCCGCGGGCCAGGAACTTGCCATGGCGCACGATCGACGATGGTGTGCCGAATCGGTTCCACCGCACGCGCGCATTCCCGGCGAGACGTCTTGCGTGAGCCCGCTGGGCACTGGTCGGCGCGATCTTGCCGCTCCGGCTGTCGTAGTCGGCGAGACCCTCGTGATCCTGGATCTCGGCGACGGGAAGCGCGGAGGCGGGCAGCAGAATCACGCCTAGGGCAGCCACAAGAGCGGCAGCCCCGAGCATCTTGACTCTCATCTCCCTCCCCTTCTCAGAAGAAAAGTTGCCCTCGTTGAGGGACCGGGGTTGATATTCAAACGTTCATAGAGGAAAGTCAAGGAGTTGCCTTCCCTCCCCAAAGGGTTAGGAGCAACAGACAGAGAGAGGGCCGGCGATTGCCGGCCCTCTCCCGTGTTCGGCTAGACGCGAGGCCTAGTCGTCGATCTCTAGCGGGAGCCGGAAGACCTGCAGCTCCGCGGAGCGAACGAGGTTGCGGGTGCTCGCCGGGGCAACGTTGGTGTCGCAGTCCGCGTCGTTCGCCGGATCTGCGTCCTGGTTGCCCTGGAAGGCCGGCCCGCCGGTGCACTGGCTCGTCTTGACGACGAACCGGATGTGCGTGGCGGTGAAGTCCGGCACGTTGAACTGCCGCATGATCAGGTGCGGTGCCACGGGCCTGCGGCGGATCGCCTGGGAAGGCGTTGTCCGGGCTCGAGTACACCTTGGAGTAGCCGGCGTCGGTCGTGCAGTCGCCGGGCTCCGTCTGCAGCGAGATCCCGCCCTTGTTGTTGCAGGCCCAGATCTCGAACGAGCGCAGTGCCGAGAACCGGTTGTTACCGGCCGAGAGCATCGCGCTCACCTGGATGTAGCGGACACGGACGGAGTCGGTCCCGCCGAGGTCGATCGTGGCGGTCTTCCCGTCAACGGAGATCGCGCCGCCGACGTTCGTCGCCGGAGCGCTCCAGCTCGTGCCCTCTGTGTCGTCGATCAGGTTGTTCACGGTCGCGGCCCCATCGGTGGTCGATGCGGTCGCACCCGAGGCCATCGATGCCCAGTTCGTGGGCAGCTCGACCTCGATGTTGTGAGTCCTGCCCGACCGGAACGTCTGGCGGAAGCGATGCGACCCGTAACCGGGTGCATGCGCGATCAGCTCGTACGTTCCAGGCGCGAACTTCGCCGTGTCGTCGAGGTTGAGGCCCGAGGTCGCCGGGTTGGTGTCTGCGATCGGCGAGACGCGGGTCTCGTAGTGACCGACGTAGATCCGAGCACTGACGTCATCCCCGTCGGAGTTCTCGACCTCGAAGTTCACCGTCGCCGGCGTCGTGCCGACCGGCTCGAAGTCCGGCGTCGGGTCGATGTCCGTGTTCGCGGTCGTGTTCGAGCTCGCGGCGTTGACGCCCATGCCCTGCCGTGCGTACCCGAGCCACAGCTCCTTCTGGTTCGCACCGCCGAAGCGCATCAGGTCGGCCGTCAGCGCTGCGTCGCGTGCCTGGAGCATCGTCGGGTTCGTCGGCATGAGGAGCATCGCGTCGAACACGAGCTGGATCCAGCGGCGGTTGCCCGGGCACCGATGTGCGGGCGTGAAGCCCTCGGCGCACTCCGTCTGGAGCTCCTGGTCGTCCGCTGGGTAGTCGTCGTCGTACTTGTCGATCAGCAGCTGCCGGATGGCGAAGTTGGTCTTGCTCCAGATCTCGCCGTCCGCGTGCACCTGAGGACCGGTGACGTCGTAGCCCATGTCGCTGAAGTTCAGCGCGTCGATCATGAGCTGCTTGCCCGGCTCAGGCACGCCGCCCGAGGTCGGGAAGTTCATCCCGTAGTTCCGGATGGCCCGCTGCTTGTTGCCGGTGTCATAGACGCCGACCGCGTAGGGGTTCTCGTCCGAGGTCGGCGCGAAGCCGTTCGAGTTCACGTACTCCATCCCGAACAGGTCGCCGTGGGACTCGCCCATGGCACCTGCGTGATGACCCGACCGGACGTTGCCCTTGCCGATCATCCGGTTCTCGATCATGTGGCCGTACTCGTGGCCGATGACGCCCATGTCGTAGTCACCGTCGACGCACGGGGCATAGAACGCGCCCGCGAGCGGCTGCCAGAAGTACATGTTCGTGACCGAGGCCGTCCCGTCCGGGAACGTGATCATGTTCGCGTTGTCACGCACGCCCGGAATCAGCGCTCCGGCCTGAACGTCGCCGAGGATGGGGTCGTTCTCCTGACGCCGCTCGGTGAGGCCGAAGTTGTAGTCCTGGGCGTTCCAGTTCCGCTCGGTGAACCCGAGGTGGTACGACCAGTCGTGCATCCGGTTGTGCGCCATGAACAGGTTCACGGTCGCTGCGGAGTCGTCCCAGGTGGCGCCGGGCGCCCCCGGAGTCGGCTCGCAGTCGCCGTTCTCCCAGTCGTTCGTCCACGGGTAGGTGTAGTCCCGGTCCAGGCTCGTCGGCATGTGCTGCGGCGGGCTCGGGAGCAGGTCGTGCGTCCACGAGGTCGCCGACTTCGCGTTGTTGCCGCGAGTCGTGAACGTCGGGGCGTTCAGCTTGTGGTCGTGATCCCACGATCCCCGTGAGGTGAGCGCCCCGCCTGCGAGCCTGTCGCAGCCGATGCGCGTCGATCCAGCACCACGTCTCACGCGTGTCGAGGTCCGGGATGTTCCAGGGATCCTGGTTGAGCGTGTACAGCCCGGGCACGTCCGGGAACACCTTCCACTTCGCCAGATACGGCTTCGGCGCCGGCGATGCGTCGGCGTTCAGCGTCCCGGTGTACGTGGTCGGGGCGGCCCAACCGCCCCCATCCGGGAAGTCGCAGACCCTGATCTCGTAGTTGCCGGCCACGATGCCGCCCACCGGCTCGTAGTGGAACTGCTCCGGCGAGAACAGCGTGTCCGCCTGCACGAGGCGGACGCCGTCCTTCCAGAGCTCGAGAACGAGGTCGTTGGTCGGAACGGTCGCGGCCGCGAAGCCGTCGAGCGCCCGGTTGCCGGTCCCAACCGCGAACGGGCCGTTCGTGTTGCAGGCGGCGTCCGTCGCGGCGAGGGCTCCGCTGTACGTGAACGACTCGCCGGCGGCCAGCTTGATCTTGCCCTGAGCCGCGTAGTCGACGAGGTTCGAGCGGGCGAGGATCCTGCCGGTCGCGGCGTCGACGAACGACCGAAGCGCCAGCGGCGTCTTCAGGTCGACGACGATGGTCTCGTAGGCAGGAACGACGCCTCGCCGAAGCGTCGGGAACGCGACGAGCTTCACCAGCTGGTTGCCCTGCACCCCGGCGACGCCGAGCTGCGTCCAACCGCGGGCCTTCTTCCGGCTGAGCACGTTCGCGATCGTCTTCGTCAGCCCCGCGCTCCGCGCCGCCGCAGTCCACGCGCCTGCGGCCGAGAGCTTGGCGGTGTTCGCCAGCGCCCGGTCACGCGTGAGTGACGAGGAGATGTAGGCGATCTTCCAGCGGTTCTTCGATCCGGTCACACCGACCGTGACGAGCCCGCTTTCGGAGGCCGAGAGGTTGCCGAAGACCTGTCGGAAGTTGACCACATAGCCCTTGCTTCCGACCAGTCTGTTCATGCTTTCGACCCTTAGCCCGTCGAGCGAGCTGAGGCCGAAGAGCGCCTTGTGACGCTTCAGGTACCACCTTGCCGCGGCGGCCGCGGTCTTTCCGCGAACTCCGCGCGCCAGGAACTTCCCGTACCTCGCCACCGAGTCCGGGGTCCCGAACTGTCCCCAACGCACCTTCGCCTTGATCTTTCGAGCGTGAGCGCGTTGAGCATTGGTCGGCGCCAGCTTTCCGCTCCGGCTGTCGAAGTCGGCAGTCTCCGCGACGTTCTCGGAAATCTGCGCGACGGGCAGCGCGGAGGCGGGCAGCAAAGCGACACCGAGCGCGGCTACGAGCGCAGCCCCGCCTAGGAACTTGAGTCGCATCTCCCTCCCCTTGTGAAGACGACAATTGGCCCATCCGTGCGGGGCCGGAGAGCGATCTTCGAACGTCTATAGCTCAAAGTCAAGCGCGCTCGCCCGCGCCGCTAGCCGTGTGGCTAGGAGGGTGTCGAGTAGCCCCGGATGCCGTCGAGCAGGATCGCGAAGAAGCGGTCGGCCAGCTCGTCGGTGTCAGCACCGGCTCGGCAGCCACGTGTACGCCCAGTTCGCCGCCGAGAGGACGAGCAGCACCGCGGCCTGGTCGTCGAGGTCGGTGCGGAGGGCCCCGGCCTCCCGTCCCTCGCGGAAGAGCGCGCGGAAGCGCTCCTCGTAGCGGCGGCGCTCGGCGAGGAACTCCTCGGCCCGGTCGCCCTCGAGGTAGCGCCACTCGCGGACGAAGACCGTTGCGACGTCGAGCTGCTCGGCGACGACCCTCAGGTGGGCGCGCAGCGCGAGCCTGATCCGCTCGCCCGCCGGCAGGTCGTCGGGGATCGCGTCGAGCGCATCGTGGAAGGCGCGCGAGCCCTCGCTCATCGCCTCGTACAGGAGGTCCTGCTTCGAGTCGATGTGCGCGTACAGCGAGCCCTTCTGGACGCCGAGAGCCTTCGCGAGGTCGCCGATCGACGTGCCGTGGTAGCCGCGCTCCGCGAAGAGGCGGGCGGCTTCCCGGGTGAGCTCTGATCGCGGCGCGTGACACGCTAGGATCAAACCCTAACGATCGTTCGTTTCGGAGGCGAGATGACCGACCAAGAGTTCCTCGAGTACGTCCAGTCCGGCGGGCAGGTGGAGACCGACGACTGGATGCCCGACGAGTACCGGGCCAAGCTGATCAAGTTCATCGAGATGCACGGCAACTCCGAGCTCATGGGCGTCCTGCCCGAGCGGGAGTGGATCCTCCGCGCGCCGACTCTCCAGCGGAAGCTCGCCCTCACGGCGAAGGTGCAGGACGAGGTCGGACACGCGCAGCTGATCTACCGCGTCGTCGAGGACCTCGGCAAGCCGAGGGAGCAGTGCCTCGCCGACCTGGTCTCGGGCAAGTCGAAGTTCCATAACGTCTTCCACTACCCGACCAAGACCTGGGGCGACGTCGGCGTGATCGCGTGGCTCGTGGACGCCGCCGCGATCATCAGCCAGAAGGCGCTCCTCAAGTGCTCCTACGCGCCGTACGCGCGGATCATGAAGAAGATCTGCTGGGAGGAGTCGTTCCACATCCTCCACGGCCGCGACGTGATCCTCACGATGATGAACGGCACCGACGAGCAGCGAGAGCTCGTCCAGGAGGCGCTCAACCGGTGGTGGGGCCCGCTGATGCAGTTCCACGGAAACCCGATCCCGTCCGAGGACGACCCGATGTACATCTGGCGGATCAAGAGCCAGGGCAACGGCGAGGCGCGCCAGCAGTTCCTGGACGGCTACGTCCCGCAGATCTGGGAGCTCGGCCTGACTGTCCCAGACCCGAAGCTGCGGAAGAACGACGACGACGTCTGGGAGTTCACCGAGCCGGACTGGGACGAGCTCAAGCACGTCGTCACCGGCCACGGCCCGATGACCCGGGAGCGGCTCGAGCTGCGGGAGAGGACCCGGGCCGAGACCGAGTGGGTCCGCCGCACCGTGCTCGCCGAAGCGGCGTGAACGTCTACGAGGTCTTTCGGCAGGAGCGAAGGGGGCAGCCGTTCGCGCATGCCGGCGCGATCGCGGCGCCGGACGCGCATTTCGCGGAGGCGTACGCGCGCGAGCAGTACGGCCGGCGCGGTGAGTCGGTCGCGCTCTGGGTCGTCCCGCGCGACTCGGTGATGCACATCGAGGAGTTCGTCGACGAGCTCCAGCGGAACTACCACCGGGTCGACGGCTACCCGCTGAAGGAGAAGCTGAAGGAGGCGCGTGAGCGAGCGGGAACGGCTGCTCCTGCCGATCGCTGACGACGAGCTCGTCCTCGGCTGGCGGAACTCCGAGTGGACGGGGATCGCACCGTTCCTCGAGGAGGACGTCGCCTTCTCGTCGATCGCGCAGAACGAGATCGGCCACGCGCGCGCGCTGTACCAGCTCGTCGCCGACGAGGTGGGCGGCACCGCGGACGAGCTCGCGTTCGACCGGGCGCCCGGGGAGTACCGCCACTCGCGGCTCGCCGAGCTGCGGCTCGTCCCCGACTGGGCGAGGACGCTCGCCCGCCACGTGCTCTACGAGGCCGCCGACGCGAAGCGACTCGAGCAGCTGAAGGCGTCGGACGATGCGGAGGTCGCGGGGCTGGCGGCGAAGATCGACCGCGAAGAGGTGTACCACCGGCTGCATGCCCAGATGTGGCAGGAGCGCCTGGCCGACGAGCCGCGCTTCGCCGAGGCTCTCGACGAGCTCCGCGGGCTCGAGGACGAACGCGGCGAGCCGAGCGAGGAGTTCACGGCACTCTGGGAGGAGATGACGATCGTGCGCCGCTCGGTCGCGGGTGCGACATGGTGACCGAAGCGCAGGTGTGGGACGCGCTCGCCGAGATCCCCGATCCGGAGATCCCGGTGATCTCGCTCGTCGACCTCGGCGTGGTGCGCGGGGTCGAGGTCGAGGACGGCCGCGTGCGGGTCGAGTTCACGCCGACGTTCCTCGGCTGTCCCGCGCTCGAGGTGATGCGCGACCAGATGGCCGCGAAGGTACGCGAGCTCGGCGGCGAGCCCGACGTGGCTGTGATCTCGGACGACTCGTGGTCGACCGACCGAATCACGCCCGAGGGGCGCGAGAAGCTGCGCGCCGCCGGCTTCGCTCCGCCCGCGCCGCGAGAGCCGGGCGGCCCGCAGCTCGTCCAGCTCCAGACGGGCGCCTTCCGCTGCCCGTACTGCGGCTCGACGGACACGAAGCTCGAGAACCTCTTCGGCCCGACGCCGTGCCGCTCGCTTCGGTACTGCCGCAGCTGCCGGCAGCCGTTCGAGCAGTTCAAGACGATCTAGGGCGTTTCTTTCAGCGAACTTAGCCCGCCAGGCGAAGCGCAACCACCGCCGCTGCGTCGGCCATCTGGCCGAGGACGCGGAGGTTGATGTTCGAGAGCGTGTCGCAGGCCTGGTGGTAGCACGGATCGTACGGCCGGTCGGCGGCGCCGCCGAATCGTTGGGCCAGGTCCGCGGACTTGCGTGCGTCCGCCCCCGTGAAGAGGCCACCAACCGGGATGCCGGCCTGTGCGAACAGCGCGTGGTCTGAACTGCTCTGGATGGACACCTCTTCCACCGGCTGCCGGCGAGCTGCGAAATAGGCCCGGAAAAGGCTCTCGATCCGGGGCGAGCCGGGCGGCTGTTGGTCGCCGTCGTAGACGAAGCGGCCGAAGTTCGGCGAGCCGACCATGTCGAAGTTGAGTACGGCGAGCAGCTGCCGGCGCTCCTGCGCGCTCAGACGCTGGACGTAGGCGGAGGACCCCACGAGCCCGAGCTCCTCGGCACCCCAGAATGCGAACGGAGCCTGTCCGCGATGCGGCGCGCGACGATCGCGGCATCCTCACCCACTCCGAGGAGCAGCGCGGACTTCCGCTTGCGGAGGAAGTGGACGCCGACGAAGAACACGCCGGGCATCGCGACGCTCTCTCCGTCCTGATGGATCGGAAAGCCGAGGTCGTCGAAGGCATCCGGCCACGGCAGCCACGAGCCGTAGTCCGGGCGGAAACCAGACGTGAAGATCACTGCGCCGAAGTCACCGAGATCGAGCCGTTCCGGCCCCTCGTCGCCGAAAGGACGCGGTTCCTCGAGGTCAGGCTCGTCCATGCCTCGCTCCTGGGCGAAGTCACGAAAGAGGCGCACGAGGTCGGTGTAGCGCTCATCGCCCCAGGCGACGCTCTCGCGGAGGTCGGCGGCGAACCGAGCCTCATGGCCCTCAACGCCAAGGAAGTGGCCGGTCAGCGTCACGCCGGCATTGCGAAGCGTCCGGAGGTGAAGGTCTCGCCCGCCGCCATGGCCGCTGGCCAGGACGTTCGCAGTCAGCCGTGCCGCCGGTGAGGGAAGAGACTCGACGGTCGCGTCGAGGAACCCGGTCTCGAGCACCCACCACACCAGGTCGCGGCCGTCGATGCGTCGTGGCAGCCACGGCGCCTTGCCGCACGCGACGACGACGTCGCGCCCCGCCTCGTGGAGCTCCTCCGCGATCTGGCAGCCGGACTGGCCGCTGCCGACGATCAGGACACGCCCGGACGGCAGGTCGTCTTCGGATCGGTAGCCCTCGACGTCGAGCTGCAGCAGTGAGGCCGGGAGCGCTCCCGCCACCGGAGGACGATGTGGCCGCTGATAGGCGCCGGTCGCGATGACCACCGCAGCTGCGCGGAGGTCTCCGGTCGACGTCCGGACCGAGAAGCCCCCGTCCGAGGCGTCGATCGAGCGAACGTCGACCTCCTCGCGGACCGCGACGTCCGTGGCCCCGGCATAACGCTCGAGATAGGCGACGATGTCGTCACGAGGCAGGAACTCGTCCGGGGCGGGCCCGTCGTAGGCGAAGCCCGGAAGCTGGAGACTCCAGTTCGGCGTGACGAGGCAGAAGTTCTCCCAGCGGTCGCGCCACGTTTGCCCGACCCGCCCTCGCTCCAGCACGACCGCCTCGACGCCGGCACCCGCAAGCTCCCGTGCGGTGGCCAACCCGGCTTGGCCGCCGCCCACCACCGCGACCTGGACGTGGTCCATGACGAGGTCCTAGCCGTTCGGCGCCGGAGCCGCCACCTCCAGAGCACGGTGGGTTTCTCGATGGCTGTGGAAAACCGTCGGGGCGAGGCGTAGAGTCGCCGCGACCCGGCCGACGACCGAGGGAGGGGCCGATGGACGTTGCGATCACCGTCAACGGTGTCCGGCGCGATGCCGACCTGGAGGCGCGAACGCTGCTGGTGGATTTCATCCGTGACCACGTCGGGTTGACGGGCACGAAAATCGCCTGCGACACGTCGCAGTGCGGTTCGTGCACGGTCGACCTCGACGGCAAGATCGTGAAGTCGTGCACGGTGCTGGCCGTCCAGGCCGACGGGAAGGCCGTCACGACCATCGAAGGGCTGGCCTCGAACGGGACGCTCCACGCGGTGCAGGAAGCCTTCCGCGAGAAGCACGGCCTGCAGTGCGGCTTCTGCACGCCCGGGATGATCATGGCCACCGTCGACCTGCTCGCCGCGAGCCCGGAGCCGACCGAAGAGGACATCCGCTACGCGCTCGAGGGGAATCTCTGTCGGTGCACCGGCTACGAGAACATCGTTCTCGCGGTGCGCGAGGCGGCGGGGGTGGCGCAATGACCTCGACTGCAGAAGCCCCCACCCAGCTCGTCGGCCAGCCGGTCAGGCGGGTCGAGGACCCGAGCCTGATCACGGGCTCGGCCAAGTACCTCGACGATCTCAAGCTGCCCGGGATGACACAGGTATCGATCCTGCGGTCGCCGTACGCGCACGCCCGGATCAAGTCCATCGACACGACGAAGGCGGCCGCCGCTCCAGGCGTCGTCGCCGTCTTCACCGGCAAGGACTTCGAGGACCTCCCTGCGCTGCCGTGCGCGTGGCAGGCCGGAGGTGTCGAGAACTTCGTCAACACCCCGCGTGCGCTCGAGATCGACCGGGTCACGTTCACCGGCGCCGGCGTTGCCGCCGTCGTGGCGGAGAGCAAGTACGCAGCCGAGGACGCGCTCGGGCTGATCGAGGTCGAGTACGAGCCGCTGGACGTCGTCGTCGACGTCGAAGAAGCGGCAGCCGAAGGCGCGCCCCAGTTGCACGAGAACGCGCCGGGCAACATCGTCATGGACTGGACCGTCGGCGACGCCGAAGCGACGGACAAGGCGCTCGCCGAGGCCGACGTCGTCGTCAAGGAGCGGCTCGTCAACCAGCGCCTCATCCCGACCCCGATGGAGGTCCGTGGTGCGGCCGCAACCTACGAGCCGGCCACCGGCCAGTACACGGTCTGGATGTCCTCGCAGGACCCCCACATCATGCGGCTGCTGATGACGGCGTTCGTGTTCGGGATTCCCGAGACGAAGATGCGCTGCATCGCGCTCCACGTCGGCGGCGGCTTCGGCACCAAGATCTTCCTCTACCACGAGTACGTGCTCATGGCCGCCCTGGCGCAGAAGGTCGGTCGGCCCGTCAAGTGGATGGAGACGAGGAGCGAGAACTACACGGCGACCACGCACGGTCGCGACCACGTCGCCTACCTCGAAATCGGTGCGAAGCGCGACGGCACGATCACAGCGCTGAAGACAAAGACGTACGCGAACCTCGGCGGGATTCTCTCCACGATCGCTCCGGGTATCCCGACCACGCTCTACGGGCGGATGCTCTCGGGCGCCTACCGGATCCCGAACATCTACGGCCAGGTGCTGGGCGTGTACTCGAACACGGGCATGGTCGACGCCTACCGCGGCGCCGGCCGGCCCGAAGCGACCTACGTGGTCGAGCGGGCCGTCGACCTCGTGGCCCGCGAGCTCGACCTCGATCCCGTCGACGTGCGCCGCAAGAACTTCATCCCGCCCGATGCGTTCCCCTACGACCCGGTCGGGATCCTCAAGGGCCTGAAGTACGACACCGGCGACTACGAGAAGGCGCTCGACCGCGCGCTCGAGATGGTCGGCTACGACGACTTCCGCCGCGAGCAGGAGGAGGCGCGGAAGCAGGGCCGCTTCCGCGGGATCGGTTTCTCGACCTACGTCGAGATCTGCGGCGCTGCGCCGTCTGCGTGGATCGGCACGGTCGGCGAGGGCTGGGGCGCCTCCATGTGGGAGAGCGCCAACATCCGCGTCCACCTGACCGGCAAGGTCGCGGTCACGATCGGCACGCAACCTCAGGGCCAGGGGCATGCGACCACGGTCTCGCAGGTGGTGGCCTCCGAGCTCGGGATCCCGATCGAGGACGTGGTCGTCGAGATCGGCGACACCCTCAACACGCCGTTCGGCTACGGCACCTACGCGAGTCGCAGCGCCGCCGTCGGCGCGGTGGCGGTCTACAACAGCCTCCAGAAGATCAAGTCGAAGGTCCGTCGGATCGCCGCGCACATGCTCGAGGCGGACGCCGAAGACATCACCTTCGAGAACGGAAAGGCCTTCGTCAAAGGCGCGCCCGACAACGCCAAGACGATCCAGGAGATCGCCGGCGCGGCCGCGCTCGCCTACGACCTGCCCGAGGGCGAGGAGCCGTTCCTCGACGACACGACCTACTACGACCCGCCGAACTGCACGTTCCCGTTCGGGACGCACATCGCGGTCGTCGACATCGACCCCGAGACCGGTGAGGTGAAGCTCGACCGCTACATCGCGGTCGACGACGTCGGCAAGGTGATCAACCCGATGATCGTCGACGGCCAGGTGCACGGCGGCATCGCACAGGGCGTCGCTCAGGCGCTCTGGGAGTACAGCTCATACGACGAGAACGGTCAGTTGGTGACGGGCAACATGATGAATTACGCCGTCCCGAAGGCCGACTTCTTCCCCCACTTCGAGGTCGACCGCACCGAAACGCCGAGCGACGTCAACCCGCTCGGCGTCAAGGGCGCCGGCGAGACGGGGACGATCGCCTCGACGCCAGCGGTCGTGAACGCGGTCATGGACGCGCTCGCGCCGCTCGGGATCCGGCACCTCGACATGCCGCTCACGCCGGAGCGCGTGTGGCGCGCGATGCAACAGGCGAAGGGATAGGAGGCCGCGATGTACACGATGCGTCCAGCCAAGTTCGAGTACCACCGGCCGACGAGCCTCGACGAGGCGCTCTCCCTGCTCGGCGAGGTCGAGGGCTCACGGCCGATCGCCGGCGGCCACAGCCTGCTCCCGATGATGAAGCTGAGGCTCGCAGCACCGGCGGCGCTCGTCGACCTGGGAGGGATCCCCGGCCTCGACGGCATCTCGGGGAACGGCGACCTCACGATCGGAGCCCTCGCCACGCACGCCTCCGTCAAGGCCTCCGAGGTCGCGATCGGGATCGCGCCGGTGATCCCGGAGACCGCGGCGCTGATCGGCGACAGGCAGGTGCGGAACTGCGGCACCATGGGCGGCAGCGTCGCCCACGCCGATCCGGGAGCCGACTACCCGACGATCCTGAAGGCGCTCGGGGCGACGATCACAGCGACGGGAAAGAACGGCGAGCGTGAGATCTCCGCCGACGACTTCTTCCGCGGCATGTTCCAGACGGCGCTCGAGCCCGGCGAGCTCGTCACCTCGGTGAAGGTGCCGGCGACGAACGCCGGCACGGGAGCGGCGTATCTCAAGCACGCCCATCCGGCCTCGCGGTACGCGGTCGTCGGCGTCGCCGCAGTGGTGACGGTCGAGAACGGAAACTGCACGAGCGCGCGCGTGACGGTCGGCGGGCTGACTGCGCCCCCGGTCGATGTGGCGGTCGAGTCGCTCGTTGACGGCCCCGGTTCCGAGGAAACGATCGCAGCAGCGGCCGAGACAGTGCCGGAGTCGCTTCCCTCCGCCACGGGGGACACCTACGCGTCCGGCGAGTACCGCAAGCACCTGGCAACGGTGCTCGTGAGGCGCGCGCTCAAGGAGGCGTTCGAGCGGGCGGCGTGAGGTAGGTCAGACGTCCAGTCGTGAGAGCTCGGAGCCGAGCTCCTCGAGGCTGGCCAGGTTGTGCCCGGCTGCGAAGAGGTCGACGTACGGGAGCGCTGCGTGCATCCCGCGCGCAAGCGGCTCGTACGCCTCGTCGCCCTTGAGCGGGTTGAGCCAGATCACACGGTAGGCGAGGCGCTGAAGGCGGGCCATCTGCTCGGCAAGGAGCTCCGGATCGCCGATCTCGAGGCCGTCCGAGCAGAGGACGACGACGGCGCCGCGCACGAGCCCTCGGTGGCCGTACTCGTCGAGCAGGCCCTTCACGGACTCGCCGATCCGCGTGCCGCCGTTCCAGTCGACGACCTCGCCGGCAGCCCGGTCGATCGCCTCGTCCGGACGCGTGACTGCCAGAGCGCGCGTCACGCGCGTCAGGCGCGTGCCGAAGCAGAACGCCTCCCACCGGCGGTCGGCGCGCAGCGCGGCGTGCGCGAAGACGAGGAGCGCCCGCGAGTAGTCCGCCATCGAGCCCGACACGTCGAGGACGAGGACGAGACGCCTGCGATGCCGCCGGCGGGCGCGGAACCGGCGCTCGACTGGCTCGCCGGCGGTCCGGAACGAGCGCCGCAGCGTCCGGCGGAGGTCGGGAACGCCCGAGCGCGCCGGAGCGAGGCGGCGGGTTCGCCGCTGCGGCACGGTCAGCCTCAGTTGCGTCAGAAGTTCGGCGAGCTGCTCGAGCTCCTCTTGCGAGCAGCGGGCGAAGCTCTTGTTTCGAAGCAGCTCGATCGGGCTCGCGAGCGAGACTTCCTCCTCCTCGACGATCATTGCCTCGGCCTGCTGGTGTGGCGGAGCCGGCGCGTCGGCGCCGAAGAACGTGCGGAAGACCCGGTCGTACACCGGGATCTGGTCGCGGCGGGCAACGAGGGTCGCGCGGCCGGCCCAGTACAGATCGCGCGGGGAGAGCATCGCGGCCGCCTCGCAGAATGAGGCGATCCGGCCGGTTCCAACCGGGACTCCTTCGCGTCGCAGCGCCCGTCCGAAGGCGGTCAGGGCCCCGACGCCGTCAGTCACGGAGGAGCTCGGTGAGGGCCGGCTCGACGCGTGCGAGGTCCTCGCGATTCTTGACGACCCACCCGAGCGTCTCGCGGCCCTGGTCGCCGTCCGCCGTGTCCGCGCCCAGATGGGAGAGGGCCTGCGCCCAGTCGATCGCTTCGGCCGCACCCGGCCGCTTGATCAGGTCGAGGTCGCGCAGACGCCCGACCGCCTCCGCGACCGACCGCGCCAGCGCCTCGGACACGTCAGGTGCGCGGAGCCGGATGATCTCCACCTCGCGCTCCAGGTCCGGGAAGTCGATCCAGTGGTAGAGGCAGCGCCGCTTGAGCGCGTCGTGAAGCTCCCGTGTGCGGTTCGACGTGATCACGACCGCCGGAGGCTCGGGCGCGGCGATCGTCCCCAGCTCGGGCACGGTCACGGAGAAGTCCGAGAGCACCTCGAGCAGGAATGCCTCGAACTCGTCGTCGGCCCGGTCGAGCTCGTCGATCAACAGCACGGCACCGGCGCCCGAGCGAATCGCGCGGAGCAGGGGCCGCTCGAGGAGGAAGTCGGCGCCGTACAGCTCCGCGACCCGCTTCCCGGGCTCGACCTCGCCCACCTGGAGAGCCCGCGCGTAGAGGAGCTGGCGCGCGTAGTCCCACTCGTAGAGCGCCTGTGACGCGTCGATCCCCTCGTAGCACTGGAGCCGGATCAGCTCGGCGCCGAGGATGCGGGAGAGCGTCTTGCCGACCTCCGTCTTGCCGACGCCGGCCTCGCCCTCGAGCAGAAGCGGGCGGCGCATGGCGAGAGCGAGGAAGACCGCGGTCGCCAGCCCGCGGTCGGGGAGGTACGACTCCTCGGAGAGTGCATGTTCGACGCCTTCGACTGATTCGAACGCCACGCCGAGATCGTAGGGGAGAGGGCTAGGCTCCACCCGGTGCCGGCGCGAACACGCATCGCGCTCTTGGGCCTCTCGGTCGGGATCGTCCTCGCCGACTCCTCGGTCGTCACGATCGCGCTGCCGGAGATCCTGGCCCGGTACGACGTCGAGATCGAGACGCTCGCCTGGGCGCTGACCTCCTTCAACCTGGCTCTGGCGCTCGCAGCGCTCCCAGCCGCATTCGTCGCCCGTCGCCGCCCGGGGCCGATCTTCGCCGTCGGGGCCGTGGCCTTCGCGGCCGCCTCCCTGATTTGTGCCTTCGCGCCGTCGTTCGGCGTGCTCGTCGGCGCACGCACGGTTCAGGGGATCGCGGGCGCCGCCGTCGTCTGTGCCGCTCTCGGGCTTCTGGCCGGTGCAACGGGAGCGGACGCCCCGGCTGCGCGGATCTGGGCGTTCGCAGGAATCCTGGGCGCCGCCTGCGGTCCTGCGGCGGGCGGGATCCTCACGCAGCTGTTCGGGTGGGAGTCGATCTTCATCGTGCAGACGCCCCTGCTCGTGGTCACGCTTCTTGCGCTTCGCGGACCGCGAGTGACGCCGACGCTTAGGCCGCTGGAGCGGCCGCACCTCCGTGCAAACGCCGCGCTGATGCTCGTCTCCGGCGCGCTGGTCGCAGCGCTCTTCCTGCTCGTGATCCTGCTGATCAACGGCTGGCGGCTCGAGCCGCTCGCGGCCGGCGCCGTGGTGTCGGTCATGCCGATCGCCGCGATCCTGGCTGCGCGGTTTGCCGGCGCGATCAGCCCGCTCTGGGCGCGCGCGGCGTCCGGCGTCATCCTGATCGCGGGAGGCCTTGCAGCGCTCGGCTGGCTCCCCGAAGCCGGGGCAGCGTGGACGGTCCCGCCGCAACTGGCGATCGGCGCGGGGCTCGGCCTGGCCCTCTCGGCGCTCACCGAGCGCGCCCTCGAGGGGCGCGCTTCACAGGTGGTCCACGGCGGGTGGACGCTCGCCGCGCGACACGCAGGCGTCGTTCTCGGGCTGCTCCTGCTCACGCCGATCTTCACGGCTGACCTCGAGCAGAACCGCGACGACGCGCTTGCGGCGGGCACGGCGTACGTTCTCGACAGCGGTATCCCGCCGTTCGAGAAGTTCGTTGTCGCCCGCGAGATCCTGGTCGCCGTCGACGACGCCGAGGCCGAAGCGCGGGTGCCCGACGTCGGCGTGATCGTGTCCGAGCGGGGGGACGGCGCTGCATACACCGAGCTCGCGGGCTCCTTGCAGGATCAGCTCGACCGGGCCGCGACGAACGCGTTCTCGCGCTCGTTCCTGGCGGCCGCGCTCCTGGGGATCGCAGCACTCGTGCCGATCCTCCTCGACCGGCGGGATGTGAGCCTCTGATGCGGGCCGTCGTCGTCGCGTTGGTCGTCAGCCTTGCGCTCGTCGCTGCCTATCTGGCGTTGGGAGGCGCGTCGTACGCGCCCGCCCAGGTTGCGGACCCGTGCGCGGCGCGTGATTGGCGCGACCCGAGTGGGCTCTCCGAGGTCGCTGAGCAGATCGTGCTCTCGGCGCTCGACGGCGCCGCCTGCGAGCTCGGGACGACCCGGGAAGATGTGGTGCTCGCCTTCGAGAGCCGGAGCGAGCTCGAGCGGTTCGCTCAGGCACACGGGATCGAGGACGACGAGCTCGAGGAGCTCGTACGCACGGGCCTGACTCGCGCGGTCGACGACGCCGAGCAGGCCGACGCGCTCGGCGGCACCTCCGCGGATCTCCTCCGTGGGCTCGTCCGCCGAATTCCCGTCGACCTCCTGCTCGACCTCCCGGGCCTGCTCCCTGCGCTCGGGAGCATCGTCCCTTCGTGACGCCATCACCGCCGAGAAGGCCCTCCTCGACGTCAAAGAAAACGACCATGCCTCGGAATTGCCGACGAAGCGCGAAACTTGGAGCTCGTGCGTAGCTCAGGAGTAGCCCTGGTCCTTTCCGTTGCGGCGCTCGCCGGCTGTTCGTTCGGCAGCGACAGCGGCGGCGCGGAGTTCATCAAGGAGGCGGACGCAGTCTGCGCCCAGCACGAGCGCCAGATCTCGCTCATCCCTCCCCCGCAGACGTTTCTACGCGATTTCGCCGTCTTCATGCAGCGGGCAGTTCCGATCGCACGGGAGCAGAACGAGAAGCTCCTGGCCATCCAGGCGCCGGAGAACGACGCCGCGGACTTCCGGCGCATGGTCGGGCTGATGAACCAGCAGCTCGACCTCTGGGAACAGGCCGGCCAGCAGGCATTCGATGGGAACGAGGCGCAGGCTCAGGAGACCTTCAGCCAGTCATCCGGCCCCGGTGAGGAGGCTCAGCGGATCTCGGCCGAGATCGGGTTCTTCTCCTGCGCCCGCCCTGAGGGCTAGCGACCCTCGAACTTCGGGTCGCGTTTCTCGAGGAACGCGGTCACGCCTTCACGGAAGTCCTCGGTCTTCGTCGCCGCCGATTGGAGCTGCGCCTCCCACTCGAGCTGCTCCTCGAGCGTCGACTCGCCGACGCGGTCGAAGAGCCGCTTCGTCATTCCGATCCCGCGGGTGGGCATGGCGGCGAGCTGCGCGGCCAGCTCGGCAGTGCGGGCCGCGAGGTCCTCGGCCCGAACGACCTCCGAGACGAGGCCCCAGTCGAGCGCCTCGTCGGCTGACAGTCGGCGGCCGGAGGTCATCCACTCGAAGGCACGCGCGGGCCCGAGGTGGCGGGCGATGAAGTAGGAGCCCCCCGAGTCGGGCACCAGGCCGAGGTTGATGAAGGCGGGCACGAAGGTCGCGGCGTCCGAGGCGATGCGGATGTCACATGCGCAGGCGAAGGAGAGCCCCGCGCCCGCCGCGGCGCCGTTGACCGAGGCGATCACGGGCTTCTCGAGCGCCCGGATTGCGAGGATGTTCGGGTGGTAGCTCCCGCGGAGGCGGTCGGCGATGTCGTCGGGCGCCTCGCGGAACTCGGTCAGGTCCTGCCCGACGCAGAAGCCGCGGCCGGCCCCGGTCAGGACGACCGCTCGGATTTCCGGGTCGCGCGCCTCCTTGAGCGCTGCGCCGAGCACCTGGTGCATGTCGCGGTTGAACGCGTTGAGGACGTCGGGGCGGTTCAGCGTGATCGTGAGGACGCCGCCGTCCCTTGCTGTCTCGATCTCGGCCATTGGCGCAATCTTGGCGCATCTGAGGCACACATCCGCGCGTCGGTCGCCGCTAGCGTTTGCCGTGGGCTCTCTTCCCCGGGTGGGTGGGGCGTACAACGACCCTCCGCGCGCGCTCGACGCAGCCCTTCCCGCCGGGGGTACCTTGGCCCGATGGCAGAGCTCCAGCTCGTTCGCGCAGAGCGACACGATTCCGACCAGCCGTCAGCGCCGACACCGCTGCCCACGGACGACGAGGCGCTCGACGCCTACTCGCGCGTCGTCACGACGGTCGCCCAGACGCTCGCGCCCTCCGTTGCCAACCTCCGCGTCTCGCGCCGCGTTCGCGGCGGTCGCCGGCTCGACGGGGCGGGAAGCGCGGTCGTCATCACGCCCGACGGCTTCACGCTCACCTCGGCGCACGTCGTCGAGCGCACCGACGGGACGGGCATCGCCTCGTTCGTCGACGGCCGGGAGCTCGCATACGAGGTCGTCGGCGCCGACCCGCTCTCCGACCTCGCCGTCCTGCGCCTCGACAGCGACGCGGAGCCCGCCCAGCTCGGCGACGCCGAGAGTCTCCGTGTCGGGCAGCTCGTCGTCGCGATCGGAAACCCGCACGGCTTCGCCGGCTCGGTGACCGCAGGCGTCGTCTCGGCGCTCGGCCGCTCGCTCCCCGTCCGCTCCCGGCGCGCAGCCCGGATCGTGGACAACGTGATCCAGACGGACGCCGCGCTCAACCCGGGGAACTCGGGCGGCGCCCTCGTCGACGGTCGCGGCAGCGTGGTCGGGATCAACACGGCCGTCGCAGGCGTCGGGCTCGGCCTCGCCGTGCCGATCAACGCCGCCACGCGCACGATCGTCGGCGCGCTGATGAGCGAGGGTCGCTTCCGGCGCGCCTACCTTGGGATCGCGCTCGGTCCGAGGCCCCTGCCGCCACGGCTCGGCCAGCAGCTCGGCCGTTCCTCGGCCGTCGAGATCGTCGAGACCGTCCAGGGCAGCCCCGCCGACGCCGCCGGGCTCCGCCCCGAGGACCTCATCCTCGAAGTCGACGGCTCACCCGTGGAGAGCGTCAACGACCTTCAGCGGCACATGGTCGGCGACGTGATCGGCCGGAGCGTCCGCGTCACCGTCCACCGAAGTGGGCAGACCTTCGACGCAACTCTCGTCCCGATCGAGCTCGAGACGTAGGAGGGTTCGGCGAACCAGCGGCTGAGCCGCCGGGCCGTAGTCCGCCAAACCTCCTAGCGGCCCTTGAAGTCCGGCCGCCGCTTCTCGCCGAAGGCGGTCAGCCCCTCCTTCGCGTCTTCAGACGCGAACGCGAGCGCCAGCAGCCGCCGCTCGTACTCGACCCCCAGCGAGAGCGGCGCCTCGTAGGAGCGGTCCACAGCCTCCTTTGCGAGGCGGGTGGCCACGGGCCCCTTCGCCGCGATGTCGCGGGCGACCCGCTTGGCCTCGTCCAGCCACGACTCCTTCGCGACCACTCGGGCCACGAGCCCAGCCTCGAGCGCCTCGCGAGCCGACAGGAACCGGCCGCTGAGGATCACGTCCATCGCGATCGCCTTGCCGACTGCCTGAGTGAGCCGCTGCGTGCCGCCGGCGCCGGGAATGATCCCGAGCCCGGTCTCCGGCTGACCGAACCGTGACGTCTCGGACGCGACGATCAGGTCGCAGGCCATCGCGAGCTCGCAGCCGCCGCCGAGGCAGAACCCGGAAACGGCCGCGACGAGCGGCGTCCAGAGCTCGCGAATGGCGTCCCAGCGCTCGACCCGACGCTGGTAGTAGAGCTCGATCGTCGACGCCTCGGCGAGCTGCCCGATGTCCGCGCCCGCCGCGAACGCTCGCTCGGACCCGGCGAGCACGATGCAGCGAACGCCGTCGTCGCGATCCAGCTCCTGAAGCCGCTCGACGAGCTCCGTCATCAGTGCGTCGGACAGCGCGTTCAGCTGCTTCGGCCTGTTCAGCCGGACGACGGCGACGGGCTCGTCGCGCTCGACCAGGACGAGAGGCTCGCTCACTTCTTCAGGAACTTCTCGATCGCCGCCTTCGGCTCGTCGGTCGCCATCGAGAGCGCGAGCCAGTCGCGGGCGTGGTTGATCGTCTCGTGCCAGGCGAGGTCGCGCCAGAAGTTCATGTGCTGCTTCGCGTAGCGCGTGGTCTGCGGGAGCTTGCGCGCAAGGTTCTCGACGACCTCGTCGGTCTTCGCGTCGAGCTCCGCGGCAGGGACGGCCCAGTTGACGAGCCCCCACTCCTCGGCCTGCTTGGCCGGGATCTCCTCGCACATGAAGACGATCTCGCGGGCGCGCCGGTCGCCGACCATGATCGCGAGCCACTGCGTCGCCCCGCCGGCCGGCACCGAGCCGTGCTCGGGCCCGACGTGGCGGATGAACGCGTCGTCGACCATCACCGCGAGGTCGCAGGCCATCTGGAGCTCGTTGCCGCCGCCGACCGCGATTCCGTTGATCCGCGCCAGCGTCGGCTTGCCGATCTCACGAAGCCGGTCGTGCGCGTCCTTGAAGGCGCCGAACCACTTCCAGTACTCGGTCGGCTTGCCGACATACTCCTCCGCCCAGTTGCGCAGGTCGGCGCCGACGCAGAACGCCCGACCCTTGCCGGTGAGGACGACGACGCGGATCTCGTCGTCCCAGGACGCGTCCTCGCAGGCACGCGCGAGCTCGCGCAGCATCTGGAAGTCGAACGCGTTGAGGACGTCGGGCCGGTTGAACGTGATCGTCGCCCGCGGCGGCGCTTTCTCGTAGACGATCTTCTCGAAGCCGAGCTCGTCCGGCGGCAGCGGCGCAGGGTAGGTCGGCTGGCTCACTCGACCTCGGCGAAGTGGACGTGGAAGCGCCCGCCCATCTCCATCGCGTCCTTGCCGGTCGCCATGAACTCGTCCGTCCGCGCCGCAGACTTGAACGCGTCCATGTCGGCAAACTCCCACTCGGCGTAGTACGGGAACTTCGGCTCGCCCATCGGCGCGCCGAAGACGGCGCCGTGGCGGAACGTGCCGCCCGGAACCTTCCGGCAGAGCTCGGCATGCTGCTCG
The DNA here is from genome assembly GCA_963733015.1 of uncultured Actinomycetes bacterium. Lineage (GTDB taxonomy): Bacteria > Actinomycetota > Thermoleophilia > Gaiellales > Gaiellaceae > JACDAN01. The sequence continues at coordinate 309,288 of CAVTBO010000002.1, read as the reverse complement.
TAGCGGTCGGGATCCGGCTGCTCCTCGTACACCATGAACACGCGAACCATGGCTCTCCTTCCGTCGTCGGCGACGGGCCGGAGCGTATAGCTTCGCCCCATGTCGAGCGGAACAGCCGCGGCGGTGATCCTGTGCGCGATCGGCGGGCTCGCCGGGGCGATCCAGGCGGCCGTGATGGGCGAGCTCGGCGGGCGCGTCGGCGTCGCTCCAGCGCTCGCGTTCGCCGTCGGCGTCTCGCTCGTGTGCGCCGTCGGCGTGCTCCTGGTGTGGGAGCGGAGCTTTGCAGGCGTGCGCGAGGCTGCAAGTCAGCCGCTCTGGCTCTGGCTCGGAGGCGTGATGAGCCTGTTCATCGTCCTCGGGATCACCGTCGCGACGCCCCGGATCGGCGTCGCCGCGACGATCGGAATCGTCATCGCCGGCAACCTCGTGATGGCGGCGCTGATCGACCAGTACGGGTGGCTCGGCCAGGACCAGGTCGCGATCACCGGGCTACGGCTGGTGGGGCTGGCGTTGCTCGCGGCCGGGGCCGCGCTCATCCTCGTTCGCTAGAGGCAGATGTCGTCAGGCCGAACCGGGACGCGGTTCAGGTCCCGGCCCGTCGCAGCCCGCATCGCCGACATCACCGCCGCCGTCGAGACCACCGTCGGCGGCTCGCCGACGCCCTTCACGCCGTAGGGCGCGTCCGGCTCCGGGTCCTCGACCAGCTCGGCGTCGACCGGCGGCATGTCGAGCGCGGTCGGGATCAGGTAGTCGGTGAAGCTCGCGTTCGTGATCAGGCCGTCGCGCGTCTGGATCTCCTCCATCAGCGCGAGCCCGATCCCCTGCGCCGTGCCGCCCTCGATCTGCCCGTAGACCGCCTGCGGGTTGACGGCGCGCCCGACGTCCTGGGCAGTCCCGATCCAGACCACCCGCGTGAGCCCGAGCTCGACGTCCACCTCGACGACGACCCGCATCGCCGCGCATGCCAGGGCGACGTGGGCCTGGCCGTCCGTGATCTGGCCGGTCTCCGGCTCGAGCGGAAACGTGCGTGGGTGGCGATAGATCCGCTCGAGGTCGATCTCCTCGCCTTCGCCGAGCGTCCCGCCCCGGCGCTCGAGCTCGTCGCGAACCGCCCGGCACGCCGCCTGCACGGCGCCCGCCGCCATCCAGGTCATGCGGGACGCCGACGCCGAGCCCGCCGAGCCGACCGCCGACGTCGTTCCCGGCGCGAGCACCGCGTTCTCCAGGTCGAGCTCCGTCCGTGCCGTCTGGAGGATCACGTTGGTGACGCCCTGGCCGACCTCCGCCGCCGCGCAGTGCACCTCCGCGACGAGCTCGCCGCCCGCGTCCGCGAACAGACGGACCCGCGCCGCCGTGTAGTCGTCGAAGCCCTCCGAGTAGCCGATGTTCTTGAACCCGAGCGCGAACCCGACGCCGCGCCGAACTCCCTCACCCCGGGTCGTGTTCCCGGCGCCGCCCGGCAGCCGGATCGGATCGCGCGGCAGCTCCTCGGCCGCCGGCACCGGGATCGCCGCCGCCTTCCGGATCACGTCCGCGACGGGCAGCGCCCCGGTGATCTTCTGACCGGTCGGCAGCTCGTCGCCGGGAGCCATCGCGTTCCGGAGCCGCAGCTCCACCGGATCCATCTCGAGCGCGGCCGCGAGCTTGTCCATCTGCGCCTCGCCTGCGAAGCACGTCTGGACGGCGCCGAATCCGCGCATCGCGCCGCACGGCGGATTGTTCGTGTACACGCACGTGGACTCGATCAGTGCGTTCTCGATCGCGTAGGGCCCGACGGCGAAGGACGCGGCGTTCGAGGTCACCGCCGTCGAGCTGGACGCGTACGCGCCGCCGTCCAGCAGGATCCGCATCCGGACGTTGACGAGCTTCCCGTCCCGGTTCGCGCGGTGCTCGGCCCAGATCCGCGCCGGATGGCGGTGCACGTGGCCGAAGAACGACTCCTCGCGCGTGTAGACCATCTTCACCGGCCGGTTCGTGTGCAGCGCGAGCATCGCCCCGTGGATCTGCATCGAGAGGTCCTCTCGCCCGCCGAATGCGCCGCCGACGCCCGCGAGGTGGATCCGGACCTGCTCCTTGGAGAGGCCGAGGCACGGCGCGACCTGGTCGCGGTCCACGTGCAGCCACTGCGTCGCGACGTAGATGTCCACGCCCCCTTCTCCATCCGGAACGGCCAGGCCGGACTCCGGCCCCAGGAACGCCTGGTCCTGGATCCCGAGCTCGTAGTAGCCCTCGACCGAGACCTCGCCCTGCGCGTCGGGGTCGCCGCGCACGATCCGCATGTCCCGCACCACGTTCGGTCGTGGGTCGTCGCGGTACCCGTGGCCCTCCGTCCACTTCTGGGGATGGATCGCAGGCTGGTCGGCCGCACGCTCGGAGTCCACGACCAGCTCGAGCTGCTCGTACTCGATCTCGATGGCGGCCGCGGCGCGCCTCGCTTGCTCCGGATGCTCGGCGGCGACCACCACCACCGGCTCGCCGAAGTACCGCACGCGGTCGAACGCGAGCACGGGCTGGTCGGCGAACTCGAGCCCGTAGCGCTTGTCGCCGGGAACGTCCTCGTGCGTCAGCACCGCGTGGACGCCGGCCATTCCGACCGCCTTCGAGATGTCGACCGACACGATGGAGGCGTGCGCGTGCGGCGAACGCAGCGTGTGCCCCCAGAGCATCCCGGCCGCGAAGAGATCGCTCGAGTACGCGAACTCGCCGGTGACCTTCGGGATCCCGTCGACGCGCTTGACCGCCTCGCCGACCCGGCCGAGCTCGAGCTTCCGGGTGGGCGCCGTGCTCATCCGAGGAGCCTTTGCACGTCCGTCTCGATCTGCGCGTAGACCCGTCGGTAGACGTCCCGGCCGCGACCGATCGGGATCGTCGAGATCCGCCTCGCCGAGCAACCTGGCCCCGCCACCGACGGCGGTGACGTGCTCCGCCGTCATCCCGACGACGACGTCCGAGCGTTTCAGCATCTCGTCGGTGAGAGGACGTGCTCGGTGGGACGAGAGGTCGTACCCCAGCTCGCGCGCCACGACGACCGCGTCCTCCGGCGGCTGGTCGCCCGCGTGTGCGCTGAGCCCCGCGCTCTCGGCGTCGAGGTGTCCCTCGCGCCGGGCAACCGCCTCCGCGAACGGGCTCCGGCACGTATTGCCGGTACAGACGAAGAGGACCCTCACGCGCGGCCCGCCGCGAGCCGCACGGCGTCGAAGATCTTGGCGTAGCCGGTGCAGCGGCAGAGGTTGCCCGAGAGCGCCTCCCGGATCTCGTCGTCGGTCGGCTCCGGCTTGTGGCTGAGGAGGTCGACGGTCGCGACGATCAACCCCGGCGTGCAGAAGCCGCATTGCACCGCCCCCGTCTCGACGAACGCCTCCTGCACGGCGTGCAGCCGGCCGTTCTCACCGACGCCTTCGACCGTGGTGATCTCGTGGCCGTCCGCCTGCGCGGCGAGGACGAGGCACGCGCACACGAGCTTCCCGTCCAGGAGGACCGAGCACGAGCCGCACTCGCCCTGCTCGCAGGCGTTCTTCGAGCCGGGAAGGCCCATCCGCTCCCGCAGCGCGAAGAGCAGGCTCTCGCCGGGCCAGATCTCGGCCTCGTGCCGCTCGCCGTTGACGGTGACCGTGATGTTCATGCCAGGACGCGGTCGAGCGCTCTTGCGGTCAGGACGCGGAGAGCGTGACGGCGGTACTCGGCGGTGCCTCGCACGTCGTCGATCGGGCTCGCCGCCTCCGCGACTCGCTCCGGGAACGACTCGCGCTCCTCGAGCGGCGCCACGACGTGTCCGGTCACGGGGCCGGCGGAGCCGAAGGAGGCCCGAAGCTCGCCGCGCTCCCGGTCGGCCGACAGCGCGAGCGAGCAGACCGCGATCACCATCGCGTTCCGCGGCCCGATCTTCATGAACGTCTGAGGCGCGCCGGAAGGCTCGATCAGCACGGCGGCGATCAGCTCGTCGTCATCGAGCGCGTTCTGCTTCGGGCCGACGAGAAACTCGCGCACCGGCAAGCGCCGAACGCCTCGAACACTCGCCAGCTCGACCTCCGCGTCCTCGATCAGGAGCGGCGGCAGGGCGTCGCCGGCGGGCGAGGCGGTCCCGAGGTTGCCGCCGATCGTCCCGCGGTTCCGGATCTGCGGCGACCCGACCGTTCGCGACGCCTCCGCCAGCGCCGGAAGCTGCTGGGCGAGCTCCGCCTCCATGGCCTGGTCGTAGGTCAGCGACGCGCCGAGCCGCAACCGCCCGTTTTCGTGCGCCCACCCCTTCAGCTCCTCGACCTCGTTGAGGTTGAGGAGCGCCGGCGGCCGGGCGCGGTCGAAGTTCAGCTCGACCATCACGTCGGTCCCGCCCTCGATCGGGACGGCACCGGGCGTCTCCGCCTTCAGCCGCAGCGCCTCGTCCAGCGAACGAGGAGTCAGTACGTCCACCGCGCCAAGGCTAGTACGTTCTGCCTGCAATGCCTGATCTTGCGCGCCGCCTGGCAGTCGCACGCGGAGACGAGCCCGCCGACCTCGTCATCCGCGGCGCGAAGGTCTTCTCGGTCTTCACACGGGAGTGGCTCGAGGGCGACCTCGCGATTGCGGACGGCTTCGTCGCCGGGCTCGGCGACTACGACGGAACCGAGGTCCTCGAGCTCTCCGGCAGCTTCCTCGTCCCGGGGTTCATCGACGCCCACATGCACCTGGAGTCCTCGAAGCTGCTCGTGGACGAGTTCGCGCGACTCGTCCTTCCGCTGGGAACGACGGCGGTGGTCGCCGATCCGCACGAGATCGCCAACGTTCTGGGGACGGACGGAGTCCACTGGCTCGCGGACCTGTGCCACGACCTCCCGTTGGACGTGTTCTTCATGGCCTCGTCCTGCGTCCCGGCTTCCGAGTTCGAGTCTCCGCGGCGTCCGCTCCTGCCGGGCGACCTCGAAGGGCTGCTTCGCCGCACGCGCGTGATCGGGCTCGCAGAGATGATGAACTTCCCGGGCGTCGTCTCGGGCTCGGAGTCCGAGCTCGCGAAGCTCGCGCTTCCCGGCGCCACGCACGTCGACGGCCACGCTCCGTCCGTCCTCGGCAAGTCGCTGAACGCCTATGCGGCCGCCGGCATCCGCTCCGACCACGAGGTGAGCACGATCGAGGAGGGTCGCGAGCGGCTGCGGGCCGGCATGTGGGTGCTGATCCGCGAGGCCTCCGGCGCCCGCAACCTGCACGCGCTGCTCCCGCTCGTCCACGAGTTCGGGCCGCACCGCCTCGCCTTCTGCACCGACGACAGGGAGCCGGAGCACATCGCGGAAGAGGGCCACCTGAACTCGATGGTGCGTGACGCCGTCGCAGCGGGCGTGGCCCCGGAGGACGCGCTCGTCATGGCCTCGTTCAACCCGGCGCAGTGGCACGGTCTGCACGAGCTCGGCGCGCTCGCACCCGGCTACCAGGCGGACGTGCTCGTGCTCTCCGACCTGGAGCGCTTCGTGCCCGAGCTCGTCCTCAAGGCGGGTCGGCCCGTCGAGGAGGTTCCGAGGCTCGAGGTTCCCGAGTGGGTGCGCCACACCGTCCGCATCCGCCCGATGGCGACGAACGACTTCGCCGTGCCGTGGGAGGGCGACGGCGGCGCACGCGTGATCGGGATCGTCCCCGACCAGATCGTGACCGACTCGCTCGTGGACGAGCTGCTCGTCGAGGGCGGGAAGGCGCTCGCCGATCCGGAGCGCGACCTCCTCAAGATCGCGGTCGTCGAGCGGCACCTCGGAACCGGCCGCATCGGCCTCGGCTTCGTGCGGGGCTTCGGGCTGCGGAGCGGCGCCATGGCCTCGACCGTCGCCCACGACGCCCACAACGTCGTGGTCGTCGGCGTGAAGGACGACGACATGCTGCGCGCGGTTCGGCGGCTCTCGGACACCGGCGGCGGGGTCGTGGTCGTGGACAGCGGGATCGTCAAGGCGGAGCTGAAGCTGCCGATCGCCGGCTTGCTCTCGGACGAATCGCTCGACGAGGTCATCTCGGCGAGCAATGCCTGCGTGGCTGCGGCGCGGGCGCTCGGCTGCGAGCTCCCCTCGCCGTTCCAGACCATGGCCTTCCTGGCCCTCTCCGTGATCCCGAGCCTCAAGATCACGGATCGAGGCCTGGTCGACGTGGACCGCTTCGAGCTCGTCCCGCTCCAGGCGTGACGACGCTCCTCCACAACGCCTACGTCGTCGTGATGGACGAGGCGGGCACCGAGCACGAAGACGGCTGGGTCCTCGTGGCTGATGGCCGGATCGAACAGGTCGGGTCGGGACATCAACCGGAGGCCGACGACCGCGTCGATCTCGGCGGCGCCCTCCTCACGCCGGGCCTCGTCAACACCCACCACCACCTCTACCAGACCCTCACTCGGGCCCAGGCGCAGCAGGCCGATCTCTTCACCTGGCTGAAGACCCTCTACCCGATCTGGGCGCGCCTCGACGGCGAGGCCGAGTACGCGGCAGCACGAACGGGTCTCGCCGAGCTGCTCCTCTCCGGCTGCACGACGGCGTTCGACCACCACTACGTCTTCCCGCAGGGCCAGCCCGACGTGATGGACGCGCTGCTGCGGGCGGCCGGCGACGTCGGCGCCCATCTCGTCGTCGGGCGGGGCTCGATGGATCTCGGAGAGTCGCAGGGCGGCCTGCCGCCGGACAGCCTCGTCGAGGACCGCGACACGATCCTGGCCGAGACGGAGGCCCTGATCGAACGCGGCGTCGAGGTCGCGGTCTCACCGTGCTCTCCGTTCTCGGTCACGAAGGAGCTGATGATCGAGTCCGCCGAGCTGGCGCGAAAGCACGGCGTCGCGCTGCACACGCACCTGGCGGAGACCGTGGAGGAGGAGGCGTACTGCCAGGAGCTGTACGGCTGCACGCCGGTCGAGTACCTGGAGGAGGTCGGCTGGATCGCGGACGACGTCTGGTGCGCGCACTGCGTCCACCTCTCGGACGACGACGTGCGGCTCTTCGGCGAGCGTGGCGTGGGAGTCGCGCACTGCCCGACGTCGAACCTCCGCCTGGGCGCCGGGATCGCGAAGGTCCGGGAGCTCCTCGACGCGAAAGCGCCGGTCGGTCTCGGGGTGGACGGGTCGGCCTCGAACGAGCGCAGCGATCTCTCGTTCGAGGTGAAGCAGGCCCTCCTCGTCGCCCGCGCCCGGCAGGGACCGCTCGCGATGACGACGCGGGAAGCGCTCGGGCTGGCGACGCGCGGCGGCGCGAGCGTCCTCCGCAGGGACGACATCGGGTCGCTGGAGCCCGGCAAGCGGGCGGACATCGCCGTCTGGCGTACCGACGGCCTCCGGCTCGCAGGGGCCGCCGATCCGGTGGCCGGGTGGGTACTGTCTGCGCCCCACCGGGTCGACCGGCTCTACGTCGGCGGCGAGGAGGTCGTCCACGACGGCCGGCTGGTCAAGGCGGACGAGGACGAGATCGCGCGGGAACAGCGCGCCCAGGCCAAGCGCTTCCTCCCGTAATGCTCGAGCGCATCGAGGCGGAGTTCGGAGACCCGCTCGGCCGCGTCCTGGCTCGATCGCTCTTCGGCGACGCCGGACCAGCTCAGGTGCGCCAGGCGTTGACGGCCTTCTGCTCCGAGGAGCTCGGCTCCGCCCCCGCCGAGCTCCGGTTCTTCAGGATGAGCGTCGGCGCCGTCTTCGGGCTTCAGCTCGCGGACAGCCGTTCGGTCGTCGTCAAGCTCCACCTCGCGCGCGAGCGCCCCGACCGGCTCGCGTGCGTCCAGCGAATGCAGCATCACCTCGTCGATGCCGGCTTCCCGTGTCCTCGGCCGATCGGCCAACCGCACACGGTGCTCGGCCTCCCGGCGACGGTTGAAGAGGAGGTCGGCGGAGGCGAGGAGCGTGACGCCCACGACCCGGACGTCCGCCGTGTGATGGCCCACAGTCTGGCTCGCCTCGTCCGGTTGACCGATCAGCTGGACGATCTCGAGGGGCTCGGCGAGGCCTGGGCACCGGACGACGCTGACGGCCTGTGGGGAGAGCCGCACAATGCGCTGTTCGACTTCGAGGCGACGGCCGCCGGAGCCGAATGGATCGACGAGCTCGCCGCTTCCGCGACCACCCGCTCGAAGGCGGGGCGCCTGGTCGCCGGCCACACCGACTGGAGCGTCAAGCACTTTCGGTTCCGCGACCTGGAGGTCCACGCGATCTACGACTGGGACAGCCTCCGGCTCGAGTCGGAGCCGGGCATCGTCGCCGGTGCCGCCGTCCACTTCCCTTACACGGAGGCATACGACGTACCTCGAGTCGCCTCGCTGGACGAGCTGCGCGCATTCGTCGCCGAGTACGAGGAGCAACGATCGGCGGAATTCGCGCCGGTCGAGCGGGACGCAATCTGGGCACACGCCGTTCGTGCTCTCGCCTACACCGCGCGGTGCGAGCACGCACGTGATCCGATCGGAAGCCGGCCGAAGGGGAGCTACCGCGAAGCCCTTGCGCAATTCGGCGAGGAGTTGCTGACTTAGAGTCCGCCCGGTGAGCGTCTCGCTCTCGACCCACGTCCTCGACACCGGCAAGGGGAAGCCTGCGCGCGGCGTGCGTGTCGAGCTTCTCCGCGGCAGCGATCCGGTCGGATCCGGCGAGACGGACGACGACGGGCGGGTTTCCGAGCTCGCCGCCGATCTCGACGCCGGTGACTACCGCCTCGTCTTCCACCCGCCGTCGCCGTTCTTCCGCCGTGTCGAGCTCGAGCTCTCGCTCGAGGACGGCCACTACCACGTCCCGCTCCTCGTCTCGGAGTACGGATGCGCGACCTACCGCGGAAGCTGACGACAGCCGAGCTCGAGGAGCTCTTCAGCGGCCCCTCCCAGCTCGTCGACCTGCTCGCCGAGATGGACGATCCGCTCGAGCGGGCAGAAGACGTCGCCAGGTCGATCGACGATCGGGACAAGGCGATCGCGCTGGCGCAGCATCCCCGCATCGGCGAGCCCTCCCCCGAGCAGCGCGGCGACGACCCCGCGGTCATCACCCAGCTCGCGTACTTGAACCAGGTCTACGAGGAGAAGTTCGGCTTCCGCTTCGTCGTCTTCGTCGACGGCCGGTCGAGGGCGGAGCTCCTGCCGGTCCTCCATGACCGCATCGAGCGCACGCAGGAGGAGGAGCTCGAGACCGGGATCACGGAGCTCGTCGCGATCGCGAAGGAGCGATGGCAGCAGCGCTGATCGACCCGTACTGGAACGACTGGCTCGACCTCCTGATCCGGTGGCTGCACGTCATCGCCGGGATCGTCTGGATCGGCACATCGTTCTACTTCGTCGCGCTCGACAACCACCTGGGCCGGCCAAGGGAGCAGCGGGACATCGACGAGGGTGTCGGCGGCGAATCGTGGGAGATCCACGGCGGCGGCTTCTACCGGATCTCCAAGTGGACGGTCGCGCCGGAGGAGCTGCCGGAGCCGTTGCACTGGTTCAAGTGGGAGGCCTACGCGACGTGGCTCTCCGGCTTCGCGCTGCTCGTCGTCCTCTACTACTTCGACGCCGAGACGTACCTGATCGATCCCGTCCGTCCGGGACATCTCGGCGGGCGCGGCAATCACGCTCAGCCTGCTCGGGCTCGGCGCCGCCTGGGTCCTCTACGACGTCGCCTGCCGCGTCATTCGGATCGAAGCGCTCATGGCCGTCTTCCTCTTCGGGCTCGTCGTGGCCTCGGCGTACGCCGCGAGCGAGGTCTTCTCCGGGAGAGCGGCCTACCTCCAGGTCGGCGCGATGCTCGGGACGATCATGGCGGCGAACGTCCTCTTCGTGATCATCCCGGCGCACTGGGAGCTGATCCGGGCGAAGGAGCGCGGCGAGGCGCCCGATCCAGCGCCGGCCCTCGAGGCCAAGCGCCGGTCGGTCCACAACAACTACCTGACCCTGCCGGTCGTCTTCACGATGATCTCGAACCACTTCGCGTTCACGTACGGGCACGACCAGGCGTGGCTCGTGCTGGTGGCGCTCGTCGTGATCGGCGCATGGGTGCGTCACTTCTTCAACCTGCGCCATGCCGGGCGCAACGCCTGGTGGATCCCGGTCACGGCGGCAGCAGCGGTCGTGGCACTGGCGATCGCGATCCGGCCGGACGAGGGCGGCGGGGGAGGCGGGTCGGCAGAGCCGGTGACCGCGGACGAGGCGCAGGCGATCGTCCAGGAGCGCTGTGTTCCGTGCCACTCACAGGAGCCGACCCAGGAAGGCTTCGAGACCGCACCGGCCGGCGTCACGTTCGACACGGTCGAGGAGACCGAGGCGCAGGCGGAGGCGATCAAGGTGCAGGCAGTCGACTCGACCGCAATGCCGCTCGGGAACGCCACCGCCATGACCGACGAGGAGCGCGACCAGCTCGGCGCCTGGATCGACTCGTTGAAGTAGGTTCACGCCGTGCTGGAGATCACGGCAGGCCCGTTCGAGTTCGTCGCGCGGTTCGAGGAAGAGCTGGCCCCTCAGACGGTCGAGGCGTTCCGCGGGATCCTCCCGCTCGAGGACCGGATCATCCACTGCCGCTGGAGCGGCGAGTCCAACTGGATCCCGTGGGGAGACCGCGACCTCGGCATCGGCCCGGAGAACGCGACGAGCTACCCGCACCCCGGAGAGCTAGCGCTGTATCCGGGCGGTGAGAGCGAGACCGAGCTCCTTTTCCCCTACGGCTACTGCCACTTCAAGAGCAAGGCTGGAGAGCTGTGGGCAAACCACTTCGCGACGCTCGTCGAGGGGCAAGAGCAACTGAAGGAACTGGGGCGCCTGACCCTGTGGGAAGGCGCGCAGCCGATCAGCTTCAGGGAGACGTAGCCAGCCGGCGGAGCGCGCCGGTCAGCACCTCGACCGCGAGCGCCACGTCCTCGTCGCTCGAGTGCTCGTCCGGCGAGTGGCTTGCGCCGCCCGCCAGCGAGCGGACGAAGAGCATCGACGACTCGACGCCTGCCGACGCCAGGATCCCGGCGTCGTGGCCGGCGCCTGACGGAAGCTCCACCACGGGCAGGCCGCGGGCCTCGAGCTCCGCGCGCAGGACGTCCGTGGCGAGCGCAACGGGCGCGTTCGCGTAGTGCGCCTCGTCCAGGCCGAGCTCGGAAACCAGCCGGTCGAGCCGCTCCTGGTCCGGCGCGCGGGCGTCCACGGTCAGCTGCACGCGTGAGGGAACGACGTTCGCGGCGCCGGGCTCGAGCTCGAGCTCCCCGACCGTCGCCACGCCATCCTCGATCCCCGACGCGACCTCCCGGACGCGCAGCACGTACTCCGCCGCCGCGGCGAGGGCGTCCTCCCGAGCTGCCATCGGCGTCGTCCCGGCGTGGTCGGCACGGCCCTCGAACACCTTGTGTCGCCGCACCATCCCGGCGATGCTCGTGACCACTCCGAGCGGCACGCCCGCCGACGCCAGCCGGGGCCCCTGTTCCACGTGGAGCTCGACGTAGCTCCCAGGCAGCGACGCGTTCGCCGCCCGCCAGCGACTTCCGTGGCAGCCGGTCTCCTCGTCGCGGAAGACCACGACGCCCAAAGTGCGCTCCGACTGCCCTATCGCCTCGACCGCCGCGAGCCCCGCAACCACGCCGAGCGCGCCGTCGAACTTCCCGCCCGCCGGCACCGAGTCGAGGTGCGAGCCCGTCCAGACTTCGGGGAGGTCCGGCGACCGGCCGCTCAGCCGCCCAACGATGTTGCCGCGATCGTCCACTTCGACCTCGAGGCCGGCCCCCTCGAACCATCCGACCGCAAGCGCGCAGGCCTCGTCCTCCTCCGGCGTCCCGCCCACGCGGTTCGCACCGACGCCGTTCCCGATGTGGAAAACGTCGTCCAGCCGCCGTTTGAGAGTCGCGTTCATCTTCGCAATCCCGATCATGTAGCAGGAGCTGCGCGGGTCATACCCGCTCGCGCAGCCGCCCGAGCAGCAACCAACCGACGGCCGGCCCGACGGCGGAGAGCGCGAAAGCCGTCGCCCACGAGGTGGCCTCGACGAGGTTCGCAAAGGTCACCGGCACGAGGACGCCGATCACGCCAAGCGTCGTCTGCTGGAACCCGATTGCCGCGCCGCTGCGCGCGCGTCCGGCCAGCTCGGCAGCCATTGTCAGCGACAGCCCGTTCCACGCCATCGAGATGGCCCCGGCGATGACGAGCACCGTCACGACGAGCGAGATCCGGCTCTGGGCGAGAAGCGCAGTGGCGAGGAGCCCGGCCGCGCTCGCGAGCCCGATCCAGCGCAGCGGCCTGAGCCGGTTGCCGAGCTGATCGGAGAGGCGTCCTGCGGCGATCCTCGTCAGCACGGCGCCGCCCTGAAAGACCGCCAGGACGACGCCGGCCCGCGCCGGTGAGAGCCCGTGCACGTCGTGGAGGAACAGGACGGCGAACGACATCAGGGGAATCTGCGCGCCGAGGTAGAGCCCGCTTCCGATCGACAGCGTCCAGAGCCGTGAATCCCGAAGCGTCCAGGGGATCGCGTCCCCCTCCAGCTCCGAGTCACGCACCGGAGCCTCACGGATGACGGCGAAGGCGACGAGCGCGGCGCAGATGCAGAGCCCGCCGAGGAACGCGAAGGCCGCCTCGAAGCCTGCCGAAGACTCGACAGTCGGGAGGACGACCGCGCAGATCCCGACCCCCAGGGGAATCGCCGTCTGGCGGATTCCCAGCGCAAATCCGCGCTCCTCCGGGCCGAACCACTGCATCACCGCTCGACCGCTGGCGGCGTTCACGCTTGCACCGGCCGCGCTGGCGAGGAAGAGCAGGCCGAGCGAGCACCCAGAAGTCGCCGGCCCACCCGGCGGCGGCGGCGAGCACGCCGCACACCCCGAGCCCTGTCCCGAGGACCACGCGCTCGCCCAGCCGATCAGCGAGCAGGCCCCAGAGAAGCAGCGTCAGGATCGACCCGACCCAGAGGCTCGCGAGCAGCACGCCGACCTGCGACAGGCTGGCGTCGAACTCGTCCCGGATCGCCGGCGCCAGCACCGCGGGTCCGATGAAGAGCGCGGAGCCCGCAGCCGCGGCCGCCGTCCCGGCCGCGAGGACGGCCCACCGATAGCGCACTACTAGAGCTGGAAGGGGTTGAACGGCTTCGGCGAGGTCGAGACGATCACGCTCTTGGTCTCGAGGTACAGCTCGAGGGTCTCGATGCCGAGCTCCCGACCGAAGCCGGATTGCTTGTAGCCGCCGAACGGAATCCCCGGGAAGGCGGTGAAGGGCATGTTGATCCCGACCGTGCCGGCCTTGATGCGGCGCGCGAGCCGGTGGCCCTTCGCCGGATCACCCGTCCAGACCGACGCCATCAGCCCGTAGCGGACGTCATTCGCGAGCCGGGCCGCATCCTTCTCGTCCTCGAACGGCGTCACGGTCACGACCGGCCCGAAGATCTCCTCCTGCGCGACCGTCATCGAGTTGTCGACCTTGGCCAGGACCGTGGGTGGGTAGAACGCACCGTTTCCGTCCACCGGCTCACCGCCGGTTACGACCTCGGCGCCTTCCTCGACGCCCTTCTCGACGAAGCCGTGAACCCGGGAGCGATGGTCCTGCGAGATCAGCGAGCCCATCTGCGTCTCGGGCTCGAGCGGGTCGCCGACCTTCAGCGACTGTGCGCCGGCAGAGAAGCGCTCCACGAACTCGTCGTAGACGGACTGCTCGACGAGCACGCGTGACCGGGCCTCGCAGCTCTGGCCCGCCGCGTAGTAGATCGACCACACCGAGGCCGGGACCACCTCGTCGAGATTGGCGTCCGCGAAGACCACGTTCGGGCTCTTTCCGCCCAGCTCGAGCGTCAGGCGCTTGATCGAGTCGGAGCCGAGCCGCATGATCTCGGCGCCCGTGGCCGTCGAGCCCGTGAAGGCGATCTTGTCGACGCCGGGGTGCTTGACGAGGTGCGCGCCGACCGTCGTGCCCTTGCCCGGCACGACGTTGATCGCGCCCGGCGGGAAGCCGACCTCGGCGGCCAGCTCGGCCATGCGGATGGCCGTCAGCGGCGTCTGGGAGTCGGGTTTGAGGACGATCGAGCAGCCCGCGGCGAGCGCCGGCGCCATCTTCCAGGTCGTCATCGTCAGCGGGTAGTTCCACGGCACGATCTGCCCGGCCACGCCGACCGGCTCCTTCAGCGAGTAGAAGAGAAGCGAGCCACCCATCGGATTCGAGCGGCCTGCGATCGAGCCGAGGACCGACGCGTAGAAGCGAAAGTTCTCGACGCCCTGGTTGAGCTCTGCCTTGACGCCGGAGATGGCCTTGCCGATGTTCCGGGACTCGAGCTCTGCGAGCTCCTTGCGGTTCGCCTGGATCGCGTCGGCGAGCGCGTGCAGGAGCCGCGAACGTTCCGTGGGCGACGTGCGGCCCCAGTCGCCCTCGAGGGCGGCGCGCGCGGCGTCAACTGCACGGTCGACGTCCTCGGTCGAGGCCATCGCGACTTTGGCCAGCGGCTCGCCGGTCGCCGGCTCCAGGATCTCCTTGATCTCGCCGCCGGCGGACTCAGTGATCTCCCCGTTGATGAAGAGCCCGAATTCCCGTTCCGTTGCCACCGCCATCGCCGCGCGGACGATACCGGGCACAATCCCGCCATGCAGGCGGTCGTCGACACGCTGAAGGAGCACGGAATCGAGTCCTCCGAGGTGCAGGAGGATGGCTCGGTGCTCGTCGAGGTTCCCGAGGACGATATGCACGCGCTGGTCGGCGAGATCGCCACCTGGCTCGCCGAGCGCGGCCTTCCGTTCGTCCCGGAAGAGATCGACGGCCGGATCGTGATCCGGCCCCCCGCGACCTAGATCAGATCTGCGGGCGTCAGCTGCTCGGTGAGCAGCCGCTTGAAGCGCTCGAGGTCGCCGTTCACCCAGTCGCGGCAGAGGTCGTATCCGTCCGTGTACGTCGTGATGTACGCGCTCCCGATGGGATCCGCCACGAAATCGAGCATCTGCTGCGCCCGCTGCTCCGAGGCGAGCGACCAGCGCTGCAGGTACTCCTTCGTCTCCTCGGCAGACGCACCGCCTTCGTGCAGCAACAGCGCCGCGTTGTTGGCGCACGCGTTCGAGCGCCCTGCGGGCGCGCCGAACTCGCCCTCCGAGCTCCGCGTCGTAGTCGATCCCCCACTCGCCCAGGACCTCGGTGGTGAACGCATCCGTATCCTCGACAACCATCTCGATTGCGAGCTCGGCGAGGCCCTCGCCGATCACCGACTGCGGCGTGCCGTACATGATCACGCTCTCCTCCAGCCGGCCGCCTTCCACGTAGAGCAGCTGTTCCTTCCAGGCGTGCTCGGTGTGGTGACCCGGGTAGAGCTCGTGCGCGACGAGATGAGCAACGTTGGCCGCCGCCGGCGGGACGTCGGTATTCACCGAAACCCGGCTCTTCAGCCCGCCGAGGTAGTAGTTGTAGGCGGACCAGTGCTCGCCGGTGACGAGCTCGAGCTCGGTTGACTCTCCCTCGGGCAGCCCGAGCACGTCGTTCGTCTTCTCCCTCAACCGGTCGTTGAACGCCGCGATGACCTGAAGCGTCCTGTCTGCAGGCAAGAGCCCGTCGTCCCGCCACCGCTGGAATCGCTCCGCGAGCGTGCCTCCGGGCGGCAGGACCTCGTCCAGCTCCCGATGCCCCTCCTCGAAACGCTCCTCGGGAACTCGCTGCGGTCGCATCGCGTAGCAGCCCTCGACCTCGTCGGCATAGCCGATCTCCTCGCCGGCGACCTTGCGCGCGACGACCTCGAGTCCCCGGGCCTGCGCGCCGAGATACTCCCCGTCGGCCTCGTCCGCGAGGCTCCGTGCGTCCGCGACGAGCGCGGCCGGCTCCCGGAGCGGCTCCTGCTCGATGCGCTGGGCGAGCTCCGCCGGCCCGAAGTAGGAGTCGACGAGCTCCTCGTCATGCCGCTGGAGGCGCAGGCAGAGCTCGAGGTAGCGCTCGCCGATGCTCATCGCTCGAAGAGGGCCGCCTGGCCCTGGCCGACGCCCACGCACAGCGTTGCCAGCCCGTACCGGCCGCCGCGCCGCCGCAGCTCGTGGAGGAGGGTGACAACGAGGCGTGCCCCGCTCATCCCGAGCGGGTGGCCGATCGCGATCGCGCCGCCGTTCACGTTCACCTTCTCGGGGTCGAGCCCGAGCTCGCGGATCACGACGAGGCTCTGGGACGCGAAAGCCTCGTTGAGCTCCACCAGGTCGAGGTCGTCGACGGAGATGCCGGCCCGGTCGAGCAGCTTTCGCACCGCCGGAATCGGCCCGATGCCCATCACACGCGGATCCACCCCGGCGACGGCAGAGCCGACGAAGGCGCCGAGCGGCTCGGCACCGAGCTCGCGAGCCTTCTCCTCAGAGGCGATGACGAGCGCTGCGGCGCCGTCGTTGATCCCGCTCGAGTTCCCTGCCGTGACCGTGCCGCCCTCGCGGAAGGCCGGTCGGAGCGTGCCGAGCTTCTCCTGCGCTGGTGTCCGGTCGGGGATGCTCGTCGCGCTCGAGGCCGTTCACGGCGACCAGCTCGTCCGAGAAGTCCGCCGCCGCCCAGCGTTGCTGCGAGCGGAGCGCGAACGCGTCCTGCTCCTCCCGCGAGACGCTCCACCGCTCGGCGACGTTCTCGCCCGTCTCACCCATCGTCTCGAGCGGGAACATCTCCTCCATTCGCGGATTGGGGAAGCGCCAGCCAAGCGTCGTGTCCCAGACGGTCTGGTTTCCGCGCGGGAAGCTCTGCACGGGCTTCGCCATCACGAGCGGCGCACGGGTCATCGACTCGACTCCGCCGGCGACGAAGAGCTCGCCGTCGCCCGCAGCGACCGCATGGCACGCGGAGACAACGGCGGAGAGACCCGAGGCGCAGAGCCGGTTCAGCGTCACGCCCGCTACCGACTCCGGGAGCCCGGCGAGGAGCGCGGCCATCCGTGCAACGTTGCGGTTGTCCTCCCCGGCCTGGTTCGCGGCGCCGAAATAGATGTCCTCGATCTCGCCCGGGTCGACGCCTGCACGCTCGACGGCGGCGGCGATCGCCGCCGCGGCGAGATCGTCGGGCCGAACCTCGGCCAGCGCGCCGCCGTACCTGCCGACCGGAGTGCGGACGGCCGAGAGGATTACCGGCCGGCTCATTGCCCGACGAGGCGAATCAGCACTGCGAACGGACGCTATCTAGAATCCGCCCCCGTGGCGCTTCGAGACATCTTCCGGAACCCGTTCTCGTTCCTCTTCGCCCGCTCGTCGGGCGAGGACCGCATCGCGCAGTACGTGATCCGGGAGCACGAGCGCGGCCGCCCGCTCGCCGACGTCCTCGACGACCCGTACATCAAGAACCGGACCACCGAGAGCGAGCGCCAGCGGTTGCTCGACCGTCCGGAGGTCGTCCGCGCACTCGGGCACGACGTCGTCGAGCAGGCCAAGACCTAGGAGGGCTCGGCGGAACGTCGCTCGTCGCAGGGGTGCGATGGTCGTTCCGAGGCAAGGACGCAGGGAGCGTTCGTATCGATCAGATACGGGCGCGACTGAGGACGCAGTCCTCGGGGCGAGCAGCGCGGCCCTGGGGCACAGCAGGCGTTTCGCCGGGTCCTCCTTAGACCTCTCGGCCGACCCCCTGCTCTCGCGCTCGCTCCAGAGCGAGCGCTCCGATCGCGACGTCCCAGGCCGCGAGGCCGTTCGACTTGAAGAGCACGACGTCCTCGTCGGATTGGCGGCCCTGAAGCTCGCCGCCGACCACCTCCTGCAGCTCGTGCACCTCGAGCCAGTCGAGGATGCCCTGGTCGACGGGCTCGATCAGGTCCCCCGACTCGAGGCGAGCCTGTTGCCGGGAGTCGCAGCAGACGAAGGCCGCCCGCTCGAGGACGACGTTGTCGAGCTCGCGCGAGCGCCGGTCGTTCGCCCCGATCGCGCACACGAGCGCGCCCTCCCGGAGCCACTCCCCGCGCAGGACCGGGTCGCGGGAGGTCGTTGCCGTCACCACGACGTCCTGGCCGCCCGCGTCGCGGTGCGTCTCGCCCGCCTCGGCCCCCACTCGCCTGCAGAACTCGTCGAGGCGCTCCTCCGTCCGGCAGTAGGCGACGACGTGCTCGATCGTGGGCACGGCCTCCCTGATGCACTGCACCTGGCTCTCGGCCTGCCAGCCGCTGCCGAGGACGCCGAGTGTCGTCGCGCCGGATCGCGCGAGGAACTTCGCGGCGACGCCGCTCGCGGCGCCGGTCCGCAGCTGCCCGAGCTTGTCCGCTTCGATGACCGCTGCGAGCTGAGCCCGCTCGAGGTCGAACAGGCACACCACGAACGGTGTTCCACCCGGCAGCCACGTGTAGGACTTGAGGCCCGCGAAGCCGATGCCGCGGTCGACCGCGGACATGACGGCGAAGGCGCCGCCCTCGATCCGGTGCCGGTGGCGCGGCTGGTTGTCCACTTCTCCTGCGGCCATCCGCCGGAAAGAGCCTTCGACCGCCTCCAGCGCGTCGGCCGGCGTCAGGAGCTCGGCGATCTCGCTCTCGGTGAGATAGAGCGGCATGTCAGAGGCGCTTGCGGAGGAGCCCGAACATCCCGCGGATCACTTCGCGCTGCATCGCCTTCCCCTGCCTCGAGCCCAGGAAGTCCGTCAGCGGATCGCCACTCTGCGCAGGCTCTGCGCGGCGCCGGCGCGGGGGAGGCGCAGCCTCGGCCTCCGGCTCCTCTGGCTCCGCAGACCGCTCCATTCGCACCGCGAGCAGCTCCCTCGCGCTCTCGCGGTCGGTCCTCGTCCCGTACTTGGCGAAGAGCGGAGAGGCCTTCGCAGCGGCGTCGACGTCGCCGGCCGGCTCCATGTGGGCGAGCGGGCCTCGAAGCCTCGTGTGCACCACCGGAGTCGGCACACCCTTCTCCGACAGGATCGTGACCGCCGCTTCGCCCGTCCCGAGCTGCGTGAGGAGCTCCTCGAGGTCGTAGAACTCAGAGGTCGGGTAGGTCGAGACACTCGCCTTCAAGGCCTTCGCGTCCTGGGGCGTGAACGCGCGGAGCGCGTGCTGGATCCGGTTGCCGAGCTGCGCCAGCACATCGGCAGGGATGTCCTTCGGAGTCTGGGTGATGAAGAAGACGCCGACGCCCTTCGAGCGGATGAGCCGAACGGTCTGCACCACCGAGTCGAGAAAGGCGTCCGTGGCGTCGGCGAAGAGGAGATGCGCTTCGTCGAAGAAGAACACGAGCTTCGGCTTCGGGAGGTCGCCGACTTCCGGCAACTGCTCGAAGAGCTCGGCGAGCAGCCACATGAGGACGGTCGAGAACAGCCTCGGCTTGTCCTGGACGGCGGGTAGCTCGAGACAGGAGATGATCCCTCGGCCGTCGGGCGCGACCCGCAGCAGGTCGGCGATGTCGAGCTGCGGCTCGCCGAAGAACTCCGTCCCGCCGCCGTCCTCGAGCTGCACGAGCGAGCGCAGCAGCACGCCGATCGTGGCCGACGAGACTCCGCCGATCCCCTTGAGCTCGGCCTTGCCCTCGTCCGAGTCGAAGAAGGCCAGCAGCGCCCGCAGGTCGGCGAGGTCGAGGATGGGAAGGCCCTTCTCGTCCGCGTAGCGGAAAACGAGCGAGAGACTCTGCTCCTGCGTCTCGTTCGCCTCGAGAATCTTCGCGAGTAGCAGGGGGCCGAAATCGGAGACCGTCGCTCGCACCGGCACGCCCGGACCGATCCCGCCGAGCGACAGGAACTCGGTCGGGAAGCCCTGCGGCTGCCACTCTTGCCCGAGCTCGGCTGCCCGCTTCTCGGCGGGGCCACCGGCCTCGCCGGGCTGAGAGACCCCGGAGAGGTCGCCCTTCATGTCGGCGGCCACGACGGGAATGCCCGCAGCCGAGAGCTGTTCGGCGAGGAGCTGGAGCGTCCGCGTCTTCCCGGTGCCGGTCGCTCCGGCGATCAAGCCGTGCCGGTTGGACGTGGCCAGCGGGAGGCGGACGGCAGCCTCCTCGACCACCTCGCCGTCGTGGACGCCGCGGCCGAGGTCGAGCCAGTCCCCCTCGAAGGCGTAGGCGTCCGCAATCGTCCTTCCGAACTCCGCCATACGACGGGGAAGCTACGCGGTCGTCGAAACCCGCGCGAGCACGAGGCGGCGCCGGCGCTTCCGCACATGCTCCGCCGCGAAGTAGCTCCCGAGGACAAACGCCGCCGCCCCGACCTGGGCGATCAGCCCCTCCCACGTCGGGAAGATTCCGAACCAGAGCCCGGCCCAGTAGGGCAGGCGGAGGCCTTCCACGGGCGTGACCGGCACCCAGCCTGCGACCTGAAGGGTCTGCACGGTCGTCCCGACCATCACGACGAGCACCCAGAGGATCAGCGCGCCGGTCGCCATCAGCATCTTCTTGTGCGGGAGCTTCTGCTGGAGCGAAATGGTCAGGACGCCGACCGCGAACGTCGCGGCGCCACCGATCGCCACACCGGCGAGCACCGTCGGGACCCCTGCCTCGAGCACGATCGCCTGGAGGAAGAGGACGGTTTCGAAGCCCTCGCGGTAGACACTGGAGAACCCGAGTGCGGCGAGGCCGACGACCGGCGCCGCCGCGATCCCAGCTGCCCCGATCAGCCGTTTCTTCCGCCCGTGCAGCTCGGCGAGGTGCTCGGTCCAGTAGACGCGGTGGTAGAACCAGTTGAGGACGAGGAGGAGGACCCCGATCGCGATCAGCGAGACCACCGCCTCCAGCTTCTCGCCGTAGCGGGTCAGCGAGCTCAGCACGGTCTGGGCGACGACCCAGGTGACCGCGCTCGCCGCGACAGCTGCTCCGGCGCCGAGCAGGAGTGGCCGCCGAAGGCCGCGCTGC
Source organism: uncultured Actinomycetes bacterium (assembly GCA_963733015.1). Classification (GTDB taxonomy): domain Bacteria; phylum Actinomycetota; class Thermoleophilia; order Gaiellales; family Gaiellaceae; genus JACDAN01. The sequence continues at coordinate 288,664 of CAVTBO010000002.1, read as the reverse complement.
GCTCCGACCATGCCTGCCAACAGGACCGCCAGGATCAGAACCGCCTCGAGGCCCTCGCGGAAGACGATCACGGCGGTGTTGATGACGACCGCAGACGTCGAGCTGGGGCCGGCGCCTACCGCGAGCTCGGCATCGGCGAGCGCGGTGTCGAGCGCACGCCGAGTCTCGGCGACCTCGGCGGCGGTCGAGCGCCGCTTGACGAGTTGCGCGAGGCCCGGCAGTCCGTCCGCGCCGTACCAGAACAGACCCTCGACCTGCACGAACAGATCGGGGGCGAGCCCGCGGAGGCGCTGCTCGGGCCCGAACTCGAAAAACGCGTACGCCTCGAGCCGGGCCTGCTCCGCCCGGGAGGACTGCTGCGCGGCGACGGCCGCCTCGAGGCGGTCGAGCGTCCCGGAGATGACGTCGAAGTCCGCTGTGGCACCGGCGTCCTTCCACTCGTCGGGATAGAGGTCGTCGATCAGCGCGAGCGCCTCGTCGGTCGCTCCCTCGACCTGTCCGGGGTCGGCGACCCTCGTGTGCCGAGCTGCGGCCGCGAGGTCCTGGCCGAGGCTCGTGAGGAGTGCAGACAACCGGCGGGTGTCGTCGCTTCCCCGAGCTGCGAGCGTCGGCTCGAGCTCGCCGAATGCCTGCGCCGCACCGTCGCGAAACGTGACCGCCTCCTGGATCTCGAAGTCGAGCGTCACGCGACCGCCGTCGACGCCCCGCCCGTACTCGACAGGGACGAGCGAGAGGAACCGCTGGAGCTGGCCGGCGCGCCGGAGCGTCTCCTCCTCGGAGAGCGGCGCCGCCCGAAAGCCCTCGAGCCCTCGATCGATCTGGGCCCTCGCGGCGCGAACGGCGGCCCCGTTCCCTGCTTCGGCCGACGACGCAAGGCGTGAGAACTCCCGGCTCAGCGCGATCCGCGCGGGCTTGCCTCGCTGGGTCGCGTATGAAGGCGCCAGGATGCGGAAGTAGCCCTCCGCGAGCACCGCGGCACCCGCGCGGCGGACGTCGAACCCGCGCGTCCCCGCGTCGTCCACCGTCTCGAGCGCAATCCGGAGGCGCGACTGGTACGTGTCCAGGAGATCGACCCGCGCCGCCTCAGCGGCCGCCTTCGGAGAGAGCTTGCCCCTCGCAAGCGCGTCCACCGCGAGCGTCGCGTCGGCGCCGGCGCGGGAGAAGCGGGTCGGCTTGCGGTACTCCCGCACGAGCAGCCACGCGCGGGCCCGCTCGACGTCGCCCGCGCGGATTCCCCTTAGCGCCTGATTGGCGCCGACCTGCAGAACCGCCGCCCACGCACCTGCTCGGGCGGTCTCCAATGCGACACGATCTCCTTTTCCGACGGCGGCTTCGGCGGCCGCGAGCTCGGCCCGAACGGGAGCGAGCGGCCCGCGAGCGTGCTTGCGTGCCTGCGCAACGAGCCGGGCGGCCTCGGCCCGATCGCCGAAGACGAGGGCTGTCTGCGCATCGGCCAGGGCGAGCCGAAGTCCGGCCGCCGAGCTCCAAGGGGCCGGCCCTGCGGCGGCCGCCTCGCCCGCCCCGGCCAGAAGCGAGAGGGCAGCCGCCAAGCACATGAGCCGCCCTCTCACGTCTACTGCGCGATCTCGATTCCGAGCGAGGCTGCGGCCTGGGAGACCTGTCCGGCGATCGCTGTGCCGCGATCCTGCGCCTCGGTCCCGAGGACGTCCGCCTCTTCGGGCGTGAAGCGCTTTCCGGACTGCTCCTGGCTATGCAGGTCGGAGATGAACGACTTCAGCCCGTCGAGCTCCTCCTCCGTCTGCTGAGCACGTTCGGCATCGGTCTCGGCGATCGTCGGCTTCACGCCGGTGTAGATGACGTCGAGCCCCGTGAGGATGTCGTTGATGTCCGACAGGCGCGAGACGACGTTGAAGGACTCCGAGTCGCTGCGGTTGCCGACGACGAACCGCGACTCCTTCCACTGGCCGAAGTACTCGCTCATCGTCGGCACCATCACGACGAGGGCGGTGAAGGCGTCCGACTGGCTCGGCTGCCAGTCGTTCGCGCTCTGGTGCAGCTGCTCCGCCGAGCGCTTGAACTCGTCCGACGCGGCCGCCAGGAGATTGGCATCCGGCAGGGCCTCGCCGAACTCGGCCTTTCCGTCACCGTCGAGGTCCGCGGAAGCGCTGGCCGGCAGCCCTTCCGGCAGGGTCCCCCAAAGAGCTCCCTCGGTGAGGTTGTAGAGATTGCCCGGCTGCTTGAGGACGGTGCCGCTCGGAAGGTTGAGGTCGAACGGGACGGCGCTCTCGGGATCCTCGGTGGCGCTCGAGCCGGCATCGAGGATCACGTCGTACTTCGACAGGGACGGCGTCCCGGCCACGATTCCCTCGACGCGCTCGTACTTCGGGTTGCCCTCGATCCAGGACGTCTTCAGCCGCTGGACGAGTGGGCCGACCTCTGCGCCCTGGGTGCGCCAGAGGCGTGCGTAGTCGAAGTCGGCGGCCTTGGCCAGCTCGTAGTAGCGCTCGGAGTCCGCGTCGAACTCCTCGGTGAAGGCGTTCAGCCCCTCCGTGTGGTCCAGCAGGTAGTCCTTGACGCCCCCGAGTTGCGCGTCCGCCTGCTGCGGCGCCGGCTCCTGTACTGCGTCACTGCTCCCGCCGTCGTCTCCGCCGCAGGCACTCGCGGCGAGTGTGATCGCCGCCAGCATGGCGAGCGCCCCGATCCTTCGCTTCAACTCGTCCCTCCCGTTGTTGTGTAAGGCGCACCTTACAACGCGCGCGCGGGTCACCTTACCTCAGGAATCGTGCGGAAAGAGCGGCAACCGGAGCGACGGATTAGCGCCGCTAGACTGGGTCGCCGAGCGCCCGTAGCTCAGGGGATAGAGCGCTGCCCTGCGGAGGCAGAGGTCGCACGTTCGAATCGTGCCGGGCGCATTCTGCGAACCCCTGCGGATCGCTTTCGGAGGCCGCTCTAGACTTCAACGCCACCGACACGTTGGAGGTGATCGCGATGGCCGCAGGAGCGTTCCAGGAAGTCGTCGAACCAGGCGGGCGCGTAATGGTCGGGCTTCCGCCGTCCAAGAGCTCGGGGGCTGTGAAGTTCGACCGCGTCTTCCTGTCACTGGCGAGTGATTTCGAAGGCGCACGCGTACGGCTCGCCATCGGCAAGCCCGGGGCCTGGACCGTCGAAGACAACCTCGCCGTGCCTCCGGGCAGGAGCGTCGTCCGGGAGCTCAAACCGGGCGATGAGGTGGCATCGGTCATCCACCAGCAGGGCCAACCGGTCGCAATCCTCATCGAGTACCAAGGCCTCTAGAGTTCCGACCTGCAGCGCCGTGCTCTACGGCGCTTTGGTGTCAGCCGCGAATCGATTGAAGCCCGCGTGGAGCTCGTGCAGGCGGACCGGCGCGCTCCCCAGCAGCTGCGCCTTCCCGCGGATCTGCTCGAGTGCGGCCTCGCTCGCGTCCCCGTACACGTCGACCTCCCTGAGCGTCAGCAGGTCGGCGAACCTGCGGAATTCGGGCCCGGCCACCGTCATGTGATGCTCCAGCGACGCCGAATCCGGGTGAATCTGGACGACGGTCATCGTCTTGCCTGCGTCGTCGAAGTAGATGTCGTACGCGAGCGGCTCGGCCTCGTTCTCCTCGACGAACGCGACGAGCTCGTCGACCCCGGCTTGCACCTGTTCGAGCTTCCCCTCGCGGATCTCCGAGCTGTCGACGACGAGGATCGTGCTCGTCATAGTCACCGGCTCCTGGCAGGCGCGCCGTCCACTGTGAGTGTCGCGTCCTGCGGCACGGCCGCACGAACGTAGGCGAGAGCGAGGCCCGGAACCGAGCTGGTCACGCGGCCGACAGCCTTCTCGCCGTCGAAGACCTCGATGTCCGGCGCCGGCGCGCCCTCGACCTCGAGAACCCGGAGCTCCCGGTTCGCCTTCCCGCGGTAATGGAGCCGGGCGACCGGCTCCTGCCCGGGATAGCACCCCTTTTCCGGCGCGAAGCTGATGTGGGTCTCGTCCAGCCCGGCCTCTGCCGGGAGGATGCGATCGTCGATCTCGCGCCCCCACCGCGGGCGGCGGGCCAGAATCCGCATGCGCTCCAGCTCCTCGTCAGCGATGACCTCGGGCGGCGGATCGGCGTCGAGGATCTCGACGGCGGGGACGCCGTAATCGTTGTTCGGGATCCCTTCGCCCTCACCGAAGACGACGAGCGAGGTGTGCTCCTCGGGCTCGATCTCCACCTTCGCTGCGAAGCGGGCGCGCTTGAGCGCGGACTCGAGCGCGGGGCCGAGGCCCGGCTCGGTCAAGAGGAGATAGTCGTCCTCGCCGCGTCGCACGAGCGTCATCGGCGCGATCACCCGGGCCTTGGGAGTCAGAAGGAGCGCCTCGCAAGGCGCCTTCGCGACCTCGTTCGAGAGCATGCGGTCGAGGAAGTCGGCCGCGTCCGGTCCGCGGACGGCGACGTAGTCGCGCGGACGGAGTGCAGCCGTCGGCGTCACCGTCTCCATGGGAACTAGTGTAGGAACCGATGTTCCGCTCGCGCGCGATGCGCAAGGTCGAGGAGGCGGGCTACGACCCCGACCGCCTCCCGCCCGGCCAGTACCTGACCGAGAAGTGGCCCGTCCTGCACGCCGGCACGGTGCCGAACACGGACCTCGCGACCTGGGACTTCAAGGTGTTCGGCGAGGTCGAGAGCCCGCTCACGTTGTCCTGGGACGAGCTCACCGCGCTGCCCACGCGCGAGATCACGACCGACATCCATTGCGTCACGCGCTGGAGCCGCTTCGACACGACCTTCAAGGGCGTCCACTGGAGCGAGCTCGCAAAGGTGGTGCAGCCGAGGCCGAGCGCCCGGTACGTCGTCGCACACGCGGAGCAGGACTTCACCGCGAACGTGCCGCTCGCGGCGCTCGAGGACGACGAGGCACTGCTTGCGTACGAGGCCGACGGCGAGCCGCTCACGCCCGAGCACGGCTGGCCGCTCCGGCTCGTGATCCCGAAGCGCTATTTCTGGAAGAGCGCCAAGTGGCTGCGCGGAATCGAGCTGCTCGACCACGACGAGCCCGGTTTCTGGGAGCGCTTGGGGTACCACAACGAGGCTGACTACTGGAAAGAGGAGCGGTACGGCTTCTAGGCGGAGCGCTTTCCCCTGTTCGGGGGAGTGAGCGGGTTTCCACGAGCGCCGATACCGGAGGCAACCCACCTCCCCCACCCCTCACGAGGCGACCCAGCTCGGGTCGCTTCAACTGAGAGACTGAGACCGGCTCCCCAGCCGGTCTCTTTCTTTCCCGGGACCTGTCCAACCACCTGGCCGGTTCGGCCAGGCAGGGACACGTCCGCACCCGTGCGCTGGTTCATGGCCGAAACGGCCAAGCCGACCGCGCAACCACGCGGTGGGCCCTGTCCCTCGGAGCCACGACGAGTGTCTGACACTCGACGTGGCGCAACAGCCATGGCCCGGTGCCAGGCACCAAGACGTGGCTAGGAACGACGGAGGCCGGCTTGCGCCGGCCTCCGTTTGAAGCAGTGAGCCCGAAGGCTCGTTACATCATCCCGCCCATGTCGGGCATGCCCGCGCCGGCGCCGACCGGCTGCTTCTCGGGCGCCTCGGCCACGACGGCCTCGGTGGTGAGGATGTTCTTCGCGATCGACGCGGCGTTCTGCAGCGCCGAGCGCGTGACCATCGTCGGATCGATGATCCCGGCCTTGACGAGGTCCTCGACCTCGCCGGTGTCGACGTTCAGTCCGTGCCCCGCAGCGGCATTGCGGACCTTGTCGACGACGACCGAGCCCTCGAGGCCCGCGTTCGCGGCGAGCTGGCGGATCGGCTCCTCCAGCGCTCGCACGATGATGTTCGCACCGGTACGGTCGTCGCCCTCGAGCTTGTCGAGGTTGATCGACTCGGCGCCGTTCAGGAGCGCGACGCCGCCGCCCGGGACGATGCCCTCCTCGAGGGCGGCACGGGTGGCCTGCACGGCGTCCTCGACGCGGTGCTTCTTCTCCTTCATCTCGGTCTCGGTGGCAGCGCCGACCTTGATGACGGCGACGCCGCCGGCCAGCTTCGCGAGGCGCTCCTGGAGCTTCTCGCGGTCGAAGTCCGAGTCGGTGTTCTCGATCTCGGCCTTCAGCTGCTTGATCCGAGCCTTGATCTGATCGGAGTCACCGGCGCCGTCGATGATCGTGGTCGAGTCCTTGTCGATCACGACACGGCGGGCCTTACCGAGCTGCGAGAGCTTCGTGTTCTCGAGCTTGAGGCCCATCTCCTCGGTGATCACCTCGGCACCCGAGAGGATCGCGATGTCCTCGAGCATCCGCTTGCGGCGATCGCCGAAGCCCGGCGCCTTGACCGCGACGGCCGTGAAGGTGCCGCGCAGCTTGTTGACGACGATCGTGGCGAGCGACTCGCCCTCGACGTCCTCGGCGACGATCAGCAGCGGCCGACCGGCCTGGATGACCTGCTCGAGCACCGGGAGGATGTCCTTGACGGCGCCGATCTTCTGGTTCGCGACCAGGATGTACGGCTCGTCGAGCACGGCCTCCATGCGCTCGGGGTCCGTGACCATGTACGGCGAGAGGTAGCCCTTGTCGAACTGCATGCCCTCCGTGAACTCGAGCTCGAGGCCGAAGGTCTGGCCCTCCTCGACGTTCACGACGCCGTCCTTGCCGACCTTGTCGATCGCCTCGGCGATGACGTCACCGATCTCGCGCTCGCGCGACGAGATGGAGGCGACCCGGGCGATGTCCTCCTTGCCCGAGATCTCCTTGGACTGCTTCTTGAGGTTCTCGACGACCGCGTCGACCGCGGTCTCGATACCGCGCTTGATCCCCATGGGGTTCGCGCCGGCGGCGACGTTCTTCAGGCCCTCGCGGACGATCGCCTGAGCCAGGACCGTTGCAGTCGTCGTTCCGTCGCCGGCGACGTCGTTCGTCGAGGTTGCGACCTCGCGGACGAGCTGGGCGCCCTGGTTCTCGAAGACGTCCTCGACCTCGATCTCACGAGCGATCGTGACGCCGTCGTTCGTGATCGTCGGTGCGCCGAACTTCTTGTCCAGGACGACGTAGCGGCCCTTGGGGCCGAGTGTGACCTTGACTGCGTCCGCGAGGATGTTGACGCCGCGCTCGAGCGCGCGCCGCGCTTCCTCGTCGAACTTCAGCTCCTTGTGTGCCATTCAGTTTCCTCCGTCTGTTCGGTGGGTCAGGCGCTTGCGCCCGCCATCTCCTTCTTCTTGCCGGCGGACTTCTTGCCGCCGCCCGCCACCTTCGCCAGGACGTCCGACTCGCGCAGGATCAGGTACTCGTCACTGCCGACCTTGATCTCCGTCCCGCCGTACTTCGAAAAGACGATCTCATCGCCGTTGGCGACTTCCATGCCGACGAACTCTCCGTCTTCATCGCGTGTGCCCGGGCCCACTGCGAGGACGCGGCCGCGCTGCGGCTTCTCCTTCGCGGTGTCGGGCAGCACGATCCCGCTGACCGTCTGCTCCTCCTCGTCGAGAACCTCGACGATGAGGCGGTCACCAAGCGGCTGCAAATCCATCAACCGACCTCCTCTTTGGGTAAGACTTTGTGACAGCTTCTGGCACTCGTGGGGGGAGAGTGCCGGATCATTCTATCGGGCCTCACGCGGGTTGCGCAAGCCAGGAAGCCACCACTTTGTTACAAAGCTTCGCAATGGAGCGCGAGTTCTCGGCCGGCGGCGTTCTCGTCCGCCGCTTCCGCGGCAGATGGTGGGTGGCCGCGATCAGGCCGGGAGGCAAGCCGGCAGGCATGTGGGCGCTTCCCAAGGGGAACATCGGGCGCGGAGAGGACCCTGAGACGACCGCCGTGCGCGAGGTCGCGGAGGAAACAGGGCTCCAGGCGATCTCGACCGGGAAGCTCGGCGACGTCCGCTACGTGTACACGCGCGGCGGCAAGCGGATCTTCAAGGTCGTGAGCTTCTACCTGCTCCGCTACCGCCGTGGCCGGATCGACGACCTCCCCGCCGCATTCCGCCACGAGGTCGACGTGGCCCAGTGGCTCCCGCTGGAGGAGGCGCCGCGACTGCTCGCCTACGGGAGCGAGCGCGAGATGGCGGAAGAGGCCCTGGCCTTTCTCCGGGACGAAACCGTATGATCCTGCGACCTCGGTGCCCGAACCGATGTACGCCCTGAACTTCTACTCGCCGATCGTGGCCGACCAGCTGCGCACCCGCCGCAAGACGGCGACGATCCGCGTTGGCGACAAGTCGGCGAAGTACAAGAAGGGGATGATCGTCCAGGTACTCGCCGGGGCCCGCTACAGCCCGCGCGACAAGATCTTCGACGCGGTGATCGACAAGGTCGAGGTGAAGACGATCGCCGAGCTCTCGCCGCGCGAGATCGAGCACGACAACCCTGAGATCCGGCGTCCCGAGGAGATGCAGGAATTCCTCAGCCAGCTCTACAACCGCGAGATCAGCGCGGACGCCACGGTCACGGTGATCCGCTTCTCCGAGATCAAGGCTCGCTAGCGAGCCCGCCTAGCGGCCGGGCTTCCGGATCGGCGTCCCGAAGAGCTCGCGCGGCCGGACCTCCTCGCCGCACGCCTCGCACTCGACGGTGAACGCCGACGTGAAGCGGGCGGCACAGGACGGGCAGCGCCAGCGCATCTCGCCCTCGCACTGCGGGCAGGCAGTCGGGAGGTCGGCCTCCCACTCCTCGAAGTAGCGCTGGGCGAAGCCGCAGCCCAGGCACACGGAGACCCAGTCGCCGAGGGTCTTCCGGCGCTCCTCCTTGAGCCAGTTCGACGCCTTGCTCACTTCAGCCGACTCTAGCCGTGCAGTTCGATCGTTAGAGTCTCGACGCGATGGCGATCGCCCGGGAAGCCGAGCCCGTCTCCTCCCTTGGCGAGATCCGCGAGGCGGGTCTCGACCGCGAGGACCTCTTCGGGATCTACCGCAATATGCTGCTCACCCGCGGGATCGAGGAGCGCGGTCACATCCTCTACAAGCAGGGGAAGATCCCGGGCTCCTTCTACACGGGCCGCGGCAACGAGGCGTCCTCCGTCGGCGTCGCCACGGCGATGGGCGGCGAGGACGTCGGGACCCCGCTCCACCGCGACATGGGCGTCCACATCACGCGCGGAGTCGAGCCCTGGCGGATCTTCGCCCAGTACATGGGCCGCGAGGACGGCCCGACGCGCGGCAGGGACGGAAACGTCCACATGGCCGACTCGCAGCTCGGGCTCCTCGCGATGGTCAGCCACCTGCCGGCAATGCTCCCGGTCGGGGTCGGCTGCGCGCTCGCCTTCCGGATCCGGGAGGAGCGGCGCGTCGCGGTCTCCTGGTTCGGCGAGGGCGCCTCTGCGCGGGGCGACGCGCACGAGGGGATGAACCTGGCAGGCGTCCGGCGCCTCCCGGTCGTGTTCATCTGCGACAACAACCAGTGGGCCTACTCGACGCCGACGCACCTCGAGTATGCGTGCGAGACGCTCGCGGACCGCGCCGCCGCCTACGGGTTCGACGGCGTGGTCGTGGACGGCACCGACGTCCTCGCCGTCTACCGCGAGGCGAAGCGCGCGATCGAGAAGGCGCGTGACGGCGGCGGCCCGACGCTGATCGAGTCGATGACGCTCCGCATGGAAGGCCACGCCGTCCACGACGACGCGTTCTACGTCCCGAAACAGCTCTTCGAGGAGTGGGCCAAGCGCGACCCGATCGAGCGGTTCCGCAGCTGGCTCCGCGAGAACGCCGAGATGACCGACGAGGAGGAGGACGAGGTCGCCGCCGGCGTCAAGCGGACGCTCAGCCAGGCGATCGAGCGGGCGGAGAGCTCGCCGCTCCCTGATCCCTCGACGGTCACCGACAAGGTGTTCGCGCGACCGGAAGACCTCGACACGCCTCACCACAAGTAGATGGCAGAGCTCACGTATTTGCAGGCGATCTCCGACGGCCTCCGCCAGGAGATGCGGCGGGACAACCGCGTCTTCGTGATCGGCGAGGACGTGGGCGTGTACGGCGGCGCCTTCAAGGTCACGCTCGGCTTCCAGGAGGAGTTCGGGCCCTGGCGCGTGATCGACGCGCCGCTTTCCGAGACCGCCATCGTCGGGGGCTGCACCGGCGCCGCGATCATGGGGATGCGCCCCGTTGCGGAGATGCAGTTCGCCGACTTCATCTCCTGCGCCTGGGACCAGCTCGTGACCGTCGCGGCGAAGCAGTTCTACCGCGCCGGCACGCCGGTGCCGATCGTCGTCCGGCTGCCGTCGGGCGGCGGCTTCTCGGGCGGCCCGTTCCACTCCCAGAACCCGGAGAGCTCGTTCGCGCACATCGCCGGCCTGAAAGTCGTCTGCCCGGCGACGCCGGAGGACGCCAAAGGCCTCCTGATCAGTGCGATCGAGGATCCGAACCCCGTCCTCTACTTCGAGCACAAGCACCTCTACCGCCGGATCAAGGCGGACGTCCCGGAGGAGCGCTACACGACGCCGTTCGGCAAGGCGCGGATCCACCGCGAAGGCGAGGACATCACCGTCGTGACCTGGGGCGCGATGGTCTACACGGCCGACGAGGCTGCGCAGCAGCTCGAGCAGGACGATGTCTCCGTCGAGATCCTCGACCTGCGGACGATCATCCCGTGGGATCGGAAGGCGGTGCTCGACAGCGCCCAGAAGACGTCCAAGGTGCTCGTCCTCCACGAGGACACGCGCACGGGCGGCTTCGGCGGCGAGATTGCAGCCACGATCGGTGAGGAGGCGTTCGAGCACCTCGACGCGCCGATCAAGCGCATCGCCGCGCCAGACACGCCGGTGCCGTTCTCCCCGCCGCTCGAGAAGGCGTTCATCCCGCAGGTCGACGACGTGGTCGCAGGACTGCGAGAACTGGCTGAGTACTAAGGACGAATGGCCACTCCAACCGCCGTCGACGTCGTGATGCCCCAGATGGGCGTGTCAGTGTCCGAGGGGACGATCACGAAGTGGCTCAAGCAGGAAGGCGAGGAGATCCAGGCGGACGAGCCGCTGCTCGAGATCTCCACTGACAAGGTGGACACCGAGGTGCCGAGCCCCGGCACCGGTGTGGTGCAGCAGATCCTCGTGCAGGAAGGCGAGACGGTCGAGGTGGGCACGCGCCTCGCCGTGATCGGCGCGCCCGGAGCCGCTCCGGCCGAGTCCAGCGACGGTGCGGCGCCGGCGGCGGCCGAGGAGGCTCCGCCCGAGCCCGCGACCGCCGAGGCTGCCGCCGCGAGCGAGGCCGCGGCAAGCGCGGAAACGCCCACCCCGCAGGAGCCACAGGCCGCGCCCGCCGAACCGCCCGCGCCTGAGCCTGCGCCCGAACCGGCCGAGCAGGCGGCCAACGGCGACGGCAAGAGCTTTATCTCCCCGGTGGTTGCGCGGATCGCGTCCGAGCACGGTGTCGACGTCTCCCAGGTGCCGGGCACCGGCCGCGGCGGCCGCGTGACCAAGAAGGACATCCTCGGCTTCGTCGAGTCCGGCGGCCAGGCACAGCCGGCTGCCGAGCCCACGCCAGAGCCAGAGCCCGAGCCCGCACCGGTGGCCGCGGCCGCAGCACCTGCCGCGCCGGCCGAGGCGCCCGTCCAGCCGGCCCCGCCGCCGGCGGCTCCGCCCCCGCCCCGCGCAGCCCGCCCCGCCGACACCGGCACCAGCACCCGTTGCTGCCGCGCCGGCCGCGGAGCTCGAGTCCGGCGAGAACGAAGAGCCGATGACAGCGATGCGCAAGGGCATCGCCGAGCACATGCGCCGCTCGCTCGACACCTCTGCGCACGTCACGAGCGCGATCGAGGTCGACATGTCACGCGTCGTCGAGATCCGCAACAAGCTCAAGCCGGAGTACCAGAAGAGCTACGGCGTCAACCCGACCTATCTGATCTTCGTCGCGCGCGCGGTCACCGACACGCTGCACGAGTACCCGTGGGTCAACGGTGAGATCCGCGGCGACAAGATCGTCACCCGTAGCTTCGTCAACATCGGCTTCGCGGTCGAGCTCGCCGACGGGAAGGGCCTGATCGTGCCGGTGGTCAAGCACGCGGAGGGACTGAACCTCCTTGGGATGGCCCAGGCGGTCACCGACATTGCCGAGCGAGCGCGGAACAAGCAGCTCTCGCCCGACGAGGTGCAGGGTGGCACGTTCACGATCACGAATCCCGGCGGCTACGGCACCTTCCACGGCACGCCGGTGATCAGCCAGCCGCAGGCGGCGATCCTCGGCACCTACGCCCTCGTAAAGCGGCCATGGGTCGTCCAGGACGAGCTCGGCCAGGACGTGATCGCGATCCGGCCGATCATGAATCTCACCCTCACGTACGACCACCGCCTCGTGGACGGTGCCCTCGCGGGCAGGTTCCTCCAGTCGCTCCAGCACAAGCTCGAGAGCTGGGGCGAGTCGGACTACTAGCGCGATGGGGCAGACCGTCGTCCCGATGGTGGCGTACGAGGACGCGGCCGCAGCGATCGACTGGCTGACCCGTGCGTTCGGGTTTCGCGAGGACCCCGACCAGCGGTACACCGAGGAGGGCCGGGTGACGCACGCTGAGCTCGACGTGGGTGACGGCACAGTGATCTACGTCGCGAACCCGACCCCGGACTACGTCGGGCCGAAGCGGCACCGCGAGGAGTGCGAAGCCGCGGCGCGATGGTCGACCGTTCCCTGGGTCGTTGACGGCCTACTCGTCCATGTCTCGGACGTCGCAGAGCACTTCGCCCGAGCGGACGCGGCCGGGGCGACCATGCTGTCACCCGTGGAGGAGGGCCCTGATGGTCGCCGCTACCGTGTCGAGGACGTGGAGGGGCATCGCTGGATGTTCGTGGGCACATGAGCGCCATGCAGGGCAGCTGCTGGTGCGGCGGGGTTCGCTTCGAGGTCAGCGAGCCGTTCACCGTCGCCTCCTTCTGCCACTGCACGTCGTGCAAGCGGATCTCCGGCGGAGGCGGGACCGCAAACGGGCGCGCTCGCAGCGAATGGATCGAGGTGACGCAGGGCCGCGAGCTCCTGACGACCTATCAGCCGGACGAAGGGAGCGCGAAGACGTTCTGCTCGCGCTGCGGGTCGAACCTGTTCGGCGGCGGCTGGCCCGAGTCCGAGGAGTGCAGCGTCCGGCTGACCGCGATTGACGAGGGGCTTGAGCAGAAGCCGGAGTTCCACAACTACGTCCGGTCGGTCGCAGCCTGGGAGACGCTCCCCGACGACGGCCTCCCGCGGAACGAGGTGCGGAGCACATGAGGCCCGGCTACCTCGTCAACCTCGGCCGCGTGCCGTACGCCGAGGCCTGGGAGCAGCAGCGCTCGCTCGCGGCTGACGTCGCGCAGGGCACGATCCCCGACACGGTGATGCTGCTCGAGCATCCGCCTGTCGTCACACTCGGGCGCCGGACAGACGAAGGCGAGCTCCACATCCCGGAAGGCGCAGACGTCGAGATCGTCGAGACGGATCGCGGCGGGAAGTCCACGTACCACGCGCCGGGCCAGCTCGTCTGTTACCCGATCTTCGACCTCACCCGCCACGGCGAGGACGTCAAGCGCTACTGCCGCGACCTCGAGGAGGCGCTGATCCGGACGATCGGCGCCGCGGGGGTGGAGGCGACGCGGATCGACGGCTTGACCGGCATCTGGCTCGAGAGGCCTCCGCGGAAGATCGCCTCGATCGGCGTCCACATCTCAAAATGGGTGACGACGCACGGGTACGCGCTGAACGTCGACCTCGACCCGGCCCCGTTCACCGAGTGGATCACGGCCTGCGGGCTCGAGGATGCCGCGTTCACGACGATCGCGCGTGAGCTCGGGCGGCCGGTCTCGGTGGACGAGGTGCGGCCGTACGCAGCGCGTGCGCTCGAGGAGGTCTTCGACCTCGAGCTCGAGGAAGTCGCCGCCCTAGAGCTCGGGCAGCCAGCCGTCGTAGGACACGCGGCTCGACTTCGGTAAGTCAGCGTAGGCCTCGGAGGGCTTCGTGGTCTCCTCGGCGACCGAGACTCCGTGCCCCGCTGCCGTCTCGGACACGATGTAGTGGAGACCCTTCCGCGATAGGCCGCGTGCGCCGACGGCCAGAACGACCGCCGGCCCGTCGCCCGCACCGACGATCATGTGCGGCGTCCCGGGCGGGCAATGGAAGAAGTCCCACGCGTGGAGCGGCCGTTCCTCGTCCTCGACGATCAGGACGCAGCTCCCGGCCAGGACGAGGAACCCCTCCTGGCCGTTCTCGCGGTGGTAGAAGCCCAGGCTCTGGCCGGGCTCGAGCACGCTGATGTTGAGCCCGAGCTGCCGGAACGGACGCTTGCCCTCGAAGTCGCAATACACGCCGAAAGGCCCGGAATCACGCCAGCGGGCATCCTGGGCGTTGACCACGAACCAGCCCTCGACGTCGGCCACGAGGCCGTATCGCGTCTCCCGAAGGGGTGCCTCGGGCACCCGCCGAGCTTAGCTCCCTGAGTGACCGCGACGAGAGCGTCGACCACGTCCGGGTCGAACTGCGTGCCGCTTCCGGCCCGAAGCTCTGCGACGGCCTCCTCACGCGACAGCGCCGCGCGGTATGCGCGATCGCTCGTCATTGCGTTGTAGGCGTCGCAGCAGTAGACGATCCGGGCGATCGGCGGGATCTCCTCGCCGGACAGCCCGTCCGGATACCCGGTGCCGTCGAAGCGCTCGTGGCACGAGCGGACGATGCGCCCGATCTGCCCCAGGAGGCCTCCGACGCGGCGGAGGAGCCGCTCGCCCTCGATCGTGTGCTGGCGGACCAGCTCCCACTCCTCGTCCGTGAGCGGCCCGGCCTTGTTGATGATCTCGTTGGGAACGCGCAGCTTCCCCACGTCGTGGAGGAGTGCGACGAACTCGGCGTCACGGCGCGCTTGCTCGTCGAGGCCGAGCTCGTCGACCACGGCCACCGTGAGCGCGACGACGTCTCGGCTGTGCTCGCCGGTGTACCCGTCGTCGGACTCCACCACGTCACCGAGGAGGAAGGCGGTGCCGCGGTACGCGTCGCGCAGCTCGAGCTCGTGGTCGAGCCGCACCCGCCGGTCCCGCGCGAACACCGAGAGCAGACCGATGAGCGGAAGCACGAGCACGACCCCGTAAGGCGAGTCCGTGGTCGCGAACGCGACCGCCAGCCCGACGGTCGCAAGGCCGCCGTCGATCATGTAGACCCACCCCATCGTCCGGAGATGCACCTTGGGCGCCACTCCGAGGGCGAGCCAGTCGAGCAGCGCCACACTCCCGTAGTCGAGCGCGAACTGCGAGCCGAGCGCCACGAGATACAGCGGCCAGTCCGAGAGGCTCGGAGCAGGCTCCCCCGCCAGGCCGAGGACGAGCGCCGGGCCCACCGCGTGCCAGCAGCTCCCGAGCCTGATGAAGATGCGCTCGAAGCGGAGCCCGCCGCCGATGTACTCGGTCAGGCATCCGACGACCACGCCGGACGCAACCGCAAGCGGTACGAGCCCGGTCGGCAGCACGAAGAGCATCGGGATGAGAACGAGCTGCGTCGGGACCGCGGACCCGGTGCCGATCTCGAAGTCGAGCCGGTACGCGAGTGCGTACAGGCCGATCAGCAGCAGCATGACGACGACGCCCGGCGTCCTGTCGCTCGGGATCGCGTCGGCCATGAGGACCGACGTCGCCAGGAAGGCGACGACCGACACGATGAGCGTGCGCCGCTCGCGAATGGCGAGCCGGCTCAATCTGAGCGCCCGCCGCTCCTCGATCATGCGCTGGGAGCGTGGGTCGAGGGCTGCTGTCCCTGCCGCGGTGGACATGGGACGGAAATCGGCTCCCCACGGCGGCCGCTTGACTCACCGCGGCGCCAAGATCACTCGTTTCAGGGATCGAAAGCGCCGCACGACCCTCGAACGGGGCATGCGGGCTACCGAATCCTGCACAAACCTCTGAGTGATCCGAATGACGAGGCGTAGGGCGGCAATCCTCTTGGTCACGGCGCTGGCGGCGACAGCCGCACTGGCGGCCGGGACGGCACAGTCGGCAGAGGGTGGGCTGATCGGCACGGGGGCGGCCTCAGGGTGCGACGCGGCGGCGTCGCACCCCTTCGAGGCCTGGGGCGACAAGGCGAACTACCTGCTGGTACCGGGTGGTTCGTTCGAGGCAGGCGGTCCTGCCTGGACTCTCAGCCGGGGCGCGTACATCGGCCCCGGCAACGAGCCTTTCCACACAGAGGGCGACAACGGCAAGCGGTCGCTGTACCTGCTTCCCGGCGCCACGGCAGTGTCGCCGACGAGCTGCTTCGCCTTCGGCGACTGGCATTCGAGATTCTTCGTTCGAGGCGTAGGCCTGAGGGGCGGACGTCTCGAGGTCGACGTGGTCGTCCGCAGCCTCCTCGGCGTCCTCACGATCCTCGACGGCGGCTCGGTGGCTCCATCCGGCGAGTGGGAGCCGTCACCTCGGATCGGGATGCTCCTCTGCAACGTCACGAGCCTGCTGGGCACGAAGGCCGTGTCGCTTCGCTTCCGCGCGGTGAACGCCGCTTTCCAGATCGACGACGTCTATCTGGACCCCTTCAAGAAGTGGTAGCGCCCGTACACTGACGGGCGATGCAGCGTTCGCTGCCCGTCGCTGAGCGGCCCCGTCGGCCTCCATGGATGAAAGTTCGCGCCCCGAGCGCGGACTCGCAGTACTTCGACGTCAAGAAGCTGCTGCACGGCGCCAGCCTCGTCACCGTCTGCGAGGAGGCACGCTGCCCGAACATCTCCGAGTGCTGGGGCCGCGGAACCGCGACCTTCCAGATCCTCGGCGACACATGCACCCGTGCGTGCCGGTACTGCTACGTCAACTCGGGGAAGCCCGAGCATCCGCCGGATCCGCTCGAGCCGCTCAGGCTCGCGAACGCGGCGGCACAGATGAAGCTCGAGCACGTCGTGGTCACCTCGGTGGACCGGGACGACCTCGCCGACCGGGGAGCCGGGCACTTCGCCGCGACGATCCGGGCGCTGAAGCACAAGCTGCCGGCCGCGGGGGTCGAGGTCCTGACGCCTGACTTTCTCGGGGTCGAGGAGGAGGCGCTCCGCACCGTCCTCGCCGAGCGGCCCGAGGTCTTCAACCACAACATCGAGACCGTTCGCAGGCTCCACCGGAGGATGCGCGGCGCCAAGGCGTCGTACGACAAGGCGCTGTGGCTGCTCCGGCGGGCCAAGGAGCTCGCCGACTACCGCGTGATGACGAAGTCGGGCATCATCGTGGGGCTGGGTGAGACGAACGACGAGGTGGTCGAGACCATGCGCGACCTGCGGACGAACGGCGTCGACGTGGTGACGATCGGCCAGTACCTCCAGCCGTCCGACAAGCACGCGAGGATCGACCGCTGGGTGCATCCGGACGAGTTCCGCTGGTTCCGGGAACAGGGTGAGGCGCTTGGCTTCGGCTCCGTGTTCGCGGGCCCGCTCGTCCGCTCCAGCTACCGGGCCGACGAGCAGCGCCATGCGGCTGTGACCGGACGCGGGGCGGTGGCGTACTAAGAGACGATGATCCTGCTCGCGCTCCTCGTGTTCCTCGCCGGGATGACGGTCTTCAACGTCGGCGGCTCCACGCCGGGCACCGGGCTGGGAGACGTCATCCAGGCACCGGCGACCGCCCGCAACACGGCGAAGCTGGCGATCAAGCGCGTGTATCCGATGGTGATCGTCGCGGGGAGTCGAGTTCAAGAGCGGCGAGGTCGTCCGGATCAGCGGCGTGAGCACCAGGCAGGTGCGCGCGTCGGCCCGCGGCACCTTCACGCTCCGCCTCCGCGCCACGGATCCCTGCAGCGGCTTCTCGGTCATCGCCGTCGGCAACAAGGGGAGCCGGGCGGCGGTGAACTACTCGCAGTTCTCCTGCGCCGCGCCGTAACGAGAGGGGCCGCCCGAAGGCGGCCCCTCTGCGTGCTTCCTAGACCGACGACTAATCGTCGTCGTCGTCGTCATCCTCGTGGTCGTCGTCGTCATCGTCCAGCTCGTCGAGATCGAGGACCCAGGCACTGAGGCCGTGAGAAGCGGCGTAGAGATCCCGCTTCTTCGTCATGACCGTCAGGCCCGCAACCTCCACGTTCGGCATGCCGCGCGCCGCGAGGCGCCATTTGGTCGCGCCGTCGGCGAGCCGCAGGACACCGAAGTCGGTGGACGCGTACAGGTCGCCCGTCTTGTCGTCACGGACGAGATCCGTGATCGGAAGGTCCGCGAGGTTGTGACCGAGGTTCGTCCACGTCGCCGTGCCTGTGACCGGGTTGAAGACGACCTCGAACACGTGGCCCGGCGCCGCAGGCGTGTTGACGCTGTAGCCGGTGTACGAGACCCACGCCCGGTTCCCGTTTGTCGAGTCGACGTGGATGCTGCTGATGACCCGGTTCGGCGTCGTCGGCAGGTCGATGCGGTTCCAGACGACGTTCGTCGCCAACGCGAGTGGGCTTGCTCGGCGGCGTCGCCGAACCGTCACACCCGCGGCGTCGACGTTCTTCGTCACGAAGACCCGGCCGGTCGTGGTCGCCGCCCAGGCAGTGCCCGTATCCGCGGCAGTCCGCTCGATCGCGGCCACGTTGCCGCCGCCACGGTCGGCGCCCCAGAAAGCACTGGGCAGGCGGTTCGGGCCGAGCTCGGCCCAGTCACCGCACTGGACCGTGAAGTCGCCGGTCCATTCGTTGCAGTGCTGGTTGGCTTCGGCGACGGTCATCGTCCCGAGGCCGGCAGTCTGCGTCCGGTACGCCGTCCGGTTCGTGCCGCCGAACATGGTCTTGCTCACCACCGGGTCGCTGATCACCGGGGCATAGAACTCGCCCCCGTGCGCGACCGGGTCGGAGATCCAGATCCAGTCGGCGATGTTGCCGTTGTTGAAGTTCACGTCCGCGCTCACGTTGGTGAACGTGTGGAAGCGGAACTCCGGGATCGCGACGTCGAAGCCGGACTGGCCGCCGTCTCCGATCATCATGTTCTCCCAGGTGCGGCGGCTCCCGTTGGTCTGCCAGGTGCCGTTGTCCTGTGTCCCACCCTGACGAATCCGGCTGTCGTGCGGACTGATCGAGAGGCTCTGGAACTGAAGCGTGTTGAGCCCGTCGTTGATGCCCTCGAGCCGCTCGGGGATCCGGGAGAG
Organism: uncultured Actinomycetes bacterium; assembly: GCA_963733015.1. GTDB lineage: Bacteria > Actinomycetota > Thermoleophilia > Gaiellales > Gaiellaceae > JACDAN01. The sequence goes on along the minus strand of CAVTBO010000002.1, from coordinate 269,710 downwards.
CATTTGCTGGCACCGCGCCGTCTGAACGGGATTGAGGCCGCGAGCCGGGTCGCTGCACCAGGACGAGCGGTTCACGAAGTCGCCGTTCGACCGCATGACGCCGCCGTCGTTCGTCTCCACGAACCTGAACGGATCGTCCGGGTGAACAGCGATGTCGTGCTGGTCCGGGTGGAGCCCGTTCGGGTGCAATGAGTCCGTCCCGTCGAAGGTCATGTCCGTCGACGTGACGCCTGCATCCGTCGAGAGGACGACGGCACGCTTGTTCGCGATGTTCTCGTTGTACGAGTAGGAGCCGCCGGCATACACCATGTCCGGGTGGCCCTTCGGCGTGTAGACGAACACGTCGTACCAGCACTGTGCAGCGCAGAGGTTGAACGTGCCGAACCCCGGCTGTGCCGGATCGGAGCTCGTCAGGTCGGTGAACACCGGAGCTGCTCCCGTGGCGACGCTGTCGCTGCGGGAGAGCCGTGAATGCTGCACCACGGGCGGTGAGCCGACCAATGCACCTGTGTGGCCCTCGTAGACGTACATCCGGGTCGCGCCGCCCAGCTTGTTCACCGAGATCGCCGGGCGAGTCTGGATGAGCGCCGGGTTGAGCGACGGCTTGATCTGGGTCCAGTTCGCTCCGGCGTCGTTCGAGCGCCAGACGCCGCGTGCGTACGAGGCCGCGTAGATGATGTTCGGGTTCGAGGGGTCGAGCTCGATGCTCCTGACGCCACGCGGCGAGCAGGCAGTGGGGTTGACGTTGTTGAACTCGTTGAGATCGCCGGTGCACGTGGTCTCATCGGCGGAGCCGTTGTGGATGAAGCTCCACGTGTTTCCGCCGTCTGTCGACTTGTACAGGCCCCACTTCGCGATGCCGGGAACCGGCCGCGTGACGCCGGTGCAGCACACCGACGACATGCCGCGAAGGGCGGTCGTCGAAGCGACGTAGAGCGTCTTCTTGTCCTTCGGGTGGACGATGATCTCTCCGATGCCCTTGCCCTGGAACTCCGTCTTGCCGAGCAGCTTCCAGGAGCGGCCGCCGTTCGTCGACTTGTAGAGCCCGGTGCCGGCGACGCATCCGCTACCGCAGATGTTCGCTTCGCCGGTGCCGACGTAGACCGTGTCTCCGCTCTTGTCGGTCGGGTCGATCGTCACCGCGCCTGCGGCGTTGATGCCCAGCGGCCCGCCGAGATAGTCCCAATCGACGTCTCTCGCGAACACGTTCTTCGTGTGCCACACACCGCCGCCCGCAGGCGTGATGTACGCCTCGCATCGACCACGCGAGCACTTGTCGCTGATCGCGATGTCGGTCGTGCGCCCGCCGGCCACGTACGTGTTCGGCACGTACAGGAAAGACGTCAGGAAGTCAGAGCGCGGATAGACCGCCCTGCTCGGCCCGATCGTCTCCCAGCGACCGTCGCCCTCACCGGCGCGATACGGAACGCCGGACACGTCGGCGAATGCCTCTCGTGCGCCGTTCATCTCGGCGACGGAGATCGTCGTGTCCGGATACGCGCGGTTCAGGAACTCGGAATCCGCCGCGCCGCCCGGTCCCTCGGCGGCCATGCCGCCGTTGCCGGGAAGCGCCTGCAGCCTGGTGAGATGTCCGGCCAACGCGGTCGGCATGCCCTCGCTCTCGACAGCGGGCGCTGCCGGTGTCGGCCCGTTCAGGGCGAACGCCAGAACCACGGCGATCGACCCCGAGGCGACGACGCCGGCCGCGATCGACCAGCGCCTCACGGTTCGTCTTCGCATGCTGCCCTCCCCTAGTCGCAATTGCAGGCGTCCCAAGACGCGCTGCTCGCGGGCGAGGCTTCGCTCCAGCCGGTGAACGAGCTCGGCGTTGAGGCTTCGGCCGGACCGCGCAGCCGCCTCCCGTAGCTGCTCCCGAAGATGCACCGGCATCCGGAGCAAGAAGCGATAGATGTCCCCTCCCACTTGAGCGGGGTGATACTCCTAGATTTTTGGACTGATATCAAGCAAATTCAGCCGGAATATCGATCTCGGTCCCGATATCAAGTCGATATTGGAGTTGCCTTGGCATACTCGTCCCCATGCGGCGAGCCTCTCTGCTCCTCGCCACCGCTCTTCTCCTGCTGGCCCTGGTGCCGACCGGCGCGGCCGTGGACTCGGCTGCGAGCGGCAAGGCGAAGCTCCGGCTTCTCAACACCAGTCCCGTCAAGGTCCGCGGAACCGGGTTCTCGGCCGGAGAGCGGGTCGTCGTACGCGTGATCGGAATGGCCGGCATCACGCGCAAGAGCGCGACCGCAGGGCGGCGAGGCGGCTGGACGCTGACATTCCCCAAGAACGCCTACGAGCGCTGCGGCAGCCTGTTCGTCAGCGCCGTCGGCAGCCGCGGCTCCCGCGCGGGGCTGAAGCTCCCGCACCCGCTCTGCCCGCTGCCGTAAGAACGGGAGAGACCGCCTTTCGGCGGCCTCTCCGGTCAAGCGTCTAGGCGAATGGCCTAGTCGTCATCGTCGTCGTCGTCATCGCCGCCGCCGTGGCCTCCACCGAGGATCAGGCGGTAGCCGCCGCGACCGTGGGTGGCCGCGTAGATGACGCGCTTCGAGGTCCCGCGGATGTTGGCCTGAGAGAGCTCGTAGATCGCGACCTCCGGGAGGCCGCGGTCCGCGTCGACCCAGTTCGTCTCGCCGGCCGGGAGCCGGAGAACGCCCCAATCGTACGAGGCGTAGAGGTCGCCGCTCGGAGCGTCGAGCTCGACGTCCGTGATCGGCAGGTCGCCGAGGTTCCCGCTCAGGTCGGTCCACGTCGCCGTGCCGGTTGCCGGGTTGTACACGGCCTTGAACACGTGGCCGAGCTGTCCGGGCGTGTAGGCCTCGTAGCCCGAGAACGAGATGTACGCCGTGTTGCCCGTCGGATCCCTCGGATCCACGGAGATGCCGCTCGGGAACCGCCGCGGCTGCGCCGGGGTGTCGACGCGGTCGAAGTCGACGTCGCTCTGCCGCTCGTTCATGCCCGTGCCGCAGCAGTCCGGCTCCGACACGACGGCAGCAGCGTTCGTCGAGTCGGCGTTCTTCGCGACCCAGATGCGGCCGCGCCGCGTGCCGACCCAGATCGTGCCGTTGTTCGTCTTCGCCCGCTCGATCGCCACGACGTAGCTGGCGCCCGAGGCACCGCCCTTGTCGGTGGGATTGTCGGTGCCGAGCGAGAGCTGGGAACCGATGCCGAGCTTCATCCAGTCACCGCAGCCCGAGTCGACGCCGGTGTTCAGCGCGCCGGAACGAGGACCGCCGAGAACGTTGCAGTTGTTCTCGAGGAAGTCCTTGTCACCGCCGGCGTTCCGCGTCCTCCACACACTCTCCGAGCCGGTGAACGCCGTCTTGGAGACGACAGGGTCGGCCGTGAAGGGGATGTAGAAGCCGGACGCCTCCGGCGAGAACAGGATCGGATCGTAGATCCACGACCACCACTGCGGGTCGTTGCCGCGGAAGTTCACGTCGCCCTGCTGGGCGAAGTACGTGTGGTAGCGGATGTTGCCCTGCGTCACGTCGATGCCGGACTGACCGCCGTCACCGGAGACGAAGTTGAGCCACGTCCCGCTGCCGCTGAAGCCGAGCGTCCCGTTGTCCTGGGTCCCGCCGATGGCCTCACCGAGCGGATTGCTCGGGTTCGGCTGCAGATCCTGGAACTGCAGCGTCCGCAGGCCCGCGTTCATCGTGACCAGGTTGTCCGGGATGTAGGACAGGAACATCTGGCATTCGGTCAGGTTGAGCCCGGTGAGGTTGCGGTCAGGCTCGGAGCAGTCCGATGAGTCGTTCACGTAGCGGCCGCTCGTCCGGACGATTCCGCCGTCGCTGCCGATGAACAGGATCTTCGGGTCCTTCGGGTGGAAGGCGAGAATCTGGACGTCCGGGTGGTTGGCCTCGAACGGATCCTTGGCCTCACCGGACATGTCCGTGAAGAGCTCGCCCGCGTTGCGGGACAGCATGATGTTGCGGCCGTTCGACTTGTCCGCGCCTGCATAGGGCGGAAGCTCGCCGTACTGGGTCTGCCCGCCGATCATCACCATGTCCGGGTTCTTCGGGGACACCGTGATCGGCATGTCGTACGAGCACTGCTGGGAGCAGATGTCGAACGAGCTGTAACCCGGGGTCCCCCGAGTCGGGCTCGACAGCATCTGGAACGCCGGCGTCGCCGCCCGCGCGTCGTCGGAGCGAAGCACGCGCGAGCCGTCGGCGATGGAGCCGCCGGGGCCTGCAACCTCGTTCCTGCCGTCGTAGACGTAGAGCCGGGTCTTGCCGTTCGCGAGCTTCGCCGCGGCGACCTCATAGCGAATGCCGAGGCCGGCCGGGTCGGGCCCTGCGCCGGTGTAGAGGTTCTGCGGCGCACCCCCGCCCGTCAGACGGAAGACGCCGTAGTCGAACATCGTGAAGTAGAGCGTGCTCTTGTCCACCGGGTCGTACTCGATGTCGGTGACGCCGCCCTTGAAGAAGTCGCTCCCGTTCGGTGTGTTCGGGTTCACGGGGTCCTGCGGCAGGTTGAAGCGCAGCTGGAAGCTCGCGCCGCCGTTCGTGGACTCGTAGAGCCCGATCGTCGGAGCGCCGGGCGGAGTGAAGCGACCGCCGGAGACACCCGAGCCCGCGTGGCGGGCGACCGTCGTGCCGATCCAGATGTGGCGCGGGTTCTTCGGGTCGACGGCGATCTCGCCGATGCCCCGGTCCTTCGCGACTGCGTAGCTGCCCGGGACGAGCTTCCAGTGCTCGCCGCGGTCGGTCGACTTGTAGAGGCCGAGCCCGGCCTCGCTGTCGCCCGAGCCGCTGGGCTCGCCGGTTCCGACGTAGATGGTGCGGCCGGACTTGTCCGTCGGGTCGATCAGCAGTGCGCCGATCGAGGTGGTGTCGAGGCCTCGCTCGAGCGGCTTCCACCGCGCGTTGCGGTCGAGCGCGTCGTCCGTGCGCCAAACGCCGCCTCCCGCCGCGCCGACGTAGAGCCGGCAGTCGTGCGAGTCGCACTTGGGATCCACGGCCATCGCCGTCAGGCGGCCCGACCACTCGGTCGGCTGGCCGTTGTTCTGCGTCGCCTCTTGGGCGACGTCGAGCGTGAACGGGCCGACCTCCTCCCACCGCCGGCTGCGGCGGTCGTCACCGCGGCCGTGCCGACGCATCGCCTGGAGGGCACCCTCCAGCTGGGCGGTTGCAATCGTCTTGTGCGGATACGCGAGATCCTGGTAGGCCTGCTGTGCGAAGCCGGCGACGATCTCACGCGATGCCTCGCGTCCGGGCGCCGACTTCTCGCGGGCGACGGGCACCGGGACACCTGCCGCGTGGCGGGTGCCGTACAGATAGGCAAGTGCTTCGCGGCCCATCGTCCCTCCGGCGGCGGGAGCGGCCGCGGACGGAGTGGCGGACGGCTTCGTGACCATGGCCCCTGCGACGGCGATGCTCACCAGCACCAGCGCTCCAGCGGCAATCAGGCCGAAAGTCTTCTTTCGCATGCCCTTCCCCTCTTTCGAATGCAAGCCCGTGCGCAACCCAACGATCTGGTCGGCTCGATATAGCGCTGACTATCTACAAGGCCTCGCGCTCGATGTCAAGCCGGGAATCGCGACGTGATATCACGCCACGGGAGCCTGCTGCATACTTGTTCACAATGAGAATCGGGCTCGTTATCACGCTCTCGCTGGCGATTCTGGTCGCCGGATCCGCGGCTGCGGTCGAGGGGAAGCCCACCGCGAAGGCGGCGCTCAAGCTCACGCGCGGAGCTCCGCTCACCCTGCGGGGCACACAGTTTCGCTCCAAGGAGAGTGTCCGCCTCGTCGTAGTCGCACAGAAGCGGATCACGAAGACGCTGAGGGCGAACGAGGCCGGCTCCTTCGTCGTGCGCCTCCCGGGTATCACGGTCGGCGGGTGCCAGGGCTTCACAGCGTTCGCCGATCGGCGCTCGCGGGAGCCGGGCGACCGCCAGCCGGCCGAACGTGTCCTGCCCGCCGCGGCTCTAGGGGCGAAACGACGAGGGCCGCCCGAAGGCGGCCCTCGCAGAACGATCGAACTAGGCGCTCGGCCTAGTGGTGGTGCTTCGGGTTGACCTCGACCTCCAGCACGCGACCGCCGTAGTCCTGGTCGTTCACGCGGATCTTCGTGCCGGTTCCGGCAACCTTGACGCTGGCCCAGCCGGGCTGGAAGCGCCCGTGGAAGGCCGGCGTATGGCCGTCGTCGCCGACCCAGTAGGACCGCAGGTCGTTGAACTCGCGCACCGCCGACTTGGACCGGATCCGTGTCGGGACCCCGTCCTTGTGGAGGGTGATCGAGTCCGTCCGCTCGAGCCCGAAGGTCGAGTCGAACGACTGGAGCCTGGCCCGCATCAGCTGACCGTCGGAGTAGTGCTCGTTCGACGGATGCGCGTCCACAGGGAGGATCAGGCCGCCGCCGGGATGATCGCCGACGCTGTTGTCGGTGAAGGTCTCATCCCAGTAGCTGACCAGTAGACCGTCCTGATACGGGAAGTCCTCGACCCAGTCGGGCCGATTCGTGTTCAGGAACCCGAAGTTGTACGCGGTGCGGAGCGACTGGTCGTACCCGTCGTACTGCCGGTTCTCCATCACGTACGCGTTCAGGTGGAAGCTGATCTCCGTGCCGGTCGTCCGCTTGAAGCCGTTGAACGTCCAGCCGGAGGCAGCCTCCTCAGCACCGTCGAGCGGCGAGCCCGTGACCGCGATGTTGTCGATCGCGAAGCCCGTTCCGGTGACGGCAGGGTCGGTCTGATAGCGGAAGCGGATCAGCGAAGCGCCGGAGCCCGGCAGAATCGCCGTCAACGTGCGGTAGGCGCCGGCGCTCGAGCCGGTGATGCCAGTACCGCTTGCGTTGAACCCGCTCTGGTCGTTGGCAGCCGGGTCCGACAGGTTCGTCAGCACCGGCGTCCAGGTGGTTCCGCCGTTCGTTGACTGCTCGAGGAACGCAAAGTCGAAGTGCTCCTCGATCTCGTACCAGACGTCGGCCGTGACCGTGGCGCCCGCGGGCACCGTGTAGGCCTTCGTCATCGACGTCTCGATCTCGTCGCCCATCGTGCTCCAGTAGAGGAAGGAGCCGGTCTTGGGCGCCGTGATCACCGTGTCGAGGCGCTTGTTCGGCAGGAGCGCGAATGCGGCCTGCAGACCGAGCTTCGACGCGGCGTCGTTCGGGCCGAGGCGGAGCTTCTTCCGCCCGCCGAACTCCACGGTGTCGTAGAACTTCCCGCCTGCGCAGGTGTCGCAGCCGAGCCAGCCGAGCTGGAACTTCTCCCAGGCGCCCAGGTCGTTCGGAGCATCTCCGATGCCGAACCTGCCACCGTCGCCGATGTTCGCGCCGGAGCTCATGAGCGTCCAGAAGCCGGTCGAGTTCTCGGCACCGCCGGTGTTCCCGGAGGTGTCGTAGAGATCCGGGAGGCCAAGATCGTGCGAGTACTCGTGCACGAACACGCCAAGGCCGCCGTTCTCCGGCTGGATTGTGTAGTCGCCGACCCAGACGCCGGTCGGGTTGTTGGGCAGCACTGCGGCGAAGCCGCCACCCGGCAGTCCGCCGGATCCACCACCCGATCCCGCGTTGACGCCGGTCTGGCCACCCGGACCGCCTGCCTGAACCGATGCGTACCAGCGGTGGCTCCAGATGGCGTCGGTGCCCTGATGCGGGTCACCGGCGGCCTGATCGCCACCGGAATGGACGATCTGGAAGTGATCGATGAACCCGTCGGGCTCGTCGAAGTTCCCGTTGCCATTCAGGTCGTACCGGTCCCAGACGTCGAACTGCTTCAGGTAGTCGGCGATCTGAGGAATCGTCTTGCCTGCATCGATCTGGCCCTGAACCCAGATCGACATGGCGTCGCGGATCAGGAACCACGTGTTGTTGCAGACGATCCCACCGCAAGCATTGTCGCGGCCATAGCGTGCCTCGTTGAACGGCACCTTCACCCATCCGTGAACCGCGTCGCCAGGTGCCATGACCGAGTAGCGGTTGGACGACTGCCGCTCGAAGTACGCGGCCATCCGGTTGAAGTACATGTTCTTGTAGTGCGAAGCGTTGTAGTCGGCTTGCCAGATCGTCGAGTTGTCGATCTTGCGGTTCGGCGGATCGATCTCGTTGTGCAGCGGGCCGTCATACCTCTGCGGCGTGCCGTCGCTCGGAATGGCGCAGGGCTGCGGCGGTGCCGGAGTGGCGACCGCGTCGCAGAACGCCGGATGCCTAGTGTTTCCGAACTCGGCGATGATCACGAAGACCGGGTCGGTCTTCGCTCGCACGAGCTCGACGTACTTGTTCCTCCCAAGGCGAGCGACCCTTCCCTTGGCGTCGCCACGAAGCTGGAGCTCGAGTGCGGCCTCACGGCGAGCCTCGAACTCCTTCGTCATCGGGCCCGGCAGGTTATGCGTCGTGCCCAATCCTCGATCCTGCCGCGCGATCTCCCCGGCGGGCGCGGTGCCAGCACCGGCTGCTGCGGAGAACGCGACGGCGAGAAGCGCAAGCAACGCAAGCAGCGCTGCAGGCGCAGACCATCGAGACCTCATTCCCTCCCCTTTCGGTTTTTGCCCCTGATAGAGACGCCGCTATCCGCGGCGCTCGCGCGGAATCGTAGGTGGGACGCCGGGAAATTTCAAATTCTTGTCACCCGATCAGGCGGGCATATCAGTCGCTCATGCGAGACAAGGCGGAGCGACCACCGAGCGGCGGGGCAGAAGCTCAGCCGCCGGGCTGGAGAACGCCGTTGACGCGGAGCGCGTAGGGCGCCGATTCGGTCACCGTCTCGGTGGGCTCGTCGTACATCACGATCGCGCCGGTGATGTTCAGCGGACGGAGGATCCAGCCCGGCACGACGGCGTCGTGCCTTGCGTTCAGGGGCAGCCGGTAGACCTTCGGGCGGCCGCGACCGGCTGCCACCAGCTGAACAGTGAAGCCGTGGACCGCGGTCGGCCGGACCTGGGACGGCGAGAGCCAACCTGCGAGTGACGAGCCGGGCGAGACCGGCGAGCCTCCGAGGCTCAGGTTCCTCAGCCAGAAGCCCGGTGGGATCGTCGCCTCGGGATCGCCCGGGACCGAGCCGTCGGTGACATTCCGGAAGGCGAGGTGGATCGACCGGCCGGCGTAGACGCCGAGGTCGCACGACTCGGTCCGCCAGCCGCCCGAGAACGCGGTGTAGCCCGGCACGTTCTCCGCCATCACGGGACGCGCGTGCGGGCTCGCGTCCGTCCGCGAGCTGCTGCAGGCGACACTCGAATACGTAGCTCCACCGTCGGTCGAGACCTGGACGAACGCGAAGTCCCAGCCCCCGGTCGGGTCCTCCTCGAGGTTCCACTGCGCCTGGAAGGAGAGCGTCCCACCGCCGGCAGGAACCGACAGCTGCCTGACGATCGCCCGGTCGAGGTCGTTGCCGCCGCCCGAGTAGAGGGCCGCCGGCCCGCCGTTCGGCGGCGTGGGGTCGACCGTCCACTCGACCGGGCGGCCGGGGATCTCCGAGGCGCCGTCGAAGCTGAGCGACCGGAGATCCCGGGCCTGAACCGGACGAAGTCCGCACCGTTGGGCGCGGCGCCCGGCGCGTCGTAGGCATGTGGGTTGTCCCAGTTCACGGAGCGAGCGAGGGAGGCAGTCCAGTCGTGGAGCGCGCGCCTGCCCTTGCGTGGGCCGAGCGCTTCGTCGAGCCCTGCCAGGCCGTTCGCGTCCCCGCGGTGGAGCGCCGTCATCAGCTTCCGGCCGTGCCGGTCGTGGAGATGCTCCATGAAGGAGTACGCGGCCCCGTAGTCGCAGTTGATGTCCGGGCTGTCGCCCCAGAGCGTCAGCGAGTTCTGCGGGCCGCCGGGCGAGCCGGGCAGGTTTCCGAGAAAGCACTGCGTGTGCTTGTCGTGGCCGACCTCCGTCGCGGGACGGTCGGGATCGGCGTAGCCGGTGAGGCTGCGAGCCCAGTCGGCGAGCCCCTCGTCGAGCCAGGTCGCCTCGTCCGGATCCTCGTGGTGGAGCAGCAGGTGCTGGTACTCGTGCGCGAAGACGCCCTCGATCAGGTACGGCCAGGCGGGCGAGTCGGCGCACGGGTCCACTGACGGCTGGTGCGGCGGGCGCTTGCCCGTTCGGTGGAGCCAGTCGTAGGCGTCGATCGTCATGACGTTGCGATCGAAGACGTCGTCGAGCTGGGAGACGTAGAGCCCGACCCCGTACGGGAGGCTCTGCGAGTTGTTCAGGTCGTAGTAGGACTCGTCCCGGATGTTGTCCACGAGCACGACGACCTTGTCGCCGGCACCCTGCGGGTGGAACGGCGGCCCAACCCGCGCCATCGTCCCGTCGCGCTTCGGCAGCGCGCTGAAGACCGCGGATTCTTTCGGGTAGATCGCCTTGTCGAACGCGCGGATCAGACTCCGCACCTGGTCGTCGGTGACCTCGGTGCGCGGGCCGTTGCGGCAGTCGCCCGGTCGGAAGGAAAGATCGCCGGCGACCCAGACCTCGAGATGGCGCCCGGCGCCGCGGAAGGCGAAGGGCTTGGGATAGATCGCGCCGCGGACCGTGTCGAGCGCGAGCCAGAAGCGCGTCTCGCCCGCCGCCGGCCCGTGGCTCAGCAGGCGCACGCGACCCAGGCGGTTTCGGTTCGGCAGGAGTCGAGCCCCACGCAGCTGCAGCGAGCGGCGCACCGACTGCGGCACGTGGAGCTCGACCCCGCCACCGCTTGCCCGGGTCACCTTCGGACCGTCGCTCGCGGCAAGCGCGGTCGACCCCGCGACCCCTGAGAGGAGAGCGAAGAGCGCTGCGGCGGCGATGAGCGGTCGACGAGTCGGCAACGGCGTCCCTGGCGTTTGCGGTTTTCGGATCGCGCCGCGTGGGGCGGCCAGAGACGAGACCCGTGTGAGCTGGTTGTCGGCGGGCGAGGCCGGTCTTTCGACCCCTAGGGCGAGTGACTAGGCGTTCGGGTTCGCCATACGGCGGTAGTCGAGCGCCTTGTCGAGCGTCTCTTCGTCCACGCCGGCCTCTCGCGCGACCTCGCGGAGAGGGCGTCCGCTCTCGGCAGTGATCTTCACGATCTCCGTGACCTTGTCGTAGCCGATGTACGGATTGAGCGCTGTCGCCGCGGACAACGTCAACTCGGCGTAGCGCTCAGCGTTCTCGCGGTTCGCCTCGATCCCGTCCACGCATTTCTCCGCGAGCAGACGCGAGGCGGCGGCGAGCAGCCTGATCGACTCGAGGAGGTTCCGGGCAAGGAGCGGAACGAACACGTTCAGCTCCAGGTGCCCCTGCATGCCGCCGACCGTGATCGCGGTGTCGTTGCCGATCACCTGCGCTGACACCTGCGTCACGACCTCGGGGATGACCGGGTTGACTTTCCCGGGCATGATCGAGCTGCCCTTCTGGAGCTCGGGAAGCATGATCTCGGCGAGACCGGCTCTCGGGCCGGAGCCGAGGAGCCGGAGGTCGTTTGCGATCTTCGTGAGCGAGACGGCGACCGTCTTCAGCGCGCCAGAGGCCTCGACGAGCCCGTCGCGCGCCGCCTGCGCCTCGAACGGGTCGGCGGGCGGAGAGATGGTCAGGCCCGTCTCCTCCGACAGGATCCGGCGCACGCGCTCGGCGAACTCCGGGTGTGTGTTCAGCCCGGTGCCGACCGCGGTACCGCCCAGGGGAATCTGGCCGACGCGTTCGAGTGTGTCGCGGACCCGGGCGGCGCCCTGGCGAACCTGCGCCGCGTAGCCCGAGAACTCCTGGCCGAGCGTCACCGGCACAGCGTCCATCAGGTGTGTACGGCCGGACTTGACGACGTCGTCGAACTCCGCCGCCTTCCGCTCGAGCGACTCGCCGAGCCCGTCGAGCGCAGGCAAGAGGTCATTCGTCAGCTGCTCGAGCGCCGCAAGGTGCACGGCGGACGGGAAGACGTCGTTCGACGACTGGCCCATGTTGACGTCGTCGTTCGCGTGAACGTCCTCGCCGGCGAGCGAGGCGAGGACCTCGTTCGCGTTCATGTTCGAGGACGTGCCGGAGCCGGTCTGGAAGACGTCGATCGGGAACTGGTCGTCGAGCTCCCCGGACGCGACCCGTTCCGCGGCGGCCGCGATGCGGTCCGCCTTGTCCGCGTCGAGCAGGCCGAGCTCGGCGTTCACCCGCGCGGAAGCGCCCTTGATCCGGCCGAGCCAGCGCGCGACAGAGGCCGGGATCGGCTCACCGGAGACGGTGAAGTTGGCGACCGCCTTGCGGGTTTCGCCGCCCCAGAGCTCGGTCCGCGTCTCGACGTCCGTCACGCCTTGGAGTCTAGTGAGGGCATGTCCCAGTGACTGTCACTGGGACTTGGCCGCCTTAGACGACGCGGAGGCTGCGGCGCTCGAGCGGCCGCTCGCGGATCAACCGGCGAGCGACGTCGGTGAGATCGTCCGCACGCGCCCAGCCGACGTAGCCACAGCGGGGGCACTCGCCCGGATCGAGGTGAACGGCGTCCTCGGCAGTCGTGCGCCGCGCGCCGCAAGAGAGACATTCGATCCGAACCTTCTTCTCCACCAAGTGCGGAGTTCGGCTCCTGAGAGGCCCGGGCGCATCACTCGAACGAGGGATGCCTTAACGATGCGCCCGCGCCGCGCTAGCCCGAGTCGGGGGAGTCTCAGTCCGTCGAGTACTTGGGCTGGACTTTTTCGCCGCGGATGGCCGCAATCGCGTTGTTCGCCGCAATCGCCGCCTCGCCCATGCCGATCGTGATCAGCGTGATCTTGCCCGGGTAGCCGGCGACGTCTCCCGCCGCGTAGACGCCCGGCATCGAGGTCTCGCAGCTCATCGGATCGATCTTGATCTGCCGCTTGCCTTCGAGCTCGAGCCCCCACTCCGCGATCGAGCCGAGATGGGAGACGAAGCCGAGCAGCGTGATCAACGCCTGGCAGTCGTACCGCTCGGACTCACCGGTCGCGGTGTTCTCGATCGTGACCGCCTCCAGGCTCCCGTCGCCGTGGACATCGCGCACCTCGTGAGGCGTGAGGATCTGGACGGCCCCCTCCGACTCCAGCCGCTTCGCCTCGTTGACCGACGACTCGAGCGCGCGGAACCGGTCGCGGCGGTGGACGAGCGTGATCGGGAGATCGGCGGTGTCCTGGAGACCGAGCGTCCAGTCCAACGCCGAGTCGCCGCCGCCGACGATCACGCAGCGCTTGCCTGCGAACTGCGCCTTCTCCTTGACGACGTAGTGGAGGCCGCGGCCCAGCCACGCGTCGATGTCGTCCACTCCCAGCCGTCGCGGCTCGAACGCTCCGTGCCCAGCCGTGATGATCATCGCGCGGGAGAGGTAGGTGCTCCCCGCGTCGGTCGTCAGCGCAAGGACGTCCTCGCCGTTCTGGCCGATCCGCTCGAGCGACTTCGCCTCCTCGCCGAGCCGGACGTCGGCGCCGTACTGGAGGCCCTGCTCGGCGCACATGTCGACCAGCTTCTGGCCGAGGATCTTCGGGAAGCCGGCCACGTCGTAGACGTGCTTCTCCGGATACGTCGCGGCGACCTGGCCGCCGATCTGCTCGAGCGACTCGATGATCCGGACCGTGCCGTCGCGGTGGCCGACGTAGTACGCAGCCGAGAGCCCCACCGGGCCCGCACCGAGAATCGTGACGTCGACGACGTCGTCGCTCATGGTGCGCTGAATGGTAAAGGGGCTAGTGAGAGCAGCCGGAGCCGCAGCCGCCGTTCGCCTGCGGGTCGGCGGCCTCGTCCTCGACCTGGAACGAGTGCCCGCAGCCGCATCCGGCGGTGGCGTTCGGGTTGTTGATCGCGAACCCGCCCTGAAGGCCGTCGACGAAGTCGATCTCGGTGCCCGTCAGGTACGGGGCGCTGAAGGGATCGACGACGACCTGGACGCCGTGCGCCTCGAACTGGTGGTCGCCCTCCATCGAGCCGCGGTCGAACCCGAGTGCGTACTCGAACCCGGAGCACCCGCCGCCCTGGACGGCGACGCGGAGAACCTCGGCCTCGCCGGCCGGCTCCTCGCCCATCAGATCGCGGACCTTGGCGGCCGCGCGCTCGGTGAGAGAGACGATCGTGACTGGGCGTTCGGTGATCTCCAAGGCGGGCCAATCGTAGCAGCGGAACCGGGCGCCGCCGTCCCCCGCGAGAGGGGGACCGACGCCGACTTTGTAACACCTGTTTCACGCTTCGTTGAGCGGTTTCCTGCCCTGATCGTGAGGACGCGACCGCTGTAGACTCCCGGACCACGGTGGGGGCCCCGGCGCCACGCAGCGATGCTCGATAACTGGCTTCCCTTCCTGATCTACGGGTTGCTGGCCTTGGCCATCCCGGCCTCGATGATCGGCATGTCGTTCCTCTTCGCGACGCGGCCGTCGCACCGCAACCGGACGAGGGCGCTGCCGTTCGAATCGGGCGTCTCGCAGGGGCCGCCACGCCTCCAGCGGTTCACGATCAGCTTCTACCTGACCGCGCTCCTCTTCATCGTCTTCGACATCGAGATCGTCTTCCTCTACCCGCTCGCGGTCGTGCTCGAGCCGCTCGGCTGGTTCGCGTTCTGGGAGCTCTCGTTCTTCATCGGGATCCTCGCTCTCGCTTACGTCTACATCTGGCGGAAGGGAGCCCTCGAGTGGCGGTAAACGGCGGGAACGGCGGGAACGGGAAGCCGAAGCGGCTCCGCGACTTCAAGATCCACTCCGAGCGGGTGCTGATGCCGAACAAGGAGCCTGGCGTCTTCGAGCGCGAGCTCGGGCCCGAGGACCTCCAGGACAAGCTGATGCTCACGACGGTGGAGAGGGCCGTCGCCTGGTCGCAGGGCAACTCGATCTGGCCCGCGACCTTCGGGCTCGCCTGCTGCGCGATCGAGATGATGTCGATCGTCTCCTCGCGGTACGACATCGCGCGCTTCGGCGCCGAGGTCTTCCGCTCGTCGCCACGCCAGGCCGACCTCCTGATCGTCTCCGGCCGGGTCGCCCACAAGATGGCAGCGCCGCTTCGCCAGATCTACGACCAGATGCTCGAGCCCAAGTGGGTGATCGCGATGGGCGCCTGCGCGAGCTCGGGCGGGATGTTCAACAACTACACGGTGCTCCAGGGCGTCGACAAGGTCGTCGCCGTCGACATCCACGTCCCCGGCTGCCCGCCGAGGCCCGAGGCGCTCGTCGAGGGCATCGTCCGGCTCCAGGAGAAGATCAAGGCCGGCGTCCCGCCCGCCTACGAGATCCGCGGAGTGGCGTCGTGACCTTCGAGGGCGTGCCCGGGCTCGTCGAGACCAAGGAGGAGTACGGAGAGACGACGCTGGTCGTCGACCCGGCCCGCCTCGGCGAGGCCTGCCTCTACCTCCGTGACCGCGAGGGCTTCAACTTCCTCTCCGACATCACGCCCACGGACTACCTGGGCTGGGGGAAGCGCGGCGTCGCCGGCTACTACGGCACCGACCAGGGCCGCGACCTCAACTCGCCGGCGGGATCCGGCGTCTCCGTCGCCTCTCAGGCCTTCGGACGCGTCCCGCGTCCGAAGGCGAAGCGCTTCTCGGTGAACTACCACCTGCTGGGGCTCCGGGACGGCGCGCCGCGGGTCCGCGTCCAGGTCTGGATCGACGAAGGAGAGACGCTCGAAAGCGTGATCCCGGTCTGGCCGACCGCCGACTGGCACGAGCGCGAGGCCTGGGACATGATGGGCATCCGCTTCGAGGGGCACCCGAACCTTCGCCGGATCCTGATGGAGGACGACTGGGAGGGTCACCCGCTGCGGAAGGACTATCCGATCGGCGGCGAGCCCGTCCGCTTCTCCGAGGAGCGCTAAGTCGTGGCGATCGTCGAGCGCCGCCGGATCTACGAGGGCTCGCGCATCCCCTCGCCGATCCCGACCGTCCTCTCGACACCGTCCGAGCTCGTCGGGAGCGAGGACGTCATGCGCATCAACTTCGGGCCGAATCACCCGTCGATGCACGGCGTCCTGCGGCTGATCATCGACCTCGAGGGCGAGCGGGTCGTCGGCACGGAGGCGGTGATCGGCTACCTCCACACCGGCTTCGAGAAGACGATGGAAAACAAGTCGTGGTGGAAGGCGATCACGTACCCCGAGCGGATCGACTACGTGGGCTTCCAGAACGACGAGCTGGTCTTCGTCCTCGCGATCGAGAAGCTGCTTGGACTCGAGACCCCGCCCAAGGCCGTCTGGATGCGGATGCTCCTCTGCGAGCTCAACCGGATCCACTCCCACCTCGTCTTCCTCGGCACCGGCGCGCTCGAGCTGGGTGCGATCTCGATGTTCTGGTACTGCTTCCGCGAGCGCGACCAGGTGCTCGACCTCTTCGAGCTGGTTACCGGGGTCCGCATGCACACGAGGTACTTCCAGGCCGGCGGCCTCGCCGAGGACATCCCTTCCGGGTTCTTCGCCGAGGCGCGCAAGTTCTGCGACTGGATGCCGAAGGCGGTCGACGACTACGAGGCGCTGATCGGCCGCCAGGAGATCTGGCTCGAGCGGACACGGGGGATCGGCCTGCTCTCTGCCGAGGATGCGATCGCTCTCGGCCAGTCCGGGCCTGTGCTGCGCGCGTCGGGCGTCGACTGGGATCTCCGCAAGGCTCAGCCGTACCTCGCCTACGACGAAGTGGACTTCGACGTGCCGGTCCACCCGAACGGCGACGTCTACGACCGCTACCGCGTGCGCATCGACGAGATGCGGCAGTCCGTGCGAATCGTCGAGCAGTGCATCGACCGGCTCGAGGGCATGAAGGGCGAGCCCTGGATCGCCGACGACCGCAAGGTCGTCCTGCCGCCGCGGCACGAGCTCCACACGTCGATGGAGTCCCTGATCCACCACTTCAAGATCGTCACCGAGGGGTATCGCGTGCCCGAGGGCGAGATCTACGTCGCGATCGAGTCGCCTCGGGGCGAAAAGGGCTGTTACGTGGTCTCGGACGGCGGTGCGCGTCCGTGGCGCGTCAAGTTCCGCGCGCCGTCCTTCGTCGCCCTGGAGGCGACCGCGACCTGCATGCACGAGGCGCTCGTCGCCGACCTGATCGCGATCGTCGGCTCGCTCGACTCGGTGATGGGGGACACCGACCGGTGACGGCGACCGAGTTCCACGAGCGGGTGCTGGAGATTCGCGCGCTTTATCCGGACGCCCGCTCGGCGGTCATGGGAGCCCTCCACCTCGCGCAGAAGCGCCACGAGGGCTGGCTGCCCGTCGAGGCGCTCCAGGAGGT
The DNA here is from genome assembly GCA_963733015.1 of uncultured Actinomycetes bacterium. GTDB lineage: Bacteria > Actinomycetota > Thermoleophilia > Gaiellales > Gaiellaceae > JACDAN01. Next base: position 252,631 of record CAVTBO010000002.1, on the reverse strand, counting down.
CGCTGACGCGATGGAGCTCACGCCGGCATATGTCCAGTCGGTCGCGTCTTTCTACGACATGTACCACCTGCAGCCGGTCGGCCGCCACGCGATCGAGGTCTGCACGAACCTCTCCTGCGCGCTCGTCGGAGCCCAGGCTGTCGTGGACGCCCTCGAGGAGGAGCTCGGCATTGCGCCGGGCGAGACGACGGAGGACGGCGCGATCAGCTTCCGGCTCGTGGAGTGCGCCGGAGGCTGTGGCTACGCGCCGGTCGTCGTCGTCGACCAGCGGTACCGCGAGCCCGTCCGGCCCGACGAGGTGCCCGCCCTGGTGGAGGAGATCCGTGGCCGCTGAGCTGACGATCCTGACGGGCGCCGACGAGCGCGACCTCACGAAGCTCGACGAGTACCGCGCGATCGGCGGCTACGACCAGCTCGAGAAGGCGCGCGGGATGTCGCCCGAGCAGCTGATCGAGACGATCACGAACGCCAAGCTGCGCGGTCGCGGCGGGGCCGGGTTCGCGATGGGGCGAAAGATGAGCCTCGTCGCGCCGCCGGACAAGCGCCGGAGCCCCGCCTACGTGGTTGCGAACGCCGACGAATCCGAGCCAGGCGCGTTCAAGGACCGCGAGATCATGCGGCGGGTCCCGCACCGGTTCATCGAGGGCTGCCTGATCGCGGCGCATGGGATCCAGTCCCAGAGCGTCTTCATCTACATCCGCGGCGAGTACCTCACGGAGTACGAGGTGCTGACCGGCGCGGTGGAGGAAGCGCGCGCTGCCGGCGTCTTCGGCGATTGCGACGTCGTCGTCCACCGCGGCGCGGGCGCCTACATCTGCGGCGAGGAGTCGGCGCTCCTGGACTCGCTCGAGGGCAAGCGCGGCCAGCCGCGGCCCCGGCCGCCGTTCCCGCCGGTGACCGGGCTCTACGCCGGCCCGACGCTCGTCAACAACGTGCAGACGATCGCCAGCGTCCCGGCGATCCTGGAGCTCGGCGTCGAGGGCTACGCGAAGCTCGGCGTCGAGGCGGCGCCGGGCACCGTCGTCTACTCGCTCTCGGGGAATGTCAACAAGCCGGGGAACTACGAGCTTCCGCTCGGGACGACTCTGCGCGAGCTGATCTTCGAGCACGGCCACGGCGTCGTCGACGGCCGCGCGCTGAAGGCGATCATCCCCGGCGGATCGTCGGTGCCGATCTTCACGCCCGACCAGATCGACATCCCGCTCGACTTCGACGCCGTCCAGTCGGCCGGCTCGTTCCTCGGCTCGGCGGCGATCATCGTCGTGGACGACCGCGCCTGCATGGTGCAGCTCGGCCTGCGGGCGGAGAAGTTCTACATGCACGAGTCGTGCGGCAAGTGCACCCCGTGCCGCGAGGGGACGCGCTGGCTCGTCCAGCTGCTCGAGCGGATCGAGGACGGCGAGGGGACGCAGGACGATCTCGACCTGCTGCGCGACGTCTGCGACCGGATCCTCGGCAAGTCGCTCTGCGCACTGGGCGACTTCGCCGTCTACTGCGTCGCCAGCTACGTGGACAAGTTCTACGACGAGTTCAAGCGCCACATCGACGAGGGCGGCTGCCCCTTTGGCGGGGAGTCGTCGATCGAGGGGGTCAGGGCGCCGAGCGACACCCATGTCCACCACCCGCTTCCGCTGGTGCCTGCATGAGCTCCGTGGAATTGGTCACGCTCGTCGTGGACGACGTCGAGGTGCGGGTGCCGAAGGGCCTGGGCCTGGTCGAGACCGCAGCCGCGGCCGGCATCGAGATCCCGGTGTTCTGTTACGAGCCGCGGATCGGGCCGCCGATCGGCGCCTGCCGCATGTGCCTCGTCGAGCTCGAGGGCCAGGGCAAGCTGCAGGCCGGCTGCACGCTGACCGCGCAGGACGGGATGGTGGTGCGCACCGCACAGACGTCCGAGAAGGCGGCCGACGGCCAGAACGCGACGCTCGAGTTCATCCTCGTGAACCACCCGCTCGACTGCCCCGTTTGCGACAAGGGCGGCGAGTGCCCCCTCCAGGACCTGACCTTCCGCTACGGCCCCGGGAACACGCGGATGACGTTCCCGAAGCGCACGTTCGACAAGCCGATCCCCATCAGCCCGCTGATCGCACTCGACCGCGAGCGCTGCATCCTCTGCTACCGCTGCACGCGCTTCTCCGGCGAGGTCTCTGAGGACGGCCAGCTGATCGCGCGGGACCGCGGCGCGCAGTCCGTGATCGCGACGTTCGAGGACGAGCCGTACCGCGGCCGGTTCACGGGCAACGTGATCGAGCTCTGCCCGGTCGGGGCGCTGACCTCGACGCCCTACCGGTTCGAGGCGCGGCCGTGGGAGATCCAGAACGTCCCGTCCGTCTGCGGCATGTGCCCTGTCGGCTGCAACATCTCGGCGACGATGCGCGAGGGGAACGTCAAGCGGATCCTCTCCCGCAACCACCCCGAGGTCGACAACGGCTGGCTCTGCGACAAGGGCCGCTTCGCGTACAGCCACCTCCAGGCGCAGGACCGGGTGGTCGACCCGTTGCGCAAAGCCGCGCCTCGGTACGAAGAGCTTTCCTGGGACGACGCGCTGGACGAGGCCGAGGCCCTGATCCGCGGCGCGGAGGGCCGGATCGTCACGGTGCTCTCCGGCTCGGAGACGGTCGAGCTCGCCTACGCGCTGGGGAAGCTGCTCCGCCAGGGCGTCGGGGCGCACTGCGCGCTGCTCCCTGAGCCGGTCGGTCACTCCTACGACGCCTACCGGGCGCCGCTCTCGACGATCCGTGACGCCGAGCTCGTCGTGGTACTGGGCGACGAGCCGATTGCCGAGCGTGCGCCGATCGTGGATCTCTGGATCAGGGAGGCGCGCCGGAACGGCGCGGAGATCGTGCGGCAGAGCGAGGCAGATTCCGACCTCGAACGACGGTTGCGCGACGCCGGGCGGGCCGTGCTGGTCGTGTCCGGCGCGGACGGCGCGGCTTTGGCGGCTGCAGGCGGGCTCGACCGCGACGGCTGCGCCGCCTTCCACCTCCCGCGAACGGCAAACGGACGCGGCGTCGCTGACGCCTGGGCCGCGGCGGCCGACGCGGAGCCCGAGAACCCGGAGCCGATCGGCCTGCTGATCGTCTCCGGTGACGAGGCCGCCGCCGACCCGAACGTCAGGGCGATGGTCGAGCAGGCGGAGAAGGTGCTCGCGATCGGGATGTTCCGGCGGCTCGTCACGCCGTGGGCGGACCTGATCCTCCCGGGTACGAGCTACCTGGAGCGGGACGGGACCTACGTCAACCTCGAAGGGCGGCTCCAGCGCATCCGCCGCGCGGCGATCCCGCCGTCGCCGGACGAGGTCGCCGTGGTCTCGCGCCTGGCCGAGCGCTTCGGCGTCGAGCTCTCGCCGCACCCCGCACAGGTCTTCGACGAGGTCTCCGGGATCTGCTTCGCCGGGCTCCCGTACGGCGAGGTCGGCGAGCAGGCGGAGCTTGCTCCCCGTGTCCCCGCAAGCCAGGTCCGAGTGACAGTCACTGGGACGCGGCTGGAAGAGACAGTGGACGCCTCGAAGCTCCGGCTCGTGACCTACCGCGCGCTCTTCTCCGGCCCTGCGGTCGAGCGCGTGCCCGAGCTGGACTTCCAGCGGCCCGCCGCCGAGGTCGAGCTCTCGCGAGACGATGCGCGTCGCCTCGGGATCGCGAACGGCCAGACCGTGAACGTCCGGTCAAATGGAACGTCCCTCGCGCTCCGCGCCCGCCTGACCCGTGAGCTCACGCCCGGCGTCGCCCGCATCGCCGACGAGCATGCAGGCGGCCTCGAAGGGCAGGTGGAGATCGAGGCATGAGCGAGCCCTGGTGGATCAGCGCAGTCAAGGCGGTCGTGATCATCAACCTGGTTCTGGGCGTCTTCGCCTACATGACCTGGGTCGAGCGCAAGGTCATCGGCCGCATGCAGCTCCGCTACGGCCCCAACCGCGCAGGCCCCTTCGGCCTGCTCCAGCCGATCGCCGACCTCGTCAAGCTGATCCGCAAGGAGGCGTTCTACCCGGGGAGCGCGGTCGGGACGCTCTACATCACCGCGCCGATCATCTCCGCCTTCACCGCGCTGGCAGCGTTTGCGGTCATCCCCTGGGGCGCCGGTTGGGAGGTCGCCGGCTACGACGTCACCGGTCAGATCGTCGACGTGCCGATCGCGCTGATCCTGCTCTTCGCGCTCGGCTCGGTCGGCGTCTACGGGTTCATCATCGGCGGCTGGGCGTCCGACTCGAAGTACTCGCTGCTCGGCTCGATGCGGACCTGCGCGCAGCTCGTCTCCTATGAGGTCTCGCTCGCCCTCTCCGTTCTCGGCGTGATCATCATGGCCGGCTCGCTGTCGTTGGTGGACATCGTCCACGCGCAGGAGAACGAATGGTGGTACGCGGTGCCGCAGTTCGTCGGTCTCCTGGCCTTCTTCGTCGCCGGCGTCGCCGAGACGAACCGCGCGCCGTTCGACCTCCCCGAGGCCGAGCAGGAGCTCGTCGCCGGCTACCACACCGAGTACAGCGGCATGCGCTTCGGCCTCTTCCAGATGGCCGAGTACATCAACATGATCGTGCTCTCCGGCCTCTGCGTGACGCTGTTCTTCGGCGGGTGGCTCGGGCCGTGGAACTCGGACGCGCTCGGTCCGGTGTGGTTCCTGCTCAAGGTCCTGATCGTCATCTTCATCTTCATCTGGATCCGGACGACGCTGCCGCGGCTCCGGTACGACCAGCTGATGGCGTTCGGCTGGAAGGTGCTGCTGCCGGTCGCGACGATCAACGCGCTCGTGACTGCCGCGCTGGTGGTGGCGCTGTGAGTCCCCAGCCCTTCGACTCCTTCAAGGGCTTCGGCGTCACGCTGAAGCACATCTTCAAGAAGCCGATCACGCAGCAGTACCCCGAATACAAGCGGCCGGTCTATCCGCGGTTCCGCGGCCGCCACCGCCTCTGGCGCCACCAGAACGGCCTCGAGAAGTGCGTCGGCTGCTCCCTCTGCGCAGCCGCGTGCCCCGCGGACTGCATCCGCGTCGTCGCCGACGAGAACACGGCCGGCAACCGCGTGTCCGCCGGCGAGCGCTACGCGCGCATCTACGAGATCAACCTCAGCCGCTGCATCTTCTGCGGCTACTGCGAGCTCGCCTGCCCGTTCGACGCGATCACGCTCGAGGCCGAGTACGAGATCTCCGAGTACTCGCGCGACGATCTGATCTACACGAAGGACATGCTGCTCGCGCCGCCGGTGAAGCGGATGCCGGTCGCCGACCGCGACCTCTACGACACGCCGATTCCCGCCTACAAGTCGAGCTCTTAAGTGCCCCTCCCAGCAACACACGCCTACTTCTGGCCCGCGATCACGCGGCGCCAGAGCCCACCCTCCTCCTCACCAAGGCTCTCCAGCCTTGCCTCGTCGGAGTGCGGGCTCTGGCTTGGTGCTCACGAACCAGAAGCTGGGCAGCGTCACTGGAAGAGGCACTGATGGGCGACGCACTGGTCTGGCTCGTCTGGTTCGTCGCCGCCTTCGGGTGCCTCGGCTCGGGTGTCGCGGTGATCTCGTTCTCGAACCCGTTCTACTCGGCGATCGCCCTGATCGGGAACCTGGCCTCGCTCGCCGTGCTGTACCTGCTCCTCGCTGCCGAGTTCCTCGCCGCGGCGCAGGTGCTCGTCTACGCCGGAGCCGTGATGGTGATGTTCCTCTTCGTAATCGCCTACATCGGGCGGGACGCCGACGCGCCGTTCGCCGGCGGGCCGAACTGGATGGCGATCGCGGCTGTCGTCGCCGCCGGTGCGATCCTCGTCGACATCGTCGTCGCGATCGGGTTGAGCGCAGGCGGTCGCCTCTCCGACGAGGCGGACATCACGGCCGCCTTCGGCAGCCCGGCCGACGTCGGGACCGTCTTCCTCACGGACCACCTCCTCGCTTTCGAGATCACGTCGATCGTCCTGCTCGTCGCCGCCGTCGGCGGAGTGATCCTCGGCAGCGAAGCCCGGAAGAAAGCGGCAGCGGAGTGATGGGCCCCGACGTCAGCTGGTACATCGTCCTCTCGGCGTTCCTGTTCACGATCGGCTCGATGGGCGTCCTGCTGCGGCGGAGCCCGCTGATCGTCCTGCTCTCGCTCGAGATCATGCTCAACTCCGCCAACCTCGCCCTGATTGGCTTCGCGCGGCATTTCGGGCAGACCGACGGGCAAATCTTCGCGCTCGCCGTGATGGCCGTCGCCGCCTCCGAGGTCGTCGTCGGGCTCGGGCTCATCGTCGCCCTCCACCGCAGCGACGTGACCCTCGACATCGACAAGCTCACGACTCTCCGCGGGTGAGATGACGAACGCCGCCTGGATCTGCCTGCTCTCGCCGCTCGCGGCCGCCGTGCTGATCACGCTGCTTGGGAAGTACCTCCCGCGCAAGGGGGCGGGCTACGTCGCGACGCTCTCCGTCCTCGTCTCGTTCATCGCGGCACTGTCGGCGTTCTCCGGGCTCCTCGACGAATCGCCGGAGGAGCGGTCGCACACCTCCACGCTCTGGACGTGGCTGACGGCGGGCGACTTCGAGGTCGGTCTCACGATCCTGCTCGACCCGGTCTCGTCGCTCATGATGCTGATCGTCTCCGGCGTCGGCTTCCTGATCGTCGCCTACTCGATCGGGTACATGGACCGTTCGGACGAGGAGCGCCGCTTCTTCGCGTACATGTCGCTCTTCGTCTTCTCGATGCTGCTGCTCGTCCAGGCCGGCAACCTGCTGCTCCTGCTCGCCGGCTGGGGCCTCGTCGGCCTCTGCTCGTACTTCCTGATCGGCTACGACCAGAACCGGCCCGCCGCGATCGCCGCGGCGAAGAAGGCGTTCATCATGAACGCGTTCGGCGACGCGACGATGGCGCTGTCGCTGTTTCTGCTGATCCAGCGCGTCGGCACCCTCGAGTACGGGGCGGTCTTCGATCAGATCGGCGAGGCCGGCGGCGACTGGACCTTGAACTTGATCGCGCTCGGCCTCCTCGGCGGCGCCGTCGCCAAGTCGGCGCAGGTGCCGCTCCACACCTGGCTCCCGGACGCGATGGAGGGCCCTACGCCGGTCAGCGCGCTCATCCACGCAGCGACGATGGTGACCGCCGGCGTCTACATGCTCGTCCGTCTGAACCCGATCTTCGCGGAGGCGCCGTCGGTCCAGGACCTCGCCGCGGGGATCGGCGCGGTGACCCTGCTCATGGCCGGCCTGATCGCGCTCGTCCAGTGGGACATCAAACGCGTCATCGCCTACTCGACGATGTCCCAGATCGGCTACATGTTCCTCGCCGCGGGGATCACGGCGTACTCGGACGCGATGTTCCACCTGATGACGCACGCCTTCTTCAAGGCGCTGCTCTTCCTCGCCGCCGGCATCGTCATCCACGCGCTCGTGGGCGAGCAGGACATGCGGCGGATGGGCGGCCTGCGGAAGCGACTTCCGAAGACGTACGCAGTCACACTGATCGGCGCGCTCGCCCTCGCGGGGATCCCGCCGCTGTCGGGCTTCTTCTCGAAGGACGCGATCCTTTCCTCGGCGCTCGCCGCTGGGACCTATGGCCAGATCCTCTGGGTCGCGGGCCTCATCGGCGCGTTCCTGACCGCCGTCTACACGTTCCGGATGATCTTCATCGTCTTCTGGGGCGAGCCGTCGCCGTACACGCGTGAGCATCTCCACAAGCCGAAGGGGACCGAGCCGAACGTCTGGATGGCGTGGACGGTCGGCGTGCTCGCCCTCCTGTCGATCGTCGGCGGCTGGATCCAGATCGCCGGCCTCTGGCACCCGCTCACGACGTTCCTCGAGCCTGTCGCCGCGCCGGGCGTCGAACCGAGCGGGCTCGACGATCTTGTGACGAGCGTGATCGCCGTCGCCCTGGCCGTCGCCGGGATCTACCTGGCCTGGGCGATCTACGTCGCCGGCAAGATCCGCGTGCCGGACGTGCCGTGGCTGTACCAGGCCCTGGAGAAGAAGCTCTACTGGGACGAGGCCTACGACCTGGCGTTCTACCGGCCCGCCGTCTGGATCGCGAACGGCTTCTACCGCTGGATCGAGCGGCCGCTGATCGCAGGCTCGATCCAGGGGCTGAGCTTTGGCGCGCGCTTCCTGTCGGGCCGGACCGGTGAGGTGCAGACCGGCCTCACGCGGACCTACGTCTTCGCGCTCGGCGCGGGCGCGGCCGTCCTCGCCCTCGTCTTCCTGGCGGTACGCGGATGAACGAGTGGCTGACCACCGCGCTGATCGTCTTCCCGGTCGCGGCCGCGCTCGCCGTCTGGCTGCTGCCGTGGTCGAACCAGACGGCCGGCTCGCTCGCGGTGCTCGCTGCACTCGTCGAGGTCGGGATCTGGATCAACGCGGTGACGCGGTTCGACTTCAACGGCGGCCTGGAGCTCGAGCAGCAGGAGGAGTGGTTCGGGGATCTCGGCGTCTCGTACCACGTGGGGCTCTACGGCTGGTCGCTCTGGCTCGTCGGCATGGCCGCCGTGGTCCTGGCGGCGGCGATCGCCTATGCGTACTGGAACGGCCGCGAGAACCCGCGCGCCTACTTCGGGCTGATGCTGTTCCTCACCGGGGCGATCGTCGGCGTGTTCTCGTCGCAGGACCTGCTCGTCTTCTACGTCTTCTTCGAGGCGATGTTGATCCCGCTCTACGTGCTCGTCGGCGTGTGGGGCGGGCCCGGACGGCTCGGCGCGACGATCAAGTTCGTCATCTACACGATGGCCGGGTCGCTGCTGATGCTGGCGGCGATCGTCGCGTACGGGCTCGAGCGCGGGTCGTTCGACATCGCCGACGGCGGAACGAGCGACAACCACTGGATCTTCCTCGGCTTCGTGATCGCGTTCGCGGTCAAGGCGCCGCTCTTCCCGCTGCACGGGTGGCTGCCGGATGCATACCGCGAGTCGTCGGCCGAGGTCTCTGCGGTGCTCTCAGGCGTCGTCTCGAAGGCCGCCGGGTTCGGCTTCCTCGCGATCGCGGTCCCGCTCTTCCCGGGGCCTGCGGACGACCTGCAACCGCTCGTCCTCGGGTTGGCGACGGCCGGTCTCATCTATGGCTCGTACCTCGCCTTTCGCGCGCCCGACGTTCGGGGCGTGATCGCGTACTCGAGCCTCGCGCAGATGAGCCTCATCACGATCGGGATCTTCGCGCTCGACGATCTCGGCTCCAGCGGAGCAGTGCTCCACATGGTCAACCACGGGCTCGTGTCGGCCTCGCTGTTCCTGCTCGCCGGGGCCGTCGAGCGACGGACTGCGACGGGTGACCTTTCGCGGCTCGGCGGCATGGCGCGCGGCCGCCCCGCCCTCGCGACCGTCCTGATGGCGACCGGGATCATCGCGCTGGCGGTGCCCGGGTCGAGCGCGTTCGCCGGCGAGTTCCTGATCCTGGCCGGGATCTTCGACGACGGCTGGGGCTGGGCCGTCGCCGGCGCCTTCGCGATCATCCTCGCCGCCATGTACATGCTGCGGCTGATCTCGGCGGTTCTCCACCGGGACGTCGGCCCTGCCGTTCCGGAGGAGGCGCTCGACCTCCGCCCGGCCGAGCTCGCGGTGATCGTGCCGCTCGTCGGGTGCCTGCTCGTCCTGTCGGCCTGGCCGGCGGCGATCACGGAGCACCTCTCGTTCTGATGGACACGCCGGTCGTCGACTGGTTCTCGCTCTCGCCGTCCCTGGCGCTGCTCGCGGCAGCCGGGCTGGCACTCCTCGGCGCAGTGCTCGTCCCTCGCGGCGCCGTGCACATCTTCAGCGCGGTCGTCTGCGCGCTCGGCTTCGTGGGCGCGGGAGTCGCCGCCGGGCTCCTCTACTGGAAGAGCCCCGAGGCCACGTACGAGGTCGCCGACACGATCGTCCGCGACCGGTTCGGCGCCTTCGCCCAGGTGATCGTGGCCGGGGCCGGCCTCCTCGCCGTCGGGATCTCGTACGGACAGCGAACGCGCCGCGAGCACGTCGGCGAGTACTTCGCGCTGCTGGCGGCGTGCGGCGGCGGCATGGTCTTCCTCGTTCAGGCGACGAACCTGATGACCCTCTTCCTGGGCCTCGAGTGGTTCTCGATCTGCCTCTACATCCTCTGCGCGATCGAGATCGACCGCGTCTCGTCGCTCGAGGCGGGGCTGAAGTACCTGATCGTCGGAAGCTTCGGCTCGGCCGTTCTGCTGTTCGGCTCCGCCCTCGTCTACGGGGCGACGGGCGAGCTGGAGTTCGGCGCGATCGCCGCGGCCATCGACGAGCAGGGGCTCGTGAACGACGGCCTCGTGCTGGCCGGCCTGGCGATGCTGATCGCCGGGCTCGGCTTCAAGGCGTCCGCTGCGCCCTTCCACATGTGGACGCCGGACGTCTACGAAGGCTCGCCGACGCCGGTGACCGCGTTCATGTCGGCGGCGACGAAGGCCGTTGCGCTCGTCCTCGCGATGCGGGTCCTGGTCACCGCGTTTCCGGCCGAGGACGACCTCTGGACGATCGCGATCGCCGTCATCGCGTGCGTCTCGCTGGCCTGGGGCAACATCGCCGCACTCGTCCAGCGGAACCTGAAGCGGATGCTGGCCTACTCGTCGGTCTCGAACACCGGCTTCATGCTGATCGCGGTCGCCGCGAGCAGCGAGCTCGGTGGACGCGCCCTCCTCTACTACCTGATCCCCTATTCCGCCGCGTCCCTCGGCGCCTTCGCGGTGATCGCGGCGCGGGAGCGGGAGCTGGGCGAGCAGGTCACGATCGAAAATGTCGGCGGCATGGGGTGGGAACGGCCGACGCTGGGCGTTGCGATGTGGATCTTCATGCTCTCGTTCGCCGGGCTGCCGCTGACCGGCGGCTTCGTCGGCAAGTTCTACGTCTTCGCCGCCGCGTACGAGAGCGACCTGTGGTGGCTGGTCGTCGCCGGAGTGATCGCGACCGCGATCTCGCTCTACTACTACCTCGCGGTCATCCGAGCGATGTACATGCGGATGCCGGCGGAGCTCCAGCTCGCGCCCGCCGGGGGCTCGCCGCCGAGGGAGGCGCTCCTGTCCGCCTCCGTCGTCGCCTGCATGGCCGTCACGGTCGCGTCGTTCTTCGCCGTGAAGCCGCTGATCGACGTGGCCGAGAAGGCCGCGTCCCAGCTCCCGTTCTGAGCAAGTAACAGTCTGTTACTAGGTCGTCGGGCGCCGCAGACCTGTGGACAGCGCCGCCACGCCCTGGATCCCGACGAGGACGAGGCAGATCATCAGCGCCTCGGTGCCCAGCGTGGGCAGCGCGACCGTGGCGACCACGACGGCGAGGGCGACCGTCCAGAGGGCCGTGCGGCCCGGGCTGCCGCCCTCTCCCGCCACGAGGTCGCCGTAGGACGCCAGGGCGGCGGCGACGATGACCGGGATCGCGGCGAGCAGCAGGTAGAACGCGAGCGAAGGGCGGCCGACGGCGTCTGCGAGCGCGGCTGAGACGATCAGGGCCACGGGCCAAAGCTGGCGGCTCACGGCTCGCGTTTCGACGCGGGAGTATCGTCTCCTCGCACGGTGTTCGCCTGGCTGATCCTCTTTGTGATCCCGGTCGGAGGTCTCGCCCTCCTGCTCCTCGAGCCAGACCTCGACGTCGACTGGGAGCACCATCCCGCTCACTTCTGGCTCGTCCTCTCGATCTCGCTGGTGAGCGTCGCGCTCGGGGCGCTCACGAACGAGGCCGCGTCGCGCCGATCCGACCCTCGATTGTTCCTCGTCTCGATGGCGTTCCTCTCGAGCGCCGGCTTCCTCGGCCTGCACGCACTTGCCACGCCCGGTGTCCTGCTGGAGGGAAGGAACGCGGGGTTCGTGATCGCGACCCCGGTCGGGCTCCTGATTGCCGCCGTGTTCGCCGCCTGGTCGTCGGTCGACCGTCCAGTCGTGAGCAACGTCCGCCTCTTCCGCTGGGGGCTGGTTCTGATTCTGGCGGCCTGGGCGGCTGTTTCCGTCGCCGAGGTCCCGCCCCTCGACAGAGAGCTCACCGAGGACGCGAGCGATCGGTGGCTCTTCGGGCTCTGCGTCCCGGCAGTCGTCCTCTATGGGGTCGCCGCCTGGCGCTACTGGCGGCTGTACCGGCGCCGGCCCTCCCAGGTGCTTGCCGGCGTCACGGCGGCGTGGATCCTCCTCGCGGAAGCCTCGATCGCGGTCGCCTTCTCCCGCAACTGGCACGCCTCGTGGTGGGAGTGGCACCTCCTGATGGCTGCGGCCTTCGGGATCGTCGCCTTCACCGCGCTGCGGGAGCGCCACCACGGCGAGGTGTTTGCGTCGCTGTTCCTGGACGAGACGCTCGGGCGGATCGACCGGCGGTACGCGTCCGCCGTCAAGGCGGCAGCCGCCGAGGAGCTCGACCAGGAGCAGCTCCGACGGCGGTTCGGGCTCGGCGCGGATGAGGCGTCCGTCGTCGGCCGGGCGGCCGAGGAGGTCCGGGCGGTCGAGACGCGGCTCACGCCCTTCCTCTCGCCCCAGCTCGCGGCCAGGCTCCGCGACGAGCCGGAGGGGGCGGCGCTGGGCGGCGAGGAGCGCGAGGTGACCATCCTCTTCGCCGACCTCCAGGGGTTCACTGAGTTCTCCGAGGGCCATACCCCTTCCGAGGTCCTCGCAATGCTGAATGCCTACTGGGCGCAGACCGTGCCCGTCGTCCTGGACGAGCACGGCGGGATGATCGAGCGATTCGCGGGGGACGCGATCATGGTCGTCTTCAACGCCGCGGCAGACCAACCGGACCACGCGCTGCGCGCCGCCCGGGCCGGCCTCGGCCTCCAGGAGGCTGCCGACCGCAGCAGCCAGGACGACTGGCCGCGCTTCCGCGTCGGGATCAACACCGGCCCGGCGATCGTCGGCAACGTCGGAACCGAGGAGCAGCGCAGCTTCACGGCGATCGGCGACACCACCAACATCGCCTCCCGCCTCCAGACCGCCGCGGAGCCGGGCCAGGTCGTCCTCGGAGGGTCGACCTACGAGGCGGTGAGGGAGAGCGCGGAGACGAGTCCGATCGGCGAGCTCGACCTGAAAGGGAAGTCGGCGCCGGTATCGGCGTACCTGCTGACTGCCCTTCGTTAGATTCCGACCCGCATGGCGGACGTACAGCTCACCTGGCTCGGCCACGGCGCGTTCCGGTTCGACACGCCGGGCGGAAAGCGCGTCTACCTGGACCCGTATCTCGACAACCCGAACTGCCCGGGGGACGAGAAGGAGCCCGAGCGCATCGACGTTCTCGCCCTGACCCACGGCCACGGCGACCACATCGGAAGCAGCGTCGAGCTGATCAACCAGTTCAAGCCGGCCGTCGTCGGCATGGTCGAGATCCTCAGCTGGCTCGAAGGACAGGGCGCCGAGGTCGGGGAGGTTCCGGGCACGAACAAGGGCGGGACTCGCAATGTCGACGGCGTCAAGTTCACGATGACCGATGCCAAGCACTCCAGCGGCGGGCCGAACGGCGAGTACCTCGGCGAGCCGGCCGGTTTCGTCGTCGAGGTCGAGAACGGGACGAAGCTCTACTTCGCCGGCGACACCGCCGTCTTCGGCGACATGCAGCTGATCGGACGAATCTACGAGCCGGACGTCGCGATCCTTCCGATCGGCGACCACTTCACGATGGGCCCGACGCAGGCGGCCGTAGCGCTCGAGCTGCTCGGGGTCAAGCGCTGCATCCCTTGCCACTACGGCACGTTCCCGCTGTTGACCGGCACACCCGAGGAGCTCGCGACGCTCACGGACGTCGAGCTCCTCGTCATGGAGCCGGGTCAGACGATCGAAATTTGAGACAGCGCTGGTTCGGGTCCACGGGGCGCCGAGTGCCGCAGATCGCGGTCGAAGGCGAGGTCGACCTCGGCGGTGCGCTCGTGCTCGACGAGCTCGACGATGCGGCGATCCGCACCGCGTTCGACGAGGGCCGACCCGTCGTGATCCGGGCCGACACCCAGGAAGGCGTGCTCGAGGCGCTCCGCCGGCCGGAGGTCTCCTCGGTCGTCGTCCCGCCCGAGCTGGCCGACCTCGACCCCGTCGGACTGACCTATGGCTAGGCGCATCGCGACCTACTCGATCGTCGCGTGCGACCTCGAGGCCGGGCGCTGGGGCGTCGCGACGCAGTCGAAGTTTCTCGGCGTCGGCTCGATCGTGCCGTGGGCGGAGCCTCGAGTTGGCGCCGTCGCCACCCAGTCGTACGCCAATCCGCGCTACGGGCCGGACGGGCTCGCACTTCTCCGAGAGGGCCTGTCCGCTCAGGAGACGGTCGACAAGCTGACCTCTGCCGACGAAGGGCGCGAGCAGCGCCAGCTCGGCGTCGTCGACGCCAAGGGCGACAGCGCGACGTTCACGGGCAGCGAGTGCCACGACTGGGCCGGCGGCCGTACCGGGCCGGGCTACGCGGCCCAGGGCAACATCCTCGTCTCGGGGGCGACCGTCGACGCAATCGCGGAGAGCTTCGAGTCCACAGGCGGTGCGCCACTCGAGGAGCGCCTCATCGACGCGCTCGATGCGGGCCAGGCCGCCGGCGGCGACAGCCGCGGCCAACAATCGGCCGCGCTCCGCGTCGTGGAGAAGGATGGCGGCTACGCAAGCCTCTCCGATGTCGTCTTCGACCTCCGCGTGGACGACCACGAGCGCCCCCTGGAGGAGCTCCGGCGCCTGTACGGCCTGCACGTCGCGCTCTTCGGCCAGACGCCGAAGGACGAATGGATCCCCGTCGACGACGAGCTCGCGGCCGAGCTGGGCGGGCACCTGGCACGGCTGGGGTACGCGGGCGAGCTCGAAGACGCGCTCTTCAGCTGGGCGGGTAACGAGAACCTCGAAGAGCGGGTCGACGGCGCCGAGTCGATCGATCCTCTCGTCCTCGAGGAGCTGAGGAGCCGGTCGTGAGCGAGAAGTTTCAGGTCACGCACCTCGACGAGCTGCCCCCGCAGCGCGGCGCAGACGAGGCACGCTGGTTCCGCCTCCGTCGCGACCTCGACGTCAAGGCTTTCGGAGTGAACGCCTACGGCGCCGACGCGGGCAAGCGGGTGATCGAGGAGCACGACGAGCTCGGCACCGCAGCGGGCAAGCACGAGGAGCTCTACGTCGTCCTCCGCGGCTCGGCCCGGTTCGAGCTCGACGGCCGCGAGCACACGGTTCCGGCGGGAAGCGTCGTCTTCGTCAGCGACCGGAAGGTCCGGCGCGGTGCGATCGCCGAGGAGGACGGCACCGTCGTCCTCGTCGCCGGCGGAACGCCCGGCAAGGCGTACGAGGTCTCCGCGTGGGAGGAAGCCGGCGATGCCTACCCGCTGTGGGAGGACGGTCGCCACGAGGAGGCGCTGCAGATCCTCCGCTCGGTCGCCGAGGAGCATCCCGGGGCCGGGATCGTGCTCTACAACACCGCCTGCCTCGAGGCTCTCGTCGGGGAGCCCGAAGCAGCGCTCGACCATCTGAGGCGATCGATCGAGCTGGAGGAGCGCTTCCGCGAATTCGCCCGGACGGACGAGGACTTCGAGTCGATGCGGGACCGGCCCGAGTTCCGCGATCTCGTCGAGGCGCGCGCATGAGCGACGGCTACGAGATCGCGAGCCTCGACGAGATCGAGATCCCAGGGCTGGCGAACACGGCGCGCTGGGCGAGCATCCGGCGCCACTTCGGGATCGAGAGCTTCGGCGTCAACGCCTGGTCCGCCGGCGCCGGTGACGATGTCATCGGCGAGCACGACGAGGTCACCGGCGGAGCCGCGGGGCACGAGGAGCTCTACGTCGTGGTGTCGGGCAAGGCGACCTTCACGGTCGACGGCGAGACGGTAGACGGGCCGGCCGGGACGATCGTGTTCGTCCGGGATCCGGCGGTGAAGCGGAGGGCGGTGGCCGACGAGGCGGGCACACGGATCCTCGCCTTGGGCGCGAAGAGCGGCGAGGTTTTCGTTCCTTCGCCGTGGGAGCGGTCGGCGCCGGCCTTCGGGTTCTTTGCGTCGAAGGAGTACGAGAAGGCGGTCGAGGTGCTCGCCGCGGCGCATGCCGACTTCCCCGACGACTCGACGGTCCTGTACAACCTCGCCTGCGCCGAGAGCATGAGCGGCCGCACAGACGAGGCGCTGGAGCACCTGCGCCTGTCGGTCGCAGGCGGCGAGCGGTTCCTCGAGCTGGCCAAGACGGACACGGACTTCGACCCGATCCGGGACCGCCCCGAGTTCGCAGAGATCGTCGGCTAGTCGTCCGAGTCGTCGCCGCCGCCGGAGCCTGAGCTTCCGGATCCGGAGCTGCCCGAGCTCGACCCGCTCGAGTCGTCGTCCCCACCACGCCCCCGCCCTCGGCCTCTCCCGCGCCCGTCGCCGTCGTCGTCGGTCGTGGTCGTCGTCGTTCGCCCAGTCGTGGTGGTGCCGGTCGTGGTGGCCGACCTGCGCCGGCGCGATGCGGCTCGCGCCGTCGTCGTGCGCTCGGTCGTCGTCGATGCCGGAGCGAGGTTCTCGCGCGCATCCAGGCTCGCCACCGGCAGCGCAACGGTGTCGCGGGCGATCAGATGGGCCGCGAAGCCGAGCCCGGTGGCGAAAACCAGGCCCAACAGCGCAACGACGGCGATTCTCATGGAGACAAGGCTAGACGCGGCCGGGTAAAGCCTCGTCCAAGCTCCTGTTCGGGGTTTGCAAAGAGCCCGGAGCTGCAGGGAAGCGGACCTCGGCCCGCGCGCCGCCCGCAGCCCGATTGGAGATCCTGGCGTTCCCGCCCCACCTCCGGGCGAGGGTGGCGACGATTGCCAGGCCGAGACCCGTGCCGGGTGCGCCCTGGCCGCTGCTGCCGCGCGCGAACCGCTCGAATACCTGGTCCTCCTCGCCGGGCTTCAGCCCTGGGCCTTCGTCCGAGACTGCGACGACGACCTCGAGCCCCTCGCGTCCGCACTCCAAAGTGACCGTCCCACCTTCGGGCGAGTAGACGAGCGCGTTCTCGACCAGGTTGTCGACGACGATCGCCAGGTCCTCTTCCGAGACGGCGGCCACCCCGGGATCGCGGCAGTCGAGCTCCAGTGCGTGGCCGCTCTGTGCCGCGCGCTCCTCCCACCGCTCCAGCGCCCGCTCCAGCGCCTCGGCGGCGGAGATGACCTGACGCGCCGGAGGCCGGTCGCCCTCGCGGGCAAGCGTCAGAGAGCGCGGTGAGGAGGCGTGCGAGCCGCTCGACCTCCCGCTCGGCGGCATCGAGCTCTCCGACGAGCTCAGGGCCGGCTTTCAGGGACGCGGCCTCCAGGCGAAGCCGGAGGCCGGTGAGCGGCGTGCGCAGCTGGTGCGAGGCGTTCGCCACGAACTCCCGCTGGGCGATGAGGACCTGCTCCAGCCGCTCGGTCATGTCGTTGAAGGCGTGCGCGACCTCCTTGTTCTCACGCGAGCCCTCAGGCTCCGCGCGTGCGCCGAGGTCGCCGGCCTCGACGCGCCGCGCCGTCGCCGCGAGGCGCTGGAGCGGGCGGGCGAGCGTGCCGGCGAGGAACCACGCGAAGGCGAGACCGAGCACGAGCGCGATCAACCCGATCCCGATCAGCCCGAGCACGTCACGCCGAACGCGCCGGTCGATGGCGTCCACGCTCTGCGTGACACGCACGGCGCCGCCGACGTCGCCCTCGACCACGACGGGCACGGCGGTGAAGAGGAGCGACTCGCCGAGGGTGTCGCTGAACCTGCGGCCCTGCGAAACCGCGCCTTGGAGCGCCTCCTGGATCTCCGGCCGGTCGCCGTAGTTCCCCGTCTGCCCGCCCGAGTCGGCGACGACGCGGCCCTGCCGGTCCACGACCAGCACGCGACCTCCCGAGTCCTCCGCCGCGCGCCCCGCGATCCGCGTCAGGTCGCGGTTGTCACCGTCTTCCAGCTCGGCCGCCGCGCTTGCCGCGACGAGCTGTGCTCCCGCAGCCGCCTCTGCCTTCACCTCCGCGTCGACCCGCCGCGAGACGTTCAGGACGAGCGGGACCATGAGCGCGACGATCACGAGGATCAGCACGTAGGCGAACGCCGCGAGCAGCCTGGTGCGGAGCGTCATAGCTCGTCGGTGCCCACGAAGCGGAAGCCCACGCCGCGGACGGTGTGGATGTACCGCGGGTCGGCGGAGTCGTCCCCCAGC
Organism: uncultured Actinomycetes bacterium; assembly: GCA_963733015.1. GTDB lineage: Bacteria > Actinomycetota > Thermoleophilia > Gaiellales > Gaiellaceae > JACDAN01. Next base: position 234,669 of record CAVTBO010000002.1, on the reverse strand, counting down.
TTCTTCCGCAGACCGCTCACGTGGACGTCCAGCGTCTTCGTGGAGCCGAACCAGTTCGTGTCCCACACCTCGTCGATCAACCGCTCGCGCGTGACGACCGAGCCGGCGTTCTCCATCAGCAGGCGCAGGAGGTCGAACTCCTTGCGGCTGAGCTCGAGCTCCTCACCCTGGAACGCCGTGGAGCGCCGGTCGGGGTCGAGGCGCACCTCGCCGACCTCGAGCGCGCCCTCGGGCCGCTGCTCGCCGGCTTCTGCAACCCGCCGCAGCACCGCTCGGACGCGGGCGACGAGCTCACGCGCGCTGAACGGCTTCACAACGTAGTCGTCTGCGCCGAGCTCCAGTCCGGCCACCCGGTCGGCCTCCTCCCCCCGGGCGGTGAGCATGATGATCGGGACCTTCGAGGTTCGGCGAAGCTCCCGCGCGACTTCGAACCCCGAGCCGTCCGGCAGCATCACGTCGAGAAGCACGAGGTCCGGCCGGGTGTCGGCGGCCGACTCGAGCGCAGAGGCCGCAGTCCCGGCGACGGACGTGTCGAAGCCCTCGCGTGCGAGGGCCTCCGAGAGCGGCGTGGTGATCGACTCCTCGTCCTCGACGAGCAGGATCCGGCGCTTCCTTCCAATCTGCATGGGACTCCTATACCCAAATGTGTCGAGGCGGCCCCGGGGGAAAAGCCAAGGGGCCGCCTCAACCTGTGCCGCAGTCGTCAGCGGGCGATGAAGCTCCCGCGCATGCCGTCCTCGGCGTGGTCGCTGACCCCGCACCAGAACGAGTAGCGGACACCCCGCTTCAGGCGGATGGTCAGCGTCGCCGACCGTCCGGGAATCAGGACCCGCGTCTTCCACCGCTTGCCGCCGCCGCGGACCCAGAAATCGTGCGCGTCGTCGCCGCGGTTGCGGACGACGAACTTCACGGCGCCGCCCCTCGGCTTGGCGGCCAGCGAGATCCTTCCGTCGACCTCGCTCACCCGGACGCTCTGCGGGGCACCGGCCCCGATCGTCGGGATGGCGAGCGCCGCGGCCGCGACTGCGGCGGCGAACAGGATTCCTACGGTCTTCTTCATCTGGGCGATCTCCTTGTGTTCGGTGGTTGGCTAGTCGTCGTCCGAGCCGTGGCCCGACCCGGAGTTGTCGTCGTCTCCGCCGCGGTCGTCGTCGTCGGAGCCGCGGTTCGAGCCCGAGCGGTCGTCGTCGTGGTCGTCGTCGTCACCCCGACCGGGGCCGCGGTTCGGGCCCGAGCGGTCGTCGTCGCCGTCGTCGTCGGTGGTGGTGCCGGCGCCGGTGCAGCGCGGATCGTTTGCGTGCTCGGCCTCGTCGCACGGACCGCTGATGTCCCCGCCGGTCGTGGTTACTCCGCCGGTCGTCGTCGCGCCCGGTGCGACACCCACGCAACGCGGGTCGTTCGCGTGCTCAGCCTCGTCACACGGGCCGCTGATGTCCTCGCCGGTGGTGGTCCCGACGGTCGTCGTGCCCTCGGCCGTGGTCGTGCCGGCCGTGGTCGTGTCGTTCGTCGTCGTGCCCGTGGTGGTGAAGCCGGACGAGTCGTCCGAGATCGCACCGCCCGCGAGCGCGCCGCCTGCCGCCAGCAGCACGAGTGCCGCCAGTCCGATGATCAGCTTGTTCATTGCTCCTCCTTTGGACATGGCCACAGGGTCGCGAACGACCTGCCAAGAGCCGGCCAGCCCTGACCAAGGGGAGCGGAAAGCCTCGGTTAAGCCTTGGTATCGCCCGGGAGCCGGATGCCGGCCGCTCGGCGGCGCAGCTCGGGAACCGGGTCTGCCTCAGGGCGGGCGACGAGCAGGACGGCCCCGTAGCCGTCGCCTGCGAGCGCATCCACGAGGAGTTGCAGTCCGAGGGCGAGCGCGAACGCCTTGTGAGCCTGCTCGCCGCCGAAGGGAACGAGCTCCTCGGGCTCCGCGAGGCCTGCGATCACATCGCCGTAGGTGACCGCGCCCATCGAGACGTCGACGACGACCGGCGCGCCGTCCGAGCTGGGGATCGCGATCGAGAGCGGATTCGTGCCGGCGAGCGGCGGGCCGCCCTGCGGATGGCCGAGCCGCGCCGGCGAGCTCGCTGTCAGCGCGGCCACCAACCCGGCCTCCGCGAGTCGGCGCGTGTAGTGGCCGAGCATCCCGGTCGGGAAGCAGTGCGACGCGACGACGACACGCGCCCGCTCCGGCGGCGAGGCGATCTGCGCGTCGCAGACGGCGGCCAGCGTCAGGTAGCCGACGGCGCCGTTTCCGTCCCAACGCTCGTAGCCCACGTCGCCAGCGAGCCGGGTCGGCTCGGCGTCCGGGTTCACGTCCTGCGTCGCGAGCCACTCGACCCGGGAGAAGCCGTGTCCACGCTTCCCACGCCTCTCCGCATCGAGAAAGTGCTCGGCAAGGACGGCGGCGCGCCGCTCGTCGAAACCCAGCGCCCGGAGCCTCGGCTCGACGTCCTCGGGCCGCAAAGAGCTAGGTCGAAGCGCCGACGACGGGGAGCGGCTTGACGATTCCGAGCCCCTCCTCGCGGCGCGTGGCGGCGATCGCCTCGGCGAGCCGGAGAATCGCAACCGACGCTTCGGCGTCCGGCTCCGCCCAGACGAGCGGCTCGCCGCGGTCCGCGCTCTCGCGGAGGCGCGGGTCGAGCGGGATCTTCCCCAGCAGCGGCACCTCCAGCTCAGCGGCGAGCCTCTCTCCGCCCCCGGAACCGAAGATCTCCTCGCCGCTCCCGACCAGGGCGGTCATGTTCTCGACGGCACCGACCAGCCGCATGTTCGTGGTGCGCGCCATCTGTGCAGCCCGGACGGCGACCTGCTGAGCCGCCGGCTGCGGGGTCGTCACCACGACGACCTCCGCGCGAGGCAGCAGCTGCCCGAGCGAGATCGAGACGTCCCCGGTGCCGGGAGGCATGTCCACGAGCAGCGTGTCCAGCTCGCCCCAGTGGACGTCCGACAGGAACTGCTCGAGCGCCCGGTGCAGCATCGGCCCGCGCCACATCACGGGCTCGTTCTCGTCCAGGAAGAAACCGATCGACATCAGCTTCAGGTTGTCGCGGACCGGCGGCACGATCATCCGGTCGACGACAACGGGGCGCTGGTGAACGCCGAGCATGTGCGGGATCGAGTGGCCGTAGACGTCGGCGTCGAGGACGCCGACCCGCTGGCCGAGCCGGTCGAACGCGGCAGCGAGGTTGGCCGTGAGGGTGGACTTGCCGACTCCGCCCTTGCCCGATGCGACGGCGATCACGCGCGTCGAGCGGTCGAGCGAGATGCCCTTGGTGCGCTCGTTCACTCCGCCGCGGAGACGGGTCGTGAGCGCAGTCTTCTCCTCCGGGCTCATGACGTCGAACTCGAGCGAGACCGTCTCGATGCCCGGCAGCGGAGAGAGCTCGCGCTGCACCTGCTCCTCGAAGCTGTGCCGGAGCGGGCAGCCGGGCACGGTGAGCGCGATCGTGACCTCGATGTGCGAGCCACGAACGTCGACGTTGCGCACCATCCCGAGCTCGGTCACCGGCTTCTTCAGCTCGGGGTCATAGACCTTTGCAAGCGCTTCGGTGATCTGCTCCGGCGTCGGCTGCATCTGCAAACAGCCTAGACGCCGAGCCGCCGCCGGCCGGGGGGCGAGGTCACATCACGAGGATTTCCCCGAGGCGATCTCTCAACTCCTCGGTCGCGGCGGCGACGAGCACGCCGTGCGGACGGGTGTCCAGCGGTGCGGCCTCCCAGGGACCTGCGTCGGCGAACCCGATCGAGAGGCCCACCTCCTTGATCAGAAGCTGCGCGGCGGCGGTGTCGACCGATCGGACCTCGCGGAGAGAGCACACGGCGTCGACGCGGCCGGCGGCGAGCTGGCAGAGGGAGAGTGCCAGCGAGCCCATGATCCGGAACCGATTCGCATAGCCGACGAGCGCCACAGCGTGGTCGGCGACCGAGGCTGACAGCGTCCCTTCCATCGCGAGGAGCTCGACGTGCTCCTTCGGGCGGACGCTTCCGAGCGGCGCGCCATCGAGGAACGCGCCGCGCCCGCGGGTCGCCGTCCATTCCTCTCCGGTTCCGAAGTCGTGGACGTAGCCGAACACGACGTCCCCCATCGTCTCCCCCTCGGCCACCGCGATCGAGAGACAGAAGTTCCGGAGCCCCCGCTTGGCGTTCACCGAGCCGTCGATCGGGTCGACCACGACGTGCAGCTCGGAGGAGCCGAACACACGCTCGCCGAGCTCCTCCGACACGAGCGTGAACTCCTGCCCGTCCCGGTGGAGGTCCTCGAGCCGGGCGACAACCGCGCGCTCGGCGGCGGCGTCGATCGCCGTCGTGTCGTCGCCGCCCTCGCCGGCGGCGATCACCGGCTCGCGCTCGACGCGGGTCGGCAGCTCGTCCAGCGCGCGTGTGATGTCCTGCGCGGCAGCGCGAAAGGCGTCGAGCCAGGGCTGCACTAGGGGTCCAGCGGCAGGAAGAGGAGCCCCGAGAGCAGCTTGGGATAGAAGTAGGTCGTCTTCTGCGGCAAGGTCTCGCCGGCCTGCGCGAACCGGAAGACATCCTCGATCCGCGTGGGCCGGACGATGAAGGCGCCTTCGGCGTCACCTCCCTCGACCGCCGCGACAGCCTCGTCCACGGACGGCGTGTACCGCACCGGGCCGGGCGCGAGCGACTCGACGAGCTGGACGTCGAGCGCGCCTTCCTCACCCTCGACGAGCGCCGCGCCCCCCTTGCGGTACACGACCGCGGCGGCGCGCTCGGGCGGGTGAGCCTCGAGCTGCGCGAGCGCGTCTTCCAGCCGCTGCGTCGGGCTCGTGCCGTTGATGCGCTCGGCGATCCTGTGCGTCGGGAAGATCATCAGCCCCGGGTCGTCGGTCGAGACCAGCACGACGAGGATGTCCTCCACCCCCGAGGCGACCGCCGTCTCGTACCGGTGGTGCCCGTCGGCGATGAGCAGCTGCTTGTCGGCGAACGCCTCGGCGATGCCGTCCGAGGGGATGTGCCACAGCCGAGTCGCTTCCGCCTCCAGCTCCGGCTCGCCGGTCGGATGCTCGTACGGGGGAGCGCCGTCGTAGAGCAGGAAGATCGGCTCGGGGTGCGCTCCCAGCGCCTCCAGCAGCCGCTTCCGCCCCTCCTTCGGCCCGGCGTGCGTTCGCTCGTGCGGCAGGACCACCCGGTTTTCGTACGGCTCCACCTTCAGGGCCGCCACCAGGCCGCGCCGCGTGCGCTCGATCCCGTCTGGCCCGACGTACCACTGCTCGAGCGCCCAGAAGGTCGACGCCGAGTCCCGGACGAGGACGCCCTCGGAGAGCCATTCGCGCCACAGCCGCGCCGCGTCCGCCTCGTCGTCCGGCAGCGTCAGGTGGACGACGTTGAGAGGGCTCCGCGATCTGAGCTCCTCGCGGTGTTCCTCGTCGATGACGTCATACGGCGGCGCCACGAGCTGTTCGAGCGACCCGGCGACGGACGTGTCGTAGCGAACGGCCCGAATCGGCTTGACCACGGCCATCTCGACGCGGACGTTACATCCTCCGTCGTCCATAGACTCGGGCCGTGAGCACGATCGCGGACCTCGCCGAGAACCGCGTCGTCGAGGGTACGTACGCGGTCGCGAGGAAGGAGCGGCGCAGGACGCGGACAGGCTCCGACTACCTGGCGTTGGAGCTCGTGGACCCGAGCGGGAAGATCGAGGCGAGGGTCTGGAACGACGTGGAGCTGCTCGATGCGCGGTTCGGTGAGGGCGACGCCGTGCGGGTCCTCGGACGGGTGGACAAGTACCGCGACCGTCTCCAGCTCGACGTGCGCTCCCTCGAGCCGGCGGAGGGCCAGGATCCCTCCGAGCTGACACCGTCGCTACGGCGAGACGCCGACGAGCTGGACGGGTTCCTCGAGTTTCTCGGCGCCGAGATCTCTCACGCCGGTCTCAAGACGCTGGTTGGCCGCTTCCTCACCGACGAGCGGTTCCGCGGACGGCTGCGGGAGCTCCCGGCCAATCCTGGAGCCCACCACGACTATGCGGGCGGGCTTCTGGAGCACACGGTCGCCGTCGCCACGCTCTGCCGCGAGACCGCGCAGGTCCACCAGCGGCTCCGGCACGACCTGCTCGTCGCCGCCGCGATCCTCCACGACGCCGGCCGCACGCTGGAGCTCGGCCGCGGGCCGTCCTTCACGCCGACCGAGGAGGGGCGCCTGCTCGGCCACGTCCAGCTCGGGATCCGGCTGATCGAGTCCCAGGCCGGCGGGCTCGAGCGCGGCGTCCTCGCCGAGGTCGTCCACGCCGTCGCGGTCCACCACGACGGGCGAACCGCGCGAACGGCGGAGGCGGCAGTGCTCTATCACGCGAACCAGCTCGACGCGGTCGCCGCCACCAGGCCCGTTCCGGACTAGAGGCACTGGTGATCGCAGCGGCTTGCGCGCTCGCGGCGAGCATCTCCTGGGGCGTGGGCGACTTCCTGGGCGGCCTGAAGAGCCGGACCGTGCCGGTCCTCGTCGTCCTCCTGGTCGCATACGTCTCGGGGGTGCTCGCGATCGGCCTCGTGGTCGCGATCGCAGGCAACCCACCGCCCGGGACCTCCATTCTGTGGGCGCCCGTCGCCGCGATCTTCGGCACGCTGGGGCTCGCGGCGTTCTTCCGCGGGATGGCCGTCGGCTCGATCAGTGTCGTCGCGCCGATCGCCTCGGTAGCAGCCGCGGTGCCGGTCGTCTTCGGAATCGCGACCGGCGACGACGTCTCCTCGCTCCAGCTCGCCGGCTTCGCGCTCGCGCTGGGCGGCGTGGCGCTCGCGTCCTTCGAGCGGCCTGCGGACGGATCCGTGCACGTCGCCGCCGGTGTTCCCTGGGCGATCGCGGCCGTGATCGGATTCGGCGGCTACTACGTCCCGATGCACGAGGCGAGCGGCGAGGACTTCCTGTGGGCGGCGTTCACCTTCCGGGCCTCGGGATTCGTTCTGGTGCTCGCGGCCTGGCTCGTGCTCCGCCCGCCGCTCGGCGCGGCGAGAGGGAGCCTCCTGGCGATCGTGATGATCGGCGTGATGGACACCGCCGGGAACTCGTTCTTCGCGGCGGCCTCGAGCCAGGGAGACGTGAGCGTCGTCTCTGTGCTCGCGACGCTGTACCCGGTCGTGACGGTCGGCCTGGCGGCGGCCGTCCTCTCCGAGCGCGTCGCAGGCCTCCAGCTCGTCGGCGTGGTCGCCGCTCTGGCCGGCGTCGTCCTGATCTCGGCCGGCTAAGCCTCCTACGCGAGGTTTCGGCGGTACAGCAGGAACGCCAGCGGCAGGAGCGCGAGGAGGAAGACGTAGGGCGAGAGTGGGTCGATATCCGTGCGCACGGTCCTCACGACGGTCTCTCCCTCGCCGACGACATCCCTGGCCGCCCGGATGGCGCCGTCGAGGTCGTCCTCGTCGTAGGCCCCGCCGCCGGTCGCCTCCGCCAGCTGCCGCGCGAAGTCGGCGCTGGCCGGGTCCGCGGCGTACGGCTCGGCAGAGCCGTCGGGGCCGAAGACCTGCTCGCCCTCTCGCCAGAACCGGACGACGACGAGCTGCACGTTGGCCTGGGAGAAGTCGTTCGCGATCGCCTGTGGGTTGAACGGTGCGGTCTCGGCGTCGGTGAACAGCACCACGAGCCTCCGCTCGGCGTCGCGGAAGAAGTTCCTGGCCGGCACGGCGGCGAGGGCGCCGAACCGGGTCGCGCGGGTGTTACCGGCCTCGGACGACGCCGGCCGGTCGACGCCGATCGCCAGCTCCAGCGTCGAGGCGAACGACTCGCGGTTCGCGGTCGGAAAGATCAGCGGCAGTGTCCGGTCCGTGATCGACGCGATGCCGACCGGCACCGTGGAAAGCTCGTCGCGCATCCGGAGCGCCGCCGAGCGAGCCCGATCGAAGCGCGTCGTCCCGCCTGCCTCGTCGGACGCGAGCATCGAACGGGACGTGTCGATGACGAAGAACGCCTGCGCGTCCGACCGCGCTGCGTGCTCCTGCGTCTCCTCCAGCACCGGCTGCGCGGCGCCGATCCCGACGAGCACGGCAAGCACGACGATCGCCGCGACCGTGCTCCGCTGGGAGCTTCCCGGCGGCGCCAGCCGCAGGAGCTCCCGCACCCGCGCGGCACGTTGTTCGCTCCTGACGAAGGCGACGAGGGGCACCGCGGCCGCGAGCGTCACGAGCCCGGCGAGCGGGGTGAGGAACGAGAAGTCCACCTAGTAGCCCTCGCCCTCCCGCGACGGTCCCCCGCCGGGGGCGGTGCGCCCGGGCTGGTACGCCGGGATGTTCTCGCGAATCCTGAGCCGCTCCGCGCTGGGATCCATCAGGCGCAGCAGGTACTCGAGGTTGTACTTCGCCTCCTCGTTCGTGGGATCGATCCGCACCGCGCGCTCGAAGTCGCCGACGACGCGCCTCATCAGCGCAGGGCCGTTGATCGGATCCTGGACCGCCTCCGCGAAGGTGAGGACGCCCTGGAGGCTTGCCGACTTGGAACGGAGTGGCGCGGCAAGGCTCGACTCCTCGGCGGCCCCGAGCGTCGCCTGCGCCTCGGCGCGGAAGGCCGGGCGGTCGAAGTCGTACGGGTTCTCACCCCGCCGGGCGTCGACGGCGAACGCGCGTAGGGCGCGGCGGTAGAGGAGGTCGTCCTCGACACCGAATGCGCGCTTCGAGTACGGGAGCCGTGTGTCGATCTTCCAGAGGCGCTCCGCCGCGGGCTGGGCCTTGAACGCAAGGTCGCCGCCCTCGAGGCCACTCCGGATCGCGGCGGCGTCCCGGGCTACGAGCGCCGCGAACACCGCCAGCGCGATCAGAATCGCGATCGGCAGGCCTTTCCGCAGGATCGGCCGGGCGCGCTTCATTCGTCGACCTCCTGACCACGCGCCGAACGCCAGGCAAGCCGGCCGCAGAAGTGCTCGTTCGCAGCGAGCAGCATCAGCAGGAGCAGCGCGAGCCCCGCCAGACCCGCCGGGACTCCCGCGCGCTCGGCACGGCGCCGCTCGTCCGCGAGCCGAGGCGGTGCCATGTCCGCCCGGTCGACGAACGCCTCCTTGCCGACCAGCCGCTCGAAGAAGAAGCGGTCCTCGTCAAACGGGGACATGGCCACGAGGTACAGCGGGATCCCCTTGCGCTCGTACGTGATCAGCTCGCGGGTCAGCGCCGGGGTGTCCAGCCCCGAGTTGTCGAGGTCGCTGATCAGCAGCGTGCCGCGCTCCTCCTGGTCGTGCCGCTCGAGCATCTCGCGGGCGAGCTGGAGGCCCGTCGAGATCTTCGTCCCGCCCCGGAAGTTCTCCGACCACGGCGTCACCGAGCCGCGCCGGATCTCCTCTTCCTCCTCGCTGCCGGACTCGACTCGCCGCTGGCCCGGGGGGCAAACCTGATCCACGTCCCGAACGAAGCAGATGTCCGGGTACGGGGCCAGCGCGCGCAGGAAGCCGCGGAGCTCAGGCGCCGCTGTGCCAGGCGGCATCGTCTCGTACGCGACGCTCGAGAACAGGACGAGGCCGAAGTCCTGGTTCGTGTCCGCCAGGTACTCGAACGGCTCCGTGAGCCGGCGACGCGCCCCGCCGATGCTCGCGGACATGTCGAGGACGACCACGCCGCTATCGCCTCCCCGCGCAACCCGCACTGCCGACGAGCCGGGGTCGCGCGAGTACCAGGCCGCGAAGAGCAACGTTCCGACCAGCGCGGCCGCCAACACGAGCCGGATGGCAGCGGTGCGCCGCATCGGCTCGGTCAGGTGCCGAACGTCGAAGAGCGGAATGCCCTGCCGCCGCATCAGTGCCCGTTCTCCGAAATCACGCGCTCCACCTCGTCGGAGAGCGGCTCGACGACGGCCGGTACCGGTTGCCCCTCCGACCATGCGAGCCGGCTGGCATCCTCGGCGAGCGACGGCTCGCGCGTCCTCTTGAGCTCGACGGCGAGGCGCTCCAGCGCACGCCGCTCTTCCTCCGCCGAGCCGGACGACTCGCGCACGAGCGCGAGCGCCTGCTCGAGCGAGGAGCGCTTGTCGACGAACCGCGCGCCGAGCCTCGTCGCGAGCCGGTCGAGCGGCAGCAGCCGGAGGATCAGGATCGCGGCGCCGACGGCGAACAGGACGGCGAGGACCAGCGCGACCAGCTCGACCGTCCGCGGCGAGACGCGGTAGGTCGCCGACGGCAGGTCGCGGAGGTCGGAACGGAGAGCAGCCTGCTCGAGCTCGTTGGGGTCGATTCGGCCGGCCGCGCGGATCGGCACCCACTCGACGGTGGCCGCGTCCGGCTCGGACTCGCCGCGGCGCAGGTAGTTGACGGCGACGCCGCCGAGCTCCACGCGCCCGGCTCCCCGCGGAAGGCAGCGCGAGACCAGACAGCCGAGGACGTAGTCGTAGCGCAGCCTCGTGATCGCGCCGTCCTCGCTTCGCGTCACGTCGACCGGCCGAAGCTCGCGGTACGGCTCGAAATTCGCGCCGATCTCGACGCTGTCGGGGTCCACGCGCTTCGTGTCGACGATGAGCTCGACGCGCGCCCGTACCGCGTCGGCGAAGAGATGCTGCTCGGGCGCAAGGAGCGCGGTGCCCACGATCGGCTCGTCGCCCAGGCCCGGCCCGCCGCCCTTGTCCCACGCGTTCCAGGCGAAGAGCCCGACGGCTGCGGCGAGAAGCACGGCCGCAACCACTGCGGCGATGAAGAGCCGGCGGGCGGTCACCACGAGTCGCGCACTCCCTCTTGCCGGAGCGTGACCCACTCGAGGAAGCGCGTGTAGATCTCCTCGGGATCGCTGCTCGAGATCAGCACCGGGTCGAGCCCGAGACCTTCGAGGTAGCCGAGCGTCTCGGCCAGGCGCTCCTCGTTGGCCTCCCGCCGCTCGCGCGCCTCCCGTCGACTGAGCCGCACGAGCTTCAGCTTGCCCGTCGGCGGATCGACGAGCGGGACGACGACCGACGCCACGTCGGGGAAGCTCTGCTCCCAGACCGGATCCTGGATCACGACCGGCACGAGCTCCCACGGAAGCTCGACGATCCACGCCCACGCAGCCTCGCTCGGCGGTGACAGGAAGTCGGACAGGATGAAGACGAAGGTGCCTGCCGGCAGCGACCGGCGCATGGGCGCCAGGTGCGCGAACGCCTGCTCCAGCGTGTCCTCCGGCGCTCCGTAGAGCGGGTAGTGCAGGTGTGACTCCTTGACCCGCCAGAAGTCCGCCTGGGCGTGCGGCGGGCGCCAGAACGGCACCTCCGCGGCGTCGTCTCCGGTCGCGGCGCTCGCGTAGTCGAGGTAGCCGATCAGCCCGCGCGCTTTCGCAGCGCTGTCGGCGATCAGGTTCCCGGCGGCGACCATCGCGTCCGGCTTCGAGAGCCAGGGCATGTCCGCGGGGTAGAGGCTCATCGCCGGGCGCCGGTCGGCGACGATCACGACGCGCGGCGCCTCCTCCGCGAACCGCTCGCGCACGACGAACTCGTCCGTCCCGCGGGCGGAGGAGAGCCGGGCGGACGCAGCCCAGTCGATCGTGTCGACGTCGTCCCCGGGCTGGTACGGCCGCGAGCTGGCGACGTCGGAGCCGGTGCCGCGCCGGACGCTGGTAACTGCGCCGAAGGCAAGGCCGATCAGCCGCCGGCGCGGGACGAGCGGGAAGGTGAGGTCAGTCGCCCCGCTCACCGGCGATCGGAAGGACCTCGCCGCTGAGTGCGGCCTCCGGCCGCGGGGCCACCTCGAAGCACTGCTCCACGAACCGCGCGGCCGCCTGCTGCCGGCCGTGCTTGCGGATCTCGACGAGGAAGGTCGGCGTGAAGAGGATCCGGTGGCCGACGACCGGGAGGAACAGCTCCTCGACGTCCTCCGGGGTCACGTAGTCGCGGTCGTGCAGGAGCGCCCAGGCGCGCGCCGCCCGCTCGAGCGCGAGGCTTCCGCGCACCGAGGCGCCGATCGCCACCGTCTCGAGCTCGCGGGTGGCGCGGACCACGTCGATCACCCAGCGCTGGATCAATTCGTCGACGTAGACCTCCTCGCTCGCGTGGTGGAGCTCCTCCACGTCGGCCAGCGAGACGACCGGCCCGAGGTCCCCGAGCGGATGCCCGTGCCGCTGGTCGCGGACGATCTGCAGCTCGTGCTCCGACTCGGGGTAGCCGAGCGCGGTCTTGAGGAAGAAGCGGTCGAGCTGGGCCTCCGGCAGCGGGAAGGTGCCTTCGAGCTCGATCGGGTTCTGCGTCGCCAGCACGAGGAACGGCTGCGGAAGCTCACGGGTGACGCCGTCGACGGTGACCTGCGTCTCCGCCATCGCCTCGAGGAGCGAGGACTGCGTCTTCGGCATCGCGCGGTTGATCTCGTCAACGAGCACGATGTTGGCGAAGATCGGTCCGGGGCGGAACTCGAAGTCCCGCTCACGCTGGTTGTAGACCGAGAGGCCCGTGACGTCGGTGGGTTGCAGGTCGGGCGTGCACTGGATCCGCGACGGCGCCGCGCCCTCGATGCTCTGCGCGAGCGCCCGGGCGAGTACCGTCTTCGCCGTTCCGGGCACGTCCTCCAAGAGCACGTGTCCTCTGCAAAGGAGAGCCGTCAGGACGAGCCTGATCTCCTCCTGCTTGCCGCGGACGACGAGGTCGATGTTGTCCAGCAGCTTGTTGGCGACGCCGACCGCACGCCGGATGCGCTCACCGTCCCGTCGCCGCTCGGGCTCGAAGCTGCTCATCGACGCCCCAATATAGGTTCAGCGTTCATTGACGTTCCATTAAGCACCGGTCGCAGTTCTTAGACGTTGAAACGGATGTTCAGGACGTCGCCGTCAGCGACAACGTACCCCTTTCCCTCGAGCCGCTGTAGCCCCCTCCGCGCCGCTTCCGCGTGCGAGCCCGAGGAGACGAGGTCGTCCCAGCGGATCACCTCGCACCGGATGAAGCCGCGCGCGATGTCGGTGTGGATCGAGGCGGCGGCTTCCAGCGCCGTCCTCCCGTTCCTCAGCGTCCAGGCGCGGGCCTCGTTGTCGCCTGCGGTGAAAAAGACCACCAGGTCGAGGACGGACGCGAGGCGGCGGACGACGTCCTCGAGCGCCGATGAGCCGCCGTTTCGGAACTGCGCCGCCTCCTCGGACGGGAGATCGTGGAGCTCGGCCTCCAGCGCGAGGTCGACGCCCTCCGGGCCGTTCAGGATGGGGATCAGGGGCTTGGTCGTCAGCGGCTCGAGCTCGGGCGGAAGCTCGCCGGGCCAGTCGCGGAGCGCGCGCTCGTCGTCGATGTGCGCGATCAGCCGCTCGAGCAGCTCGACCTCTGCGCGCAGGGCCGCGTCGCCGGACTTTGCGTCCTTCCTCACACGCTCGAGCCGGCGCTCGACGTGATCCCGGTCGGCAACGAGCAGCTCCAGCTCGAGCGACGGCAGGTCTCCCGTGTCGCGAACGACCGCCAACAGCGCGTCGGCGCGACGCACGCCGCCGAGCTGCGCTTCTGCGGTGCCGGGCACGTCGATCAGCCGGATCGTGGCCGGCGTCTGCTTCGCGGAGCCGATCACGTCGGCGATCTTCGGCAACCGCTCGTCCCCGATCGGCGCGATCCCGACGTGCGGCGTCCCGTAGCCCTCCGGCCGCACCCCGGTGAGCGCCGTGAACAGCGTCGTCTTGCCCGACCCGGGCGGGCCGACGATCCCGACGTCGAGAGCCATGCGGAGGTTCTAGCGATCTAACGCGTGACGTGCTTCTGCAGCGAGGCGAGTGCCCTGTGCTGGAGGGACTTCACGGCGCCCTCCGTCTTCTCGAGGATCGCCGCCGCCTCGCCGTTCGAGAAGCGGAACACGAACTTGAGCGTCAGCACCTGCCGCTGCTCCGGCGAGAGCCGGGCGATCAGCTCCAAAAGGCCGGCGTCGCCGAGCGAGGCCAGCGCCTGGTCCTCCGCCGAGTTCTCCTCCGAGCCGGGCGGCTCGGGAATGTCCTCCTCGGGCTGCCACCGCCTGCGAGCGCGGAAGTGGTCCATCGCGAGGTTGTGGGCGATCCGGAAGAGCCAGGCGGAGAAAGGCACGGAGCGCCAGCGGAAGCGCCCGATCGACTCGAGCATCTTCACGAACGTCTGCGTCGTCAGGTCCTCGGCGTCGTGGCGGCTCCCGACGCTCATGTGGAGGTAGCTGTAGATCCGGTCGAAATGGATCAGGTAGAGCTCTTCGAGCGCTGAGCGGTCGCCAAGCTGGGCCCGCTCGACGAGGTCACGAATCAGACCGTTGTCGCTTGCCGCGTGCCGCGCAGAGTGACCGGTGACGACCTGGTCGCCCACCTGCCAGAGAGGATGCCCCGAGCGGCTCGTGGCCTAAACGTTGCCGAAGCCGAGCCGGCCCTCGCGCGCGAAGCGCTTGAGGTAGACGACACGCGCGAGTGGGACGGTGTAGCGGCCGTCCTCGGCGTCGAGGACGACCGAGCCGTTGCTCCCGCCCTTGAGCGCTGCTTCCAGCTCGTCCGCCGTCTCTGGCGTCACGAGCGCGCTCATGATCTGCGTGCCGTCGAAGCCGATCTCGATGCGTACGTGGTCTTCGAGTGAGCTCATGCGGTCACCAATTCTGCAAGGACGCCGTGGACGGCGTCGGGGTGGACGAATGCGACCTGGAGGCCGAAGAGGCCGGAGCGAGGCTCCTCGTCGATGAGCTCGGCGCCCCGGTCGGAGAGATCGCGGAGCGCGCCCGGGAGATCGTCCACCTCGTAGGCGACGTGATGCATGCCGGGCCCGCGCTTGGCGAGGAACTTCCCGACCGGCGTCTCCTCTCCCAGGGATCCCATCAGCTCGACACGACTCTCGCCGACCCGCATGGACACGGCCTCGACGCCCTGATCCTCGAGGGTTTCGCGGTGCTCCACGCGGCCGCCGAACAGCCGCTCGTAGGTCCCGACAGCCTCGTCGAGATCCTCGACGGCGACTCCGAGGTGATGAACCCGCAGGGCCTCCACGGCCCCGATGCTACTTACGCCTGCTCGAGCTGCGGTGCGGGATGCGGGAGCACCCGGACTGTTCCGACGGTGTCGCTTGAATGCGACTCCGCGATGACATCGGCGAGCAGCGTCTCGAGGTCGTCCCGGTTCAGCGTCTCCTTGTCGAGCAGCGCGCCGGCGACACGGTCGAGCGGCGAGCGGTGCTTCTCGAGCAGGCGGATCGCCTCCTCGTACGCGCCGTCGGTGAGGCGGGCCTGCTCGCTGTCGCGCAGGCGCTTGGTCTCTTCCGAGAGGGCGTAGTTGTCGGCGCGCATCGTCCGCGAGACGACACCCTCGGACATGCCGTACTCGAAGACCATCGCGCGCGCCAGTGAGGTGACCTTCTCGAGGTCGTTCGCGGCGCCGTTCGTCACACGTCCGAAGACCACGTGCTCGGCGGCGCGGCCGGCGAGCCCGATCGTCATCCAGTCGATCAGCTCCTCGCGCGTGTGCAGGTACCGGTCCTCGTCCGGAAGGTGGAACGTGTAGCCCAGCGCGTCACCGCGCGCCACGATCGTCGCCTTCTGCACGGGGTCGCCCATCAGGTACGCCATCACGGCGTGACCGGCCTCGTGGTACGCGAGGATCCGGCGCTCCTTCTCGGTGACGATCCTGCGCTGCTGGAGCCCGGCGACGACCCGCTCCATTGCACCTTCGAAGTTCGCCTGGGTGATGTCGTTGCGGTCCTCGCGGGCGGCGAAGATTGCGGCCTCGTTCGCGACATTGGCCAGGTCCGCACCGGTCAGGCCGGCGGTCTGACGCGCGATGAGGTGAAGATCGACGTCGGGCCCGAGCGGCTTGCCGCGCGTGTGCACGCCGAGGATCTCCTGCCTTCCCGCGAGATCCGGCGGCGAGACGAGGATCTGGCGGTCGAAACGGCCCGGACGGAGGAGCGCGGGATCGAGATCCTGGAGCCGGTTGGACGCTCCCATGACGATCACGTGGCCACCCTCGCTCTCGTTGAAGCCGTCGAGCTCGACGAGGAGCTGGTTCAAGGTCTGATCCTGCTCGCGATTGAGGCCGCCGCCCATCCGCTTCATGCCGACGGCGTCGAGCTCGTCGATGAAGATGATCGCCGGCGCGTCCTTCCGTGCCTGCTCGAAGAGCTTGCGGATGCGGGCGGCGCCGAGGCCGGCGAACATCTCCACGAAGGCCGAGGCGCTCTGCGAGTAGAAGCTCGCGCCGGACTCGTGCGCGACCGCCTTCGCGATCAGTGTCTTGCCCGTGCCGGGCGGGCCGTAGAGGAGGATGCCCTTCGGGATACGCGCGCCGAGGCGTGAGAAGCGCTTCGGATAGCGCAGGAAGTCCACGACCTCGCGCAGCTCCTTCTTCGCCTCGTTGAGGCCGGCGACCTCGTCCCAAGTCACGGCGCTTCGCGACGTCGGCTTGACGTGCGTCGTCTTCACCCGCGGCATCAGCGAGAGGCTCCGCCAGAGCAGATAGATGATGAGCGCGAACATGATGATCGGGAGCCAGACGAAGGCGATGTCCCCGATCGCGCGCAGCAGTTCCCCCACATCGAACGGCATGGACCGCCTATCGGCAGCGAGTCAGGTCCCCTGTAGGGCACACTGACCGCGTGGCCGAGCTTCCGGTCCCACCGCACTTCGACTCCGGCCGCGCGGGCGAGGTTTGGCACGTCGCCTACGACGAGCGGGCGCTCGATGCGCAGGCGTGGGCCGAGCAGCACGGCCTCCGCCCGGCACTCGAGGACGCCTTCCGGATCTGCCTCGTCGCGGTCGACGTGCAGAACACGTTCTGCGTCCCGGGCTTCGAGCTCTATGTCCAGGGCGCCGAGCGCGACAACGTCCGGCTCTGCGAGTTCCTCTACCGGAACCTCGGGACGATCACGGCGGTCATCCCGACCCTCGACTCACACCGCGCGACGCAGATCTTCCACCCGGTCTGGCTCGTAGACGACGAGGGACGGCACCCGGACCCGTACACGCTGATCACCGCCGAGGACGCCCGAACCGGCCGCTGGCGGATCAACCCGGCGGCCGTCGAGAGCACCGGCATCGACCCGGAGTACGCCCAGGAACAGCTTCTCGACTACACGAGGAAGCTCGAGGAGAGCGGGAAGTACACGCTCACGATCTGGCCGTACCACGCGATGCTCGGCGGTGTCGGTCACGCGCTCGTCTCGTCCATCGAGGAGGCGATCTTCTTCCACACGATCGCCCGCTCCAGTCAGCCGTCGTTCCAGGTGAAGGGCGACAATCCGCTGACCGAGCACTACTCGATGTTCGGCCCGGAGATCATGGACGGGCCGGACGGCACTGCGATCGCAGGAAAGAACGACCTGCTGATCGAGCAGCTCCTCACCTACGACGCGATCGTCGTGGCCGGCCAGGCGAAGAGCCACTGCGTTGCCTGGACGATCGACGACCTGCTCGAAGGCGACGACGAACGTGTTCCGGCCCTCGCCCCGCGGACGTACCTGCTCGAAGACTGCACCTCGCCGGTGGTCGTCCCGGGCTTCGACTACACGGAGCAGGCGAACGCGGCGTTCGAGCGGTTCGCCGCCGCCGGGATGCACGTCGTGCGGTCGACGGAGCCGATCGAGAGCTGGCCCGGGATCCAGGCTCCGGTCAGCTAGGGACGCCTACGCCACGCGCTCGAGCCGCGGGTTCGGCCGGAACCAGCGACCGACCTTCGCGCTCGGCCGGCCGTCGGTCAGGACGACGTCGGCCGTGAAGTCGTTCTCGCCGCGGATCAGCGCCGAGCCGACGCCGTAGGAGTCGACCGGCACGCCGAGCTCCTCGAACTCGCGGATGCGCTCGGCGTTCATCCCACCGGAGACGACGATCTTGATGCGCTCGAAGCCGTCCCCGTCGAGCGCCTCCCGCACCTTGCGGACGAGGCGGTCGCTGACTCCGCGCGGATCGAAGTCGCCGAGCTCGTGCCAGAGCGACTTGTCGACGAGGGACCGGGACGTGTCCAGCCTGACTCCCCAGAGCCTGTCGCCGAGCGCGCGGGCCACCTCGAGCGCCGTGCGGACCGAGTCGTTCTCGAAATCGACCAGCGCCACGATGTTCACCTCTGGATCCATGTGCTCCGCGAACTTCGTCGCCGCGAGCACGGTGTTTCCGCCGTAGGACGAGATCAACGAGTGCGGGACGGTCCCGATCGCGGTGCCGCCCCACCAGGACGTGTTGGCGCCGGTCGTCATGCCGATCGGAGCGCCGATCGTCGAGCCGGCCACGTAGGCGGCGTAGCCGTCGCCCGTCTGCACGCGATGATGGTCATAGCGTGCAGGCATGAAGATGATCGGCTTGCCGTTCGCCGCCTCGACGACCTTCTTCACGTTCGACGCGATCATCGTCCGGCGGGCGAGGACGCCGAGGTAGACGGTCTCCAGGTGAGCGAAGCCGGTGTAGTCGCCCTCGATCGTCATCACGGTCTCCCAGGGGGAGATCGGGTCGCCTTCGTAGAGCGCGTGGACGGTGAGGCCCTCCCAGTCGTCCGAGCACAGCTCGAGCACCGCGATTGCCTCGTCGATCCCGCCGAGGATCGCCTCCTTCTTCTGGAACACCTGCATCACG
Organism: uncultured Actinomycetes bacterium; assembly: GCA_963733015.1. Lineage (GTDB taxonomy): Bacteria > Actinomycetota > Thermoleophilia > Gaiellales > Gaiellaceae > JACDAN01. The sequence goes on along the minus strand of CAVTBO010000002.1, from coordinate 216,281 downwards.
ACCCGCGGGCGCCGATCGTCCTCGAGGAGCACGTGCCTCGTCCGGTTGAAGTACTCGTCCGTGTAGTAGCCCTCGCGGATCTTGTCGACCGGAAGGTCGAAGATCTCGGCGGGAAGCCGCGTCCCTCTAGTCTCGACCGCCATCGGCGGCCTCCTCGAGTCGCAGGCAGGCGGCGAGTGCGGCCTCGGCGACCTCGAGCTGCTCGGCGGTCGGCTCGGCCGTCGCCACCCGGTGCTGGAACTCGTGTCCCGGCCGGGCCAGAAGCTTCGAGAGTCTCCGCTCGGGGTTCCTCGACATCCAGTTGAAGACCTCGGTCGCCGCCGCGAGCGCGCCGAGGGAGGACGCGACCCGCGCCGTCGAGCGCATCTGCACGGGCGCCTTCGCCGCGAGCACGTTTCCGGCCGCCATCGTCACGAGCAGCGGGCCGACCAGATGTGTCCCGCACCGCTCGTGCTCCCTGGCGCGCGGCTCGTCGTGCTCGTACGTTCCGATCGAGATGTGCTCGGCGCCGTGGTAGGCCGCGAGCGCCGACCCGCGCAGCGCGATCGCAGCGGGCGCAACTGCGGCGAGGCCGGCGATCAGCTCCTTCGCCGCCGGGCCGAGCCGGCCGGAGCGACGGATGGCGTGAGTGAAAACCGCTCCGCCCAGCATCGCCGCCAGGACGGCCGGCCGCTCGAAGGGAAAACGCGCCTCCGGGACGCGTCGGCGCACCTCCGGTAGGAGCGCGAAGATCTCCGCGACCCGGGCCGGCCCGCGCAGGAACGGCCTGCCCACCTTCGCCGCCTGGAACCGCTTGACGTCCGACTCGACGCGCAGCGTGCCGTCCGGGGCCCGCACGGCACAAGCCCACGCGTTCGGGCCGTGGACGAGCACGCCGTTGGCGAGCGCCATCCCGCCGAGCCGGATCTTTTCGCTCACGCGGTCGAGGGTAGCGACCCGATCTCTTCCGCCGCACGGCGGAGGAACCGGACGCCGAGCTCGAGGTCCTCGACCTCGATCCGCTCGTCGGCGGAGTGGATCAGCCGGGCGGCGACCTCGGGCTCCATCGTCCGCATCGGGAAGAACCCGTACGCGACCGTGCCGAACGCCTCTCGGAGCCAGTGGCTGTCGGTGAAGCCCGAGAGCAGCAGCGGCACGACCTGAGCGCCCGGCTCGATCTCCTCGACGAATGCCTCGACCGCGCCCCAGAGCGGCGTGTCCATCGAGGAGCGCGTCCCGCCGTGGCCCTCGAGCCACTCGAAGTCCAGGTCGGGAACGTCGAGGAACTCCCGAAGCTGGGCTTCCACCTCGTCCTGCGTGTGCTCGGGGAGGATGCGGCAGTCGACGATGACCTCGCAGTGCGCGGGAATCACATTGCGCCCGTGCGACGCGGTGATCTGGGTAGGCGACACGGTCGTCCCCAGCAGCGGCTCCACGAGGTCGCCGGCGAGCAGGTGGACCTCACGGGCGGCCTCCACGGCGCGGCCCGGGGACGGCACTTCACCGGTGACCGCGCGCAGGAACGCCTCCACCTCGGGGCCGAGTACCGGCGTGTCCTGGAAGCGGCCGAGGCGCTCGATCAGCGGCGCGGCCTTCACGAGCGCGTTGTCGGCGATTCCCGGCCGCGATGCGTGGCCGCTTCGCCCGTGGAGGGTGATCCGGAAGGGCGAGCTCATCTTCTCGGCGGTCGAGCACACGTAGAAGACGCGGCCGCCCAGGACGAGGCGATCGCCCGCGCCCTCGTTCACGCAGTACTCCGACCGAACCGCGTCGGGATGCTCCTGGCAGAGCCACTGCAGCCCGAAGCCGACACCGACCTCTTCGTCGGCGCAGGCGGCAAAGATCAGGTCGCCGCCGGGCTCGAAGCCCTCGCGTGCCAGCGACGCGATCGCGACGGCGCTCGCCGCCACCTGTCCCTTCATGTCGAGTGCGCCGCGGCCCCAGACCTGTCCCTCCCGGAGCTCGCCCGACCACGGGTCGAGCTCCCACTCGGCGGGATCTGCAAGGACGGTGTCCGTGTGCGAGAGGAGCACGAGGCGCGGTCCGGTGCCTCGACCGTGGATCCGCGCGACGAGGTTCGCCCGCTCGGGCACTTTCGCGTACAGCTCCGACTCGACGCCGTGGTCGCCGAGGTACTCGCGCAGGAGCTCCGCCGCCCGCGTCTCGTTGCCCGGCGGGTTGACCGTCTCGACCTTGATCAGCTCCTGGAGGAGCTCGGTCGCCTCTTCCCGCAAGGACAGCGTCGCCACTAGCGGCGCGTGCCGATCGTGAGCAGGTAGGCGCGCGGAAAACGGACGCCGCCGTTCACGCGCGACCGCTCGTGGAGCTCGACGAAGTTCCGCTGCAGCTGCTCCCGCTTCTCGTCGTCGAGTGACTCGGCGAGCACCTTGGTCGGGCCGTAGTCGCGCACAAACAGCTCCCAGACGGCCTCGCCCGACTCCATCTCGAGCGGGCTGTCCAGCAGCTCGAACTCGAGCTCGAAGTCGTCGGCGAGCAGATCGCGCACGTGGTCCTCCCGACCGCAGTCGAACGGGCTGCTAATACCCGGAGGCGGAGGCGGTTGGAACTCGCGCATCACGCCGAAGAGCTGGGCGAGACCCGACTCCGGCGTCCAGCAAGCGATGCCGATCTGTCCACCGGGACGCGTGACCCGTGCGAGCTCGCGCCCGACGGCGGCGTGGTCCGGCGCGAACATCACGCCACACGTCGACGCGACACGGTCGAAGCTCGCGTCCTCGAGCTCGAGCGCCTCGACGTCGCCCACCCGATAGTCGATCTCCAGACCGCGCTCTTCGGCTCGGCCCTTTGCCTGCTCGATCAACGCAGGCGCCAGGTCGATGCCCACCACTTTCGCGCCGGCCGCCGCGGCGAGCTCTGCGACCGCGCCCGTCCCGCAGGCGAGATCGAGGAAACGCTGGCCCGGCTCCGGCCGCAGGCGGTCGATCACCGCGGCGTGGATATCCGTAATCGTCTCCGTGACCCCCTGGTAGGGGCCCGCGCCCCACACGATCGCGTGGCGCTCCTTCAGCTCCTCGAACGGCATCGTCAGCTCCTTTGTCCGCTTGCCGGACGAGCATACTTTTCCGGCAATGAGCGATCTGTTCTCTGATGCCGCCAAGGAGCGGCTGCCACAGGTGGCGCCACTCGCGCTCCGGCTGCGGCCACAGCGGCTCGAGGACTTCGTCGGCCAGGAGCAGGTCCTCGGCGAGCGCTCGGCGCTCCGGCTCGCGATCGAGGAGGACCGCGTCGGCTCGATGATCCTCTACGGCCCGCCGGGAAGCGGCAAGACGACGCTCGCGCGCATCGTCGCCAACCAGACCGGGGCTTCCTTCGTCGAGCTTTCGGCGGTCTCGGCCACCGTCTCCCAGGTGCGCGAGGTGATCGCCCAGGCCCGCGAGGAGCTAGGCGCCCAGGGACGGCGGACGATCCTGTTCCTGGACGAGATCCACCGCTTCAACAAGGCGCAGCAGGACGCGCTGCTGCCGGCGGTCGAGGAGGGCGTCCTGACGCTGATCGGCGCCACGACGGAGAACCCTTATTTCGAGGTGAACTCGGCGCTGCTCTCCCGAGCCCAGATCTACGAGCTCCAGCCGCTCTCCCGCGAGGATCTCGCCGTCGTCGTCCGGCGCGGCGCAGAGGAGCTCGGCGCCGAGGTGGCGCCCGACGTGGTCGAACTGGTGGCCCTGCGCGCCGGCGGCGACGCGAGGAACGCCTTGAACATCGTCGAGCTCGCCGTCCAGACCGCGCGGGCCGAGAGCGACCCGGTCGCAGAGGAGCACGTCGAGGACGCGGCCCGGAAGCGGCCGCTCGTCTACGACAAGGGAGGCGACGCTCACTACGACTTCGTCTCGGCGTTCATCAAGTCGATGCGCAGCTCGGATCCCGACGGGTCCATCTACTACCTCGCCGCGATGCTCGAGGGCGGCGAGGACCCGCGGTTCGTCGCCCGCCGGATGGTCATCCTGGCCTCCGAGGACATCGGCCTGGCCGACCCGCAGGCGCTGGTCGTCGCCGTGGCGGCCGCGCAGGCGGTCGAGCACGTGGGCCTGCCCGAGGCGCAGCTGAACCTCGCCGAGGCCGCGATCTACCTCGCGCTCGCCCCCAAGTCGAACGACGTCCTGGTGGCCCTTCGGGACGCGCGGCAGGACGTGCGCGACCACGGCCATCTCCGGCCGCCGGACGCGCTGAGAGACACGCACTACTACGGCGCGAAGAAGCTCGGGCGGGGCGAGGGCTACATCTATCCCCACTCCGACCCGAAGGGCTTCGAGGTCGACAACCTGCCCGATGAGCTGAAGGGGCGCCGCTACTATCGGCCGTCCGTGTCAGGCCAGGAGAAGGAGGACGAGGATGCCGGTTGAGCGCACCGCGAACGCGGAGTGGCAGGGGGATCTGATTGGCGGCTCCGGAAAGGTCTCGACGCAGAGCGGGGTCGTCCGCGACGCGACGATCAAATGGAGCTCGCGGGCCGACGCAGCCGACGAGAACACGAGCCCGGAGGAGCTGATCGCCGCGGCACACGCCTCGTGCGTCTTGATGGCGCTCGCAAACGGCCTCGCGCAGGCCGGCACACCGGCCCAGCACATCGAGAGCCAGGCGACCGCGACCTTCGACAAGGTCGGCGACGGATTCCGGATGACGACGATGCGTCTTCAGGTCCGTGGCGAGGTCGAAGGCCTCGACGAGGACGGCTTCCGCCAGGCGGCCGAAAACGCCAAGGAGAACTGCCCGGTCTCGCAGGCGCTCAGCGACGACGTCGAGGTGACGATCGACGCATCGCTCGGCTAGTCGGAGCCCTTCAGGATCCGGTTCGCCGCGAGCTCGCCGAACTCGCCGCGCAGCGAACGGTACGCGGCGGCCGCACGCTCGACGTCGTAACCGGTGCGCCTGAACGCGAAGTCGCCGTCCCAGGTCGCCCAGGCAGCGCGAACGTCGCCGTCGAGCGGCATCCCCACGCTTCCAGGGTTCACGAGATCGGTGCCGTTCGGCCCCGGCCGGCGGAACTGCTGGTGGCTGTGCCCGAAGACGATCGTCCGGTCGCACACGCCGCCCAGCATCCGCTCCTCCCCTTCCTCTGGCTGCGGCGCGAAGCTCTCGACGTCGGAGATCGGAGAGCCGTGGACGTAGAGGATCCCGTCGAGCTCCGCCCGCTCGGGCAGCCCGTACAGCCGGTCGATCTCCTCGTCGGAGAGCACGCCCTCGAACTCCTCGTACGCCCGAACGACCTCCGGGATGTCGGGTGGCTCGCGCAGCCAGCGCTCGCCGTTCCCGCGGATCCACGTGGCTTCGGGCAGCTCGCGCAGCCTCGCCAGGGTCTCGCGAGGCGCCGGACTCGGCGTCCCGTAATCACCGCCGAGGAGGAAGCGGTCTGCCCCCACTCCTTCAGCCTCGGCGAGCACCGCCTCGAGCGCCGGCAGGTTCCCGTGGATGTCGTACAGGACGGCTAGCAGGGCGCGGTCGTCTCCGGCTATAGGTGGCGAGGGCCGGAATCGAACCGGCGACACCACGGTTTTCAGCCGTGTGCTCTACCAACTGAGCTACCTCGCCGCAGTGCGGCCAGTCTAGCCACACAAAAAGAGACGTCCGGGCCGGTGCGACCGCGCCACGAACGTCTCAGTGCGCTTGACGTTAGTCCCCTTGACGCCGCCGGGCAAGCACCGCATTGCCGCGCCCCGCCGTAATTTCCGCAAAGTCCGTGAACCCGCGGCGCTCGAGCTCGCGGCGCAAGCGGTCGGGGGCGACGTAGATCGGAGTCTGCGCCCCAGCCGAGAACGCATACACCGTCCAGCCGCCGGGGCGAAGCACACGGAATGTCTCGTCGGGGAACGGGATCATGTTTGCGTGGGCGACGAGGTCGAACTCGCCGTCTCCGAACGGCAGCGCTGACGCGTCGCCCTCGACGAACTCGATGCCCGGAGCAAGCCGCCGGGCCTCCTCGAGCATCGCCGGGGCGACGTCGACGCCGAAGACCTCGGCGTCCTGGAAGCGCTTTGCGATCTCGACGGCTCCGGCACCGGTCCCGGTCCCGACGTCCAGCGCCCGCCGCACCGGCCCGACGACCCGATCGAGGGCGGCCTCGAACGGCGCGAGAGAGTCGGGCCCCCGCAAGCCGGCCCACACGCCCGCCAGGCGGTCGAACTGACGTCGAACCACCGGCCTGAAGACCGGCCACAGCGCCGGCCAACGGACGACCGCGTCGGTGGCCAGCCGCACGAACCGCTGGCCGAGCTGCTCTTCTAGTCGGCCCGTAGCCGAACCTCTGTCCCAGCCTGCACGCTGAACGTCTGGGCGGCGTTGCCGCGGGAGATCGCGAGCGCGATGTTCTGATACGCGTCCTGGTAGAGGATGATGTCGCCGGCCCGGGCGTCGGCGAACGTCCTCGCGGCCTGAGCGTAGAAGCGGTCGACGGGAAGCTCGACCTCGACGCGCGTTCCCGGGACGATGCCCAGCGGCTCGACGTCGCTCGCCGTCAGGTTCAACTGGATGTTCCCGAATCGGTCGACGTACAGGCAGGTCGCCCGGATCCGCCGGGTTCCGATCTCCGGCACCGGATACTCGCGCCGTACGAGCGAGTCCGCCTCCACGGCATCCCCGAGCTCAGCCGGGTCGAGCCCGAGCGCGAGGTGCGCAGCCGCGGGGGCGAAGATGTCCCGGCCGTGGAACGTCGGAGCGATCGGCTCGAGGGCGTATTCCCGGTTGGTGATCTCGTTCGCAGCCGCGATCCCGCCGACCCGTTCGGCTGCAGGCACGAGGAGCCCGTTGTCCGGGCCTACGAGCAGCCGGTCGTCCCCGGTGCGGATGACGAGCGCCCGGCGCGGCGTGCCGACGTCGGGGTCGACGATCGCGAGGTGCACACCGATCGGCATGTAGGGCAGCGTGCCGGCCAGTACGACAGAGCCCTGGAGGATGCTGGTGGGCTGGATCCCGTGCGTGATGTGGATCACATCCACCTCCGGCGCGATCCGCTTGATCACGCCGTGGCATGTGCCGGCGAAGTCGTCCTCGACGCCGAAGTCCGAGAGGAAGGTGATGACCACCGGCCGAGACGCTAACGCGTCGCGGCCTCGACGGCCGCAATCAGACCGCCGGCGTCCTGGGTCGAGGCCTCTCCGGCAATGTCCAAGCCGAGCGATTGCGCAGCCGAGGTGGTCTCGGGCCCGATCGTGATCGCGGGCCCGCGCCCGCCGACTGCCGCGTACGCGCGGGCAGCGGACGGCGAGGCAAGAACGACCAGGTCGACGTCCGGCAGCTCCGGCGCGAGCTCGTGGGTGCGGTACAGCGGGACGAAGTCGGCGTCCAGCTCGTCGACGAGCAGCCGCCGTGCTGCCTCGGCGCCGGCGAAGAGCACGCGCCCGGCCGGCCGCGGCAGCTCCGCAAGCAGGCCCTCCTGCGTCGAAACCTGCGGCACGAGGTCGGCGCCGCCGAGCGCGTCGGCAGTCGCCCGGCCGATCGCCGCAAACCGGACGGGTCGCCCCCTGCCCCGGCGGCGGAGCTCGCGCGCGCCCATGGCGCTCGTGACCAGCACCCAGTCATAGCCCTCGAGGTCGATCGGCTCGTCACCGAGCGGCTCGAGCGCGATCAGCGGCACGCTTGCGACATCGTGGCCAGACGCAGTGAGCGCGGTCGCGAGCTCCTCGTTGCGTCCCTCTGGCCGGGTCAGAAGGATCCTCACGGGACGAGCGAGAGCAGTTCCTGCCCCAGACGAACGGGATCGTCGCCCGTTCGCCGCTCGACCCAGCTTCCGTCCTCGGCGGCGACGAGCGCCGTCAGCCGCTCGCCGTCGTGGTGGGCGGCAACGGGCGCGAGGCAGCCTCCGCCGACGGCCGCGACACACGCGCGCTCTGCCTCGACACGCCGCCTCGTCTCTGCGTGGTCAGCATGGGCCACGCGGCCTTCCTCGCCGATGCGAACCTGGAGGGCGAGCGCGCCTTGCCCCGCCTCCGGCAGCAGCTCGTCCGGCTCGAAGCGGCGCCCGATCTCGCCCCCTAGGCCGAGGCGGTCGAGCCCGCAGGCGGCGAGGACGACCGCATCGAGGCCCCGCTCGTCCCGCTTCCGGAGCCGAGTGTCGATGTTCCCCCGCATCGGCTCGATTCGAAGCTCCGGCTCCAGTGCGAGCAGCTGCGCGCGCCGGCGCACGGACGCGGTCCCGACCCGCATTCCCGGCCGGACAGCTTCAGCCCCGCAGAGCGCGTCCCTGGGATCCTCCCGTTCGAGATAGGCGCCTACGGCGAGACCTTCCGTATCCGTCGAGGTCATGTCCTTCGCCGAGTGGACAGCGAGGTCGATGCGGTCGGCGAGCAGCGCCTCCTCGAGCTCCTTGACGAAGACCCCGCGCTCGCCGATCTCCCCGAAGGGCTTCGTCCGGTCGCGGTCGCCGGCGGTGGTGACCGGCACGAGCGCGAACTCCAAGCCCGGCCGGCGCAGCCGCTCGACCGCGAGCTCGGCCTGCGTCAGCGCGAGGCGGCTACCCCTCGAGCCGACCCTGAGGAGCACGGCCGTCGTCCTCCTCGCCGAGCCCGGCCTCCTTCAGACGCATGATCGGCTGATGGAGGAGCTTGTTGACGATCTGGTTCGTCAGGGACTCCACGGCGCGTCGCTCGGTCTCCGAGAGACCGGCCAGGCGTGCGCTCGCCTTCGCGAGCTCTCCGCGGCGGATCTCCTCGGCCCGCTCACGGAGTGACGCGATCGCCGGAACCGAATCCAGCGAGCCGAGCCACTGCTGGAAGCGTTCTCCCTCCCCGGCGACGATCGCCTCCGCTCGCCTCGCCTCGCCTCGCCTGCCCGTGAGCGTCTCCTCGACGACAGCCTGGAGGTCGTCGATGTCGTACAAGAAGCAGCCGTGCAGCTCCTTGATCGACGGATCGATGTCACGCGGGACCGCGAGATCGACGAGCAGCACCGGTCGGCCACGGCGGGCCGAGAGCGCGCGCTCGACCTGCGCCCGCACGAGGATCGTGTCGCGTGACGCAGTCGACGAGACGACGATGTCCGCCGTCTCCAGCTCGGGCCCGAGAGCCTCGAGCGGGAGCGCCTGGCCGCCGAAGCGCTCTGCGAGCGAGGAGGCCCGGTCGATCGTCCGGTTCGCGACGAAGGAGAGCTCCGCACCTCGGCTGACGAGGTTGCGGGCGGCCAACTCGCCGACCTTGCCGGCGCCGATGACGACGATGCGCCGCCCGGAGAGGTCGCCGAACACCTGCGCGGCGAGTGCCGCGGCCGCGGAGGCGACGGATGCCGGGCTCTCGCCGATCGCCGTCTCGGTCCTCACCCGCTTGCCTGCATGTAGCGCCTGGCGGAAGAGTCTGTCGAGAAGCGGCCCGACAGCACCGCGCTCGTAGGCAGACCGCACCTGTCCCTGAATCTCGCCTTCGCCCGGCACGAGCGAGTCGAGCCCGGCGGCGACACGGAAGAGATGCGTGGCGGCCGCTTCCTGCTCCAGCCGGTACAGGTACGGCTCGAGCTCTGACCGCGGGATCCGGCCGAGATCGGCCAGCGCCGAGGTCGCACGGTCCTCCGCGGCGTCGGCATCCGCGGCCGCAAGGTAGAGCTCGGTGCGATTGCAGGTCGAGAGGCAAACGGCCTCGCCGCTCTCGCCGAGGCGCTGTGCCAGAGCGGCCTCGCCCTCCCCGTCAAGCGCCACGCGCTCGCGTACCTCGATGGGCGCGAGCCGGTGCGACGTGCCGACGACGAGCAGCTTCATGCGACGTGGGCGAACAGGAGCCCGAGCTGGAGGACGATGACGGCAGCGACTCCACCGAGCGCGAGCACGGCTGCAAGCTCGCGGCGCCCGGCGCGCACGCGGAGGTAGAGGACAGAGGCGCCAAGCGCCCAGAGCACGACCGTTCCCGCAATCAGGACGTCGAGACCTCGGTCCGGCAGTCGCGCGAGGCCCGGGACGATCCCGGCGGTCAGGGCGGCCAACGACACGCCGACCGTCGTCACTGTCAGCCGGTCGAGCGCGACCAGCGACGGGATCCGGAGCTTGAGGAGCCCGGCCGGATGGCTCTTCAACTCGCGTTCCTGCCAGAGCTCGAGCGCCGCGAGCCCGCCGGCGACCGTGAAGCCGGCGAACGCCACGAGCACGAACCCGATGTGAAGGACGAGAACGACGTCGCCCCAGGCGGCTCCGGCCGTTTCCTCCGTCCCGCCGGCCGCGTACGAGATCGCCAACAGCGCGGCGGCGAGCGGCATCACGCCAAGACCGAGAAGGCGGTAGCGGGGACTGCAGCCCCAGATCAGGTACGCGCTGACTACGAGCCAGACGAAGAGATTGAGGGACCCCGCCCACGTGTTCCACGGAAACCCGTCCGCATCAGCGGCCTGGACGACGAGCAACGCCGTCTGGGCGAGCCATCCGACCCGGACGCCCCAGGTGGCGAGCCGGCCGAGCGAGCCGGGCCGCCGCGCATTCCCCGCGTAGGCGACGGCAGCCTCACCGTAGGCGATCAGCGCCGGCCACACGAGCAGCTCAGCCATCGCGTCTCTCCCGGTCCTCCGCCAGCTCTGCGAGCGACGCGAGCTCGCGCTCCAGGCGACCGAGCTTGAGCGAGATGAGGACGACGTAGAGCAGCACGGCGGCGAAGACGACGAGGTAGGCGGCCCAGAGGTATTTCTCGCCGGTGCTCACGCCAGCCGCTCCTTGAGCGCGCGCAGGCTCGCGTCCGCGCGTTTCCCGGAGAGCTCGATCAGGTAGAGCGCGCCGGCCAGCGCCAGCATCGCGGCGAGACAGACGCAGAAGGTGAGGAACATCGAGCCCTCCATGTCAGGTCCGTCCCGCTTGAAGACGACCGGGTGGATCAGTCCCTCGGCGAGACGGATCGCCATGAAGCTGACCGGGATCAGCGCAACCCCGAACAGCGCGTAGACGGCGGACGTCCGGGACCGGCGCGGCCCGGGATCGGTCGAGTAGCGGAGCATGAAGTACGCGGAGTAGAACAGGAACAGGATCAGGAAGAGCGTCAGCTGCCGCTCGCTCCACACCCACCACTGCCCCCACGACACCTTCGCCCAGATCGAACCGGTGACCAGCGTAAGGACGCCGAAGATCACTCCCATGTGCACGGCCGTGTAGCTCTCCAGGTCGTGCCGCTCGTCGCCCTTCCAGAGAAGCCGCAGCGCTTTCCAGGCAGCCCAGAAGAACGCCGCGTACGACGTCAGCGCGACCGGGACGTGGACGTAGAAGATCTTCTGGCTGATGCCCTGGTCGGCATCCTCGGGCGCCCAGAAGATCGCGAGCGACAGGCCTGCGACCAGGAGAGCCGCCGCTGTCAGCGAGAGGAGGGCGGAGCCGTTATTCCGTAACGACGTACTCAAAGGTTGCCCAGGAGAGGATCGCAAAGATCAGGTCGTAGAGCGCGAGAAAGGCCAGATATCTGCCCGGGTCGTCGGCGACCGTCGCGCCGACTCCACCGACCACCAGCGGGATCGCCACGGGCAGGAACAGCAGCGGCAGGAGAAGCTCGCGCGCGCGGGCGGCGGCTGCCATGGCGCCGAGGAGCGTGCCCACGGCTGCAATCCCGACATTCGCAAGTGCCACGCCGGCGACGAGCTCCCAGGTCACGTCCTCGTAGAAGAGCGCGAACGCCGGCAGTGCGACTGCCTCGGCGAACAGCAGGAAGGCGAGGACGCTGAGGGTCTTCCCGAGCCAGATCGCGCTTCGGTCGCACGGCGCGAGGATCAGCCCGTCGAGCGTCCCCTGATCGCGCTCGCCGACGAACGCGCGCACCAAGGCGAGCAGCGCCGTGAAGAGAAGCGCGATCCAGAGCATCCCGCTCGCCGCGAGGCGCGAGCTCTCGGCCGGCAAGGCGAAGTGGAAGACAACGAGCGCCGCGACGACGAACAGGAGCATGGCCGGAACCGTGTCGCGCGTCCTGAGCTCGACGAGCAGATCCTTGCGCGCGAGAGCTGCGACGTCGCCGAGATACCCGGTCATGCGAGGGCGAGCCGTTGGGTCGCGAGCGGGGCGATCCGGTCGGGCTGGTGGCTCGCGACGACGACCGTGCGACCCGCCGTGTCGGTCAGCTCGGCCTGGAGCAGCTCCGCGCCGTCCGCGTCGAGCGCGCTGAACGGCTCGTCGAGGAGCAGGAGCTCCGGATCGTGGAGGAGCGTGCGGCAGAGCGCGAGCCGCTGCAGCATCCCGCGCGAGAACGTGGACGTCGGCTCGCCGCGGGCGTCCCAGAGCCCGAACCGCTCGAGGAGCATCCCGGTCCGCTCGCGTCGCTCGGGGACGCGATAGAGCCGGCCGTAGAGATCGAGGTTCTCGAGCGCCGTCAGCTCGCGGTAGAGGAGGGACTCGTGGCCCAGAAAGCCCGTGCGGCGCCGCTCCGCCTGGACCTCGAGCACGCCCTCGGTGGGAGCGAGCAGCCCGGCGAGGAGCCGCAGGAGGGTCGTCTTGCCCGATCCGTTCGCTCCCGTGACCAGCAGGAACCCGCCCCGCTCGAGGCCGAGGTCGACCCCGGAGAGGACGCGCCGGTCACCGAAGCGCCGGCCGAGCCCGCTCGCGCTGATCATCCGGCGCCCACCTCGTTGGTCTCGCTGCCCAGGAACCCCTAACCTCCTCCCCGAGGCGATCGTATCCGTGGCCGGCGCGCGTGTGTGTGACAGCACCGTGCCGAAAGCGCGCCGACCTGTCCCCGGGGCCAACGGCCCACACTCACGTCTGCCGGTGCCCGCCTTGCTCGCCTGCAACCAGCCGTACCGCATGCGGGAGCGCCTCCCGGACGACTGCGAAGCCGTCGCGGCAGCCCCCCGGCGAGCCGGGGAGGTTCACGACGATTGCCCCGCCTCGGACGCCTGCGATCCCGCGCGAGAGCATTCCGTGAGGCGTCCGCGCGACGGCATCCGCCCGGATCGCCTCGGGCAGGCCCGGGATCTGGCGCTCGACCACGGACGCGGTCGCCTCAGGAGTGACGTCCCGCGGCGCGACACCCGTCCCCCCGGTCGTGAGCACGAGCTCGTACTCGTCGGTCAGCGCCTCGATCGCCTCGGCGATCTCACTCCGCTCGTCCGGCACGATCCGGCGGAACACCTCGTGGCCCTCGGCCGTCAGAAGCTCCTCCAGAACCTCCCCGCTCTCGTCTGCCCGCTCGCCGCGAGCGACGCCGTCCGAGACCGTCAGGATCGCCGCCCTCAAACCTCCTCCTTGGTCTTCTCCAGTAGCCGCACCTCGCGGACGACCATGGAATCGTCCACCGCCTTCGCCATGTCGTAGATCGTGAGCGCCGCGATCGAGGCCGCGGCGAGCGCTTCCATCTCGACCCCCGTCTGCGCCGTCGTCTCGACCGTGGCCGTGATGTCCGCACCGTTCTCTACGATGGCAACATGGACGTCGATCGCGGTGAGAGGCAGGGGGTGACAGAGCGGGATCAGGTCGCTCGTCCGCTTCGCGGCCATGGTTCCCGCCACTTGCGCGGTCGTGATCGCGTCGCCCTTCGGCAGCTCGGCGAGCCGCGCGGCAGTCTCGGGCTTCATCTCGACGAGAGCCCGGGCGCGCGCGCGCCGCCGTGAGTGCGGCTTGGCGCCGACGTCCACCATCCGAACTCCGCCCGCCTCGTCGATGTGGGAGAAGTCCTTCACGGACGCGCGCGCGCCGGCGCGACCGCTGCATCGAGATCCGCGAGCTGGCCCTCGACCCACTCGGCGAGGTCGTGTTCGCGGACGTGCTCCTGGATCGCCCGGCTTCGCGCGGATCGTTCTTCGGCCGGCATCTCGAGCGCTGCGTGGATCGCGTCAGCCTGGCCGGCGATGTCGAACGGGTTCACCGTCACCGCCCACTCGCTCAGCTCCTCGTGGGCACCGGCGTTTTCGGACAGGAGCAGCACACCGTCCCGCTCGTTGACGAGCGGCGCCTCCTTCGCGACGAGGTTCAGGCCGTCGAAGATCGCGTTGACGAGCAGCACGTCGTACTGCTTGTACGCGGCCACGGACCCCAGAAAGTCGTCCGCGATCCGGAGGTCGATCGGTAGCCAGCCCTCGCCCTGGAAGCGGTCGTTGACGACGCGGGCCGTGCGCTGGATCGCGCCGAGGTACTCGGCGTACTCGGGAATATCCTGGCGACTCGGATCGAGGAGAGCGAGCATCCCGACCCGACGGTGGTACTCGGGGTGGTCGGTCAGGAAACGCTCGAACGCACGAAAGCCGCGCACGACGTTCTTCGAAGGGTCGGTTCGGTCCACCCGGAGGACGAGCAGCTCGGGTCGAGAGGCCACGAGCTCGGCCTCGCGCTCGCGGACCGCGTCGCTCCCGGCCAGTTCGTCGAACTCTGCAGGATCGACGGAGATCGGGCAGCTGGTCACTTGGATCCGTCGGCCGTCGTACTCCGCCACACCGTCGGGGAAGTCGCAGTCCGCGGCGAGGATGTCCGAGCAGGAGCGGAGGAAGTTCCGGCGCCAGTGCTCGGTGTGGAAGCCGACGACGTCGCTCGCCAGGAGCCCGTCGTGGAGCGCACGGCGGATCGCCTCGGGAAGGACTCGCCAGTAGTCGGGCTCCGGCCAGGGGATGTGCACGAAATGCGAGATCGCGGCGTCGGGCACCCGCGTCCGCACGAACCTGGGAGCCAGGTATAGGTGGTAGTCGTGGAAGAAGACCGGTGCGCCGGGCTCGGCCTCGAGCTCCGCCACGACGGCGTCCGCGAAGCCGGCGTTGACGGTGACGTAACCCTCCTCCCACGCGTGATGCAGCCCTCGATCGATGCTCGGTGCCTGCGCGAAGTTCCAGAGGTAGTGCTGCAGGAACCAGAGCGTGGGGTTGGCGACGACGTTGTAGAACCAGTCGTACGCCGTCGGTTCGTGCGTCACGAGCTTCAGCCGGTACGGCGAGCCGTCGCGTGCGGTCTCGTCGATCGCTTCGCCGCCCGTCTCCTCGGCGACCGCGCGATCCTCGTCCGTCATCGCGCTGGCGATCCAGGTGACGTCGTGCATGGCGACCATGCTGCGCAGCGCCGTGACGAGGCCGCCGCCACCGCGCCTCGCGACCCGCTCGCCGTGCGCATCGCGATCGAAGCTCACGGGGCCGCGGTTCGAGACGACGATCAACTTTCGTCGAGCGCCCATCGCAGGCACCCTACCCCAGCGGTTTTCCGCGAATCCCCTTGTCTCAGGCGGCTTCGGCCGAGACCGTCGTGAGCTGGGTCTCGCCCGTGTCGTTGCCGTTGAGCCGGTTGAAGAGGGCAAGCCAGTCACGCAGGAGCCGCGGCGTGAGGAAGTGCTGCCGCACGAATTCCTTGCCCCGGATCCCACGGCCTCGGGCCTCCTGAGGGTCGGCGAGAATCTCGAGGCACGCGGCCGCGCACGCCTCGACCGAGTCGACGAGCCAGCCGGTCTCGCCGTCCTGGATCTGGCCGGGAATCCCCCCGACGCGTCCCGCCACGGTCGGCCGGCCCTTCCACAGGCCCTCCGTCACCGTCAGGCCGAAGCCCTCACGGATCGACTTCTGCAGCACGGCCGCCGAGTACACCTGGAAGGCGTTGACCTCGACGGAGCCGATGTTGTTGAGGTTCGAGAGGATGAAGATGTCCGGGTCGCCCGCAGCGTGCTCGACCGTCTGGTTGTAGAAGTCCCAGCCCTCGGGATCGTCGTGCGCCATCGAGCCGACGAGCCCGAGCTGCAGCCCCGGATGCGACTCGCGAACGATCCGGAAGGCGTCGATCACCCCGAGCGGGTCCTTCCAGGGATCGAACCGCGAGACCTGTGTGAGCAGCGGCCGCTGCACGTCGATGCCGAACTGATCGACGATGTAGGCGGCATCCTCCGCCGAGAGCGCGATGTTCTTGGGAGCCAGCGGGTCGATCGCGGGCGGCCAGATGAAGGCTTCGGGGAGGTTTCCCGACCGTGGGACGTACTGCGGCATGTGGAAGATGCCGGCGTCGTACCGCGCCAGCGACGGCAGCAGCACGTCGAGGACGTCCTCGTTTGGCGTGGACAGGTCGATATGGCAGCGCCAGATCCACTTGGCCTCCGAGCCCGGGAAGTGGTCGATCATCGCCGCCGGCTGGGGGTCGTGGACGATGACGATGTCGTACTCGGAGTCGTCGAACTCGTCCGCGTTCATTGCGTTGTAGCGCTCGAAGATCCGCACATCGTCGGCGGTCAATCCCTGCGGGTTGCCTTGCAGCGCGTTGTGGATCTTCTTCGTGACGTCGAAGAACTCGTCCTGGCCCTTGATGATGCGCCAGTCCGTCTCGAGCCCTGCGCTCTTCATCAGGGGGATCAGCGTGTAGTTGATCTCCGCGACGCCGCCGCCGAACGCCGTGGCCGAGAGGTGGCAGACGCGCTTGCCCTCGAGCGGCCCCGCGAGTCGCTGGATCTCCGCCATCAGACCGCGACCGCTGATGGTCGCGTAGTCGGTGAGCAGTTTCGTTCCGACGTTGACGATCGGGAGCATGTTCAGACGTCCGAGCTCTGCCGGGGCTGCAGTGCGGCCGTGATGGCTATGCCTGGATGAACTTTACGAGCCGAAGCCGAGATCCCTGCCCGCCATCGCCAGGTCCGAGTTCGAGCTCGTCCGAGAGCTCGCGGATGATCGCGATCCCGAGGCCGCCCTCGTTGAGGCCGTCGCTCCCGACGAGCGGGGCTTCCGGGACGGAGAATCCTGGACCGTCGTCGCACACCTCGACGACGAGCCGGTCCGGATGGAGCTCGTAGACGACCTGGACCGAGCCTTCGCGCCCGTCGCCGTACGCGTGCCGGATCGAGTTGGAGCAGGCCTCGGTCACCGCGAGCTTGAGGTCGCCGAGCGTCTCGTCCGAAAACTCACGCGACTGCGAGAGGCCGCTCAGGGCAAGGCGCACCAGAGTGATGTACTCCGGCTTCGCCGGGATCGTCAGGCGAACGGTCGAAGCACCGCCGTGCGCGGTAGAGGTCGAAGGGTTCGCCATGAATTCGGGAGGTTCTACCAGGTTCGCCGGAAACATTCCGGTCGATTCCACTATTCCAACGCGTGAGAAAACCGAAACACGGCTAGTCCTCGACTCGCGGTCGCCGCGGGCGCTCGCCGAGCTGGACGGGCACGACCATCCTCCGTCCGTCGCGCAGGATGGTGAACTGGACGACCTGGCCGGGGGCCAGACGCTCGCTGACCACGCGGACGAGGTCGTCCGCGCTGCGGACGGCGCGGTCGCCAATCTTGACAACAACATCGCCCCCGACCCGCACTGGGAGGCCGTTCAGCTGCCTCCGCTCGCTTCCACCGCGCAAGCCCGCCTCATCGCCTGGGCTCTCCGGGACGACGGACGCGATCACGGCTCCATGCTGAACCGAATACCCGAAGCGCTTGGCGATCGTGGGCGTCAGATCCTCGGCGTTGACGCCGACATAGGCGTAGGCCACCCGCCCGCTGCGCACGAGCTGGCGGAACGAGCGCTTCGCCGCGTTGATCGGAATCGCGAAACCCACGCCCTCCGACTCACCCGAATCGGTTCGGATCTGGGCATTGATGCCGATCACGCGCCCACGCGCGTCGAAGAGGGGCCCGCCCGAGTTCCCGTGCGTGATTGGCGCGTCCGTCTGGATCGCGTCGCCGACGCTGTAGCCCGACGTCAGCGACTCGATCGAGCGCCTCGTGGCCGACACGACGCCGACCGAGAGCGAGCTCTCGTTGCCGAAGGGACTGCCGACCGCGGCGACCGGCTCACCGACGACGACACGACTGGAGTCGCCGAGCGGAACCGGATCGAGCGCGTGCGCATCCGGGTCGACCTTGAGGACGGCCACGTCGTCGAAGAGGTCCCACCCGATCACCGTCGCCTCGACGCGGTCGCCGTCGCGAAAGCCCACGTAGACACGGTCCGCCACTTCCGGTTCGCCCTGTTCCTCCGGGCCCGCCGTCGTGACGACGTGAGCGCTCGTGAGAACGTAACCCTCTCGCGAGATGACGAAGCCGGAGCCCTGCGCAGCATGCTCGGAGGCAGGCTCGCCGTCGAAGAATGCGTAGATCGTGACGACGCCGCCGCTGCGAGACTGGTAGATCGTGGCCGGGTCGAAGGTGTTGCCGGCGAGCGGCTTCGCAGCCGCGTCAGGGGTGGCGATCTCCCGCTCCACGGGAAGCGCAGCGCCGGAGCCCGCGACGAAAACGGTCTCTGTTGCGTCGTCGAGCAAGCCCGTCCGGTCGGCGCCGACGACGGCGGCTAGGCCGCCAAGCGCGGCAGCGACGATCACGATGGCTGCGAGAGCGGACGGGCGCACCGATTTCTCACTGTAGCCACGCGGTTCCGCGTGACCACCCTTTGCACGTGAAAAGGGGTCCTTTACCGGGCGAGTGCGTGCTCGGGCTCTTCGATGAGCACGTGGCTGCGCGGCAGTTTCAACGTGAAAACGGTTCGGCCCGGACGCGAATCGAGCTCGATCTCGCCTCCCATGACCCCTGCCAGCTCCCGCGCGATCGCGAGGCCGAGCCCGGAGCCCGACGTCACGCCGCCGCCGGCCCGGTAGAAGCGTTCGAAGACGTGCTGCTGGTCGTCGGGCGGGATCCCCGGCCCCGTGTCCTCGACCCGCAGCTCGGCGCCGTCCGCGCCGTCGGCGGTGGTGAGCCGTATCTCCGTTCCCGGCGGCGTGTGGAGGATCGCGTTCTCCACGAGGATGCGGCCGATCTGACGGACGCGCTCCTCGTCGGCGAGCGCAAGAGCACCCCCGTCGCCGTCCGCCTCGAGCCTGTGATCCCGGCCGCGGCCGACGCCGCCGAACTCGGCCGCCAGCGAGACCGCGATCTCCGCGAGATCCACAGGGACCATTTCCACGTGCAAACGGCCGGCGTCGAGGCGCGAGAGGTCGAGGAGGTCGGTTGCGAGCCTCGTCAAGCGCTCGATTTGGAGCCGCATCTCGGCGAGGAACTCCCGCTGCGTCTCCTCGTCCATGTCCTCGTCCGTCAGTAGCTCAACGTGGCCTCCGAGGGCGAAGATCGGCGTGCGCAGCTCGTGCGAGGCGTTGGCAATGAACTCACGTCGGGCGCGCTCGAGCGTCGCGAGCTGCTCGCGCATGCGGTCGAACGTCCGCGCGAGCTCTCCGAGCTCGTCGGCGCTTGCGTCCACGACCGGCTCGTCGAAGCGTCCGCCGGCGATTCGGTTCGCGGCGCGCTCCAGCCGATGGACGCGCCGCGCGAAGATCCGCGCGAGGATGAATCCGACGACGATGGCCGCAAGCAGCGCCAGGACGCCGGCGACGAGGATGCGCTCCCGCACCAGCGAGACGGTGTCGAGTGTCTCCGTCAGCGGGGAGGAGACGTTGAGGATGTACGCGCCTCCGAACGGCACGCCGACGGAGGCGATCTGCGTCCCCCGCCGCTCCACGATGCCGCTCTGCGTCCGGCGCCGGTCCGCGGCTGCCTGGGCGACCGGATCGTCCTCCGACTGGCCGGTCGGGCGTGAGTCCGTAAGCGGACGGAGCACGACGGGGGTGCTCGACTCGTCGAGGTACTCGTAGACGATCACCCGCACGCCCCGGACCTGGCTCTCCGTCAAGACGAAGCCGGGCCAGGTGAAGTTCGGGTCGTCCACGGTCTCCTGGAAGTCCGCGACGATCGCGTCGGCGGTGCGCTCGAGCTGGTCGATGCGACCGTCGACCAGGCGATCCTCGAGTGTCGGCACGATCGCGACGTAGACGATTGCCAGAGCGCCTGCAACCAGCGCGGCGAGCGCGAGGCTGAGCTTCAGTCCGACCGTGCGAAGCCGCATCAGGGATCCCGGAAGCGGTAGCCCGCACCGCGCACGGTGAGGATGAACTCCGGCTCGCTCGCGTCCTGCTCGAGCTTCTCGCGCAAATGGCGAACGTGGACGTCGATCGTGCGCGGCTCACGGTAGGCGGAGTCGCCCCAGAGGGCCTCCAGAAGCTGGCGACGACTGAACACGCGGCCGGGATTCGATGCAAGCGTGCGCAGGAGCTCGAACTCGACGTAGGTCAGCTGCACGGCGCCACCGCGAACCTCGACCGTTCGCCGCGCGGGATCGACGAGCAGGCCCTCCGACTCGATCACCTCACCGTCGCGCCGGTCCTGCTGCGCGGGCAGCGACGCGCGTCGCAGCAATGCCCGGACGCGGCTCCTGAACTCGCGAATCGAGAACGGCTTGGTGATGTAGTCGTCGGCGCCGAGCTCCAGGCCGAGCACCTTGTCGAGCTCGTCGTCGCGAGCGGTGAGCATGATGATCGGGACGGCACTCTGGGCCCGGAGCCGCTTGCAGACCTCGAGACCGTCCAGCTTGGGCAGCATCAGGTCGAGAACAACGAGGTCGACCGGCTCGGACGAGAACTTCTCCAGCGCCTCCTCGCCGTCCTTGGCTGCAAGAACGCGGTAACCATCGCGTTCCAGCGGGTACGAGAGGAGCTTCTGGACGGAGTCCTCGTCGTCTACGAGGAGAATTGTGGAGGAGTCGGGCACGGGCGCATCACCGCCGGGCGCGCGGGGCCGGGGCCCTCCCTACTATAGCTTCGGCATGCCGCCTTTCCGGCCCTTAACCTCGCGGAGGCGGCCGCGGCACGGCTCCCTCGAGCGGCCCGTCAACGCGCGTGCCTACCGCGGCACGGCTCTGCTGATCGCCATTCCGCTCCTGATCACGGCGTTCACGATCACGCGCCCGGAGAGCCTGCCCCCACCGACCTTCCCCGCGGCCTTCGACGCGATCGGAGCGACGCAGTCCGCCCGGGAGCTCGCGACGCAGTTCCCGAACCGAACGCCGGGAACGCCGACCGCCGAGGATGCAGCGGACTGGGTCGCCGAGCGGCTCGCATCCTTCGGCTTCCGGGTGCAGCGGGACCGCTTCGAGGCACGGGTCCCGGGACAGGGCGAGGTCCAGCTCGACAACGTCATCGCGGTCTCGCCCGGGCGCTCCCCGGACGTCCTCGTCGTCATGGCGCACCGGGACAACCTCGGCGCCACCGGCCAGGGAGCGAATGACAACGCCTCCGGCACCGGCGTCCTCCTCGAGCTTGCGCGTGGCTACGGTCTCCGCGCGGCGCCTGCACCCGGAGTGGAGCGCGCGCCGGCCGGCCCGACGCACACGATCGTCCTCGTCTCTTCCGACGGAGGCTCGTACGGCGGGCTGGGAGCCGCGCAATTCCTGGAGACCTCGCCCTACCGAAGACGGATCTCGGCGGCCGTGAACCTCGTCGCAATCGGTGGCGACGACAGCGTGCGGATCGACATCGCCGCCGATCGGCCCCGCTCGCCGGACGCGACCCTGGTCGAAACCGCGGCTGCGCGCATCATCCAGCGCACCGGGGCGGAGCCGAGGCGAACGGGCGCAGCCGGCCAGCTGATCGACCTCGCCTTCCCGTTCAGCTTCTACGAGCAGGCGCCGCTGATCGGCGCCGGGCTTCCGGCGCTCAGCCTGACGACCGCGGATCTTCGCCCACCGCAGCCCGAGACAGACACGGTCGACGCGCTCAACGACGCACGCATCGGACAGATCGGCCGGGCAGCCGAGGCGCTCCTCGGCTCGCTCGACGAGGGTGTTGCCCTGGCAGGCGACACGTCGACCTACCTGTATCTCGGCGCTCGACTGGTCCAGGGGTGGGCGGTGCAGCTCGTGTTGATCACGGCGCTCCTGCCCTTCCTGCTCGCCGCCGTCGATCTGTTCGCCCGCTGCCGACGCCGCCGAATTCCGCTCGCGCCGGCCCTCCGGAGCTATCGAACACGCCTCGCCTTCTGGCTGTGGATCGGCCTGGCGTTCGGGTTCCTCGCACTCGTGGGCGCATGGCCACAGGCCGAAGTGCCTCCGCCGCCGGACTCCGGCCTTGTGGGCGACTGGCCGGTCGTCACGCTCACAATCTTCGGCGTGTTCGTCTTTGCGAGCTGGCTGGTCGGACGCGAGCGCCTGCTCCCGCGCCGGGCCGTGTCGACGGAGGAGGAGCTCGCCGGACAGACGACCGCACTGCTCGTGCTGGCAGTCCTGGCACTCCTCACCCTGGCCACGAACGCCTTTGCGCTGATCTTCCTGCTGCCCTCCCTCCACGCCTGGCTGTGGCTGCCGCAGGTGCGCCATAGCGCTCCGTTGCTGCGCGCAGGCGTGTTCGCTGTGGGCTTCCTCGGCCCCGCGATCCTGCTCGCCTCGTTTGCATGGCGCTTCGAGCTCGGCCTGGACGCGCCGTGGTACGTGCTCGAGCTCGTCGCGATCGGCTACGTGCCGCTGCCGGCGATCGTGATCGCCCTCGGATGGTGCGCGGCCACGGGGCAACTCGCAGCGATCGCCACAGGCCGCTACGCGCCGTACCCGGACGCTCGTGAGCGCCCGCCGCGCGGGCCGCTCCGGCAACTCGTCGGACGGCTGCTCGGCCTGGCGCTCGGCCGACAGCCGACCGAGCTCAAGCGAGCCGTAGGTAACTGACCGGCGCGCCGGCCGGCAGCTCGTCGGTCCCCGCCGGGATCAGCGCGAGCGCATCGGCGCCCGCCGCCCGCGCGATCATGTGCGAGTCCTGGCCACTCAGGACCTCCAGTTCGACAGCCGAGTCGACCAACGCGGTCCGCGCCCTCATCAGCTCCGTCCGAGCAGGATTCGGCTGGACGGCGCGGGCCAGCCGTCCGGGGTCGAACCGCGGCAGCGCCTGTCGGGCGCCCTGCAAGGCGAGGAGCGCCGGCCGCACGAAGAGCTCGAAGCCGACAAGCGACGAGACCGGGTTGCCGGGGAGACCGAACATCAGCGTCCGGTCGCGCACGCCGAACCACAGCGGCTTCCCGGGTTTCACAGCCACGCCCCAGAAGACCTCCTCGATCCCGAGCTCGGCGCCGACGGAGCGAACGAGATCGTGCGGTCCGACGGAGACGCCCCCCGAGGTCACCAGTACGTCCCCGCGCAAACCCGCTTCCAGCGCCGAACGGTGCGCGGCCTCGTCGTCCTCGATTGCTTCGAGCAGCTCGACCTCCGATCCGGCCGACCGGAGCTGCGCGGCGAGCAGGGAGTTGTTCGCCTCGTAGATCTGTCCGGGCTCGAGCTGCTCTCCCGGCCGTCTGAGCTCCGTGCCGGTCGCGAGCACGGCAGCACGAGGCCGGCGGGAGCACCAGACCTCCGGAATCCCGGCGGCGGCCAGCGCGCCGATCTGCGCCGGACCGAGAAGCTGGCCGGCCTCGACGACGACATCGCCGTGGTGGAGGTCCCCACCCTGAGGGCGGACGTTCGCTCCGGCCGGCACCGCTTCGCCGATCTCGATGGCGTTGCCGTGATCGACAACGAGCTCGAGCTGGATGACAGCGTCGGCGCCCTCCGGGACCGAGCCGCCGGTCGCAATCCCCATGGCCTCTCCGGGCTCGAGGCCTCTTGGGGCCGGCTTTCCAGCGGGAATCCGCTCGCCGACCGGCAGCCGGCCCGGCGTGTCGTCGGCCCGCACAGCGAAACCGTCCATCGCCGAGCTATCGAATGGCGGCAGGTCCACGCGGGATGTCGCCGGTTCCGCCAGCACACGGCCGGCGGCCGCATCGAGCGCGACAGGCTCGGTCTCCAGCGGCCGAACCCGCTCCAGAATCAGGCGCTGGGCCTCGTCGATTGACAGGAGGGCTCCCACCTCACGCATAAGCTACTGCCGTGATCTCGGTCGTCGTCCCCGTTCATGACGAGGATCGAAGCGTCGAGCTGCTCTACGACGAGCTCGCCAGCGCCCTCGACCCCCTCGACCGGCCATGGGAAGCCGTGTTCGTCGACGACGGCTCCACGGACGGCTCCTTCGCCGCACTCACCCGCCTCCACGATCGGGCGGCCAACGTCAGGGTCGTGCGGCTGCGCCGCAACTTCGGCAAGTCCGCCGCTCTCGCCGCAGGCTTCCGGCACTCCGAGGGATCCGTCGTCGTGACGATCGACGCCGACCTCCAGGACGACCCCGGCGAGATCCCGCGCTTGCTCGCCAAGCTCGACGAGGGCTTCGACCTCGTCTCCGGGTGGAAGGCACAGCGTCGAGATCCCTGGACCCGGCGGCTTGTCTCCAAGATCTTCAACTGGGTCGTCGGCCGTTCGTCGGGCCTGAAGCTCCACGACATGAACTGCGGGCTGAAGGCCTACCGGGCGGAAGTGGTCCGCTCGCTCCGGATCTACGGCGAGCTCCACCGGTTCCTCCCGGTGCTCGCGCATGACCGCGGCTTTCGCGTCGCCGAGCTGCCGGTGAACCACCGGCCGCGTGAGCACGGACGGTCGCGGTACGGCGTCGAGCGCTACGCGCGCGGCTTCCTCGACTTCCTGACCGTCTCGTTCATGGGCCGCTACCGGCACCGGCCCCTGCATCTCTTCGGCGGCCTCGGGCTTGTCTTCGCGGCGATCGGCAGCGCCGTGCTCGTCTACCTCACGATCCTCAAGCTCACGGGCGCGGCGATCGGCCACCGGCCACTCCTGACGCTCGGCGTCCTGCTCGTGGTGGTCGGCTTTCAGTTCTTCTCGCTCGGGCTCCTTTCCGAGCTGATCACGAGTCACCACGAGGAGCGAACCGGCTCTGCGGACGAGCTGCACGTGGACGAGATTCTCGAGCCCGTACGCCACGATCCCGTCGCGCGGTAGCACCGCGTGCGTGTCCTCTACTTCGGCACCTACGAGCGCCGTTACCCGCGAAACGCGCAAGTGATCTCGGCGCTTCGCGGCGCCGGCGTCGAGGTGATCGAGCGGCACGAGCCCGTCTGGGAGGGACAGGAGCAGAAGTGGTCGCTCGGGCCGGGGGCGATCGCGCGGCTGGCGGCCGCGGAGCTGCGGCTGCTGGCGCGCCGCGGGCCAGCAGCGGACGTCGTCGTCG
Source organism: uncultured Actinomycetes bacterium (assembly GCA_963733015.1). Classification (GTDB taxonomy): domain Bacteria; phylum Actinomycetota; class Thermoleophilia; order Gaiellales; family Gaiellaceae; genus JACDAN01. The sequence continues at coordinate 191,616 of CAVTBO010000002.1, read as the reverse complement.
TCGGGTACCCGGGTCACCTCGACCTGCTCGCGGCCAGGCGGGCAGCCAGCGGCGCTCCGGTCGTCTTCAACCCATTGGTGTCCCTCGCGGACACCCTCGTCGAGGATCGCGGCCGGTTTCGAGCCGGGTCGCTTCCCGCGCGGGCGCTCCGCGCGATCGACCGGCGCGCATTTCGGAGCGCCGACGTCGTCGTCGCGGACACGGAAGCGCAGGCCGAGTTCCTGGCCGGCCTGGCCGGCCTCCCACGCGACCGGTTCGAGGTCTGCTTCGTCGGCGCAGAGGAGCGCGTGTTCCGGCCGGGCTGGAACCCGGAAGACCCGTTCACCGCGCTCTTCGTCGGCAAGCTGATCCCGCTGCACGGCGTGGAAACGATCCTCGAGGCGGCGCGGCTCGCGCCGGAGCTGCGGTTCAGGGTCGTGGGCAACGGCCAGCTCGACGCGCTGCTCGCCAACCGGGCTCCGAACGTCGAGTGGGTGCCCTGGGTCGAGTACGAGGCCTTGGCGGAGGAGCTCCACCGCGCCTCGTGTGGGCTCGGCATCTTCGGAACCTCGGGCAAAGCCCAACGCGTGATCCCGAACAAGGCCTTCCAGGCGCTCGCGTGCGGCGTCCCGCTGGTCACTGCGGCCACGCCGGCCGCGCACGAGCTGCTGGTGGACGGCAAGAGCGCTCTCCTGGTTCCGCCGGGAGATCCGCGGGCCCTGGCCGACGCTCTGCGGCGGCTAGCGGCCGATTCGGAGCTCGCGCGGAAGCTCGGCGCAGGCGGCCACGCGGCCTACCGCGAGCAGGCGAGCGAGGAAGTCCTCGGACGTCGTTGGCGCGGGATCCTCGAGCGGGCCGCATGACCGAGCACGTGTGGGGCAGCGCGCCGGAGTTCGTCGGCCCGAGGCACGAGCTGCGCGAACGCCTGCTCCTCGACCTGTTCCTCTTTGCCTCGCCCGGCCCGGAGATCCTCGACGCGGGCGCGGGTCAGGGAACGATGTCGACCCGCCTGGAGGGCCTGGGCTACGAAGTCACGAGCACGGACGTTTCCACTGCGGCAGTGGACATCCTGCGTGCCCGGCGGTCGGGACCGGTGGCGCAAGCCAGCGTCACCGACCTGCCGTTCGCAGACGGCAGCTTCGACGGCGCGGTGCTGGGCGAGGTGCTCGAGCACGTCGAGGACGACCGTGGGGCGCTCACCGAGCTGGCGCGCGTCCTCCGTCCCGACGGTGTCCTCGCCGCCTCGGTCCCGGCGAACCCCGCGCTCTACGGGCCGAGCGACGAATGGGCAGGGCACGTTCGCCGGTACACGCGTCCCACGCTGATCGAGGCCTGCACGAGCGCCGGCCTGACCGTTCACCAGTGCCTCGGCTGGGGCTTTCCGTTCTCGCGCCTCTACCATCGCCACGTCTATGAGCGGTACCTCGACCGGCACGGGCCCGCCCGGCCCGGCGGCCGACACGGGCCACTTGTCGCCGCCGTCGGAGCGCTCCTCCAGGTCGACAGGCTCTTCGTCGGCGTCGAGCGCGGCGCGCTGGGCTACCTCCTTCTCGCGACACGTCCGTAGGCCCAAGACCGTCCTCTGGGCTGGGATGGCGGTCTACGCCGCCGGCTTTGGCGCGCTCGCCGCCGCCGAGCACCGCGCGTTCGAGACCGGCCGATTCGACCTAGGGAACATGGTGCAGGCGGTCTGGTCGACCGTCGAGGGGCGGCCGCTGGACGTGACTGAGCTGGGCGGCGCCCAGATCTCGCGCCTCGGTGCCCACGTGGACCCGTTCCTCGCGCTCTTTGCGCCGTTGTGGCTCGTCTGGCCGAGCCCCACGATGCTCCTGGTCGTCCAGGCCTGCGCGATCGCACTCGGCGCGCTGCCGGTCTTCTGGCTCGGCCGCAAGCACCTCGGCTCGGAGTGGGCGGGAGTGCTCTGCGGGCTCGCGTACCTCGTCTATCCCGCCGTGCAGTGGCTCGCGCTGGACGAGTTCCACCCGGTCGCCTTCGCCTGCCCGCTCCTCGCGTACGCCTTCTGGTACCTCGACGAGGACCGGCTCTGGGCGTTCGTCCCGTTCGGAGTGCTGGCGGCTTTGACGAAGGAGGAGATTCCCCTCGTCGTCGGAGCACTGGGCGTCTGGTACGCGATCGCCAAGGGGCGGCGGCTCGCCGGCACCGTGATCGCAGTCGCCGGCGTCGCGACAAGCGCGGTCTGGCTCGAGGCGGTGATGCCGCACTTCCGCGAGGGAGCCGAGCCGGCGTTCTACGGCAGATACGACGCAGTGGGAGGCTCGCCGGCGGGAATCGTGAAGACCGCCTTCACCGACCCGCTCGCGATCGCGCAAGCTGTGACGGAGCGCCGGGACCTCCTCTACCTCCTCGAGCTCGGCTTGCCTCTCGCCGGGCTATTCCTCCTCGCACCGCTGGCAGTGATCGCCGCGCTGCCGGAGCTCCTGGCCAATCTCCTCTCGTCGGTCGGGAACCAGACGTCGATTCGGTTCCACTACACGGCGCCGATCACGCCATTCCTGTTCGCCGCCGCCATCCTCGGCGCCGCGCAGTTCGTGAGACGGCGGGACGCCGCCGTGGTCATCCTCGCCTTCTCTCTGGCGGCCGGAATCCTGATCGGCCCGCTCCGAGCCGGCGAGCTCGTGCCCGAGCAGCGGTCCGATCACGACCGCGTCGCCGACCGCGCTGTCTCCCTGATTCCGTCCGATGCGCCGGTCTCGAGCACGAACGGTCTCGGCGGCCACCTCTCCGAACGGCGGCGGATCCACAGCTTCCCCGTCGTCTCCGACTCGGAGTGGGTCGCGGTCGACCTGAAGCGCGCCTCCTATCTCGACAGGCGCTCGGATGCATCTGCGACAGCGGTGCCGCTGGCCGAGCTGCTTCGCTCCGGCTCGTGGTCCAAGGTCTTCGACGAGGACGGGATCATCGTCCTCAGGAGAACCGCGTAGAGGACGACGAGCACCAGGTCCCGCAGAACCACGAGCCACACGACCCCGTCGAGCGCGAAGACCTCCTGGTAGTCGAAGAACCAGAGCCGGCCCACCAGCAGTGCCGCTCCGAGGAGCGCAGTCGCGGCAATTCCGGCGGCGCCGCCGACGAGCGGCACGATTGGGACGAGCCAGACGAGGTACTGCGGTGAGACGAAGCGGGCGAAGGCCAGGAAGCCCGCCAGGGTCGCCGCGGTCGCCAGGGTGAGGCGCTCTTCGCTCGAGCGGCCGCGCAGAAAGAGCACGACGACGGCCGCGACAGCGGCAAGCTGCGCGAGTGACGTCGCGAGCGCGAGCGCATCGGGCAAGCCGCCGTCGAGGTCGCGCGTGAGCGCGGCCGTCGATCCGCGGACGACTTCGGCGTCGTAGAGGCCCAGCCGGTGCGCAGCGAGCAGGACGGCCGCGCCGAGGCTCTCGATCTGGAGCCCTCGCCCGGCCTGAGCGCGCACGCTTTCGACGAGCCCGTCCCACCCGAGCAGCGCGAAAGGCCCCACCAGGACGAGAACCGTGACGGCGAACGCCGCCAGCGGTCGCGCGACCGGCCGGCCGGTTCGCCAGAGCCAGACCGCGAAGAGCGGAACGAGAACGGCTGCATAGAGCTTCGCTGCAAATGCTGCGCCCAGCAGCGCCAGTGCGACCGAGTCGCGGCGCCAGAGCAGCGCCGCCAGCGCACCGGCCACCAGCAGAGCCGGGAAGGCGTCATAGGTGTTCAGCGAGACCGGGCCGATCACGAGCGGGGCGGCGGCGACCGCGATGACGGCGGCGTACAGCCGACGCGGGCTCGCTCCGAGCCTGGCGAGGATCAGTCCGACGACGAGGAGCGTCGCCAGGCCGACCAGCGCCATGAGCGCCTTGAAGGCGTGGAGGTACCAACCGTCGGGCAGCAGCGCGGGCGGCGTGAAGACGAGAAAGCCGCCGGGCGGGTACTCGACGAAGAAGTCCCGGTACGGGACGCGGCCGTCGAGCAGCCCCTGCGCATAGTCGCCGTAGAGACCGACGTCGCGGAACCGCCGCTCGCGGAAGAGCCCTCCTGGAGGGATCACCGCTGCCAGGAGATAGATCGGCGCGGCAACCGCGGCCGCGCGAAGTGCGCGGCTCAGCTCAGTTTTCGCCGTCGCGCGGTGTGTGGGTCGGCGGGACCGAGACCGGGCCCTCGTCCTCAGCCGGGGGCGGAGGCGGCGGTTCGGGCGCAGGCTCCGGCTCTTCCTCCTCCTCGGGCTCCGCGGGCACATAGTTGTAGTCGTCGTCATCGTCGTCGTAGTACGAGCCGTTCGCGTACTGACCGCGCTCGAACGGCTGCCAGATCGGCTCCGAGCTCGGCTCGGGGAACTCGACTTCAGGGGTGTTCCCGATCGCGGAGCGCATGAAGAGGTTCCAGATGATCGTCGGGAACGTTCCACCGGCGACCTGGATCCCGTGGACGTTCTCCATGGGCACCTGGCCCTGCGGATAGCCCATCCAGACCGTCGTGCTCAGATTCGGCGTGTAGCCGCAGAACCACGCGTCCGTGTGATCGTCGGTGGTGCCGGTCTTGCCCGCCGCCGGACGGCTGAAGAAGACGCCGGCGTTCGTGCCGGTGCCTGCGTCGATGTTGTCCTCGAGGATCTCCGTGACCTCGTCGGCCACCCAATCGGCGACGACGCGCTTGCGCTGCGGCCTGCCCCAGCCGGCGTCCTTGTCCTCGGTTCCGTCCGGAAGAACGACCTTGCGGATCGCCATGGGCTCGGAGTAGATGCCGCCCGCGGCCAGCGTCGCGTATGCGGAGGCCATGTCCAGCGGCGAGATCGCCGCCGACCCGAGGCCGAGCGACGGGACGTGGACGCCTTCCTTCGTCTTCAGGTTCGAGCGGACGCCGAGGCGGTGCGCCATGGCCGCGACCTTCTCGGGACCGAGGTCGAGGGTCAGCTGCGCGAAGACGGTGTTGTCCGAGGAGAGCGTCGCTGTCGAGATCGGCACGTTGCCCAGGTAGTCGTGGCTGTACGTCGAGACCTCCCACGGCTCGCTCAGCGGATCGGGCTGGTAAGTGAACGGGCGCGACGTGTAGGTGGTCGAGTCGGGATCGACGCCCTCGGCAATTGCGGCCGCGAGCACGAACGTCTTGAACGTCGAGCCGGCCTGCCGCCGACCCTGCGACGCGAGGTTGAACTGGTTCCCGCGCTTGCCGGGTGTGACCGCGGTCATCGCGCGGATCGCGCCGTTGGACGGATTGATCGAGACGATGGCCGCAGCCGGGTCGTCCGGGTAGGGAAGGGTGCGAAGGATCGCGTTCCGCGCGGCCTGCTGGAAGCGACGGTCGACGGTCGTGTAGACACGCAAGCCGCCCGAGCGGACCGTGTTCGCGCCGTATTGCGCGATCAGGAGAGGGCGGACGTAGCTGAAGAAGTACGGCTCCCGGATACGGGTGTAGAGCTTCCCGGGTCGCAGCCGGATCTCGCGTTCACCGATCGCCTGCCGGTATTGCCGCTGAGTGATCTTCCCCTGGTCGAGCATGGCCCGAAGCACCTGGTCCCTTCGAGCCAGCGCCGTACGCGGGTTGTTGAACGGGTCGTACACCGACGGCGCCTGTGTCAGGCCCGCGAGGAGCGCTGCTTCGCCGAGCCCGAGCTTCCACGCCGGCTTCGAGAAGTAGGTCTGCGCCGCGGCGTGGACGCCGTACGCCCGGCTCCCGTAGAAGACGGTGTTGAGATAGCTCTCGAGGATCCAGTCCTTCGACCGCCGGCGATTGAGGCGGACGGCGAGGCAGGCCTCGATCGCCTTCCGCTCAAAGGTGACCTCGTTCCCGACATAGAGGTTGCGGACGAGCTGCTGTGTGAGCGTCGACCCGCCCTCGACGACCTTGCCGGCGCGGACGTCCGCGGCCAGCGCTCGCGCGATCCCCTCGAGATCGATCCCGCTGTGCTCGTAGAAGCGGCGGTCCTCGATCGCGATGGTGGAAAGCCGCATCCACTTGCTGATCCGGTTCAACTTCACCGGCTGTCGGTTCTTCTCCGCGGGGATCGAGCCCAGCAGCGAGCCGTCGGCGGCGTAGACGAAGGAGTTCTGGCCGATCTCGACCGGACGCAGCTTGTCGAGGTCGCAGCGGGGGGCGATCGTCGCTGCACCGGTGATGCCGGCCGCCCCGATCCCGGCGACGATCAGCACGAGAGCGGCGACGAGCAGCGCGAGCCTGCGCCGGTGGCGGTTCTTCGCCCGACGGCGCTGGCGCCTCGTGCGGCGGCGGTAGGTCTCGTCCTCAAACGGACGGGGGCTCCTCGCCCTGCTTCGGCGATACGGGCTCACGCGTAGATCCCGGCTTCGAGCAGCCGGGAGTGGGCGCGAAGGCGCAGATCGCTCTCGAGCCGGCGGGCGGCCGCCTCGTCGTCCGCCCAGACCCGCAGCGTGATGACGCCATCCGAGTCGAGGGCCGTGACGAGGACGTCACTCGGGGTGGTTGCTTCGCGGAGGAGGTCGATCACGGTCCGGAGATCCTTGTCTCGCGGCACGGGGACGGTGATCTCTGCCAGCGTCTCCCGGCTCGCAATGGTGGAGTTCTTGATGGTATCGGCAGCCAGGCGCTCGTTCGGGATCACAAGCCGCGTGCGGTCGTCCATGCGGATGCGCGTGTAGACGAGCCCGATCTCCTCGACAATCCCTTCGCCCTCGACCACCGCGACACGATCGCCGAGGCGGATCGGCTGTGCCAGCCCGATCATCACGCCGGCGACGAAGTTCGAGAGCGTCCGCTGGGCGGCGAGGCCGATCACGATGCCGAGGATTGCCGTGGAAGCAAGGAGCCCACCGGCGACCGCCCGCACCTGCGGGATCAGGAGCAGCGCCGTCAGGACGCCGACGAAGATAATCACGCCCATGATGCTGCGGCGGAGGACTCGGTAGCGAGTCGCGGCTCCGGGCGCGAACTCGCGCTTCGCCATCCGCATGTCCACGAGCTTCGCGAGCACGATGGCGCCCAGGATCACGGCGCAGACGACGATCAGGCGGTTCCAGTCCACGGGCGCTCCTTCGACGCGTTAGAGCGGTTTCCGGCCTGCGAAACCGTCTTCCGGGCCGTGCCAGAACTCGATCTCGTCCTCGCCGAGCCGCCAGCACAGCAGGATCTCCTCACCCTCGCGCAGGGCGGGGAAGTCCAGGAGGCCCTCGTCGAGGTCCTTCACCTGCCCCCCGGCGGACTGGATTCGCTCGATGCAGACCGCCAGTGAAGTGGCCTCCTCCTCGAGCTCCGTCTCGACCTCGGCGAAGTCCGCAGGCGTCAGGTCGCCGCCGTTCGACCCTGCCTGCTCCGTGAGAGCGCCGCGCCGTCCCTGCGCCTCGAGGAAGCGCTTCCGGTGCTCGACCATCTGCTCCACGACCGGCCGGAGCTCGGCGACCGCCTGGTTTGCCTCGTCGAGCGTGAAGTAGCGTGGCGCCATCGGCCGTATTCTCGACGTCTTCCTCTGGAGCCGTGCGGCGATCTGGTCGGCCGTCGTCCTGGCGTACCTGACTTTCGAGCCGAACCGGCATCCCGACGTCACCCGCTGGGACCGTCCGGAGTACACCCGCGACGCGGGCCTGCTGGTCGACGTTTGGGCTCGGTGGGACAGCGTCTGGTTCCTCCGGATCGCCGAGGACGGTTACGGCGCGACCGAGGAGGCGGCCACGGCCTTCTACCCGCTGTACCCGCTTCTCGTCGGGCTGCTCGGGCGCATCCTGCTCGGCCACTACGTCCTCGCGGGCGTCGTGATCTCGCTTGCCGCATGCCTGGGAGCCTTCGTGCTGCTCGACCGCCTCGCCCTCCCGCGGTTGGGTGACGACGGGGCCCGGCGCACGGTGCTCTACCTCGCGATCTTCCCCTTCGCGATCTTTCTCGGCGCGGTCTACAGCGAGTCGCTCTTCCTGCTCGCTGCGGTGGCGAGCTTCTGGTTCGCGGAGCGCGGGAGCTTCCTCGGTGCCGGCGTCTCTGCCGGGCTGGCGTGGCTCACTCGACCGCTCGGGATCGCCCTCCTGCCGGCGCTCGTGGTGTTCGCATGGCGAGCTCAGGACCGGAAGGCGGCGTTGCTCCGGCTGTGCCTGGCACCTGCGTTGTTCGCGCTCTATCCGCTCTACCTCTGGTGGAAGCTCGGCGATCCCTTCGCCTTCCTCCGCGCCGAGAGCACCTGGAGCCGCGAGCTCTCGCCGGCGGGGCCGCTCGGCGGGATCTGGGACGGGCTTCGCGCCGGCTGGGCCGGCGTCAGACAGCTCGCGTCCGGCTCGGACACGACGCGCTACTGGAGCGCCGTCCAGGACGCGGATCCCGACCGTGTCGCGGCGATCAACCTTGCGCAGCTGGCATTCCTCGCCCTCTTCGCGGGCTTGACGGTCGTCGCCTGGCGCCGGCTCGGCGCGCCCTACGGGTTGTTCGCGGCCGCGAGCCTCGCGATCCCGCTGTGCGTACCGTCGGAGCGCTGGCCGCTCCTCTCGATTCAGCGGTTCGGACTGGTGGTCTTCCCGTTGTTCATGGCGCTTGCACTGCTCGGTTCCCGCCCGCGGGTGCACACCGGGGTGGTAGTCGTGAGCGCCGTGCTGCTCGGAGTCGTTTCGGCCCAATGGGCCCTCTGGCAGTGGGTCGCGTGAGCGAGCCTGCACGCCCACAAGAGCAGCAGCTCGGCCGCAAGCTCTTCGCCTGGTGGGTGCTCGTCGGCACCCTCATCTTGATCGGCTTCCTCTCCGCCGCGTCGGCCGAGGCCGACGAAGATCGCTCGGAAGCCGTCTACCAGTACCAGTTTGGAATCGGTGGCCTGCTCGTCTACGCGCTCCTGATCGGGATCGTGCTGCTGATCGCCCGCGGTCTGGACTGGCGCGAGACGTTCGCCCTCAGGCAGCCGAACTCATGGAAGCGGGCTGGCGCGCTGACGATCGGCCTGCTCGTCGCGGTGTTCATCGTCGGAGCGGTCCTCGAGGGGATCTTCCACGCCGGCGAGGAGCAGGGGCTCGACCCGGCAGGCTGGCAGCCCGATCGCGTCGGCGCACTGATCCTCAGCTTCCTGGCGATCGCCATCGCGGCACCCCTCGCCGAGGAACTGACGTTCCGCGGCCTCGGTTACTACCTCCTGAGCCAGTTCGGGGCCTGGGCGGCGATCGTGATCACCGGCCTCACGTTCGCGCTTGCCCACGGCTTGATCGTGGGGATCCCGGTCTTCTTCGTGATCGGCGCCGGCCTTGCGTTGCTGCGCCACCAAACGGACAGCCTGTACCCGCCGATCCTCGTGCACATGTCCTTCAACGGACTGCAGCTCGTGATTGGCGTGTTCGGTTAGTTCTCTTCTTCGCCGACCGCGAACTGATCAGGCGAGACGTCGTCGAGGAACTTCTTGAACTCGTCGACGATCTCTTCCTCGTTCACATCCTCGCCCTCGAACTCGATCGCGGACTCCTCGATCACGCGCTCGGCGGCGAAGATCGGCGCGTCGGAGCGAACCGCAATCGCGATCGCGTCCGAAGGACGCGAGTCGATCTCGATCTCAGAGCCGTTCTGCTGCACCGTGATGCTCGCGTAGAACGTGTTCTCGCGCAGCTCCGTGACCGTGATACGAACGACCTCGCAATCCAGTTGCTCGAGGACGTCGGCGAGCAGGTCGTGCGTCATCGGCCTGGGCGTCGAGGCGCCCTGAAGCTTCATCAGGATCGCGGCCGCCTCTGGGTGGCCGATCCAGATCGGCAGGAACCTGTTGCCGTCGGCCGTCTTCAGCAACACGATCGGCTGCTTGCCGACCAGGTCGAAGCTGACGCCGTAGATGACCATCTCGTGCATGGGCGACCCGTTTGATGTTAGCGCCGGGCCCCGGCGCCAAACCTCTCCCACCCGTGCGCTACCATCGCCGCACCCGGGCGATTAGCTCAGTTGGTTAGAGCGCCGCTCTGATAAGGCGGAGGTCCGTGGTTCGAATCCACGATCGCCCATCACGGAGTGATGCCCGCGAAGCGGGCTGGGGAAGGGGTCTGGGGAAACCGGAAGGTTGCCCCAGCCGGAAGCAGGTGGCGTCCCGGTCTAGTGGACGACGGTGGTCCGGCGGAAGTAGTCGGCGACGGCGAGCAGGAAGGCCGGGTTGCCTACGAGCTCCGCGACCGTGCCCTTCGTCTGCTCGTCCAGCTCGTCGTCTCGCGCGAGCTCGGCGAGAAACGGCTCCAGCCGTCCCTCCTGCGACAGAGCGGCCATGCGAAGGAAGAGCATGCGGGCGTCCTCGTCCTGCGAGATCGCCTCGAGCCATTCGATGTCGTGCTGCCAGAGTTCGAGCATCAAGGGGACAACGAACGTCCCCGTGCTGCGGTTACGGCCTAGTCGCCGACGGCGCTCTCGAGGACTTCGGCGAGCTCGGCGAGCTCGACCTCGTCTGCGAACGCAATCTCCAGCCGACCGTTCCGGATTCGGACTGGCCGGCCCGTCAGGCGCTCTCCCGCGGTTCGCACGCGATCGGCGAGGACCGGGTCGACCGGTGCGCTCGCCGCTCTGCGCGGCTTGCGCCGGGCGCCGGCCCACCGGGCTGCGCGCTCGGCCTCGCGGACAGACAGCCCACGCCGGACGATCTCGCGAGCCAGGCGGCGGCGGTCCTCGTGATCCGGAACGGCAAGCACAGCACGAGCGTGGCCTTCGCTGAGCTCGCCGCGCTCGAGCATCGCCAGCACGTCCTCGGGCAGGTCGAGCAGGCGCATCCGATTGGAGACCGACGGCTTCGACCGTCCGACCTGGTCGGCGATCTCGCCGAGCCCGAGCTCGAACTCGTCGACCAGCAAGGCGTAGGCCCGGGCCTCCTCGACGGGTGTGAGCTGCTCGCGGGCGACGTTTTCCACCAGCCCGAGCAGGAGCGCCTCGCGGTCCCCGCTCTCGCGTACGACCGCCGGAATCGTCTCCAGCCCGGCCTCACGCGCGGCACGCCATCGCCGTTCGCCGGCGATCAACTCGTACCCGCCCTCGCGGCGCGAGCGGACGACGACCGGCTGGACGATTCCCTGCGCACGGATCGACTCGGCAAGGCCTGCAGTCGCCGCGTGATCGAACCGCCTCCGCGGCTGTCGCGGATTTGCGTGGACGAGGCCGACCGGCAGGTTCGCGAGCTCGGAGGCCGGCTGGCCGCCGATGAGCACCTCGAGCCCGCGGCCGAGGCCTCTCCGTGGGCTAGGCGCGCTCGACAAGCTCCATCGCCGCCTTCCAGTAGGCGTCCGCCCCTGGAGAGGTGCGGTCGTAGGCGATCACGGGCAGGCCGTGGCTGGGCGCCTCGGCGATTCGCACCGAACGAGGAACGCGGGTCTTGAAAAGGAGTGGGCCGAAGTGGCGCTCCAGCTCCGATCCGACATCGGCTGCGAGATTCGTTCGTCCGTCGACCATCGTGAGCAGCAGGCCGGCGATCGTCAGCTTTGGATTGAGCCTCGCACGGACCGCTTCGATCGAGCCGAGGATCTGCGCGACGCCCTCGAGCGCGTAGTACTCGGCCTGGACGGGCACGAGCACCCGGTCGGCCGCTGCGAGAGCGTTGACCGTCAGCGGGCCGAGAGATGGCGGGCAGTCGAGGAAGACGAAGCGGTAGCGCTCGGCGGCCCCAACGAGCGACTCGGCGAGGAAGCGCTCGCCGTTCCCGTGCTGTGCGAGCTCGGCCGCCGCTCCGGCGAGGTCGGTCCGCGCCGGGATCAGCTCGAGGTTCTCGAACCTCGTGCTCGATGCGAGGTCGAGTGCCTGCGCACCGTCCAGAAGGTCGTAGCTCGACGTCCCATTCGCCCGCTCGCCCAGCCCGGAGGTCGCATTCGCCTGCGGGTCGAGGTCGATGAGCAGCGTCCGTTCGCCCGCCTCCGCGAGACAAGCCGCGAGGTTGACCGCGGTCGTCGTCTTTCCGACGCCGCCCTTCTGGTTCGCGAGCGCATAGATCGCCACCGTTAGTGCTCCTTCAGGTGATGCTGCCCCGCTTCTCGTTCGCGAGCACCAAGCCAGAGTCCACACTCCGACGAACCAAGGCTTGGCAGCCTTGGTGAGGAGGAGGGCGGGGTCTGGCGCTGCGTGATCGCGGGCGAGAAGCAGGCGTGCATTGCCTGGAGGAGCACAAGTCAACGCTACTCAGGCCAACGGACGTTTCCTGGCCATTCCCGGCCTGCGCGGGAAGCCGTCAGGCGTGGCCGAGACCTTGGGGACGACAACGAGGCCGTCCCGCTCCACGGGGACGCCTCCACCGACGGACTCGGCGACCCTGGAGACGGCGGCGAGATCTGCTGTCGGACCGACCCAGAGGACAGCCGCTCCACCACGACGGACGAGTGGAAGCAGCCATTCCGTCGCCACGGGCGGCGGCGCGAGCGCCTTCGCAACCGCAACGCCGTACTGGTCCGTCTCCTGCTCCTCTGCCCGGCCCCACACCGCCTCGAGATTCGGCAGACGTTCGCACCAGCCCTCGAGGAAGTCCACCTTTCGACGCTCGGCCTCTAGCAGCGTGACGGTGCGATCGGGAAGCGAGGCTGCGAGCGGAATCCCCGGTGCGCCGCCTCCCGAGCCGACATCGACGATCGGGCCTTCGAGACCGCGCACGACCTCTACCCCGCGAAGACTGTCCTCCAGCAGCATCCGCCGCGCTTCGGCGGGGTCGCGGATCGAGGTCAGGCCGGCGGTCTCGACGACCGCGCGGAGCCAGTCCTCAAGAACTGGGGAAGACGACGACGAAGCGATTCGGCTCGGTCCCCTCGCTGGCCGTCTCGACGCCGGAGGCTTCCTTGAGCTCGAGATGGACGATCTTCCGCTCGACGGCCGTCATCGGCTCGAGCTCGACGCGGTCACCGCGGCGGAGAGCGTCGTCCGCCGCTCGCCGAGCCATCGCGCTGAGCGAAGCCTCGCGCCGGGCGCGGTAGCCGGCAGCGTCGACGATCGCAGGCGTCCCGGGGATCCGACGTACCAGGATCGCGTTCACGAGGTACTGCACCGCGTCGATCGTCTGGCCATGGCGACCGATCAGCAGGCCAAGGTCACGGCCCGAGCACGTCGCCACGACGGAGTCCTCACTCTCGTGGATGTCGACCCGGCACTGGACGCCCATTCCGGCAGTGATCCGCGTGACGAGCTCGCGAACGAGTGAGGCGAGCTCGCTCTCGTCCGGCACCGGTTCATCGGCTGGAGCTGCGGCGCCGTCCTCGGTGACCGTCGCCAGCACACGGGCGGGCGTATAGCCGACACCGAGCAGGCCGCGTTCGCCTTCTGCCACCACCTGGAACTCGACCGCCGCCTTGTCGAGGCCGGGATTCAACCGCTCGAGCTCGCGCAGCGCCGCCCACTTCGCCTCGCCGACGGTCTCTCCCGTCGCCTCGACGCTCAACCCCTCGGTCACCGCCGCGCGCCCTTTTTCTTTTTGCGTTTGACCTTGCGGGCCTGCCCCGACGGCTTCGGCGCCTGCGGCGCGTCGGTCGGCTCGGCGGGAACGGCGCCGTCCGTCTGCTCGCTCTTGGAAGGAGTCCGCGACGAGCGCTTGGCAGGCTCGGGCATGGCCTTCTGGCGCAGCCCACGGGTCACGATTCCCTGGCCGACGGTCCAGAGGTTCGTCGTCATCCAGTAGATGAGCAGCCCGACCGGGAACACGGTGCCGCCGGGCGGGTCGATGATGAAGAACACGAAGACGAACGGGAGGATCAGGAAGATCACGCGCTGGCTCGTGCTCTGCGTCGGCATGAACCAGGTAGACGCCACCTGGCTGGCCACGTAGACGGCGAGCAGCACGTAGCCCGACCAGTCCGAGGTGATGTTGGCCGTGATGTCCGGGACGAACCCCAGCCAGCCGAGGTCGGACTGGGGGTAGAGCGGATAGATCTCGTCGTCGAAGTCGCGCAGCACGAAGTACAGGGCGAAGAAGATCGGAATCTGCGGAATAACCGGCAGGCACGAGGAGGCCGGGTTGATCTGGTGCTCCTTGTAGAACTTCATGAGCTCCTCGTTCTGCTTCTTGCGATCGGCCTTGTAGCGCTTCTGGATCGCCTTCATCTCCGGCAGGTACTGCTGCATCCGCTGCATCGAGTGGATCTGCTTCACGGTCAGAGGGACGAGAAGGACGCGGACGGTGATCGTCAAGGCGACGATCGACCACGCCCAGGTCAGGCCGAACGTCGTGTGCAGCCCCTCGAGCGCCCAGGTGAGGACGTTCTCGATCGGCGTGAGGATGCTGAGGAAGCCGATCACCGGAACAGCCTCTGGTCCTCGGCCTTGTCCACGCCGCCGTGGTTCCAGGGGTTACAGCGCAGGAGCCGCCAGCCGGTCAGGATCGTCCCGCGGACCAGCCCGTATTGGCGAAGAGCGTCCAGGGCGTACTGCGAGCAGGACGGGTGGTACTTGCAGGTCGCCGGGAACAGGGCACCCAGCGTGTAGCGATAGGCATAGACGCCTGCGATCCCGACGTACCTCACGCGCGTGACTTTCCGAGGACTTCCTCGAGGCGCTCGCGCATCCAATCGGGGCCCCGACTCTCCTCTGCCTCACCGAGAGGGGCGCGGACGAGGAGGACGTAGTCGGTCCCGGGCGGCACGTCGGCGAGGAGCTCCCGCCAGCTCTCTCGAAGGCGGCGCTTGATCCGGTTGCGCGTCACCGCGGAGCCGATCTTCTTGGGAATCGCGATCCCGAGCCGCACGTCTTCGTCCTTGTCATCCTCCCGGTCGAATCGGTAGAGCACGAGGTAGCGCGTCGATACCGACCGGCCGTGCCGGTAGACGGCGTCGAAGTCGCGCGAACGAGAGAGACGGTTGCGGCGTTGCACGGCTGCGGGCGTCGCCCGCTAGGCGGAGAGGCGCTTCCGGCCGCGCGCGCGGCGCCGCTTCAGGATGGCGCGACCGGCCTTGGAAGACATCCGCTGCCGGAAGCCATGCCGGCGCTTCCGTCGTCGCACGTTGGGCTGATAGGTCCGTTTCACGATTCCAGTGAGGATGAAGTTCGGGACGCGCCCGGCGGGCGCGGGGCCAGTATAGAGAGACAATCTGGTATCAGTTTTTCCACAGCCTGAACGGGCAACACGCCCGGTGGAAACGCCCTGCGAGTCACGCGTTTTCTCCAGTGAATACAGCCCGACTTCCGACGCTTTCCACACCTGTGGAGTTCGTTGGGGATGACTTGAAAATCCCTGCAAAACGCATGGTTTTTGGGCTTCGGTCGTCGGCGCCGAAGCCTTTGAACCCGCTCGGCGACGCTGCTATGCTCGCCCCTTTCCGGTAGCGCGAGGAGGGAACGACCAGCCAGCGTGGAGCGCCAGCAGTTGCTCACTGCAGAGGGTCTGTGGACCGAAGTTTCGGAGCGCCTGCGGGCCGCCCTCAACGACAAGACCTATCGCACCTGGTTCTCGGAGGCGGAAGGTGTCGACCTCTCGGACGAGTCCTTCGTCCTCACGGTCCCGAACGACTTCACACGGGAGTGGATCGAGAGCCACTTCCTCGGCCTCATCGACGCCGCCGTCCGTGATGCGACCGGGCACGAACGCCGGATCGACCTTTCTGTCCGCCACGTCGAGGACGGCGGAAACGTGGCCGCCGAGCCGGAGCTCGAGGTCTCCGAGCCCTCGCGGGCCGAAGGCCTGAACCGTAAGTACACCTTCGACTCCTTCGTCATTGGCTCGTCGAATCGCTTCGCCCACGCGGCCGCGCTCGCCGTCGCCGAGGCGCCGGCGCAGGCGTACAACCCGCTGTTCATCTACGGAGGAACCGGGCTCGGAAAGACTCATCTCCTCCAGGCGATCGGCCACTACATCAGCGAGCACCAACGCGATCTCTCGGTTTGTTACGTGACGAGCGAGCGTTTCATGAACGACTTCATCAACTCGCTCCGCGACAAGCGGATCGAAGGCTTCAAGCAGCGCTACCGAACGTTCGGCGTCCTGCTCATCGACGACATCCAGTTCCTCGAGCACAAGGAGCGGATCCAAGAGGAGTTCTTCCACACGTTCAACACGCTCTACGAGGCGGGCAAGCAGATCGTGATCTCGTCCGACCGGCCGCCGCGGCAGATCGCGACGCTCGAGCAACGCCTGCGCTCCCGCTTCGAGTGGGGCCTGATGACGGACATTCAACCCCCCGACCTCGAAACACGGATCGCCATCCTCCAGAAGAAGGTGCGGACGGACGGGATCGAGGTCGCCGACCCGCAGTTGCTCACGTTCATTGCGGGCCGCGTGTCCACCAACATCCGCGAGCTCGAGGGGGCGCTAACGCGCGTCGTCGCGTTCTCGTCGCTGACCGGCCGGCCGATGACCGTCGACCTCGCCCAGGACGTGCTTCGCGACGTGTTCCCACAAGGGGAGGCCGCCCAGGTTTCAATCGAGCGGATCCAAGACGAGGTCTCCGAGCGCTTCGGGCTTTCCAAGGAAGAGTTGATCGGCGACCGGCGATCGCAGAACATCGTCTACCCAAGACAGGTCGCGATGTACCTGTCCCGCGAGTTGACCGACTCGTCGCTTCCACGCATCGGCAGGCACTTCGGCGGCCGCGACCACACCACGGTCATCCACGCGACGTCCAAGATCGCACGCCTGATTCGCGAGGATCGCTCTGTGTACAACCTGGTGCAAGAGTTGACCGCGCGCGTCAAGCAAGCTGGGTAGAACTGTGGATGCATTGACCCTCTCTCGCGAGCCCTGTTCAAAGCCGGCAGTTGCCCCCAGAAAGCATCCCCAGGGAGATCGCGCTCCCCATGCGCGATTGCGCCGTCTTCCCCGGAATCCACACTCCCTATGACTACTACTAGCTTTTTCTTTTTAGATGCTTGAAGCAGAAGCTGTGATTACCGGTACTTCGCTGAAGATCTCTGTTCCCCGAGAGGAGCTCACGCGGCAACTCGGTGTCGTCGCGCGCGCTGCTTCGACGCGAACGACGGTGCAGGTGCTCGCCGGTCTCCTGCTGCGCGCCGGCGAAGGACGGCTGGAGCTCGCGGCAACAGACATGGAGATCTCACTTCGCTCGTCACTCGAGGCGAATGTCGAGTCCGAAGGCGCAGTGGTCGTGCCGAGCAAGCTCTTGGCCGACCTCGTGCGCCTCTTGCCTGCCGACGACGTCTCGATCGAGCACCGCTCCGGCGAGGGGGTTGTCGAGGTCGTCAGCGGTGCGGCGACCTATCGCTTGCACACCTACAACGCCGAGGACTTTCCGCGCCTGCCGGACGCCTCATCGGTCGAACTGATGACGGTCGAAGCAGACGCAGTGCTCGAGACGGCCAGTCGCGTAAGCCGCGCGTCGTCGCGTGACGAGTCGCGCCCGGTCCTCACCGGCATCCTCGTTCGCTTCGAAGGCGAGAAGCTCGTCATGGCCGCGACGGACTCCTATCGCCTCGCCGTCAAGGAGACAGCGATGGGCTCGAGCGGGCCAGAGCTCGACGCGATCGTGCCGGCACGTGCGCTCGGCGAGCTGACGCGAATCGTCCAGAGCGGCAGCGGCCTCGAGATCGGCGTGATGGAGAACCAGGTGATCTTCACGACCGACGGGATCCTGCTCACGACCCGCCGCATCGAGGGTCAGTTTCCGAACTACCGTCAGCTGCTTCCGGAAACCTTCGAGCACGAACTCCTGTTGCCGCGCGAGGAGCTCTTGGAAGTCGTTCGCCGTGTCTCGGTGATGGCGCAGCGGAACGCCCCGATCCGGTTGCGCTTCGCGGAGGGAGAGCTCACGGTTTCCGCCCAGACACAGGACGTTGGCGAGGCGCGCGAGACGATGCCGGCGCCCTACGCTGCGGAGCCGCTCGAGATCGGCTTCAACCCGGAATTCCTCCGGGACGGGATCGACTCGGTGGAGGGGGACGAGGTCCGCTTGAAGCTGATCAGCTCGCTTCGCCCCGCGGTGATTCAGGGCGAAAGCGACGACTTCTCGTACCTGATCATGCCGATCCGCCTCGCCGGCTGATCGTCGAGACGCTCTCGCTCCGCGACTACCGTTCGTACTCGCGCCTCGAGCTCGATCTTCTCCCTGGCCTCGTCCTTGCAGTCGGTCCGAACGGAGCCGGCAAGACGAATCTCCTCGAGAGCCTCCATGTGGCGACGCAGGGCTTCTCGCCCCGGACACGCACCGATGCGCAGCTGATCCGCTTCGGAACAACCGGCGCTCGCGTCGCTCTTGCCGGAAACCACGGCGGCTCACCGGTCGAGGTCGAGGTGACCCTCAAGAGCGGGGAGTCGAAGAGAGCCCGCCTCAACGGCGCCGCGCTCAGAGCGGCAGAGGAGCTCCGCACGCGGCTTCCGACTCTCGTCTTTACACCCGACCGGCTGTCGATCGTGAAGGCCGGGCCGGCCGTTCGCCGGGCGTACTTCGACCGGGCGCTGGGCCGGCTCTTCCCGAGCAGGGCCTCGGCGCCGACGGACTACGCGGCCGCGCTGGCGCAGCGCAACGGAGCGCTTCGCCGAGTGGCAGTAGGAGTCTCAACGAAGGATGCGCTCGATCCGTGGACAACTCGCGTGGCGGAGCTGGGCCGAGTGCTCGTGGGCGCCCGGGCCGAGCTCGTCCGACTGCTCTCGCCGTCGTTCGGCGCCGTGGCCGCCGAGTTTCGGCTCGAAGCGGCGGAGCTTCGCTACGAGGGCGAGCCGGCGTCCGTCGAGGAGCTCGAGGCCCGGACCGAGCAGGATCTCGCCCGGGGCTTCACCGGGATCGGGCCACACCTGCACGACGTTGCCGTGGTGGCCGGCGATCGCGATCTCCGAAGCTTTGGTTCCCAGGGTGAGCAGCGACTTTCGGTGCTCTCGCTGCTCCTCGCCGAGGCCGATCTGCTCGCCGAGCGCGGTCCCGCAACGCCGCTCCTACTGCTCGACGACGTGCTCTCCGAGCTCGATCCCGAGCGGCGGGCGATCCTCGCGGCCCGAGTCAGGAGCACCGGCGGCCAGGCTCTCCTCACCGCAACCTCCGCGGCGGCCCTACCGGATACCCCCGACCTGCTCGTTACGGTGACGCCGGGCTCAGCGGTGGCGGCATGAAGCCGGAGCGGCTGGGACCCGACGTGCGCCGGGAGCTCGACAGGTTCGGCCCGGCAGGAGCGATCGCCGATGTCGTCGATGTCTGGCCGGCCGCGGTCGGTGACTCGATCTCCCGTAATGCGTGGCCCGCCCGCATCGCCCGCGACGGAACGTTGCACGTCTCGACGAGCTCATCTGCATGGGCGTTCGAGCTCGGATTGCTCGAGGCAGACCTGCGCGAGCGGCTCACAGAGCGGCTCGGCGACCGTGCTCCCAAGCAGCTCAGGTTCGCGCCGGGCCGGCTTCCGGAGCCGGGTGGGCCCGATCCCGAGGAGGCCCATCGGCGCGCTCCGGACGTGACCGATCAGCACCTCCAGGCCGGCGAGGAAGTGGCCGCAGCGATCACCGACGAAAATTTACGCAAACTTGTTGCAAAAGCGGCCGCGATCAGCCTCGCCAAGCCCCCGGACGACCGCTCCGTCTGATAGACTGACCCTAGCCCTGAAAGCGGCAATTTGCAGGGCTTTTTCTAATGGCAGAAGCAGCTTACACCGCGAAGGACATCACGGTCCTCGAAGGCCTCGAGCCGGTCCGGCTCCGACCTGGTATGTACATCGGGTCAACCGGGTCCAGAGGCCTGCATCACCTGGTTTACGAAGTAGTCGACAACTCGGTCGACGAGGCCCTTGCGGGGCGCGCGGACCGCATCGAGGTCACGCTGCATCCCGACAACTCGGTCACCGTCTCCGACAACGGCTCTGGGATCCCCGTCGACGCCATGGCCGATACCGGTCTGCCCGCGGTCACCGTCGTCCTGACGAAGCTCCACGCCGGCGGGAAGTTCGGCGGTGACGGCTACAAGGTGTCCGGCGGGCTGCACGGTGTCGGCGTCTCGGTCGTGAACGCCCTGTCCGAGTGGCTCAAGGTCGAGGTGCACCGCGACGGGAAGATCTACCGCCAGGAGTTCTGCCGTGGCGAGCCGACGACCGAGCTGACGGACGCCGGCAAGACCGAGGGCAAGAAGGACACCGGTACGACGATCTCGTTCTTGCCCGACCTCGAGATCTTCGACGAGGACGAGTTCGAGTGGTCGATGGACACACTCGTCCAGCGTCTGCGCGAGACGGCGTTCCTGACCCGTGGCCTGCGGATCGTCATCACCGACGAGCGCGAGGTCGAGGTGCGGCACGAGTTCCACTACGAGGGCGGGATCAGAGACTTCGTGGAGTACGTGAACAGCGCCAAGGAGCCGATCCACAAGCGGATCGTCTTCTTCGAGGGTGAGATGGAGAACGGCGCCGTCGAGGTGGCGATGCAGTGGAACGGCTCGTACGTCGAGTCGGTCTTCTCCTTCGCGAACAACATCAATACGACCGAGGGCGGCGCCCACCTCTCCGGCTTCAAGGCTGCTCTGACCGGGACGCTGAACAAGTACGCGCGAGACAAAGCACTGCTGAAGGACAAGGAGGAGAACCTCGAGGGCGAGGACGTCCGCGAGGGGCTCACCGCAGTCATCTCCGTCAAGCTTCGCGAGCCCCAGTTCGAGGGCCAGACGAAGACGAAGCTCGGGAACCCGTGGGTCCGCGGCCTGGTCGAGCAGACCGTCAACCAGCGCCTCGCCGAGTTCCTCGAGGAGAACCCGACCGACGCGAAGCAGATCGTCACGAAGGCCGTGACCGCGCGGAATGCGCGCCAGGCTGCCCGCAAGGCGCGACAGCTGAGCCGAAAGAGCGCGCTCGAGAGCTCGTCGCTGCCCGGCAAGCTCGCCGACTGCCAGACCAGCGACCCCGAGGACGCCGAGCTGTTCCTCGTCGAGGGCAACTCCGCCGGCGGCTCCGCCGTCGAGGCCCGGAACCGCGTCAACCAGGCGATCCTCCCGCTCCGCGGCAAGGTCATCAACTCGGAGAAGAACCGGATCAACAAGGTCCTCTCCAACCTGGAGATTCAGGCGATGATCACCGCGATCGGCACCGGCATCGGCGACGAGTTCGATATCGAGAAGCTTCGGTACCACCGCGTGATCGTGATGACGGACGCCGACGTCGACGGCGCTCACATCCGGACGCTGATCCTCACCTTCCTGTACCGGCAGATGCCGGAGCTCGTCGAGGGCAACCACGTCTACATCGCGGCAGCGCCGCTCTATCGCGTGAAGATCGGGAACCAGGAGACCTACGTCGAGAAGGAATCCCAGTTCGAGGATCTCCTCGTACGCGAGCGGGTGAAGGACATGGAAGTGACCGATCGCGCCGGCACGGCGTTCAAGCTGACCG
The DNA here is from genome assembly GCA_963733015.1 of uncultured Actinomycetes bacterium. Lineage (GTDB taxonomy): Bacteria > Actinomycetota > Thermoleophilia > Gaiellales > Gaiellaceae > JACDAN01. Next base: position 170,499 of record CAVTBO010000002.1, on the reverse strand, counting down.
AGACCCGGTACAAGCGGTTCACGACGGCCCTCGCCGAGTTCGAAGGCTGGGCGTCGCGGCTGCGTGCCGACTACGGGGCGCCGACGGTCAACTTCCTGATCGAGCATCGCCTGATCGAGGTCGCAGATGCGGGTGCAGACCTCGAGCGGGCCCTCAAGGGCCTCGACACCGATGGATACGAGCTGGACCTCGTCGAGAAGACCGCCGAGCGCTTCCGAGTGAAGCTGATCGAGCGGGAGACGAGCGCCGCCAGTCACGTGATCGTGCCGGTCGAGCTGCTGGCCTCGCCTCACTACGCAAGCCTCGCCAGGTCATACGCGCGGCTTGTCGAGCTCGTCGGGCCGCCCCCATTCAGGCTCACCCTCGGGCGCAAGTGGCGCGAGGCCGAGACGTTCGAGGGCCTGCGCGCACAGACGCTCGATCTCGCCAAGGACGGGATCGAGGTCGGCCGCTTCAAGGGCCTCGGCGAGATGAACGCTGAGGATCTCTGGGAGACGACGATGAACCCGGCCAATCGCATGCTGATCCGCGTCGAAGTGGAGGACGCGGCTGCGGCGGACCTCGCCTTCTCGATGCTGATGGGCGACCAGGTCGAGCCGCGCCGGCTCTTCATCGAGCAAAACGCCAGGGACGTTCGCTTCCTCGATGTCTGACCTCGAGCCGCTCGGCGCCGGTCGCATCGAGTCGCGCGACCTGGAGCAGGAGCTCCGGTCCAGCTTCCTCGACTACGCGATGAGCGTGATCGTCTCGCGTGCCCTGCCGGATGTGCGGGACGGCCTGAAGCCGGTCCACCGCCGCGTTCTCTACGGGATGCACGAGGCCGGGATGCAGCCGAACCGGCCGTTCAAGAAGTCCGCGCGCATCGTCGGCGACGTCATGGGCTCGTACCACCCGCACGGAGACACCGCCATCTACGACACGCTCGTCCGACTCGCACAGCCGTTCTCGATGCGCTACCCGCTGGTCGAAGGCCAGGGCAACTTCGGGAACATCGACGACTACCCCGCTGCCGCCATGCGGTACACCGAGTCCCGGCTTTCGCGCATCGCGACCGAGTTGCTGCGCGATATCGACGCCGACACGGTCGACTTCCAGCCGAACTACGACGAGTCGCGCCGCGAGCCTTCCGTGCTCCCGGCCCGCTTCCCGAACCTGCTCGTCAATGGCTCTGCCGGCATCGCCGTCGGCATGGCGACGAACATCGCGCCACACAATCTCGCAGAGGTCATCGACGCCGTCGTCGCGATCATCGACGACCCCGAGATCGACGTCGAGCGGCTGACCCGCCATATCAAGGGGCCCGACTTTCCGACCGGAGCGATCATTCTCGGCCGGGAGGGAATTCGCGAGGCGTATCGCTCGGGGCGCGGCCGGATCGTCATGCGTGCCCGAGCGCACATCGAGGAGCTACGCGGCGGCAAGTCCGCGATCATCGTCACCGAGCTGCCGTACGGCGTGAAGAAGGGCGGCGACGTCGGGGTGATCAAGAAGATCGCCGACCTCGTGAACGACAAGGTCCTGACCGAGATCTCGGACCTCGCCGACCACTCGGATCGCTCGGGCATGAGGATCCAGATCGAGCTCAAGCGGGACGCCATCCCGCAGGTCGCGCTGAACAAGCTCTACAAGCACACGGCGCTCCAGTCGACCTTCGGCTTCAACGCGGTCGCGCTCGTCGACGGGGTCCCGAAAACGCTCTCGCTCCGCGACATGCTCCAGCACTACCTCGACTTCCAGCGCGAGGTCATCACGCGGCGGTCGAAGTTCGAGCTGCGCAAGGCCGAGGCCAGAGCGCACGTCCTCCAGGGTTATCTGACCGGCCTCGACAACCTCGACGCGGTGATCGCGCTGATCCGCGGATCAGCCGACCCGGACGCGGCTCGGGAAGGGCTCCAGCGCGAGTTCGATCTGAGTGAGATCCAGGCGCAGGCGATTCTCGACCTCCGCCTCCAGCGCCTCACCGGTCTCGAGCGGAAGCGGATCGAAGAGGAGTTCGCCGACCTCCAGGAGCGAATCGCCGAGCTCCGCGCGATCCTGGGAGACGAGGCTCGAGTCGACGGCCTGATCCGCGAGGAGATTCTCGAGATCAAGTCGATCTATGCCAGGAACGACGACCGTCGCACGGAGATCGTCGCCGCCGAAGGCGAGTTCGAGCTCGAGGATCTGATCGCCGAGGAAGACATGGTGATCGCGATCACCCGCTCGGGCTACATCAAGCGGCTTCCCGTCACGACTTACCGGGAACAGCGCCGGGGTGGGATCGGCGTCATGGGCATGGAGTTGAAGGACGACGACTACATCGAGCACCTTTTTGTCGCCTCGACGCACGACTACCTGCTGTTCTTCACGTCCGTCGGCAAGGTCTACCGGCTGAAGGTGCACGAGCTGCCGCTCGGCAGCCGGCAGTCGAAGGGGCGGGCGATTCCGAACTTCCTCCCGTACACACAGGGCGAGGCCACGCGCGCCGTCATCGCGACTCGCGACTTCAAGGAGGCCAAGTACCTCACGCTCGCGACGAAGAACGGCGTCGTGAAGAAGAGCAAGTTCGAGGACTACAACACGCCCCTCAAGGCCGACGGGATCATCGCGATCAACCTCCGCGACAAGGACGAGCTGGTCGGCGTGGTGCACACCGACGGCGACGACGACATCCTGATGGTCTCCTGCAAGGGCCAGGCGATCCGCTTCCACGAAAAGGAGGCGCGACCCATGGGCCGCGCGACCGGCGGTGTCCGGGGCATGAACCTGCGCAAGGGCGACGCGGTCATCGAGATCGCCCGGGCGGAGAACCTGTCCGATCTCCTCGTCGTGACCGAGAACGGCTACGGCAAGCGGACTCGCGTGGACGAGTACCCCGTCAAGGGCCGCGGCGGGCTCGGTGTGAAGACCGTCCAGTTGACCGAGGCGAAGGGCCAGCTCGCCGGCGCGCGCGTCGTTCGAGACGGCTACCAGGTGATGCTGATCTCGACCGGCGGCACCGTGATCAAGATGCCGGTCGAGGACGTGAAGCGGCTCGGGCGCTCGACCCAGGGCGTGATCGTCATGCGCCTGCGGGAGGGTGAGCAGGTCTCCGCACTGGCTCCGGTCGTCGAGTCCGATGCTCCCGAGGATGTGCTCGGGGAGGCGTCCGAGGAGATCGCAGAGGCGGCCCCCGGCGTGCCGCCTGCCGCAGAGCCGGTCACGGAGTAGATTTCCGCGCTCGACGCGACAGTTTGACCACGGTTTGCGCGAGTTCCCCTAGTCAAATACCGTTACGAGCGTTACATTTCTGCGGGGGTTGGATTCCTAATCGAACAGGGGTGTCGTATGCCTCCAAGCACACAAGCTGACCTTCTCGAGCCCATCAACCTCGCGGACCATCTGGAGAAGGTCGAGCTTTATCTGGGCCAGGTGTGCCAGATCGCCGGCATCTCGAAGATGCAGCTGGACTACTGGACGAACAAGGCGCAGATCCCGACCAAGGGGCGCAAGCAGCGGATCTACGACATGGACGCCGTCGAGACCGTGATGCTGATCAAGCAGGCCAAGGACAAGGGCCTAAACCTTGGGGCGGCGATCGAGGCGGCGCGCCGATTTCGCGAGCGGGAGCATCCCGAGTCCGTCTCGGCGGCGGTCTCTAGCGCCTGAGCCGTTCCGCCGCCTGTTCGGGCGGCAGGACGTTCACGAACAGCCCGGCACCGAGCTCGATCCCTGCGAGCGCGGTCAACCGTGGGACGACGTGCACGTGCTTCGGCTCCTTCGCGTGCAGCCAGGCGTTCCAGGCGAACGGGCCCTCGAGCTCGCGGATTCTGCCGACGAGCTCTCGCACGGCGCCAAGGCGATCGGCCAGCGTCCCGCCGGCGACGAGGCTCTCGTAGGGCGCAGCTCCCGCGTGATGCAGGACAGCCGCCGCGCCGCCATGCTCGAGCACCCGGAGCTCGTCACGCGCGAGGAGCTCGTCGAGCCGGGCAGCGGCCTCGCCTGACACCGCCGGCGGCTCCTCCCGCATCCAGACGAGTTGAGAGTGGCTGTGCGGCAGGCTGGCGCCTGCCAGACGTCCCTCGTTGATCAGGGCGTGGACGTACTCGAAGCCCTCGCCGAGTGCGGCTTCGATCCGCCGTTGCCAGGCCTCGGCGACGAGGGCGACTTGCTCGTCTGAGAGATCCGCGAAGGAGCGCAGGTGCTCCGGCGTGTGGATTACGACTTCCTGGCGCTCGAAGGCCGGGTAGAGATTCGGCACCACGCGGACTTGCCACGGGTCGCCGAGGCGAAGCGTCTCCGGCGGTGTCCGGTCTTCCCGGCCGGCATCGAACGGGCAGCGCTCCAGCTCCTCCGGCGTGGCCTCGGCCGGCGGCGCGAGCCAGGCGCCCGGACGTCCGCCGCGGCCCGGCGCGATCACCACCCGGCGACCCGTCAGCGGGTCTTCGCGGATCTCGCTCAGCTGCCGGAGTTGCGTTTCTCGAGGTCGAGCAGAGGCCTGACGAGGTCGATCGGAAGCGGCAGGATCAGCGTCGAGGAGCGCTCGGAGCTGATCTCGAGCATCGTCTGGAGGTAGCGCAGCTGGATCGAGATCGGGTTCTCGGACAGGACCTGCGCCGCGTCCTTGAGGCGCTCCGATGCCTGGAACTCGCCCTCGGCCGCGATCACCTTGGCGCGCCGCTCGCGCTCGGCCTCGGCCTGGCGGGCCATCGCGCGCTGCATCCCGCTGGGGATCTCCACGTCCTTGACCTCGACGATCGAGACCTTGACGCCCCACGGCGACGTGGCCTCGTCGATGATCCGTTGCAGGATCTCGTTGATCTTGTCCCGTTCGGACAGGAGCTCGTCGAGCATGTGCTGTCCGAGCACGCTCCGCAGCGTCGTCTGCGCGATCTGCGAGGTCGCGACCATGAAGTTCTCGACCTGGACGATCGCCCTCTCGGGGTCGATGATCCGGAAGTAGGCGACGGCGTTCACGCGGACCGGGACGTTGTCCTTCGTGATCACCTCCTGCGGCGGCACGTTCAGCGTCACCGTCCGCAGGTCGACGCGCACCATCTTGTCGATGATCGGGATCAGCAGGAAAAGACCCGGCCCCTTTGGCGGGGACTTGAGGCGGCCGAGACGGAAGATCACGCCTCGCTCGTACTCTCGCGCCACCCGGATCGCCGCGGAGAGCAGCAGGATCAGGAGGACGGCGACAACGGCAAGGACGATTAGCGCGGCCATGCCTTGATCCTATGCGGGGGCGACCGTGAGCGTCAGCGCATCGTCGAGGCCCTCGACGCGCACTTGCCGTCCCGGTGCGATCGGCCCGCCGTCGGTTTTCGCGCGCCAGAGCTCGCCGTGGACGAACACGAGGCCGACCGGATCGAGCTCCTGGCGGACGACGCCGACCTGGCCGATCAGCTCTTCCTGGCCGGTGACGACCTCGGCGCGCCGCACCTGGACGAGCTTGGCGACGACGAGCCCGACCATCAGCGCCATCGTCGCCGCGACACCGAGCGCGACCTGCAGCGAGACCTGGTAGCTCTCGCCGGCGGGGTCGAAGAGCATCAACGAGCCAATGACGAAGGCAACGGCGCCGGCGAGCGCGAGCGCGCCGTGGCTCACGACGAACATCTCCGCGACGAAGAACCCGGCGGCAAGGAGTAAGAGCAGCACGCCCGCCCAGCTGACGGGGAGGATCTGCAAGCCGAAGAGGCCGATGATCAGCGAGATCGCGCCCACGGTGCCGGGGAGGATCAACCCGGGGCTCCAGAGCTCGATCGTGATCCCGAGCACCCCGATCGACATGAGGATGACGATCAGGTTCGGGTCGATCAGCGTGTCGAGGATCTGCTTCCAGAACGACATCTCGACCTCGTCGATCTTGGCCCCGGCCGTCTCGAGCATGATCATCTTCGGCACGGTCTCCGTGCCGTCGACCTGGTTCAGGAGCGTCGGCAGGTCGGGCGCGATCACGTCGATCACGTTCTTCTCGAGCGCCTCGCGGGCAGTGAGGTTCGCGCCTCGGCGCACCGCCTCATCCACCCATTGGACGTTCCGGCCGTGCTCGCGCGCAAGCGCGCGCAGGGAAGCGGCCGCGTCGTTGACCACCTTGTTGCGGAGATCCTTCTGGATGTCCTCGCCGCCCACGCTGACCGGCGTGGACGACCCGATGTTGGTCTGCGGCGCCATCGCGAGCAGGTCGGACGCCATCCCGATCCAGACGCCCGCCGAGGCCGCGCGGGCGCCCTCCGGCGAGACGTAGACGATCACGGGAACCTTCGACGCGAGCTCGGCCTCGTAAATGTCCTTCATCGAGCTGGCCAGGCCACCGGGCGTGTCGAGGAGGATCACGACCGCGTTGTAGTTCTCCTCATTCGCGCGCTTGATCTGGTCGATGACGTAATCGGCGGTGACCGGATTGACGTCGTTGTCGAACTCGACCGCGAGAACTCGCGGCTGCGCAGGCGCTGAGAAGGCGGCCGCAGGAACGAGCACCGCTACCGCCAATGCGATCAAAACTCCCCGCAGAAAGCGGCTTTTCACGGTGTAAAGATGCTATCAAGAGCCCTTGCCAGCCCAGCGCGACACTGCCACTCTGGGGCGGGGTCGTTCATGAAGGTTCTCGCCGCCGCTCTCTTCGTTCTCGCGTTCCCGGCTACGGCCTGGGGCGGTGCCACCATGGTCACGCGCGAGCTTCCACTTTCGGGCGAGCGCACGCTTGCCGCGGCCGCCGCGCCCGAGCGCTTCAACCTCGTCGGCCTGCACTGGAAGGGCCCCGGCCGCGTCGAGCTTCGCGTACGCAAGGCCTCCGGCTGGAGCTCCTGGCGGGAGGTCGATGCCGAGGCGGGAGACCGACCGGACAGCGGGTCCCGGGAAGCGCGGCGGATCTCCGGCTGGCGGCTCGGCGCGCTCCAGTGGACCGGAGAGGCGCGACGCCTCGAGGTTCGTGTGCGTGGCCGGGTGAGTCGCGTGCGCGCCCACTACGTCTGGAGCCCCGAGCAGCCGACGGGCCGGACGCTTCAGATGGCCGGCAGCCCCGCGATCATCACGCGGCAGGCCTGGGGCGCGGACGAGCGCATCCGTCGTGACAGCCCGCGGCTTGCGAGGACGCTGACGACCGCCGTCGTCCATCACACGGCGGGAGGGGAAGCGGCGACGCCTGCCCAGTCGGCTGCCGTCGTGCGCGGGATCTACCTGTACCACGTGCGTGGAAACGGCTGGGACGACGTGGGCTACAACTTTCTCGTCGACCGTTTCGGCCAGGTCTTCGAGGGGCGCTACGGCGGTGTTGAGCGAAACGTGATCGGCGCGCACGCGCAGGGCTTCAACACCGGCTCAGTCGGCGTCTCGCTGATCGGGAACTTCGCGCGGCGGTCTCCGACCGCGGCGGCGCGTTCGGCGCTCGTGCGGCTGCTCGCCTGGCGAATGGACGTCGCGCATATCGACCCACTCTCGAGCACGCCGGTCGTCTCCGGTGGGAACCCCAAGTTCCGCAAGGGCGTTCCGCTCTTCCTGCGTGCGATCTCCGGTCATCGCGACACGGGGTTCACGAGCTGCCCGGGGCTCCTCTACCGCGACCTTCGCGGGATCGCCTCGTCGGTTACCGGTCTTGGCCTGCCGAAGCTGTACACGCCCGAGGTCGAGGGCGGGCTGGGCCAGTTCGTCAGCTTCTCCGGCAGGCTCTCGACCCCGCTTCCCTGGACGGTGATCATCACGGACACGACCGGCAGGCAGGTCGCGCAGGGCTCGGGGTTCGGGACGAACGTGCAATGGACGTGGGACTCACGGTTCGCCACGTTGCCCGGCTATCGCTGGCGGATCGGAGCCGGCCCGAGTGTCCGGCCCGCGTCGGGGACGCTCGGCGCCGTCGGTCGCCCGGCCGTCATCCAGGACGTCGCAGCAGATCCGGCCGGGTTCACGCCCAACGCCGACGGAAGGACCGACACGACGGCGATCACGTACGAGCTCGGTGGCCAGGCGACGGTTCGGATCGACCTCCAGACCGAGCAGGGCAGCCCGCTCGCGACGCTGCAGATCGGCTCGAAGGCGGTGGGGCGCCATGTCTTCTCCTGGAACGGCGGCGGTTATCCGGACGGTCGCTACAGGATCGTGGTCGCGGCTCGGCCGGGAAGCGGTCGCGAGGTGATGGCGACCACGAATGTCGTCCTGAGCCGAACGCTCTCCGGATTCGGGATCCTGCCGGCCGCCATCTCACCGAACGGAGACGGCCGAGCCGACTCGCTCGCCGCGTCTTTCACTCTCGCGGCTCCCGCGCTCGCCAATCTCTCCATCCGTCGAGGCACCGCGGGCGTGGTCTCGATCTTCGACTCTCTCCTGCCGGTGGGCGTCCAGACGATCACGTGGCCCGGCGGTGTTCGTGACGGTGTCTACTCGGTTGCCCTGACGGTCACGGACAACATCGGCCCGGTCACCCAGCTCCTGCCGGTCCGCGTCGACCGCGTTCGGCCGCGACTGAAGGTCGTGAACAAGCGGCCGCTGCGGGTCTCCCTGTCGGAGCCTGCGCGCGTGACCTTCACAGCCGACGGCGTCTCGTCCACAGTCTTTCGGCGAAAGGCAGGCGTCTTCACCGTTGTCCTCGGACGTCGGTTCGCGCGCCTGGACGCCTTTGCAGAGGACGTCGCGGCGAACATCGGCCCTCGGCTCCGCCTCCGCTAGCCGACGAGCCACGCGTCGTAGCCGCGCTCGAGCTCGAGCAGGATCGCGGCGAGGAGACGAGCGCGGTCTACCGGCTCGCCGAGCTCCACGAGGAGCGAGGTCGCTTCGCGGTCGACGTGGGTCGGCAGGTCCTCGGCCGACACGTTGACGTTGACCCCTATGCCGAGCACGACGCGGCCCTCGCGAGCCTCGGCGAGAATGCCGGCCACCTTCCTCCCGTGTACGAGCAGGTCGTTCGGAAGCTTGATCTCCGGCATGAGGCCCGTTGCCCGCCGGACGCCGTCCGCGGCGGCAACCCCGGCGACGATCGTCAGTGCGGGAAGGCGCGGGGTCTCGACGACGGGGCGAAGGTTCAGCGAGAAGAGCAGGCTCGTGCCCGGCGCGGCCACCCAGGGACGACCTAGTCGGCCCCGACCGTCCGTTTGCTCGTCGGCGACGACGACAGCCCCTTCAGGCGCGTCGCGGGGAAGCTCCCGCTGGGTCGACTCGCACTGCGCCAGAAAGCGGTACGGGCGCCCAAAACGCCCCTCGAGGAGCGGCTCGACGTCTGCCGGGAGCAGAGAGTCGCGACCGGCGCCCCCATCACTAGACTCATCTCGCACGTGGCCTCCCTCAGCCGCCAAGAGATCGAGGCGATCCTGCCTCACCGCGACCCGTTCCTGCTCCTCGACGAGGTCATCGAGCTGCGCCCTGGGGAGAAGGTCGTCGCCCGAAAGCAGGTGCGTCCGGACGAGTGGTACCTCGCCGGCCACTTTCCCGGCCGACCAATCATGCCCGGTGTCCTCATCGTCGAGGCGATGGCGCAGGCAGGGGCAGTGGCGGTGCTCTCGGAGGAGCAGAACCGGGGCAAGCTCGCCCTCTTCGCGGGGATCGACGGCGTCCGGTTCAAGCGGGTCGTCGAGCCCGGCGACGAGCTGGAGCTGACCTGCGAGCTCGAGCGGGTACGAGGCCCGATCGGTCGCGGGAAAGCGACAGCGACGGTGGACGGCGCGCTCGCCGCTCGCGGGACGCTGACGTTCGCGGTCGAGCAATGATCGGCCAGGCGAACGGCGTACCGGTGTCCATCACCGGGCTCGGGACGTATGCGCCCGAGCGGGTGCTCACGAACGACGAGCTCGCGGGCCTGGTCGACACCACGGACGAGTGGATCATGGAGCGCACCGGCATCAGGGAACGCCGAATCGCAGCGCCCGAGCAGGCGATGACCGACCTTGCGCTCCCGGCGGCGCGGATCGCACTCGAGCGTGCAGGGGTCGAGCCGGAGGAGATCGACCTGATCATCGTCGCGACGGTGACGCCGGACATGATGTTCCCGACGACGGGCTCGCTCCTCGGCGATCTCCTGCCGGCGCCCAACGCGGCTGCATACGACCTCCTGGCAGGTTGCACCGGGTTCGTCTATGCGCTCGCGCAGGGGCACGCGATGGTCTCGGCCGGGCTGGCGAACAAGGCGCTCGTCGTCGGAGGCGACGTGCTCTCGAAGATCCTCGACTGGACCGACCGTTCGACGCTCGTCCTTTTCGGCGACGGCGCCGGCGCGGTGGTGCTCGAGCGGGTCGAGGAGGGCGGCTTTTTCGGCTTCGAGCTGGGAGCGGACGGCGGCGGCGGCGAGCATCTCTGGCTCCCGGGCAGCGGCTCGCGCACCTTTGAGAATGCCGACAAACTGGTCAAGATGAACGGGCGTGAAGTCTTCAAGTTCGCGACGCGCGTGATGGTCTCGTCGGCGGAGGCGCTGCTTGACGAGCTCGGTCGGACGATCGACGACGTCGATGTCTACGTGCCGCACCAGGCGAACACGAGAATCATCGACTATGCGACGAAAAAGCTGGGAATTGCGGAAGATCGCGTGATCGTGAACGTGGAGAAGTACGGAAACACGTCCTCCGGGTCGATCCCCTTGGCGCTCGCCGACGCGGAAGCGGACGGGCGGCTTCGGAAGGGCTCGCTCGTCCTCATGACGGGGATGGGCGCAGGCCTGACGTGGGGCTCCACCCTGATGGAGTGGACGGCGAACGGGAGGACGACATGACGAAGGTCGCTTTTTGCTTCCCCGGACAGGGGTCGCTGGAGGAGGGAATGGGCCGCGAGATCGCGCTGGCGGTCCCGGAGGCGATGGAGGTCTATCGGGTCGGCAGCGAGGCGTCGGGCCTCGATCTTCAGAAGCTCTGCTTCGAGTCGCCGCTCGACGACCTCGTCAAGACCGAGGTGCAGCAGCCCGCACTGGTTGCCACCAGCCTCGCAGTGCTGGCGGCGCTTCGCGCCAAGGGAATTGCCCCGGACTACGTCGTCGGACACTCGGTGGGTGAGTTCGCCGCAATCGCAGCGGCCAACTCCATCGACACCTCGGAGGCGATCGGCCTCGTGCGCGAGCGCGGCCTCGCGATGGCGGAAGCCGCCCGCGAGAGCGACGGGACAATGGCCGCGATCCTGGGGCTCGACGACGAGGTCGTCGAGGAGCTGTGCTCCGAGATCGAGGGCGTGTGGCCGGCGAACTACAACTGCCCCGGCCAGATCGTGGTGTCGGGCGAGGAAAGCGCGGTCGACAAGCTGATCCACAAGGCCACGGCGCTGGGCGCCCGCCGCGCGGTGAAGCTCAAGGTCTCCGGCGCCTTCCACAGCCCACTCGTCGAGAAGGCGGCGGAGATGCTCAAGCCGGCAGTCGAGCGCGTCCGGTTCAGCGACCCGGTGGCGCCGTTCATGTCCACGGTGACGGCCAAGATCGAGCCCGCGCAGCGGATGGCAGGGCTGCTCGTGAGCCAGGTGACCGCGCCGGTGAAGTTCACCCAGGCCGCGCAGGGACTGGTCAAGGAAGGCGTGAAGACCTTCGTCGAGGTCGGGCCGGGGAACGTCCTGTCCGGTTTACTGAGACGCATCGACAAGACCGTGAAGGCCGTCTCCGTCAGCAACGTGGCCGGCCTGAAGAACGTCGAAGAGTCGATCTAGGCCGATGCCCGAGTTTTGCTCGCTCGCAGGCCGCACGGCGCTCGTCACCGGCGGATCGCGCGGGATCGGCAAGGCCATCGCGGCCGAGTTGGCCGCCGCCGGCGCAACCGTCGTCCTCGGCTATCGGTCCGGAGCGGACGAGGCCGAAGGCGTCGCGTCGGAGATCGGCGCCCGGGCCGTGCAGGCCGACGTCTCGGAGGTGGACGACGCGAAGCGCCTCGTCGAGGAGGCGGGCGACATCGACATCCTCGTGAACAACGCAGGCGTCACACGGGACGGGCTGATCGCGCGGATGCCGGACGAGGACTGGCGCGTCGTCCTGGACACGAATCTCGGCGGGACGTTCAACACCTGCCGCGCCGCAGCCCGCGGGATGATGCGGCGCCGGGCCGGCGCGATCGTGAATGTCTCCAGCATCGTCGGGCTCCACGGGAACCCCGGCCAGACGAACTACTCGGCCTCCAAGGCCGGGATCATCGGCTTCACCAAGGCGCTCGCGCGCGAGCTGGGTAGCCGCGGGATACGGGCGAACGTGGTGGCGCCAGGGTACGTCTCGACCCGCCTGACGACCGAGCTGCCCGAGGAGCTCCAGAACGCCATGCTGGCGAACACGCCGCTGGGACGCTTCGGCGAGCCCGAGGACGTGGCCGGCGCGGTGAGGTTCCTCTGCTCGGACGCGGCCTCGTTCGTCACCGGCGAGGTGCTCCTGGTCGACGGCGGATTGGGTATGTGAACGGCATGAGCATGAATGGGCGCAGACGAGTGGTGATCACGGGAATCGGCGTCGTCAGCCCGCTCGGGAACGACGCCGGGACGACGTGGGACAACCTCGTCGCGGGGAAATCCGGCGCGGACGTGATCAAGCAGTTCGACGCGAGCGAGTACCCGGTGCACTTCGCATGCGAGCTGAAGGACTTCGAGGCTACGGACTTCATCGAGAAGAAGCAGGCGCGGCGCATGGACCGCTTCGCGCAGATGATCGTCGCCGCCGGAATCCAGGCTCGGGACGACGCCGGGCTCGACATCGAGGCTGAGGCCGACCGCATCGGCGGCTCGATCGCCACCGGAATAGGAGGCCTGAAGGCGTTCCAGGACTGCTACGACACGCTGCTCGAGCGCGGCCCTGACCGGGTCAACCCGTTCTCGATCCCACAGATCATCCCCAACATGGGCGCCGGCTGGATCTCGATGTACCTCGGGACCCGCGGCCCGCTCTCGTCGCAGTGCACGGCCTGCGCGGCCTCCAACATGGCGATCGGAGAAGCGGCGGACGCGATCCGGCTCGGCCGGGCCGACGTCATGCTCGCCGGCGGGACGGAAGCGGGGATCACGCGCGTCGGGATCGCCGGGTTCAGCGCCATGCGCGCGCTCTCGCGGCGCAACGACGCGCCCGAGGAGGCGAGCCGGCCTTTCGACGCCGCGCGCGACGGGTTCGTGATGGGCGAGGCCGCCGGCGTCGTCGTCCTCGAGGAGCTCGAGCATGCGAAGGAGCGCGGGGCGAAGATCTACGGCGAGCTGCTCGGCTACGGGCTCTCCTCGGACGCCAGGCACGTCACCGAGCCGGATCCGACCGGCGACAACCCGGCCCGGGCGATGCGGATGGCGATGGCGGACGCCGGCGTCAACCCGGACGAGATCGACTACATCAACGCCCACGGGACCTCGACGCCGCTTGGCGACGCGAGCGAGACGCGGGTGATCAAGATCGCGCTCGGCGAGGAGAACGCGCGCAAGACGCCGGTGTCGTCCACGAAGGGCGCGACGGGGCACTGCCTCGGCGCCGCGGGCGCCGTGGAGGCGATCTTCGCGACGCTCGCCGTGGAGCGGAACACGCTTCCACCGACGATCAACTATGACGAGCCCGACCCGGCGTGCGACCTCGACTACATCCCGAACGAAGCGCGTGAGGCCGACGTGAAGATCGCGATCTCGAACTCGTTCGGCTTCGGCGGGCACAACGCCTGCATCGTGATCCGGGAGTTCACCGGCTAGCTACGCTCGCGCCCATGGAACGCTGGGCGACATTCGACTGCTACGGGACGCTCGTGGACTGGAACGGCGGCATCCGCACGGTGCTGGCCGACGTCTTCGGCGACGGTGAAGCCGACCGGCTCTTGCACCGCTACCACGAGCTCGAGCCGGTGCTCGAAGCGGACGGGCAGCTGCCCTACCGGGAGGTGCTGACAAGGGCGCTCCGCCAACTGGCGGACGAGGAAGGCGTCGATCTCGAGGACCCGGCGGCGCTCGCCGACTCGCTCCCGTCGTGGCAGCCGTTCCCGGAGGTGCGCGCCTCGCTCGACGAGGCCCGCGCCCGCGGCTGGCGCCTTGCGATCCTCTCGAACACCGATCCCGACTACATCGCCGCGTCGAAGGAGCTGATCGGCGTTCCGTTCGACGAGACGGTCGTCGCCTCCGAGATCGGCTCGTACAAGCCGGCCCCCGGGCACTGGGACGAGTTCTTCCGTCGGACCGGAGCCGATCGGGCGGGCCATGTCCATGTCGCCGCGAGCCTCTTCCACGACATCGGCCCGGCGAACGAGCTCGGAATGCCGAGCGTCTGGATCAACCGCCTGGGCGAACGCCCCGGTCCGCAGCCCGACCGGGAGCTGTCAGATCTCGAAGGGCTCGCGGACACGCTCGACGAGCTGGTCTCCGCGTGAGCCTCTCGCTCAGAGCACCGCGGCTCGACGACGCCGCCGCCATCGCAGATCTCGTCAACCGCGCAAACGAGGAGCTCGTCGGCGAGCGCGGGGAGAGCGAAACGACCGTGCGGCAGTGGCTGACGGCGCCCGAGCTCGACGCCGACAAGGACATCCGCCTCGCCGAGCGGGACGGCGAGCTCGTGGGCTACGCCGACGTTGCTCCCTATCCCGAGCCCAACTACTGGGTTGACGCGCGTGTGCCGCTCTCGGAGAGCGACGAGGTCCGCGACGCGTTGATCGGCTGGGCGGAGGAACGCGCGGGCGAGCGGGGCGGCGCAAAGATGCGCGCCTTCGCCCTCGACTCGGACGAGCCCGAGGCCGCCGCGCTGGACCGCCACGGCTACGTCGTGATCCGGCACTCGTATCGCATGCGGATCGATTTCGCGGAGCCGCCGGCGGACCCGGAGTGGCCGGACGGCGTCTCCGTCAGGCCCGCGACGGAGGCAGACATCCGGCCGGCCTACGACGTCTACTCGGAGACCTTCGTCGACACGTGGGAGTTCGGCAACGATCCGTTCGACGAGTGGTCGCACTGGATGCTGGAGGAGGGGCTCGACCTCTCGCTCTGGTTCGTCGCCGAGGCCGCCGGCGAGGCTGCAGGCATCGCCCTCTGCAAGCCGTTCGAAGGCGAAGTGGGTCTCGGCTGGGTTCGAGTGCTGGGCGTCCGTCGGCCGTGGCGCAGGCAAGGTCTCGGCCGGGCGCTGCTGCTCCATGTCTTCGGTGAGTTCCACCGCCGCGGGTTCCATGGGGTCGGGCTCGGGGTCGACGCCGAGAGCCTGACCGGCGCGCACCGGCTGTACGAGAGCGCCGGCATGCGCGTGTATCGTCAATCCAACGTCTACGAGAAGACGCTGTAGGGAGCCTGCGTGTCGCGTCTCCGCGCCAAGTGCCCCGAGTGCCGGACGTACACAGCCGTCGCACTCGGGCCGGAATACGAGTGCCACGCCTGCGGGCGGACGTTCGCCGCGGGCCTCGTGCGGGTACCGCGTGCGTGGGGTCGGGACGGCGAGGCCCTGGTCGAGGCAGCGTCCCTGCCGCTGCCCTATCCCGAAGCGGCCGTGATCGAGGAGGGCTCGCTCGCAGAGCAGAGCCTCGCCGTGGCGCTCGAGCTTCCCGAGCGGCCGCTCGTGCTCGGCGGTTGCTGCTGCTCGCACGTCGGGGCTGTCGAGGCGCTGGCGGCACGGCACGGCCGCATTGCGGTCGTCTGGCTCGACGCCCACGGAGATCTGAACACGGTCGAAAGCAGCACGACCGGGAACGAGTGGGGGATGCCGCTGCGGATGCTGCTCGACTCGGGTGCTCTCCAGGTCCAAGATCTCGCGCTCGTCGGTGCCCGGAACCTCGACCCGCCGGAGGAGGAGTTCATCGCGACGAGCGGCCTCGGGCTCGGAGTCGAGGCGGTCCCGGATGCGCTCGAAGGAACAGCCGGGACGTACGTCGCGCTCGACTTCGACTCGATGTCCGACGACGAGGTGGCGCCGTTCATGCCGGAGCCCGACGGCCTGTCGGTGGCCGAGACGGAGGAGATCCTCGTTTCGGTGCGCGATCGCAGCCGGGTGCTGGGCGTTGGGCTCACGGCGATGCTGCCTGACGAGCGGAACCTTGCCCCGGCAATCCGCCTGACGGCCGCCCTCGGGCTCTGACCCGGGGGACTAGACTCGCCGCGTGGCTGAGGGAATCGACATCTCGATCGAGCACCGGAACCTTCCGGAGCCGTCGAAGAACGAGAAGCCACATCCGAACACGTGTCCCGAGTGCGGTTCGCACTACCGGGACGACGAGCTCGCCGCGAACCTCTGGGTCTGCCTGCACTGCAACCACCACTTTCGCGTGCGCGCCAAGGACCGCATCGCGCAGCTCGCCGACGAGGGGACGTTCGTGGAGGAAGCCGCCGACCTCCGCTCAGAGGATCCACTGACCTTCTTCGACATGCGCCCGTACACGGAGCGGCTGGTCGAGGCCGAGCAGGAGACGGGCCAGGGCGATGCCATGGTCATCGGCTCGGCCGCGATCGAGCGCGTTCGCTGTGAGCTCGCGGTCATGGATTTCGCGTTCATGGGCGGATCGATGGGCAGCGTCGTGGGGGAGAAGTTCGCGCGGGCGTGTGAGAGCGCGGCCGAGCAGGGAGTGACGCTCGTGAGCGTGACCTCGTCCGGCGGCGCGCGGATGCAGGAGGGGATCCTGTCGCTGATGCAGCTCCCGAAGACGGTGTGCGCCGTCGAGGATCTGAAGGACTCCGGCGGTGCGTTGATCAGCGTGATGGCGCACCCGACGACGGCGGGTGTCCTCGCGAGCTTCGCGTCTCTCGGCGACGTGATCGTCGCGGAACCGGGCTCGCTGCTGGCGTTCACGGGCCCGCGAGTCGTCCAGCAGACGACGCGCGAGAAGCTTCCCGAGGACTTCGGACTCGCCGAGTCCAACGTCCGTTTCGGCCACCTCGACGCGATCGTCGGCCGCCGCGATCTGCGCCCCTACGTCGGCCGGGTGCTGAGGCTCTTCTCACAAAATGGCGCGTGAGGCCGAGCTTCACCTTCGGGACCGCCTGAGCCGGCTCAAGAGCCTCGGGCTGCTCCGCGGCGCCAGCATCTCCGGAGAGCTCTCCCGCCTCCAGCGCCAGCTCGAGAAGACCTCGGAGCCGACGGACGAGGAGATCTGGCAGCACGTCGAGCTCGCGCGCCACGACGACCGGCCGTACACGCTCGACTACGTGGAGCGCATCTTCGAGGACTTCATCGAGCTCCACGGGGATCGTTCCCGTGCCGAGGACCCGGCGATGGTCGTGGGGCTCGGGCGCTTGAACGGGCGCACGGTTGCGCTGCTCGGACAGCAGAAGGGCCGCGACACGAAGGAGCGGATCCGGCGCAACTACGGGATGTCCTATCCCGAGGGGTACCGGAAAGCCATGCGCACGATGGACCTGGCGGAGCGCCATCGGTTCCCGATCATCTCGCTCGTCGACACACCGGGCGCCTTCCCCGGCGTCGCTGCAGAGCAGCACGGACAGGGGGGCGCCATTGCCCGGTCGCAGTCGCTGATGAGCCGGCTGACGGTTCCGATCGTCGCCTGCGTCATCGGCGAGGGAGGGTCGGGCGGCGCGATCGCGATCGCGCTCGCCGACCGGGTGCTCATGCAGGAGAACGCCATGTACTCCGTGATCTCGCCTGAGGGCTGCGCCGCGATCCTCTGGCGGGATGGAGGCGAGAAGGTGAAGGCAGCGGCGGCCTTGAAGCCCGACGCAGTCCACACGCTCGAGCTGGGCGTGATCGACGCGATCGTGCCCGAGCCGGAAGGCGGCGCCCACACCAACTGGGACGAGGCGGCCCGCCTGCTCAGCGAGGCGCTGCAGAGCTCGTTGGAGGATCTGTCCGGCATTCCCGGCGAGAAGCTTCGGCGCCGTAGGCGAGCCCGCTTCCGGGAGCTTGGTGTCTACGCGTCGTCCACAGCTTCCACAGAATCCACAGGTTTGTCCACGGAGTCTTCGCCCACTCGTAAGTAGGAAACGACAGGTTTTCGCACTTCGGCTCTCCGGGTAGAACGGAACGGATGAGAGCGATCTGGAGCGGTGTGATCTCGTTCGGGCTGGTGAGCGTGCCGGTGCGGATGTACTCCGCAACCGAGTCGAAGGAGCTCCGCTTTCACTTTCTCGACCGGCGTGACATGAGCCCGGTCGGCTACGAGAAGGTCAGCAAGGAGTCGGGCAAGACGGTTCCGCCGGACGAGATCGTTCGTGGCTTCGAGATCAAGAAGGGGCAGTACGTGCCGATCGAGGACGAGGACCTCGACCGGCTCGACATCGAGCTGACCCACTCGATCGACATCTGCGACTTCGTCGACCTCGAGGAGATCGACCCGATCTATTTCCGGAAGGCCTACTACCTGCTCCCGCAGGACGGCGCCGAGAAGCCGTACCGGCTGCTCGTTCGCGCGCTGGACGAGACCGGGAAGGTCGGGATCGCGAAGGTCGTGATCCGGAACAAGCAGCATCTGGCAGCGCTGCGATCTCACGACGGCCGGTTGATCCTCGAGACGATGTACTACGCCGACGAGATCCGAGAGCCCGAGTCCGTGAACGGCAACACGAGGCTCCAGAAGACCGAGGTAGAGATGGCGAAGTCGCTCGTCGAGAACCTGAGCGAGCCGTTCAAGCCGGACAAGTACGACGACACGTATCGGAAGGAGCTGCTCGATCTGATCAAGGCGAAGGCGAAGGGCAAGGAGCTGCCGGAGCCGAAGGACGAGGACGAGGGTGAGGTCATCGATCTGATGGCGGCGCTCAGGGAGTCCGTCGAGCAGACCCAGCGGAAGCAGCGTAAGACGACCAAGAGGAAGGCGAAGAAGGCAAGCTAGCGGCGTGGCGCGCCCTCGCCTGGCCGAGTACGAGCGGAAGCGGGACCGCAAGAAGACGCCGGAGCCCTTCGGCGGAAAGAAGCGCGGGAAGCAACCGATCTTCGTCGTCCAGCGACACGACGCGCGCCGGCTCCACTACGACTTCCGGCTGGAGCGCGACGGCGCGCTCGCGAGCTGGGCGGTGCCGAAGGGGATCCCGCTCGAACCGGGGCAGCGCGCGCTGGCCGTCCACGTCGAGGACCACCCGATCGAGTACGCGACCTTCGAGGGCGAGATCCCGAAGGGCGAGTACGGCGCCGGGTCGGTCGAGATCTGGGACAACGGCACGTACGAGCTCGTGGAGGAGAAGCGCGACGGCGGGCTCACGGTCCGGCTACACGGGAAGCGGCTCGACGGGACGTGGACGCTGGTCCCGGCCAAGCTCGACGGCAATCCCAAGAACTGGCTCATCCTCCGCAAGCGCGAGGATCGTGCCGAGCCTCCGCGCGAACGCCGGCGCTACAAGCCCATGCTCGCCACGCTCGCGGGGGAGGTGCCGCGAGGCAAGGACTGGCTCCACGAGGTCAAGTGGGACGGCTACCGGGCGATCGCGGACATTCGCGGCGCCGAGACGACGCTGACGAGCCGCAACGACAACGACCTCACCGGCCGGTTCGAGTCGGTCGCCAAGGAGATCTCGCGGGCGGTGAAGACGCCCGACTGCGTGCTCGACGGCGAGGTCTGCGCCCTCGACGAGCAGGGCCGGGCGACCTTCTCCGCGATGCAGCAGGGCAAGGAGGGGACGCGGTACATCTATGTCGTCTTCGACCTGCTCGAGGTCGACGGGCAGCCTGTGCTGGATCTCCCGCTGACCGAGCGGCGCGAGCGCTTGGCGAAGCTCCTCGACCGGCGGAATCAGAACGTGCAGTTCTCCGAGTCGTTCGAGGACGGCGACGCGCTCTTCCGGGCGGCCCAGAAGCAGCAGTTCGAGGGGATCGTCTCCAAGCGGCGCGACTCGCGCTACGAGCCCGGGCGACGGAACAGAAGCTGGCTGAAGGTCAAGACGCACGGACGGCAGGAGTTCGTGATCGCCGGGTACACGCGGGGCCAGGGCCGCCGGGAGGGCCGATTCGGCTCGCTGATCCTCGGCTACTGGAAGGGCGACGAGCTCGTGTACGCGGGCAACGTCGGCACCGGCTTCACCGACGAGCGAGATCGACCGGCTGCTCGGCAGGCTTCGATCCTTGGAGCGAAAGGAGCCGACGTTCGATCCGGTTCCGACGATGCCCAAGATCCGGAAGGACGCGATCGTCTGGGTGAGGCCTGAGCTGGTCGCCGAGGTCGAGTTCGTCGAGTGGACGCACGACGGCA
The DNA here is from genome assembly GCA_963733015.1 of uncultured Actinomycetes bacterium. GTDB lineage: Bacteria > Actinomycetota > Thermoleophilia > Gaiellales > Gaiellaceae > JACDAN01. Next base: position 150,532 of record CAVTBO010000002.1, on the reverse strand, counting down.
GGCTTCGGGCACCGTCCTACCAGGGATTGCGGGAGGACAAGTCCACGACCGAGGTCCGACGGGAGGACCCGGAGCCGATGGAGAGCGAGCTCCGGAAGGGCAAGCGCACGCTCAAGCTCTCCAATCTCGACAAGCCGTTCTGGCCGGACGAGGGGATCACGAAGGGCGATCTGCTCTCGTACTACCGCGACGTCGCCGGCGTCGTCGTCCCGCACCTGAAGGACCGCCCGTTCACGATGAAGCGCTACCCCGACGGCGCCTTCGGAAAGTTCTTCTTCCAGAAGGACGCGCCGAAGCACATGCCCGACTGGATCAAGAGCATCGAGATCACGGTCTCCACCCGGGACAAGCCGCGCGAGCGCCGCAAGATCAGCGCGCCGCTCGTGAACGACGAGCTTGCGCTCCTCTGGATGGCGAACATGGGCTGCATCGACCTGAACACCTGGTACTCACGGGTCGACAAGCCCGGGCGACCCGACTTCGTCCTCTTCGACCTCGATCCGTCCGACGATGTCGGCTTCAAGGAGACCGTCCAGGTTGCGCAGCTCGTCAAGCAGGCGCTCGACACCGTCGGCCTGGAGAGCTACCCGAAGACGAGCGGATCGGACGGGATCCATGTCCTCGTGCCGATCGCGAGGCGGCACACGTACGACCAGACCAGAGAGTTCGCGGAGATCATCGCGTCGGCGCTTGCCCGCGCCCACTACGGGCTCGTGACGACCGAGTGGATCGAAGCGGAAGCGCCGCGGCGTCCTCATCGACTCGAACCAGAACGGCGAGGGGAAGACGATCGCCTCGGTCTACTCGGTGCGACCCCGGGAGGGGGCACCGGTCTCGACGCCGCTTCGGTGGGACGAGGTGAACGAGCGGCTCGACCCGAAGAGCTTCACGATGGACGTCGTGCGCGAGCGGATCCGGGAGCACGGCGACCTCTTCGAGCCCGTGTTGAACGGCCGTCAGTCACTGACAACTGCGCTGAAGTCGGTCCGCGCGAGCCGGGCCGGCTAGACGGCCACGGAGACCGGGGCGCGCTCCTCGGCCAGCAGGCCGGCGAGCGTCTGCACGCAGCGGCGGTCGAGCTTTGTGCCCGCCTCCAAGCGCAGGATCTCGAGAGCGTCCTCGTGGGAGAACGCCTCGCGGTAGACGCGGTTCGAGACGAGCGCGTCGTAGACATCGCAGACGGCGAGGATCCGAGCCTCGAGTGACATGGCCGGCCCGGACAGGCGCCGTGGGTAGCCGGATGCGTCGAGCCGCTCGTGGTGGTCCTGCACGAGCTGCGCGACCGATTCCGAGAAGCCGAGGTCGAGCAGCATCCTGGAGCCGATCTCCGGGTGCCGCTTGACCACGTCGAACTCCTGGTCGAGCAGCCTGCCCGGCTTCTTCAGGATCGAGTTCGGGACGGAGAGCTTGCCGATGTCGTGCACGAGGCCGCCGGTCGCAAGCTCGCGCAGGCGAAGCGGAGAGAGCCCGAGCTCCTCACCGACCTGGACCGCGCGGAGCGCGACCCGGCGCGAGTGGCCCTCCGTGTACTCGTCCTTCTCCGCCAGCGAAACCATCAGGGAGCGGACGTGCGCGCCGAGGAATGCCTCCTCCGAGCGGACGAGCTCGACGGTCGCGAGGTCACCGCAAAGCGGTCGCGACTGCGCACCGCGGCGAAGGTCCAGCGCGACCGGAATGCCGACCAGGACGATTCCGACGAGCTCGAAGCCGTGGCCGAGCCACCAGCCGAGCTCCATGTAGGTCATGAGCATGGCCGGAGGCAGGGCCGCGGCGAGCCAGGCGATCCCGACGACGACCAGCAGATCCGCATGGCGGTGCGTCAGCATGTAGGTGCGGAAGGCGCGGTAGGCGAGCAGCGCGTAGAACGCGAGGCCGACCGCAAGCAGGGCGAGCGCTGCCGGGCTGCGCGACTCCGGTACGCCGGGCACGAGGGCCGGCGCCGAGAAGGCCGTGATTCCCATCGCCGCGATCAGCGCGAGGAGCGACGCCTGCAGGACCAGCAGCGACCGCACGCCGTCCGGCCGGCGGAACCGCGGGATGGCGGAGAGAGCGAGGATCGCGCCGCCGATCGGGAGCGTCGCGCCGCCCGTGAACGCGACGACGCCGTTCTCGCCGACGAGAAAGTAGGGCGTTGCGATGCCGTGAAGGGAGAGCAACGCCGCCATGACCGAGAAGGCGGTTCCGAGGAGAACGGCGCGACCGTCGCGGCGCCGCGCACCGATCACGGTCAGTGCCACCGCTGCCGCGGCGGCTGCGAGGGCGGTCATGCCGACGCCGTAGAAGTGGACGCCGCCGCCGAAGGCGACCTGGTTCCCCCCGAAGAAATGCCCGGCGGCCGTGGGAAAGGCCGCGAGTGCGCCGCCCACGACCAGGATCGGGGCGAGCTTGTCGCTCGTACTTCGCCGCATGAGTTCCGAATGATTGGAACCCGACCCCCGGTTGAGCGTCCCCCAATGGGGTGACTCGGTCCTCCTAGCCGGTCAGGAAGAACTTCGTCAGCCGGCCGACCGTGTCGAACCCGAGCTTGCCGTAGAGCTCCTTGGGCCAGTCGTCTCCGTCGGCGACGAGGAACACGAGATCGGCGCCCTCGGCCCGGGCCTCGTTGGCCGCTCGGAGCACGACCGCGGTCGCGTAGCCGTTGCTCCGGTGCTCCTCCTTCGTGGCCACGTCTTCGACCTGGCCGACGCCCTGGGCGACGTAGAGATCCGCCCAGCTGACGATCTCGCCGTCGACCGGGACGCCGAAGAACCGGGTCGTCGCGCGGTCTCCGAGCAGCAACTTGGCGTCGAGCAGCTGTCTTGCGACCTCCTCGCTGCCCCATGGATAGCTCGTGATCTCGCGTGTGCGCCCCGGCCTCAGCTCCGCCTCGCCGACCTCCTGCACCCCCGAGAGGTCGGGGCTGCGGTCGGGCTCGCGGAGCTGCGCCATCCAGATGTGGCGACGGACGTTCCAGCCGAGGTCCTTGAATTGCGGCTCGAGCCCTTCGCCGAGGTCCGCGTCGAAGCACATCACCGCGCGGTGCTTGAGGCCTGCGCCGCCGAGGATTCGCTCGGCCTCGTCCGCGAGCTCCTGGGCTCCGGCGCCGAGCGGAAGCCGCTCGACGAGGAGGTAGTTGGAGTCGTGGCGCAGCGGGAGCGACGGCTCGAGGACGCCGACGCCGAAGGGCGACTCGACCGTCGTGGAGCCGACCATCTCGATCTCCCGCTCGAACCGGTGGATGCGATCGAGGACGTCAGCCATCCTCGATCCTTCCCGGATGGCCGAGCGTGCCGAGCTCCGCGATGTCGCGCCGGAAGAAGAGCGCGACCGTCCAGTCGGTCACGACACGCAGCTTCCGGGAGATCAGCGGCAGCTGGAACAGGTGGTACGTCCGCGTCACCCACCAGCCGATGAAGCCGCGGAAGCGAAGGCCCATGACGTTGGCGATCCCCCTGTAACGGCCGAGCGTCGCCACCTCGCCGAGCATCCTGTACCGGTAGGGGCGAACGTCGCCTCGGAGGTTCTTCGCTAGACGCCGAGCCTGCCGCAGGGCGTGCTGGCAGGTCGGCGGGTCCACACGCCCGGGGGTTGCGAGGTTGGGGACGGCGGCGCAGTCCCCGAGCGCCCAGATGTGGCTCGCTTCCGTCACCCGGAGAGTCTCGTCGACCGGGACCCGGCCGCGCTCCTCCGTCGGGAGACCGAGCTCGGTCAGGAGAGGATGCGCGCGGATACCGGCGGTCCAGACCACGGTGCTCGTCAGGATCTCGTCGCCGTCGGAGAGCCGGGCGGCGTGTGGCTCCACCTCCTCGAGCGTCGTCTCGGTCCGGATGTCGACGCCGCGTCGGGCGAGCAGCTTCGCGGCGTAGTCGCCGAGCTGGGTCGGAATCTCGGGGAGGATCTTCGGCGCCGCGTCCACCAGCACCCACTGCTGGGGCGTACCGCGGAGGTCCGGGTAGTGGCGGAGCGCGTCCCGCACGAGGTCTGAGAGCTCGGCCAGCGCCTCGACGCCCGCGTACCCGGCTCCGACGAACACGAACGTGAGCTCGCGCCGGCGGTGGGTCGGATTGGGGTCCGCAGCGGCGACCTCGAGCCGGCCCAGGACGTGGTTTCGCAGATGGATCGCGTCGGCAAGCGACTTGAACCCGAGGGCGTGCTCGGCAAGCCCCGGGATCGGCAGTGCCCTGACGATCGCGCCGAGCGCGACGACGAGGTTCGAGTAGCGGACCCAGAAGACCCGCTCACCGGCCTGCACCTGCACCCGCCGGCCCTTGGAGTCGTGCGCCGTGGCCTTGCCGAGGAGCAGCTCGGCGTGGGGGCACATCTGCCGGAGCGGAACGACGACGTGGCGTGGCTCCAGCGTCCCAGACGCGGCCTCGGGCAGCATCGGGGTGTAGAGCATGTAGTTCTCGGGGCTGACGATCGTCGCGCCCTGTTTGCGCAGGTAGCGGGCGACGTACGACCCGGCGAACCCTCCGCCCAGGATCAGCGTCCCGCCTCGGGCCTCGTGGTCGGCCACGCCGCCGTTCTACACGACGCGTGCTAGGCGAGCGTGGCGCGACGCTGCTCGAGGAAGCGCCGCTCGGTGGCGTTCGTCGCGAGTTCCAGAGCCCGTTCGTACGCTTCCGCGGCCTCCTCCCGCCTGTCGAGCCGGCGGAGCAGGTCGGCGCGTGCGGCGTGCAGCAGGTGATAGTCGTTCAGCCCTTCGATCCGGTCGATGAGGTCGAGGCCGCGGTCGGCGCCCTCGGCCATCGCCACGGCGACGGCACGGTTCAGCTCGACGATCGGCGACGGTGAGATGCGCGCGAGCTGCTCGTAGAGCGCGGCGACCGCGGGCCAGTCCGTCTCGCCCGCTGCGTGGACGGCCGCGACCGCGGCCTGCAGCTGGTACGGCCCGGCTTGTCGCATGCTCGCCGCGCGCTCGAGCATCCGTCGGCCTTCCTCGATCCGGGTCTGGTCCCAGAGCGAGCGATCCTGGTCCTCGAGGAGCACGAGGTCGTCGCCGGTCGTTCGGGCCTCCCGACGCGAATCGTGGAAGAGCATGAGAGCGAGGAGGCCGAGCGCCTCCGCCTCGTCCGGCATCAGGATTGCGAGCAGCTTTGCGAGTCGGATCGCCTCGTCGCAGAGCTCGCGCCGGACGAGATCGTCGCCCGAGGTTGCCTCGTAGCCCTCGTTGAAGACGAGGTAGAGGACGGCGAGCACCGACTCGAGCCGGTCAGGCAGCACCTCGTCGGGAGGGACGCGGAAGGGGATGCCGGCCTCCCGGATCTTTCGCTTGGCGCGGACGAGCCGCTGCGCCATGGTCGGCTCGGCGGTCAGGAACGCTCGAGCGATCTCGCCCGTTGCGAGGCCGCCGACCTCGCGGAGCGTGAGTGCGACGCGCGCTTCCTGGGCCAGCGCGGGGTGGCAGCAGGTGAAGACGAGCGCCAGCCGCTCGTCGGGAATCGTGCTCACGTCCTCGTCCTCGCCGGGCAGCTCCTCCAGTCGCGCGAGCAGCTCCGTCTTGCGCTCGAGGGTCCGCTCGCGCCGGATCCGGTCGATCGCCCTGTTCCGCGCCGTCGTGACGATCCAGGCGCCGGGATTCCGCGGCATGCCCTCGGCCGGCCACCGCTCCAGCGCCGTGGCGAAGGCGTCCTGCACGGCGTCCTCGGCGAGGTCGAAGTCGCCGAGGACGCTGATGAGGATCGAGACCGCACGTCCCCACTCCTCGCGGAAGACGGACGCGACGTCGTTCAGCCGCGCTCCACGATCGGGCGCACCTCGATCGACCCGTACTCGGACGCCGGGATCTTCGCGGCGTACGCGAGCGCCGTGTCGAGATCGGGCAGCTTCGTGTCGAAGAAGCCGCCGATCTGCTCCTTGGTCTCGGCGAAGGGGCCGTCCGTGATCAGCACCTCGCCGTCGCGGACGCGGACTGTCTTCGCGGTGCGGATGTCGTCGAGCTCCTTGCCGCTCATGTCGGGATCCGCCTTGCCGAGCTCCTCGAAGAAGGCATACCACTTCGGCAGCGACTCCTCGCTCGCCTTTGCGGCCTCCTCCTCGGACATCTCGAACCAGGGCTCCTGGTCGCTGTAGATCATCAACGCGTAGCGCATCTCAGCTCTCCTCTCGCACGAAGACCGGTCGGACCTCGATAGCGCCGTACTCGGCCGCGGGGATCTCTGCGGCCAGCTTGCAGGCGTCGTCGATCGAGTCGGCCTCGATGATGAAGAAGCCGCCCAGCGCCTCCTTGACCTCGGCGTACGGGCCGTCCGTGACCATCGAGTCGCCGTTGCGGACCCGGACGGTCGTCGCGGCCGTCGTCTCCTGAAGCTCGGCGCCGCCGACGACCTCGGGCCGCTCCGAGAACGTCATGTAGCGCTGGTAGACGGCCTTGAGCTCGTCGTCGCTCAGCTCGTTCCGGCCGTTCTCGTTCGAATGGATCAATGCCAGGAATTCCATTCGTCTCCTTTCTCAGGCTGCCCGGAGCCTTGCCAGCATCGTCTCATGGACGAGTAGCAGCTCGGGCCTCCCGAAGGGGTCGTGGTGGCGGAGCTCGTCGGTGATCGCCCGCCTCTTCGACGTCTCCCGTTCGATCAGATTCCTCCGAAGGCGCCTCACCGCCTCCTCCTTTCGTCGCTTGCACAGGGACGACGAACGGCGGAGGGCTAGATCGACAGCATCCGCTGAAGAAGTTCGAGCGCGCCGGCCTTGTCCAGCGGCTCGTTCAGGTTGCCGCACTTGGGCGACTGGACGCAGGACGGGCAGCCGTGGTCGCAGGGACAGCCGTCGAGCAGCCGCGCGGTGTCCCCGACCCAGCCCTCGAAGACCTCGAACCCGCGCTCGTTGATCCCGACGCCGCCGGCGTGCCCGTCGTAGACGAAGATCGTCGGGCGGCCGGTTTGAAAGTGGAGGTTGGTCGAAAGCCCGCCGATGTCCCAGCGGTCGCACATGGCCCAGAGCGGCAGGATCGCGATCATGGCGTGCTCGGCGGCGTGGAGCGAGCCGAGCAGGCGCGTGATGTCCGTCAGCCCTTCGAGCATCGCGTCCTCGGGGACGAACCAGATCGCCTCCGTCTCGAACTCGGTCTCCGGGAGGTCGAGCGGGAGGGTCTCGATCGTCTCGTTGTCTCCGATGCGCTTCCGCTGGTAGGCGACGACCTGCTCGGTGACGACGACGCGGCCGAAGGACAGGTCGAGGCCGAGCCGTCGCTCGGTGCGCAGCGGCTCGGCGATCGCGGTCATCGTGTCCTTCTTCGCCTGGGTGTACTCGTCGCCGGAATAGGGCTCGACGAGCGCGGTGCGGTTCTCCAGGTCGAGCTCGGCGACGCGGTACGACTCGCCGAGGTGGAGGTAGACCGCGCCCTGGTGGACGGTCGAGTACGCCCGCTCCCGCTCGACGAGGCCGAGGAGCGAGCCGGTCGAGACGTCGACGACGGTGAAGGAGTCCGGCGTCGCCGAGCGGAGACCGAATCGCCCGGCCGGGTAGTCGCGCCCTGCCCAGACGAAGCCGTTGTCCTTGCGGCGGAGGTCGGGAAGCTCGGCAGCGCGCTCCAACGCCTCCGGGCCGAGGGTCTCTGCGTCCTTCTCGTCCAGCGGCGCCTCGAATGCGGCCGAGCGGACATGGCCGTCGAGGACGCGAGGGTTCGCGTGGTCGAGGATCGCCGCCTCGACGCGCCGCTCGAGCAGCGCCTCGGCGTCTCGCATGAAGAACTGGTCGAGCGCGTCCTCCGTGGCGATCATGGCGGCGAGGCCGTGGCCTCGGCGTCCGGCGCGGCCCCACTGCTGTTTGAGGCTCGCCACGGTCCCGGGGAAGCCGACGCAAACAACTGCGTCGAGGAGGCCGACGTCGATCCCGAGCTCGAGCGCGTTCGTGGCGCTCACGCCGAGCAAGTCGCCTTCGACCAGCCTGCGCTCGATCGCGCGCCGCTGGGCGGGCGTATAGCCGGCGCGATACGGGGAAAGACGCGAGGCGTCGCCGAGCCGCTGGGCCGTGAAGCGGTGGATGAGCTCCGCCGACTTGCGGCTCTTGGCGAAGCAGAGCGTTCTCACGCCTCGCTCGACGAGCGACGCCATGAGGCGCGCTGCTTCGCCGAGTGCGCTCGCCCGGAGACCGAGCTCCTCGTCGGTGAGGGGCGGGTTCCAGAGCAGGATCGTCCGTTCGGCCTTCGGTGCGCCGTCGTGCTCGATCGTGGTCGCTTCGACGCCGATCAGTCGCTGCGCCAGCTCACCCGGGTTCGCGATCGTCGCCGACGCGAGGAGAAACTGCGGGTCGGCGCCGTAGATTCGGGCGAGGCGGCGGAGCCGGCGCAGGACGTTTCCGACGTGTGAGCCGAAGACGCCGCGGTACACGTGTGCCTCGTCCACGACCACGTAGCGGAGGTTGTGCAGCACGTCGCCCCAGCGGTCGTGGTGCGGGAGGACGCCGACGTGGAGCATGTCCGGGTTGGTCAGGATCAGGTTCGACCACTTGCGAATCTGCCAGCGGCGGCTCGACTCGGTGTCCCCGTCGTAGATCGCGGGCTTGATGCTCGGCGGCTTCAGCTCGGTCAGGCTGCGGAGCTGGTCCTGCGCGAGGGCCTTGGTCGGGTACAGGTAGAGCGCGCGGGTCTTCGGCTGGCGCGCCAGGGCGTCGAGGACGGGCAGGTTGAACGCGAGCGTCTTGCCGGAGGCGGTCCCGGTCGCGACGACGAGATGCTCGCCGCGCTGCGCTGCGTCCCAGGCGTCTGCCTGGTGGGTGAAGAGCTGCTCGATGCCGCGGGCGGCGAGAGCATCGGTGACCTTGGGGTGGAGGTCGTCGGGGATCGGCGCGAAGCGCGGCGCGCGAGCAGGCTCCTCTCCGACGTATGCGACCTCCTCGCCCTCGAGTAGGTCGGCCCAGTGGGCTGTCTGCACGCTCATCGGCGAGCCACGAGGGCAACGAGGTACGGATAGTCGTCTTCTCCGTCTTCCTCGAAATGCTCGACTCGGAGGCCGGCCGCGGTGAATGCGGTGACGAACTCGCCGAGCGGGACGTGCGAGGCGCCGACGCGCGCTCGTAGACCGTCGGGATTGAAGACGCCGGGCTCGGCATCGTCGTACCGCCGAGCCGGGCGGTAGCCGGGGTGGAGCTCGGGCACGCCTCGGCCGAAGCGGAACAAGGCGTGTGGCCCGATGAAGCACGGGTGGCCGCCGACGTAGACGACGGTGCCGTCCGGTTTGAGGACCCGAGCGACCTCGCGCACTGCTGCAGGGAAGTCGTCGATGTCCGTGTGAGTCCAGGTCGAGACCGCGGCGTCGAAGCTCGCGTCATCGAAGGGAAGCACTGAGGCATCGGCCTGGCGGACGTCCAGGCCTCGGTCGCGGGCGCGGCGCAGCATGTCTTCCGAAGCATCGACGCCGGTGACGTCCCATCCCCGGTCGCGGAAGACCGCCGTGTGTGCGCCGGTGCCACACCCGAGGTCGAGGAGCCTGCCCGGTCCAGGACCGAGTAGACGGAGCGCCGCGCCGAGCCCGTGGTCGTGCAGGTCGCCGAGGAACTCCGTGTCGTACCAGTCCGCAGTTCCGTCGTATCGAGCCATCGTTCGATGCTAGCCGGGTGCCTGGAACCTCCAGGGCGCGGCCGGTGTAGAGGATCGAATATGTGGATCCGGGCCGGGGTCATCCTCGCTGCACTTGCCGTTGTCGCGGGCGGCTCTGCCGCGACTTCGCAGAGCCCCAGGGTCTCGCTGACCTCGCCTCGCTCGGGCCTCACGGCCGGTCGGCCGTGGACGGCGGTGGTGCGTGTCCGCGGTGCGCGACCCGCCCGCATCGCGCTGACGGCGACGCTCGGCCGCCGGCGCGTGACCGCGTCCGCCCGAAGGTGGAGCCGCGACCGGTACCGGGCCCGTCTCGTCTTCCCCGCTCCGGGCCGCTGGCGCCTCGCCGCCCAGGTCGGCCGGAGACGTGTCCTGCTCGGTACCGTCGCGGTCCGGGCGGCGATTCGCCCGCCCCTCGTCCTCGTCGCCCCGACCGAGGCGGTCCTCGAGCCGAGCGGGTCGCTCCTCGTCGCCGAGAGCGGGCAGTCACGCCTCGCCCGAATCGATCCGACCACGGGCCGTGACACGCTCGTCACGCGGATCGTCCAGCCGTACGGCCTCGTATTGACGCTGTCGGGTGTCCTTTACTCCACGTCCGAAGGCAGGGTCGTCCGAGTCGAGAGCGGCGGCTCGACTACCACGATCGCCGACGCCGGCGAGGATGTCGGTCCGCTCGCGCTCGACTCGTCGGGAAACCTGTACTTCAGCACCGTCTCGCGAATCTTCCGCATCGAAGGCGGAACGGGTGCAGTGACGCACTATGCGGGCACAGGGGTTCGAGGAGGCGGGGGCGATGGCGGGCCTGCGCTCGCGGCGGAGCTCGACGCTCCGCATGGTCTCGTTGTCGGGGCCGATGGAGCGCTCTACGTCGCGGACACGGGGAACCACCGCGTCCGTCGCATCGATCCGGCCACCCGCGTAATCACCTCTTTCGCGGCTGCAGTTGGCCCGGCCGGGCTAGGGCTCGGCCCGGGTGGCGTGCTGTACGTCGCCGAGCGGGACGGCCAGCGTGTCTCCCGGATCGACCCCTCCGGGGCGAAGACCGCTGTCGCGGGCACCGGTGTGAGAGGCGGGAACGGTGACGGCGGTCCCGCAGTCGCGGCTCAGCTCGACGAGCCGTTCGACGTCGTGCCGGCGCCTGGCGGTGAGCTGTTCATCGTCGAGAGCGGCATAGCGGGAGACATCCGCCATATCGACGCAGCGGGCGTCATTCGCACGATCCGCCGCCGCTAGACTTCCCTCACCGGGGTGCCGCGTGGGCGGCTGAGATCACACCCGTTGAACCTGAACCGGGTCATGCCGGCGGAGGGAGTTTCTTTGGTTCCTCGAGTACTGACGATCGCAGGGTCGGACTCCGGCGGGGGCGCGGGGATCCAGGCGGACCTGAAGGCGTTCGCGGCAGCCGGCTGCCACGGCATGTCGGCGGTCGTGGCGCTGACCGCCCAGAACACGGTGGGCGTTTCGGCGGTGCACGAGCTGCCGCCCGAGTTCGTCCAGGCCGAGCTCGAGGCCGTGTTCGACGACGTCGGCGTCGACGCGGCGAAGACGGGGATGCTGTTCTCCACCGAGCTGATCCGGACCGTGTCGGACTATCTCGCCGACGTCACCGTTCCACTGGTGGTGGACCCGGTCATGGTCGCAAGCAGCGGCGCGAAGCTCCTCCAGGATGACGCGATCGACGAGCTCGTGACCAGGCTTTTCCCTCTCGCGACAGTCGTGACGCCGAATTGGCACGAAGCACAGGTCCTCGCGAGCCGGGTCCGAGGGACAGTCCCTCGCCAGCGGCGCGCGCTCGCGGAGGCGATCGTCGAGGGAGGAGCACCCGCCGTCATCGTCACCGGCGGTCATGGGCCGGAGCCGGTCGACCACTTCTACGACGGCGAAGAGCACGTCGAGATCCCTGTCGATCGCCACGAAATCCCCGCCACGCACGGAGCCGGCTGTACGCATTCCGCCACGCTCGCGGCGCTTCTCGCCCGCGGGCACACCCTCATGGAGGCGAGTCGCGGCGCGGCCGCCGCGGCCGCCTCCTCCATTCGGAATGGCCTCGTCGAGATCGGCTCCGGTGACGGCCCGGTCGACGTCCTGAACGTGAAGGAGCGCGATGGGAGTCTCGCCCGGGACGACGCTGCGCGAGCTGCGCGCGCGTAGACCTCTCGTCCACCAGATCACGAACTACGTCGTCATGAACGAGACGGCGAATGCGACGCTCGCTCTCGGTGCGCTTCCGGTGATGGCGCATGCTCCGCAAGAGGTCGAAGAGATGGCCGCGGCTGCCGCCGCGCTCGTGCTCAACATCGGGACGTTGTCGGAGCACTGGGTCGAGGCGATGCTGCTCGCAGGCAAGGCGGCGCAATGCCCGATCGTGCTGGACCCGGTCGGCGCCGGCGCGACCCGCTACCGCACGGAGACAGCGGGGCGCCTGCTCATCGAGCTGAACGTCACGGTGGTCCGCGGCAATGCTGCAGAGGTCGCGACGCTCGCCGGGCGCGAGGCGGAGATCCGCGGGGTGGAGTCGATCGGAGCGGAGGGCTCGGCGGCGGACCTGGCCCGGGCGGCGGCCCAGCAGCTCGGCTGTGTCGTCTCAGTGACGGGGCCAACGGATCATGTCTCGGACGGCCGGCGCGTGATCGCCGTCCAAAACGGGCACGAGCTTCTTGGAACCGTGAGTGGCACCGGCTGCATGTCCACCGCCGTCACCGGCTCGTTCCTGGCCGCGAAGCCGGGCGAGCCGCTCGAGGCCGCAGCCGAGGCGCTCGTCGCCTTCGGCGTCGCAGGTGAAGACGCGGCGCGGGACGCGCGTGGCCCCGGCACGTTCCACGCCGGCCTCTACGACGCCCTCTACAACCTCGATCCGGACACATTGGACGGCCGCGCGAAAGTGACCGAGTGAAGCTTCACGCGATCGTCGACGACCTCGACACGGCCGAGAAGGCGCTGGAGGGCGGAGCCTCCGTGCTTCAGCTGAGAATCAAGGGCGCGACGACGGAGGAGCTCATCGACCGGGGCGCGCCGTTCCGCCTGCTCTGCACGGAGTACGAGGTCACGTTCGTCGTCAACGACGACGTGCAGGCCGCCCTCGCGCTGCTTGCGGACGGCGTCCACCTGGGGCGGGCCGACGAAGGGAGCGAGCTCGCGGTCGAGGCGGGGATGATGCTCGGTCGTTCGGCGGCTACCCCGGCGGAGGCAAAGACGGCCGAGCTCGCGGGCGCCGGGTACATCGGCGCCGGCCCTGTCTGGGCCTCGCCGAGCAAGCCGGACGCTGATCCACCGATCGGCCTCGACGGGCTCAGCACGATCAGCGACGCGGTGCAGATCCCGGTGATCGCCATCGGCGGGATCGACGCGTCGAACGCCCGCGAATGCGTCGCCGCTGGAGCGTTCGGTGTCGCGGTCATCCGGGCCGCGGCCCAGGCCGCAGAGCTCAGTGCGGCTCTCTGAGCTCGGTGAGCTCGGCTTCCTCGCCGAGCTCGAGCGCCGCGGCCTCGCGCATGCCATCCAGCACGATGCCGCACAGGTCGGCGGCCTCGTCGTCACGCAGGACGCACTGGTGGAGGGCGTGCACTTCCGGTTGGACTGGATCTCCTTTCGCGACCTGGGGTTTCGCGCGGCGGCTGTCAACCTGAGCGACCTCGCGGCCTCAGGCGCCGAGCCGGGGGGCCTCGTGGTCTCGCTCGGGGCCCCGCCGGACACCGCGGTCGCCGATCTGCTCGAGCTGTACGAGGGGATCGCCGAGACCGGCGCCCAGGTCGTCGGCGGCGACACCACCCGGGCGGACACGCTCCTGCTTTCGGTGACCGCGCTCGGCCGGTCCGATCGCGTCCCCGGCCGGGCGGGAGCCGAGCCTGGAGATCTCCTGGTCGTGACCGGCCCGCTCGGCGCCGCAGGTGCCGCTTTCCGTGAAGAGCGCTACACGCGGCCGCCGCTCCGAATCGGCGAGGGGCGGCGCCTTGCGCGCACGGCTCACGCGATGCTCGACATCTCCGACGGGCTCGCCCGCGACGCAGGGCACATCGCGCACCGCTCGGGAGTCCGCTGCGTGCTCGAGCTCGACCGGATCCCGCTTGCCGAGGGCGCGACGATCGACGATCTCGGCTTCGGAGAGGACTATGAGCTGCTCGCTGCCGTGGCCGAGCCGGACTTCCACGTGGTCGGCCGTTGCGAGCAAGGCGAAGGCGTCGAGCTCCTGCGCGACGGAAGACCGTACGCACTCACGGGCTGGGACCACTTCAAAACCGCCTAGCGCCGCGCGGCGTACCGTGCTAACGGTTCCCCGTGGCCCTGTTCCTCCTGCGTCGAGCAGCGTGGATGGTCGTGATGTTCCTCTCCGTCACGGTCGTCACGTTCATCATCTTCTTCGTCATCCCGTCCGAGGACGACCAGGCGAGCCTCGGCCGCGGCGGCGCCGAAGTCGACGTTCGCACCACGGTGCAGATCGACGGGCCGATCTACGAGGAGTACGGCGAATTCCTGCGGAAGATCGTCACGCACGGCTCACTCGGCAATTCCTGGGTGCTGCGCGGCCAGGAGGTGAACGAGCTCCTCGTCCGGGCCGCGCCGGTCACGTTGTCCCTGGTGATCGGGGGCGCGCTGCTGTGGATGTTGATCGCCATCCCGACGGGTTTGCTCTCGGCTCTCCACCCGCGCAGCCTGGGCAGCCGTCTGACCACGGTCATGGTCCTGGTCGGGATCTCGGCGCATCCCCTCTGGATGGGGTTGATGCTGTCCTACTTCGTCGGCGCCCGGCTTGGCTGGACTCCGACCGGCGGCTACTGCGAGGTCTTCAGCCCGGCGACGAACTGCGGCGGCCCGGCTCAGTGGGCGTACCACCTGATCCTTCCGTGGTTCACGTTCGCACTCATGTACGCGGCGATCTACACGAGGATGATTCGCGCCAGCACCCTCGAGACGCTGAATGAGGAATACGTGCGAACCGCTCGCGCGAAGGGGGCGCCCGAGTGGATGGTCATCCGCTCGCACGTGCTTCGCAACGCGATGCTGCCCGTGGTGACGATGCTCGGGATGGACATCGCCGTCTCGCTCGGCGCCACGCTCTTCGTGGAGTCGGCGTATGGCTTACCCGGGCTCGGCCGGCTGTTCGCGACCAGCCTTGCGCGGCGCGACTTCCCCGTCCTGATGGGCATCACGATCTACACGACCCTCGTCGTGATCCTCGTCAACTTCGTGATCGACGTCCTCTACGGCTTCATCGACCCGCGGGCCCGCATCGCCGGCCGGACGGAGCGTGCGCCCGCCCGCGCCGAGCGCGATGAGCCGGTGCCCGAGTCGGCTACTCAGCCAGCCACGTAGCCCAGGCCCGCTCGTAGTGAGAGGGCGCCCGAGCGCCGACGACGGTCTCCTGCGCCTCGCCGTTTGCGAACAGGATCGCGGTCGGAAGCGCGAGCACTTCGTACCGGGCAGCTGAGAGGGGGTTCTGGTCGACGTTCAGCCTCGCGAAGCCCACGCGGCCCGCGGACTCGTCCTCCAGCCGCTCCAGCACCGGCTCGAGGGCATGGCAGGGCCCGCACCACGGAGCCCAGAAGTCGACGACGACCGGCCGGTCGGCGCCGAGGACGTCCGCGTCGAAGCTGTCGTCGGTGATGTCGACCACGAGGTCAGAGCCTACTTAGGCGGAGGGCCGGCACCTTCCAGATCCCCTCGAGGACGATCGACCGGCTCATCTTCGAGCCCCCCACCTCGCGGTCGACGAACACGATCGGCACCTCGACGACGCGGAAGCCCGCACGCAGGGCGCGGTAGGTGCCCTCGATCTGGAAGGCGTAGCCCTTCGAGTGGATCGCGTCCAGGTCGATCGTCTCGAGCACGGCGCGCCGGTAAACTTTGAACCCCCCGGTCAGGTCGCGGATTCGTAGGCCGAGCAGGATCTGCGCGTAGAGCGAACCGCCGCGCGAGATCAGCCGCCGGATCAGTCCCCAGTTCCTCGTCCCCCCGCCCGGGACGTACCGGGAGCCGAGCACGACGTCGGCGTCCTCCGCGGCCGCGACGAGCCGAGGGACGTCCTTCGGGTCGTGGGAGAAGTCGCAGTCCATCTCGACGACGAGGTCGGCGCCCAGCTCGAGAGCGCGCCGGAAGCCGGCCAGGTACGCGGGCCCGAGCCCTTCCTTTCGCGGCCGGTGCAGGACGTCCACGCCGCCCCGCTCGGCGGCGAGGCGGTCGGCGATCTCCCCCGTCCCGTCCGGTGAGCTGTCGTCGATGACCAGAATCCGGCCGTCTTCGGGCAGGACCTCGCTGAGCGCCGAGACCATCGCCTCGAGGTTCTCGCGCTCGTTGTAGGTCGGGAGGCAGAGCACCAGCACGTCCTTATCATCGAGGTGATGGCGACGACGCTGCCCCGGAACGCGCAGGTGGCCGAGCAATTCGACCTCCTGGCCGACCTCCTCGAGCTGGACGGGGAGGAGCAGTTCCGGGTACTGGCCTACCGGCGTGCGGCCGACCAGATCCGTTCCTCCGCCGGCCCGATCGCCGAGCAGGCGCTCGCCGGCGACGCGAAGAAGCTCCCCGGGATCGGGAAGACGATCGAGTCGAAGATCGTGCAGATCGTCGAGTCGGGCGAGATCGAAGCCCTGACCAAGCGCAAGGAACGGATTCCCGCAGGTGTCGCCGACTTCCTGCGCCTGCCGGCGCTGGGGCCCAAGACCGCACGGCGCATCTGGCAGGAGCTCGGGATCACGACCATGGACGACCTGCGCAAGGCCGCGGAAGCGGAGCAGCTCCGGTCGCTGCCCGGCCTCGGCGCCAAGACCGAGGAGCGGATCCTCAAGGCCCTGGAGGAGACGGCGAAGCCGCGGGAGAAGCGGACGCTCCTCGCGAGGGCGCTGCCGGCTGTCCAAGCGGTCGTCGAGGTGCTGCGCGAGCACCCGGCGAGCACCGAGGTCTCCGAAGCCGGATCGGTCCGGCGGCGCACCGAGACCGTCAAGGACCTCGACATCATCGCCACGGCCTCCGACCCCGCCGCCCTGACCGAGTACTTCACGAAGCTGACCTGGGTCTCCGAGATCAAGGCGCACGGGAAGACGAAGGCGACGGTTGTCTCGCACGACGGCCTCGTCTTCGACCTCCGCGTCGTCCCGCCCGATTCGTACGGGAACCTCCTCCAGCACTTCACGGGCTCCAAGCGCCACAACGTCGAGCTTCGCGAGGACGCCGTCAAACGCGGTCTCTCGGTCTCCGAGTACGGGGTCAAGGACGTCGAGAGCGGCGAGGTGCTTACCGCCCGAACCGAGGAGGAGCTCTACGAGCAGCTCGGTTACGCGTGGATCCCGCCGGAGCTCCGGGAAGGCGCCGGAGAGCTGGCCGCTGCAAGGAAGGGCGAGCTGCCGAAGCTCGTCGAGCTCGGCGACCTGCGCGGCGACCTGCACATGCACTCGACCTGGTCGAACGACGGCAAGAACACACTCGAGGAGATGGCCGAAGCTGCCAAGGCCCTCGACTACGCCTACGTGGCGATGACCGACCACGCGCACTATCTGCGCGAGGGGCGGCTCGAGGCGCAGTGGGGCGAGATCGCGGAGCTGAACGGCCGGCTGGAGCCGTTCCGCATCCTCCGCGGGGTCGAGGTCAGCATCCGGGCAGACGGCTCACTGGACCTGCCGGACGAGCTCCTCGCCGAGTGCGAGTGGGTCGTCGCGTCGCTCCACTCGGCGTTCGACAAGAGCCCGACCGAGCGCCTCCTGACGGCGATGGAGAGCCCGCACGTGGACTGCATCGGCCACATGACGGCCCGCAAGCTGAACCGGCGCGACGGCGCGGACATCGCGCTGGACAAGGTCTTCGCGAAGGCGGTCGAAACCGGGACGTTCGTCGAGATCAACTCGCAGCCCGACCGGCTCGACCTCCGCGACACCCATGCACGGGCGGCTGCCGAGGCCGGCGTTCGCCTCGTGGTCGACACAGACAGTCACGAGGTGGACGCACTCGCGTACGCCGAGCTCGGGATCGCGCAGGCCCGCCGCGCCTGGCTCACGAAGGATCAGGTCGTCAACACGCGCACCTGGAAACAGATCGAGAAGCTCAAGAAATGAAGCACCGGGCAGTGATCTTCGACCTCTGGCAGACGCTGGTCCCATGGCCGGTGGAAGGCGCGAGGCGGATGTACGACGGGCTCGCGGCTCACTTCGGAGCCGACCCGGCCAGGTTCCGCATGCTCTGGCTTCGCGGCCGCCGCGACCGGGAGATCGGCCCGATGGAGCCGCACCTGCGGACGCTCGCCGCCGAGCTGGGCTCCGAGAGCGACGTCGCCGGCGCCGTGACGCTCCGGCGCGAGTGGACGCTGGAGCACCTCGTGCCCCGTGCCGACGCCGTCCCGACGCTCGCGGAGCTCCGTCGGCGTGGTCACCTCCTTGGGATGATCAGCGCCTGCACGGCCGAAGTGCCCGAGGTCTGGGAGCAGACCCCATTCGGAGGCCTTTTCGACTCGACCGTCTTCTCGAGCTCGGTGGGCGTCAGCAAGCCCGACCCGCGCATCTACGAGATCGCGTGCGAGGAGCTGGGCGTGGAGGCGAAAGACTGTCTCTTCGTCGGCGACGGCGCGAACGACGAGCTTCCCGGAGCCGAGCGGGTCGGTATGACAGCGCTCCAGCTCCGCGTGCCCGGCGAGCCGCTCACCGAGGATGGCGAGCGCTGGACGGGTCGCTACGTCGAGACGATCTCAGACGTGCTCGACGAGGCGTGACTGGCTGCCGCGCTCGTCGAAGCTGAAGAGCGACAGGAACCGCTCGGCGCCGGCGCGATCACCCGTCACGCGCAGCTGCTTCGACTTGAGGGCTTCGCGGATCGCCGTCTCGCCCGATGCGATGCAGAAGAGGGTCGCGGGGTCCGTCTCGATGACGATGTCGGCGTCCTCCGACGAACCGGCCTCGACGATGAGCTCGTCGTCCTCGAATCGGGCCGTCACTGCCTCGTCGTCCACTCGGAGCTCGTAGACGTTCTCCGGGAGACAACCGCCGGTGCACGTCGCCCGCACTGCGTTCACGAGCCAGCCGGGGGCCAGATTGTCCTTCGCGGTCGGGGGCCCGAGTGACCGCGCGCCCCAGCGGCCGAGCGCGTAGAGCGGCTCGCGCAGCTCCTCGCCGTATGGCGTGAGCTCGTAGACGTTCGCCGCGGCGGGTGGGGGCAGCCGCCGCTTCTGAACGACGCCCGCGCCCTCGAGGTCGCGTAGCCGGCTCGCGAGGATGTTGGTGCCGATGCCGGGAAGGGCTCCGGCGAGATCCGTGTAGCGCTTTGGGCCGCCGATGAGCTCGCGCACCACGAGCAACGACCAGCGCTCGCCGACCAGCTCCAGTGCGTGGGCCACCGGGCAGTACTGGTCGTAGCGCTTGGCCATGCGGGGAATCATAGCGCGAGTTCTTGCGTTTGAGAAGTTGCTACTTGCAAAACGAAAGGAGAGGCTGTAAGTTCGCAAGCCGTGACTGTCGATTTTCAAACACTCCGTTCGTCTTCCAAGTACGAGATGGCAACCGAAAGGATTCGCTAATGGTCGAACAGGCCCAACGCAAGTGGCTCGCGTTAGCACTGCTGGCCACGGTGCAGTTCATGGTCGTCCTCGACATCGCGATCGTGAACGTCGCACTTCCCTCGATCCAGGTCGACCTGGGCTTCACCCCGGAGAACCTCCAGTGGGTGATCAGCGCCTACGCGCTGTTCTTCGGCGGTTTCCTGCTCCTGGGCGGCCGGGCGGCAGACCTCCTCGGCCGGCGGCGGCTGTTCATCGCCGGCACCGTCGTCTTCAGCGTCGCGTCATTGCTCTCGGGGTTCGCCTGGAGCGACGAGTCGTTGATCATCTTTCGAGCGGCTCAGGGACTCGGTGCGGCGATCATCACGCCCGCTGCGCTGTCGATCCTGATGACGACATTCTCCGAAGGACGTGAGCGAAATGCTGCGCTCGGCGTCTGGGGCGCGGTCGGCGCGTTCGGCGCGGTCGCCGGCGTGCTGCTCGGCGGCGTGCTCACGGATCTCCTGAGCTGGGAGTGGATCTTCTACATCAACGTCCCCGTCGGGCTGGCCGCCCTGGCGCTGACGCCTCTGCTGCTCACCGAGAGCCGCGATGCACTCGTCAAGACCTTCGACGCCCTCGGGGCCGTGCTCGTGACCGCGGGGCTCGTGACGCTCGTCTTCGCGATCACCCAGGCCAACGACTTCGGCTGGAGCTCGCCGGAGACGATCGGGCTCTTCGCCGGAGCCGGAGTGCTGCTGGCCGCGTTCGTCGGCTGGGAGCTCCGCGCAAAGGAGCCGCTCGTTCCGTTCGCGATCTTCAAGATTCGGACGCTGACGGCGGCGAACATCGCGGGCCTGATCCTCGGCACCGTGACGTTCTCGATGTTCCTGATGTTGACGCTGTACATGCAGCAGGTGCTCGGCTACTCGCCGATGAAGACCGGCGTCGCGTACCTCGCGGTCGCAGGAACGGCGATCCTCTGGTCCGGCGTCGCCGCGCAGTTGGTCAACCGCGTTGGCGTGAAGCCGGTGATCGCGGCCGGGATGACGCTGCTCACCGTCGCGCTCCTGTACTTCACCCAGGTCTCGGTCGGCGGGTCGTATGTCAGGGACCTGCTGCCCGGGTTCCTGCTGATCGGAGCCGGTCTCGGCTTCTCATTCGTGCCGATCTCGATCGCGGCGCTGGCCGGCGTCCGGGCATCCGAGGCGGGCGTCGCCTCGGGCCTGTTCAACACGTCGCAGCAGGTTGGCGGCGCCCTGGGCATTGCGGCCCTGTCGGCGATCGCGACCTCGACGACGAGCGACGCGGTCGCCACCGGCACTGAGCGTTCTCAGGCTCTCGTCGACGGCTTCGAGGCAGCGTTCATCGTGGGCGCCGCCGTCGCAGCCGCCGGAATTCTGGTCGCGCTGGTGCTGGTGCGGCGAAGTGAGCTCGAGGCGTCCGTCGAGGAGCCCGAGGAAGCTCCTCAGCCGGTGCTCGAAGCGGCCTAGAGGGTTCGAAGCAGGTACAGCAGCTCACCGGGGCCGTCCACGACCAGGTCGGCCTCGGTGAGCAGCCTCGGGTTCATCTCCGGCGATCCGACCGCGACCTTGACGGCCACGTCCAGCTCGGCCTCGTCGAGCCCGCGGAAGGCGTCGAGGTCGGTCGTGTCGTCGCCGGCGTAGAGCGCACGGCCGATTCCCCGCTCCTCGAGGAGCGCACGGGCCGCGGTTCCCTTGTCGGCGTGGATCGGCGGCTTCACCTCGACGACCTTCCGGCCGCGCTGGACTGCGAGCCCGAGCGCCTCTGCGGTCTCGACGACTCGCTCGACGGCGGGGGCTGCCTTCTCGTCGCTCACTTCCCGGTAGTGGAACGCGGCGGTGACGCCGGCCTTGGTCTCGACTCGCCAGGGCCAGTCCGCGGACTCGACCAGCCGCTCGAGGCGGGGCGTGTACTCCGGCACATCCGGGTGCCCCTCGAGCCCGTGGACGCCGACGTACTCGATGCCGTCGAGGCCGACCATCCGGCGCGCGTCCGCGGCCGGCCTCCCGCTGACGCAGGCGACGAGCGCGTAGCTACCGGCCAGGCGCTCGACCTCGATCCGAGTCTCCTCCGGGACGGCGGCGTCCTCGGGCCGGTCGACGATCGGCGCCAGCGTCCCGTCGATGTCGAGGAGCACGGCCGCCTTTTCGGGCTCGCTCCGGAATCGCACGAGGCGGACGGGGGCGCTCACCGATTACGGACACTAAGCCACCTAGGAGGGTTCGGCGCAATACCGGCTGTGCCGCCAGGCCGCGCTGCTCGCCCCGAGGCGGCGTCCTCGGTCGCGCCCGTATCTGATCGATACGAACGCTCCCTGCGTCCTTGCCTCGGAACGAGCATCGCACCCTGGCAACGAGCGCTATTCCGCCAAACCCTCCTAGACTCTCGCCATGGCGCGACCGGAGGACCTCTGGATCCCGCTCGTCGACGAGCCGATCGGAAGCATCGTCGCGCAGGTCCAGGAGGAGGATCCGGAGCTTGCCGGCCTCGTCGCCTCGCCGCACCGGATCCTCGCGTTTCGAACGTTCGCGTACATCCGAGTCGGCATGCTCCTCGGAGAGCTGCTGGTGGAGAGCGACGTCGACCCGTACGACGGCTCCGAGAGCTGGGTCGACAAGCTGCTCGCAGACCCGGCTCATCGCGCCTCCGTCGCCCAAGAGGTGAGGGCGGTCGCCGAGGAGATCGCAGCCGACCCGGCCTACACCGACGAGGATCCGCTGGGCCCGGACGAGGAGGCCCGACGCCGTTTCCGCGAGTTCGCGAAGAACCGGCTCGAAGCGTCGTAGGAGCGCGCCTAGCTCGCGATCTGGGTGATCGCGAAGATCGCCGCGAAACCGGCGAGCGTCACGGCAATCCGCAGCCGGGACGGGTCATGGCTGTGCGCCTCGGGCAGGAGATCCGAGGCGCCGATGTAGAGGAAGATCCCCGCGTAGAGCGCCAGGAGCTGTCCGAGCGTGTGCTCGGAGACATCCACCGCGGCGCCGAGTGTCGCACCGAGGAGCGGTGCGACCGCGACGATTGCGAGCCAACGAACGGCTGAGCGGCGGCTGCCGCCCTGTCTCAGGATGAAGGTCACGGCGTTCAGGCCGTCGGCGAAGTCGTGGGAGATCACCGCGATCAGGACGAGGACTCCCGTCCCCGTGTCCAGACCGAAAGCCAGTCCGATTGCGAGCCCGTCCGTGAACGTGTGGAACGCAAGGGCCGCGGCGCTCATCGCGCCCACCTGCGGATGCGCCTGCGTCTCCTCCGCATCGTCGCGGTGGTGCAGGACGAGGTATCGGTGCGCGACGAAGAAGAGGACGAACCCTGCCCCGACAAGCGCCATCACACGTTGCTCGTCTCCGACGGTCCGGAAGGCCTCCGGAATGAGATCGAAGAGCGCAACGGCGACCACGATCCCGCCCGAGAGCGCGATCGCCGTCTGCAGCTCGCGATGGAGGCGCAGCGCGAGGGCGCCTCCGACCAGTGTGGCGACGACCGTCAGACCGGCCAGAGGGATCGCGATCCAGGTCACGGGGGCGAGCGTACTTTCTTCGCAAACAGGCGAACCGCCGCTCGATTGCGAATACTGTTCCGGGGTGGTCCGTCGCGTGACAGTCCTCTTCGGCGCCGCAGCGGTCCTGGTGCTCACCGGATCCGGCGGCGTGTCTTCCGCTGTCGAAAGCGGAACCGCGAGCGCCGAGGCGTTCGCGATCCAGGTCTCCGTTCCCGGCCAGGGCGGCTCCATCGGCGGTGCGGTCTCCGGCCCGCCGGACGCGGTCGGCGTCGGCGGGGCCTTCGCCTTCCCGGGCGACGGCTCGATCGCGCAGGCAGCCTCGATCTCCTCCAGCGTCTCTGCGTCAGGCGCGAGCTCGGAGGCTCAAGTGTCCGTCGCGGGCCTCTCGCTGTTCGGCGGCGAGGTGACCGTCGCCTCGGTCACCGTCAACGCCAACGCGCGAGCGACGTCGAGGCGGGCGACGGGAGGAACGGCAGGCTCCTCCGTGACCGGGATGACCGTGGCCGGCGCTCCGGTCGCAACAGGGGCCGAGAGCTCCGTTCCCCTCGGAGACTGGGGGACGGCGACGATCCTTCAGCAGTCCTCCTCTCCGTACGGCTCACGGAAAGCGCGCGGATTCAACGCGGGGATGACGGCGCTCCAGGTCCACCTGAACATCGACCATGCCGGACTGCCCGCCGGGACTGACGTCGTCGTTGGCTACGCCGACGTGGCGGCCGAGGCGCTGGAACGTCAGGCGAGAGTCTTCGACGACACGCGCCGCCCGATCAGGCCGAAGGTCAACAGGGAGTCGGCCAAGCCGCGGAAGAGCCGCCGCCCGACGATTCCGCCGGTGCGCAGCGTCCCGACGGACGTGATTCCACGTCTGACCGCGAGCGGCCACGTCTTCCCCGTCTACGGGCAGGCAGGGTTCACGGACTCGTTCAACGCGCCGCGCGCGACGACCGGCTGGCACCACGGCGAGGACATCTTCGCCCCGCTTGGAGCGCCGGTCCTCGCGGTCGCCAACGGAATCGTCTACTCGGTCGGCTGGAACAAGGTCGGCGGGCTCCGCTTCTGGCTCCAGGACCTCGCCGGCAACGAGTTCTACTACGCGCACCTCTCGGCGTTCTCACCGCTCGCGATCAACGGCGCGCAGGTCCGGGCGGGCGATGTGATCGGCTTCGTGGGCAACACGGGTGACGCAGAGCACACTCCGTACCACCTCCACTTCGAGATTCACCCGGTCTCGCTGCTCTATCGCGGGTACGACGGCAGCGCCGTCCCGCCGCACCAATACCTGCTCGCTTGGAAGCGGCTCACCGACCTGCCGTTCACGTCCGTGTCCGGCTGGGCCCCGCCGCTCTCGGACTCGAGCCGGGCGCCGAAGCCCGGCGCGATCTTGCTCCAGTCCCGCGACATCTCGACCGCGAGCGGCCTCGAGCCGGGATCACTCAGGCGCGCGATGCGGTCGGGAGGCCGGTCGGGCGCCGACGGCGCGCTCGCCGGAGCAGTCCCGCGGGGCAGGGAAGCACTGCGCGCGTTAGCGCGTCAGCTGAACGGCCCGTAGAGACCGGTTAGGCGGCCTTGCTGTTGCCGCCGGAGGGACTGGACGGGCCGGAGCCCTCGTCGCCTCCGAGCAGCTTGTCGGAGATCCACTGCCGGGTCGCAGGACCGGTGATGGGGTTGAAGAGCAGGCCGAGCGTGATGCCCGCGATCAGCAGAGTCGCGTTCCGCGAGCTGTGCTCCTTCTTCCCCTGAACGCGGATCGCGGCCTTGCGCAGGTCGTCGACCGCGCTCTTCAGGTTCTCCTGGATCTCGGAGTCGGTTGCGACTCTCGTTGCGACCGCCGTCGTCGAGCGCCCGCCCAGGAGCTCGTCGTAGATCTCACGGGCGGTTGCGATCGCCTGCTTGACGTTCTCGCGAACCTCTTCGTCCTGCAGCGCCCGGGTGACGTAGGGCTTCATGTCGGTAACTCGATCTCTTGCCTTGGCCATTGCGGCGGCCGTCCTTTCGTTTCGCGTTTTCAAGCCAGGTACCCCCGCCGAGGGCGGCTAAAACTCCGCCGGCAGCGCGGCTTTTCGCTCAGGCGATCCTACTCCGCTCGGCCTCCGTGAGGGCACGGCGCCGTCGAGCGCGGCCTCGAGAACCTCGTCCACGTGCTCGGCGAGGACGAACTCGAGCCCCTTGCGGGTCTCTGCCGGAAGATCGTCGAGATCGGGCTCGTTCTCGCTCGGGAGCACGACCGTGCTCACGCCTGCTCGTTGCGCAGCGAGCACCTTCTCGCGCACGCCTCCGATCGGCAGCACCTGCCCCGTCAGCGTGACCTCGCCTGTCATCGCGATGTCGTCGGAGACTGGGCGGCCGGTCACGAGCGAGACGATCGCCGTGACCATCGTGATGCCCGCCGACGGCCCGTCCTTCGGCACGGCACCGGCCGGCACGTGCACGTGGATGTCCTGCTCGCCGAACCAGTCGGGGTCGATCTCCAGCTGCGCGGCATGCGAGCGGACCCAGGAGAGCGCCGCCTCGGCGGACTCCTGCATGACCTCGCCGAGCTGCCCCGTGACCTTCAAGCGGCCGCGGCCCGGATAGGCGGTCGCCTCGATGAAGAGGACGTCGCCGCCGACTGCGGTCACCGCGAGACCGGTCGCGACTCCGGGATCTTCCGTCCGCTTCCGCACCTCGCCCGAGAACCGCCGCGGGCCGAGCCACGACCGCGTCCGGCGCTCGTCGATGCGTGTCGACCCCTTCGCCTTGCCCTCGGCCACGCGCCTCGCCGCCTTCCGGCAGAGCGCGGCGATCTGGCGCTCGAGGTTCCGGACGCCGGCCTCCCGCGTGTACTCGCGGATCACCGTGCGAAGCGCGCCCTCCGTGAAGGTCGCCAGCTCCGGCGAGAGGCCGTGGGCCTCGAGCTGCTTCGGCACGAGATAGCGCTTGGCGATTCCGAGCTTCTCGTCCTCGGTGTACCCCGACAGGTGGATGACGTCCATCCGGTCGAGGAGCGGGCCCGGGATCGTCTCGAGCTGATTGGCGGTGCAGATGAACAGCACCTTCGAAAGGTCGAACGGCAGGTCGAGGTAGTGGTCGCGGAACGTCGAGTGCTGCTCGGGGTCGAGCACCTCGAGCATCGCGCTCGCGGGGTCGCCGCGGAAGTCCGAGCCCATCTTGTCGATCTCGTCGATGAGGAAGACCGGGTTGCGCGACTCGGCGTCGCGCAGCGCGCGGAGGATCGAGCCCGGCATCGCGCCGATGTAGGTGCGGCGGTGGCCTCGGATCTCCGACTCGTCGCGGACGCCGCCGACGGAGATCCGCGTGTACTTGCGTTCCAGCGCCCGGGCGATCGACTGCCCGAGCGAGGTCTTGCCGACGCCGGGCGGGCCGACGAAGCAGAGGATCGAGCCGGAGACGTCGCCGCGCAGCTTCGCGACGGCGAGGTACTCGATGATCCGCTCCTTGACCTTCTCCAGGTCGAAGTGGTCCTCGTCCAGCACCTCCCGTGCGTGAGGGAGGTCGAGGTTGTCGTCGGTCGTCTGCGACCAGGGCAGCGAGAGGATCCAGTCGATGTAGGTGCGGATCACGCCGTACTCGGCCGCCGCCGTCGGGAGCCGCTCGAGGCGGGCGAGCTCGCGATCGACGGCCTTGCGCGTCTCCTCGGGGAGATCGGCCGCCTCGGTCCGCTCGCGCAGCTCGCGGATCTCCGCCTGCTCGGGGTCGCCCTCGCCGAGCTCTTCCTGGATCGCCTTCATCTGCTGACGCAGGAAGAACTCACGCTGGCCCTTCTCCATCTCCGACTGGACCTGTGACTGGATCTTCGTGCCGAGCTCGAAGACCTCGAGCTCGCGATTCAGGATCCGCGAGAGCTCGCGCAGGCGTGCCTCGACGTGCGCCTGCTCGAGCAGCTGCTGCTTCTCCTCGGTCTTGAGCCTCAGCGTGGAGGCGACGAGGTAGGACAGCGCACTCGGATCGTCGACGTTCGCCGCGGCGAGCTCGAGCTCGGCCGGCAGGTACGGGACGAGGGCGACGATGCGCCCGTAGAGCATCTGCACGTTGCGGGTCAGCGCCACGAGCTCCGGCGTCTCCTCGGCAACGTCGGGCATCGGCTCGAACTCGCCGACCAGGTAGGGGTCGTCCTGGACGCGACCATCGAGCTGGATGCGCTCGATGCCCTGGACGAGGATCCGGAGCGTCCCGTCCGGGACCTTGATCAGCTTGTGCACGATTGCGGCGGTGCCCACGCCGTAGAGGTCGTCCCAGCCGGGCTGATCGACGTCCTCGGTCTTCACGGTCACCAGCGCGAGGAGCCGGTCGCCGGCGACGACGTCGTCGATCAGCTTGATCGACCGTTCCTGTCCGATCGCGAGCGGCGTCGCCGAGTCCGGGAAGACGACCGTCTCCTTCAGGGGCAGGACCGGCAGCGACGACGGCAGCTCCAGGTCGTCCGGAGCCATCGCCTCGGTGGGCTCGAACTCGATCTCGGTCATATGTCCTTCCTGACCTGGATCGGGACCGGCCGCGGCTTGGCCTCGGGCTGTGCAATCGGGATCACGATGCGCAGCAGCCCCTTCTCGTACGTCGCTTCGGCCTGGGTCGTATCGGCGTTCTGGGGGAGCGGCACGACGCGCTGGAACGAGCCGTACTCGATCTCCATCTGCTGGTACGTGCCCCCGCTGCAGTCGGCGCGGCCGCGCTCGCCCGAGATGACGAGGGAGCCGTCGGCGGTCGACACGCTGACACGCTCCGCGTCGACGCCGGCAATGTCGACGATCACCGTGAACGCGGGAGGATCCTCGGTAAGAAAGCAGTCGAGTTGCGGCCGAAAACCGCGCCGAAGCCCGCCGAGCCGCGAGACCTGCCACAGGTCTGCGAACAGCTCGTCGATCTCCTCTCTCAAATCTCGCCTACGCGGCATCTCGGGCGCCCATCGTAGCCTTGACAGTCCCTCCAGAGTTTCCTAACTTAGCGCCCACTAGCTTAGTGCCCACTAACGCTCTGGGAGAGTGATGGAACAGCTCGCGCGCACGATGATTCGGTTTCGCTGGTACGTCCTTGCGACCTGGTTGGTGGTCCTCGTCGCCTCCGCGGCGGCATCCTCCGGGCTCAACGACCTGCTGACGAACCGTTTCGTCCTCCCGGGCGCCGAGAGCGAGAAGGCGGGCGACATCCTCAAGGAGAGCTTCGGCCAGCAGCCCGACGGCTCGTTCTCGCTCGTCGTCCAGGGCAAGCCGGGCTCCGCATCGTCGCTCGTCGAGCCGGCCCGCGCCGCGGCCGCACGCGCCGCCGGTGCGCTCGAGACCGGGTCGGTTCAGGACGTCCGGCCCGTCGGGGGTGACGTCGTCACCGCCCGCATCGTCTCCCGGCTCCAGCCCGCCGACGCAAAGGGCTACACCGGCGCCATGCGCGAGGCCGCCGGCGAGATCCCCGGTGCCACGCTGTACGTGACCGGCCAGTCGGCCATCGAGCATGACCTCGAGCCGGTGCAGAACCGCGACCTCCTCGTCGGCGAGGTCCTGATCGCGATCCCGATCGCGCTGGTGATCCTCGTCTTCGTCTTCGGGACGCTCGCATTCCTGCTCCCGTTCATGCTCGCCCTTGTCGCGATCCCGACGACCCTCGCCTTCGTCTGGATCTTCGCGAACTTCATGCAGCTCTCGACCTACCTGACCAACATGGTCACGCTGATCGGGCTCGGGATCGCGGTCGACTACTCGCTCCTGATGGTGCACCGGTACCGCGAGGAGCGGAAGGCCGGGCTCTCCAAGGAGGACGCCGTCGCGGTCACGATGTCCACTGCCGGCCGCGCCGTGCTCTTCAGCGGCACCGCTGTCGCGATCGGGCTGGCGCTGATGCTGTTCATGCCGCTGCCGTTCATGCGCGGCTTCGGGCTCGCGGGGTTGCTGATCCCGCTCGTCTCCGTGGCTGCCGCGATCACGCTCCTCCCCGTGCTCATCTACTGGCTCGAGGACCGGATGGACCGCGTGCGACTGATTCCAAGGAAGGTGATCGAGCGCCGCGAAGACTCGGAGGGAAACTTCTGGGCTCGTCTGGCCGACAGGATCATGCGGCGCCCGGTCGTGTTTGCCGCAGGCACGACCGCGGCGCTGCTCCTTCTTGCAGCGCCGCTGCTCACGCTCGAGTTGGGGCCGGGCTCGAACGAGGGAATTCCGCAGAACCTCGAGGCGGTTCAGGGCTTGAACGTCCTGACGGACGCGCTCGGCGAAGGCGCGCTGTCGCCGACGGACATCGTGATCGACACGGGCCGCGCCGGCGGTGCGACGGACGCGGAGGTGCGTCTCGGCGTGTTGCGGCTCGCGAGTCTCCTGCGCGGCGACTCCGAGATCGCCGATGTGATCGCCGCAGGGCCTCAGACCGTGGACGAGACCGGTCGTTACCTGCACGTCCAGGCGATCGGCAAGCACGAGTACGGGCTTCCCGAGTCCCAGGAGTTCGTCGAGCGCCTGCGCGACGTGATCATCCCGGCCGCGGCCTTCCCGGCCAGTTCCGAAGTGCTCGCCGGTGGGGGGCCGCCGTTCGGTGTCGACTTCCTCGACATCACCTACGGCGCCTTCCCGTGGCTCGTGCTGGCCGTCCTGCTGCTGACCTACGTGCTGCTCGTTCGCGCCTTCCGGTCGCTGCTGCTGCCGCTGAAGGCGATCATCCTGAATCTCCTCTCGATCGCGGCCGCGTACGGGATCCTCGTCCTCGCCTTCAAGCTGGGTGCAGGCGAGCCGTTCGGCCTGACGCAGTTCGACCAGATCGAGGGCTGGATCCCGGTCTTCCTGTTCGCGATGCTCTTCGGGCTGTCGATGGACTACGAGGTGTTCCTCGTCTCTCGGATGCGCGAGGAGTGGGACGCGACGAAGGACAACGAGGCCGCCATTCGCCAGGGGCTGGCCAAGACCGGCCGCCTCGTGACAGCGGCGGGGCTGATCATGGTCGCTGCCTTCATGGGCTTCGTCGCCGGGTCGATCGTCGGGCTTCAGCAGTTCGGGCTCGGCCTCGCGGCGGCGATCCTGATCGACGTCACGATCATCCGAGCCCTGCTCGTTCCGAGCGCGATGAAGCTCTTCGGCCGCTGGAACTGGTGGCTGCCGGAAGGCGCGGCGAAGGTGTTCCGCGTCAAGCCGTCGCCGCTCGAGTCAGCGCCTGCGCCGGCGCTGCGCCCGACGGGCAAGTGAGGGCTAGCGGACGAGCTTGTCGCTCACGCCGGGACGCCAACCCTTAGCATCGGCGACCGATGAAGGGCGTCATCCTCGCCGGCGGCAGCGGAACGCGCCTCCATCCGCTGACGCGGATCACGAACAAGCACCTGCTGCCGATCTTCGACCGGCCCATGGTCACGTACGCGATCGAGGCGCTCGTCTCGGCGGACGTGCGCGAACTGATGGTCGTGACCGGCGGGACGCACGCCGGCGAGTTCCTGCGCCTGCTCGGCAACGGGCACGAGTGGGGGATCGATCGCCTCTCGTACGCGTACCAGGAGCGGGCCGGCGGGATCGCGGAGGCGCTAGGCCTCGCCGAGCGGTTCGCGGGCGGCGACCCGATCGTGGTGATGCTCGCCGACAACGTCGTGGAGCGGTCGATCAAGCACGCGGTCGACAACTTCCTCGAGCAGGGTGCCGGCGCGCGAATCCTGCTCGCGCGCGAGGACGATCCCGAGCATCTCCGCCACCTGGGGGTTCCCGAGCTCGACGGGGAGCGGGTCGTTCGGATCCACGAGAAGCCTGAGGAGCCGCCGAGCGCGTTTGCCGTCACCGGCATCTACTTCTACGAGTCGGCGGTCTTCGAGATCATCCCCGAGCTCGAGCCGTCCGGCCGAGGCGAGCTCGAGATTACCGACGTGAACAACTGGTTCATCGACCGCGGGTCGATGGAGTACGACATCCTCGAAGGCTTCTGGGGCGACGCCGGCGAGTCGATCGAGGCGTACTACGCCGTCAACGACTTCGTCCGCTCGAACGGCGCCAACAAGCCGTGAAGCTCATCACCGGCGCCGGCGGCCAACTCGGCGCGGCGCTGGCGGAAGCGTTTCCCGACGCGCGTGCGGTCACGCGCTCGGAGTGGGACGTCGCCGAGCCGTACCCGCTGGACGAGCGGCCCGAGCTCGTCCTGCACGCGGCCGCCTGGACGAAGGTGGACGACGCCGAATCCGATCCTGAGGGCGCCAGGCGGGTGAACGTCGAAGGGACGCGCAACGTGGTCGAGCTCGGCGCGCCCGTCGTCTACTACTCGACGGACTACGTGTTCGACGGCCGCAAGGGCGAGCCGTACGTGGAGAGCGACCCGCCGCATCCGCTCGGTGTGTACGCGCGGACGAAGCTCGAGGGCGAGGCCGAGGTTCGCGCAGGCTGGATCGTCCGTTCGTCCTGGCTCTTCGGCTCGACTGGCCACAACTTCGTCCGGACGATGCTTCGGCTCGGCGGCGAGCGAGAGGAGGTGTCGGTCGTGGACGACCAACGCGGCTCGCCAACCTACGTCGGGCATCTCGCGGAGGCGACGCGCGAGCTCTTGGACAGGCCGCACGGCGTTTACCACGTGGCGGCGGAGGGCGAGTGCACGTGGGCCGACTTCGCGGAGGCGATCTTCGAAGAGGCGGGGCTCGACTGCCGTGTGAACCGGATCACGGCGGCGGAGTACGGCCTGCCGGCGCCGCGACCGGCCTATTCGGTGCTTCGGAGCGAGAAGGGCGCGCCGCGCCTGCCCCACTGGCGAGAGGGCCTGAGCGCCTGCATCGCGCGGCTCGGATAGCGCTCGGCTAGGCCCACGGCAGCCCTTCCCAGTCGGCCGGCCGCCCGGGCTGCCACTTGGGGAGCCCGGCGTACGCCTCCGGGGGCGAGCTCGTCTCAGTCTCGACTCCCGCCCCGTGTCGGAGCGCCAGCTCGGAGCGCGGGTAGACGATGCCTTTCTCGGGCCAGCCCTTTCGCCCGCCCGCCATGAAGATCACGCACGGGCCGTCACCCGTCGCGACGAACGCGTGCTCGGTGTCCGGAGGGCAGTGGACGAAGTCCCACGCTTTCAGCGGCCGCTCTTCGCCTTCGATCAGCAGCAGGCACTCTCCGGCGAGGACGAGGAAGTCTTCCTGGTTGGCCTCCCGGTGGTACCTGCTCGCCTGACCGGGCTGGAAGACGGCGAGGCTGTAGCCGATGTCGGGAAACGGCGCGTCGTCCCCCTCGACGATGAAGACGTCGCCGAGGGCCTCGTTCGTCACCCAGGCTCCGTCTCGGACGTTGACGACGAACCAGCCGTCGCTCACCGGCGTGAGCCCGGCCTCCTGTTGCTCGAGGCGTGCCTCTTCGACCATCTCCGCTCCTCTCGTCGGTGAGAGCGGAGACTAGGCGTCAGCGCCAGGCGGTCTCTTCGACCGGAGCGCGGTCGCGAAGTGGCTCCCACCATTCGCGCTTGGCCGCGTACCACTCGACCGTCTCGCGCAATCCGTCCGTCCAGCCGACCTCCGGCTCCCAGCCGAGCTCCCTGCGGAGCTTCGACGAGTCGAGGAGGTAGCGCCGGTCGTGGCCGGGCCGGTCCGGGACGATCGTCTTCAGCGACTCGGGCTTCCCGGTGTGCTCGAGGACGAGGTCGGCGATCTCCTCGATCGACGCCTCGATGCCCGAGCCGACGTTGTAGGTCTCGCCGACCTTGTCCGCGGCGAGGACGAGCTCGATTGCGCGGCAGTGGTCGCGGACATGGAGCCACTCGCGCTTGTTCTGCGTGGATGCGTACATCGGAAGCGGCTTGTCGTCGAGCGCGTTGGTGACGAAGAGCGGGATCACCTTCTCCGGGAACTGGAACGGCCCGTAGTTGTTGGAGCAGTTCGTGATCGAGATCGGGAGCCCGTAGGTCTCGTGGTAGGCGCGCACGGCGTGGTCGGCCGCTGCCTTGGAGGCGTTGTAGGGCGTGCGCGGCTCATACGGGGAGTCCTCGGTGAAGACCTCGTCCGTGTCGAGCGCGAGGTCGCCGTAGACCTCGCAGGTCGACACGTGGTGGAAGCGCTTGACGGTTCCCGCCTGGCGGGCGGCGTCCAGCAGCGTCTGCGTTCCGATCACGTTCGTGCGGAAGAAACGGCCCGGGTCGACGACGGCGAGGCTGTTGTGCGACTCGGCGGCAAAGTTGACGACGACCTCGGCACCCTGGTCCTCGAAGAGCCGACGGCCGAGGTCAGGATCGGCGATGTCGCCCTCGACGAATGTGATCCGGTCCTCGACGTCCTCGAGGTTCGCGCGGTTCCCGGCGTAGGTGAGGAGGTCGAGCGCGATCACCTCGTCCTCCGGGTGCCGGTCGAGCCAGTAGTGGACGAAGTTCGAGCCGATGAAACCGGCCGCGCCGGTCACGAGAATCCGCATGGTTGGAAGCTTAGGCGGTCACGGACCAGGGGCAACTGACCGAATGGGTTGTCCGCGGTGGGGACATTTCGCTAGGAGCAGCGCGCACGGGCCTCGCGGATCTCCCGCCGGCTCCCCTGGATCTGCTCCGAGCGGTCGAGGTACGGAAGCGCCTCCTCGCAGCGGTCCTGTTCGACGAGCGCGCGGCCCAGGTTGTAGTTCGCGTACGCCTCGTACAGGTCGCCCGAGCCTTCGAGCTGCGCGAGCGCCTGGCGGGAGACCGCCTCCGCCTCCGCCCAGCGGCCCTGGCCGAGGAGCGCCGTCGCCTGATCGGTCAGCTCCTCCCCGCTCGCGTCGGAAGGCGCCGTGGTCGCAGTCGTGGCTGTCGTCGCCTCGCTCGTCGTCTCCGGAGCCGTCGTGACGGTCTCGCGCACGGTGGTCGGTTGGCCCTCGAGCGTCGTCACCTGCGTCTCGATCACGGTGCGGGTCTGCGGCTCGTCCTCGCCGCCGAGGATCCCGGCCACGGCGAGCCCCGCGACGAGCGCGATGAGCCCGAGGATCGCAGCGGCCGCCCACAGAAGCGGACTCGGACGCTCCCGCGCGGCGGCGACGGGCGGGTACTCCTCATTCCGCACGGCCGCGAGCGTCCTCGTCTCACCGGCCGCATTGGACAGGGCCCCTCGCAACGCGGCCACGAAGTCGGCTGAGCTCGCGTAGCGCTCGTCGGGATCCTTGGCGAGCGCGCGGCGCAGCACCGGGTCGAGCTCGGGAGGCACGTCGCCGTGCCTGCTCGCGTCGGGGATCGGCGCATGCACGTGAGCGGTCGCCTCCGCCGTCGCGGAGTTCGAGGCGAAGGGCCGTTCTCCGGTCAGCAGCTCGTACGCCACAACGCCGAGTGCGTAGCGGTCGCTGGCCGGCGTGGCGCGCTCTCCCCTGGCCTGCTCGGGCGAGAGGTACCCGGCGGTCCCGAGCACCGTTCCCGTCATCGTCATCGAGTCGAGCCCGACCGCGCTCGCGACGCCGAAGTCGGCGACGGACACCTCATCGCGAGAGTTCAGGAGCAGGTTCCCGGGCTTGACGTCGCGGTGGACGACGCCGGCGGCGTGCGCCTCGTCGATGGCGCCGGCGGCCTGCGCGAGCCAGCGGAGGATGTCCGCCGGATCCTGGGCGCCACCGTCCCTCAACCGGTCCTCGAGCGTGCCGCCCTCGAGGAGCTCCATGACGATGAACGGATGGCCGTCCGAATCGCCGACGTCGAAGATCGTGACGATGTTGGGCGAGCCCGAGAGCCGCGCCGCGGCGAGCGCCTCGCGCTTGAAGCGCTCACGCACGGATCCGTCGTCGGCGTAGCGGTCGGCCAGCACCTTGATGGCCACCGTGCGCCCGAGCTGCGTGTCGGTCGCGCGATAGACGTCGCCCATCCCGCCGCGCGCCAGGTGCTGCGGGTCGCGATACCTCGGAGGCAGGAGTCGACGATCGGTCACTGCGAAGTGGTTTCCGCTGCAACCGAGCCAGAAACGCGAGTGTTAGGAATCGGTTCGAGGAACCGTCGCCGGCGTGAGGATCCGCTAGCCTCAGACAGGTTCCTGCGGAATCTCGGGTCACCGTAAATGCCTATGTCTCGCGGCCTTGTCCTGACAGCCGTCGCTCTCGCTGCGCTCCTCGGGGCAGGCCTCGGCGTAGCCGAATCGCGGCGCTCCGCGCAGGGTGAAGCCGCCGCGCGGCCGGGCGAGCCCGTCTTCCTGGTCAGCGGCCGCGGCTGGGGCCACGGCGTCGGGATGAGCCAGTGGGGCGCGAACGGCTTCGCGCGCAGGGGATACGACTATCGCCGCATCCTCGGCCACTACTACCGGGGGACGACGATCGGCAAGGCGCCGGTCGCGAAAGTGCGCGTGCTGCTCGCCGCCAGCAAGCCGACGCTCACGATCTCGTCCGAGGCGCCCTATCGCGTTCGCGACGCCTCGCGCCGCACGAGGACCGTCGTCGGGAAGCAGGTCGTCGGCCCTGGCCTGAAGGTCAAGGTCAAGGGCGTGAAGAAGCGCGCCGCGCTCCAGCCTCCGCTCGTGTTCCTGCCCGGCGACGAGCCCCTGCAGCTCGGTCGCCGCTACCGCGGCACGATCCAGGTCGACAAGGTCGGACAGCGCCTGCGGGCGATCAATGTCGTCGGGCTGGAGCAGTACCTCTACGGCGTCGTCCCCGCAGAGGTCCCGGACGACTGGGCACCGGAAGTCCTGAAGGCCCAGGCAGTCGCTGCCCGCTCGTATGCGCTGGCGACCCGAAAGACAAGCGGCGCGTTCGACCTCTTTCCCGACGTGCGCAGCCAGGTGTATCGCGGCGTGGACGAGGAGGAGGAGTCCACCAACGCCGCCGTCGACGAGACGGCCGGCGAGGTGCTCATGTACGGCGACCGTCTGGTGACCGCCTACTTCCACTCGACGTCGGGAGGCCGCACGGCCTCCGTCGAGGATGTCTGGGTCGGCTCGAAGCGCACGCCCTACCTCACTGGTGTCGCCGATCCCTACGACTCGCTTTCTCCGCACCACACCTGGGGGCCTGTCCTCGTGCCCGCCGGTCGCTTCCAGGGCGTCCTCAAGGCGCCCGGTCGCCTGCTCGACGTGCGGACGACGACCAACGCGTCGGCGCGGGCGGACAGTGTCGTCGGGGTCGGCACCACCGGCGAGGCCTCGGCCAAGGCCGGCGACGTCCGCCGTGCGCTCGGTCTCCGCTCGACCTGGTTCCGCGTCGGCGTCCTCGCGCTGCCGAAGCCCGCGAAGCCTCATGTCTTCGGAGGCACGACCCGTCTCACGGGGACAGCCCGCGGTGTCGATGGTTTTCGCATGGAGAACCTCGGCCCCACCGGCTGGCGCGCGGTCGCGACGCCGAAGCCCGCGGGTGACGGCAGCTTCTCGGTCGCCGTGCGCCCGACCGCGACCGCCCAGTACCGGCTCAGCCTCGGCAGCGCCCGAACCGGCGTGATCCGCCTGGGCGTTGCGCCACTGGTTCGGCTCTCGCCGGTCACGGACGCGATGGAGCTTCGCGGCACGATGCGGCCGGCGATCTTCGGAGCAGCCGTCGAGATCCAGCGGCAAAGCGGGAACGCCTGGGGCACGGTGGGCCGCGCCACGGTTGCCGAGGACGGCACGTTCAGCGCCGCGATCCACGTCCCGCCCGGGCGGTATCGCGCGCGCATCGCGCGGCCTGGCCGCGGGCTCGTCGCCGGTACCAGTCAAACTCTCGTGGTGAACGGATGAGACGTCTCGTCCTGGTAGCTGCGCTCGCCCTCGTGCTTCCGGGCGCCGCGGATGCGGCCCGGTACGCCGTCGGCATCGCGCCGGGCGCGGACTCGGTCGCGGTTGCCCGGGCGGTCGAGGCGCGCACGGGTGGCAAGGTCGAGCCGCTGGCTCCCTTCGCGGTCGCGCTCGATGCGCGAAGCGCCAAGGGCGTCGCGCGGCTCCCGGGCGTCGCTTTCGTCGAGCGGCTCGGTACCAGAGGCCGGGCGCTCTCCTTCCTCCCCACTGATCCGATGGCGACCCGTCAGTGGCACCTCGCAGGAGTGCAGGCGTTCGACGCCTGGCTCCAGCGCCCGTCGCTACCGGCGATGCGGGTGGCCGTAATCGACTCCGGCATCGACGGCGGGCATCCGGAGTTCAGAGGACGGATTGCGGATGCTCAGAGCTTCGTCGGCGGCTCGGCTCGGCGCGACCGTCACGGGCACGGGACGTTCATCGCTGGCCTGATCGCTGCGGGGCTGAACAACGGCCAGGGGATTTCGGGCATGGCCTTCCCCTCACAGCTGCTGATCGCGAAGGTCGTTCGTCCCGACGGCGTCGTCCCGCTCGAGGCGGAGGCGCGGGCGATCCGCTGGGCTGTCGACGAGGGCGCGACAGTAATTAACCTCAGCCTCGGCGGGGTCCGTGACCCGGACGACCAGGGCAGGGACAGCTTCTCCCCGCTCGAGGCCAGCGCCGTCGAGTACGCCATTGGCAAGGGCGTGATCGTCGTCGCGGCGGTCGGGAACAGCGACAGCGCGCCCGAGCAGCCGTGGCGCTACGCGAGCTACCCTGCGGCGCTGCCGCACGTCCTCGGCGTAAGCGCGTTCTCGCGAGACGGTTCCGTCCCGAGCTTCTCCAACCGCGACCCGGTCTACAACGACGTCGCAGCGCCTGGCGACGAGCTCTTCTCCACGCTGCCGCGCGCAATCACTGCTCGCCGGCCGCTCTGCGCCGACCAGGGATATTCCGACTGCGGCCCGCAGGAGTACCTGCGGCCCCAGGGGACGTCGTTCGCCGCAGCAGTCGCGTCGGCCGCGGCCGTGCTCGTCCGTGGGGCCTGGCCGAACGCGCACAGGGAACAGGTCATGTCGCTCCTTCAGCGCACGGCGACGGACATGACCCCGACGACCGGCTGCCGTCGCTGCGCCGAAGGCCGGGACGCGGTCAGCGGTTGGGGGCGCTTGAACGTCGCAGCGGCTGTGGGCTATCCCGGCCGCCTGGCCTCCATCGACCGGTTCGAGCCGAACGACGACGCGGGCTCACGGTCGTTCCGCGTCCGGAAGCGCACGGTCAACCGCAGCGCCTCGCTCGACTTCTGGGACGACCAGAACGACGTCTACGCGGTTCGGCTTCGCCGCGGCGGCCGGCTCGTCGCGACACTGAGTCGTGCGACCGCCAACGTGAACCTCACCCTCTGGAAGCCAGGAACGCAGCGGGTCAACGAGCGTCGCGCGCTTGCCAATGTCGCGGCGCAGTCGGTCAACGTCGGACGCGCGAAGGTGGTGCGCTTCGGCCTGCAGAGCCGCATTCGGCGCGCCGGCATCTACTACCTCCAGGTTTCGATCGCCGAGCCGAGCACGACGGCGTACACCCTGCGCATCGTCCGCCGCTAGGCAGAAGCCACCGGACGCACCCGCAAAGCGGGCACGTCCTCGGTCGGCGCCGCCGAGGCGGCTCCTTAAAGCAACTCGTCGCCCGGGACTTCGCGGATCTGCCGCGCCGGGTTGCCGACGACGACCGCCCGCGGCGCTACGTCCTTCGTGACGACGGCGCCGGCGCCGACGAACGCCTCCTCACCGACCTCGATCCCCGGCAGGAGCACCGCCGCGCCGCCGACGCGCGCGCCGCGGCGGATCGTCGGGCCCTTGCGGAGCTCGTGCCTCTTCTCAGTCCGGCCCATGAAGTTGTCGTTCGTCGTCACGACGCACGGGGCGATGAAGACGTCCTCCTCGAGCGTCGAGTACGCCGTTACGTAGGCGTCGGCCTGGATCTTTGTCCGGGCGCCGATCGTCGTGTCGTTCTCGACGAGCGATCCGCGGCCGACGACGACCTCGTCACCGAGCTCGCAGCGCTCCCGGACGCAGCTCTGGTCGCCGATGATCGACCGGGCGCCTACCCGCGTCCCCGCGAAGACGACCGCGCCGGTCGAGACGATCGTCCCCTCGCCGAGCTCGAGCGGCGGCAGCTCCTCACGCTTCGCCGTCGACCTCGGAGAGAGCGCGGGCTGCTTCCCGAGGACGACGTTGTCGCCGATCTGGCAGCCGTCCCCGATCACCGTGCCGGGATAGATGACGACGTTCTCGCCGACCGAGTAGTTCAAGCGGGAGCGCGTTCCAGAGAATGCTGCAGCTGTTCGAGGACCCGGACCACGGCTGCCCCGTCGCGCGCGGCGACCATCGGGTCGCCGTCGCCCGCGACGAGCGAGAGGAAGTGGCGGCACTCGAGCCGCAGCGGCTCGTCGTTCGGGATCTTCGGGATGTAGATGTCGCCGGTGCGCGTGCGCCACTCGCCGTAGCTCTCGGCCCGCTGCTCCGTGCCCTTGTCGTAGACCGTGATCTTGCGCTCGAGATCCATGTCGTCGAAGACCGCCATCTTGTTCCGCCCGACGACCGTCATCTCTCGCTTCTTGTGTGGATCGAGCCAGGACAGGTGCATGTGCGCGACGACTCCCGAGGGGAAGCGGAGGTAGCAGAAGACGATGTCCTCGACACCCTCGTGGTGGTACGACTCACCGCGCGCCCAGACCTCGGAAGGCTCCTCGCCGATCAGGTGGAGAATGACGGAGAGGTCGTGGACGCCGAGCGACCAGAGCGCGTTCTCGTCCTTGCGGATCTGTCCGAGGTTCTGCCGGTTTCCGTACAGGTAGAGCACGTCGCCGAGCTCGCCGGACTCGATCAGCTCCTTCAGCTTCGCGACGGCCGGATGGTAGAGCAGGAGATGGCCGGGGAGGAGGACGAGGCCGCGCTCCTCGGCGAGCGAGACGAGCTCGTCGGCCTCCGGGGCCGAGAGCGCAGGCGGCTTCTCGACGAACACGTGCTTTCCGGCCTCGAGCGCGCGGCGCGCCAGCTCGTAGTGCGTCGTCACCGGAGTGGCGACGACGACGGCCTGGAGCGAGTCGTCCTCGAGCAGGTCGTCGAACTGGCTCGTGGTGCGCGTGCCCGGGTAGCGGGCGCCGAACTGGTCGAGCAGGTCGTCGGAGAGGTCGCAGAGCCAGGTCAGCTCGGCGAGGTCGTCGAAGTTTCGGGCGAGGTTCGGGCCCCAGTAGCCGAGGCCGGCGAGGCCGACCCGCATCAGAGCTTCCAGACCTTCTCGCTCGTCTTGCCGTTATGACCGGTGGCGTTGCGAAGGTCGACCACGACGTGCGACCGCTCGACGACGTTCTCGTAGTCGATGCCGGAATGCGCGGTGACGATGATCACGCAGTCGTAGTCGGCGGGCTCGAGCGGCACCGAGCTGAGCCCCGCCTCGGGAAGCTCGGGCACGTGCGGGTCGTGATAGGAGACCTCGGCTCCGGCGGCGCGGAGCAGCTCGATCAGCTTCAGCGCCGGCGATTCGCGCGTGTCGCCGATATCGGACTTGTACGCGACGCCGAGTGCGAGGACCTTCGCGCCGCTCAGCGACCGCTGTCGGCCGTGGTTGAGTGCCTGCGAGACGAGCGAGCGGCAGTAGTACGGCATGTTCTCGTTCACCTTCCCGGCGAGCTCGATGAACTCGGTCGAGAAGTCGTACTCGCGTGCTTTCCACGTCAGGTAGAAGGGGTCGATCGGGATGCAGTGGCCGCCGAGGCCGGGGCCCGGCTGGAAGCTCATGAAGCCGAACGGCTTCGTGGCCGCCGCCTCGATCACCTCCCAGACGTCGATCTCCATCCGCTCGCAGAGCTGGGCCAGCTCGTTGACGAGGGCGATGTTGACGGAGCGATAGATGTTCTCCAGCAGCTTCGTGAGCTCGGCCGCCTCCGGCGTCGAGACACGGTGCACCGTGTCGACCGCGCCCTCGTAGAGCTGGGCGGCGCGCTCGGTGCACTCGGGCGTGATCCCGCCGACGACCTTCGGGACGTTCTTCGTCGTCCATGTGCCGTTGCCAGGGTCGACCCGCTCGGGCGAGAACGCGAGGTGGAAGTCGCGGCCCGCCTTGAGCCCCGTGCTCTCGAGGATCGGCTGGATCACCTCGCGCGTCGTCCGCGGGTAGGTGGTGGACTCGAGCACGACGAGGTGGCCGTTCCGAAGCCGCACGCTGATCTGCTCGGCGGCGCCGATGACGATCGAGAGGTCGGGCTCGCGCTGCTTCGAGAGCGGCGTCGGGAGCGCGATCAGGATCGCGTCGGCGCGGCGGATCTCGTTGTAGTCCGTCGTGGCGCGGATCTGCCCGCTCTGGACGAGCGGCGCGAGCTCCTCGGACGGCACGTCGATGATGTGGCTCTTGCCGCGGTTGAGTCCGTCGACGACCTCGGGCGAGACGTCGATCAGCAAGACGGATCGGCCCGCCGCCGCGAGCGTGTGCGCGAGCGGGACGCCGACGTAGCCGGCGCCGATCACTGCGGCGTCCCAGGTCTTCGCGTCCTGGGACTGGGGCGCGAGGGGCTCGGTTCTCTCTTCAAGCATGCGTCACAGGCTAATCAGAACGTCTGCGATTCGGTCCGCGGCCTGGCCGTCTCCGTACAACTCTGGACGGTTGGGGGGCATGTGGGCATTTGCCGCCGCTTTCGCGATCGCGTCGGGGTCGTCGTCTACGAGCACGTTCGCGCCCAACTCGACGGTGTCCTTCCACTCGGTGGAGGGCCTGAGGGTCACGCAAGGCACCCCGTACCAGTACGCCTCCTTCTGGAGCCCGCCCGAGTCGGTGAGGATCACCCTGGCCTGAGAAGCCAGCGCCGCGAAGTCCATGTACCCCAGGGGATCGACCAGCGCGACATTCGCTCCAAGTAACAGTCTGTTACTAGCGACGGCGGCTCGGGCTCTCGGGTGCGCCGGGAAAATGACTCGCTCCTCCAGCCGTGACAGGCCGTCGAGGATGCGGGCGAGCCGGTCGGGTTGGACGTTCGCCTCGCGATGCACGGTGGCGACTGCGTAGCCGCCGGGTTCGACGCGCAGCTCCCGAAGGATGTGCGAGCGCTCTCGGGCCAGGGGAGCAAGGCGCCTGTTCGCGTCGGCCATGACGTCTCCGACCACGTCGATCCGACCCTGGACGCCCTCTCCTTCGAGCACGTCCTTGGAGCGCTCGTCCGGTGTGAGGAGGAGTGCCGAGATGCGGTCGACTTCGATCCGGTTGTGCTCCTCGGGCATCGTGAGGTCACCGCTTCGAAGCCCCGCCTCGACGTGCGCCACCGGCGTGTCACCGGCCGCCCGCGCTCCGGCCAGCGTCGAGTTGGTGTCGCCGTAGACGAGCACCCAGTCCGGCCGCTCGGCACCGACCGCATCGGCGATCGCCGGCTGCAACCGACCGACATCCGCGGTCTGGAGGTCGAGCGAGTAGGCGGGGGGCGGCAACTCGAGCTCCTCGAAGAAGACCTCCGAGAGCTTGCGGTCGTAGTGCTGCCCTGTGTGGACGACGACCTCGTCGATCCCGCGCCCACGGAGCGCGACCGACAGGGGGCCCGACTTGATGAACTGCGGACGGTTCCCGACGACGGAGAGGACCTTCACGGCCCGGAGCCTAGGACTCAGGCAGCAGTGGGCGCGAACCAGGTCTTCGCCGTCGGCTCCGTCTTGAAGAAGTCCGACAGGAGCCTGGACACCTTGCGGACGCCGCTCGGCGACGGGTGCATCCCGTCCTCCAGCACGTCCTCGCAGGCCCAGATCAGGCCGTCGCGCCGCCCGGCCATCCCATCCGTCCAGAGGTAGGGGCCCCATCCGACCCAGACCCGGCCCAGGCGACCCTGGATGCCCTCCTGGACGAGCCATTTCGCCGCGAACCCGGTCTCGTAGGCGAATGGCTCGGGGTTCAGGTGCGTCACGGCGTAGCCGCCGTACGTCCTGCTCGAGACGTAGATCAGGCGCAGGTTCGGGAACCGGTTCGAGAGGAGCCGGACGATCGTGCGCAGATGCGTCTGGAGCGCGCGCGCATCCTGCGGGAACGGGCGGTCTTCGCCCGCGATCGCCTGCTTCAGCCATACGACCTGAACCTGGGCGCGGGTGAGCCGTGCACGCCGGATGCGCGCATCGAGGTTCGTCCAGTAGACCGCCTGCGGCCGGGAGATCCGTGTCGCGTCCCAACCGCCGCCGGCCCCCTCGACGAACGTCAGGCTGCGGCTCGTGGACGGATCCTGGGCCGTCGCTTTCGCGAAGGCGGCGAACTCGGTCATGGCGTTGGACATCCCGATGCCGACGACGCCGATCCGTCCCTTGATCGGACGCACGCGTCGAGCCGCGGTCAGCCCGCGCTGCTGATGGGCCCGCGGAGGCTTGTTCGCGGCAGCCGGGTACAGGCCGCCGAGGTGCCCCTTGTGTCGGGTCCTGTTCATGTCGGTGAGGGGCCTCAGGCCCGTCTGCCGAACGGAACAATCTGCCGCCGTCCGCGCCTCACCCGCCGGCGAGTGCGCGGCGACGGGGACGATGGCGAGGGCGAGGAGCGGGATGAGTCGAATCCGCTTCACGATTCCAGGGTAGGGGCCCGCTGTTAGCCGGAAGTAAGCAGGCAAGGACGATACTTCCTGCTGTGACACAGAAGGACGACGAGCAGCGTCCCCGGCTCGCGGGCGCTGCAGGGCGCGCGGCGTTCTTTCCGGCGCGCGCAGCCGCGCGCGCCTGGCGCGCGCCGATCGAGGAGGCCGTAGACGAGGTTCTGTCGGCGCCCGAGGTTGCGCGTGTCATCGACCGCTCACTTGCGGGCTCGCTGCCCGAGGAGCTCGCCCGTTCGCTCGTCCGCCACCGCGTGCTCGAGCGCATCGTCGCCGAGCTCGCGGCGAGCGGTGAGCTCGAGCGGCTCGTGACCGCCGCCCTGGCGAGCCCGAGGACGAACGAGCTCACTGACAAGGTGCTGGCGAGCGACGAGACTCAGCGCGCGCTGCACCACATTGCCTCCAGTCCCGAGCTTCGCGACGCGATCGCCAAGCAGACGACGGGGCTGGCGGACGAGGTCATTGGCGGGCTTCGCGCCCGCGCCGTACGGCTCGACGATCGGGCTGAGGAGGTCTTGCGCCGCCCTGCGCGAGCCGGTCGCCCGGTGTATGCCGGCGTCGCGACGCGCGCCTTCGCGCTGGCGACCGACGCCGCACTGACCATCGTCATCTGGATGTCCCTGGTCGGCCTGGGTGCGCTCATCTCGACCCTCGTCGGGAGCCTGCGCCCCACGTGGCTCGTGGGGGTCCTGCTCGCGTCCGGGTGGACACTGGTCGTGGGCGCCTACTTCATCCTCTTCTGGAGCTCGGCAGGACAGACGCCGGGAATGCGGCTGCTGCGCCTGCGCGTTCGCGGGCCTACGGGAGGCGCTCCGTCTGTCGGCCGCTCACTGGTGCGCTTCGTGGGGCTCGTGGTTTCGATCGTGCCCCTCTTCGCGGGCTTTCTTCCGATCCTGTTCACCGAGCGGCGAAAGGGCCTCGCGGATTTCCTCGCCGGCACGGTCGTCGTCTACGACGATCCGCTTCCGGCACAGTGAGTGTCAAAGCGCTGGGACCGCTGACGCGAGGATGTGCTGGCCGAGGTGTGAACGATCCGGGGGACTCTTGATGGGCCGTGAAGGATTCGAACCTTCGACCTTGGGATTAAGAGTCCCCTGCTCTACCAACTGAGCTAACGGCCCGTCGGCAGGCGAGTATAGCCACCGCATTTAGGCTCTCCTGAACCGCGACGAGAGGAGAGCCATGCCCTTCGAACTTCCCCCGCTGCCCTACGACTACACGGCGCTCGAGCCGCACATCGACGAGCAGACGATGCGTCTCCACCACGACAAGCATCACCAGGCGTACGTCGACAACGCGAACAAGGCGCTGGCCGGCACCGAGTGGGAGGACAGCTCCGTCGAATCGGTGCTCGCGAGCCTCGACGCCATGCCGGAGGAGATCCGCACGACGGTCCGCAACAACGCCGGCGGGCATGCGAACCACACGCTCTTCTGGGAGATCATGAGCCCGGACGGCGGTGGCGAGCCCGAGGGCGACCTCAAGGCCGCGATCGACGACACGTTCGGTTCGGTCGACGAGCTCAAGGCGCAGGTCATCGACGGCGGCGTAAAGCGCTTCGGCAGCGGCTGGACTTGGCTTGTGCACGACGGCACAAACCTGGCCACGTACTCGACGGCGAACCAGGACAGCCCGCTGATGCAGAGCGACGAGCCGCTCCTCGGCATCGACGTCTGGGAGCACGCCTACTACCTCAAGTACCAGAACAGGCGCCCGGAATACCTGGAAGCTTGGTGG
Organism: uncultured Actinomycetes bacterium; assembly: GCA_963733015.1. Classification (GTDB taxonomy): domain Bacteria; phylum Actinomycetota; class Thermoleophilia; order Gaiellales; family Gaiellaceae; genus JACDAN01. Next base: position 106,127 of record CAVTBO010000002.1, on the reverse strand, counting down.
GGGTCCGTACACTGGGACGAGGTGGCACGCCGGTACGACCAGGCGGTGGGACGCTCGCGCTAAAGACCGCCCTACCTCGGCCGATACAGGCACAGACCCCTCTTTCGAGGGAGGTGCATGTGAATGAAGAGAACTGCGGCCGCAACACTCTTCGCCTCGCTGCTGCTCGCGCCCGGCGCGTGGGCGGCCGGTGATCCCGACGTCGCAGCCCTTCAGGTCGGTCTTCGGCAGCGGGGGTTCTACGCAGGGACCGTGGACGGCGTGCTCGGCCCGGCACCGTCTCGGCCGTGCGCCGGCTCCAGCAGCCGCGCGCGTCTGCTCCGTAGACGGAGTCCCCGGAGCGCGAACCAAGAGAGCGCTCGGTCGGTTCGGCAGGAAGCCGCGGCTCGGCGGCCGGATGCTGGTGGCCGGCACGCGCGGGTGGGACGTCGCGGCGCTGCAGTTCGCCATGGCCTCGCACGGTTTCCCCTCGGGCAGGCTGGACGGGCATTTCGGCGCCTCCACGCGCCGGGCACTGCGTAAGTTCCAGCGCTGGGCCGGCTCTGCGGGCCGACGGGGTGGCCGGGCCGGCCGTCGTCGCGGCGCTCCGAGCGCCCGCGCCGAGCTGTCCCATCTCGCTGATGTCTCCGGTCGCCAGCGCCTACACCGACGTCTTCGGCCCGCGCGGCAACCGCTTCCACACGGGGATCGACTATCCGGGCCAGTCGGGCACGCCCGTCGTCGCCGCGGCGTCCGGCCGTGTCACCTTCGCCGGCTTCAGCTTCGGAGGCTGGGGGAGGCTCGTGACGATCGCCCACGGGGGCGGCACGCGAACGATGTATGCGCACCTCTCACGCGTCGGCGTCCGCGTTGGCCAGTACGTCCAGCCGGGCCAGCGGATCGGCCGGATCGGTTCGAGCGGCAAGGCAACGGGGCCGCACCTGCACTTCGAGGTCCAGGTGCGCGGCGCTGCCGTCGACCCGATGACCGGGCTCTAGCTCAAGCCGCGAACTCGCGCGGAAGCTCGAAGTGGAAGCAGGCGCCGGACGGCTCGGCCGGCTCGTAGCGAAGGTCGCCGCCGAGCGCGTTCGCGAAGGACTTCGCGATCGCCAGGCCGAGACCGGCGCCCTGGTTTCGTGACCTCGATCCCCCCGCCTGCGAGAACCGCTCGAAGAGGAGCGGGACGAACTCGTCCGGAACCCCGGGGCCATGGTCGAGGACGATCACGTCCACGACCTCGTCCCAACGCGTGCGCACTTCGATGGGCGGCGCGCCGTAGCGAAGCGCATTCGTGAGGAGGTTGCCGATCACGCGCTCGAATGCGTGCGCGTCGGTCACGACCTCGAGCGCCGGGTCGACGCCGATCTCCACATCGTCGATCCGCTCCGGCGCGATGCGGGTCAGCAGCTCGTCGATGCGCTCGCGTGGGCGGAGACGCTCCGGGATCAGCGCGATCGCGTGCGCGTCGAGCCGCGAGAGATCGAGGAGCTGATCCGTCAGCTCGGCGAGCCGGCGGCTCTGCTCGTAGAGCGTCCGGCGAAGGTCGGTGAGCTGCTCGTGGGAGAGCCGGTCGCCGCGCAGATGAAGCGTGGAGGCGATGCCGTGGACGACGGCGATCGGTGTCCGCAGCTCGTGCGAGGCCAGCGTGACGAACTGCGTCTTGAGCTCGTCGAGTTTCTCCAGCTCTGCGAGCCTCGACTCGAGCTCCTGGATCCTGTCGTCGGCGGGCTCCACGGCAGTTGAGGCAAGGCGCGGACGGCGGGCCGCCCGCGCTGCCGTTCTCCCTAGGCGGGGGGCGGGCCCTCGTCGACGTACGTCGTACGCCGACGCCCTGCCACGCCGCCCCAGCTGGACCAGAACATCAGCGAGAGAATCAGTCCCGCTGCACCGACGACCATCAGGATGACGCCGATGGCGTCCTCGCTGATGCCTGCGACATCGCTCTGCAGACCCCAGACGAGAATCGCCCCCACGGCGATCAACAACAGGCTTACTCCGAGTCCCATTCAGTGCCTCCTTTTGGCGGTCGCGTCGAGCGGTCGCCCGGCGCAACCACGGCCTGTGTACCCGCTTCAGCCCCGCGACTAACTCGGTAGGCTCGCGGGCGGTGCGCGCCGGGTCCCTGATCAAGGTTCTCCTGGTTTCACTCCTGTTCGCCGCGGGCGCGACGGCGGTCGCGATCTTCATCCCCTGGCTGCCGGAGCAGTCGTCGAAAGAGGCGGAGCGGATCGACTTCGTCTTCTGGTTCGTGACGGCGATCTGCATCGCGATCTTCGCCGTCGTCGCGGCGATCAGCGTCTACTCGCTCTTCAAGTTCCGCGCGCGACCGGACGACGACTCCGACGGCCCGCCGATCCACGGCCACACCGGGATCGAGATCGCCTGGACAGCGATCCCGCTGGTTCTCGTGATCGCGATGATCGTCGTCAGCTCCGTCGCGCTGGTACAGAACGACCGCGTGCCCGACAATGCGCTCCGCGTCGAGGTCTGGGGCCAGCAGTTCGCCTGGACGTTCCTCTATCCGCCTGCCGGGAAGGTGCCGGGCGAGGACGAGATGGCGTGCGTCGAGCGCGACGCCGGCCGAATCGTCGACGGCTGCAAAGCCTCCCCGAACCTCCAGCTCCCGGTCGACCGCTCGACGCGCCTCTACCTCTCCGCCAGGGACGTCATCCACTCGTTCTGGGTGCCCGAGTTCCGCCAGAAGCAGGACGCGGTCCCCGGCATCACGACCCAGATCACCATCACTCCGACCAAGACCGGGACCTATCGCCTCATCTGCACGGAGCTCTGCGGGCTCGGCCATGCGCTGATGCGCACACGGGCGATCGTCACCTCCGCCGCCGACTTTGAACGCTGGTTATCGTCGCGCACCACTCCAGGGGGCATGAGCTGACAGCCGTAGACGACCACACCGAGGAGCACGAGGTGCACGCGGCGCCGCCGCGTCGGCGGACCGGACTCTGGCGCCTGCTGGCGCCGGGCTGGCTCCGCGCGATCTGGATGACGGCGCTCTTCGGCGCGCTCGGCGTCGGCCTCGTAGTCGGCATCCGGGCCTCCGCCGGCTGGCGTCCGATCATCGACTGGGAGCCGATCATCACGGCGGCGTTCCTTACCGCCGCGCCACTCGGGTTCCTCGCAGGCCTCGGGGCCTTCGACTACTGGCTCCGCTGGGCCTTCGGATATCCGACGCAGCCCGAGGACCACTCCGGCCATGGCGCCCAGCGCTGGACCGACTACTTCCGCATCAACACCGACCACAAGGTGATCGGCATCCAGTACGTCGTCACCACGATCTTCTTCTTCCTCGCCGGCGGAATGATGGCGATGCTCGTTCGCGCCGAGCTCGCACGGCCCGAGGCGGACTTCGTCGACTCACAGACGTACAACGAGCTCTTCACCGCGCACGCGGCGCTGATGATCTTCCTGTTCGTGATCCCGGCCTTCGCCGGGCTGGCGAACTACGTGCTGCCAATCATGATCGGCGCGCCCGACATGGCGTTCCCGCGGCTGAACGCCCTCTCGTACTGGCTGCTCCCGATCGCCGGGGTCATGATGCTGTCGAGCTTCTTCTTCCCCGGCTTCGGCGCCGGCTGGACGAACTACGCGCCGCTCTCCGTCGACCAGCCGTTCGGGAACGTCTTCTTCTCGATGGCGGTCCAGTGGGCGGGCGCCTCGTCGATTGCGACCGCGCTGAACTTCCTGGTCACGATCATCACCATGCGCGCGCCGGGGATGACGTTCTGGCGCATGCCGCTGCTCGTCTGGGCGAACTTCACGACGTCACTGCTCGTTGTGATCGCGACGCCGTTCATCGCCGGCTCGCAGTTCTTCGTGATGTTCGACCGGGTCATGCACACGCACTTTTTCGACGTGATCAACGGCGGCTACCCACTCGGGTACCAGCACATCTTCTGGTTCTACTCCCACCCAGCCGTCTACATCATGATGCTGCCCGGCTTCGGAATCGCCTCGGAGGTGATCTCCGCGATGTCGAGGAAGCCGATCTTCGGCTACCGGCTGATGGCCCTCTCGCTCTGCGCGATCCTGATCCTGGGCTTCTCCGTTTGGGCGCACCACATGTTCGTGGCCGGAATGGCGCCCTGGCTGCGAATCCCGATGATGATCACGACGCTCCTGATCGCGGTGCCGACCGGGATCAAGGTCTTCTCCTGGCTCGCGACCACCTGGGAGGGGAAGATCAACTTCGCGACGCCGATGTTATGGGCGCTCGGGTTCGTCTCCATGTTCGTGATCGGCGGCCTGTCCGGGATCTTCCTGGGCGCCGTCCCGATCGACATCGCCACCTCGGACACGTACTTCGTCGTCGCGCACATCCACTACGTGCTCCTCGGCGGCTCGCTGTTCACGATCTTCGCCGGCTTCTACTACTGGTTCCCGAAGATGACGGGGAAGATGTACAACGAGACGCTCGGGAAGATCCATTTCTGGGGGACGTTCGTCGCCTTCAACGCGACCTTTTTCCCGATGCACATCATCGGCGTGCAGGGCCAGCCGAGGCGCGTCTACACGTACGAGGACCAGTTCAGCAACTGGAACTTCGTCATCTCGATCGCGGCATTCGTCCTCGGCGCCTCGTTCCTCGTCTTCATCTACAACATGATCGTGAGCTGGGCGCGCGGCGAGCCGGCTCCCGCGAATCCGTGGCGTGCCAACACGCTCGAGTGGCAGGTTTCCTCGCCGCCGCCGGTCTTCAACTTCGACGAGATCCCGCAGGTGGTCGGGAACCCGTACGAGTACGGCGTTCCCGGCGCCAAGCACGCGATCCTGCATGGCGACCGCGAGGCTGCGACGGAAGAGGTGCGGCTGTGAGGCATCTGCTGGTGGTCGCGAACGAGACGGTCACGGGCAGTGGGTTGATCGACGCCGTCAAGCGGAAGGCGTCCGAGCAGGACGTCGAGCTCGTTACGGTCCTTGCGCCGGTGTCGACGCCCGAGGCCGGCTACGTCGTGTACGAGGACACCCGTCGCGCCGCGGCCGGCAGGCGCCTGGACCGCACGCTTTCGCAGCTGCGCGAGGCCGGAATCCCTGCGCACGGGCTCGTGCTCGAGACCGACCCCGAATCGGCGGTCCGCGACGCCTTCGGGATGCTCGACCCGGCTCCCACCGACGTCATCGTCTCGACCCACCCGGTTCAGAAGTCCGGCTGGCTGCGCAAGAACGTCGTCGACCGGATCCAGAAGGCCGCCGGCGACATCCCGGTCGAGCATGTGGTCGTTGACGAGTCGGGGGAGGAGGGGATGCGGAACGTGCTCGTGGTCGCGAACGAGACGGTCGTCGGCAAGCCGCTGATCGACAGGATCCGCGAGCGGGCCGAGAAGGGCCGCACGAGCTTCCTGATCATCTCGCCGCAGAGCGACCCGAGCCGGTCGGCCCACCCGGAGGCCGAACGGCGCCTGCGGCGCACGCTGTCCGAGCTGCGCGCGGCTGGGGTCGACGCGCACGGCCAGATCGCGCACCCCGATCCCTACACGGCGGCGATGCAGGCGATCGAGGACGAGCGGGTCGACGAAGTCATCGTCTCGACGTTCGAGCCTTCGCGTTCGTTGTGGATGCGGCGTGACCTCGTCGAGCGGCTGAAGAACGACGCCAAGGTTCCCGTCGAGCACGTCGCGATCGCGCCCGAGGAGGTCGGCGCAGACCCGCCGGCGGTGACGGCCGAATGAGCGCGCACGCCGAGGCGCACCACGCGATGCACCCGCCGGAGGCGCACCGGAGCTCCCGGGTCGATGCACCGACCCTCGGGATGCTCCTGTTCATCGCCTCGGAGATCATGCTCTTCGGGTCGTTCTTCACGGCCTACTTCTTCATCCGGGTCAACGGCAACTCCGAGTGGCCGCTCGAGCCCTTCCATCTGCCGGTCTTCGTGGCCGGCGTGAACACGGCGATCCTGGTCACCTCGAGCTTCACGATCCACTGGGCGCTCCAGTCGATCAAGCGCGGCAACCGTGCCGGCCTCCAGGCCGGGCTCGTCCTGACCCTCGCGCTTGGATCCACCTTCCTGATCACCCAGATGCTCGAGTACGCGCGAGTCGGTTTCTCGCCGGCCGACGGTGCGTTCGGGACGATCTTCTACGGGCTGACCGGGCTCCACGGAGCGCACGTCTTCGTCGGGCTGACGCTGCTCACGTTCGCGACGATCAGGGCCTTTCGCGGGCACTTCAGCGAGTCGCATCACCACGGCGTCGAGATCCCGGGCATCTACTGGCACTTCGTGGACGTAATGTGGATCGTGGTGTACGCGACGATCTATCTCTTGTAGGAACGCCATGCGAAATCCGTTCAGGAGCGAGGCCGACGCATTCCGTCTCGTCCTGCTTGCGGTCGGCTACTTCGCCCTGATCGTCATCGCGGCCGCGATCAACACGTGGCTCGGCGTCGCCGTCTTCGTGCTGCTCACGCTTCTGGCGATCGCCTGGGTCGTCAAGGCGCGCCGCGAGCCACCGCGGCGGGCCGTGATCCGGCCGAGCGCGCCGGGCGAGCGCCGGATCCTCGTGATCGCCAACGAGACGGTCGGCGGGGCGCCGCTCCGTGACGTCATCCACCGGCGCGCCGAGGGCGTCGAGGAGATCGTCCGTGTCGTCTGCCCGGCATTGATGTCGCCGGTTCGCTACTTCGCCTCGGACGAGGACGGCCCGAGGGCCGCCGCTCAGGAGCGGCTCGAGCGGAGCCTCGAGCGCCTACGCGAGCTCGGCGTCACGGCGGAGGGCGAGGTGGGCGACGCCGATCCGCTTCAGGCGATCGAGGACGGCCTACGCACGTTCGGCGCCGACGAGGTGATCATCTCCACTCACCCGGAGGGCCGTTCGGTCTGGCTCGAGAAGGGGGTCGTGCGGGCCGCGCGGGAGCGCTTCGACGTCCCGATCACGCACGTCGTCGTGGACCTCGCGGCCGAGCGCGACGAGGTTCCCGGCTAGCGGCCGGTTTCCGAGACGTAGCGAGCGAGCGCGCGGATCTGCTCGTCCGTGAGCTGCTCACCGAAGGCCGGCATACCGCCGCCACCGTTCGTGATCTGCCGGACGGCGTCTTCGAAGCTCGGCTGGGCCTCGTCGAGGTTCGGCCCGACGGCGCCCGACGTCCCGGCCTTCTCCAGCACGTGGCACGAGCCGCAGTTGCTCGTGAAGAGCGACTCGGGATCGTCGCCACCCGCAGCGGGCCCGCCGCCGATCGACGCTTCCGGATTCGCGGCCACGAGGGACACGTAGAGCGCGACCGAGTCGGCGTCGGCGTCGTTGAGAAGATCCTCCGGCATCGGCGGCACCGGGTAGTCGATCTGCCCCCGCACGACCTCCGCGATGGTGTCGGGGGCAAACCCCTCCTCGCGGGAGGCCGCAAATGCGTGGTCAAGGTTGGGCCCGCTCGACGGGTTCTGCACGGGGTTCGACCCGTTCGTCCCCGCCTCCCTCAGCGTGTGGCAGCCGCCGCAGGTCTGCTGGAAGATCTGCTTGCCCCGCGCGGGATCCGCGGTCTCCTCGACCATTCCGTCGGTGCCGCAGCCGGCGACCGCCAGTGCGGCAAGGAGAAGGAGGGCGGCGCCGAGCGCCCGCAACTTACGCCGAAGGCTGGGTCGCGGACCCGATGCCGTTGACCGCTTCGTCCCGGCTGCCGTAGATCGTGAAGACCCGGTCGAGGCCCGTGATCTCGAAGATCTTCGTGATGTTGCGGTCGCTCGAGACAAGCGAGAGCTGCCCGTCGTTCGTCCGGAGGCGCTTCACGCCGCCGACGAGCACGCCGAGCGTCGTCGAGTCGATGAAGGTCGTGTTCGAGAAGTCGACGACGACCTCCTTGGCACCCTGGTTGATCACCTCGAGGAGCTGTTGCTTGAACTCCGGCGCCGTGTAGAGGTCGACCTCGCCGGTCAGCGAGATCACGTAGGACGAATCGCCCAGCTGCTCGGTGTTGATGTCGAAGTTCACTCGCCGCGCCCTCCTCGGATCGAAAGCCGCCGAGAGTCTAGTGGGTGGCGAGGCTACTGGTTCGCCTGTGGGGCCGGGGCGTTCGCGGCCTTTCGGAGCGCGGGAAGCGCATCCTTTACCGCGGGCGCACTCGCCGAATCCGGCGCGACCTCGAGGTAGCGTTCGTAGGCCGTGACTGCCGCCTTCAGGTCGCCCGCGGACTGGGCGGCCTGGCCGAGCTGGAGGAAGATCAGCGGCTCCTCCGCCTCGAGGTTGTCGGGCGTGACTGCCACCAGCTTGTTGAAGACCCGGGTCGCGTCCTTGTACTCCTGCTGGGAGCCGAGGAACGCATTGTTCAACTGCTGGTTGAACTTCTGAGACTCGAGGGCCGTGATCTGCGGGTTGGCGAAGGCCTGCCCGAACTGGCTCGAGCTGTTCGGGTTCAGGATGTCGCCGCCAGTCAGCTCCGTGAGCTGCGCACGGGCGATCGCCCCCTGCTCCTCGTAACTGCGAGCCTGGGCCATGTGCAGGGCGCCGAGCTGGCGCAGCGCCTCACGGTCGGTCGGGCGCATCTGGGTGTAGCGCTCGAGCGGCGCGATCGCCTCGGCGTTCCGGTTCTCACGCTGGAGCGCGGTGGCGAGGTCGCGATAGCCCTGAGGGTTGTTGGGTTCGTCCTTGATCTTGTCGTTGGACTCGTCGACGCTCGGGCCGGCCGACGTCTGGGCGAGACCCTGGAGAACGTCCCCGAGCCCTGTTCCCGGGATCGAGCCGCCGACGTTGAAGATCACGTAGCCGAGCCCGAACACGATCGCGAGAAAGACGAACATCCACTTCGCCTGACGGCGCAGGCGGGGGAAGAACATCGTGTCTTCGTACGTAGGTGTGGCTGCGCGCGCGGGCGCGGCGGGCCGAGGATTCGGCCGGCGCTCTCGCTGCTGCCTGTTGCGTCGCTGGGCTGAGCGTGCCATTGCAGGTCTTAGGGTAGCGACGACCAGGCGAATGTCTCGCCGATCGAGCGCAGCCGCTCGCGTGTCGTGTCGTCGCAGAGTGCCCCCGCGAGACCGTTCTCGTAGGCGCGGCGCGGATCGAGGCCAAGGGTCGCCGCCGCCTCGTACTCCCGCCCGAGGTCGGTGTCGAACATCGCCGGGTCGTCGGTGGAGATCGAGCAGCGGACGCCGGCGGTCGCGAGCTCACGCAGGGGATGGCGCTCGATGAAGGGAACAGCGCCGGTCCTGACGTTGGAGACAGGGCAGACGTCCAGCACGATCCCGCGCTCGCGGAGCTCCTCGACGAGCGCCGGGTCCTCGACCGCGGTGATCCCGTGGCGGATGCGGTCCGCGCCGAGCGCGTCGAGCGCTCCGCGGATGGACGCGGGTCCGACGACCTCACCCGCGTGCGGAACGGAGCCTAGGCCCTCGGCCTTCACGAGCTCGAAGGCCGGCGCATACGCCTCGGGCGGGTAGTCGGCCTCCAGCCCGCCCAACCCGACGGCGACGACGCCGCGGTCCCGGTACTTGGCCGAGCAGCGGACGACCTGCTCGGCCTCCTCGGCGGTCGCGCCGCGGAAGATGTCGGGCGTCAGCCTCACCTCGACCCCGTGCAGCTCGCGTGCCTCCTCGATCCCGTCCGTGTAGCCGTCGAAGAGGTCGTCCCACGGAACTCCGCGACGCGCTCGCTCCGCAGGCGAGAAGATCGCCTCCAGGTAGACGGCGCCGAAACCGGCAGCCTCCTCCGCGTAGTCGACCACGACCTGGCGGAAGTCGTCGCGCGTCTGCAGCGCGTTGGTCGTCAGGATCCAGACCTCGATGAAGTGCGCGAAGTCGCGGTAGTCGTACAGCGGCGCCAGTCCTTCGACGGTGTCGGCCGGCAGCGAATAGTCGTTTCGTCGCGCGATCTCGAGCAGCGTCTCGGGCCGCACCGTCCCCTCCAGGTGGACATGGAGCTCGATCTTCGGGAAGCTCACTCGGTGGCGAGACGGGCGGCGTCAGCGGCCTGCCAACGGCGCTCGAGCACGACCGCGAGCCAGATCGAGAGCTCGAAGAGCGCGAAGAGCGGAATCACCTCGAACGCGAGCGAGACCGGGTCCACCGTGGGGAGCAGGATCGCCGCGCCGAGCAACGCGACGTAGCCGATCCGCCGGTTCGACCGCAGCTGGGCCGACGTCAGGACGCCGAGCCGCACGAGCCCGAGCACGAAGATCGGCAGCTGGAAGACCAATCCGGTCGCGAAGATCATCAGGGCGACGAACGAGAGGAAGTAGCTGGCACGGATCTGGATGTCGTAGAGCTCCTCGTCGTACTGGGTGAGGAACTCCAGCGCCCGCGGGAGGATCACGAAGTACGCGAACGCCATCCCGCCCGCAAAGAGGAGCGTCGCCAGAGCCACGAAGCGCGCGACGACCCGCTGGTTCTGCTGCTGCACAGCCGGTGCGAAGAAGCTCCACGCCTGCCAGACGAGCACTGGGAAGGCGAGGGCGAGCGTGGCGTAGAAGCTCACCTTCAGCCCGGTCGTGAAGGGCTCGGCGACTCCGAGCGTCACCAGCCTGCGGTCGTCGGGGAGCAGCTCGAGCAGCAGCTCGATCAACTCCTCGTGGAAGTAGAACGCGATCGGGAAGGCGACCACGATCGTCAGGACGCAGACGATCAGCCGGCTGCGCAGCTCCTCGAGGTGCTCGACGAGGGTCGCCTCCTCGCCGTACGAGAGGCGGCGCGGGAGTCGTCTCATCGGGCTCTAGGAAACGGTGTCGCGCTCGCGCGGCGGTGCGGGCTCGGCGGCGCGCTCTTCGTCGTCGGGCGCCGGCAGCCGAGGTGGGGCCTCGTCGTCCCTGCCGGTGACGGCGTCCTTGAACTCGCGCATGCCTTTGCCGACCGACTTGCCGATCTCCGGGACGCGCTTCGCCCCGAAGAGGAGCAGGACGACCACGAGGAAGATGAGGACTTCGGGAAGCCCGATGCCGAAGGGCATATCCGCACCTTAGCAGCGGTTTCGGAGTTCTCCGGAGGCAGAACCAACGCTGGTACGATGAGGTCTCGAGGCGGGCGTTTGCCCGCCACTCGTCTGAAAAGGAGCGGTTTGGCGCTACTGGAACTGAAGGACCTGCACGTCGCGCTCGAGGACGGCACCGAGATCGTCAAGGGCGTCGACCTCTCGGTGGACACCGACCAGATCCACGCGATCATGGGCCCCAACGGCTCGGGGAAGTCGACCCTCGCCTATGCGCTGATGGGCCACCCGGCCTACGAGATCACCGAGGGGAAGATCCTCTTCGACGGCGAGGACCTGACGGAGATGGAGGCCGACGAGCGCGCGCAGAAGGGCCTGTTTCTCGCCTTCCAGTATCCGCACGCCGTCCCGGGCGTCACGGTCACGAGCTTCATGCGCTCCGCGATCAACGCGATCCGCAAGGCGCGGAAGGGGGAGGACGACCCGGTCCCGATCCCCGAGTTCCGCAAGGAGATGCTGGCGGCGATGGAGCGGCTGAGCATCCCGCGCGAGCTCGCCCAGCGCTACCTGAACGACGGTTTCTCGGGCGGCGAGAAGAAGCGGGTCGAGATTCTCCAGATGGCGATGCTGAAGCCGCGCATCGCCGTGCTCGACGAGACAGACTCAGGGCTCGACATCGATGCGCTGCGCATCGTTGCCGGCGGCGTCCGCGAGCTCGTCGGCCCGGAGATGGGAGCGCTCGTGATCACCCATTACCAGCGGATCCTCAACTACATCGAGCCCGATTTCGTCCACGTCTTCGTCGATGGGAGGATCGTCGCCGAGGGCGGGTCGGAGCTTGCGCATACACTGGAAGCAGAAGGGTACGAGGCGTTCATGCCCGAGAAGGTGGAGAGCTGATGGCGGTTACCGAGAACGAGACCCAGGTCGTCGCCGAGATCGGCAGCGACTACAAGTACGGCTTCCACAGTCCCGACGCAGCCGAGGACTACTTCTTCAAGTCCGGCCGGGGCCTCTCCCGCGAGCTCGTAGCGGCGATCTCCGAGCACAAGAACGAGCCGCAGTGGATGCGGGACTATCGACTCCGGTCGCTCGAGTACTTCCTGGCGCGCCCGCTCCCGGACTGGGGCGGCGACGTCTCCGAGATCGACTTCGACAACATCTTCTATTACATCCGGCCGACCGAGAAGCAGGCCAAGTCCTGGGAAGACCTCCCGCCGGACATCAAGGACACCTGGGATCGGCTCGGGATTCCCGAGGCCGAGCGGAAGTTCCTCGCCGGCGTCGGCGCCCAGTACGAGAGCGAGGTCGTCTACCACAAGCTCAAGGAGGACCTCGAGAAGCAGGGCGTCCTGTTCCTCGACATGGACTCCGGGCTGCGCGAGCACGAGGACCTCGTCAAGCAGTACTTCGGGACGATCATCCCGGCGAACGACAACAAGTTCGCAGCGCTGAACTCCGCCGTCTGGTCGGGCGGATCCTTCATCTACGTCCCGCCGGGTGTGCACATCGAGATGCCGCTCCAGGCCTACTTCCGCATCAACGCGGAGAACATGGGCCAGTTCGAGCGCACACTGATCATCGTCGACGAAGGCGCCTTCGTGCACTACGTCGAGGGCTGCACGGCGCCGATCTACTCGAGCGACTCGCTGCACTCGGCCGTCGTCGAGATCATCGTCAAGCCGGGTGGGCGCTGTCGGTACACGACGATCCAGAACTGGTCGACGAACGTCTACAACCTCGTCACCAAGCGCGCGGTCGCCTACGAGAACGCGACGATGGAGTGGGTCGACGGGAACCTCGGCTCCAAGCTGACGATGAAGTACCCGGCGATCTGGCTGATGGGCGAAGGCGCCCACGGCGAGGTGCTCTCGATCGCGTTCGGCGGAGCCGGCCAGCACCAGGACGCCGGCGGCAAGGCCGTCCACGTCGCGCCGAACACGACCTCGGTCATCACGTCCAAGTCGGTCTCGAAGAACGGCGGGCGAGCCGGCTACCGCGGCCTGCTCGAGGTGGCCAAGGGCGCCCACGGCTCGAAGTCGAAGGTCGTCTGCGACGCGCTGATCCTCGACGAGGACTCGCGCTCGGACACCTATCCGTACATGAAGATCGACGAGGACAACGTCGACATCGGCCACGAGGCGACGGTCTCGAAGATCGGCGAGGAGCAGCTCTTCTACCTGATGTCGCGCGGGCTTTCCGAGGCGGAGGCGTCCGCGATGATCGTCTCCGGGTTCGTCGAGCCGATCACGAAGGAACTTCCACTGGAGTACGCAGTCGAGTTGAACCGGCTGATCCAGCTCCAGATGGAAGGCTCCGTCGGCTAGCGCTCCGGAGGAGAGGGACCTCATGGAGATCACGGGAGTCGACTTCGTCGCGGTTCCGTCGACCGACTGGCGGCGCTCGCGCGCGTTCTACGTCGAGACGCTCGGGCTGAGGCCCGACGCGACCGGGGACGCTGAGTTCTGGGTCGGCGACACCTGCTTCGGGATCTACGAGCCGGCGACCTTCGGGATCGAGTTCGCGCCGCAGCGGAACGCCCACATCGCGCTCCACGTCGACGACGTCGCCGCGTCGAGGGCAGAGCTCGAGGCGAAGGGCGTGGAGTTCTCCGGCGAGACCTTCGACACCGGCGTCTGCTACATGGCGTTCTTCCAGGATCCCGACGGCAACGATCTGATGCTCCACCATCGCTACAAGCCGCGCGAGCAGGGACGCAGCGACTCGTGATCGAGCGCGCTGACTTCGTCTGCGTGCCCGTCCAGGACCTGGCGCTCGCCCAGCAGTTCTACGGAGAGACGCTCGGGCTCCCGCAGAACCCGAACACGGGCCCGCCGTGGGTGGAATACGAGCTCGGCAACGTCTCCCTCGCGCTTGTCCCACCCGAGATCATGGGCGCGGAGTGGAAGGCGCGCGGGCACCAGATGCCGATCGCCTTCCGCGTAGCCGACGTGGACGAGGCCCGCGAGAAGCTCGAGGCCAAGGGAGTCGAGTTCCCGGACGGCACGATCGACTCCGGGGTCTGCCACATGGCGAACTTCTCCGATCCGTTCGGCAACTCGCTGCAGCTCCACCGTCGGTACGCACCGTTCGCCGACGGTTCACTGCCGTAATGCAGGTCGAGCGGGTCGACTTCGTGGACGTCCCGTCCCGTGACCTCGAGCGCTCGATCGCGTTCTACCGCGACGTGCTCGAGCTGCCGCAGAACCCGCACGAGCCGACGGAGTTCGAAGCCGGCAATGTCACGCTCGCGATCTGGAAGCCCGAGGACCAGGGCGTGGAGTTCTCGAGCGGCGCGAGCCACGGGATCGCGCTTCGCGTGGCCGACGTGGCCGCCGCGCGGGCCGAGCTCGAGGCGAAGGGCGTCGAGTTCATCGGCGAGCGCGACTCCGGCGTCTGCAACATGGCCTTCTTCACGGACCCCGACGGAAACTCGCTGATCCTGCACCGCAGGTACGCGCCGGTCGGCGATGGATAAAGCCGCAGCCGCCACCCGCTACGCCGAGCTGCCGATGCCGTCCACCACGGACGAGCACTGGCGCTTCACCGACCTCAAGGGCTTCGACCCCGACGCCTTCGTCTCCAACGGCCATGGCTCAGTGACAGTCACTGAGACCGGTCTGCCCGAGACGATGCTCGACGTGGACACGGCCGGGCTGGCCGTGGTCCGCGAGGGCGGGATCTCGATCGTGCGCTCGCCCGACGAGCGGATCACGTTCGAGCCGTTCACGGACCACGAGCGCCTGGGAGAGCTCGTCGGGACGGACGAGAAGTTCGCCGCCCACAACGCGGCGGTCTGGGAGCACGGTCTGCTCGTCGTGGTGCCGAAGGGCGTGGAGCTCGAGCAACCGCTCGCCATCCAGATCGTCAACTCGACCGAGGGCGGCGCCCTCTTCTTCCGGCTGCTCGTGATCGCCGAGCCCGAGAGCCGCTTCTCTCTGATCGAGGACTCCGCGTCGGCCTCGCCCGATCTCGAGGGCTACACGAACTCGGTGACCGAGATCTTCGTCGAGCAGGCCGCGAAGCTCGAGTACGTCTCGATCCAGAACCTCTCTCAGAAAACCTGGCACTTCGCCTCGCACCACGCGCGCGTCGAGCGCGACGCCGAGCTGGACTGGGTTGCCGGCGGCTTCGGCTCGCGGCGCGGCAAGGTCTGGATCCAGAACGACCTGACCGGGCAGGGCGCGACCTCGCGCGTCACGGGTGCCTATTTCGCCGACGGCGACCAGCACCTCGACTACGACACGTACCAGCTCCACGCCGCGCCGAACACGACCTCCGACTTCGCGTTCAAGGGCGCACTCCGCGACAAGGCCACTGCCGTATGGCGCGGGATGATCCGAGTCGAGAAGGACGCCCAGCGGACGAACGCCTACCAGGAGAACCGGAACCTGATGCTGTCGCCGTCGGCGCACGCTGTGCCGATCCCGGGCCTCGAGATCCTCGCGAACGACGTCCGCTGCACGCACGGAGCGACCGTCGGCCAGGTCGACCGCGATCAGCTCTTCTACCTGATGGCCCGCGGCCTCTCGCGCGGCGAGGCGGAGCGGCTGATCGTCCGAGGCTTCTTCACGGACGTGCTCGACCGTGTCGAGCTCGAGCCGGTGCGCGAGGCGCTCGGCGAAGCGCTGGAAGCCCGCATCCCGCAGGCCTAGCTCGGCTTTCTTAAGCCGGCCGTAATGGTGCTCGGCCTACCCTGAGACCGTGATCCTGCTCGGGATCGCCTTCCTCGCGGGGCTGATCACGGCGATCTCGCCGTGCGTCCTGCCCGTGCTCCCGATCCTGCTCGGCGGCGGCGCGTCCGGCCGCCGGCCGTTCGGGATCATCCTCGGCCTCGTCGGCAGCTTCGCCGTCTTCACGGTCATCGGCAGCGCGCTGCTCGATTCGCTGGGCCTGCCGCAGGACACCCTTCGCAACCTCGCGATCGTGATGCTCCTCCTACTGGCGGCGACGCTGCTCTTCCCGGTCGGTCGCTCGGCTCGCGGAGCGCCCGCTGCTCTTCCTCACCCGCCGGCGGCCGCGCACCGAGAGCAGCGGGATCGTGCTCGGCGCGAGCCTCGGTCTCGTTTTCGTCCCCTGCGCCGGGCCGGTGCTCGCCGCGGTGACCGCGCTGTCCGCGACCGGTGGCGGCGGGCTCGAGACCTTCTTCGTGGCAGTCGCCTACGCCAGCGGCGCCGCCGTGCCGATGCTCGCGATCGCCGTCGGCAGCAAGCGGCTCACCGAGGGCGTGGGCTTCTTCCGCCGGCACGCGGAGACGACCCGTCGCGTCGCGGGGGCCCTCATCGGGGTCTCGGCGATCGCGATCGCCCTCGGTGCCGACCAGCAGTTCACAACTGCAGTTCCCGGCTACACGGAGGCTCTCCAGGAGAGGGTCGAGCAGAGCTCGAGGGCAGAGCGCGAGTTGTCTCGGCTGCGGCTCTCGGGGGACCAGCCCGCGCAGGCCGCGACCGGTCCTGCCGCAATCGCGCCGGAGCTCGGAGGGATCGTCGATTGGATCAACAGCGATCCGGTCTCGATCCGGGGTCTTCGCGGCCGAGTCGTCCTGGTCGACTTCTGGACCTACTCCTGCGTGAACTGCCTCCGCACCCTGCCGCACCTCAGGGCGTGGGACCGCACGTACCGGGACGACGGGCTGACGATCGTAGGCGTCCACTCGCCGGAGTTCGCCTTCGAGCGCGAGCCGGACAATGTTCGCGGCGCGGTTCGCAAGCTCGGCATCCACTACCCCGTCGCGCTCGACAACGACTTCGTGACGTGGACGAACTACGGGAATCAGTACTGGCCGGCGAAGTACCTGATCGACCGCTCGGGCCGTGTCCGCTACTACCACTTCGGCGAAGGGGAGTACGAGGAGACCGAGCGGCAGATCCGCCGCTACCTCGGGTCGGGCGTCGAGGGAGAGGTCTCCAAGCTCGCCGACCGGACGCCCAGCGGCCCGCTGACGCCGGAGTCGTACCTCGGCTTCGAAAGACTGGCGCGCTTCGTCGGCAGCCGGGTCGTCGCGAATCGGGAGGCCGCCTATCGCTTCCCGCGCTCCCTCGGCCCGGACCAGCTCGCCTACGAGGGCCGCCTCGTCGTCGAGCCGGAGCGGATCGTCGCCCGGCGCGGAGCTCGCCTTCGGATCCAGTTCACCGGCCGCGAGGTGAACCTCGTCCTCGGCGGCACCGGGAAGGTCGAAGTCCTGCTCGACGGCCGTCCCTCGTCGACGGTCGCGATCGGCGGCGAGCCCCGCCTCTACCGGCTCGTCGAGGTGCCGAAGCTGCGCGAAGGCCTGCTGGAGCTGCGCTTCACGCCGGGCCTCTCCGCGTACGCATTCACGTTCGGCTAGCCCTGGAAAGGCTTCCGCCCGGGAAGCAGAATAGGACCCGGATGCGTTCGATCCGTCGCCGCGAGCCTGATCGCCGTGCTTGCGTTCGGCTTTGTCTCCAGCTCCGAGGCGACGACGGCTGCGCTTCCCCGAGTGACCGCCGATCGTCCTGACGACCGGGCCGGCGCGCAGATCCATGTCCTGTACGTGCTGCCGAGCGACGGTGTCGACGACGCGCTCGACACGAACGGGACGATCGCGGCGTCCGTTCAGAACCTCCAGAACTGGCTCAAGGGTCAGACGGGCGGAAACGGCATGCGGCTGGACACCTCAGGTGGCGAGCTGGACGTGAGCTTCGTGCGGTTGAGCGAGTCGGACGCTCAACTCGCCGGTCGGGGATTGTTCCTGCGCGACGCGATCGAGTCTGGAACGCGGATGGCCGGCTTTGTCGATCCCGAGAAGGTCTACGCCGCCTACTACGGAGGCTCGAACACGGCCGCATGCGGCGGTGGAGCCTGGCCTCCGACGCTGCCTGGAAGCCTTGCGGCGCTGTACCTGAAGGCCACGTACGCCGGAGGATTTCGGTGCTACGACCCGGCTCTCTCGTTGAACGGCCTGCAGCTGATGGACCTCGCGATGCTGCACGAGACGATGCACACGCTCGGGTTCGTTGCGACTTGCGCGCCGCACCACACGCGTTCAGGCCACGTCTCCGACAGTCCGACCGACCTCATGTACGCAGGCGATCAGCCGTGGACGCCTCAGGTGCTCGACGTCGGGCGCGACGACTACTTCGGCGCAAACCGGCAAGGCTGCCTGGACCTGACGCAGAGCGAGTACTACGAGGGCGGGCCGGCGCCGAAGCCTCCCCCAACGGTCGTCAAGCGGCGGCTCAGCGTCGTCGTGCGGGGACCCGGCAAGGTGACGAGCTCGCCGGCAGGCATCGCCTGCCCCAGGCGATGCAGCGCCAGATTCACGGACGAGGCGCGCGTGCGGCTACGCCCGAAGGCTCGAAAGGGCGCGCGGTTCAAGCGCTGGTCGGGCGCCTGCCGCGGCTCACGCGCCTGCGTCGTCCGCATGAGCCGAGCTCGTGTCGTTTGGGCGTCGTTCGCCCGAAAGCCCTAAGCGTTCGCGCCGCGCAGGCAGTCCACGTAGTACTGGCCCGACAGGAAGCGGCGGCAATCGGCCTTCTTCGCGCCGGCCTCCGAGTGCTTGACGGCGACGATCGAGCCGATGCCGAACGCGCAGTAGGAACGATGCGCCGGCTTTGCCAGCTCACACAGCCGAGCTGCGTCGAGGTCCGACGGATCGGTGTTGAGGATGTCCCGCACGGCACCGAAGATGCACTCCTCCTCGCCGCTGCCGGCGTTGGCGCAGAGGTCCCGCGCCTTGGCGGGATCCTGCAGCGAGTTCCCGGAGGCGTCGCGACCGTACGACTGGAAGCACAGCGCGACGAAGCCCTCCTCGCTCTTCCGGCACCAGTCGGCCGCCTTCTTCCAGTCCCAGCCGACGCGCGGGAGGATCTGCGAGGTCACGAGCAGGTAGCAGTACGTCTTGTCCGAGCGCGAGACGATCCCGCACGGGTAGAGGAGGTCGTCCTTCTTCAGCCACGGCGACTTGATCCCGTAGGACGACTGCTGGTTCTCCATGAAGACCCCGCCGCTGCACGAGACGCGGTCGAAGTCGGTCACGAGCCGGTGGCAGAGCCGCAGCGCGCCGGGCAGGTCGTAGAGCGTGTAGAGCATCAGCCCATGGCCGAGCCCGTGGACGCACTGGTAGTAGACGAACGAGCTCGACGTGCTCTTCGTCTGGTCACAGACGGTGCGGGCGACCGATGCGACCTCGGCCTTCGGAACGCCCGCGAGCTTCCACTCGAGCAGGCCGTGGTAGTAGCCGGACGCGCAGATCCCGTTGCCCTCGGCGAGTGCCTTGCCGACGTTGCCGTCGTAGTGCTGGAGGGACGCGGCGCCGATCCTGTGGGCGATCGGGTGGCAGTCGGCCTGGACGGCATCCTCGGAGAGCTTCTTCGCGAAGAGTGCAAGCGCGGGCTTCGGGCCCTCGCGGTAGGCGATGTTCCCGAACGCCTGCCGGCGGCAGTCGGCGTCGAGGCATCCCTCGAGCCGCTCGGTGTTCGGCTTGAACGGCTTGATCGCGGACACTCCAGCCGCCGCCTGGCCCGCCTTGCCTCCGGACACGAAGGTAGCCACGTCGCGGATCTCCTGCTCGCTCAGGTCGCCCTCGAACGAGGGCATTCCGCCGCCGCCGCTCTTCACCTTGGCGACGACCTCGTCGAAGGACGGGCTCGCGTCGTCGAGGTTGGGGCCGACCGAGCCGCTCGAGCCGGCGGCGTCCAGCGTGTGGCAGCTGCCGCAGGCGGCGTCCGCGAAGACCTTCGCGCCCGGGTCGCTCGACTCGGATCCGGAATCGCCCCCGCCGCAGCCCGCGAGGAGCCCGGCGCAGCCGAGCGCGAGCAGTGCGACGAGCCTGGGGCGCATGGCCGAAGAGTAGTGGGGATACCCTGACGGACTCGATGGCCGGATGCTGCTCTCGGCAGGGATACGACGAGTTCTTCACAGAGAAGATCGCAAGGCGTGACGCTTCCGCGTACCGGCGCCGAGGTCTCGACTCCAACGCCCGCCGGATTCTCGGCTTCGTCTGCGCGCCGTGGGGGCGGGAGCACCGTGCTCGACGTCGGTGGGGGAAACGGCGTGCTCGGGCTCGGGCTCCTGAAGGCCGGGGCGGAGCGTGCGATCACCGTCGAGCTCTCGTCGTCCTACGACGAGACTGCGTCGGCGCTCGCCCGGGAGGCGGGCGTCGAGGACCGGGTCGAGCGGCGAGCGGTCGACTTCGCGGACGCCGCCGAGGAGCTTCCCGAGGCCGACGTCGTCGTCATGCACCGGGTCGTCTGCTGCTACCCCGACGGCGAGGCGCTCGTGGCAGCCGCCGCCGGGCGCGCGCGCCGTCTCCTCGCCTTCAGCGTCCCGCGCCGAACCTGGTGGACGAGGGTCGGGTCGGCGGGCGCCAACGTCTACCTCGCCGCTCGCCGCATGGAGTACCGCTCGTTCATCCACCGGCCCGACCGGCTGATCGCGGCCGCGGAGGGCGAGGGGTTGACCGCGGTGTGGGAGCACGAGGGCCCGCTCTGGCGCATAGTCGGCTTCGAGCGCCCGACCTAGACCAGGCGCCTCCGAGGCCTCCACCGCCGGGGCTACGATGGCTTCATGGCCGTCGAGACACGCGCGACGCTCGACGCGCAGAAGCTGCGCGCCGACTTCCCGATCCTCCAGCAGGAGATCAACGGCAAGCCGCTTGCCTACCTCGACTCGGCCGTGACGGCGCAGAAGCCGCGCCAGATGCTCGACGCGATGACGGAGTTCTACGAGACCTCCTACGGAAACGTCCACCGCGGTGTCTACGCGCTCGCCGAGCGGGCGACGGAAGCCTTCGAGGGCGCGCGCGAACGGATCGCGAAGTTCGTGAACGCGCCGTCCTCGCGCGAGCTGATCTTCACCCGCAACGCCACAGAGAGCCTCAACCTCGTCGCGTACGCCTACGGGCTCGCGAGGCTTGGGCCGGGCGACGTCGTCGTCGTCACCGAGCTCGAGCACCACTCGAACTTCGTCCCCTGGCAGTACGTCGCGAAGCGGACCGGGGCGTCGTTCCGGATGGTGCCCGTGACGGACAGCGGCGAGCTCGATCTGGACGGCCTCGACGAGATCAGCCGTGAAGGAGAGCTCAAGATCGTCGCCGCGAACCTCGTCTCCAACGCGCTCGGGACCGTGAACCCCGTCGAGAAGCTGACTGCCTGGGCGCACGAGCACGGCGCGATCGCCGTCATCGACGCCGCGCAGGCGGCGCCGCACCGGGCGATCGACGTCCAGGCGCTCGGGATGCGACTTCCTCGCCTTCTCCGCGCACAAGCTCTGCGGTCCGAGCGGCGTCGGCGCCCTCTGGGGCCGCCGCGAGCTGCTCGAGTCGATGGAGCCCTTCAACCTCGGCGGACACATGATCCGCAAGGTGCAGTTCGAGGAGACCACCTGGGGCGACCTGCCACACAAGTTCGAGGCCGGGACGGCGCCGATCGCCGAGGCCGTCGGCTTCGGAGCCGCGATCGACTACCTCAACGACGTCGGGCTCGATGCGATCGAGCACCACGAGCACGATCTGGTCGCCTACGCGCTCGAGCGTCTCGCGGACGTGCCGGGGATCCAGCTCTACGGGCCGGCGCCGGAGAAGCGGGCCGGGATCGTCTCGTTCAACATGGACGGGATCCACCCGCACGACGTCGCGCAGGTTCTGGACTGGGAGGGCGTCGCGATCCGCGCGGGCCACCACTGCTGCCAGCCGCTGATGACGAGGCTGGGCGTCGCGGCGACGAATCGGGCGAGCTTCTACCTCTACACGGTGCGGGAAGACGTCGATCGCCTCCACGAGGGGCTCCTTCGCGCCCGAAAGGTGTTCGGCTAGCCTCCTCCCCGTGGAAGACCTGTACAGAGAGGTCATCCTCGACCACTACAAGAACCCGCGGGGACACGGGGTGATCGACGACGCCGACGCCCAGGCGGAGGGCGTGAACCCGCTCTGCGGCGACGAGGTCGCGATCTACGTGGCCTTCGGCGAGGACGGCGAGACGATCGAGGAGGTCAAGTTCTCCGGGCGTGGCTGCGCGATCAGCCAGGCGGCGACGTCGATGCTGATGGAGATGGTCGAGGGTCGTACCGCGACCGAGATCGGAGAGCTCTCGAAGGACGAGCTGCTCGAGGAAATCGGGATCCCGCTGACGCCGATCAGGCTCAAGTGCGCGCTGCTCGGCCTCGGCGTCCTCAAGGTCGCGCTCCACCGGTCGAAGGGCACCCCGCTCCCGGACGAGTGGGCCGGGCTCGACGACCAGTTCAAGGTCTCGTAGTCGTTTGGCCCTGGTCGAGGTTGCGCCGCTGGAGGAGTTTCCGCCCGGCAGCGTCAAGATCGTCCACGTGGGACAGGTTGCGGTCGGCGTCTACAACCTCGACGGGAAGCTGTGTGCGATCGAGGACCGTTGCTCGCACGACGACGGGCCGCTCGCGGAGGGCGAGCACGACCCGGATCGCGGCGTCGTGATCTGCCCGCGCCACGGCTCCGAGTTCGACATCTGCAGCGGCCGCCCGCTCTCCCTGCCGGCCTACCAGCCGGTGGAGACGTTTCCCGTCGTGGTGGAGGATGGGGTCGTGAAGGTGGACGTCTGATGCTCGACGACCGGGTTCGCACGGTGTTGAAGAGGCTCGAGGCCGAGGACGTCGCCGAGCGTGAGCAAGGAGTCTCACGCGAGCTTCGCTCGAGACAGGTCGCGAGGACGACAGGCCAGTTCCTTTTCGACCTCGTCGCGCCGCAGACCGACTGCGAGGTGCTCGAGATCGGAGGATCGCGCGGCTACTCGACGATCTGGCTCGCCGCCGGCCTTCGCTATTTCGGGGGGAGGGTCCTCTCGCTCGAGGCCGATCCGGTGAAGGCCGAGGCCTGGCGCGCGAACATCGCCGAGGCCGGGCTCGAGGAGACCGCCGAGCTGCTCGAGGGCGACGCCTTCGAGTCGCTGCCCGGGATCGACGACGTCTTCGACATCGTCTTCATCGACGCCGAGAAGGACGACTACGAGCGGCTCTTCGAGCTCGCGCGGCCCAAGGTCGAGCCGGGCGGGCTGTTCGTCGCCGACAACGTGCTCTCCCACGAGGAGACGCTGGGCGCCTACTCGCGGGCCCGTCAGGCCGATCCGACGCTCGAGTCGGTCACCGTTCCGCTCGACCGCGGGCTCGAGCTCAGTGTCGTGTTGCGGGAGCCGGACACTCCCCCGACGGGGGGCTGACCGACCTCCTCCCTCTCCGCTACATTTTCGGCTACCGCGGAAAGGAGGTGGTCCGAGAGTGAAATCTTCAAGTACGGGCAGTGGAGGTACCAGCGGGTAGGGGCGTGTCCCTGAGACCTGTTAGGGAACCGCCTAGCCAGCGTGGGGGACGTCGCGCTACGCGCCACCGGCATCCAGCCGAGTAGGTAAGCGCCTCTACCAAATCCACCGCTGGTATTGGAACGGGGGCCGCTGGGAAGCGGCCCCCTTCTTTTTTGGACAAGCCATGGCAGTCGTGATCGCAAATCAGCTCCGCAAGGAGTTCGCGGGAGACCCGCTCTTCGACGGCGTCTCGTTCAAGGTCGAGCGCCGCGACCGGCTCTCGCTGGCCGGCCCGAACGGGGCGGGCAAGACGACGCTGCTCCGGATGCTGGCTCGCGAGTTGCCCGTGGAGGGCGGCGAGCTCGTCTTCTCCAAGGGAACGCGCGTCGCGCTGCACGATCAGCGTCCGCCGCTCGACCGAGGGCTGACGCTGCGCGAGTACGTCCTTTCCGGCGCCGCCGACCTGATCGCGCTGGAGGAGGAGCTGCGGAGCCTGGAGCAGGCCATGGCCGCAGGTGACCACGAGGGCGCGACGCTGACACGCTACGCCGACGCTCAGGCGCGGCTCGAGCACGCGGGCGGCTACGCCTGGCGCGACCGGACGGCCGGCGTCGTGCGCGGCCTCGGCTTCGCCGACGCCGATCTCGACCGCCCGCTGGAGACGTTCTCCGGCGGAGAGCTGACGCGGGCCTCGCTGGCTCGTGCGCTCGCAGGCGATCCCGACCTGCTGCTCCTCGACGAGCCGACCAACCACCTGGACGTCGAGAGCATCGAGTGGCTCGAGCGCGAGCTCCAGTCCCTCGATGCCGCCGTGATCCTCGTCGCACACGACCGCTGGTTCCTCGAGGCGGTGACGAACGGCGTCCTCGAGCTCTCGGGCGGCCGGTCGCTCTACTTCAAGGGGCCATGGCACCAGTGGCGCATGGAGAAGGCCGCGCGGGCTCAGCACGCCCAGAAGACGCTCGACCGGCTCGACGTGGACATCGCCCGCCTCGAGCGCTTCGTGGAGCGGTTCCGCTACAAGAAGAGCAAGGCGAAGCAGGCGCAGGCCAAGCTCACGCACATCGGCCGCCTGGAGGAGGAGCGAGGTGGCCAGGCGGAGACCCTCGACCGGCTCTCGACGAAGAACCGCTCGCTGGGCTTCGACTTCCTGAAGCCTGCTCGGAGCGGCCGCACCGTCGTCGAGGCGTCCGGACTCGAGGTCAAGGCAGGTAACAAGGAGCTTCTCGACGGGGTCGACTTCGCGCTCGAGCGCGAAGAGCACGTCGCGCTCGTGGGTCCCAACGGCTCGGGCAAGACGACGCTGCTCGAGACCATGCTCGGCCGCCGCGACCCCGTCGGAGGGACGGTGAGGCTCGGGCACGGCGTCGAGGCTGCGTACTTCTCGCAGCAGGAGCTCGAGCTGGACGAGCGCGGGACCGTGCTCGACTGCGTCCAGGGCTCCACCGGGCTCCCGCGCCAGTCGGCGCAGAACCTCCTTGGCCGTTTCCTCTTCTCCGGCTGGGACGAGCAGTCGAAACCTGTGACGGTTCTTTCGGGCGGTGAGCGCCGCCGGCTCGCTCTCGCGATCGTGGTCGCTTCGGGCGCGAACTTCCTGGTGCTCGACGAGCCGACGAACCACCTCGACCTCGAGAGTCGCGAGGCGCTCGAGGCAGCACTCGAGGCCTTCCCCGGGACCCTCTTGCTCGTCTCGCACGATCGCGCGCTGCTCGACGCCGTCGCCCAACGGACGATGGCGATCGAGGACCATGGCCTGCGCTCCTACGAGGGCGGCTGGGCGGAGCTGATCCGTCGCCGTGAGGAGGTCGCGAAGGCCGCCGAGCCGCCGGCGCCGAAAGTCACGAAGAAGCCGAAGACGGTCGCCGCGAAGCCGGCCGGACCGACGGCCCTTCAGGTCGTCGAGGCGGACATCGAGAAGCAGGAGGAGCGCGTCGCCGGGCTCGAGCGCGAGCTCGCGGACGACTGGGGCAATGCGGACCTCCTTCGCCGGCATCGCGCGGCGCGCGACGAGCTCCAGGCCCTGCTTGCCCGGTGGGAGCGCCTGTTCGAATCCTCAGGCGTTTAGAAGGGCATGACGAAACCCAGCTGAGCCGCAGGGATGCGCTGCTCGCCCCGAGGCGGCGTCCTCAGTCGCGCCCGTATCGATGGATACGGACGCTCCCTGCGTCCTTGCCTCGGAACGACCACCTCACCCCTGCGGCGAGCTACGTTCCGTCAAGCCCTTCTAGCGCGATCAGCGCTTCGGCGACGACCTTCAGCGGCTTGCCCGACAGCTGGCTCGCCTTGCGGAGGCGCTTGAAGGCTTCCTCCTCGCTCAGGCCCTCGCGCTCCATCAGCAGGCCCTTGGCCCGCTCGATCGCCTTGCGGGCGGCGAGCGCCTCGGCGAGCGAGTCCGCCTCCTCGCGCAGCGACGCGAGCTCCTCGTGGCGGGCCCTCGCGGTCGCGATCGCCGGCAGCAGGTCGGCCTCGCGAAACGGCTTCACGAGGTAGCCGAACACCCCGGCCTCGACGGCGCGCGAGACGAGCTCGTCCTGGCCGTACGCGGTGAGCATCACGATCGGGATCGGGCGCTCCTCGAGGATCCGCCGCGCGGCCTCGATCCCGTCGAGCCGCGGCATTTTCACGTCGAGGATCGCCAGATCGGGCTCGTGCTCCCGGGCAAGCTCGACCGCCTCCTGCCCGTCGCGCGCTTCGGCGCACACCTCGTGGCCCGACTCCTCCAGGAGGTTCCGGAGGTCGAGCCGGATGATCGTCTCGTCCTCGGCGACCAGGATCCTCATGCCGGAAAGACGACCTCCGCCCGCAGGCCGCCGTCGGAGTTCAGGTGGAGCGTGCCGCGGAGCTCGTCCCGGACGAGTGCCTCGACGATGGAGAGGCCGGTCCCGGTCGGCTCGTCCGCGATTCCTGCGCCGTCGTCCGCGATCGCCAGCACGACGTTGCCGTCCCGCCGTCCGAGCTCCACGCGTACCGAGTCGCCGCCGTGCTCGAGCGCGTTCTGCAGCAGCTCGCTGAAGACGAGCGCCAGCGCCGTCGCCTGGTCGCCGGCGAGGGACACGGGCTCGAGCGCCGTCTCGACGACTTTTCCCGTCCCGAGCCCCTGGACGAGCATCGCGCGGAGCCGGTCGAGTAGCTCGTCGAGGTCGACGTCGTCGTGGCGGCTCTCCGTCAGCACCTCGTGGACGGCGGCGATCGCGAGGATCCGGTTTGCGGAGTCGTCGAGCGCCTTCCGCGGGTCGACCTGCTCGCCCGAGCGCGCCTGGAGCCGCAGCAGGGACGCAACGGTCTGGAGGTTGTTTTTGACGCGGTGATGGATCTCCTGGGCGAGGACGCCGCGCATCACCGCCCGCCCGTGCTCGAGCGCGACGGCCGCGTGGTTGGCGATCGAGGAGAGGAGGGCACGCTCCTGCTCGGTGAACGGCGTGTCGCGGTCGCAGACGAGCTCGCCGATCTGGCGTCCCTTCCAACGAAGCGGGATCCTGATCGCGTGCTTCGCGGCCCGGCCTTCGGGCCACGCGATGTTTCCGTCCTCGAGCACGAGCGCGGCGCCGGTCGCGCCGACCGCGTCGACGGTCGTCTGGACGATCGCCTCGAGCGACTCCTCGAGGTAGAGGGACTCGGAGACCGCTTCGGAGATGCGGGCCAGCGCCTCCAGCTCACCGACCCGTCGCTGGGCTTCGCTGTAGAGCTTGGCGTGCTCGATCGTCTGCGCCACCTGTGCGGCGATCGCAAGCAGGAGCTCGATCTCGTCCTCCGTGAACTCCCTGGGCTCGACGGTGCGGACGTTCAGCGCGCCGGCGAGCTTCTCGCGGGCGAGGATCGGGACGGCGAGGATCGACTCGTACTGGTCTTCGGGAAGGTTCGGGAAGCCCTTGAAGCGTGGGTCGAGGTGAGCCTGGGCCGGGATCGTGATCGGCCTTCGCTCTGCGGCCGCGGTGCCGGTGATCCCTTCGCCCGGCCGCATGCGCGGCCGTCGGGTCATCGCCTCGACCGACGTGCCCTGGGTCGCGCGGAGGACGAGCTCGTCGGCGCCCTCGTCGTAGAGGTAGACGAAGCACGCCTCGGTGTCGAGGGCCTCGGCGACCTTGCGCGCGACGAGCGAGAGCACCTCCTCGAGGTCGAGCGTCGAGTTGACGGCCGCGATCGTCTCGGTCAGCAGCCGAACGTGCCGCCCCGGCGCATCCATCCTCACCGGAACCTACCGCCTCGGTCGCTAACAAAGTCCTTACGCCCCCCAACCCAAATCGCTGACAGTCGGGGCGTAGGTTTGCCTTTGTGAGCGAGGCGCTGCCCGTCCTCCCCGACCTCCGCCAGACGATCGGCTACCTGGTCGCGGATGCAAGGGGCAGGATCGTCGGCCGCGTCGAGTGCGCGATGTACGGCACCGCCCGCGACATTCCCGACGCGCTCTCGGTTCGCTCGGGCTTCCTCTCGCGACGCCGGCGACTCGTCCCGGCGGCGACGATCGAGGAGATCGACCGTTCGAGCGGCGTCGTCGGCCTGAAGGTCGAGCGCGAGTCGATTCGCGCGTTTCTCTAGAAACGCGGCGCAAAAATCGCCAGAATGGCGAGGTGTCCTGCCCACCCTGCGGCGGGCAGGATGAACTGACGGCCGACTGCGAGCTGCGTTTGCAGCTCGCGGTCGTTCTGGCCTCAAAGCACAGGGAGATACCGCTCAAGCTCCCATGAGGTGAGCTGTACGCGGTACTCGTCCCACTCCTTCCGCTTGAGCTCGATGTAGCGGTCGAAGATGTGCCGCCCGAGCGCCTTCTTCGCCAGCTCCGAGTGTGAGAGCTCGTCGATCGCCTCGCCCAGCGTCTCCGGCAGGGCGACGATTCCGCGCTCCTCGCGCTGCTCGGGCGTCAGGTGGTACAGGTTCGTCTCCATCGGCTCGGGCAGCTCGTACCCCTGCTCGATCCCCTCGAGGCCGGCATGGAGCAGCGCGGCGAACGTCAGATACGGGTTGCAGGCCGGGTCCGGACAGCGAATCTCCGCGCGGGTCGCCTGCTCCGAGCCCGGCTTGTAGAGCGGGATCCGGATCAGGGCCGAGCGGTTGCGCTGCGACCAGGCGACGTAGACGGGAGCCTCGTAGCCCGGCACGAGCCGCTTGTACGAGTTGACCCACTGGGCGAACACGCCAGAGATCTCGCGCGCGTGCCGTAGCTGGCCGGCGATGAAGGCCTTGCCCGTGTCCGACAGGTGCCACTTGTCGTCCTCGTCGAAGAACGGTTGCGGCCATCCGTGAAGAGCGACATGTGCGTGTGCATCCCGGAGCCGTTCTCGCCGAAGATCGGCTTCGGCATGAAGGTGGCGTGGAAGCCGGCCTTCTTCGCGATCTCCTTGACGATCAACCGGTAGGTGATCGTGTGGTCGGCCATCTCGAGCGCCGGCGCGAAGCGCATGTCGATCTCGTGCTGCGACGGGCCCGACCTCGTGGTGGACGTACTCGATCGGGATCCCCATCCCCTCGAGCGCCCTCACCGTCTCCTGGCGCAGCTCGCTCGCGGCGTCCATCGTCGTCATCGCGAAGTACCCGCCCTCGTCGAGCGTCTCCGTTCCCTTCGCGTCCTTGAAGAGGAAGTACTCGAGCTCGGGGCCGACGTTGAAGGTGTCGAACCCCATCTCCTTCATCCGGTCGAGCGCGCGGCGAAGGACGTAGCGCGGGTCGCCGTCGTAGGGCTTTCCGTCGGGCGTGACGACGTCGCAGATCATGCGGGCGACCTTCGTCTCCCCTTCGCGCCACGGCATCAGCTGGAAGGTGCGCGGGTCGGGGATCGCGACCATGTCGGACTCCTCGATCGCGTTGAAGCCCGTGATCGACGAGCCGTCGAAGCCCATCCCGTCGTCGAGGGCCGCCTCCATCTCGGCGGGAGTCACCGCGAAGCTCTTCAGGTGCCCCTCGAGATCCGTGAACCAGAGCAGGAGGAACTCCACCCCCTCGTCCTTGATCCGCTTCAGGACCTCCTGGCGGTCCTCCGTGCTCGACGTCGCTCTGGGCTTGCTCTCGACCTGCGCCATGTATCTGCCTCCTTGAATGCGAAAAGCCCCGGGCGACAGCCCGAGGCTCCGTTGCCTCCATGCCCTCCCGAGACTACTGGCCCGGTCGGGCGCCCGCAAGTGCGCGGTCCGGCTCTTCGGTCGGAGCGGCTGCCGCTTCCAGCGGCTCACTGAGGATCACGCGGCTCGTGTTGCCCGGCGTCTCCGTGTCGCGCATCCCCGGCAGGAAGTAGAAGAGCGCGGTCAGCACGCTGGCGGCGACCCCGGAGATGACGAGCACGGGCTTCACGCCGAGCCACCCGGCGAGCGGGCCGGTGACGGCGAACGAGAGTGGAGCGAGGCCGAAGGTCAGCAGCCAGTCGACGCTCTTCACCCGGCCGAGGAGCTCCGCGGGGACGACGCGTTGCATCAGCGTCACCCACACGATGAGCCCTCCGGCCCAGCAGCCTTCGCCAGCGAACGAGATCGCCATCGCCTGCCACGGCACGTCGGCAATCGCAAAGGCGGCGATCTGGAGGCACGCAACCATCCACAGGCCGTACATGAACGTGATGTGACGGCGCGGAAGCCCGATCTGCCCGATGACGAGCGAGACGAGGATCGCGCTCAACCCACCGGCCGCGAACACCAGTCCCAGGTCGCCCGCGTCTCCGCCGAGCTCGTTGCGGACGAGGAACGGGATCAGCACGGTGAACGGGCCGTAGACGAGGAAGATCGCCGCGAACGCCCAACCGAGCGTGCCCCAGAGCCAGACCTTCTGCCTGACGTAGCGAACGCCCTCCGCGATGTCGCGGCGCATCGAGGTGGCGCCTTCCGAGATCTTGGCGGCCGGCCGTGGGTGCAGCAGGAGCAAGGTGACGATCGCGAAGCCGAACGTCGCTGCGTCGATCAGGAAGGCGGAGCCCGCGCCAAGGGAATGCACGACGAAGCCGCCCACGGCCGGGCCGACGAACGCGAACGCCGCCTGGCGGACGAATTGCGCGAGCGAGTTCGCCTGCACGAGGAGGTGTCTCGGGACGAGGTCGGGGATGATCGCGCCCGCCGCGGGCCCCTGGAACGCCTGACCCGCCCCGAAGAACGCGGAGAGGACGAAGATGTGCCACAGCTCGACGGCCTCCGTGATCGCGAGCACTCCGAGAACGGCGACCGCGACACCACGGAGCGCGCTGGAGAAGATCAGCACCTTGCGGCGCTCGAACCGGTCTGCGACGACCCCGCCGACCAGCACGAACGCGACGATCGGAATCGTCTCCGCGATGCCGACGACCGCGAGCGCCGTCGGCGAGTTCCAGAGGTCGAAGACCTGCCAGGCGATCGCGACGAGGAAGAAGCCGTCGCCGATCAGCGACACGGTCCAGCCGAGCCAGAACAGCGCGAAATCGCGCTCGCGCAGCGGACGGAGGATCTGGATCCGGCTCACGCCGGAGCTTCGGCTTCTTCGAGCTCGGGCTCGCGGCCGCCGTGTCGGATCGCGCGCAGGAACAGCGCGATCGCCGGGGTCAGAAGGAAGCCGGTCGCGACGAGGGCCGCGCGCAGCGAGGCGACGGTTCCGACGACGCCGATCGCGGGGCCGCCCGCGACCTCCCCGATCGCGTCCGCCTGGCTCGCGATCGAGTTGACCGTCGCCCGGACGCTCGAGTCGTCCACGTTCTTGTTCAGCCAGGTGACGTAGAGCGGGTCTTTGAGCCGCCTGACGAGCCGGGCCACGAGATAGGAGATCGCGGCCACGACGAAGCTCGTCGCGAGCCCGAAGATCACGACCGAGACCGAGAGGACGACGGTCAGGAAGAGCAGCGAGCGGGCCAGCTTCGAGTTGTCCGCGTACTCGAAGCGCGGCACGAGGAACGACGTGATCACGATGCCCGCCACCAGGCCGACGATGTTGAAGACCCCGAACCACACGACCGGGTCCATCCCCCAGAGCTCCGGCAGGCCGACGCTCTCGAGGAGGTGCGCCTCCCAGAGCCGGTCGAGGCCCTCGGAGGCAGCGCCGGTGAAGAACGTGATCCCGACGATCAGGAGCAGGATGTTGTGGCTGCGCACCAGTCGCCCGCCCGTGACCGCCGTCGTTCTCATCGCTCGCAGCGGCGACCTCCGCTCCTCGACCGGCCTGCGGCTGAAGCCGTGCTCGGGCATCAGGAAGATGCACGCGACCCCGGTCGCGATCGAGACGAGCCCGCCGAAGACGATCCCGGCCCCGAGGTCCTGCGTCGCGATCCCGACGCCGGCAGCGGATCCGACGATTGCTCCGAGGTACGAGAACTGATTCCCGCGCAGGAACACGCGGCCGATCCCGTCGACGCCGTGCTCGTCGGTGATCCACGCCTCCCACGCCCCGCTCATGAAGGTTCCGCCGATCCCGCGCAGGATCGCCGCCACGACGATCACCCAGTAGACCTCGACGAGCCCGAGCAGCACGACTGCCGCGCCGGCCACGATCATCCCGATGATGATCGAGAGCCGTCGGCTGTAGGTGTCAGCGACGACGCCGGTCGGCACCTCGAACAGGAAGATCGCGATCTCGCTCACCGTCCCGAGCAGCACGAGCTGAAGCGGGTTCACGCCGACGTCCTGTACGAGGTAGACCGCCCAGACGGTGAAGGCGGCCTGCATCCCGAGTGTGTCGAAGAACTCCATCCCGTAGAAGACCCGGGTGGCGTCGGGCCGCTTCACGTTCGCTTCCTCGCGAGCACCCAGAGGAAGGCAACTTCCCCCTGCGGCTCGCGCATCCAGACGAGCTCGTCGAGGATCAGCTCAAATCCGGCGTCGCGAACGAGTCGACGGTTCGTCTCGGTGTCGAAGCCCGAGAAGAACATCTCGACGCCGAGCCATTCGTCCGTCCGGTCATCGCCTCCGACGTGGCTCAGCGACGAGAGGAACAGGCCTCCGGGCTTCAACCAGCGCGCGATTCGCTCGAAGAGTCCCCGATGCTCCGCCCGGGGGACGTGCACGATCGAGTAGAGCGCTGTGATCGCGTCGAACGTGCCTGCGGCGAAGTCGAGCTCGCCGAAGTCGCCGTGGATCAGCGTCGCTTCCGGGACAGTTGCGCGGGCGAGCCGGAGCTGTTCCTCCGACAGATCGACGGCGGTTAGCTCGAACCTCCCGGCGAGGCGTGCGATTTTCGTGCCGTTCCCGCACCCCAGGTCGAGCACGCGGCCATCCTCAGGCAGGCGAGCAGCGAGCTCGTCGAGAAAGCGCTCCCAGGGATCCCCCTCGATTCGCTCGCCCCACGCTCCGAAGCTGGAGCCGAGCGTGTCATACGCGGTTTGAACGGTCCGCTTGCGCTCGTCGATCACAGCCGCCGCCAGACGTTGATGACCGCGGGGCGCGGGCGGTAGCCGAGCTTGAGGTTCACCGCCTGCATCGCCGCGTTGCCGTCCTGCGTCCACGTGCTGAGCTCGCGATAGCCGTGCTCCGCCGCCCAGTGGATCAGAGCCTGCTTGAGCGCCGTGGCGATCCCGCGTCGCCGGTGCGAGCGGAGCACCGCGGTCAGCCCGTGCTCGGCGAGCCCGTCGGTTCGGTCCATCAGTGCCGCTGCGCCGACGACGCGTCCGTCGTCGAGCGCGAGGAGGGTGATCGGGCCGCAAACCTCCTCTTCGAGCCACTCCTCATAGGTCGGCGCAGGAATGCGCGGCGACACGGGCATGTCCGGGTAGCACTCCGCCCAGACCGCGTAGGCCTCCTCGTGGCGGCTTTCGTCAAGCGGCGTCAGCACGACACCGTCGGGTGCCTGCGGGTCGGCCTCGGCTGAGGAAAGCTCGCGCGACAGCTCGACCTGGCGGCCGGATTCCTCGAAACCACGGTTCGTGACCCAGGCGATCGACTCGGGGTCGTCCTCGAAGACCATTGCGGACACATGCGGCCGCGCGAGGCTGCCGGCATGCGCCAGGACGAGGTCGAGGAGCGCGGAGCCGATGCCCCGCCGCCGGTGGTCCGGCAACACGCTGACCACGATTGCGGTGCGCTCGGGTGACTGCGAGGGGCCGCAGAATCCGAGTCCTACGGCCTGATCCCCCTCGAAGGCGATGAGATAGAGACGCTCAGGCTGCCGCTCGAGCCGCCGTTTGACGTCCTCGAGCCTTGTCGGCTCGCGCGGCGTGATCGCGTTCCAGACCTCGCAGTACGCGGCGAGGTCGTCGTCCGTCTCCGCTGGCCGGATCATCCCGACCTCTTGAGCTTGCCGTGCTTCTTCGCGTAGATCTCGCCTCGACGGAAGACCCAGAGGCCGAGCGGGATCGTGACCGCGCCGATCAGGACGAGCGGCCAGAGCTCGTCGCCCATCTGCGTCAGGCCGTCGCCCTTGATGATGGCGTCGCGCAGCCCGTCCAGCGCGTAGGTCGCCGGCGAGATGACCGACAACCACTGCATCCAGTCCGGCAGGACGCTGACCGGGTAGTAGACCCCCGAGATCACGAGCAGGATCCCTTGCGCCATGAACCCGAGCTGTGTCCCCTTCTCCGGCGAGATCAGCGGGAGGACGGCCGTCATCATCCCGATCCCGATGAACGACACCGAGGCGACGAGCAGCACGACGATCGCCGCGACGTAGTCGGCGCCCGCGAGGTTGAGATCGAAGAAGAGCGCGACGACCCCAAAGAGCAGGATCGCGCGGATGATCCCGTAGACGATCGAGAACAGGCCCATCCCGAACAGGTGCACGGGCCGAGAGAGCGGGGCCATGAACGTGTACTCGATCGTCCCCTCCCATCGCTCCCAGGCGACGGTCTCGGTGAGGATCTCGAAGATGACCCCGAGGTAGGCCCAGACGACGGCGCCGACGAGGAGCTGGGTCGTCACCAGCTCGACGTCGATGTCGCCGCCCGTCGCCTCGACGCCTTCGCCGATGAAGACGATCGTGAGCGTGTTCGCGATCGTCCAGACGAAGAACGCGAAGTCCCACCAGATGTAGCGCCGGACGAGGTAGACGTTCCGCTCGAAGACACCTGCGAGCCCGATCAGCTCGTGCCTGAGGACTGCGGCTGCGCCGGGCATCAGTCGTCCTCCTCGGGCGACTCGTCTTCGAACTCCTTGCCGGTCGCGGCGAAGAAGGCCTCCTCGAGCGTCTCGGCGTCGTACTTACGCTTCAACTCGTCCGCCGGGGCAAGCTCGATGAGCCGGCCACGGTCGAGGATGCCGACCCGCTCCGCGAGCTGCTCGGCCTCGACGAGGTCATGCGTGCAGAGCAGCACGGTCGCGTCGTGTGTCTTGCGGATCTCGCGGATGAACGTCTGCACCTCGACTTTGGAGCGCGGATCGAGCCCGGTCGTCGGCTCGTCGAGCAGCAGGAGGATCGGACTGGTGAGCAGGGCCCTGGCGAGGGCGACCTTCTGCTGCATCCCGCGGGACATGTCCTCCAGCGGCTCGCCGATGCGGTCGCGCGGGAAGCCGACTCGTTCCAGGATCTCCGGGATCTGCTTGCGGGTCGAACGTGGGGCCATGCCGTAGAAGCGAGCTGCGTAGCTCAGGTTTTCTGCAGCCGACATCTTCTTGAAGAACGATGCCTCGACGGACACGCGGTTGATCAGCCGCCGGACCGCGCGGGTCTCGGTGAAGGCGTCGTGGCCGAAGATCCGCGCGGCGCCGCCGTCGTTGAGGAGCAGGGTCGACAGCAGCCGGATCAGCGTCGACTTCCCCGAACCGTTCTGGCCGAGGATCGCCACCGTCTCGCCGCGTCCGACCTCGAAGGACACGCCGTCGAGCGCCGCGACGCGCTTGCGGCGCCGGCGCAGGCCGTGCCGTCCGTCGTTGCGGAAGAACTCCTTGCGGAGGTTGTCCACGACGACGGCGGGCGTTCCATTCGTGTTGTGCCTTGCGATCATGCGGTGCTCCTACGAGTCATGGTGCGTTGAGAACAGGCTCCAGCAGGCCTCTCGGGAGGCCCGCGAACCGATGAAAGGTCTCAGCCGACTCGGGTTAGCACGCGGCCACCTTAGCCAGCGGGTGCGTCGCGGGTCAAGGCTGGGCGAGTGCGGAGCTCAGTGTCCGGCGGGATCTCCTTCGCCGACGCTGCTGAGGCTCCGAAGATCAGCAGGACGATCGCCAGTGTCGTCGGGAGCCCTTTCATCGCTCGTCGGTACGGCCGAGACGGCTCTCACGTTCCGCACACTCGGGATCGCGAGGATCACGATGCTCGAGAAGATCGTCCAAGCAGCCGCCGCGTAGAGCACGTCGGCGGCTCCGAACTGATCTGCGAGCGGTCCGACGAGGATGAATCCGAGGGGGGTGAACAGCACCGAGCCTGCCCAGTCGTACGAGCTCACGCGGGACAACGCGTGCTGCGGGACGTGCTGCTGCAGCGCCGTGAACCAGATCGTCGCCGCGAAGTTCATTCCGGCCGCGGCGACGAGCGCCAAGGCGGAGATCGCCCACACCGGCGCAGCGACCGCGTAGGCGACCAGGACGGGCGTCCAGATCAGCAGCGAGAGGAAGGCGGCGACGAGCTGACGGTCCGGTCGGAACCTGATTGCCGCCAGGCTTCCGATCACCGACCCGACGCCGCCGAACGCGGTGATCGTCGCGTAGGCGGAGGCGCCGCCCAATTCCTCCTCGGCGATCAGCGGACCTAGCACGAAGAACGGCGCGAGTGCGGCGAACTGGAAGAGCGCGAAGTGGCAGACGCAGACCCACACCCACGTCCGGCGCGTGAACTCGCTCCAGCCCTCCCGGAGGTCGGTGAAGAACGTCTGCTTCGCCGGCTTGGGGAACGACACCCGCATGCGGAGCAGGAACCCCGCGCTCACGCCGAAGGTCGCTGCGTCGACGGCGAGTGCCCACCCCGGGCTCGAGAGTGCGATGACGACGCCGGCCGCCGCCGGGCCCGCGATCGCCGTGACGTTGCGGGAGAGCGACATCAGGCCGTTCGCCTGCTGGAGCAGCGCAGGCCTTACCGTTTGCGGGACAAGACCCTGCGATGCAGGGCCGAAGAACGCCTCCGCAGCGCCGTAGACCGCGGCGAGTACCACCAGATGCCAGATCTCCGCACGGTCTGTCAGCAGCAGAACGGCCATGGCGGCCGTGGCGAGGCCGCGTCCGGCGTCGGATACGAGCATGACCCGCTGCCGCGGCAGCCGGTCGGCCCAGACACCGGCGACGAGGAACAGCGCGATGCTGGCGATCGTCCGGGCAGCGAGCACGTAAGCAAGCGCCGCCGCGGACCTCTCGATCGCGAGCACCGCGAACGCCAGGCCGATCGTGCCGAACCGGTCGCCGAAGTCCGAGACGACCCGGCTGAACCAGAGAAGCCGGAACTCGCGTTCCTCGAGCGCACCTAGACGTCCGCGCAGTTTCACGGCCCGACCCTAGCGCTGCGTCCGGTGCATCCCGTACTCTCGAAACAGGCACGTGCCGGCGAAGGTGCGTGTCGAGGCAATGGAGCCTCAGGACTCTCGGGAGCCCTGGGGCTTTTTCGCGTTCAAGGAGGGAGAAAGTGAGCGAGATCGAGACAAGGCACTACCTGGCGAACGGGCAGAAGACGACGCCCGCGGCCAAGGAGGCGATCGCCTGGGCGGGCCAGACGCAGGCCCAGATGGTCGACCTGAAGTTCTGCGACCTGCTCGGCACCTGGCAGCACATGACGCTGCCGATCTCGGCCTTCGACGAGTCGTCCTTCGACGAAGGGCTCGGCTTCGACGGTTCCTCGATCCGTGGCTGGCAGGGGATCTCCGAGTCGGACATGCTCCTGATGCCGGACGCCGCGAGCGCGATTCTGGATCCGTTCACCGAGGCGCCGACGCTCTCGATCCTCTGCGAGATCGCCGATCCGGTTACGCGTCAGCCGTACGGCCGCGATCCTCGCGTCGTCGCACGGAGGGCCGAGGCCTATCTCACGAGCAGCGGGATCGCGGACACCGCGTACTTCGGGCCGGAGTGCGAGTTCTTCGTCCTCGACGAGGTGTCGTACGACCTGGGCCCGAACCACGCGCACTACGCGGTCGACTCGGCCGAGGGCCACTGGAACTCGGGTAAGCCCGGGCTTGGCTACACGGTGCGCGAGAAGGAGGGCTACTTCCCGCCGGCGCCCCACGACACGCTTCACGACCTCAGGACGCGGATGGTGCTGACGCTCGAGCGGCTCGGCATCCCGTGCGAGTTCCACCACCACGAGGTCGCATCGGGCGGGCAGTGCGAGATCGACCTGAAGTACGGCCCGCTGACGCGCATGGCCGACCAGGTCATGACCTACAAGTACGTCGTCAAGAACGTCGCCCGGGCGGCCGGCAAGACGGTGACCTTCATGCCGAAGCCGCTCTTCGGCGACAACGGCTCCGGCATGCACTCGCACCAGTCGCTCTGGAAGGGCGGCGAGACGCTGATGGCGGACGCCGACGGCTACGCGGGCCTCTCGGCGACTGCCCGCTCGTACATCGGCGGCCTGCTGGCCCACGCCCCGGCGCTGCTCGCCTTCTGCGCGCCAACCACCAACTCGTACCGGAGGCTCGTCCCCGGCTACGAGGCCCCGGTCAACCTCGTGTACTCGCAGCGGAACCGGTCGGCGTGCATTCGGATCCCGATGTACTCGGAGGCGCCGAAGGCGAAGCGGATCGAGTTCCGATGCCCCGACGCTGCGGCCAACCCGTACCTCGCCTTCTCGGCGATGCTGATGGCGGGCATCGACGGGATCGAGCGCGGGCTCGACCCGGGAGCCCCGGCCGACTACGACCTGTTCGAAGAGTCGCACGGCGAGGTTCCCCAGGTGCCGTCGTCGCTGGGCGAAGCGCTCGACGCTCTCGAGGCGGATCACGAGTTCCTCACGAAGGGCGGCGTCTTCAGCGAGGAGCTGATCCGCACCTGGATCGACTACAAGCGCGAGAACGAGGTCGACGTCGTCCGGCTGCGGCCGCATCCAGCCGAGTTCGGCCTCTACTTCGACTGCTAGGCACGGTGCGGTACGCCGTCAAGCGAATCGACGAGATCCCCGGGGTCCCCGATCCGGACCCCGGGGATCCGGACTGGAAGCCGCTCCGGCACCACTTCGGGCTGGAGGCGTTCGGCGTGAACTGCTTCGTCCAGTCGGAGGCGGGCGGGCGGCTGGTCGTCGACCACCGCGAGACCGACACCGAGGCGGTTGGGCACCAGGAGCTCTACGTCGTGGTGGGGGGCCGTGCGGAGTTCACCGTTGACGGCGAGCTCTTCGACTGCCCGGCCGGAACCTGCGTGGCGATCCGCGATCCCGAGGTGCGGCGCAGCGCGATCGCGGTCGAGCCGGCCACAGCGATGCTCGCGATCGGCGGAACCCCGGGGCAGCCGTACGAGATCTCGAGCTGGGACGCGAAGTGGACGAGCGGACTGCAGCAGGCGTGACCGTGCGGCCGCTCGCCTCCGACGACTGGCCCTCGGTCCGACGGATCTACGAGGAAGGGATCGCAACGGGGAACGCGACCTTCGAGACGGAGGCGCCGGACTGGACCACGTGGGATGGGGGCCACACGCTCAGGCTCGTCGCCGAGGAGGGCGGCGAGGTGCTTGGCTGGGCCGCGCTCTCGCCCGTTTCGGAGCGCTGTGTCTACGCAGGAGTGGCCGAGGACAGCATCTATGTGTCCAAAGGTGCCCAGGGGCGAGGGGTCGGCCGGCTGCTCCTCGATGAGCTCGTCCGGCAGGCGGATGCCGAAGGCATCTGGACGGTGCAGACAGGGATCTTTCCGGAGAACGAGGCATCGATTGGGCTCCACGAACGCTGCGGCTTCCGCGTCGTCGGCGTTCGCGAGCGCCTCGGACAGCACAACGGCGTCTGGCGAGACGTCGTCTTCATGGAACGGCGATCGGAGGAGGTCTCGTGATCAAGGTCGAGGCGGTTGTCATCCGCGAGCGTGTGGAGACGGTGATCGACGCGGTCGAGGAGCAGACCGGCCACGTCGGAGTCACGGTGGTCGAGGCGATCGGGCACGGACGCCAGCGCGGGATCACGCACGAGTACCGGGGCCGGACCTTCGAGTCGCGGTTCCTGCCGAAGGCTGTCCTGACCTTCGTCGTCGCCGAGGAGATCGCCGGCGGCGTGGTGGTGGCGATTGCCGATTCGGCGCGGAGCGGCAATGAGTCGGGCGACGGGATCGTCTGGACGACGCCGGTCGGAAACGTCACGCACAACCGGACGGGAATGAGGCTGGAGGAGGTGGAGCGCGTATGACGACCGAGGAGCTGGCCATCGCCGCGAGCACGGTGTGGGTGGTCGTCGCCGCGGTCCTCGTCATGTTCATGCAGGCTGGGTTCGCGTTCCTCGAGGCGGGCCTGACGAGGATGAAGAACGCGGGGCATATCGCCGCGAAGAACGTCCTCGTGCTCGGGATCGCCTCGCTCGTCTACTACGTCGTCGGCTTCGGGATCGCGTTCGGGGACGGCGGCAACGGCTTCGTCGGCGGCTCCGGATTCGCGCCCTCGTCCGAGGAGCTGCTCGCTATCGGCGCCGAGCCGTTCTCGTGGTTCAGCTCAATCCCCGCCGGCGCCGCCTACTTCTTCCAGGTCGTCTTCGCGGCCGTCTCCCTCGCGATCGTCTGGGGCGCGATGGCGGAGCGGACGAAGCTCTGGGTCTACTTCGCGTTCGGCGTCGTCTTCACGCTGGTGTACTCGGTCGTCTCGCACTGGATCTGGCATCCCGACGGTTGGCTCTTCGCGATGGGGATGCAGGACTTCGCCGGCTCGACGGTCGTCCACTACCAGGGCGCGCTCGCCGCGCTGGCCGGTGCGCTCCTGCTCGGCCCGCGGATCGGGAAGTTCGACTCCGACGGCAGGCCGAACGCGATCCCGGGTCACAACATGGCGTTCGTCACCCTGGGCGTCCTGATCCTCTGGTTCGGCTGGTTCGGCTTCAACCCGGGTTCGACGCTCGGCGTCGTCACCGGCGACCGAATCGGCTACTTCGCGTACGTCGCGCTGACGACGAACGTCGCGGCCGCCGCCGGCGCGATCGGCGCGGTCACCGCGGCCTGGATCGTGCTGCGGAAGCCGGACCTCTCGATGATGCTGAACGGCGTGATCGCGGCCCTCGTCGCCGTAACGGCGGCGGCCGGCTTCGTGGCGCCCTGGGCCGCGATCGTCATCGGCCTTGCCGCCGGCGTGATCGCCGTGCTGGGCGTCCTCTTTGTCGAGCGGATGCGGATCGACGACCCGATCGGCGCCGTCGCGGTCCACGGGATGGCCGGGGTCTGGGGGACGCTTGCGACCGGGATCTTCGCGGTGCCGGCCCTGGCCGAGAACCTCGCGACCGGCACGGGAGGCCTCTGGTACACGGGCAGCTTCGACCAGCTCGGCACGCAGGCGCTTGGCCTGCTCGCCGTCGGCGTGTTCACGTTCAGCGCGTCCTTCGGATCGCTGTGGGCGATGAAGGCGCTCTGGGGGATCAGGGTCGAGCCCGAGGTCGAAACGGCCGGACTGGACGTCTCCGAGCACGGCATGTGGGGCTATCCAGAGTTCTACATCCCGGTCCCCGGCGGCTACGGGACCG
The DNA here is from genome assembly GCA_963733015.1 of uncultured Actinomycetes bacterium. Lineage (GTDB taxonomy): Bacteria > Actinomycetota > Thermoleophilia > Gaiellales > Gaiellaceae > JACDAN01. The sequence goes on along the minus strand of CAVTBO010000002.1, from coordinate 65,638 downwards.
ATTCACACGGCCACCTGCTCGGACACGCCCACCACCACCATTCCGAGCCTGCGGTCGTCCCGGAGGCCGAGCCCGAAGCGGCCTAGCCTTCCGGAAGCCAGCCCTCGCGGTAGCGGGAGGGCTGTGACTCCGGCCAGCCGGCGTCGGCCTCTTCCCCATCCTGGGTCGTCTCTTCCGCGCTTGCTCCGTATCGACGCGCGACCTCGTTCGCGGTGTACTCGCCGTAGGGACCGAACGCCTGGTTCTCGCGCGAGCTCATCGCCAGGACGACGCACGGGCCGTCGCCCGCTCCGACGATCACGTGCTCCGTCTTCGGCGGGCAGTGCGCGAAGTCCCACTGCCGCAGCGGCCGCTCCTGTCCCTCGACGACCAGCAGCGCCTCGCCCGAGAGCACGAGGAACGCCTCGGTCTCGGTCTCCCAGTGGTACAGCGAATTGGGCTCGCCCGGCTCGAGGACGGCAAGCTGGACCCCGAGCATCGGGAAGAGCGTGTCGGCCTCCCACTCCGTCTTGCCCGTGAGCGACACGCTGTGCCGCCCCTCGCGGTGGAACCAGCGCGCGTCACGCGCGTTCACGACGAACCAGCCTGCGCTGACCGGCACCAGCCCGTTCTCGGTCTCCTCGAGCTTGGCCTCGGGAACCATCTCTCGATGATAGGCGGCCCAGGCGTCGTGCCCGACCTACACTCGGAGCGTGGCAGCGACCTGCGCCGCCTGCGGTCAGGAGAACCCGTCCGAAGCGAGGTTCTGCCTGGCCTGCGGCACGCCTCTCCAGCCGACCGCCGCGGCTCAACCCTCCGAGGAGCGTCGGCTCGTCACGGCGGTTTTCACCGACGTCGTCGGATCGACGGCCAGCGCGGAGCGGCTCGATCCAGAAGACGTCCACGCGCGCCTTTCTCCGTACTTCGCGCGTGTCCGGCGCGAGCTGGAGAGTCTCGGCGGCACCGTCGAGAAGTTCATCGGGGACGCCGTTGTCGCTGTCTTCGGTGCTCCCCGCGCGCACGAGGACGACCGCGAACGGGCAGTTCGCGCCGCGCTCGCGATCCGCTCCGCGATCGACGACCTGAACGAAGCCGACCCCTGGCTCGATCTGCACGTTCGCATCGGAGTCGCGACCGGAGAATCCCTGGTCACACTCGCACGCGGGGCCGGCGAGGGGATCGCGTCGGGCGATGTCATGAACACGGCTGCCCGCATCCAGTCGGGAGCACCGGAGAACGGCGTGCTCGTCGACGAGGACACATACCGGAGCACGTCCCACGCGATCGAGTACCGATCTGCGGCGCCGTTGGCTGCGAAGGGCAAGGCCGAGCCCGTGCCTGTGTGGGAGGCGCTGGCCGTACAGACGGACCCCGGACGCCGTGCTCCCTCGCGCGTGCCGTTCGTGGGCCGGACACGCGAGCTCGAGCTCCTGTTGGACCTCTCGACGAAGGTTGCCGCCGCAGAGCGCCGAGCCCTCTGCACGGTGCTGGCAGAGCCGGGGGTCGGCAAGTCCCGCTTGGTGACGGAGTTCGAGGCGCGAGCGTCTGCAGATGCGCGTGTGTTCCGAGCTCGCTGCCTCCCCTACGGCGAAGGGATCACCTACTGGCCCGTGAGCGAGATCGTGAAGCGTGCCGCAGGCATCCTCCAGACCGACGAGGCCGACCTCGTCGCAGGGAAGCTCGACTCCTTCCTGCGGAATCTGCCCACCGAGCAGGTGGACGACCTGCGGACCATCGCGGCGGCGATCTCGAACCTCGTCGGCGCTGCGCGAACGCCCGCCGGCACCTACACGGCCGAGCCCATCACCCAAGCCGAGCTTCACTGGGGCATTCGCCGCCTGCTCGAATTGCTCAGTCAGAGCCAACCGCTCGTCGTCGTCTTCGAGGATCTCCATTGGGCCGATGAGACGCTGCTCGAGCTCCTCCGCTTCCTCGTCGACGCCGCTTCGCCCGCGGCGCTCTTGATCCTCGGAACCGCGCGGCCCGAGCTCGGAGAGCACACGCCGGCGATCCTCGTCGAGGGGGAAAACCGCCACGTCGTCGAGCTGGAGCCGCTGACGGGGGCCGAGAGCGAGGCACTCCTGGGCGGGCTTGCAGGCACGCAAGAGCTGTCGGGCGAGACCCTGGAGGCGCTGATGCGCAATGCGGAGGGGAACCCTCTCTTTCTCGAGGAGACGGTGCGAATGCTTGCCGAGTCCTCGGTGGACGAGGCGGGGCCTGCCCTGCCCGTCCCGAAGACGCTTCAGGCGCTGCTCGGCGCTCGCCTCGACCAGCTTCCGCTCGAGGAACGCGCCGTCGCCCAGCACGCGTCCGTGGTCGGAACGGTGTTCTGGTCCGGCGCAGTGGCTTCAGTCGAGGACGGTGACGGCGACACGATCGCCGGAGCGCTCCGTGGGCTCGAGCGGCGCGACGTCATCAGTGCCCAGTTTCCTTCGAGGATCGTCGGCGAGGACGAGTATGCGTTCAAGCACGCGCTCATCCACGACGTTGCGTACGCCCGGGTCCCGAAAGCGAGGCGCGTACTCCTCCATTCCCGGTTTGCGACCTGGCTCGAGGGTCTGCCCGGCGCACAGGAGGAGTTCGTCGAGATCCTGGCGTACCACCTCGAGCAGGCATGCCGCGCCGCGGGCGAGATCGAGCACAGCCCGGAGGAGGCACCCGTCCAGCGAGCCGCGATCGCCCTCGCGCAGGCCGCGGACAAAGCCGAGCGCCGCGAGGGCTTCAGGGAGGCCGAGGCCTTCTACGAACGCGCACTGAGCCTGCTGGCCGAGACCGACGGGGAGATTGCGCTCGACCTGCGCCTCAAGCGTGCCCGCATCCAGGCAGCGATCGGAGATCTCGGAAGCGCACACGAGCGCCTTCGGGAGGTCTGCCGCGACGCCGAAGCGAGCGGGCGGCTGGACATCCGCTGCTCCGCGCTGATCGCCCTCGCGAACGTCAACACCAAGCAGGGCCGGGCGGCGGAGTCGCGCCGGAACCTGACCGACGCCGTCGCCTCGGCAGCCGAGCTCGGAGATCGCGCGCTCCAGGTCCGGGCGCTGTACGAGTTCGCCTACTTTGCCGCGTGGTTCGAGGGCGCGAGCGAGGCGGGTATCACCCAGCTCCGTGACGCGCTTGCGATCGCGGAGGCGCTCGAAGACCGGGCACTGTCGATCGAAGGGCACATGCGGATCGGGACGATCTGCTTCAACGTCGGCGATCTCGTAGGCGCCCAGGAATCGCTCGAGCGCAGCGCGTGGCTCGCCTCCGAGCTCGGCAGCTTCCGCGACGAGACGAGGGCGATCACGCTGCTCAGTCCCGTCCTCTACTACCGCGGCGAGGTGGAGGAGGCGGAGCGGCTGGCGCTGCAGGCGCTGGAGTGGCTGGAGCGAACCGCAGACATTTACCTTCAGCTCCAGAACCTCCGGGAGCTCGCGCGTTACGCGCTCGCGCGAGGCGACCTCGAGCTCGCCGAAGAGCGGCTCCGGACGGCGGTGCCGCTTGCGTTGGAAGTCGGTGGGTGGCTCGTGATCGAGATCTACCGTTTCCTGGCCGACACGCTGGTACGCCAGGGGCGCATCGACGAGGCGCGGGAACTCGTCGAGTTCGCCGCGCGGAACCTGCCGCCGGAGGACGCGTACGCGCAGGCGGCTCTCTGTCTCGCCGAGGCGTCGATCGCCACGGCCGACAAGGAGCAGGAGCGTGCGGTCGCGCGCTTCGACGAGGCGCTCCGTCTCCTACGCGAGCAGCGTCTCCTCACGGATCTCGGCGAGGCACGAATCGCGCTTGCCCGCTCGCTTCGCACCTTCGGCGAGGACGCGAATGCGCAGGACGAGCTGCGACGCGCACGCGAGGAATTCGCACGCATGGACGCTCGTGAGCTGGTGGTCCAGATCGACCGCGAGCTCGCGCAGGCCGTGATGGGGGCCGACGGCATCGGCCCCCATCACTAGTCGTCGGCTACGGCCGCCGCCGCCTCGTCGACGACGGTTCCGAGTCTCCGTTGCCGGTCGTGCAGCCGGTCTCGTCGTTGCAGGTCGTCGGCACGAACAGCGAGCAGGTTCCGCCTTCGGGCGCCGTGCACCGTTGACGGACCTTGATCGAGTCCTCGTCGTTTCGCACGCGCTGGCGGATTCCGCAATCACCGACGGTCGTGCACTCTCCGGTGACGGTCTGGGACTGCTGGGCAGTGTCGCTCGAGGCCGATTGCGTCGAGTTCTGCCTGATTCGGGTCTCGGTCCTGTCCTGGTCCCCGCCGAGCTGGGTCGAGCAGCAGAAGAGCGGGCCGATCTGGATCTGTTGGCCCGGGCCCCTGAGCCGCTGTCGCTCGGTTTGAGTGGCGTGGCTCCGCGAGAAGCTCTTGCTCTTCCCCTTCGACTTCGAGCGGCCGGTCGCCGCCCTCGAGCCGGAGCCGACGTCTCCGAGTGTCTGGTCGACGTCGCCGCGGTGGTCGCCGAACTGCCGCTGGACGATGCTCGTGCTGCCCGACGCCTTGCCGCGCTGATCGAGATCCTGATCGAGATCCGAGTGGTTGCTGCCGGTCTGGCTCGACTGAGAGACCCGTGCCGAGAAGCGGCCTTCCTGGTTCTGCGTCGAGGCGCTTGCCATTGCAACGTCGTCGGTTGTCTGGTCGATCGTCTGCTCGATGCGGGACGCGTTGTCCCCGCTGCCGTTCGTCTGGGTCACGGTTGCGTTCAGCGTTGCCTGCTGGTCCGCACCGTCACGCTGCCTCACGCTTTGGCGCACGCGAGCGCTGTTGTCGCCGCTCACGTTCGTCTGCGTGATCTGGCACTCCAGCACGACGGGTGAAGCCTTGCGGGAGCTCAGGTTGCAGTGAGCCCGGTTCTTCCCGGACGTCGCGACCTGGACGATCACGCACCTGACCGTTTTCGTGCCCGCGGTCGTCGTCTTCGTCAGCGTCCCGTCGCGCCCGCACTCCAGGCGGTTCTTGCCGTGCCGGCCGGACGCGATCTGGACGACCTTCGTCTTCTTCGTGCAGTTCCACTGCCGTCCCGGACATCTCGGGCCGGCGTAGTTGAGCGGGCCTCTCTGAACGACGAAGCCCTTGGCACTCATGCCTTTCGAGCTGAGGTACGAAGTGACGCCCTCGTTGGTGGACAAGTCGGCGCCCACCGGGCGCGCAGCCGATCCAACCGAGCTCACGAACAGGAACGCCGCGAGGCTCAAGAGCGGCAGAAGCCTCCGTCCCGACATCTCCCCTCCTTGGTCGAATGCCGCAGTTGCCTTGGAGCCTAAACGCAGCCCGGTTTTTCCGCCTGCCTCATTCGATCGCGAAGGTGACGGTCACCGTCGCCTGGATCTCCTGTGTGCCTTTCTCGATCGGCGGGGAGGAGGCTGCCGCGTCCAGGGCTCGGAACTCCATCGGCCCAGGAATCGCCGCTGCCGTCTCGCTGATCGCGGTCACCGCGCCCAGGCCGACACCGGCGGCGTCTGCGAGGGCCTCGGCCCGCTTGCGTGCGTTCGCGACGGCGTCCTTGAGCGCATTCGCCTCGAGCGCTTCACGGTTCGACCGGGTCAATGAGGGGCCGTAGACGTTGTTCGCGCCGGCGCGCGTTGCGGCGTCGAGCACGTCGCCCGCGCGGTCCAGGTCGCGGATCAGGACGGAGACGGTGTTGCTCGCGACGAAGTCGTTCGACCGCCCACGCGAGTCGTAGTCCGACCCGACGCTGACGTCTCGAGTCTGGACGTCGCGTTCGGCCACACCGGCCGCCTTCAACGCGTCGATCAGTCCTTGCATTCGCCTCGAGTTGGCGGCGAGCGCTTCGCCCGCGGTCCCGCCCTCGGTCGTGATGCCGAGCGAGAACTCCGCCTCGTCGGGAACCGTGCTCACTCGTCCGATTCCGTTGACGGTGATTCCCCCGCGTGCGTCCTGTTCCGCGCTCTGGGCGGCTTCCGGGCGGCCGATCCCCGAGAGCGCGGCGATGGTGAGGACGACGAGAGCTGCGATGACGATTCTGAGTGTCTTCATGCCATGAATACGCCGCCGGCCGTCCGGCCGTCACAATCGCCGCGTGCGCTACCAGTTCGTGGATTGCCGCTTCGAGCTCGGAAGCCCCGGCCGCGGCCGTGAGCTCTACCTGGCGGGCCACATCCCTGGGGCGTCGTTCCTCGACGTGGACGAGGACCTCTCGGACCTGTCCGTCGAGGGCCAGGGTCGTCATCCGCTGCCGTCGGCCCGCCGCTTCGCCGAGACCGCCGGCAGGGCCGGGATCGAGCAGGGCGTCCACGTCGTCGCCTACGGGAGCATGGGCGGCGCGGAGCGGCTCTGGTGGATCCTCCGCCACTTCGGGCACGACGAATGCGCGGTGCTCGAGGGCGGCATCGAGGCGTGGCTCGGTGCCCTGCAGGCGGGCGAGGAGCAGATCGAGCCAGCAACGTTCGTCCCCGCCGAGCGGAGCGGCGACACGATCGACGGGCCGGAGCTCGCCCGCAGGTTGGACGACGTCGTCCTCGTCGATGCGCGAATCGCTTCACGCTGGCGCGGGGAGGAGAACCCGATCGACAGAGTGCCTGGCCGGATCCCCGGAGCGCTCAACGCCCCGTGGAACGAGCAGCTGGGCGACCTTCCGGAGGGCGAGCTCGTCGCCTACTGCGGCTCGGGGGTGACGGCGTCGGTCGTCGTCCATCGCCTCTGGCTCGCCGGCCGCGAGGCGCTGCTCTACCCCGGCTCATGGAGCCAGTGGGAAACGCTCGACCTCCCGGTCGAGCGGGACTAGGCGGCCGTCGCTTCGCCCAGATCGGGGAGGTACGGACGCCAGCCGACGGGGATCCGCGGCGTCGCGAGCCGGATGTACAGCACCGGCTGTGGGATCCGCGGCTTCGTTCGCAAGACCATCTCGATCTCGTGCAGGAGCCGGTTGCCCTTCTTCAGATTGCAGGGCGCGCACGAGGTGACGACGTTCTCCCACACGGAATCTCCCCCTCGGCTTCGAGGAACGATGTGGTCGAGCGTGAGCCTGCCCGTGGAGGTGCCGCAGTAGCCGCAGCGCCAGCCGTCCCGCGCGAACAGGGCCCGTCGGGAGATCTTCCGCTGCACGGTGCGCGGCACCGAGACGTAGGTCACGAGTCGGATCACGTGCGGCCACTGGTAGGTGTCGGTCGCCGAGCGGAGAGGCTGCTCGAGTGCCTCGACGACCTCCGCCTTGCCCTTGAACACGAGCACATGCGCGCGCCGGACCGACGTCACGTTCAATGCCTCGTAGCTGGCATTCAGGACCAGTACCTGCTTCATGACCGTCCTCAAACGATAGCCGTGTGACTCTAGGATCTGCGCCGGAATGGACGTGTCCGCCTCGACGGCAGCCTGGATCGCGATCGGCGCGTGCGCGGTGGCGGTCGTCGCGCTTCTCGTCGTCCTCTGGCTCTTCCTACGGCTCCACCGGATGCGAGCGGCGCAGATGACCCTGCTCGGCGGCGGCAAGGCCGACCTCGTCGACTTCGCCGTCTCGCTCCAGGGCCGGATCGACGACCTGCACCGCGCCGTCGACGAGGTCGCGGGAGGCCTCGCCCGTGTCGACCGGCGTGTGGACGGCTCCGTCACGAACACGTCGGTGATCCGCTACGACGCGTACGAGGGCGCGGGCGGCCACCAGTCCGCGTCGCTCGCCTTTCTGGACGCGGCCCGGTCGGGCGTCGTCGTCAGCGCGATCCAGGGCCGCGACTACGCGCGGATCTACGTGAAGGAGCTCGACCACGGCAAGGCCCCGGTCGCCCTCTCACCCGAGGAGCAGGAGGCGGTCGAACGCGCCATGGCTCGCTAGTAACAAGTTGTTACTAGCACCGAAACGCGCTCGGTTACGCGGCAGGTCGACTTAGTAACAACTTGTCACTAAGCCTGGGACGAAGCTGGGTCAACCGCCGGGGTACGAGAAGATGACCGGGTATTCCGAGGAGTTGTTGTCCGCGTTCTGCTCGCTCGGTACCGGCTTGACGCTGACCTGAAGTGTCGTCCGCTGGACGAACGGGACCGGGCCGACATTCCTGAAGGTCACCGTCGTCTCCTCGCCCGGCTCGGTGAGATCCACGCGCTGCGTCCGGGTGAGCGGCTCGGTCTCCTTCTGGATCGTGAGCTCGACCTCGACCCCGGTCTCGGTCGAGTCGCCGGAGTTCTCGAAGACGACCGCGAAGGAGAGATCGGTGGTCGCGATGATCCTGTTCAGCGCATTCGGGTTCAGCCGCTCCCCACCGACGACCGTCGTCGAGACCAGGTTGTGGCCGTGCGTGCCGGGCCGGGCGGCAGTTCCGCCGGTGGCCGTCTGCCCGCGGGCGCGTTGCCAGATGTTGGTCAGCGCTCTCGAGGTGCCGAGGTCGGGGTTGGCGACGAAGTTGGAGTCCGGCACCTGGATCCCGCGGAGGTCCTGCTGGCGCAGCTCGGCCGTCGCAGGAGCCGAGAAGAGGTCGTCCCAGGTGACGTCGCTCGCGGTCAGCCGGCGGTACTGAGCTCCGATCAGCTCTCCGACCCGGTTGGCATTGCCGGTGCGGGTGCCGAAGGCGTCGGCCAGGCCTCGAAGGCCGCTGACCCGGAACTGCAGCGAGTCGATCAAGTGCGCGTTCTGTGCGCGCAGCGGGCCGGGCGGGTCGAGGTCCTCGGCGGCCGCGACGAGCTGCTCGTGCTGCTGCGCGTAGCCGTCGAGGGTCCGGACGAGCGCTGCCTGCCGCACCTCCGGCCGCGTCAGGGTCGCCGCGAGCTGGGATCCGATCCGCTCGGAGCGGTCGCCGATGTCCTGGACATCCCCCATGTAGCTCTCGTACCGGTCCTGCTTCGCCTCGCCGCGGCAGCTCGAGATCCAGAAGACGAGCAGGACGACGATTAGGATCGCGAGGCTGATCAGCCCGATCAGCCGGAGCAGCGGCGTCAAACCCGACGGCGGGCCCTGCGGGCGACGCGGTCCGCGCGTGCGCCGAGCAGCGCGGTCGGTCTCGACGGCCTCCCGGGTTGCCGGCTCCTCGAAGAAGTCGAACTCGATCTCAGTATCGCGCTCGGTCATGGCGCCAGGCCGGGGTTCCGGCAGGTCCACCATAACGACTGCATCGGCGGTGAAAGGACTCTTGGTCGCTTTCGCAAACCCCAATCGCACATGGCCACCGTGGTCGCGTCCTTCCCTGCCAGTGAACTGGTCCTCGGCCGGTATCGGCCCCTGCGCCCGCTTGGGAGCGGCGGCTCCGGGTCGGTCTGGGTCGCCCGCGACGAGCGGAACGGCCTCGACGTCGCGCTGAAGATCGTCCCCCGTGAGGGCAAGGCGCACACCCGCGCGGAGCGGGAGGCCTCGGCGGCGGCACGGCTGCGTCACCCGAACTGCCTGCGCGCCTACGCGTTCGCCGGCGACCAGCAGAACGTCTACATCGCCTACGAGTACGTCCCCGGCAGGACTCTGAGGGACCGGCTCCGGGCGGGCGAGCTGAACGATGCGGCAGTGCTCGAGGTCGCGGCCCAGATCCTGGAAGGGCTGGCGCACGCGCACCGCCACGGGATCGTCCATCGCGACGTCAAGCCGACCAACGTGCTCGTCGCCGACACCTCGGAGATCTCGGTCAAGCTCCTGGACTTCGGGCTCGCCCAGTTCGCCGAGGCCGAGACGCTGACCGCGGCCGGCGATGTGCCTGGCACCCTGGCCTACATCTCGCCCGAGCGGCTCGCGGGCGAGGAGGCGTCGTTCGCCGCGGACATCTGGGCCGTGGGGGTCGTTCTGTGGGAGGCGCTCGCGGGCTACCACCCGTTCTGGGCGTCGTCGCCGATCGAGACCGCGCACAGGATCGAGGCCGGACCGCCGCCGCTCGAGTCCCTGCGGCCGGACCTGCCGCGGCATCTCACCGAGGCGGTCGGTCGGGCCACAGCGGTGGATCCGTCCGTCCGTCCGTCCGCGATGCAGCTCGCCGATCGGTTGCGAACGGCGCTCGATACGCAGGACCGGAAGCGGAGCCGCACCGCGCGCGGAGTTCCGGCCCCGCCACTTCGACGCGTCCTCGCAGGAGTCGCCGCGGCCGTGTTCGCCGGCTGGACGGCCGCGGTGCTGCCGTTCTATCCCGCGGGCTGGAGCTGGGGGCTTGCCGCCATGGCGGGAACACTGGCGGTGCTCAAGCCCCGGCTCGGGCTGGCGGCCGCCCTCGGCCTCGCCGTCCTCCCGCTGGGCAACGTCTCGCTCGGGCTCGCGGTCGTCTACGCCGTCCTCGCCGCCGCCTGGCTCGTGACGACCTGGAATCGGAGCGAAGAGGGTCTCTACCCGCTGGCCGGAGCCGTGCTCGCCCCGGTCGGGATGGTCCTGCTGCTGCCGGCGGCGCTCCTGCCGGTGCGGCGCGCGGTCTGGCGCGCCGTGTTCGCCGCCGCCGGCGTGCTCCTCGCTGCTGTCGCTGCCGGCGTCAGTGGCGCGATGCTTCCCGTCAGCAGCCGCGCGGCGTCGGCTTTGGACGTCGAGGGAAGCGAGGCCCCGGCCGCGGTTGCCCGGGCGCTCGCCGGCGCGCTGGCGGCCAGGCCCGAGCTGGCGCTTGCGGTCGTGACTATTGCTGCGCTTGCAGCATTCCTTCCTCTGGCGGCGGAGCGCGGGGTCTGGCCGGTCGCAGGGCTCGGCGCCGCCGCTACGGCCGTCCTGCTCCTCCCCGTCGAGGCCGTGAGCGCCGTGCCGGTGATCGCCGGAATCTGGCTCTGCTGCGTCGGAGTGACCGTCAGAGCCGAGGTGCTCCGCCGCTAAACTCGACCCCCGCCGAGGAGGTCGCCACCAGTGCTCCGGACGATCGAGCAAAAGATCGAATCACTCTTCGAAGGCGCGTTCGGGCGCGCCTTCCGTCGCAACGTGCAGCCGGTCGAGCTGGCGCGGAAGCTGGCGAAGGAGATGGACGACTACAAGATGGTCTCCGTCTCCCAGGTCTACGCTCCCAACGAGTACGTCGTCTACCTCTCGGCCAAGGACCGCGACCAGTTCGAGAGCTACGAGCCCGCGCTCGTCAAGGAGCTCGAGGAGTACCTCGCCGAGCATGGTCGGCGCGAGGGCTACCAGCTCCTGTCTGGGCCACAGGTGTCGTTCCGGACGGACGACGACCTCGAGGTCGGCCTCTTCGGCATCTCGAACCGGATGATCCAGCGTGAGCTGCCCGAGGAGCCCCCCGAGCCGGACGTCGAGCCCGGGGCGACGCGCATCTACCGCGCCGCGCCCTCAGAGACGGAAGCAGTCTCCGCCGAGGAGCTCGGCATGGACGCCGAGCCTGCGACGGTCACGGTCAACGGCTCGCAGCACAAGCTCGACAAGCCGGTCATGGTCATCGGCCGGTCGAAGGACACTGACATCCGCGTCGCCGACCCGAACATCTCCCGTCGGCACGCCGAGATCCGCCAGGAAGGGTCCACCTTCTGGATCGTCGACCTCGACTCCACGAACGGCGTCGCGGTCAATGGCCGCGCGCTGAAACGGGCGAAGCTCGACGACGAGGACCGGATCACCCTCGGCTCGAGCGAGCTCGTCTTCAGGCGGCCACGGTGACCCTCGCTGCGATCGAGGTCGAAGCCGTTCTGCTCGGGCTCAAGGTGGGCTTCCTGATCCTGCTCTACCTCTTCATCTGGCGCATCGTGCGCACGGTGGCGCGCGACGTGCGCCTGCCGCAGGAGAGCTTCGTGCTCGCGCCGCAGCAGGCCGCCGCGGCCGGGCTGGGGTCGCGCGCGCGGACCGGCAGCCTGGTCGTCCTCGCGAGCCCGGCGCTGAAGGTCGACAGCGAGCGGACGCTGGACTCCGCGCCGGTCACCCTCGGCCGCTCGTCCGACAACGACATGGAGCTCGGCGACGACGACTTCGCATCGGCGCACCACGCACGGGTGGAGCCGCGGCGGGACGGCGTCTGGGTCGAGGACGTCGGGTCGACGAACGGGACGTTCGTGAACGGCATGAAGCTCGACGGCCCCCGGAAGCTCGTCGCGGGCGACGTGATCCGCGTCGGCGAGACCGATCTGAGGTTCGAGGCGTGAACATCGGCTTTGCCACCCACACCGGGCGGAAGCGGCGGCACAACGAGGACTCCTACGTCGTCGAGCCGCCGATGTTCGCGGTCGCCGACGGGATGGGCGGCGCGAAGGCGGGCGAGGTGGCGTCCGGTCTCGCCGCGTCCGCCCTCCGAGAGACGGGCACCGACGGGAAGAGCGGCGAGGAGCGTGTCACAGAGCTCATCCAGGAGGCGAACCGGCGGGTCTTCCGGCGCGCGAACGAGGATCGCGAGGCCTCCGGGATGGGGACGACGATGACCGTCGCAGTGATCGAGGACGGCCGCGTCGTCTTCGGCCATGTTGGGGACTCACGGGCCTACCTGATCCGCGAGGGCTCGATCGAGCAGCTCACGGACGACCACTCGCTCGTGGCGGAGCTCGTCCGCAGCGGCCGGCTCACGCCGGAGGAGGCGGAGGCCCACCCGCAGCGGTCCGTGATCACGCGCGCCGTGGGCACGGAGCCCGACGTCGACGTCGACACGTTCACGATCGAGCCCGAGGACGGCGACCTCTTCCTGATCTGCTCGGACGGCCTGACGGACATGGTCGACGACGCCGACGATCATCGGCGCGATCGAGCGCCACCGCGAAGACCTGGACGAGGCGGCGAAGGCCCTGGTGAGCGCCGCGAACCGCGTGGGCGGGGAGGACAACATCACCGTGCTCTTCTTCGAGCTCGGCGAGGACCTCCAGGAGACCGCAGACACGCAGCGCGCCGAGCCGGTGGACGCCGACGAGGACACCCTCTCGGGTCTCGAGGCGGTGCCCGCGGTCGACACCGCGGTCGTCCCGCCCGAGGAGGCCGCGGCGCTCGCGGAAGTTGAGCCGCGGAAGCGTCGTGGCCGTGCGCTGCCAATCGTCTCGGGGCTGGCCTTGCTGCTGATCGCCGCCGCAGCTGTGCTCTGGCTCCTGGAGAACGTATGAGCGCCAGGACCCGCGAGCTGTTCAGTCTGATCCTCGTCGGAGTCGTCGTCGGGACGGCTTTCGCGAGCGTCTACATCGCGCAGCACGAGGTCGTCAGCACCGGGTCGCTCTCCTACGCGCTCTTCTTCCTCGGCCTCTACGTCTCGGCCCACGTCGTGACGAGGATCACCGTGCCGCATGCCGATCCGTATCTCCTGCCCATGGCCGGCCTGCTGACCGGGATCGGCCTGACGGAGATCTACCGGCTGAACGAGGACGAGGCGTTCAGGCAGGGGCTCTGGATCGTGATCGGCCTTGCAGCGTTCGCCGGGACGCTGCTCGCGCTCCGCCGCGACTACCGGCGGCTCGAGAGCTACAAGTACCTGTTCGGCCTCGGCGCACTGGTGTTGCTCGTGCTGCCGGCCATGCCATTCGTCGGCAGGACGGTGAACGGCGCTCGCCTCTGGGTGGAGCTCGGCCCGATGCGGTTCCAGCCCGGGGAGTTCGCAAAGATCTGCCTGATCGTCTTCCTCGCCGGTTATCTGCGCGAGAAGCGGGAGGTGCTGGCACAGGCGCGGCTCAAGGACCTCGGCCCCTTGCTCTTCATCTGGGGCGGCGCGATGGCCGTGCTCGTCCTGACCAACGACCTCGGAGGCGGGCTCCTCTACTTCGGGATCTTCCTGGGCATGCTCTACGTCGCAACGGCCCAGCTCTGGTTCGTGGCCGCCGGCGCGGCGATGTTCGTCGGCGGTGCAGCCCTCGTATACACGCAGGTCGGACGGGTCGCGGAGCGCGTGCAGATGTGGCTCGACCCGTGGAGTGACGCCGACGGCGGCGGCTACCAGACGATCCAGTCCATCTACGCGATCGCGAACGGACACTTCGGTGGTACCGGGTTCGGGCAGGGCACGTTCACGGACGCCGACGGCAACGGGCTGATCCCTTACGTCAGCACCGACTTCATCTACTCCGCGCTCGCCCAGGAGCTCGGGCTCGTCGGGATCTCCGCGTTCCTGCTCGTCTACATGCTCTTCGCGGCTCGGGGCTTCAGGATCGCCATGCTCGCCCAGGACGGCTTCTCCAAGCTGCTCGCCGTCGGGCTGACGTTCTGCTTCACGCTCCAGGCGTTCATCATCGTCGGCGGGATCGTCCGCATCATCCCGCTGACCGGGATCACGTTGCCCTACGTCAGCTACGGCGGATCGAGCATCGTCGCCAACTTCGTCCTGCTCGCCGGGCTCCTGCTCGTCTCGAACCGGGCGAACGAACGGTTGGGGACGTGAACACGCAGATCTCTCGTCTCGCGGTCGCCGGGCTCGTGCTCATCACGTCGCTCATCGTCGGCACCACCTACTGGCAGGCATGGGCGGCGCCGAGCCTCGCCGAGCGTCAGGACAACGCGATCAAGGTCGTCGCGCAGTTCACGATCAAGCGTGGGCTGATCCTACGCGGGCGACGGCGTCACCCGGTTGGCGGTGAACCGCCGCCGGCGCATCTCCGGCCAGGACTTCTACTTCCGCCGCTACCCGAAGGGCGAGCTGACGGCGCATCCCGTCGGCTACTCGACCCGCGCGAGGTCGCGGACCGGGCTCGAGCGCTCGCGGAACGACTTCCTGACCGGCGCGAATCGGAACCTCAGCACCGTCCTGGACACGACCCTGGACGAGCTGCGCGGAAAGACGATCCAGGGCAACGACATCATCACCACGATCCGGTGGCGGGCCCAGGCGGTGGCGCTGGCGGCGCTCGGGGGCCAGTGCGGCGCCGCGGTCGCGCTCGAGCCGTCGACCGGCAAGGTGCTCGTCCTCGCCTCGAGCCCGAGCTTCGACCCCAACCTCGTGGAGCGAAACTTCGCCGCGGTGCAGCGCGGCCGTGGCCCCTGTCCGATCGCGCCTCTCCTGAACCGCGGCACCGCGGGGCTCTTCATCCCCGGCTCGACGTTCAAGGTCGTGACCGCGGCGGCCGCGCTCGACTCCGGCCGCTACTCGCCGGAGTCCTCCTTCGTCGATCCGGGCTACTGCATCGAGTACGGCCAGCGGGTCAACAACTACGACACCACGAGCCCGTTCGGCCGCGTGAGCCTGTCCCAGGCACTCGTGAACTCGATCAACTCGTCCTTCTGCGAGATGGGCAAGGAGCTCGGCCCCAGCGTGATCCTCGACTACGCCCGGCGCTTCGGCTTCTACGAGGACCCTCCCGGTCGACCTGCCCGCCGACGAGCGCCTTCCGAGCGGCCTCTACAAGAACGGGAGGCTCGTTCCCGAGTCGGAGGAGGGGCGCGCCGACCCGGGCCGGCTCGCGTTCGGCCAGGAGCGGATGCTCGTGACCCCGATGCAGATGGCGATGGTTGCGGCGGGGGTCGCGAACGGGGGCGTCGTGATGAAGCCGTACCTGACCGATCGCGTACGGGCGCCCGACGGCTCCATCGTCCAGCGCATGGAGCCGGACGAGCTGCGGCGCGCGATCAAGGAGGAGACCGCGCGGGAGCTCACGGCGATGATGGAGGGCGTCGTCTCGGGAGGGACCGGCACCGCGGCGCAAATCGCGGGCGTCCGCGTGGCAGGCAAGACGGGAACGGCCGAGACGGGCCAGGCGGGCAGGAACATCGCCGGCTTCATCGCGTTCGCCCCGGTCGACCGGCCGCAGGTGGCGGTCGCCGTCTACCTCCAGAACCAGAGCGGCACGGGCGGCAGCGTCGCGGCCCCGGTCGCGAAGCAGATCATGCAGGCGCTCCTACGCGTCCCGTCGAACTCGGAGAGTTAGCCAAGTGGCCGTCATCCGACACCCTGATCAACACGCTCTTCGACGGGCGCTACCGCATCCTCAGGCGGCTCGGCTCCGGCGGGATGGCCAACGTCTACCTCGCCGAGGACGAGGAGCTCGGCCGCCAGGTCGCGATCAAGATCCTCAACGACCGGCACGCGAGCGACGACTCGTTCGTCGAACGGTTCCGGAGGGAGGCCAAGAACGCCGCCGGCCTGTCCCACCCGAACATCGTCTCGATCTACGACCGCGGCGAGGCCGAGGGCACCTACTACATCGCGATGGAGTACCTCCAGGGCCGGAGCCTCAAGGACCGGATCGTGGCCGACGGTGCGCTGCCGGTCCCCGCCGCGATCGACGCGACGCGCCAGATCCTCGGCGCGCTCGGGTTCGCCCATCGGGGCGGGGTCGTGCACCGCGACATCAAGCCGCACAACGTGCTCCTCGACCAGGACGGCTCGGACCGGCGCTACAAGGTGACCGACTTCGGGATCTCGCGGACCTCGGCGAGCCAGATGACGGAGGCCGGGTCGATCGTGGGGACCGCGCAATACCTCTCGCCCGAGCAGGCACGCGGCGCGCCGGTCGACCAGCGCTCCGACATCTACTCGGTCGGGATCGTGCTCTACGAGCTGCTGACCGGGAAGCTGCCGTTCAACGGCGAGACGCCTCTGGAGATCGCGATGAAGCATCTCTCCGAGATCCCGAAGCCGCCGTCGGCGCTTCGGCCGGAGGTCTCGTCCCGATCTCGACATGGTCGTCCTGCGCGCGCTCGCCAAGGATCCCGCGGACCGGTTCGAGAGCGCCGAGGAGATGGACAAGGAGCTCGCGCGTGTCGCCTCAGGGATGGGGGTGACGTCGGAGACCGCCGATGCAGCGACGGCCGTCCTGGCCGGCGCCGGGCTCGCCGACTCCGCGCCGACGATGGTCTCCCGCCGCCCGGTTGTCGCCCCGCAGCCGAGCCGGTACGGCGAGGATCACTACGGGTACGAGCCTCCGCGCCGACAGCGGAAGTTCTGGCCGTGGCTGCTCACCGGGCTACTGCTCGTAGGCGCCCTCGTCGCCGGCTTCTACGTCTGGCAGCAGATCCAGGACGAGATCAACGAGACGAAGCCGGTCGCCGTGCCGTTCGTCGAGGGCGTGCGTGCCCCGGTTGCCCGGCGCCGGATCCAGGACGCCGGACTGCGGCCCGTCCCGCGACAGGAGTCCAGCGACAGCATCCCTCAGGGGATCGTGATCCGGCAGGAGCCGGACGCCGGCGAGCGGCATCCAGCGCGGCAATGCGGTTCGCTACTTCGTCTCGACCGGGAGGCCGAGGGTGCAGGTGCCGGAGGTGGTGGGGGCCCGCGAGTCGGATGCCGTGGCGACGCTCCGTTCGGCCGGCCTCGTGCCGAGGGTAGTGGACATCTTCTCGGAGGAGCCTGAGGGGACCGTGATCGCGCAGGATCCCAAGGGCGGGACGAGCATCGTCGAGGGCAGCGACGTGCGGCTCAACGTCTCCAAGGGCCCGCAGCAGACCGGTGTTCCGAACGTGATCGGCCGGTCGTTCGACGACGCGGCGGCTGCGCTGCGCGAGTCCGGCTTCACGCCGGTGCGCCGCGAT
The DNA here is from genome assembly GCA_963733015.1 of uncultured Actinomycetes bacterium. Lineage (GTDB taxonomy): Bacteria > Actinomycetota > Thermoleophilia > Gaiellales > Gaiellaceae > JACDAN01. The sequence continues at coordinate 48,425 of CAVTBO010000002.1, read as the reverse complement.
GTCGAGGCCCCGGAGCCCGAGGGCACCGTCGTCGGGATGAGCCCCGGCGCCGGCACGCTCGCTCCACCCGGAACTCGGATCACGCTGAACGTCTCCACCGGGCAGTCGACCACCGCGGTGCCGGACGTGGTCGGCGAGGAGGAGGCGAGCGCGCGCGCGACGCTCCAGAACGAGGGCTGGACCGTCCTGGTGCGCGACACGCCGACGACGAATCCCGACGAGGACGGGTTCGTGATCACGCAGACGCCGCCGCCGGGCGAGCAGGCCGAGCCCGGCTCGCAGGTGATCATCTACGTCGGCCGCTTCCAGGAGATCGAGCCGCCGCCACCGCCGGACGAAGAGCCCACTCCTTGAGCAAGCGGATCCGTGTCGCGGTCATCGCCGGCGGGCGCTCGAGCGAGCACGAGATCTCGGTCGAGTCGGCCCGCTCCGTGATCGGCGGGCTCGATCCGGATCGGTACGACATCGAGACGATCGAGATCCATCGCGACGGGCGCTGGGAGCTCGGGCCGGGAGACGCCAGGGAGCTGGGGCGGCCGGTGGCCGAGACGTTGCCCGTGCCGACCGGCTCGCCGCCGGAGGTGCTGGGCCAGGTCGAGGTCGTGCTCCCGATCCTCCACGGCCCGTTCGGCGAGGACGGAACGGTCCAGGGACTGCTGGAGCTGGCGGGCGTCCCGTACGTCGGCGCCGGCGTGACCGCGTCCGCCCTCTGCATGGACAAGGATCTCTTCAAGGCCGTCTGCCGCGACAAGGGGATCCCCGTCACGCGCTCTGTGACCGTCCGGAACGGCGACCGGCCGGAGAACCCGTTCGGCTATCCGGTGTTCGTCAAGCCGGCGCGGCTGGGCTCGTCGGTCGGGATCAGCAAGGTCGGCGAGGAGAACGAGCTCCAGGGAGCCGTCGATCTCGCGCGGCGCCACGACGAGAAGGTGCTGATCGAGGAGTTCGTGCCCGGCGTCGAGGTCGAGGTGGGCGTGCTCGGGAACCAGGAGCCGATCGCGTCTCTCCCCGGCGAGATCGTCGCCCACGGCTTCTCCGGAGTGGACTGGTACGACTACTCGGCCAAGTACGACCAGGGCGGCATGGACCTGGTCATCCCGCCGCGGATCCCCGAGGACAAGGCCGAGCGCGTGCAGCAACTCGCCGTCGAGGCGTTCGTCGCGACCGACTGCGAGGGAATGGCGCGGGCGGACTGCTTCGTGCGGGACGACGGCGAGGTGCTCGTCAACGAGCTGAACACCATCCCCGGCTTCACCGCGACGAGCGTCTACGCGCAGCTCTTCGAGGCCTCCGGGATCCCGTACCCGGAACTGCTCGACCGGCTAGTCGAGCTCGCACTCGAGCGGCACGAACGGCGCGGCAAGCTCGAGTTCTGACAGCGCCCCTGCTGCCACGTCCGAGTGACAGTCACTGGGACGCGTACAGAGCGGACACGTCCGAGCCGGAAACGTGCGCTGCGCGTGACGTGATCCTGGAGCCACGTCCGTCGCGGACACGCCCGAGTGACTGTCACTGGGACGCGTCGCGTTGGGCCACGGCCTGTTGAGGAGCGCTAGCGGGCCGTGACCTCGTTCACGTGCTTGGAGCCCGAGTCGATCTCGGTGATCCAGAGCAGGAAGTAGCGCGCCTCGGCATCCTCGAGGGTGTAGCGGTGGCGGTTCTGGATCGTCCGTGACTGCGACACCGTCTCCCACGGTCCCTCCGGGCTGTCGCCTGCCTGGATCTCCGCCGTGAATCCCGGCGTGTCGGTCGTCACCGTCATCGTGCTCGGCTCGACGGTGTCACCGGCATCCAGGACGAGCCCGACACCGGGCTTGCCGAGGCCCGAGCGGTAGTTCTCGGTCGACCAGAACGTCGACAGGTCGCCGTCGGTCGCGAGGCCGGCCTCGTCGTCGTGCTCGGAGTTGTCGCCGGGCGGCGGATCGTAGGAACCGATGCCGGTCAACCCGATCGGGCGAGTTGGCGCCGCCTGTGGATCGTCGGAGTCGTCCCGAAGCGTCAGCGCGCCGAGCGCCGCCAATGCGGCGACGGCGAGCACGGCCAGCACCGCGGCGATCGGCCAGAGGACACCGCCCAGCCGCCGTTTCCTGCGCCCAGGCCGCCGGGCTCGCTTCTGAGCCGCCGGCCGCCGCTGGATCATCGTCGCCTGGTCGCCGGCCGGGTCGACCTCGGCGAGGCAGGCCTGCAGCTCGTCCACGAATTCGTTCATGGACGCGAAGCGATCGTCGGGCGACTTCGCCATCGCACGCTCCACCGCCATTGCCACCCTCGGAGGCACGTCGGGACGGCGGTCGAGCACCGAGGGAAGCGGTTCGTTCACGTGCTTCAGTGCGACCGTCACGAACGTCTCGCCCTCGTACGGGACGCCGCCGGCCAGCAGCTCGTAGAGGACGACGCCCAGCGAGTACACGTCCGTTTTGGAGTCGACCTGCTGGCCGCGGGCCTGCTCCGGCGCGATGTACTCGCTCGTGCCGAGGACGGTGCCGGTGATCGTCACGCCCTGGACGTCGACCGATCGGGCGATTCCGAAGTCGGTCATCTTCGCCTGCCCGTTCTCGTTGAGCAGGACGTTCTGCGGCTTTACGTCCCGGTGGACCAGCCCACGGCTGTGTGCGAACGCCAGTGCACGCCCCATCTGCAGCGCCAGCTCGAGCGCGTCGGTGACAGGCATCGGCCCGGTCCGCTCGAGCAGCTGCTTGAGGTTCTCGCCTTCGACGTATTCGAAGACGATGTACTGCCGCCCCTCGTCCTCACCGCGATCGATGACGGTGACGATGTTCGGGTGGCTGAGCTGCGCCACGGAGCGCGCCTCCCTCCGGAAGCGCTCGACGTACTCCTCGTCATCGGTGAAGTGCGGGTGGAGGATCTTGACGGCGATCTGGCGGTCGAGGAGCCGGTCGTGCGCCTTGTAGACGCTCGACATGCCCCCTTTTCCGATCAACTCGAGCAGCTCGTAGCGACCGGCGATCACCTCGCCTTGCACGCGACGAAGGGTACTCGCGGGTTAGACGGGGTCTGCGGTTCGGGTCGCCACTGCGGGCTCCCCGGGCGGTGTGCCCCGAAGCCCGAGCCATTGCATGTCGCGGTTCGCAATGTACGCCGCGTAGACCAGCACGAACAGTGCGAACAGTCCGTGGAGGCCGTGCACGTAGCCGCTCCCCGGGTCCTCGTCGGGCGGCAGCAGGAAGATCTGAACCGTTCCGAGGACGAAGAGCCCGAGGTTGACCAGGATCCACTTCCACAGCCCCCAGAACGCGACCAGCGCACTGAGGAACACGAGGAGCTCGGAGCCGTGGATGATCAGGCCGCCGACGACGCCGTGCATGTCGAGCGCGTCCTCGCCGGCGCCCATCGCGTAGGACGCGATCAGGTAGGCCTGCACGAAGACGCCGATCACGATGATCGAGGCGAAGACCAGGTTGACCCAGGTGGCCCAGCGGCTCCTCATGGCGCGCGGGAGCTTAACTCAGTCGGTGGACAGCGTTGACTTCGAGTGCCTGCTCCCACACGCCGAGCGCCTCGTCGAGCTCGGCATCGGAGAGCGTCAGCGGCGCGAGCACCCGGATGCAGTTCGAGTAGATGCCGGACTTCAGGAGCAGCAGGCCGTTGCGGGCCGCCTCCTCCACGATCGCCGTCGCCGTCTCGGCGTCGGGCTCCTTCGTCGCCGGGTCGCGGACGAGCTCGATCGCGAGCATGGCGCCGAGGCCCCGAACGTCGCCGATCGCCGGGAAGCGCTCCCGCCAGGAGTCCATCCGCGTGCGCATCGCGTCGCCGATCACCGAGGCGCGTGCGCAGAGGTCCTCCTCGCCGATCACGTCCAGGACGGCCAGCGCGGCCGCCTGCGCGACCGGGTTGCCGACGTAGGTGCCGCCGATCGCCGAGTCGCCGGGTGCGTCCATGATCTCCGCCTTGCCGATGACGCCGGAGAGCGGCATTCCCATCGCGATCGACTTAGCGACCGTGATCAAGTCGGGCGTCACCTCGTAGTGCTCGATCGCGAAGAGCTTCCCGGTGCGGCCGAATCCGGTCTGCACCTCGTCCACGACCATGACGATCCCGTGCTCGTCGCAGAGGCGCCGCACGCCCTGCATGAACTCGCGGGGCGCGACGACGAAACCGCCCTCGCCCTGCACGGGCTCGATGACGATCGCGGCGACGGTCTCGGCGGCGACCTGCGTCACCAGCGCGCGCTCGAGCGCCGCGAGCGCCGTCTCCGAGTCGGGCCCGCGGTAGTCGTTCGGGAACGGGACGCGGTAGACCTCGGGCGCAAACGGCCCGAGCCCGGCCTTGTAGGGGTGCGTCTTCGAGGTCAGGGAGAGGCTGAGCAGCGTTCTGCCGTGGAAGCCGCCCTCGAAGGCGATCACCGCCGGCCGGCCGGTGTGCACGCGGGCGAACTTGATCGCGTTCTCGACCGCCTCGGTGCCGGCGTTGAAGAAGGCCGCCTTTGCGTTCGGAATCGGCGCCAGCTCGCAGAGGCGCTCCGCGAGCTGGACGTAGACCTCGTAGGGGACGATCGTGAAATCCGTGTGGCTGAACCGCTCGAGCTGCTCCTGCGCCGCCTCGACGACCCTGGGATGCGAGTGGCCGACGTTCAGGCAGCCGACGCCGCCGGTGAAGTCGATGAAGGTGTTCCCGTCGACGTCGGTGATGGTCGCGCCCTGCCCGCGCTCGATCACGACCGGGATGTAGATGGAGAGGGGGTCGGCGATCACGCGCTCCTTGCGGTCGAGGATCTCGCGGGAGCGGGGGCCGGGGATGTCCGTGCGCAGCTCGATCGTCTTTGTCGTCGCCATGCGAGCGACGATAGCGGAGTGATCGGCCGCTGTGAATAGTGAATAATCCGTATTCATGAACGGGCCGGACGGGACGCTTCGGCGGGCCGATCTCGACCTCGACCCGGCCGCCCAGTTCCGGCGCTGGTACGGCGAGGCGGAGGCCGTCGTCGACATGCCCGAGGCCGTCGCGCTCGCCACGGCCGACGCCGAGGGCCTTCCGTCGGTCCGCATGGTTCTCGCCAAGGGCTTCGACGATCGCGGCTTCAAGTTCCACACCGGCCACGGAAGCCGCAAGGCGCGCGAGCTCGGCGTGAGCGGGCGCGGCGCGCTTCTCTTCTACTGGGCTCCGCTGGGGCGCCAGGTGCGGGTCGAAGGCCCGGTCGAGCGGGTGCCCGACGACGAGTCCGAGCGGTACTTCCGCACCCGGCCGCGCGACGGTCAGATCGCCGCCTGGGCCTCCAGCCAGAGCGAGGTGATCGGCTCGCGCGACGAGCTCGACGCCAGGGTGCGGCTGTACGAGCGCGAGTTCGAAGGGCGTGACGTCCCGCTTCCGCCGCACTGGGGCGGCTACCGCCTCCAGCCCGAGACCTGGGAGTTCTGGCAGCACCGCGACAGCCGCCTCCACGATCGCTTCCGCTACTCCCGCCAAGATGGTGGGGGATGGACGATCGAACGCCTCGCTCCGTAATTCTCGCGCACCTCGACCTGGATGCCTTCTTCGCGGCCGTGGAGGAGCTCGAGGACCCCGCGCTGAGATCCAAGCCGCTCGTCGTCGGCGGCGACCCGCGCGGCCGTGGCGTCGTCGCGACCGCGAACTACGTCGCCCGGCAGTTCGGCATCCACTCGGCGATGAGCTGCGCCGAGGCGCTCCGCCGCTGCCCGCAGGCGGTGTTCGTCCGGCCGAGGCACGGCACGTACTCGGACTACTCGAAGGAGGTGTGGAGCACCGTCCGCCAGGTCGTTCCCACCGTCGAGCGGACCGGCCTCGACGAGGGCTACCTCGACGTCGGCGAGGTGGCGGCCGACTTCAACGAGGCCCGGGCAGTCGCGGAAGCCGTGCAGACGGCGGTGCGCGGCGCCACGAGCCTCACCTGCTCCCTCGGGGTCGCCACCACCAAGGTGGTCGCCAAGGTCGCGAGCGACCACCGGAAGCCCGCAGGCCTGGTCGTCGTCCTGCCCGGCCGGGAGGGAGAGTTCCTGGCCCCGTTCGACATCCGCCGCCTGCCGGGCGTCGGGCCGCGGTCGGAGGCCCGGCTCCACGCCGCGGGGATCGAGACGGTCGGCGAGCTCGCCGCCCTCACCGACGAGCGCCTGAAGCAGTTGCTGCCGGGCAAGGTCGGGACGTTCCTCCGCGACCGTGCCCGTGGAATCGACCCGCGTGGGCTCGACCTGCAGACGCAGCGGGTCTCGATCAGCACCGAGGAGACCTTCGAGCGAGACATCGCGGACGTCGAGCAGCTGCGGGCGGAGCTCCGCCGGATGGCCTCGTCACTCGCCGGGTACCTCGAGCGCAAGGGCGAGACGGCCCGCACCGTGACGACGAAGGTGCGCTATCCGGACTTCTCGATCCGAAGCCGCTCGACCAGCCTGCAAATCGGCACCGACGACGCAGACCGGATCGCCGAGCTCGCCTGCGCCCTCCTCGACCGGGCGCTCGCAGACCGGCCCGGAGCGCTGCGCCTGGTCGGTGTCGGCCTCTCTGGGCTCGAGTCGCACCGCCAGCTCACCATCGTCTAGTAGGTTCAGGCCCGATGGCAGCCGAGCCGACCACTCAGCCCGCGACGGCCGCCGGCACCGTCTCTCTGGGCGACCTGACCGTCAATCGCATGGCCTTCGGGGCGATGCGCCTGACGGGCAGCGGCGTCTGGGGCGAGCCTGCGGACCGCGACGGTGCGAAGGAGGTTCTCCGCCGCGCCGTCGAGCTCGGAGTCACCCTGATCGACACGGCCGCTTCGTACGGGCCCGAGGTCAACGAGAAGCTGATCGCGGAGACGCTCCACCCGTACCCCGAAGGGCTCGTCATCGCCACGAAGGGCGGATTGACGCGGCCGGGCCCGGGCGAATGGGAGCGCGACTGCCGGCCGGAGACGCTGCGGAAGTCGCTCGAGGGAAGCCTCAGCCGTCTGCGCGTCGACCGAGTCGATCTCTACCAGCTCCACACCGTCGACCCTCAAGTGCCGATCGAGGACTCGGTCCAAACGCTGGCGGACCTCCAGCGAGAGGGGAAGATCCGCCACATCGGCCTCTCGAACGTCGACGCGCGCGAGCTCGCAACGGCGCGCCGGATCGCGCCGATCGTGTCGGTGCAGAATCGCTACAGCCTGGCCGACCGCCACTCCGAGGGTGTGCTGGAGGTCTGCGAGCGGGACGGGCTCGCGTTCCTTCCGTGGTTCCCGCTCGCGCTCGGCCGGCTGGCAACGGCGACCGGGAGGCTCGCCCAGGTCGCCCGGAGCCACGGCGCCACACCGGCGCAGGTCGCACTCGCCTGGCTGCTCCGCCGATCCCCGGTCATGGCTCCGATTCCGGGCACCTCGAGCGTCGAGCATCTGGAGGAGGACATCGGCGCCACGCAGCTGGAGCTCACCGACGACGAGTTCTCCGGCCTGAGCCGGACCGCCGAATCCCAACTCTGATGGTCCTCGCCGACCGCACCATCCGCCGGCTGCTCGACGAGGGTCGCATCGAGATCGAGCCCTACGACCCGTCGCTGCTCCAGCCGTCCAGCGTGGACGTCCGCGTCGACCGCTACTTCCGCGTCTTCCACAACGCGCGCTACCCGTACATCGACGTCAAGGAGCCGCAGGAGGAGCTCACCGAGCTCGTCGAGATCGACGACGAGCGACCATTCATCCTCCATCCGGGCGAGTTCGTGCTCGCCTCGACGCTCGAGCGGATCCGGCTCCCCGACGACCTCGTCGCCCGGCTCGAAGGGAAGAGCTCGCTCGGCCGCCTCGGGCTGCTGATCCACTCGACCGCCGGGTTCATCGACCCCGGCTGGGACGGCCACGTCACGCTCGAGCTCTCCAACGTCGCCAACCTCCCGATCACCATCTACTACGCCATGAAGATCGGCCAGCTGTCGTTCGTCCAGCTCTCCGAGCCGGCCGAGTCGCCGTACGGCTCCGGCGGGCTCGGCTCGAAGTACCAGGGCCAGCAGGGCCCGACCCCCAGCCGCTACTACGAAAACTTTCGCGAACGCGTCCGATGAGGGTGCTCGTCACCGGCGCGACGGGATTCGTCGGCCCGGCGGTGGCGAATGCGATCGTGGACGCGGGTCACGAGGTGCGGGTGCTGGAGCGCAAGCCCGGCTCCTGGCAGAAGGCGGGGATCCGCTGCCAGGAGGCGGTCCAGGGCGACATGACCGACGCGGACAGCCTCCGCCGAGCCGCCGAGCGCCAGGAGGTCGTCGTCCACCTGGTCGCGATCCGTCAGGGCAAGCCTGAGCAGTTCGAGCGGATCATGGTCGAGGGCACCCGGAACCTCCTTGCCGCGGCCAAGGACGCGGGTGTCGGACGCCTCGTGCTGATGAGCGCGCTCGGGACGACCGAGGAGACCAAGGATCTCGTTCCCTACTACGGCGCCAAGTGGCAGGAGGAGCTGGACGTGAAGGCTTCCGCCCTCGAGCACGTGATCTTCCGGCCGAGCTTCATCTTCGGCCGCGACGGCGGCATCCTCCCGACCTTCGTCAAGCTCGCGAAGCTGGCGCCCGTGACCGGCGTCGTCGGCAGCGGGAAGCAGCGGATCCAGCCGATCTGGATCGACGACGTCGCCGCGTACTTCGCGGCGTCCGTCGACAAGCCCGAGGCCGCCGGGGAGACGTTCGAGCTGGGCGGGCCCGACGTCGTCGACTGGGACGAGCTCTGGCGGCGGATCCGCGGCGCGCTCGGGATCCGGCGGCGGCCGACCATGCACCTCCCGACGGGGTTGATGAAGATCCCGGCCACGGTGACCGAGCGGCTGCCGGGGAACATCCCGCTCACACGCGACCTGCTCACGATGCTCGAGACGGGTGACAACGTCGTCTCGAACGACCTCGCGGTGCGCACGTTCGGCATGCCGCTCGTCCCGCTGGACGAGCAGATCCGTCGCGCGGCCGCTTGATCGCCGTCGAGCGCACCGTCGCCGCGCCGCCGGAGCGTGTGTTCGACTTCCTCGCCGATCTTCGGAACCACTGGCGGCTGGAGCAGCGGTTCCTCGAGCTGAACGAGCTCGGCGAGGACGGCGGGAAGATCCGGTTGAGGGGGCCGCTCGGGCTCTCGCGCACCGTCGAGACCCGCGTCCTCGAGGCCGAGCGGCCGACGCGTGTCGCCGGACGCGCCGACCTGAGCGGCGGCACGGTGGGCCTCGTCTCCTGGGACATCCGTCCTTCCGGCGCGGGCTCGAGCGTGCGCCTCTCGGCCGAGGTTCCGCAGGCGTCGGCGTTCGATCGCATCTTCCTCGCGCTCGGCGGACGGGCCTGGTTCAGAGGGCTCTTCCGGCGCGCGCTCGAGAACCTGGACAATGTGCTGTGAGCAAACGGCGCGTCACGACCGTGCTTTCCCGCTACGTCGTCAACCCTGTGGTGAAGCTCGCGGTGCGCCTACGCCTGGTGCGCGGCTGGGTGATCCTCGAGACGCGCGGGCGCAAGACCGGCGAGCCGCGCCGGAATCCGGTCGGCAACGGGCTCGCCGGCGACACGTTCTGGATCGTCGCCGAGCACGGGGCCAAGGCCGGCTACGTGCGGAACATCGCCGCCGACCCGCGGGTGCGGGTCTTCGTTCGGGGACGCTGGCGGACCGGGACGGCGCACGCCATGCCCGACGACGACCCCATCGAGCGCCAGCGCTCGCTCCCGGCTCTCAACGCCCGCGTCGTCCGGTTGATGGGCACCGATCTGATGACGGTGCGGATCGACCTCGATCCGGAGTGATCAGGCGGGCGTTCGCGCCCTGACGAGGGCCCGCGCTGCGGCGGCGATCGCGTCCGCGTCGATGCCGGCTGCGGCGAGCAGCTCCGCAGGCTTGCCGGAGTGCGGGAGCTCGCGCACAGCGAGGATCTGAACCGGCGGCCGATCGTCGGCGTCGGCCAGCGCCGCGAGCACGGCCTCGCCGAGCCCGCCCTCGGCCCAGTGGTCCTCGGCCGTGACGATCGGCGTCCGAATCGCGCGGATCGTGTCGGTGTCGACCGGCTTGACCGAGTAGAGGTCGATGACCCGGGCGGCGATGTCCTCGTCGGCCAGGCGATCCGCCGCCGACAGTGCCTCGTGGAGAGTGATGCCGGCGGCGATGATCGTGACGTCGTCGTCGTCGGTCGAGCGCACGGTCTTGGAGCCGCCGACCGGGAAGTCCTCGTCCGGTCCGTAGATCACCGGCGTGTCGGCGCGGGTCGTCCGGAGGAACGAGATCCCGTCGAGGTCGGCCATGGCCTTGACGAGCTTGGCCGTCTGGTTCCCGTCCGAGGGGTAGAGGACCGTCGAGCCGTTGATCGCCCGGAACTCCGCGAGGTCCTCGAGCGCCATCTGGGAGGGGCCGTCCTCGCCGATCGAGACCCCGGCATGCGACCCGCAGAGCTTCAGGTTCGCCCGGCTGATCGCCGCCATGCGGACGAAGTCGTAGGCGCGGCTCCAGAACGCCGCGAACGTCGAGGCGAACGGCTTCCAGCCGAGCACCTGGATCCCCACGGCGGCGGCGGCCATCTGCTGCTCCGCGATGTACATCTCCAGGTACCGGTCGGGGTGCGCCTCGGCGAAGATCTCGGCGTAGGTCGAGTTCGAGACCTCGCCGTCGAGCGCGACGACAAGAGGATCGTCGCCGCCCAGCGCTGCAAGCGCTTCGCCGTACGCCTTGCGCGTCGCCACCTTCGAGCCCAGCTCGTACCGCGGCCACTCGGGCGTGCCCGGCGTGTCGAACGAGTGGCGCTCCGCCGGCTCCGGCTTCGGCACGTCGACGGTGATGTTCCGCAAGCCGCCGAGCTCCTCGACCGCCTCCTCCGCCACCGCCTTGCCGTGCCAGCCGCCCTGGTCCTCGACCTTGGAGTACCCCTTGCCCTTCAGGGTCTTGGCGACGATCGCGGTCGGCTTCCCGCTCGTCGCCTCGGCCTCGCGGTAGGCGGCGTCGATCTGCTCGACGTCGTGGCCGTCGATCTCGATCGCGTGCCAGCCGAAGGCGCGCAGCCGGTCGGAGTACGAGGAGAGATCCCAGCCGTGCATCGTCTCGCCGCGCTGGCCCAGGCGGTTCACGTCGATGATCGCCGTCAGGTTGTCGAGCTCGTAGAACGCAGCATGCTCGGCGGCCTCCCACATCGACCCTTCGGCCATCTCGCTGTCGCCGCAGATCACCCAGACCCGGAACGGCAGGCGGTCGAGCCGCTTCCCGGCGAGCGCCATCCCGACGCCGATCGGCAGGCCCTGCCCGAGCGACCCGGTCGCGACGTCGACCCAGGGAAGCGACGGTGTCGGGTGCCCCTCGAGGCGGCTACCGAACTGGCGATAGGTGCCGAACTCCTCCTCCGAGAGGGCTCCGGCTGCTCGGAAGATGCCGTAGACGAGCGGCGAGGCGTGGCCCTTGGAGAACACGAGCCGGTCGTTTGCAGGGCTCTTCGGCTCGTCGAAGTCGTAGCGGAAGTGGCTCGCGAGGAGCACAGCGGCCAGGTCCGCGGCGGACATGGACGACGTCGGGTGCCCGGAGCCCGCCTTGGCGCTCGCCCGCACAGCGTCCACGCGCAGCTGCTGTCCGAGCTCCCGCCAGAGGTCTGGGCCTGTCATCAGCGAGTAACGTAATCGAGCGATGCGTGTTGCGGTGGCCTTCGACCACAGGGGCGTCAAGCTGCGCGAGCGCGTCCTCGAGGAAGTTCAGGCGCTCGGCCACGAGCCGATCGACCTCGGGACGGACGCGGCCGAGCCCGCCGTCGACTATCCGGACAAGGCGCGCGAGGTCGGCGGCTCGATCCGCTCGGGCGATGCGGACCGAGGGATCCTCGTCTGCGGCTCCGGAGTCGGTGCCTCGATCGCGGCCTGCAAGCTCCCCGGGGTAAGAGCGGCGATCTGCCACGACACGTACTCGGCACACCAGGGAGTCGAGCACGACGACATGAACGTCCTCTGCATCGGCTCGGGGGTCGTCGGCGCCGACATGGCCGGCGAGCTCGTCCGCGCCTTCCTGGCAGCGGAGTTCGACGGCGGTGAGCGGTACCGCAGGAGGCTTGAGAAGATCGAAGCGATGGAAAGAGAGGCTGCGAATGCCTGAATCACGACTTCACCAACTGAGCGCGCTCGGCCAGAGCGTCTGGATCGACTCGCTGTCCCGCGAATGGCTCAGGACCGGCGAGCTGCGGCGGATGATGGACGAGGACGCCGTCGTCGGCGTCACGTCCAACCCGACGATCTTCCAGAAGGCCATGTCCGAGGGGGACTGGTACGACGAGCAGCTCCGCGAAGTGATGTCCGAGGTCGACGACCCGAAGGAGATCTTCCTTCGGCTCGCGTTCGACGACATCCGGGAGGCGTGCGACCTGATGCGCGAGGTCTGGGACCGGACCGAGGGGCAGGACGGCTACGTCTCGCTCGAGGTCGAGCCCGGCATCGCCAACGACACCGAGGCGACGGTGGAGCAGGCGCAGCGCTTCCACGACGAGATCGACCGGTCCAACCTCTACGTCAAGATCCCGGCCACCGCCGCAGGTGTTCCCGCGATCGAAGAGATGATCGCCCGCGGCAAGCGGATCAACGTGACGCTGATCTTCGGCCTCGACCGCTACGCCGAGGTCGCGGAGGCCTACGTCCGTGGGCTCGAACGGCTTGTCGAGGGCGGCGGCGACCCCAAGCAGGTCACGTCCGTCGCGAGCTTCTTCGTGTCCCGCGTCGACACCGAGGCGGACAAGCGCCTCGACGCGCTCGGCGGCCACGACGAGCTCGAGGGCAGACTCGCGATCGCGAACGCGAAGCTGGCCTACCAGCGCTACAAGGAGATCTTCTCCGGCTCCGCGCTGGGAGGCGCTGGCGGCCAAGGGCGCCTCGACGCAGCGTTGTCTCTGGGCGTCGACGTCGACCAAGAATCCCGAGTACCGCGACGTGATGTACGTCGAGGAGCTGATCGGGCCGGAAACGGTGAACACGATGCCGAAGGAGACGATCGAGGCATTCCAGGATCACGGCGAGGTGCGGCCGACGCTCGAAGAAGGCCTCGACGAGGCCCGCGCCCTCTTCGACGAGCTGGCCGCGGTCGGCGTCGCCTACGACGACGTGACCCGGGTGCTCGAGGAGGAGGGCGTGCAGAAGTTCGCCGACTCCTTCGACGAGCTGCTGGAGGGCGTCGCCGCCAAGCGCGCGCAGCTCGTAGCCGCTTGAGCACGCTCGCTCCCGCCGAGCTCGTCGAGCGGATCTGGGAGCGGGATCCGTCGGTCTGGACCGGTCGCAACGAGGCCCAGTGGCTCGGCTGGCTGGACGAGCCGGCGCGGATGCGCGAGCGGGTCCACGAGCTGCTCGAGTACGCGACGCGGCTCGAGGCAGAGGTCGAGCACATCGTCCTCCTCGGGATGGGCGGCTCGAGCCTGGCGCCGGAGGTGATGCGGCGGTTCTTCGGCGCCGAGCGCTTCCACGTCCTCGACACGACGCACCCGACGGCGATCCGGCGGCTCGAGGGCGCCCTCGACGTGAACCGGACGCTCTTCGTCGCCGCATCGAAGTCGGGGACGACACTCGAGACCCGGTCCCAGGCGGACTACTTCCGCGGCAAGGGCGGGCGCTTCGCGGTGATCACGGATCCCGGCTCGCCGCTCGCCGAGCTTTCCGAGGACGTGTTCTACGGCGAGCCCACCATCGGCGGCCGGTACTCCGCGCTCTCGGCCTTCGGGCTCCTACCGGCGGCGCTGATGGGCGTCGACCTCGTCCGGCTCCTCGACCGGGCCGAGGAGATGCGTGAGGCCTGCCGGCTCTCAGAGGGGAATCCCGGCCTCGAGCTCGGGCTCTGGCTCGCCGAGCGGGAGTTCCTCGAAGTCGACGCAGAGTTCGGTCTCTGGATCGAGCAACTCGTCGCGGAATCGACGGGCAAGGAGGGCAAGGGCATCGTCCCGGTCCGGGAAGGCGGCGCGGAGCCCGATATCCGGCTGTCGGATCCGTACGAGCTGGGCCAGGAGTTCTTCCGCTGGGAGTTCGCAACTGCTGTCGCCGGCTCGATCCTCGGCATCAACCCCTTCGACCAGCCCGACGTGCAGGCGGCGAAGGACAAGACCAACGACGTCCTTTCAGGCCAGGGCCGAGTGACAGTCACTGGGACACGGCCCGGCGAGACACCGGAGGAACTGCTCGCCGAAGCGGGGCCGGGGCGCTACGTCGCGATCCAGGCGTTCGTCGACCCCGACCGCGAGGGCGAGCTCGGGCCGCTCGTCCGGCAGGCGCGCGAGACCGGCGCGGCCGTTTCGGTCGGGCTCGGGCCGCGCTATCTCCACTCGACGGGACAGCTGCACAAGGGCGGTCCGGACACCGGCCTCTTCATCCAGGTGGTGGACGACCTGGGCGAGGAGCTTCCGATCCCGGGACGGGACTTCGGCTTTCGTGCCCTGATCCAGGCGCAGGCGGACGGCGACCTCCAGGCCCTGGAGGAACGAGGCCGACGGGTCGCGAGGGTCGAGCTGTGAAGCTCGGGATGGTTGGCCTCGGCCGGATGGGCGCCGGGATGACCGAGCGGCTTCGCCAGGCCGGCCACGAGGTGCAGACCTTCGACCCGAACGTCGACTCGACGGCCGGCTCTCTCGAGGAGCTCGTCCAGCAGCTCGAGCAGCCCAGGCACGTGTGGATGATGGTCCCCGCCGGCGCCATCACCGAGAGCACGTTCCAGGAGCTCCTTCCGCTGCTGGAGCCCGGCGACGCGATCGTCGACGGCGGCAACTCGAACTTCCACGACTCCCAGCGGCGGGCGGCCGACGCGAAGGAGCGGGGCCTCTTCTTCCTCGACGCCGGCGTCTCGGGCGGGATCTGGGGGCTCCGCGAGGGTTTCGCGCTGATGGTCGGCGGCGACGCCGAGCCCGTCGGCCGCCTCGAGCCGATCTTCGAGGCACTCGCGCCGGAAGGCGGCTACGGCCATGTCGGCCCGTCCGGCGCCGGGCACTTCGTGAAGATGGTGCACAACGGGGTCGAGTACGGGCTCATGCAGGCGTACGCCGAGGGGTTCGACCTGATGCAGGCATCGGAGTTCGACCTCGACCTCGCGGCGGTCGCCGAGCTCTGGCGGCACGGGTCGGTCGTGCGCAGCTGGCTGCTCGACCTCCTCGCCAAGGCGCTGGAGGAGAACCCGGGCCTCGAGCACATCCGCGGCTACGTCGAGGACTCGGGCGAGGGCCGGTGGACGGTCGAGCAGGCGATCGACACGGCGGTGCCGCTCCACGTCATCACGGCGGCCCTGTACGCGCGCTTCGCGTCCCGAGAGGACGAGTCCTTCGCGGCCAAGGTCAACGCGGCACTCAGGGAGCAGTTCGGTGGTCACGCAGTCAAGCGCGACTGAGCCCCGGGCGGGCGAGAACCCGCTCCTCGAGGGGCTCGAGCTGCGCCGGCGCCCGGAGCCGTGCGTGCTCACGATCTTCGGGGCCTCGGGCGACCTCACCCGCCGGAAGATCTTCCCGGCGCTGTATGCGCTCGCGTACCGCCGCCTGCTGCCCGAGCAGTTCGCCGTCCTGGGCGTAGCGCGCACGCAAATGCCGACCGAGCAGTTCGTCTCCTCGATGGAGGAGTCGGTTCGCGAGTTCGCCCGCGACGAGTTCAGCGCCGAGGTGTGGGAGGAGCTTGCCCGCCGGACTCGCTACGCCTCGACCGAGTTCGCGGACGAGGAGGGCGAGGACCAGGTCGCCGCGGCACTCAGCGCCCTCGACGAGGAGCTCGGCACGCGCGGGAACCGCGTCTACTACCTCGCCGTCCCGCCCGAGGCGATGCCGAAGCTCGTCGAGGAGATCGGCGAGCGCCGGTCGACCGACGGCTGGACGCGCCTGATCGTCGAGAAGCCGTTCGGCCACGACCTCGGGTCGGCCCGCGAGCTGAACGAGCTCCTCGGCCGGACCTTCACGGAGGACGAGGTCTTCCGGATCGACCACTACCTCGGCAAGGACACCGTCCAGAACCTGCTCGCGCTCCGCTTCGCGAACGGCATCTTCGAGCCCGTCTGGAACCGCCAGTTCATCGACCACGTCCAGATCACGGTCGCCGAGTCGCTCGGAATCGAGAATCGTGCGGCGTTCTACGAGCGGGCCGGCGCGATCCGCGACGTCTTCCAGAACCACCTCCTCCAGCTGGTCGCCCTGACCGGCATGGAGCCGCCGATCGACTTCTCCGCCGACGCCGTTCGCAACGAGAAGCTGAAGGTGCTGAAGGCGCTCGCGACGCCGGCGCCGAACGGGATCGTGCGCGGGCAGTACGCGCCGGGCTTCATCGAGGGGGAAGCAGTGCCCGGCTACCGGGAGGAGCCGCGTGTCGACCCGGCTTCGAACACCGAGACGTTCGTCGCCGCGAGGCTCGAGATCGAGAACTGGCGCTGGGCGGACACGCCGTTCTTCGTCCGTATCGGCAAACGGCTCCCGCGACGGGAGACGACGATCGCGGTGCAGTTCAAGCGCGTCCCGCACCCGCTCTTCGAGGACGCGAGCGAGCTGCGGCCGAACGTCCTGATCGTCCACATCCAGCCGAACGAGGGTGTGTCGCTAGCGATCGGCGCGAAGGTGCCTGGCGAGGGAATGCGCGTCCGCACCGTCCACATGGACTTCCTCTACGGCGGCTCGTTCCGCACCGGCCTCCCCGAGGCCTACGAGCGGCTGATCCTCGACGCGATGCTCGGCGACGCGACGCTCTTCACGCGCGCCGACGAGATCGAGGAGCAGTGGGCGCTCGTCGACGCGATCATCGCGGCCTGGCGGCGGGACACTCCCGCCTTCCCGAACTACCCCGCCGGCACCTGGGGGCCGCAGGCGGCTCAGGAGCTCGTCGAGTGGCACCGATAGCTCACGTCGAGGAGTGGATCGACGACTGCGCGACGATCGCGGAGATCGAGGCCGCCCTCGTCGACCTTCGCTACCGGCGCACGCACGGCGTCGAGCCGGACCTGCGGACAAGCGTCCTGACCCATCTCGCCTGGGTGCCGCCCGAGTGGCAGGAAGCCGCGGCGGACGCGCTGGCCGGCCTCGGCGAGCGCCATCCGTCGCGGACGCTCCTGTTGCTTCCGCAGGACGACGAGTCGGACAGCCTCGCTGCGCGTGTGCACCTCGAGTGCTACGAGCTGCCCGGGATCGAGCGCCTCCTCTGCAGCGAGATCGTGGAGCTGCGGCTCGGCGGTGGTCGCTCGAAGGCGCCGGCGAGCATTGCCGCCCCGCTTCTTCTGCCCGACCTGCCCGTCTTCCTCCGCTGGCGCGGCCGCCCGGACTTCGGCTCGACGGTGTTCGGCCAGCTCGTGGACATGGTCGACCGGCTCGTCGTCGACTCCGCCGAGTGGCAGGACGTCCCGCAAGCCTTCGCGGAGCTCGCCGAGCAGTTCGAGCGCGTCGCTGTCTCGGACATCGCCTGGCGCCGAACCCTGCCCTGGCGCCGCGCCCTCGCCGGCGCCTGGCCCGACCTCCCCGACCGGCTCACGGGCCCTCCGGCCGAGACGGCGCTCGTCGCGGCCTGGCTCGAGGAGCGGGCGGGCGTCCAGGTCGAGCTCGAGCGGGCCGACGCGCTGCCGGTCGGCGACGGCCGGGCGCCGAGCGACCTGCTCTCCGACGAGCTCGACGTCTTTGTTCGGGACCCCGTCTACGAGGCTGCAACCGCCGGCGCCGGCCCGCGCTGAACCCGGCAGGACGGACAGTGCTACGGTGACTCGTAGCAGGGTCATCCTTTTCCGCATCCTTCTTCGCGAGTGATTTGCCCAGGCCGGTGCTCTAGAGGACTCCTTGAAGCCGCACGGCGAGCACCGGGAGGTGCTGAATGGAGACCGAGAGTCAGCAGGACCGCGACCTTCGCGCTGCGCGCAACGAGACGCTGTTCCGCGCCGTCAACGAGAAGCTCCGTGAGCTCAACGAGGCGTTCTCCGAGGTCAGCGAGACGTACGCGATTGCGTGCGAATGTGCCGACGTCGGCTGCGTCGAGACGCTTCACGTGTCCACGCAGGAGTACCTCACCGTCCGCGAGCATCCACGCCGGTTCCTCGTACTCCGCGACCACGTGTACGAGAACGTCGAGCGTGTCCTCTCCAGCAATGACGGGTACTTGGTCGTGGAGAAGACCGCTGCCGTGTCGGAGATCACCGACGCCACAAATCCGAACGCCTAGTGGGCGGTTCGGAGGCGGGTGCCTCCGATACGGGGGAGGCGCGCCGTGTGTGGTTGGAGAGCGTGCAACGAGCGGCGGAGCGCGCTCGCGACGAGCTCGGCGACCCCTCGGAACCAAACCTCGAGAGGCTGACAGCCGATCTGGAGCAATTCGCAGCCCGTCTCCAGGCCGAGCTCGAGGGAGCTGATCATGGCGAGTCGGGGTCGTCGTCAGGAGTCACCTGAGGAGCAGTTCGTCACCAACGCGGCGCACGAGCTCCAGAGCCCGCTGACGGCGATCGTCAGCGCGATCGAGGTGCTCCAGGCCGGAGCGAAGGACACCACGCAACGCGACATCTTCCTCGACCACATCGAGCAGGCAGCGGCGCGCCTGGTTCGCCTCACCCGCGCGCTCCTCGTTCTCTCTCGGGCCCAGACTCTCACCGAAGCTCCGAAGACGGAGCTCGTCGCGCTCGAGCCGCTGCTGTCGGATGTCGCAGCCCGTGTGAGCATGAAGGAAGGCGTCGATCTGGCGGTCACCTGCCCAACGGATGCGGCGGCAGTCACGAATCGTGAGCTCGTCGAGCACGCAGTCTTCAACGTCGCGACCAACGCGATCAACTACACGACCACGGGTCGGATCGAGCTGGCGGCCCGGGTGACCGACGGAGCGGCCGAGATCTGCATCTCGGACACCGGTCCAGGCATTCCGGACGCCGAGCAAGAGCGGGTCTTCGAGCGTTTCTACCGCGGAGAGGCCGGGATCGACCATGGCTCCGGCCTCGGGCTGGCCATCGCCCGCGCGGCGATCGAGGCCGTGGGCGGTGCCGTCGAGCTGGAATCGGAGGTTGGGACCGGAACGATCGTCCGGTTCCGCTTTCCGCACGGTGCGAGCTTGGTGACGGAGTGAGCAGGATCCTGGTCGTCGAGGACGAGCCGGCCGTGCGCGACGCGCTGGACTACTCCCTTCGAGGTGAGGGCTTCGACGTCGACGTTGCGGCGGACGGCGAGGCGGGCCTGCGGGCGGCCCAGGCGGCGAGTACGACGTCGTCATCCTCGACCTGATGCTTCCGAAGATGTCCGGCATGGACGTCTGCCGGCGCCTCCGGAGCGAGAGCGTGGTGCCGATCATCATGCTGACCGCGAAAGGGGCAGAGCTCGACCGCGTGCTCGGCCTCGAGGTCGGCGCGGACGATTACGTGACGAAGCCGTTCTCGATGGCGGAGCTGATCGGGCGGATCAGGGCGATTCTCCGGCGCCGGCAGCTCGACCGGTCGGGCGCCACGAGCAGGCTCCGGGTGGATGATCTCGAGCTCGACCCGGTCCGGCACGAGGTCAAGATCGGAGGCGAGCCGAAGCGGCTCACGCCCTCCGAGTTCAAGCTGCTGCTCCTGCTCGCCGAGGAACCAGGTCGGGTCTTCAGCCGGCGCGAGATCATGCAGCACCTCTGGGACTCCACTTACGTCGGCGACCAGCGGGCGTGCGACATCCACATCTCCAACCTCAGGCAGAAGATCGAGGACGATCCGGGGAGCCCGCATCGCGTCGTCACCGTCCGCGGTGTCGGCTACAAGCTGTCCGCGGTCGAGGCCTCCCGCCTGTGAGGGAATCCACAGGCATCCGCGGCTGAACGCTCAACCGGCCGCGGCTAGCGTGCGCCTCGTGGAGCTGGACTTCGACCTGAAGACCGCGGGCGTCGGGAATGACGGCTTCATCGTCTCCGTGAGCGGAGAGGTGGACCTCTACAGGGCGCCGGCGATGGAGCACGAGCTGGAGGACGTCCTGCAGCGCGGCGGCACCTCGGTCGTCGTCGACCTCGCGCAAGTCGGCTTCATCGACTCGACCATCCTGGCTCTCCTCCTCCGGTACCAGCCTCTTTTTCGCGCTCGCGGCGGGGATCTCGTGGTGGTCTCGGACGATCGCCGGATCCTGCGGGCGCTCGAGATCACCGGCCTCGACCAGGTCTTTCGGGTCGAGCAGCGGCTCGCCGACGCGGTCGCAGGGCTGCACGCCTAGCCGGCTGCCGAAGAAAGTTCGGCGGAGACGCGCTCTGGAATGACGTCGAATCGGAGCCGCAGGTTGCCGCCGCGGCTCCGCAGCACGGAACTCGACGAGAGCTAGGCGCCTCCGCCGGTACGCCGACGCTAGCCCAGCGACGGTGAGCGTTCGAGTGTGGCTTTGTACAGGTTTGCTCGCGGGCCGCTAGCGGCCGACGATGCGGAAGCGAGGGCCTGCGACGCGGAGCCGCACCGGCGACGACCAGGTCATCTCCGGCTTCTTCGGAAGCGACGGGTTCAAGCCGCGGACGCGGTAGTACCAGACGCCGCGCTCGACCGGCAGGACGGTCGCGGTCGCCGGCGTGATCGACGAGCCGACGGTCTCCCACGGGTTCGCCCTCTTGCTCCACTGGATCTCGTACTCGTGCGCGTTCCAGACGGGCTCCCAGGCCACGATCGGGGTCCCGTAGAACGGCTTTCTCGTCGGCGACGCCGACAGCAGGCGCCCGTTCGGCGAGAGGCCCGAGATGTACGGCGCCCTGTCGCCAAGCTTCGGCGCGTTCGAGCGCTTGCCGAAGCGGATGGCGCCCGACGTGCGGCAGGTGTCCTCACCGACGTCGGCCTCGCGGTACTCGAGCTTGTCCGCAGCGTCGCGGCTCGGGGTCGGCACGACCGGGATGACCTGCCAGTAGTAGCCGCCCCTCGGCCACGCGGTGTCCCAGAGGTCGATCTTCGGGACCGCGGTCTGGTCGGGGCCGGCGATGCCGCCCGCCTCGTCCGCCGAGACGAACGTCTGCCCGTTCGGCGTCATGACTGAAGCGCCCGCGCCGTATCGCGGCCACTCGCCGGCCGCCGACGTGAGCTCGTTGGGGGTTCCGGGCAACTTGATTGCTCCGCCGACGCGCGGCGCCCAGGCCGGGCTGCCGACGACGCTGCTCGAGTAGACGCGGTTCACGCAGTCGACGTCCGTGAAGACGGCCACGCGGAAGAGCTCGTAGCTGAGGCCGTCGCGCGTGTCGCCGTTCCAGATGAACGCGGGCGTGAGCTCGTGGGCGGTCGCGCTTGGTGCTGCGGCCGGGCTGACGACCGAGCCGGACGCGGTTCCGACGCCGGAGAGCAGGCCCGGCAGCGTGGGCGGATTGAAGTTGACGAAGATGTTGCTCCAGGGCCCGTATGAAACGGCCGGGAGACCGTTCGGGATCTCGCCGTAGAGGCGGCGGACGGCGCGAACGCGCCATTCCACGCTGGCCATCCAGGGCATCGAGCGGTGGAAGGTGTAGTGGTCGCGCTGATCAGCGACATTCGTCGTCGTCAGGAACGTCGACCGCGCGCCCCGGAGCCAGACCTCGTACATGGTCGCGCCCTCGACCGGCGTCCACCGGATCAGGCCGGGGTGCTGCGGGCTCATCGGGACGGGCTTCGTCGGCCAGCGCATGTTGAAGCCGTACGGCCGGCTCCATCTGCCGGCGCGGCCTCGGGAGTCGATGCCGCGGACACGGGCGTAGAGCGAGTACGGGTTGCCCGTGATCCAGGGCAGCGAGACGGGCACGGATGTCGCCGGAGTCTTGATGGGGGCGCTGAGGCTCGAGCTCGACCAGAGGACGGCGCCGTCGTCGCCGACCTCGCTCGTCGAGAGCTCGAACTCGTACTTCTTTGCGCCGGCGATCGGCCGCCAGGCGAACGCGGGCGTCCGCGGGAATGTGTGGTTGTAGAGGCTCGGCTTCTCGTCAGCGCGCAGCACGAAGCCGCGCAGCTGCTTCGGGGCGGGAAGGAGCTTGTTGGCCGCGTTTGCGGGGCTCGCGAAAGCGAGCAGGGCAAACGAGCAGACAAAGGCAAGGCGAACCGCAGGCATGGCCAAGAAGGTTGTCGGCAGGGACCGGGGTCAGGCAGTCCCTCGAACGAGGGATGCCTCGAGCTCCTCGCCGACGGCGAGGACGAGCGCGTCCTGGCCGGGGCGGCCGACGAGCTGGACGGACGCGGGGAGGCCGTCCTCCGCGGGTCCTCCCGGGAGCGCCAGGGCCGGCCAGCCGAGGGCGTTGAAAGGCAGGGTGAATCGGATCAAGTCCTCCCGGATGTCGCGCTCGTCGTCGGGGAGCGGCGGCGCGACGAAGGCGAGCGTCGGCGTGAGCAGGAGGTCGAGATCGCCCAGGGCGGCCTCCGCAGCTTCTCGGTAGGCGTTGCGCCGGCCGGCCGCCTCCGCCGCTTCCACGTCGGTGACCTCGAGGCAGCGTTCGATCTTCGCCCGGACGTTGGGGCCGTAGCTGTCGGCGCTCTCGGCGAAGAGATCGCGGTGGACATCGGCGACTTCGCGCATGAACGCCTTGCCGATGGCTTCCGGGAGTGGGAAGTCGACTGGTTGCGCATCGAGCGCGGCTGCCGCCTCGCGGATCCGGTTGCCGACGAGCGGCGTGCAGCGGTCGGCCCAGGCGACTCCGACGGTGACTTGCCGGGTCGGCTCGGGCTCGAACTCCGGGACGAGCGCCTCCAGCATTGCGGCGCAGTCGGCGACCGAGCGGGCGATCGGCCCGGCGTGGTCGAAGGTCGGTGCGAGGGGGAAGCAGCCGTCGAGGGGGACGAGGCCGTACGTCGGCTTGAAGCCGACGACTCCGCAGCACGCCGCGGGGATGCGGATCGAGCCGCCGGAGTCGGTTCCGAGCGCCGCGTCCGCGAGGTGTGCGGCAAGTGCGGCGGCCGACCCGCCGCTGGAGCCGCCGGCGATCCGGCCCGGCGCGATCGGGTTCGGAACGGTGCCGAAGTGCGGGTTCTGCGAGGTAACGCCGTAGGCGAACTCGTGGAGGTTCGTCTTGCCAACGTTCGCGTAGCCGGCGCGCTCGAGGCGGACGACTGCCTCGGCGCTTCGGTCCGGGACGTGGTCGGCGAAGAGGATCGAGCCGTAGGTCGTCGTCAGCCCGGCCGTGTCGAAGAGATCCTTGACGGCGAGCGAGATGCCGTCCGTCGGCGCCGGCGCCGGGCGAGCCAGCCAGATCCCCTCGTGCGTGTCAATCGGCGCGCTTTCGGCACCCATGCGCGCGATTCTCCCGGCTAGCGTCTGCGTCGGGCCCGCGGGTTCCCCCCACCCGGGTGGGGGCCTGAGTCAGGCGACGGCCAGATAGACGAACGCGATCGCCCAGGTGCCGGCGAACAGGAGCACGAAGAGGCCGAAGAGCGCCCAGCCGAGCGTCGTGTTCTTGTGGGCCAGCGCGTCGTGTGGATCCTCGGACTCGACCGGATCGACTGCCTCCGGCACCGGCTCGGAGGGCGAGGGCTCGTCGAGCGGCTCGGTGAGGTCGGTCACAGCACCACCATCGGATCGATCGCCATGGCCACGAAGAGCAGGGCGAGATACGCCAGTGAGTAGTGGAAGAGCCGGCCGGCCTGCGCCGGAACCGTCGAGCGCCGGAGCCGCAGCGCGAGCCGGATGAACTGAGCCCCGAGCACCACGGCAGCGACCAGATAGAGCCAGCCGAAGGTGCCCGTGAGCGCCGGCACGAGCGTCAGCGCGACGAGCAGCACCGTGTAGAGCAGCACCTGCCGCGCGGTCTCGCGGTCGCCGCGCACGACCGGCAGCATCGGGATCTTCGCCGCCTCGTAGTCGCGCTTGATCAGCAGTGCAAGCGCCCAGAAGTGCGGCGGGGTCCAGAAGAACACGACCAGGAACAGGAACAGCGCCGGCAACGCCAGATTCCCGGTTGCGGCTGCATAGCCGACGAGCGGCGGAACCGCCCCGGCAGCTCCGCCGATGACGATGTTCTGCGGCGTCGAGCGCTTCAGCCAACGCGTGTAGACCAGGACGTAGAAGAGGTTCCCGACCAGCGCGAGGCACGCGGTGAGCACGTTGACCGCGGACGCCAGCAGCACGAACGAGAGCGCCGACAGGGCGAGCCCGAACTCGAGCGCGAGCTCCGGGCTGACGCGTCCGTCCGCGACCGGTCGCGAGCTCGTCCGCTTCATCGAGCGGTCGATGTCCCGGTCGAGCACGTGATTGAGCGCGCTCGCGCCGCCGCACGCCAGGGCGAGACCGACGAGCATCGCCGTGAAGAGGCCGAGATCCGGCAGCCCCTGCGCGCCGACGAACATGCCGGCGGCCCCGGTCAGAAGGAGCAGCGACATGATCCGCGGCTTCGTGAGCGTCACGTAGTCGCGCCAGGCGACCGCCGCGGGCCGCGTCCCGCGATAGAGCAGCGCGGTCGCCACGGCTGTCGCGGCCGCTGCGGCGGCGGCCAATGCCACGTGGAGAACCGGCGACCACCAGCTTGCCACGGCCGCGAGGAACAAGACCAGCGCCGCGGCCGCGAAGCCGAACACAGGGCGGTGCGCGAACCACGCGCCGAGCACCACCGCCACCAGGAGCGGCAGCGCCACGAGCACGAGCGCCCGGTGTGCGATCCCGAGCTCGCCGCTCGCGACGACCAACGCCACCGCTGCGGTCGCACCGAGACCGCACAGCCGGAGCCAGGGGCCGGCTCTCAACGCCGCTCCCCGATCCGGCGGCGCAGGTCGCGTAGAGGCCGCGCACTCGTCACGTACGGAACCTTGTCGAAGTTGTGGGGCGGCGGCGGCGAAGTCGTGTACCACTCGAGCGTGTCAGCCAGCCACGGGTCGTTCGGCGCCCGCGGCACGCGCCCCTTGCGCGACCAGAAGACGTTGATCACGAAGATCAGGATCCCGACTCCCATGATGTACGAACCGGCCGTCGAGACCAGGTTGTACTCCGCGAGCAGATCCGTGTCGCGGTAGTTGTAGATGCGCCTCGGCATCCCGAGCATTCCCATCATGTGCTGCGGGAAGAAGGTGAGGTTGAAGCCGACGAACACGAGCCAGAAGTGCCACTTGCCGAGCCTCTCGTTCAGCTGCCGCCCGAACATCTTGGGCCACCAGTAGTAGAGCGCCGCGAACACGCCGAACATCGACCCGCCGAACAGCACGTAGTGGAGGTGGGCGACGACGAAGTACGAGTCGTGCACCTGCCAGTCGAACGGGAACACGGCGACGTAGATCCCCGACAGGCCGCCGATCGTGAAGACGGCCACGAAGCCGAGCGCCCAGAGCATCGCCGTGTCGAAGATCAGGTTCCCGCGCCAGGTCGTCGCGATCCAGTTGAAGATCTTCACGCCCGTCGGGACGGCGATCGTGAGCGACGCGATCATGAACCAGACCTGGAGGCCGATCGGCAGCCCCACCGCGAACATGTGGTGGCCCCAGACGAGCAGCGAGTAGAAGCCGATCGCCACCGTCGAGAAGGCGATCGCCTTGTAGCCGAAGATCGGCTTGCGTGCGAAGACCGGGATCACCTCGGAGACGATCCCCATCGCAGGCAGGATCATGATGTAGACCTCGGGGTGGCCGAAGAACCAGAAGACGTGCTGGTAGAGCACCGCGTCTCCTCCCTCGGCCGGGAGGAAGAAGTGCGTCAAGCCCGCGCGGTCGGTCAGCAGCATCGTCAGACCCACCGAGAGCGCCGGCAGCGCCACGATCAGCAGCGCTGCGTAGATCTCCATCGCCCAGACGAAGAGCGGCAGGCGCATCCAGGTCATGCCCGCCGTTCGCATGTTGTGGATCGTCGCGACGAAGTTGATCGCCCCGAACAGCGACGCGAGCGTAAGGATGTGCAGGCCGACGATCCAGAGGTCCTGGCCGTTGCCGGCTACCTCTGCGGACAGGGGCGGATAGCCGGTCCAGCCAGTATTCGCCGCGCCCTCCGCGGCGAAGAAGCTTCCGAGCAGCACGATCCCACCGAACAGGAACAGCCAGTAGGAGAGCGCATTCAGGCGCGGGAACGCCATGTCCGCGGCGCCGATCATCAGCGGGATGAGGTAGTTGCCGAAGCCGGCGAAGATCGGGACGACGACGAGGAAGATCATCGTCGTGCCGTGCATCGTGAAGAGCTGGTTGTAGTCGTCGCGGACGACGAAATCCATGTCGGGCGTCGCGAGCTGCGTCCGGATCAGCAGCGCCATCACCCCGCCGGCCAGGAAGAACACCAGGCTCGTGGCGATGTAGAGGATCCCGATCCGCTTGTGGTCGACCGTGGCGACCCAGCTCGCGACCCGGCCGTAGGTCCACGGAACCGGGTAGGTGGGTGTCTCGGCGCGGGAGGCCACTAGCTCCCTTCCTCCTCGCCGAACCGCTCGCTCAGGTAGTCGGTCAGGGCCTCCATGTGGAAGTCCTCCCACTCCTCCCCGACGGCCGGCATTCGCCCGCGGCCGTTGCGGACGATCTGCTCGACCGCCTCCGGATCCCCGACGCTCGCGCTCGTGAAGCCGGGTCCGATCAGCCCTTCGCCCTCAGGCCCGTGGCACTTGCTGCAGGCGCCGACGAACGTCTGCTCGCCGAGGTCGGAGTCGCCCGCCTCCTGCTCCTGAGACTGCTCGTCCAGCCAGGAGTCGAACTCCTCGGCGGGCAGGACTTCGATCGACGCGAACATCTTCGCGTGCTGGATGCCGCAGAACTCCGCGCACTGGCCTTCGAAGATCCCGGGCCGTTGCGCCTGGAACGCCGTTGCGACGGTCCTTCCCGGAATCGCGTCGAACTTGCCTCCGAGGGCCGGGACCCAGTAGCTGTGATTGACGTCACTCTCCGGTGCCGTGATCTCGAGCACGACGAGCCGGTCCTCGGGCGCGACGAGCCGGTCGATCGCGATCACGCCGTTGGGGTAGCGGTACTGCCAGTAGAACTGGCGGCCCTCGACGCGGATGCGCAGGTCGCTCGCTCTCGCCTCGTCCTCGAGCGTGATCCCCGGCAGCTTGTAGAAGGTGAAGAGGAGGACGAAGAGGAGGATCACGACCGGGACGAGCGTCCACGCGATCTCGAGCCTCGTCGAGCCGTGGATCTGCGGGCCCTCGACGGTGCGGGCGCGGCCCTTGCTCCGGTAGCGGAACACGAAGATCGTCAGCGGCACTGCGACCGCCAGCAACACGAGCGCGGCCCAGAAGGAGACGAACCAGTAGAGATCCTCGATTCGCTCGGCGTTCGGCGACTCCGCCGTGACGGGGGTCAGGCCGGTAGCGGCGAACAGGACTGCAGCGACCACGGGCTGCGCCATTCTATGGGCGTGTCGGAAGACGAAGCCACATCGAGCGGGATGTCGCAAGCGGAGTCACGGGTCGAGCTGCCGGCCGACGTCCCGGAGGACTTCGAGGTCTTCATCAACGGCGTTCGGCAGGAGGCCGGGAAGGACTATCGGGTGCAGGGCAGGGCGCTCGTCTTCACACGCTCCCTCGCGCAGGAGGGGAAGCTCGGCGCCCTTCGCTGGACGAGCATGTTCCTCGGCGTGGCGGGCACGTACCGGAAGCACGACACGGTCGACGTGGTCTACGAACGGGACGGGCGGCGCGTCGTCGCGACCGGGCTGAGACCCGACGAGCCTAAGTAACAAAGTGTTACTAGCGCCGCGAGACGGCCTGGAAAGCGGCCTCGAAGCCCTTGTAACAAGTTGTTACTTGGAAGAGAGCGCCAGGACTTCGTTCGCGCCGCTGACCGTCAGGCCCGGCTGCGGCCCGCCGGCGAGCGCGTACGCGCGGCCTCGCCAGCCGACCAGGCCGAGACCGTGGCGGGACGTCCGCATCCCCGGCAGCTGCGTCCAGCGCCGCGTGCTCGGCGAGTAGGCGTAGACCGTTCGGATCGTTCCTCCGGGCGCCTCGCCGCCGACCGAGAGCAGCCGACCCGCGACGGCGGCTGCCGCCGTGCCCCCGCGTTTCCCGGGCACGCGCGGGATCGCCCGCCAGCGCGCGCTGCGCGGATCGAACGCCTCGACGACATCCTGGTTCGTGTCGAGCCCGCCCGTCCGTCCCGCGACGACGTAGACGAGGCCGCCCAGCGCCGCCGCGCCGAGGTGCTCGCGAGGCCTGGGCCCGCGGAAGGTCGTCCAGCGTGCCGTATCGAAGTCGAAGGCGAAGGCGTCGCCGGCCAGTCGGCCTGGCGCCTCGACGCCGCCGACGACGTAGAGCTTCCCGCCGACGATCGCGGCGCCGCCGGCGGCGCGCGGTGCGGGCATCGACGGCAGTCGCGTCCAGTGTCCGTGGTGGAACGCGAACGCCGTGTTGCGCGCCACCGATCCCGGCCCGTACCCACCGACGACGTACAGGCGGCCGGCGGTTCCCGCCGCCATCGCGTGATCCACGGTGACCGGAAGGTCCGGCAGGCGGCGCCACCGGTTTCGCGCGGGGGAGTAGGCGTCGGCGCGCCCGGTGTTCGCGCCGGTGCGCAGGAAGCCTCCGACGACGGCGATCTCGGTGCCGAGCGGAGCGGCCGCGACCTCTGTGCGCGGGACCGGAACAGGGCGTGCGAGCCGCCAAGCCGGCTGTGCCGCAGACCCCACACCCCCCGCGACCAAGACGGCGGTGACCACGGCGATCAACGGCACCGACTTCACGGCCCGCACTGTAGTTGGAGCCGCACCTCCAACTCCCGACCGGGCCGGGTCGTCCGGGCCACGGGCGGCCACGCCGCAAAATGGCTTCCCGGACCCGGACGACCTACCCCGGTCGATAGATGGATGCCGCTGTCACGCCGCCCTTGCGGTCTTGTGACAACTTTGTGCGAGTTGGCGCGCCGGAGTTCCCGCAACTGCGTTCGCGCTGCTGCAGAATCCCCGCATGTCCTCGGACGGGATCGGCCGCATCGTCGTCGGCGTCGACGGCTCCGAGCATGCACGGAGGACGCTCCAATGGGCGGTAGACGAGGCTCGCCTCCGCAAGTCGGTGGTGATCGCGGTTCACGCGCACTCGATCCCGACCCTCTACGCGACGTCCGAGCCCATCCTCGGGGGGCCGCCTTCGCTCCCCGATCCGGAGCTCGCCAAGCGGCTCGAGGAGGCGGCGGAAAGGATGCTCGCAGACGAGATCGACCAGGTCGACAGCGACGACGTCACGATCGAAGCCCGTGTCGTCACCGGCTCGGCTCCGGACGCGTTGCTCCGGGCGGCGCGCGAAGGAGACCTGCTCGTCGTCGGCTCACGGGGCCTCGGCGGATTCAAGGGCCTCCTGCTCGGCTCGGTCAGCCAGCAGGTCGTGCACCACGCGCCGTGCCCCGTGGTGATCGTGCCACTGGACGAGCGCGACTAGCGGTCGAGGCGCGCGCGAACGCGGTCGGCGAGCCCGCCGGCTACCGCGCGGCTTCGACCCCGTCGAGCAGTGACCAGTTCCCGACCAGCGCCCGCTCCGCCGCGTCGACGATGCGGTCCGCGTCCTCCGGGCGCGCGTGGTGCTCGAGGAGCTCTCGCGACTCGGCAGCGTGCTCGTGGTCCCGCTCGGCGTGGAGCGTGAAGTACGACGTTGCCGGGCTCTCCGGCTCGAACCCGTAGTGCTCGACGAGCCCGTCGAGCTTCGTCCGAGAGACGTCGGGCTGGCCCGCCTCCACCGCGTAGAGGATCCCGAGCGCCTCGAGTGGATCCGCGGCCGATGTCCACGCCGTCGCGCACTTCGTGGTGCCCTCCAGGCGCGCCGGGCCGGATGACGCGTCGACGGCAGCAGCGAAGTCGTCCCAGAGGTCGACGTGCGCGTGCTCCTCACTCGCGTGCTCCTCGCCCGCGAGCGGCGTTGCCTGCTCGGCGGCATCGGCGAGCGCGACGACGGCGTGGCGGTACTCGCCCGCGTACGTCGTCAGCTCGTCCCGTGAGAGCTCGCCGCACTCCCAGCGCCGGTAAAAGGGATGCTCGAGGACGTTCCACCGCCGCCGGGCGGCATCGAGGCGTTCGATCAGCTGCATGACGATCCTTCCGTCGAGGGGTGCTCCGATGCTAACGGCGCGACCGGTCTAGCGCTTCGCCGGGAGGCCTGCGAGCGCCCGCTCGGCTTCCTGGGTCCACTGGAGCAGCGCTTCGGCGTAGAGGAGGCCCCAGCGCCGGGTGATCGCCTCGAAGGGCGATCCGCCCGCCCCGGAAGCATCCAGTTCCTCGAGCTCGGCGTGAAGGTGCTCGGCGCTCTCGCGTCGTTCTCCCACCTGTCGCAGCAGCGCATCGGGGTCCGCGCCCTCGCCGAGGTAGAGCTTGAGCAGGATCAGGTTCCGCCCGTGCCCGGCGTCGAGCGGCGCCTCCTCGACCCATTCGCGAAGTGCTTCGCGGCCGGCCTCGGTGAGCTCGTAGATCGTCTTGTCCGGCCGCGCGCTCTGCACGACTTTCTGTTGTGTCGCATGGCCCGCCTCGACGAGCCGCGGCAGGGTTGCGTAGATCTGCGTCTTCGCGGGCGCCCAGAAGTAGCCGACGCTGCGCTCGACGTCCTTCTTGAGGTCGTAGCCGGACATCGGGCCCTTTCGCAGCAGGCCGAGGAGCGCCGCCTCTGTCGCCGTCAGCATCAGCGCAATGCTGCCGCGAGGACCGGATCACGGCCGGCGAACCAGTCCGCGGCTGTGATCTCGACCGGGACCTGCGGCATCGTCGCGACTCGCGTGTCGCTCGGGTCGCCGACGTACTCGATCGCGGTCCCGGAGTTCACGCCGAGCGAGGGCAGCGGGATCGGCGCGTGGTCGCCCCACTGGCTCGGCGCTCCGCCCGTCGGCTCCCCGAAGAAGCGAGCCCGGGTACGGCGATCGACGTCGGCAGCGAAGTTGCCGGCCGCGGAGAACGTGCGGCGGCCGATCAGCACCGCGAGCCGGTTGGGGCGGTTCACACGCCGGTGCCGCAGCGCCTGGACGAGCCCGTAGTACGTCGTGTTGTTACCGCCGCCGTTCATGCGGAGGTCGACGACGATCTTCCGGACGCGCTTGCGTCCCGCGAGCCGGACGAGCTTCTGCGGCACTCGTCCGGGGTCGGTTGTGTGGTTGTAGGACACGTACAGGGCCCGCCCCCGGTTGATCACCGAGATTCCGTAAGGGACATGGCTCAGCCGGATGAAGAGCGGCGCGCGCCGCGAGTGCTGCCACCAGCCGTCCAGGAGGGTCGACGCGTACTCCGCATTCGAGATCGCAGCGAACGTTCGCTCCACGCGGCCGCCGGCGCGAAGCTCGAGCTCCCAGGTCGGGGCGATTCCCAGGCCGTCCAGCACCTCGGCGGTGACCACGAAGTACGGGAGGTGGTCCAGAAGGCTCCACTCGTTGTCGCGCGGGACGAGCTGCCGCACGCGAGCCTCCACCTCCGCCATCGGCAGTCCGCCGATCGACACGACGCGAGCGCCGATCAAGCTCGGGTCCACGGACCGGATGACATGCATCCCCTCGGGGAAGCGCCATAGCCGCAGTGGGTACGAGCGCAGTCCCCCGTAGTTCGACGGGATGAACGGGAACAGTCCGCTATGGCCGTCTCGCTCGCCGAGCATGTGCATGAGGCGCATGACGCCGACGATCGTCTGGCTTCTTGTCAACCCGGGGCTGCGCGCGGCGAGGTCGTCGGCCGCCCGGCGGAAGTCCTCGCGCGAGACAGCGTGGTACGGGTTCGGGTGGCGCTGCTCGAGCTCGACGACGAGGTTGCGGATGTCCGACGACGCGTCCGTGGAGGCGCCCGAGGCGCCGGGGGCCAGGACGGCCAGCGCCGCGATGATCGCTGAGATAGTCCGTACCGTCATAGTCCCTACCGGACTATAACGAGTTCGCGGCTCGGAAGTTAGGCGTTCACTCCCAGGTCCCGATCGGCCCGGCCTCCAGAAACAGACGCAGGCCGTACGGGACGCTCTCGGCGTCCTCGGGGTCGCGCTCCTCGGGCGCGGCCGCCGCGAGATACCGGTGCCAGGCAAGTGCACGTGCGAGCGTCCCGATTCGATAGGCGAGGTCAGCTGCGGCGGCCGGTGCGCCGAACGGCTCGAGGTAGGCGTCCCTGAGCCGGAGCAGTTCCGAGGAGCCCGGCTCGAGCCCGTGCCGCCAGGCAAGCGCGCGCAGCGTGACGGTCAGCGTGTGAAACGGGTGCGAGATGCAGCTGTCGCCCCAGTCGAGGATCCGAATGTGGCCCTCCTTGACGAAGACCTGTCCGTCGTGGAGGTCGTCGTGCTGGATCGTCTCCGGGACGGCGAACGCCTCGAGCTCCTCGACGAGCGCCTGGAGCTCGGGCAGCCGCCGACGGAGCTCGTCGCGCTGCTCGCGGGTCAGCCCCTCGGGCTCCCCGAGCATCAGCGCGCGGTCGTCGTCGAGCAGCGCCGCGACCTTGGCCGGGATGCCCGCCGGCCGCTCGTCGGGAACGCCGATGCGCGAGCAGCTCGTCCACCCGCGGCGTCATGGCTATCTGCAGCTCGGCGTACCGCGGCAGGATCGACTCCCAGAGGCCGGGATCAGGCGGCTCGAGCTCGCGTAACCGTGTGCCCCCGTCCCGCATCAGCATCCATGTCCGGTCCTCGTCGATCTCCACGAGCTCGGTCACCCGGTCGGGGCGGGTGTCGCCGAGGAGCGCCGTGAGCCGTGGCTCGAAACCGTGCCCTTCCGGCGTCGTCGCCTTGAACCAGAGCGGCCCCTCGGCGGTCGGCACGCGAAGCACCGTCGACCAGGGGTAGACGTGCGGCTGCGCGATGGCACCCGTGACTTCTGCGAGCTCGCGAATCCACGCTTCGGCCTCGCGACGCCATGAGGGCTCGAGCCAACGCACGGTTGAGGATTGTGCCGTCGGGGTACCGAGGAGCCATGGCGAAGCGCGCTCTGGTCGTGACCACCGTCCCGGCGGACGAGGCGAGCCTCCGCGAGGCGATCCCGGACGCAGACGAGATCCGTGTCGTCGCGCCCGCGGCCGGCGTCTCGTTCCTCCAGTGGCTGACGAACGACGAGGACGACGCACGGCGCGAGGCGGACGAAGCAGCCGAGCGCGTGGCCTCCGCCGCCGGCGGCGATGCCAAGGTCGAGATCGACCGCACCAGCGAGAGCACCGACGCGGCCCAGGCGATCCGCGACGCGCTGCGGGACTTCCGGGCAGACGAGATCGTGGTCCTGACGCGGCCGGGCGACGACTCGACATGGCTCGAGGACGAAGCCCTTCGTGCCGCGCTCGAGGCCCCCGGCATCCCCGTTCGGCACCGCGAGCTCAGCCCGGCCTGAGTCGGTTATCGTCCTTCCGATGCGGAAGGCGCTGATTCTGCTCGTCCTCGGAGCGGGCCTGCTGCTTGCCGCGGGCTGCGGCGGAGACGACGACGACGCGGGCTCCGCAGGCGGGACGACGACTGCAGAGGCTTCCTGCGAGAAGGATTCGCTCGAGCTCGCCAACGCAGGCCAGCTGACGATCGGCACCGACAACCCCGCCTTCCCGCCGTGGTTCGAAGGCACCGGGGAGTTCGAGCCGTGGGATCCGACCACCGAGCCGACGAAGAAGGGCTACGAGCAGGAGACGGCGTACGCGATCGCCGAGCAGCTCGGATTCACGGACGCGGAGGTGGAATGGACGGTCGTCCCGTTCAACCAGTCCTTCCGCCCGGGCCCGAAGCCCTTCGACTTCGACATCAACCAGATCTCGTACCTGCCCGCGCGCGCTCAGGCGGTCGACTTCAGCGACTCGTACTACGACGTGGAGCAGGCGATCGTCACGGTCGAGGGGAGCAAGATCGCTGGTGCGATGTCGATCGCCGACCTGAAAGATGCCAAGCTCGGGGCGCAGATCGGCACTACGAGCCTTGACACGATCAACGACACGATCCAGCCGAGTAGCGAGCCCTCGGTCTACGACACCAACAACGACGCGGTCTCGGCGCTGAAGGCGAAGCAGGTCGACGGGATCGTCGTGGACTTTCCGACCGCGCTCTTCATGTCGGCCGTGCAGCTCGACGACGGCAAGGTCGTCGGACGGCTCGCCGCGGACGGAAGCGAGTACTTCGGGGTCGTGCTCGAGAAGGACAGCTCGCTGACGGAGTGCGTGAACCAGGCGATCCAGGCGATCAAGGACGACGGCACGCTCGACGGGCTCGAGCAGAAGTGGCTCACCGGCAGCGCGCCGGTCCTCGAGTAGCCGGCTCACGCGGCTCCCGCATTCTGGGCGGCGGCGGGGCCGGCCGCAGCACGCTGATCGCGATCGTCAGCACCCTCGCGTTCTTCGGGCTCATCGTCCTGCTCGTCACGAGCGCGCCCGGCTGGCCGGCGGTGAAAGAGCAGTTCTTCGACTGGGACATCTTCAAGGAGTCGCTGCGGGAGATCGCGCCGAAGCTCCTCGTCAACATCAAGATCTTCCTGATCGCCGAGGTCTTGATCCTCGTTTTCGGCCTCGCGATCGCGATCCTGCGGAGCCTTCCGGGGCCGGTGTTCTTCCCGGTTCGGCTGCTGGCGATCATCTACACGGACTTCTTCCGCGGCGTGCCGACGATCCTCGTCATCTACCTCCTCGGGTTCGGCGTGCCGGCGCTTGCGATCTCGGGCGTGCCGCGCTCCGAGTTCGTCTGGGGGATCGTCGCGCTCACGCTCGTCTACTCGGCGTACGTGTCCGAGGTGTACCGCGCCGGGATCGAGTCCGTGCATCCGAGCCAGGAGGCCGCGGCCCGCTCGCTCGGCCTCTCCAAGACGAAGGCGATGCGGTTCGTCGTCCTGCCGCAGGCAGTGCGGCGGGTCGTTCCGCCGCTGCTCAACGATTTCATCGGGCTCCAGAAGGACACGGCCCTCGTCGCGCTGATCGGGCCGGTCGAGGCATTCCGCCAGTCGCAGATCGAGGTGGCCGCGAACTTCGACTACACGCCGTACTTCGCGACCGCGCTGCTCTTCGTCGCGCTGACGATCCCGACGGCGAGGTTCACCGACTGGCTCGTCGCCCGGGAGCGGAGGCGGCGGCGGTGAGCGCGGTCGAGCTCCACGGCGTCCGCAAGTCCTTCGGCGAGGAGGAGGTGCTCCACGGGATCGACCTCGAGGTCGAGGAGCACCAGGTCGTCTGCCTGATCGGCGCCTCCGGCTCGGGCAAGTCGACGCTCCTCCGCTGCGTCAACCTCCTCGAGCCGATCGACGACGGCCGGATCGTCGTCGGCGGCGAGGAGGTCACGGCGCCCGGTGTCGACGCCGACCGGGTGCGTCGTGGGATCGGGATCGTCTTCCAGGCGTACAACCTCTTCCCGCACATGACGGTGCTGCGGAACGTCACGCTGGCGCCGCGCGAGGTGCTCGGGAAATCGAAGGCCGACGCCGAGGTCGAGGCGCTCGAGCTGCTCGGCCGGTTCGGACTGGCCGAGCGGGCCGGCGACTATCCGGACCGGCTCTCGGGCGGCCAGCAGCAGCGGGTCGCGATCGTCCGTGCCCTGGCGATGCGGCCGAAGCTGATGCTGCTGGACGAGGTGACGAGCGCCCTCGACCCCGAGCTCGTCGGCGAGGTCCTGAACGTGATCCGCGAGCTCGCGGCCGGCGGGATGACGATGCTCATCGCAACGCACGAGATGGGCTTCGCACGGGAGATCGCGAACCGCGTCTGCTTCCTCGACGGCGGCGTGATCCTCGAGCAGGGCCCGCCCGAGCAGATCTTCTCCGAGCCGCAGGAGCCTCGGACGCGGCAATTCCTCCAGCGGATCGTCGAGGCCGGACGCCTGTAGGCGCTCGACGACTACCTTGAAGTCGATGAAGGACCTGCTCGCCCGGATCACCGCCCGGCGCCGACTCGTCGTCGCGCTCCAGATCGTGTTCGTCATCGCGTTGCTCGCTTTTTTCACCTGGGCCGTCCGGGACACGTGGAGCGAAGCACTGCCACGGCTTCGGGACGCCGACCCCGTCGACCTGGCGATCGCCTGCGTCGTCCTCGCCGCCTACTACCTCATGTTCGTGCTGGGGTGGCAGTGGATCCTGCGTGCGCTCGGAATCCACACGTCCTACGGGGTCGCGCTCCAGTCAGAGATGGCGTCGATGCTTGCGAAGTACATCCCCGGCGCGATCTGGACGCCGGCCGCGCGGGTCCTCTGGCTGCGCAAGGCGGGCGGCATCGACAAGACATCCGTGGTCGTCGCCTCGATCCTGCTGGAAGCCGGGCTCTCGGCGGTGGCAGGAGTGCTCGTGCTCGTCTGCGCGCTGCCCTTCGTTTCGGGCTGGGACGCGCCGATCTGGCCGGTCGTCCTCTTCGGCATTGGAATCGCGGGCCTCCTGCACCCGCGGGTCTTCCGGGCCGTCGCCGGGTTCGTCTTCCGGCCGTTCGGCGCCGGCCCGCCGCCGACCCTGCCCTGGCGGACGATGCTCGGGCTCCTGGTCTTCTACTCCGCGAGTTGGATCGTCGGAGGAGTCGCAGTGCTGTTCCTGATCCGGGCGGTCGGGGGAGACGCCGGGCTGGACGCGGCGCCCTACCTCGGCGGGACGGCCGCCGTCGGCGCGATCGTGGCGGTGCTCTCCGTGCTCTCGCCGTCGGGGCTCGGCGTGCGAGAGGCGTCGATGTACGGCCTGATGCTCGCGGTCGCCTCCCCGTCCGTGGCGCTCAGCGCGACCGTGCTGAACAGGCTCGCGATCACGCTGGTCGAGGCCGTGCTGCTCGGTGTCGGATACTTGGTGTGGAAAAGCACCCGGGACACGGAAACGCCCGGCGGTCAGCTCGCGCGGAGCAGCTCCTCCTCGACCTGACGGTACGCCTGCGACTCGGGCGGAAGCTTGCCGAGAGCCTCGTGGAGCAAGCTGGCGGCCTCGTCGTCGTGGCCCTGCCGGCGGTGGACGAGGCCGAGATTCGCGATGACGCGCGCCTCGTACTCGTCATCGCCGAGATCGCGGAGGACGTCCCGAGCCTCCTCGAGATGCTGGACGGCCGCGTCCTCGGCGCCGCCGTGGGCGAGGGCGAGACCGAGGTTGTTGAGGGTCATTGCCTCGGCGTGCGGGTCGCCGAGGTCACGGACGATCGCCAGCGCGGCGCGATGCTGCTCGACCGCCTGCTCGGGCTCACCGTCCCGCCGGAGCTGGGCTCCGAGTGCGTTGAGCTGCTGGGCTCGCTGTCCCGGGTCGATCGAGTGGAGCCGAAGGAGGCGGAATCGGTACATCGCCTGAAACGTCCGGGTTGCGAGGCTCTCCGTTCGAGCCGGCGTGGCGGCGGCCGCGGTTCGCGCGCTGGCCCCGAGGTCACGCGCGCGTGCCCCGACGTTGCGCGCGTGCCCGCCGAGGTCTCGCGCGTGCTCGCGAACATGGATCTGCGGCGCCCGCGGCTTCGGTGCCCGCTCCCGCGCGACCTGGAGCGCGGAGCCGGTCGCCTTCGTCGCGCTGCGGGTCGCCTCCGGTGGCGCTGCGAACGCCTTCCCGGAGCTCGAGCCGGCGAAGCTTCCGCGCGCCGATCACGGCCAGGCTCGCGACGAGCAAGAGCGCGGACGCCGCGAACACCACGACCACCAACCCGAGCGCGGTCAGCAGGCCGCCGAGCAGCAGCCACATCCCGGCCAGCGCGAGCAGGCGCCGCCGAGCGCGTTTCTGATCTTCCGTCACCGCAGAGCTCGCCTGGGCATGCGATCCTCCTCCGGAACTGCCGCCTTTCGCCGCGCCCGCGGATCCTCCTCTACTCCCCCCGGAGCGACGGT
Source organism: uncultured Actinomycetes bacterium (assembly GCA_963733015.1). Lineage (GTDB taxonomy): Bacteria > Actinomycetota > Thermoleophilia > Gaiellales > Gaiellaceae > JACDAN01. Next base: position 11,069 of record CAVTBO010000002.1, on the reverse strand, counting down.
CGGCGGTCGAGAGACTAACGGGTCACGTCGCGCGCACTCTCGTCTCGTCCGCATGCGCTGAACCGGTCAAGCTACTATCATGCCTCTGCCCGGACCCCGAAAGCTCCCGTCCGTTGGGCCAATTGGCCGGCGGCGGGCGCCAGTCGACGCCCGGGAGAGCGGTTCTTCCACCGGAAGGAGAGCGGTTTGGCCGAGCCCGCGGAGCGCGCTCGCCGAGTGACGATCAGCGACATCGCGGAGCGTGCCGGCGTGTCGAAGGGAGCGGTCTCCTACGCGCTGAACGGGCGTCCGGGAGTCTCCGACGGCACCAGGGAGCGGATTCTCGAGATCGCCCGTGAGCTCGGCTGGTACCCCAACCGCGCCGCGCGTGCGCTCTCCGTCGAGCGCGCCGACGCCTGCGGGCTCGTGCTCGCCCGGCCGGCCAAGACGCTGGCGCTCGAGCCGTTCTTCATGGAGTTCATCGCCGGTGTCGAGGCCGAGCTGTCGGCGCGTTCGATCGCCCTCTCCATCCAGCTCGTGCAGTCGGTCGAGGACGAGATCGAGGTGTATCGGCGATGGTGGGGCGAGCGCCGTGTCGACGGCGTCCTGATGGTCGACCTGCGGGCAGACGATCCCCGCGTCCGCGAGCTCGTCCGCCTCGGCCTGCCCGCCGTCGTCATCGGCGGACCGGTGGAAAATGGCGCTCTACCTGCGGTTTGGCACGATGAAGCCGGCGTCGTGGTCGAAGCGGTTCGCTACGTCGCGGCACTGGGCCACACGCGAATCGCCCGCGTTGCGGGCGTCGCCGAGTTCGTCCACACGGCGCAGCGCACAGAAGGATTTCTCTGCGTAACGGAGGAGCTCGGGCTCGAGACCGAGGTGATCGAGACGGACTACTCCGCCGAGAGCGGCGCCCGCGCGACGCGGAAGCTTCTCTCGTCGCCGCAGCCGCCGAGCGTGATCATCTACGACAGCGACCTCCTGGCCGTCACGGGCCTCGGCGTCGCGTTGCAGATGGGCTTCGTCGTCCCGGACGACGTGTCGATCATCGGCTGGGACGACTCGCTGATCAGCCAGGTCGTGCATCCGCCGCTGACGGCGATCACCCGCGACATCGTCGCCTACGGCGGCACCGCCATCCGGCACCTCCTCGAGGTCATCGAGGGCCGGACGACGGAGGACAAGGAGACGCAGCGGGGCGAGCTCACGCCCCGCGGCAGCACCGGTCCGGCGCTCCAGACGGACGGTGTCGTCGGCGGTCGCCGGCGCTCGCTGCGCCGCTGAGCGGCAGGAAATTGTCGCCAGCTGGTTGACACTGAACCGGATAAGTGATGGAGTTAAGCCATCCGGATGCGACCCTCGAGAAGATCCGAGATGGAAAGTCCGCTCACACGGGACGCTTCGGCTCCGTGGATCGGCGCCAACTTCTGGTCCCGCACCGGCGGGCCGCGTATGTGGATGCACTACGACCCCGCAGTTGTGCGGGATGAGCTCCAGGTCCTCGCCGATCACGGATGCACCGTCACGCGCTCGTTCTGTTACTGGCCGGACTTCATGCCGAAGCCGGAGACCCTGGACGAGCAGGTTCTCGACCGGTTCAGCGATTTCCTCGACGCGCACGCGGAGCTGGGGCTCGAGACCATCCCCACCTTCATCGTCGGGCACATGTCCGGCGAGAACTGGGATCCGCCCTGGCGGCAAGGCCGGGACCTCTACCGCGACGTCTGGCTCGTGGGCCAGCAGGCCTGGTTCGTCGAGGAGATCGCGCGACGGTTCCACCGGCACGCCGTCGCCGGCTGGCTCCTCTCGAACGAGATGCCGCTCTACGGCGGCCGCGCGAGCATCGAGGACGTCACCGCCTGGGCCCGGATCCTCACCCAGGCCGTGCGTGCTGGAGGCGCGACGCAGCCGGTCTCGGTCGGCGACGGAGCCTGGGGCGTCGAGACGACTGGCGAGGACAACGGCTACTCGCTGAGAGCCCTCGCGCCGCTCGTCGACTTCTTCGGCCCTCACTCGTATCCGATGCTGGACGATCCGGTGCGCCAGGTCCTCACTCCGGCGTTCGCCTGCGAGCTCGCCGGAAGCCTGGGCAAGCCGGTCGTGCTCGAGGAGTTCGGCGTCAGCTCGGACTTCGCCGCGGACGAGCACGCCGCCGACTACTACCGCCAGGTCCTCCACACGTCGCTGCTCGCCGGAGCGCGCGGGTGGCTCGCATGGAACAACACCGACTTCGACGATCTCCGGCACCAGGACCCGTACCGCCATCACGTCTTCGAGCTGCACTTCGGCTTGACGGACGCCCGTGGCCGTCCGAAGCCGCAGCTCCGAGTGCTCGGCGAGTTCGCCGAGCTCGTGCGCGACCTCGCGGCGGGCGAGTGGGAGCGGGTGGCCGGTGACGCTGCGATCGTCGTGCCCGAGCACTTCGAGCGGGAGCTGCCCTTCACGGAGCCGGCGTACCGGCGGGACATGCGGGAGAACCTGCTTCAGGCGTACGTTGCCGCCCGCGAGGCGGACCTCCCGGTCGAGCTCGTGCGCGAGCGCGACGGGCTGCCCGGCGACGCCCGGCTGTATCTCGCGCCGTGCGCGAAGCTGCTGACGTCACCGGGGCTCGACCGGCTTCGCGAGCTCGCGGAGGGCGGCGCGACGGTCTACGCGTCCTACTTCGCCGGGAGCACCGCGAACCAGCGCGGCCCCTGGCTGTCATGGCTGGACGAGATCTTCGGCGTCCGCCACCTGCTGCGCTACGGCCTCGTCGACCCGATCGAGGACGACGAGGTCATCTTCCAGTTCGTCGACGACCTCGGCGACATCCCGGAGGGGACTCGACTGACCTTCCGTGTTGCCGGCGAGCCCAGCGCACGCGCCTTCCTCCCCCTCGAGCCCCTGGGTGCGGAGGTCGTCGCACTTGACGGGCACGGCCGCCCGGCACTACTCCGCTACCGCGTCGGAGCGGGCGGCACCGTGCTCTGCACCTACCCGATCGAGCACATGGCGGCGAAGACGCCCGGCGTCAATCCGGAGGACACCTACCGGATCTACTCGGCGCTCGCCGAGGCCGCGGGCGTGGAGCGGCCCGTGCGGGTCGACGATCCGCGCGTGCTGGTCGGACGGATTCGCAGCGGAGACGCGGAAACGGCGCTCTTCGTGAACACCTCAGGGGACACGCTCTCGACCCAACCAGTTCTGACAGGCATCGAGCTCGATCCCGACATGGGCGAGCTGACGCTCGAGCCGTTCGGCGTCGCGTCGGTCCGATACGCGGGTGCACCCCCCGCCCGCGTATCGGTCACCGCGGCGAGCGAAGGGAGTGATGCCCGAGCTTGAGAGTGACCGCTGGAAGTCGGTCGATGTCGTCTTAACCAGGAATGGAAACAGGGAGGATGAGGAGGAGGAACATGGCAAGCCGCAAGTCAAGGAGGAAGACCGAAGTCTTCGGCTTCGTCGCCAGCGTGCTCGCTCTCGCTGTCGTCGCGACGTTGACCGCGGGCGGGGCCGGAGCCGGGCCGTCTGGCCCAGACGCCGTGCCGCGCAGTCAAACCCTCTATGTGTCGGGCAAGCAATGGGGTCCCTACACGAACTTCAACCCGCTCAAGCCCGACTACAACACCGGAATCGTCGGTCTCGTGTACGAGACGCTTTTCCGGTACGACCCGCTCAAGGACAGGTTCATCCCGTGGCTCGCAAGCGGCGGGAAGTGGGTCGGCAGGAACTACGTCGTCACCGTGCGTAGCGGCGTCAAGTGGAGTGACGGGAAGCCGTTCACCGCGGCGGACGTGAAGTTCACGTTCGAGACGCAGAAGAACACAGGTGCCCAGTACGGGACGATGTGGAAGACCGGCCTCCGGTCGGTCACCACGAGGGGCAGGACCGTGACGTTCCACTTCAGGGGCGTTCCGAACTACCAGGAGTGGGACTCGAACCGGTACTCGGTCCCGATCGTGCCTCGGCACATCTTCAGGAGCTACAGCGCCAAGGATCTCGTCTCCGGCAACGCCTCGAGCACCAGGCGGATCGTCGGGACCGGCCCGTTCGCCTACGGTGGCGGCGCCGGCGGGAGCCAGACGCTGCAGTGGAACAGGCGTGCCAACTGGTGGGCCACGAAGGCCTACGGCATGAGGATGCCGATGCGCTACATCGTCGACATCCACAACACGTCGAACACCGCGTCCCTGCAGAACTTCCTGCAGAACCGGATCGACCTGAGCAACAACTTCTTCCCCGGCATCAACAGGCACGTGGGAGGCAGGGTCGGCACCTACTACAAGAAGGCGCCGTACATGCTCGCCGCCAACACGGCGTGGCTCGTTCCCAACCTGACCAAGAAGCCGCTGAACGACGTCACCTTCCGCAGGGCACTCGCCGAGTCGATCGACATCAACAGGATCGTCGTCGCCGACTACCAGCGGATCGTCTCGAAGGCCAACCCGACCGGTCTGCTCCCGACCTGGAACAAGTGGATCAACCAGGCGCAGGCCCGGAGCCTCGGCTTCAGCTACAGCACCTCGAGGGCGAGGAATCGGCTCTCGCAGGCGGGGTACAGGGACCGGAACGGCGACGGCTTCGTCGAGGACAAGGACGGATCGACCATCAACCTCCGCCTGATCGTCCCGAAGGGCTGGTCGGACTGGGAGACGGCGATCCAGATCATCGCCGACAGCGCCAAGGACGCCGGCATCAAGATCACGCCGGCCTATCCGGACTTCAACGGCCTCGTCGACGAGCGCAACACGGGCAAGTTCGAGCTCGTGATCAACAACGAGAAGCAGATCGGCAACACGCCGTACACCTACTACGACTACCTGTTCCGCCTGCCCATCCTGGCGTCGCAGACCGTGTCGAACTTCCAGCGGTTCTCGTCGCCGGCGACCTGGGGGCTCTCGCAGCAGGTGAACAAGATCCCGAGCTCGAGCGTCGCTCGGGCCAAGCGGATCCACTCGCAGGTCCAGCGGGTGATCCTCACGCAGTTGCCCGCGATTCCGCTCTGGTACAACGGAATGTGGGCGCAGTACAACACGACGCATTGGACGAACTTCCCAACCTCCAGCGGGAACCAGGCGACACCGTCGACCTGGAACGGCTACATCAACATGACGGGCATCGACGCCCTCGCGAAGTTGAGGCCGAGGTAGGTCTTCACGATCAGTGACGGCAACCTAGCGTCGGGCCGCTGCTCCTCCTTCGGGAGGGGCAGCGGCCATTCTTCGACGTGAGCCGCTACCTCGCTCGCAAGTTCTCCATCTACCTGCTCACGTTCTTCGTGGCCGCGACGATCGACTGGGCGATCCCGCGGCTCATGCCCGGCGACCCGATCTCGGGCCTGATCGCCCGCATCCAGGCGGACCCGACCGCGGCTCAGGAGATGCACGGGTACTACACGGAGTCCTTCGGCCTCGACGAGCCGCTCTGGAGGCAGTACCTCAACTTCTGGCTCGGGCTCGCGCACGGCGACCTGGGCCCGAGCATCGCGTACGTCGGCTCGTCCGTCAGTGACCTGATCCGGGCGGCCATCCCGTACACGCTGGCGCTGCTGATCCCCGCGATCGCACTCAGCTACATCGCCGGGAACCGGGTGGGAGCGCTCGCGGCGCGGCGGAAGGTGCTCGACAACACCGCCCTGCCGATCTCCTACGTCCTCACGGCCACGCCGTACATGTGGTTGGCGCTCGTCCTCGCCTACTTCCTCGCGTTCCGCTGGCAGATCTTCCCGATCTCGGGCGCCTACGACTTCGCGCTGCAACCGGAGTGGACGTGGGAGTTCGCCCGCAGCTTCCTCCACCACTGGTTCCTCCCGTTCCTCACCCTCTTCCTCGTCTCGTTCGGGGGCTGGGCGATCGGGATGAGGAACCTGATCATCTACGAGCTCGAAGCTGACTACGCGAACTACCTCCAGGCGCTGGGCGCGCCGAATCGGCTGGTCCGCAAGTACGCCTACCGCAACGCCGTGCTCCCGCAGATGTCCGGCCTCGCGCTCGCCCTCGGAGTCATCGTCGGCGGAGCCCTGGTCACCGAGATCGTTTTCGGCTATCCCGGTGTGGGCACCCTGATCATCACGGCGATCACGAACCGGGACTACTTCCTGCTCCAGGGCATCTTCCTGTTCATCATCATCGGCGTCCTGATCGCGAACTTCCTGGTCGACATCGCCTACGTGATCGTCGACCCGCGAACGCGCACGGGGCTCCAGGGGTCGTAGGCGATGGACACCGTCGAGCCCCAGCAGGAGGTCGTCGCCGGCGCGGTCGTCGCCCCGACGGGCACGATCCAGAAACGCCACCGAAGCGAGACCCTCTACTTCGCGTTTCGGAACAAGAAGCTCGTCGCGGGGCTCTCACTGCTCGTCTTTCTGCTGCTGTTCGCGATCTTCGGGCCGATGCTCACGGACCGCGACCCCTTCGAGTTCTACGAGGCCCTCGGCCAGCCGCCGTCGAAGGAGCACTGGTTCGGAACGACGGCCCCGGGCCAGGACGTCTACGCCCAGTTCGTCTACGGGATGCGCTCGAGCTTCATCGTCGGCGCCGTCGCGGGGACCGTGGCCGCCGTCATCGGGATGACGGTCGGCTTCATCGCCGGCTACTTCGGCGGCATCGTCGACGACATCCTCAGCATGCTCACGAACGTCGTGCTCGTGATCCCGACGATCGCGGTCCTGATCATCGTCTCGGCATACCTCTCGGTCGGGAGCCTGGTCTGGGAGGCCATCCTGATCGGGGTCACGTCGTGGCCGTGGGCGGCCCGCGCGATCAGGGCCCAGACGTTCTCCCTCGCGACGCGCGACTTCGTCAGCCTGGCGCGCCTCTCCGGCCAGGGGAGCTTGCGGATCATCGTCAAGGAGATCGCCCCGAACATGAGCTCCTACCTCTTCTTGACGTTCATCCTCCTGTTCGGCGGCTCGATCCTCATCGCGGCGACGCTGGACTTCCTCGGGCTCGGCCCCTCCGAGGTCATGTCGCTCGGGCTGATGCTGAACGTCGCCGTCTCGAACAGCGCTCTCGTGCTCGGCATGTGGTGGTGGTTCATCGTCCCGGGAATCGGGATCACCGCGATCGTCTCCGCGCTCTACATCATGAACGTGGGCCTCGACGAGGTCTTCAACCCGAAGCTCCGCGGGACATGAGCATCAAGGTCGACAACCTCCGCGTCTACTACCGAACGCTCCGCGGGGACGTCCAGTGCGTCGACGGCGTCACGTTCGGGATTGCGGACCGCGAGATCATGGGCCTCGCCGGCGAGTCCGGCTGCGGGAAGTCGACGCTCGGCAAGAGCCTGATCCGGATGGACGCCCGCATGCAGCACATGGAGGGGCGCGTCGAGCTCGACGGCGCCGAGCTGCCGATCGACGACTCCAGGGCGATGAACCAGTACCGGTTCAAGAGCGTCTCGATCGTCCCCCAGTACGCGATGAGCGCCATGACCCCGACCCGCAAGGTCGGGAAGATGATCGAGGAGCTGCTGGAGTCGAGAGGTGTGCGCTTCTCGACTGTGCGAACGGAGCTGGAGCGGCGGCTGACGCTCGTCGGACTGTCACACGACGTGCTCGGGATGTATCCGATCGAGCTCTCGGGCGGGATGAAGCAGCGGACGGTGATGGTGCTCTCGACGCTGCTCAACCCGGCGCTCCTGATCGCGGACGAGATCACCTCCGCGCTCGACGTCTCGACCCAGAAGGCCGTTGCCGAGACACTCGTCGAATTTCGCGACCGCGGCTACGTGAAGAGCATGATGGTGATCACGCACGACCTGGCGATCCTCTATCAGGTCGCCGACACGATCCTCGTCATGTACGCGGGCAAGCTGGCCGAGAAGGCTCCCGCCGAGGTGATCATCGATGCGCCCCTGCATCCGTACACGCAGCTGCTGGTCTCCTCGCTGCCCGAGGTCGGTGTGACCTACGAGGAGCAGAAGCTCACGGGAATCCCGGGCCGGCCGCCGCCCCTGCTCGATCCGCCGACGGGCTGCAGGTTCAGGGAGCGCTGCCCGTTCGCGTTCGAGAAGTGCGTCGAAGAGCCGCCGTTCCGCGAGATCGCGCCGGGCCACGAAGTCGCCTGCTGGAAGGTGTTCTGATGCTGAAGCTCGACCAGGTCACGAAGGTCTACAAGGTCGGCACCTTCGGCGGGAAGCGCCTGACCGCCGTCCGCGACGTCTCCTTCGATCTCCGCCCCGGCGAGGTCGTCTCCCTGATCGGCGAGAGCGGCAGCGGGAAATCGACCGTCGGGAAGATGATCCTCCGGCTGACGCCGGTCACCGACGGCTCGATCTCGTTCGAAGGGACCGACGTCTCCACCCTCGAGCGGCGGCGCCTGAAGGGCTACCACGGCCACGTGCAGGGCGTCTTCCAGGATCCCTTCAGCTCCTACAACCCGATCTTCAAGATCGACCGCGTCTTCAGCATGATCCGCGGCGCGTACTTCTCCGGGACGAGCGGCTCGGATTGGAGCCGCAAGCTGGACGCCTCTCTCCATGCCGTGAGCCTCGAGCCCGAGGCGGTTCTGGGCAAGTACCCGCACCAGCTCAGCGGCGGCCAGCTTCAGCGGCTACTGATCGCGCGGGCGCTCCTGCTCGACATCAAGTACCTGGTCGCGGACGAGATCATCAGCATGCTCGACGCCTCGACCCGGATCGACGTGCTCAACCTGCTCGGCGAGCTGAAGGCTCGCGGGCTCGGCGTCCTCTTCATCACGCACGACCTCTCGCTCGGCAACTACATCAGCGAGCGGACCGTGATCCTGCGCCGCGGGAGCATCGTCGAGATGGGGGCGACGGAGAAGGTCTTCGGGAACCCGATGCATCCCTATACCAAGCTGCTGATCGCCTCCGTGCCTCCGCTGCACAAGAAGTGGGCGGAGGTCGAGCAGGAGGTCGGGCAGCCCGGCGGTCGAATCGGCGAGGCCGACGCGACGCAGCTGCACGAGGTCGAGGACGACCACCTGGTCGCTCTCGGCCCGGACGCCGGCTAAGAGGTTTCCGGCTCGGGCAGCTGCCCGGCGCCGATCAGGTCCCGGTACCAGTAGAAGCTCGACTTCGGGACGCGCTCGAGCGTCGAGTAGTCGACGTAGAGGAGCCCGAAGCGCCGGGAGTAGCCGTACGCCCACTCGAAGTTGTCGAGCAGCGACCACACGAAGTACCCGCGGACCGGGATGCCGTCGGCGATCGCGCTGCCGACTGCGCCCAGATACTTGTTGAGGTAGTCGATCCGGTCGCGGTCCTCGACTCGCCGGTCGTGGAGAAGCACGTCCGGGAAGGCGCCTCCGTTCTCCGTCACGTACAGCTTCTGGACGCCGTAGTCGCGGTGCAGCCGGGTGAGGACGTCGGAGATCCCGCTCGGATAGATCTCCCAGCCCATCTCCGTCGTCGGGCCGCCGTTCGCGACGGTCTGCGGCTTCCCCTCCGAGTCGGCCTTGATGACCGTCCGCGAGTAGTTGTTCAGCCCCACGAAGTCGATCGGCGCGGAGATCGCGGCCAGGTCGCCGTCGCGGACCGGCGGCGCCGAGTCGCCGAGGTGCTCGAGGACGTCGTCCGGGTAGCTGCCCCGCAGGACCGGGTCGAAGAAGAGCCTGTTCCGGAAGCCGTCCTGCTCCTTCGCGGCCTCGACGTCGCGCGGGTCGTCGCTCGCCGGGTACACCGGCCACGAGTCGAGGACGATGCCGACCTCGGATCCCGGGCTCTCGCGGCGAAGGGCCTCGAGCGCGAGGCCGTGCGAGAGGAGCACGTGGTGCGCGGCGGCCGCCGCGGCGGGGAGCTCGGTCCTGCCCGGGGCGTGGAGGCCCAGTGCGTAGCCGAGCCACGAGACGCAGTACGGCTCGTTCTGCGTCAGCCAGTCGCGGACCCGGTCGCCGAGCCGTTGGGCGACGACCCCGACGTACTCGCCGAATGCCTCCGCCGTGGCGCGCGAAGGCCAGCCGCCGGCGTCCTCGAGTGCCTGCGGGAGGTCCCAGTGGTAGAGCGAGACGAACGGGCGAATGCCGGCGGCGAGCAGATCGTCGACCAGACGGTCGTAGAAGTCGAGGCCTGCTTCGTTGACGCGTCCGCGTCCCTCCGGCACGACACGCGGCCAGGCGATCGAGAAGCGGTAGGCGTCGAGGCCGAGCTCCTGCATGCGCTCGATGTCCACTCCGTAGCGGTGGTAGGAGTCGCACGCGATCGCTCCGGAGTCGCCGTTCCGGATCTTGCCCGGGGTTTCGCAGAAGGTGTCCCAGATGCTCGCGCCTCGCCCGTCGGCCTCGGTCGCGCCCTCGATCTGGTACGCCGAAGTCGCCGCGCCCCAGAGGAAATCGCTGGGAAAGTGTCGTCCGTTCTCGCTGGTCATGATCCGTAGCTTAACCGGTCAAGCACGTTTGTCCAAGCCGAACTGCGCTAAATCGGGATTTCTCCGCTACCGTGTGTCGCAGGGACGGCATCGGGCCGCTCCCGTGAGGTGAGCTTCTCGTTTCTTCTTCGGCGGTTTCGAGGCAGGCGAATCTCGAACCGAACTGAAGGAGAACTACATGTCAAAGGAATCATTCTCGGGCCTCGGCGTGTCCGAACCGATCGTCGCCGCCCTCGAGCGGCGGTCGATCCACACGCCGTTCTCGATCCAGGCGCTCGTGCTGCCGGACGCGCTGGCGGGCAACGACGTGCTCGCCAAGTCGCCGACCGGCTCGGGCAAGACGCTCGCGTTCGCGGTCCCGATCGTCCAGCGACTGGACGCAGCTGACAACCGTCCGTCGGCCCTCGTCCTCGTTCCGACCCGCGAGCTCGCGGTCCAGGTCGCCGAGGAGTTCGAGGCGATCGGTCGCACGAAGGGCCTGCGCGTCACTGCCGTCTACGGCGGGACCTCGGTCTCGGCCCAGGGCAAGGCGGCCAAGAGCTCCCACATCATCGTGGCGACGCCGGGCCGGCTCCAGGATCTCGCGAACCGCCGCCTCGTGAAGCTCGACGACATCCGGATCCTCGTCCTCGACGAGGCCGATCGGATGCTCGACATGGGCTTCCAGCCTCAGGTCGACGCGATCGTCAGGCGTCTGCCCCGAAAGCGGCAGACGATGTTCTTCTCGGCGACGCTCGATGGTGAAGTCGCGGAGCTTGCTCGGGCGTACACGCACAACCCCAGCCGC
>CAVTBO010000001.1:0-927116 GCA_963733015.1 uncultured Actinomycetes bacterium | reverse complement strand
GAGATCGAGGTCGCCGCCATCGTCTGGGCGCGAGCGCTGCTGGTCACCGAGGCTGCGCGCGAGGCGCTCGAGAAGAGAGGTGCCGCGTGAGCCTCCATCCGAACGAAGTCCTACTCGCGCCGGTCGTCTCCGAGAAGAGCTACAGCCTGATCGAGGACCGGAAGTACTCCTTTCGCGTGCATCCGGACGCGCACAAGACGCAGGTCCGGCAGGCCGTCGAGGAGCTCTTCGACGTGAAGGTGCAGGCCGTCAACATCATCCAGGTCCGGTCGAAGCCGAAGCGGCGCGGGATGGTCCGCGGCCGCAAGCCCGGCTGGAAGAAGGCGATCGTCCAGCTCCGCGAGGGTCAGTCGATCGAGATCTTCGAGGGGGCACAGGTCTAGCCATGGCGCGCAAGTTCAAGCCCACCAGCCCCGGTCGCCGACATATGACCGTCTCCGAGTTCGCGGAGGTCACGAAGAGCGAGCCGGAGAAGAGCCTCGTCGAGCCGATGAAGAAGACGGGCGGCCGCAACAACAAGGGCCGCATCACGACGCGCCACCGCGGAGGCGGGCACAAGCGCCGCTACCGCGTGATCGACTTCAAGCGGACGAAGGACGGCGTGCCCGCGAAGGTCGCCGCGATCGAGTACGACCCGAACCGGTCGGCCAACATCGCGCTGCTCCACTACGCGGACGGCGCGAAGGCCTACATCCTCGCCCCGGCCCGCCTGCGCGTCGGCTCGACCGTCGAGTCCGGCCCGGCAGCGGACATCAAGCCCGGCAACGCGCTCCCGCTCGCCAACATCCCGACCGGCACGCTCGTCCACAACGTGGAGCTGAAGCCTGGCCAGGGCGGCAAGATCGCGCGCGGCGCCGGCACTGGGATCCAGCTCGTCGGAAAGGACGAGGGCCACGGAATCCTTCGGCTACCCTCCGGGGAGCTTCGGCGAGTGCTGCTCGCCTGCCGCGCCACGGTGGGGCAGGTCGGCAACGTCGACCACGAGAACATCACCGAGGGCAAGGCAGGACGCTCTCGGTGGCGTGGAAAGCGCCCAACGGTGCGCGGCTCGGCCATGAACCCGGTCGACCACCCGCACGGCGGCGGCGAGGGCAAGTCGAAGGGTGGACGCCACCCGGTGACGCCCTGGGGCGTGCCGACCCTCGGCAAGCGCACCCGCTCGAAGCACAAGGAATCGGACGCACTGATCATCCGGCAGCGCCGGAGAGGCAAGGAGAAGCGCTAAGTGTCGAGATCGTCCCGCAAGGGCCCGTACGTCGAGGAGCGGCTGATGAGCCGCATCGAGCAGATGAACTCCTCCGGATCGAAGAACATGATCCGGACCTGGTCGCGTGCCTCGACGATCTTCCCCGAGATGGTCGGGCACACCATCGCGGTCCACGACGGCCGCAAGCACGTCCCGGTCTTCATCTCGGAGCAGATGGTCGGTCACAAGCTCGGCGAGTTCGCGCCGACGCGGACGTTCCGCGGCCACTCCGGCGACCGGAAGACGGAGGTCAAGCGCTAGCGATGGCCCGCGCGAGAACACAGACCGAGGAGCGCCAGGAGGTGCGCGCGTCCGCGCAGTACCTGCGCGTCGCGCCGCGCAAGGCGCGCCTCGTCGTAGAGCACATCCGCGGCCGTCCGGTCCCGGAGGCTCGCACCGTGCTGGCGTTCACGCCGCGCGCCGCCGCCCGCGAGGTCGAGAAGATCCTCGCGTCGGCCGTGGCCAACGCGGAGGCGAACCACGGCCTGCTCGGCGACGACCTCATCGTGTCCGCCGCGTACGTCGACGAGGGCCCGGTGATCAAGCGCTGGCGCGCCCGCGCGCGCGGCCGGACCGCGCCGATCCAGAAGAAGACGTGCCACGTGACGATCCGGCTCGCGCCGGCCGACACCGACGGCGCCGCCAGGCGTCCGCGGACCACGCAGGACACGGCCGTCGAGCCCGAGGCGGAGGCCACCGAGAAGCCGCAGGCCGAGGAGAAGCCGAAGACCGAGGAGAAGCCGAAGCCCAAGCGCGCCAGCCGCGCGAAGAAGCCCGCGGCCCCGAAGGCCGAGGCAGCGGCCGAGAAGCCCAAGCCCAAGCGCGCCCCGCGCAAGAAGAAGACCGAGGGAGAGGAGTCCTAGTGGGCCAGAAGATCCATCCCGGCGGGATGCGCGTCGGCGTCATCCACGACTGGAAGTCCAACTGGTACACGAACGACAAGGACTTCGCGGACGCGCTCCAGGAGGACATCAAGATCCGCGAGCACATCATCGGCAAGCTTTCGCATGCCGGCCTGTCCGACATCCTGATCCGCAAGGACAAGCAGCGGATCACCGTCGACATCTACACCGCGCGCCCCGGCATCGTGATCGGCAAGTCCGGCGCCGAGGTGGATGCGCTCCGCCGCGACCTGCACGCGCTGACGCAGAAGAACGTCCACATCAACATCAACGAGATCAAGCGGCCCGAGCTCGACGCGAAGCTCGTCGCCCAGTCGATCGCCGAGCAGCTCGAGAACCGCGTGAGCTTCCGCCGCGCGATGAAGCGCTCGCTGGCTTCGGCGATCCGCTCCGGCGCGCAGGGCGTGAAGGTTCAGTGCGGCGGCCGGCTCGGCGGCGGCGAGATGAGCCGCTCCGAGAGCTACTCGGAGGGCCGGGTCCCGCTGCACACGATCCGCGCGGACATCGACTACGGCTTCGCCGAGGCCAAGACGACGACCGGCCGGATCGGCGTCAAGGTCTGGATCAACAAGGGCGAGATCATGCCGGAGGGCTTCGAGACCGTCGACGGCCGCCGCGACCAACGGCTGGGCGAGCAGGACACCGCTCGCCGTAGGGGCGGCAAGTCCGAGGGCCTCACGGCCTCCCGCGAGAGCGGGCGGCGTGGAGGCAGCGGCGACCGCGAGGGCCTCGGCCCGGTCCGGGACCGCAAGCCGCGGCGCGGACGCCGCGGCGGCGCGGGGGCTCCGGGTCGCGGCGCGCGCCAGGACAACGTGGAGCAGCCGCGCACCGACGAGGAGGCGACGACCGCCGAGGGCCGCGAGCTCCCGGAGGTCCAGCCCGAGGCGCCGACGACCCCGGAGGCCGTCGCGGAGGCGCCCGAGTCGACGACGCCCAAGAAACAGGTGGAAGACCCGACCAAGCTCGACCAGTCCGGCGACGAGTCGGCGGAGAAGACGGACAACTAGATGCTGCTTCCGAAGAAAACGAAGTACCGCAAGGTCCAGCGCGGCCGCCGGCGAGGCAAGGCCAAGGGCCAGACCACGGTGCAGTACGGCGACTACGGGATCAAGGCGCTCGAGACCGGCTGGGTCACCAACCGCCAGATCGAGGCTGCCCGAATCGCGATGACCAGGAAGATCAAGCGAGGCGGCAAGGTCTGGATCAACGTCTTCCCGGACAAGCCGGTCACGCAGAAGCCCGCCGAGACCCGGATGGGCTCCGGCAAGGGCTCGCCCGAGCACTGGGTCTGCGTCGTCAAGCCCGGACGCGTCATGTTCGAGCTCGCCGGCGTACCCGAGCCGCTGGCCAAGGAGGCGCTGCGCCTCGCCGGCAGCAAGCTCCCCATCAAGACCAAGGTTGTGAAGAGAGAGGCTGATCTGTTTGCGGGCTAAGCAGCTGAGAGAGATGACCGACGACGAGCTCGAGCGGGCGCTCAGCGAGCGCCGCCAGGAGCTCTTCAACCTGCGCTTCCAGTCGGCGACGGGCGCGCTCGAGAACCCTGCGCGCCTGAAGCTGGCGAAGCGGGAGATCGCGCGCATCCTGACCGTCAGGGTCGAGCGCGAGATGAGCCCAGCGGGAGGTGAGAGCTAATGGCGGACGAGGAGAAGAACGAGCAGGAGGTCGAGGAGACCGAGGCAGAAGCGCCGGAGGAGGCGCCGCCGGCTGAGGCTGCCGCCGAGGCGTCCGAGACGCCGTCCGAGCCCGACCCCGAGGCTCCGCCGGAGGAGCCCGGTCCGCCAGTGCCCGAGCCCACGGCTCCCGAGCCGACGCCGGAGCCTGCTCCCGAGCCGATTGCCGAGGGAGAGCCCGAGGCCGTCGCCGAGGCCGAAGCGCCCGCAGAGGGCGAGGAGGCTCCCGCCGAGACCGCCGAGGCTGAAGCCGGCGCCGAGGAGGAAGCGGCCGCACCGGCGGCGTCGACCAAGAAGAAGCGCAAGCGCGTCCCGCGCAGCGACCGCCGCAAGCGCCCGAAGACGCGCGAGCGCGCGGCCGAGCGCAAGCCGATCACGCGGCTGGAGAAGCCGGAGCACGAGCGCGGTCGGCGCCAGGAGCGCCGCGGCGTCGTCGTCTCCGCGGCGATGGACAAGACGATCGTCGTCCGGGTGGACGTCGTGAAGGCGCACCCGAAGTACAAGAAGGTCGTCCGCCGCTCCCAGCGCTTCCACGCGCACGACGAGCAGAACCAGGCGAAGACCGGAGACGTCGTACGCATCGTCGAGACGCGCCCACTCTCGAAGACGAAGAACTGGCGGCTGGCCGAAGTCGTCGAGGTGGCTCAGTGATCCAGCAGGAATCCCGCTTGAAGGTGGCCGACAACACGGGCGCCCGCGAGCTGCTCTGCATCCGCGTGCTCGGCGGCTCGCACCGCCGCTACGCGCGGGTCGGCGACGTCATCGTCGGGACCGTCAAGACCGCGACGCCGCAGGGCGCCGTCCGCAAGGGCGAGGTCGTGCGCGCCGTGGTCGTGCGGACGAAGAAGCCGTACGGCCGCGACGACGGCACCTCGATCGCCTTCGACGAGAACGCCGCCGTGATCATCGACGCTGCCAGCAACCCGCGCGGGACCCGCATCTTCGGGCCCGTCGCCCGCGAGCTGCGCGAGAAGAACTTCATGAAGATCGTCTCGCTCGCGCCGGAGGTTCTCTGATGGCCCAGACGATGAAGATCAAGAAGGGCGATCTCGTCCAGGTGCTCAGCGGCAAGGACCGCGGCAAGCAGGGCCGCGTCCTCGAAGCGCGCCCGAAAGAGGGCCGCGTGCTCGTCGAGAACCTGAACATGATCAAGCGGCACACCCGGCCGCGCCCGATGAGCAACCCGAGCCGGATGGGCGCGCCCCAGATCCAGCCGGGCGGCGTGATCGAGAAGGCCGGGCCGCTGCAGATCTCGAACGTGATGGTCGTCTGCCCGGCTTGCCGGCGCCCGACGAGAGTCGGGACGATCGTCCGCGAGGGAAAGACCGGCAAGGTTCGCGTCCGCGTCTGCAAGCGCGCCGACTGCGGCCAGGAGATCGACCGCTGATGGCGACCGCGACCAAGAGCAAGACCAAGAGCAAGACCAGCGTTCCGCGGATGAAACAGGCCTACAACGAGGAGATCCGCCCGCGCCTGAAGGACGAGCTCGAGCTGAGCACCGTCATGCAGGTCCCGCGCGTTTCGAAGATCACGCTCAACATGGGCGTCGGCGAGGCCAAGACCGAGGCCAAGGCGCTCGACGGCGCGATCGAGGAGCTGACGACGATCGCGGGCCAGCGGGCGCAGGTCCGCAAGGCGCGCAAGTCGATTGCCGGCTTCAAGATCCGCGACGGAATGCCGATCGGCGCGCGCGTCACGCTGCGCGGCGACCGGATGTGGGAGTTCCTCGACCGGCTCGTGTCGATCGCGCTACCCCGCATCCGCGACTTCCGCGGCCTCAATCCCGGGTCGTTCGACGGGCGCGGGAACTTCTCGCTCGGCGTCCGCGAGCAGATCATCTTTCCGGAGATCAACTACGACGACATCGCCACCGTTCGGGGTCTGGACGTGACGATCACAACGACGGCGCAGAGCGACGAGCACGGCCTCGCCCTCCTCAGGGCCCTGGGCATGCCGTTCGCCATCGAAGAAGACAGGAGGGATTCCTAAGTGGCCAAGAAGTCCCTGGTCCACAAGTCGCAGCAGCCGCAGCGCTTCAAGGTCAGGCAGTACACGCGCTGCCGCCGGTGCGGCCGGCCGCGTTCCGTCTACAAGAAGTTCGGCCTCTGCCGGATCTGCCTGCGCGACCTCGCGCATCAGGGCCAGATCCCCGGCATGACCAAGTCGAGCTGGTAACGCCATGCTGACCGATCCGATCGCAGACATGCTCACCCGCATCCGCAACGCCAACAAGGCGCTGCACGAGACCGCGGAAATGCCGACCTCGCGCCAGAAGGAGGAGATCGCGCGCCTGCTCCAGGACGAGGGCTACATCGTCGGCTTCCAGGTCGTCAGCCCCGCGGACCACAACAGCCGGGAGCCGGACGCGAAGAAGCACCGGTCGTACGGGACGCTCGTCATCCAGCTCAAGTACGGGCCGAGCAGGGAGCGGATCATCACCGACCTCAAGCGCGTCTCCAAGCCGGGCCGTCGTGTCTACGCTAGAAAGGATCGGCTGCCGCGTGTCCTCGGAGGGATGGGGACGGCGATCATGTCGACGTCGAGGGGTCTCGTCACGAGCAAGACCGCCGAGCGCGAAGGCATCGGCGGCGAAGTCATCTGTTTCGTCTGGTAGAGCCATGAGCCGAATTGGAAAAAAGCCCATCGAGTTGCCCGCCGGCGTGTCGGTGGCGATCGACCCTGGCCGCGTGATGGTCAACGGGCCGCTCGGCGAGCTCACGCAGCAGGTGCCGCAGCGCATGAAGATCGAGCAGGGCGACGGCGAGCTGACCGTCACGCGCCCGACCGAGAGGGGCGACGACCGCGCCCTGCACGGGCTCACCCGGTCGCTCGTGGCGAACATGGTCGAGGGCGTCACGAAGGGTTTCGAGCGCAAGCTCGAGATCCAGGGCGTCGGCTACCGCGCAGCGCTGCGCGGGACCGCGATCGAGCTCAGCGTCGGGTACTCCCATACCGTCGTGATCGAGCCGCGCCAGGGCATCTCGTTCGAGGTGCCCACGCCGACAGAGATCATCGTCAAGGGGATCGACAAGCAGCAGGTCGGTCAGACGGCTGCCGAAGTGCGCCGCGTCCGGCCGCCCGAGCCCTACAAGGGCAAGGGCATCCGCTACGAGGGCGAGTACGTCCGCCGGAAGGTCGGGAAGCGCGCATGAGCCAGCTCACGACGAGACAACGGCGCGAGCGGCGCCACAAGCGTGTGCGGAAGGACGTCTTCGGGACGGCGGAGCGGCCGCGCCTGGTCGTGTTCCGTTCGAACCGCGGCATCGCCGCCCAGCTGATCGACGATTCCGAGGGCAAGACGCTCGCCGCCGCCAGTTGGCTCGACAAGAAGGGCGCGAAGGGCGCGAAGACCGACCAGGCGGCCGAGGTCGGCAAGCTCCTCGCCGCGAACGCGAAGAAGGCGGGCATCGAGCGCGCCGTCTTCGACCGGGGCGGCTACCTGTACCACGGGCGCGTGAAGGCGCTCGCCGACGCAGCCCGCGAAGGGGGATTGAAGCTTTGAGCGACTACCAGGAGACCCGCGAGCTCAAGGAGCGCGTAGTCGAGATCAACCGCGTCGCGAAGGTCGTCAAGGGCGGCCGGCGCTTCTCGTTCACCGCGCTGGTCGTGATCGGCGATGAGGTCGACCGGGTCGGCGTCGGCTACGGCAAGGCCCGTGAGGTCCCGCTGGCGATCTCGAAGGCGGTCGAGGACGCGAAGAAGAACCTCTTCACGGTCCCGAAGCACGGGCAGACGATCACGCACGAGATCCTCGGCCGGTTCGGCGCCGCGAGGGTGCTGCTGCGCCCGGCGAGCGAGGGAACCGGCGTCATCGCCGGCGGCGGCGTGCGCGCCGTCCTCGAGCTCGGCGGTGTGCGCGACATCCTCGCCAAGAGCCTGGGGACGACCAACCCCGTGAACATGCTGAAGGCGACCGTCCAGGGCCTTCAGAGCCTCCGGCGTCCCGAGGAAGTCGCAAAGGCGCGCGGGAAGACGATCTCCGACGTGCTCCCGATCCCGAAGCAGCAGCCCGAGGCGGAGGAGCAGGAGGCACCGGCGGAGGAGGCCGCTCCGGCCGAGGAGCCGGTCGCCGTCGTCGCCGCCACCGAGGAGAAGACCGATGGCGGATAAGACCCTCCGCATCACCCAGATCCGCAGCCAGATCGGCCAGAGCGAGCGCCATCGCGGCACGCTGCGCGCCCTCGGCCTGGGCAAGATCGGACGGTCCGTCGAGCGCCCGGAGAGCCCGGAAGTCGCCGGTATGCTGAGGAAGGTTCGCCACCTCGTCCGAGTCGAAGGCGAATAGCCCAGAAGATGCCCGAAGAGCTCAACCTCTCCAACCTGAAGCCCGCATCGCCGCGCAAGGACCGCAAGCGCGTCGGCCGCGGCATGGGCTCGGGCAAGGGCCGCTACTCCGGCCGCGGGATCAAGGGCCAGAAGTCGCGCTCCGGCTCGCACAAGATGCGCGCGGGCTTCGAGGGCGGCCAGATGCCGATCTACATGCGGCTCGGCAAGCAGCGCGGCCCGTACTCGAAGGACGCGATGCCGATGGGCCCGCACCGCACGCAGACCGTGCCGGTGAACGTCCGGGACCTCGACCGCTTCGACGACGGGGCCGAGGTCACGCCCGAGGCGCTCGTCGAGGCCGGGTTGATCAAGAACACCCGCGTGGACGTGAAGATCCTCGCCCACGGAGAGCTGAAGAAGAAGCTCACCGTCACCGCGCACTTCTTCTCCGAGGCGGCGCGCGAGAAGATCGAGGGCGCCGGAGGCTCGGCGACCGCGCTCAAGGAAGCGAAGCCGAAGCGGCGGCGCAAGAAGGCCAGCAAGCCCGCTCCTCAGGCAGCGCCCGAGGCCGAGGCCGCCGACGAGGCGCCCGAGGCCGACGAGACGCCCGAGACACCGGAGCCCGAGGCCGCACCAGAAGCTCCCGCCGACGAGGAGTAAGGCATGTTCTCCTGGCTGACCAACGCGTGGCGCGTCCCCGAGCTGCGCAAGCGGGTGCTCTTCACCGCGCTGATCCTCGCCTTCTACCGCCTGGGCTCGTGGATCCCGGCGCCGGGCGTGAACGCCGACGCGATCGAGAACTACTTCAACGCATCGGGCGGCGGAACCGTGCTGGCGCTCCTCAACCTCTTCTCCGGCGGCGCGCTCTCCCAGTTCGCGATCTTCGCGCTCGGGATCATGCCGTACGTCACCGCCTCGATCATCCTCCAGCTCATGACCGTGGTCGTCCCGCGGCTCGAGCAGCTCCAGAAGGAGGGCGAGGCCGGCTACGCCAAGATCAACCAGTACACCCGGTACCTGACGGTCATCCTGGCGGCCGCGCAGGCAGCCGGCTTCGCGTTCCTCTTCCAGCGCCAGGGCGCCCTCGAGGCGAACTTCGGCCGCGGCGCGCTGATCGTCCTCACGCTGACCGCGGGCTGCACGCTCCTGATGTGGATGGGCGAGCTGATCACGAAGCGCGGGATCGGCAACGGGATCTCCCTGCTGATCTTCGCCTCGATCCTCACCGGGCTTCCGCTCGGCATCAACGCCTGGGTCGAGGGCGGCATCTTCGAGCGTCTCTTCTTCCCGATCATGGCCGTCGGCATCGTCGTGGCGGTCGTCTTCATCCAGGAGGGCCAGCGCCGCATCCCGATCCAGTACGCGAAGCGGATGGTGGGGCGCCGGATGACGACAGGCGGCTCGACCTACATGCCGCTGCGCGTGAACATGGCGGGCGTCATCCCCGTCATCTTCGCAGCGGCCGTCATGGCCTTCCCGCCGACGGTGGCGCAGTACTTCCCGCAGACCCAGAGCTTCATCAACAAGTACTTCTCGTACACCGACTGGCCGTACCTGCTGCTCCAGGGCGCGATGATCGTGATCTTCACGTTCTTCTACACCGCGGTGCAGTTCAACCCGGTCGACCAGGCCGACAACCTGCGGAAGCACGGCGGGTACATCCCGGGCATCCGGCCTGGCCCGCCCACGGCGCAGTACCTCGACAGGGTGCTGACGCGGCTCACGCTGCCGGGCGCCATCTACCTGGCGATCGTCGCCACGCTGCCGAGCCTCTTCATCGCGTATGCGGACGTCTCGCAGGCGCTGGCGGGCGCGCTCGGAGGAACCTCGGTGCTGATCGCCGTCGGCGTCGCGCTCGACACGATGCGCCAGATGGAGTCGCAGATGATGATGCGCTCCTACGAAGGCTTCCTCAAATAGCCGTGTCCTCGGAGGCGAGGTGAACGTCTTGCTTCTCGGTCCGCAGGGGTCGGGCAAAGGCACGCAGGCGAAGCGGATCCAGGCCGAGTACGGGATCCCGCACATCGCGACGGGGGAGATCCTCCGCGACGCGATCGCGACGGAGTCCGAGCTCGGCCGGCAGGTGAAGCCGATCGTGGAGAGCGGCCAGCTCGTCCCCGACGACCTGATGATCGAGCTGATCCGAGAGCGGCTCGGCGAGGACGACGCGGAGAACGGGTTCATCCTCGACGGCTTCCCGCGCACCCTTCCGCAGGCGGAAGCGCTGGACGGGATGCTCGTCGACATCGGGCGCGAGCTCTCGATCGTCTTCGGCTTCCAGCTGGACGACCGCGTCGGGATCGAGCGCATGCTGCGCCGGGCCGACGTCGAGCACCGCAAGGACGACACACCCGAGGCGATCGCCCAGCGGCTCGAGCTGTATCACCGCGAGACGGAGCCGCTGATCGGCCACTACCGAGTGCAGGGCAACCTGGTCGGCATCCACGCCGACCGGACCGTGGACGAGGTGTTCACGGAGGTCCAGGAGGCGCTCGAGCAGACCGCGGCGAGGTCGGCATGATCATCCGCAAGTCCGCAGCCGAGCTCGACGTCATGCAGCAGGCCGGCGCGATCGTCGCCGAGGCGCACGCGTTGCTCGCCGAGCACGTCCGCCCCGGAGCGACGACCGCCGAGCTGGACCGGCTGGTCGACGAGTTCATCCGCTCGCGCGGCGGTGTTCCGACCTTCCTCGGCTACCCGGGGCCGTATCCGTATCCGGCCTCGATCTGCGCGTCGCTCAACGATGTCGTCGTCCACGGGATCCCGGACGACCAGCCGCTGTCGGAAGGAGACGTGCTCTCAGTGGATGTGGGCGTCACGTACGAGGGGTTCGTCGGGGATTCGGCCTACACATACAAGGTCGGCGAGGTGGACGGCGAGGCCGAGCGGCTCCTCGAGGTCTGTGAGGCCGCGCTCTGGGCCGGCATCGAGAAGGCCCGGTCGGGCGCGCACCTGTCCGACGTCTCGCACGCGATCCAGACGGCCACCGAGGACGCCGGCTTCTCGGTCGTCCGCTCGCTCGTCGGCCACGGGGTGGGCAGGGACATGCACGAGGACCCGCAGATCCCGAACTTCGGCGACCCCGGCCACGGGCCGGTCCTGGCGCCGGGGATGACCCTCGCCATCGAGCCGATGATCACCGTCGGCGGTCCCGAGGTGGTCGTCCGCGACGACCGCTGGACGATCGCCTCGCGGGACGGATCGCTCGCGGCGCACTTCGAGCACACCGTCGGCGTGACCGACGGAGAGCCGCGGATCCTCACGGCTGCTCCGGTTCGGGTCAGCTAGCGCTCGGCCGGATCCCCTGGGAGCTCGCCCTCCCAATAGTCCGCGGATGCGGACCGCTTGACGATGATTGCGTCCGCGTCGCCGTCTTCCAGCCTCCAGACCGCGATCTTGTCGCTGTCCGGATACACCGCGACGGCGGGCGTCCGCTTCGTCGAGAGCATTACCACGCGCACGCGCTCGTCCGTACCGTTCCAGGCGGCGTGCGCGCCCGCCGGCCCTTCCGGCAAGGCCACGAGATCCCCCGGACGCAGCTGGCGTTCGCCACTCGGGGTCCGCAACGTCGGCCGTCCCTCGATCACGACCAGCCACTCTTCGTTGTTGTACTCGTAGTGATACGGGCTGATGCGCTGGCCAGGAGGGATTTCGTACAGCGTCGCCCCGATGCGCGAAGCGCCGACCAGCGGCCCGATCTGGACACGCTCGCGGCGGAAACCCTCCGGGCGCGCATCCTGCGCTTGTGGCGGCACCACGGCGTCAAAGAGGTTGAAAACCTCCACGGTGCCGAGCCTATACGGCCTAGGATTCTCGTCAGAGAGGCGGGGCGCTTTGCTAGTATTTTCCGCTCGGCGCAGGCCGTGCTGCGCTGTGTTCGTTGTTCGTCCAAGACCGCGCTCGTAGAGCGCGGTCGGCGTGTGGAGGTATGGCCCAGAAGGAAGAGAAGATCGAGGTGGAAGGCGAGGTCGTGGAGGCCCTGCCGAGCACGATGTTCCGCGTCCAGGTCGACGAGGGGCATCAGGTGCTCGCGAAGATCTCCGGGAAGATGCGCAAGCACTACATCCGCATCCTTCCGGGAGACCGAGTCAAGGTGGAGCTCTCCCCGTACGACCTCTCCCGAGGCCGGATCACCTTCAGGCATAGATGAGATGAAAGTTCGCCCGTCCGTCAAGCCGATGTGTGAGCGCTGCCGCGTGATCAAGCGGCACGGCCGCACCATGGTCATCTGTACGAACCCGCGCCACAAGCAGCGGCAGGGGTAGAGGAGGAGTTTTGGCACGAATCGCAGGCGTCAACCTTCCGCGCGAGAAGCGGCTCGAGGTCGGCCTGACCTACATCTTCGGGGTCGGTCGCTCGACGGCGCTCCAGATCTGCACGGCGACCGGGCTGTCGCCCGACGAGAGGGTTCGGGACCTCACGGACCCCGAGATCACGAAGCTGCGCGAGTACATCGACGGCAACCTGCAGGTCGAGGGTGACCTGAGGCGCGAGCGCCAGCAGTCGATCAAGCGACTGTCGGAGATCGGCGCCTACCGGGGAATGCGGCACCGCCGCAGCCTCCCGGTGAACGGCCAGCGGACGAAGACGAACGCCCGGACCCGCAAGGGCCCGAAGAAGACCGTCGGCCGCGGCAAGAAGGCAGCGACCAAGACCTAATGGCTCCTCCTCGCAGACAAGCCGCCCGCGGGCGGACCCGCCGCCGTGTCCGCAAGAACATCGCCATCGGCCAGGCGCACATCAAGACGTCGTTCAACAACACGATCGTGACCCTCACGGACAAGGACGGGAACGTGATCGTGTGGGAGTCGGCCGGCTCGGCCGGGTTCAAGGGCTCCCGTAAGTCGACGCCGTTCGCGGCCCAGGTGACGGCCGACGCCTGTGCGCGGAAGGGGATGGAGCACGGCCTCCAGAAGGTCGAGGTCTTCGTCAAGGGGCCCGGCTCGGGACGGGAGACCGCGATCCGGTCGCTCCAGGCCGCGGGCCTCGAGATCCTCGGCGTCAAGGACGTCACCCCGCAGGCGCACAACGGCGTCCGCCCGAAGAAGCGGAGGCGCGTCTAGTGGCCCGCACGCTCGGACCCAAGTGCCGTTGGTGCCGCCGCGAGGGCATGAAGCTCTTCCTGAAGGGAGAGCGCTGCCTGACCGAGAAGTGCTCCGTCGAGCGCCGGAGCTACCCGCCGGGCGAGCACGGCCGCGGCCGGATCAAGCAGTCCGAGTACCTGCTCCAGCTGCGTGAGAAGCAGAAGGCGCGCCGCTACTACGGCCTGCTCGAGAAGCAGTTCCGCAACTACTACACCAAGGCCGCCAAGGGCTCGGGGATCACTGGCGAGACGCTGCTGCGGATGCTCGAGACGCGGCTCGACAACGTCGTCTACCGCCTCGGGTTCGCCGCCTCGCGCGCCCAGGCCCGCCAGCTCGTCCGCCACGGCCACTTCCACGTCAACGGCCGGCGCGTGAACATCCCGAGCTTCCAGGTCAAGCCCGACCACATCGTCACGATGGCGCCGGGCAGCTCCGCCGAGCAGGTGATCCGGGACGCGACCGACCTCACGGCCTCCGTCGCCCCGTGGCTCCAGGCCGACCACGAGAGCCTCACCGGCAAGGTGCTCAAGTGGCCCGAGCGGAGCGAGATCGACACCCCGGTCCAGGAACAGCTCATCGTCGAGCTCTATTCGAAGTAGTAACGAGGGAAACGCTACGCGTCCTATGTTCGTTTCGCACGCGAAAGAAAGGCTGTAAATGGCAACACGAACGTCTCTGATGGATTTCCAGATTCCGCGCATCGTCCACGAGGAGGTCGACGAGCGCCGCGGTGTCTTCGTGATCGAGCCGCTCGACCGCGGCTTCGGCCACACCTTCGGCAACTCGCTGCGCCGCGTGCTGCTCTCGTCGCTCGAGGGCGCTGCGGTCACCTCGGTCAAGATCGAGGGCGTCGCGCACGAGTTCACGACGCTGCCCGGCGTCCGTGAGGACGTCGTCGACATCATCTCGGCGCTGAAGAACCTCGTCGCGCGTCTCCACGGCGAGTCGCCCGAGATCGAGGTTCGGCTCAACAAGCGCGGCTCGGGCGCGGTCACTGCCGGCGACATCGAGGCACCCGCCGACCTCGAGATCCTCAATCCGGACCTCGAGATCGCCCACCTCTCCGACAAGGGCCGGCTCGAGTTGACGATGACGATCGGCCGCGGCCGCGGCTATGTCCCGGCCGAGCTGAACCGCGGGCCCGAGCACACGATCGGCGTCATCCCGATCGATTCGCTCTTCTCGCCGGTGCGGCGTGTCTCGTACGACGTCGAGGCCGCGCGCGTCGGTCAGCGCACCGACTACGACAAGCTGACGCTGGATGTCACCACGGACGGCTCCGTCGATCCCCGCGAGGCGATCGGCGAGGCCGCGGACATCCTGATTCGCCAGCTCGCGATCTTCACGGACATCGAGAAGATCGAGGGCTTCGGCGAGGCGGCCGCCGCACAGGCGGCGACGCAGGAGGCGCCGCTCGCGCACGGGATGGAAAACTTCCCGATCGAGGAGCTCGAGCTGGGCGTCCGCTCGTACAACTGCCTGAAGCGCGTCGGGATCGAGACGATCGGCGACCTCGTCACGAAGTCCGAGGGCGAGCTCGCCGCGATTCCGAACTTCGGCAAGAAGTCGATCGAAGAGGTCAAGGAGACTCTCGCCACGCACGGTCTCAACCTGCGCGGCGACGACTCTCTCTAGGACTGCCGCGGTGCGCCACCATCGTTCCGGAAAGAAGCTCGGCCGCGACTCGGCGCACCGCAAGGCGCTCTACTCGAACCTGGCCGGCTCGCTGATCGAGCACGGTCGGATCAAGACGACGGTCGCCAAGGCGAAGGCGGTCAGGCCGATCGCCGAGAAGATGATCACGCTGGGGCGGCGCGGCGATCTCGCCGCCCGGCGGCAGGCGCTCGCGTACCTCCGCTCGAACGACATCGTCCACATCCTCTTCGCCGAGGTCGCGCCGCGGTTCACGGATCGGCCGGGCGGCTACACGCGGATCACCAAGATCGGTCCGCGTGCAGGCGACGCGGCCGAGATGGCGTACCTCGAGTTCGTGGACTACGTGCCGCCCGCTCCGGTCGCGCGCCCCGTGCGCGAGCCCGAGGAGCAGGCAGTGGCTCCCACGGCCTAGAGCACGAAGCTCAAGCTCACACTCGAGTACGACGGCACCGGCTTTCGCGGCTGGGCGGCCCAGCCGGGGCTCCGAACCGTCGAGGGCGAGGTCCGCTGGGCGCTCGGCCGGGTCTTTCCGGAGTGGTCGGAGCTCGTGGTCGCCGGGCGGACGGATACGGGCGTACACGCGCTCGGGAACGTCGCCTCCGTCGAGGTCGACGGCGGGCCGCCGCCCGAACGGGCCGCGGACGCGCTGAACGCGGAGCTTCCGTCCGATGTGGCGGTGCTGTCGGCGGAGACGGCGGCGTCCGACTTCCATGCGCGCCACGCGGCCGTTTCGCGTGCCTACCGCTACCGCGTCTACCGGCGCCGCGAGCCCTCGCCGTTCGAGGAGCGGCGGAGCTGGTGGTATCCGCGGCCCCTCGACGAGGAGTTGCTTGCCGAATCGGCCGACCTGCTGCGCGGCGAGCACGACTTCCGGGCGTTCACACCCGCCCAGACACACCACAAGGTCTTCGTCCGGACCGTGAGGAACGCGGCCTGGCACCGGCGGGGTGACGCGCTCGAGCTCGAGATCGAGGCGGACAGCTTCCTCCGCCACATGGTCCGCGCGCTAGTTGGGACCATGATCGAGCGACGGCCGGCGGAGCTCGAGCGGCTCCTGACGGGACGCCACGGCCGTGAAGAGGCCGGAAGTACAGCACCAGCGTGGGGGCTGTACCTCGAGCGCGTCCAGTACTGACACACATTCGTCACGATCGCCGTGTCCCCGCGAGCCGGGTCCGAGGGACAGTCCCTCGCGCCTCGGCGGGGCGCCTCGGCCCGAAAAAGAGTCCCAGCGGTCTGCAGCCAACCGCCGGGACTCCGCAGGCGGGGGGAGAGGCGTTCCGCCTGCTGCGCGTCATTCAACGCGATTGCCGCGACTCCCGCCGCCGATACGATCGCGCCATGGCGACCCGCACCCGTGCCGACGCCGCCGAGCGTCTCCAGGAGCTGCGCAAGCAGCTCGAGCAGCACCTCTACCGCTACCACGTGCTCGACGACCCGGAGATCACCGACGCCGAGTACGACCGGCTGTACGACGAGCTCAGGGAGCTCGAGACCGAGCACCCGGAGCTCGACGATCCGAGCTCCCCGACCCACCGAGTCGGCGCCCCGGCTTCGGACAAGTTCCAGAAGGTCCAGCACCTCTCGCCGATGGGCTCGCTCGAGAAGGTGACGACGGACGAGGCGATCCAGAAATGGGCGCAGGACGTCTGCAAGCGCCTGGACGCGGTGCCAGAGGACATCGCCTGGCTGATCGAGCCGAAGATCGATGGGCTTGCCGTCAACCTGACCTACGAGAACGGCGTCCTCGTGCGCGGCGCCACACGCGGAGACGGTGTCCAGGGTGAGGACGTGACCGTCAACCTCCGCACGATCCCGGCGATTCCGCTCCGTATGCTCGGCGACGATCCTCCGCCGGTGATCGAGGTGCGAGGAGAGGTCTACCTTCCTCTCTCCGGCTTCCGGCAGCTGAACGAGCAGCTCGCAGGCACGAACCAGAAACTGGCGCCGAACCCGCGCAATGCGGCAGCCGGCTCGCTCCGGCAGAAGAACTCGGCGATCACGGCCTCGCGACCGCTCTCGCTCTGGGTCTACGGCGTGGGGGTCCGCGAAGGAGTGGAGGCCGGAACGCATTCGGAGACGCTTCAGTGGCTGCGCGAGCGCGGCTTCCGGACGAACCCGCACGCAGAGCGCCTCGAAACGATCGAAGAGGTCGCCCGCAGGTGCAGCGAGTGGGAAACGGCGCGGATCGACCTCGACTACGAGATCGACGGGATCGTGATCAAGGTCGATTCCCTCGAGCAGCAGGCGGAGCTCGGCGCCCTGCACTCCAAGCCGCGTTGGGCTCGCGCCTTCAAGTGGGCGCCGATGACGGCGACGACGCGCCTGAACAAGATCCTCATCCGCGTCGGGCGGACGGGCGCCCTGAATCCCTGGGCGATGCTCGAGCCGGTCGAAGTCGGCGGCGTCACGATCTCCCGCGCCACGCTCCACAACGAGGAGGACATCAACCGCAAGGACATCCGCGAGGGCGATGACGTGATCGTCCAGCGGGCCGGTGACGTGATCCCCCAGATCGTCGGCCCTGTCGGGGCCCACAGGAAGGGCACGCGCCGGTTCAAGATGCCGACGCACTGCCCGCTCTGCGGCGTCGAGATCGTCAGGCCGGAGGGCGAGGTGATGCACCGATGCCCCAACCGGGCCTGCCCCTCCAGGGGCCTGGAGACGTTGAACAACTGGGTCATGTCCGCCGCCGACATCGAAGGCGTCGGCGAGCAGCTCGTGCGCCGCCTCTGGGACCTCGGCCTCCTCCGCTCGCTCCCCGACCTGTATCGGCTGACGAAGGAGCAGCTGCTCGAGCTGGACGGCTTCCAGGAGAAGAGCGCCACCAACGTCGTCTCCTCGATCGAAGCGTCGAAGCAGATCCCCTTCAGGCGTGTCCTCTACGGGCTGAACATCCCCGACGTGGGCTGGGTGACTGCGCAGACCCTGGCGCGCCACTTCGGCTCGATCGACCGGCTGGCAGACGCCGGCCAGGAGGACATCATGGAGGTCGAGGGCCTTGGACCGGAGCGTGCGGAGAAGATCGTCGAGTGGTTCTCCGAGGAGGACAACAAACGGCTCGTGGACGAGCTGCGCGAGCTCGGCCTCCGCTTCGAGTCCGGCGAGGAAGATCGCCCGCCGGAGGGACCGCTCACCGGCCAGACCTACGTGATCACGGGAACCCTGGAGGCCTGGTCGCGTGACGGGGCTCAGGCGGAGCTGGAGGCGCGCGGCGCGAAGGTCACGAACTCGGTGTCGAAGAAGACGACGGGTCTCATCGTGGGCGAGGAGCCCGGCGCGTCCAAGCTGAAGAAGGCCCAGAGCTCCGGCGTGCCCCTGCTCGACGAAGCCGAGCTCGCGAAGCTACTGCGCCGCTAACACCGATGCAAACCGGTCCTGCGCTCTGCGCGCCCAGAAGTGGGACACGGGCCGCCCGTTCTGGATCACCGCGAAGGCCCAGCGTCCCTTCACGTAGCCGGAGAGCGCAGACGACTCGCGGAGCGTTCCCGTCTTCCCGAGCACGGCACCACGGGCGGGTGGGCGCTCGAGCCGGTCCTCCAGCGTCCCGTTCACGCCGGCGACGGCGAGCGAGCGGACGAAGTGCGGTCGTAGCGTCGGCTCGTTCCAGGCGACGACCAGCATCCCGATGACGGCTGCCGCCGTCAGCCGGTTCCTCGGCGACAGCCCGGAGCCGTCGACGATCCTCACGCCTGCCAGCGGCACGGCGGCCTCCGCGAGCGACCGCCGGACGGCCTCGGCGCCCGCCGCGCTCGTACCGGCGCCTCCCTCGACCGCGCCGAGCTGCTTCAGCAGGAGCTCCGCCGTGAAGTTGTCGCTCTCCCTGTTCATGAACGCGACGATCCGGGAGAGCGGGGCGGACGCGGTGCCGGCGAGGTGCGTCGCGACCGGGTCCGCGGCGCCCATGACCACCCGTCCGCGCACGCCCACGCCCGCGGCGCGAAGAGCGAGGCGGAACTGGGTCGCAGCGGCGATCGCCGGGGTTCCGGTCACGTAGCCGCGGAAGCGTGCGCGGTCGACGGTCAGGGCCGAGAGCGGCGGCGACTCGTTGATGTAGTAGTGCGACCGCCACGCGGGCCCGGTGCGGCGCGAGTCGAAGTAGGACTCGTCGGCCTCGATGCCGCCGGTGACCTGCCGGATTCCGTACGACCTGATCTGCCGGGCGAGGGATCGGAGGTCCGCGAGCGAGAGCGTCGGGTCGCCGAACCCCTTGAGGACGAGGTCGCCGTTCCAGGTCGATCCAGCCACCGTGCCCTCGCCGAAGACCATCGTGTCGATCTGGTAGTCGGGGCCGAGAATGTTCAGCGAGGCGTAGGCGACGGCCAGCTTCGCATTGGACGCCGGGACGAGCGAGAGCGTGGGATGGCGGAGGAAGGCCGTTCGCCCGGAGGCGAGGTCGACGGCCACCGCCGCGGATTGGCTCGCCCTGACGTGCGGTACGGAGAGCGCCCTTGCGAGCTTCGTCGCAAGCGTCGGCTTGGTCGGCTTCGCGGGTGCGGCCGCGGCAACGAGCGCGGCCGTCGCGAACACGGCGAGGGCAGCGAGGACTCGGCGCGGCACCGACGCATTCTAGGAGGAGGTAGGTCCTCCGAACCCCAAAGATGGGCCGGTCGGCCTATAGGAAACGACCGGCGAGGGGCGGATAATCGAGCCAGCAACTCGGGAGACGAATGTCACAGCAGCTCGAATCCGTCAGAGGTCGTCTCGAAAAGCTCTTGCGCCTGCTCCAGAGCGGCCGCCATCCTGGGCGCGCCCGCGTCGAGGAGACCCTCACCGACGGCTATGCCTGGGCGCTGAAGCTCGATGCGGAGTGCGCGCGACTGGAGCGCTCGATCGGGACGCTGGCCGCGGAGCTCGACCACGGAAGCAGCGAGCGCCAGGCGAAGGAGCTCTCCCGCACCGCCCGCCGCCTGGCCCGCGCAAAGCGCGAGCTCGCAGGGCTCAGAGGCCTCCTGGCCGCGCTCCGCACCGAAGCGGCCGAAGCAAAAGTCGCTTAGACGAGCCCCGACCGGACCGCGTACACCGCGGCCTGGATTCTGTTCTCGATCTGGAGCTTCATGAGGATGTTCGAGATGTGGTTCTTGACCGTCTTCGGGCTGATGTGGAGCTCCTGCGCGATCTCGGCGTTGTCCTTGCCGTTCGCGATCAGCCGCAGCACCTGGGTCTCGCGGTCGGACAGCTCCGGCCGGGCCACGACGCCGCCTCCGGCGTCGACGCTCGCCGCCCGGATCCGCTGGAGGACCTTCGACGCGATGTGGGGCGAGATCAGCGACTCGCCGACCGACGCGGCACGGATCCCCTGCATCAGGTCCTGAATCGACGAGTCCTTCATCAGGTAGCCACAGGCTCCGGCCAGGATCGCGTCCATCACATCGCCGTCCTGGTCGGAGATGGTGAGGACGAGCACGCGGGTGAGCGGGGCGACCCGGGTGATCTCACGGGTCGCCTCGATGCCGTTCATCCCCGGCATGTTCAGGTCCATCACGACGACGTCGGGCGCGAGCTCGCGGACGAGCTGGAGCGCCATGCTCCCGTCGGGCGCCTCCGCGACGATGTGGACGCCCTGCTCCTCGAGCAGGTTCCGGAGACCGGTCCGGAACAGGTCGTGGTCGTCGACGAGCATCACGCGGAGGAGCTCGTGGGTGAGCCCTTGCGTCTGGTCGGCCGAGTCGGTCGCGATGGTCATGAGGTCGTATTGTCGGGGCACGGTGCCACCCTGTCTAATTCGGGTACACGGTGACCGTGACCGCGCGGGTTCCCCACTCGTGCGCCTGAGCCACTGACGGGAACCAGAGGTCGATCCTGGCGCCCACGATCGCGCCGCCCGTGTCGGCGGCGACACCCATTCCGTAGCCGGGAATCGCGATCCTCGAGCCCATCGGGATCACCGACGGGTCGACGGCCACCACGCCCCAGCCCACGGCCTGCCCACTGGCGGTCCTTCCGGGGAGGGCATAGCCCGTCGAGACGACGGTCAGGGAGCGAACGCCGGCCGAGGCCGGTCCGGCGGGAAGGCTGGGCGCGCCCGGAGTGACCACCGGAGTCCCCGGTGCGGCCCGCGCCGAGGCGAGCGTGCGGGCCCTCTCGCCGAGCTGCGCGATCCTCCCGAGGTTGGCCGACCTCGTTGCGCGGAGAGCGGCGATCGCCCGAAGCCGCTCGGCCCGGGCGCTCACGAGCGAGGCCGTGGCGGCGGCCTTGACCGCGGCAAGCTGGTCGAGCTCCCGCTGCTTCGCGGCGAGCGACCTGCTCAGCCGCACCAGGCGCGTCGCAGCGGCGCGTGCACGCTGCACGAGCTCCTCGTCCTGCCGCGCGGCGAGATCGAGTGTCTCGACCGCGCTCAGGGCCTCGTCGAGCGAGCCGGCGCCGAGCAGGAGGCCCAGGACGTCGGGACTCCCCTCCTCGTAGAGGTTCTGAAGGCGTGCAGCGAGGGCGGTGCGCGTCAGCCGGAGAGCGCTGCGGGTGATCGCCAGCTGCTCGCCGACCGCCCGCCTCTGGGAGCCCACCGCCGCCGAGCGCGCCCGGAAGGACGCCAGCTCGGCCCTTGCCTGGGCGAGGCGGCTCTCGATGGTCGTGAGGCTCGCAAGCGCGTCCTGCGAACCTGCCTCGAGCGACTCGTTGCGGTCGCGAAGCGCATCCGCTTGTGCCTCGAGGTCCTCGGGTGTCTGCGCCCCGCCTCCGGCGGCGAGAGACGCGCCGACGGCGACTCCGCAGAGCACGAGCACGACGGCGCCGAGCGTTCGCAACCCCCTCCCTGGCCCGCGCACGAGCGGCGACCCTACCACAGGTCTTTCCTTACCCGTTTGCGGCTGTCCGGAACCGTTGTTAGGGTGCCGAGCTTGTGCCGTTCCAAGGCCCCTGTTCGGACGTGTTCGGGCGTGGACAGACCGGTCTCGGGGCGGCCAAATGAATGCGTAGGTCTCAGCCAGCAGTCTTAGCCGCTTCGCTCCTCGCCGCTCTTGCCGTGGCCGGCGGCGCGACCGCTGAGCCTGCCTCCGTGTCGTCGAAGCAGGCCCAGGCGGAGTCGGTACTTGCCCAGATCCAGGCCCTGGACGGCTCCCTCGAGCACGCCGTGGACGCCTACAACCTGGCGAACGAGCGTCTCGATGCGATCAGGGGCGACCTGAAAGAGAATCGCGTGAACCTCAGGATCGCCGCCGAGAACCTCGGCACCGCCGAGAAGGTCCTCGCAGCCCGCATGGTCGCGATCTACACGACCGACCAGAACGACTCGACGCTGGACGTGCTCGTCGGTTCCCGCAGCCTGGAAGATCTCCTCGAGGGGCTCGAGACGGTCACCCGGGTCTCGGAGCAGGACTCAGACGTCCTCACCGACGTCACCACGTTCCGCAGCGACATGCGCCGGGCGCGAGCTCGACTGCGCCACGCTCGTGACCGGCAGGCGGAGCTCGTCGCCGAGCGCGCCGCCCACAAGGCCTCGATCGAGGGCAAGCTCGCGGAGCGGCAGCAGATGCTCTCGTCGATCAAATCCGAGATCGCGGCGATCCGCGCGGCCGAGCAGCGGCGTCAGGCCCAGCTCGCCGCGCAGGCGCGGGCCCGTCTGGCCGCACCGCAGCCTCTGATTCCCGATCTGGCGACCTCCGAGCCCTCGAGCTCACCGCTGACCGCCCTGCCCCCGGCGCCTGCCGCGAAGTACGGCGGCGTGGTCGGGATCGCCATGCAGTACCTCGGCATTCCCTACGTGTACGGCGGGTCGAGCCCGTCCGGGTTCGACTGCTCCGGGTTCATCATGTACGTCTACTCGCAGGTCGGGGTCTCGCTGCCCCACAATGCCGCGGCCCAGTACGGCTACGGGACGCCGGTCGATCGCAGCCAGCTGCAGCCGGGCGACCTCGTGTTCTTCAACGGGCTCGGCCATGCCGGCATCTACGTCGGCGGCGGCTCGTTCATCCACTCGCCGCACACCGGCGACGTGGTGAAGATCTCCAGCATGAGCGGCTGGTACTCGTCGACCTACGTCGGCGCTCGCCGCCTCTAGGGCTACCCTCCGCCTCCGTGCACGACCACGCGCATCACGACCATGCGCACGATCAGCACGCGCATGACCATGGCGGCTCGCTCAACCGCGTCGCCCTCTCGGCGACCGCCCATTGTCTGACCGGCTGCGCCATCGGTGAGGTGCTCGGCGTGATCATCGGCACCGCGCTCGGCTGGGGGAATCTCGAGACGATCGTGCTGGCGATCGCGCTCGCCTTCCTCTTCGGTTACTCGCTGACGATGCTGCCGCTGCTCCGCGCCGGCCTCGCGTTCGCCGCAGCGGTGCCGCTGGCGCTCGCCTCCGACACGCTCTCGATCGCCGTGATGGAGCTGGTCGACAACGTGATCCTGCTCATCGTCCCCGGCGCCATGGAGGCGGGGCTGGACTCATTCCTGTTCTGGGCCTCGCTGGCCCTTGCGCTGCTGATCGCCGGCGTGTGTGCGTACCCGGTCAACCGGTACCTCATCGCCCGCGGCAAGGGCCACGCGGTCGTGCACGCATACCACGGCCACTAACGGGGCTGTGCGTACAGCGCCTCGATCTCCGAGGCGAAGTGCTCTCCGACGATCTTGCGCTTGACCTTCAGGGTCGGCGTGATCTCGTCGTGCTCGGGCGTGAAGTCGCGATCCAGGACCGCGAATCGCTTCACCTGCTCGAAGGACGCCTTGCCGTCATTGACGTCGTCCACGACCTCCTGGATCAGCCCCTGCGGGTCGCTGAGGCCCTTCGCCGCCTCGTCCAGCGTGATCAGCGCGGTCAGGTACGGGCGGCGGTCCCCGATCACGAGCGCCTGCGAGACGTACTTGGACGCCTTGAGCTCGTTCTCGATGTTCTGCGGCGACACGTTCTTGCCGCCGGCGGTCACGATGATGTCCTTCTTGCGGTCGGTGATCGCCAGGAAGCCGTCCTCGATCGATCCGACGTCGCCGGTGCGCAGCCAGCCGTCCTCGTCGAGAACTTCGCGCGTGGCCGCCTCGTCCTTGTAGTAGCCGCCGAAGACGTTGGGGCCCCGGATGAGCACCTCTCCGTCCTCGGCCGTCTTGACCTCGATCCCCGGGATGGCAGGCCCGACGGTCCCGAACCGGAACAGCCCCGGCATGTTCACGTTGGAGGCGGTGGTGCACTCGGTCTGCCCGTAGCCCTCGCAGATCAGGATGTCGATCGTGTGGAAGAACTCGGCGATCTCCTTTGCGAGCGGCGCGCCGCCCGAGATCGGCAGTCGCAGCCGGCCGCCGAGCTTCGCCTTGACCTTCGAGTAGACGAGCCTGTCGGCGATCCGGTGCTGCAGCCTGAGGCCGGCGGGAATCGACTCGCCCGCCTGTTCCTTCGCGCTCACGCGCTCTCCGACCCGCAGCGCCCAGTCGATCAGCTTTCGCTTGACTCCGGTCGCTTCGTCGAAGCTCGCAAGGACTGCGGTATGCACCTTCTCGAACACGCGCGGGACGCTCGGAAGGACGGTCGGCTTGACCTCGACGGCAACCTCTCCGACGCGGACCGGATCGGGGCAGAACGCGATCGAGCAGCCGACGTAGCCCGCGAGCAGGTGCAGGCAGCGCCCGAAGTTGTGGGCCAGCGGGAGGTACAGGAGGATCAGGTCATCGGTGCCGATGAACGACGGGACGTCGTCCACTGCGCCGACCATCGAGTAGTAGTTGCAGTGCGAGATCATGCAGGCCTTGGGCGGCCCGGTCGTGCCCGATGTGTAGATGTAGGTGAAGAGGTCGTCCTCGCCGACTTCGGAGCGCGCCCGTTCGAGCGCATCCGGGCTCTCCGCCGCGAACTCCCGTCCCTTCGCGCGGAGGTCGTCGAGGTCGTCGAACGAGAAGATGTGGCGCAGCTTCGGCAGGTTCGCGCGCTCGGCGTCGATCTTGCTGCGCTGTTCGTCGTTCTCGACCAGGACGGCAACCGCGTCGGAGTGGTCGAGGATGTACGAGCAGTCCCTCGCGGGCAGTGAGGGGTAGATCCCGGCGCCGATCGCGCCGATCGAGCCGAGCGCGTAGTCGAAGAGCACCCACTCGAGGTTCGTCCGGCCCAGGATGCCGGCCGCGTCGCCCTTCCCGATACCGAGCGAGAGCAGACCGTTCGCGATCTCGTCGACGGCGCGCCTCGCCTCCTCCCAGCTGACCTCGCGCCACCCGTCGTCACCCTCGACGAGATAGGCCGTTCCTTCGCGGGTAGCGGCGCGCTTCCACAGCTCCGCAATCGTCTTCGTCCCCGCCGCCCGCTCCACGATTGCCACATGCGGATCGTAGTTGTGGAGGAAAGGGCGTGTGGGGAGAGAAAAACCGTGGTCCCTCTACACTCTGGAGACGTCGATGCGCACGATCTGGAACGGCTCGATCAACTTTGGCCTGGTCAATATCCCTGTCGGATTGGCCCTGGCGACCAAGCCCGCTGCGCGGCAGTCCGACATCAGCTTCCGCACGCTCCACCGGGAGTGCGGGACGCCGATCAAGCAGAAGCGCTGGTGCCCGGTGCACGACCGTGAGGTCAGCGCCGACGAGCTGGTGAAGGGCTGGGAGGTCTCGAAGGGCGAGTTCGTCTTCGTCGAGGACGCCGACCTCGAGGCGATCGCGCAGTACGACGACTCACGCGCGATCGAGATCACGAGCTTCGTGCCGCTCGACCAGATCGACCCCGTCTTCTTCGACCGGACGTACTACCTGGCGCCGTCGTCGACGCCGGCGCAGCGCCGCCCCTACGTCCTGTTGCTCCGTGCGCTCCAGGAGAGCGACATGGGCGCCGTCGGCCGCTTCATCCTGCGCGGACAGGAGCATTTCTCTCTGATCCGCCCGCGCGGCGACGCGCTCGCGCTGGAGACGTTGTTCGTGGCCGAGGACGTGCGCTCACAGGCCGAGGTCGAAGAGGCCGTCGGCGACACGGAGGTCAAGGACGCCGAGCTCGAGCTTGCGCGGCAGGTGATCGACAGCCTCGCCGGGGACTTCGATCCTTCGGGTCTCGAAAGCGACTACCGGAGCAGCCTCCACGAGATGCTGCAGGCGAAGCTCGACGGCCAGGAGATCAAGCGGCCGGAGCCGGTGGAGGAGGAGACTCCCGTCATCGACCTGATGGAGGCGCTTCGCCAGAGCGTCGACGAGGCGCAGAAGCAGAAGAAGGCGCCGGCGGCGAAGTCGAAGGCGAAGAGCTCGGGCGGCACGCGCAAGAAAGCCGCTGCCGCCGGCGGCCGCCGCAAGTAGCCGAGTCTCTTCTAGTGGTGCTGGACGGTCGGTGCCGAGCCGACTGCCTGCAACTGGGCCGCGAAGAGTGTCTTGTCGATCTTCCCCTGGTAGATCGGGACGCCTTCCTGCACGCAGAGACGGATGATCTGCTCACGCTCGAGCCCCATCTCCTTGGACAGTTCCTCAGGCGTCAGGTGGTTCGGCATGTCGGGGCCTCCTCAGTTGATTGAGAGCACGAAAAAAGCCCGTCGCCGCAAGGCGTAACGGGCTCGAAAGCTCGCGTGTCGGCTGGGCGGCTCATCACTCGCTCAGCCTCCTGGTCGACACGTTCACAGCTTACACCGGGACCGGGACGTCGACGAACTCCCATTCGAGGGAGAACTGGGCCGCGAGCTTCTCCGCGAGCGCCTTGATCCCGAAGGTCTCCGTCGCGTAGTGGCCGCCGGCGAGGAAGTGGATCTCGAGCTCGCGCGCGAGGTGCAGCGTCGGCTCCGCCGGCTCGCCCGTGACGAACGCGTCGTAGCCCGCGGTCGCTGCGTCGCGCACGAGCCGCGCGGCCCCGCCGGTGATCACCGCCACCCGCTCGATGCGCTCCGGGCCGCCGTCGAAGACCTGAGGAGCGCGACCGGTCGCTCCCTCGAGGCGGCGTGCAAGCTCCTCCAGCGAGGCGGGCTCGGCCAGGGGCCCGCCAAACCCCCACTCGAGGAAGCGCTCCGGCTCCGCGATCCCGAGCTCGCGGGCGAGGATGATGTTGTTCCCGATCTCCGGGTGCGCGTCGAGCGCGAGGTGATAGGCGGCAAGCGTGATGTCGCCCTCGAAAAGCGTCTGGAGCCTGCGCCTCATCGCGAGGTCGACGATCCGCGAATCACCGTCCCAGTACTGGCCGTGGTGAACGACGAGCAGTTGCGCGCCGATCTCCTTCGTCCGCCTGAAGGCTTCGAGGGAGGACGAGACTGACGCCGCGATCGTCGTCACGTCGTCCGCTCCGACCACCTGGAGGCCCATGGGGCCGTAGTCCTTGAAGTTGTCGAGGTCGAGCAGCTCGCGCGCGAAGTTGAGGATGTCGTCGCGCCGAGCCATGAGGGGAATCTAATCGGGGTGCCGAGATTTGAACTCGGGACCTCTCCGACCCGAACGGAGCGCGCTACCAGGCTGCGCCACACCCCGAGAGCGCACAGGTTAGCCGAGCTTCCGATGGACGACGGCGGTGCAGAGGTCCTCGACGTAGTCGAGGCCGCCGTCCGTGGCGATGCGGCGCGCCTCCTCGGACCGGATGCCCAGCTGGAGCCAGAGCGCCTTCGCGCCGGCGTCGACCGCTTCGCGCGCGTGATCCGGCGTGTGCTCGGGGCGGCGGAAGACGTCCACGAGGTCGATCGGCCGGTCGACCTCGGCCAGGGTCGCGACACACGGCACGCCGAGGACGGCGTCGAAGTCGAGCGGCCGCACGGGGATCACGTCGTAGCCCTGGGCCAGCAGGTAGCGCATGACGCCGTGGCTCGGCTTCGCGGGGTTCGGCGAAGCGCCGACGACCGCGATCGTCCGTGCATCGCGGAGGATCTCCTCGGGGCCTCTCACGCCGCGGCCCGTACCCGTCTCGAGGCCAGCGGCACGATCCAGAGGATCGTCGAGAGACCGAAGCCCACCATCAGCAGGGTCGCCGGCGGGAACGAGTCTGCGACGGCAGCCGTCAGTGCATAGCCCACCGGGATCAGCGCGAAGGATCCGAAGAAGTCGAGGCTCGTCACGCGTGCGAGCTTCGAGGACGGAACCTGCTGCATCAGGAGCGTGCTCCAGACACCGATCCCGAAGCCGATGCAGACGCCTCGAAGGGCGACGAACAGACAGGCGAGGCCGAAGTTGTGAGTGAGCGTCATGGCGATCACGCAGATGTCGTTGGCCGCGAAGAGCAGATACATGATGATCACCCGCCGCCGGGTGGGGTTCATCTGGCCGAACGTCAGGCTCCCGACCGCCATGCCGAGGGACTGGAGCGTGAAGAGCGTCCCGTACGAGCCCACGCCGCGGCCGAACTGCTCCTCCACGAACGCAGGCAGCAGCGCCGTGTACGGCGCCATGGCGACCATGAGGATGAAGGAGGCGAGGAAGATCGTGATCCAGAGCCATGGCACGCCGAGGACGTAGCGGAGGCCGTCGGCGATCTCCTTCAGGGTCCCCTGCGGCTCGTCGCGCTCGAAGCCGCGCGGGCGCGCCATGGCCATGAGCCCGGCGGCGACGACGAAGCTCACGGCGTTCAGCGCAAACACCGCCGACGCCCCGGCGACGGCGTAGAGCACACCCGCCACGGCCGGCCCGACGACGAACGCGGCCTGGCGCGAGAGGCCCGTGAGCGCGTTCGCCGACGCCAGATGATGCTCGTCGACGACGAGCGGGACGATCCCGCCGTACGCCGGGTAGAAGAACCCGTCGCCAGCGCCGTAGAGGACGGCGAGTGCGATCAGGCTCCAGAGCTCGAGGTTGCCGCTCACGTCCACGGCGAAGAGCGCGACCATGCACGCGCAGCGCGCGAGGTCGGAGATGATCATCAGCATGCGGCGCGGGTAGCGGTCGGCGAGCGCACCGCCGATCAGGAGGGTCGTGAGCATCGCCGCGCTGTGGCCCAGGAGGACGAGCGCGAGGGTGCTCTTCGATCCGGTCAGCTCGAAGCTCTTCCAGCCGAGCGCGACGAGGAAGGCTCCGTCGCCGACGAGCGAGATCGTCTGCCCGGTCCAGAGCAGCCGAAAGTCCCTGCTGCGCAGGGCGTGGAGGGCGCGTGCGCGTCCGCCTCTCTCCGCGGCAGCTTCCAAAGGCGGGGCTATCCTGCCAGCGCATGTCGGACACGCTTCGGGTCGCCTGCGTCCAGCTCACGAGCCGGGACGACAAGGCGGCGAACATCGAGAAGGCGGAGCAGCTCGTCGCCCGCGCGGCGGCCACGGGCGCCGACGTGGTCGTCCTGCCGGAGAAGTGGAATGCGATCGGAGACCCGGAGGTGCTTCACGGCGCCGCGGAGACGCTCGAGGACGGCGAGTCTGTTCAGGCGATGGCGTCGTGGGCGAGCGGCCACGGGATCACGCTCGTCGGCGGCTCGATCACGGAGCGCCGGGAGGGCCGCGAGAAGCTCTCCAACACGAGCATCGTCTTCGACTCGGACGGGTCGATCGCAGGGGTCTACCGGAAGATCCACCTGTTCGACGTCGAGGTCGGCGGCCACGTGTACCGGGAGTCGGACGCGGAGGAGCCGGGCGACGAACCGGTCGTCCTCGACGTAGAGGGCTGGCCCACGGGGCTGACCGTCTGTTACGACGTCCGCTTTCCCGAGCTGTACCGGATCCTCGCGCTCCAGGGCGCGCATCTCGTCACCGTTCCGGCCCACTTCACGCTCTACACCGGCAAGGATCACTGGGAGCTGCTGCTCCGCGCGCGCGCCGTCGAGAACCAGTACTACGTCGCGGCTGCGGCGCAGATCGGCGAGACGCTGCCGGGCCGCCTCAGCTTCGGCCGCTCCCTGATCGCCGATCCGTGGGGAACCGTCGTCGCGTGCGCGCCGGACGACGAGACCGTGATCTCCGCCGAGCTCGACCGGCGGCGCCTGGACGACGTCCGCGCGAAGCTTCCCTCGCTGGCCAGCAGGCAGGCAGACGCCTACCGGTGGCCAACTCCTACGCCGTAACGGCATGAACATCCAGGCGGTTCTCTTCGACCTCGACTTCACGCTGGCCAAGCCCGGGCCCGACCTCGGTCCGGAGGGCTACCAGCGGCTGGGCCGGCGCTTCGGGCTGGAGCTCGATCCGGCCCTCTACCGGGATGCCCGCATCAAGGCCGTCGAGGGGCTCCACAAGCACCCCGACTTCCGGCACGACGAGGAGATCTGGGTCGCCTTCACCGAACGGATCATCCGCGGCATGGGCGGGGACACGGATCGCGCCTACGAGGCCGCGGTCGAGATGACCAAGGCCTGGGAGCAGGCGCACAACTTCGACCTGTTCGACGACGCGCTGCCGGTGCTCGACCACCTGCGCGAGCACGGGCTCAAGCTCGGCCTGGTCTCGAACACCGGACGTGACGTCGACGAGTTTCTCGCGCACCACAGCATCCGGGTGGACGCGGCGCTCTCGTCGCGGGTGCACGGAAAGGTGAAGCCGCACCCGACGATCTTCCAGGCGGTGCT
The DNA here is from genome assembly GCA_963733015.1 of uncultured Actinomycetes bacterium. Classification (GTDB taxonomy): domain Bacteria; phylum Actinomycetota; class Thermoleophilia; order Gaiellales; family Gaiellaceae; genus JACDAN01. Next base: position 896,952 of record CAVTBO010000001.1, on the reverse strand, counting down.
CGACACGCTCGGCGTCCCCGCGGAGGGGGCCGCGATGGTCGGCGACTCGCCGGAGGACGACCTCGAGGGCGCCCGTGGCCTCGGCATGCGGGCGTTCCTCGTCGACCGCGAGGACGCCTTTCCGGACGCCGCCGACCGGCTCCCCGACCTGTTCGCGCTCCCGGCCGCGCTGGGGCTAGCAGCGATCTGAGTCGGCGCAGGTCGCGAGGACCCTGACGGCCGGCGCGTTCCGCCGGCCTCGCGGCCAGGCGACCTGGATCGCCACGGACGCCGCGTTGTTCTCGTACCGCAGCTCGTGGAGATCGGCGCTCGGGTTCGCACGGTTCACGAGCACGTACCGGCCGGCCGGGACGTTCGTGAGGTCGACGTTCTGGCCGTCGAGCCCGGAGTGGTAGCGGTCGGAGAAGCCGACCGAGGTTCCGGCGTCCACGTCCCTCGCTCCCGGCTGGTAGAGATTGCAGAAGCCCCGGAAGACCGGCCGGAAGGTGCGGTTCGCGACCCGGCCGGGTGCGACGCCGTAGCGGTCGCCGATGCAGAAGCCGCTCTTGCGGTCGCGGACGACGACGGAACCGTCTCCGCGAAGCAGCTCGTAGCGCTGGAACGCGAAGAGGTGCCAGTGCGAGTGATCCGAGCTCGAGTTGTAGCGCCAGACGCCGACTTCGGGATACGTCCGAAGCGATCCGTTGGCAAGGCGGACGCGCTGGTACGCGTTCATCGCCCCGGCGCCTCTGCGGCGGCCGTTGACGATGAACGGGCCGAGCCCGACATTGTCCGCGGCCGACGTGAACCACAGCCGGAAGCGACCGCCCGACTGCCGCACCTCGAGATCCCGCGGAGGCTGCTGGTCGAAGTCGGGCAGCAGCTCGAGCGGGCGCTCGACCGGACGGGCGCTCGGATGGGCCGGAAGCTGGATCGCGGAGACGAGGGCCACGACTCCGCCCCCGGCCGGCGCGCCGACGATCTGCTCCACGCCTGTGCGGTCGCTGACGAAGAGCACGCGCGCGCCGTTCGCCGAGAACGCGGGCGCGGAGTCGACCGCGGGGTCTGCCGTGACCTGCACGACTGCGCGACCGCGAAGGTCGAGGATCCGGATGTCGGCTACGCCGGTCTCGTCCGTGACGTACGCGAGCCGTCGTCCGTCCGGCGCCCACGAAGGGCTCGACTCGGTTGCGGGCGAGCTCGTCAACTGCTGCGGCCGCCCGCCCCGGGTCCGCACGACGAAGAGGTCGCCGCCGGCCGAGAACGCGATCCGCTGTCCGCCCGGCGACCAGGCCGGCTCGGCACCGCGCGCCAGCGTCCTCCCTTCGACGCCGTCGGCGCGCAGCAGGACGATCGAGCCGTTCCGCTCGACCGCGAGCCGCCGTCCGTCCGGCGCCCAGGTCGGGGAGCTCTCCTCGAGCTCGGTTGCGGTCAGGCGGCCGCGGTTCGTCCCGTCCGCGTCGGCGACGAAGACATCGGCCGCGCCTCCCGCCCCGGGAGCCAGGTAGGCGAGCCGGCGCCCGTTCGGCGACCACGCGGGATCCGACGCTGCCGGCAGGACGAGCCTCGCTCGGCCCCGTCCGGCGACATAGACGCCCCCGCCCGCGATCTCCGACTTGGAGAATGCGAGCGTCGCCCACGGGACCGGGGAGCGAACCGTTGCCGGGCTGGCGAGAGACAGCGCGAGCGCCGCGGCTCCCGCGGCGGCAACCGAGAGGGAGAGCAAGGCGACGCGGGTCGTCACGCGAGCTCCACGGCAGCTTCCTCGAGGGTCGCGACCGGCCCGACTGAGACGTCCTCGCCGTCGAAGAGCTCCAGCCACGACGCCAGCGGCTTCGACGCGATCCGCTCCGCGAGCGCGTCTCCGATCTCCTCCTGCGCGTCCGGGTCGAAGTGGCGGTCGACCAGCTCGGAGAGCTCCAGGAGCTCGCACAGGCGCGCGAAGAAGTGGTGCTCCAGCGCTGCGACGGTGAGGTGGCGCCCGTCGGCCGTCGCATAGATGCGGTAGCAGGCAAGCCCGCCGGTCAGGAGCCGGGGGATCGGCTCGCCGCCGAGGCGGTGCGAGACGAGCCTGTGAGAGCCGTGCGCCATCGAGACGACGAGGTGGGCGCCGCGGCCTGTCCGCTCCCGCTCGAGGAGGCCGGCGAGGATTCTCGTGACCGCGGTCAGCGCGCCCGCGGCCAGATCGGCGATCTGGGTCGGTGGCATCGCGGGGGCCGTGTCGGCCAGGACCCCGGCCCAGCCCAGGTAGTTGAGGTCGTGGCCGGCGCGGGCCTCGTGGCGGCCGCCGCGGCCGAAGCCGGTGAGCGAGCAGTAGACGACCGACGCCGGAAGGTCCGCGGGCCCGACGCCGAGACGCTCGACGACGCCCGGCCGGAAGCTCTCGATGACGACGTCGGCCTCGGCGCAGAGGGCTCGCCCCTCTTCCGACTTCGCCTTCAGGTCGATGAGCACGGTCTCCTTGCCGGCGTTCATCGCCTCGTGCCAGGCCGGCGCAAGTTGCGCCATCGGATCTCCCTCCGGCGGCAGCAATCGGATCACGCGTGCCCCCAGCTCGAGCAGCTCACGGCTGGCGAACGGCCCCGGCAGCTGGCGGCTCAGGTCGACGACGGTAACCCCTTCCAACGGCCTCACGGCGCGCCGAAGCTATCAGCGGGGTCGGGTGTTCTCATCCGTTCAGGCAGCGGCGATGAAGGTCGCGTCGTGGCCGCGGCGGTTCGCCTCCGCGAGGCGGTCCTCGTCCAGCGCGCCGATCTTCAGCAGGAGCTCGAACTCGTCCCGAAGGTGCGTCCGCATCATCTCCGGGCCGTCGGTGGCGATGGTGAACGGCACCTCGTGCTCGGTGAAGGCCCGGAAGGTGTCGCGGACGGCGTCCTCGCCCTCGAGCGCCTTCGTGAGCAGGTTCGACGTCGGGCAGATCTCGAGCACGATCTCTGCCTCGCGAAGCTGGTCCATCAGCTTGGGATCCTGCGCCGCGAGGATGCCGTGGCCGATCCGGTCGGGCCGGAGCGTCGAGACCACCTCGCGGACCTCCGCGATCCCGAAGTCGCCGCCCTCCTCGCCCACGTGGATCGTCACTCCGAGGCCGGCGTCCTTCGCGTGCTCGATCAGCGGGAGCAGGTCGCGGTACGGGTAGGGGCCTGCGCCGTCGGGCCGAGGCCCCGCGATGTCGATCCCGACGACTCCGCGAGGCGCGTAGCGGATCGCCTTCTCGACGATGATCGAGTTCTGCCGCTCGGTGAACGTGCGGTCCATCATCAGGATCAGGCCGGAGCGAACCTGCGGGTACTCGAGGCTCGCGCGGTCGAGCCCTCGGACGGCGGCCATGATGATGTGGTCGAGGTCGCGCTCGCCGCCCCGGTTCCGCTTCATCGGGTTGAAGCGGAGCTCGAGCGTCGTGATCCCCTGGGAGCGGTAGGCGCCCCCGATCGCCGCGTGGACGGAGCGCTCGACGGCGAGCGGGCTCGACTGGATCAGCTCCGTCCACTTGTAGATCTGGTCGAGCGCTGTCAGGTCGGGGACGCCGCGCGGGTCGGACACGGTGACGAGCCCGTCGAACTCCCAGTAGTCCTTGACCGGGAGCGCGATGCCCTGCTCGTGTGCCAGCGTCCACATGATCTCGGTCGCCACGGACCCGCCGAGGTGCGTGTGGAGCTCCGCCAGGCCGTTTGCAGTCGCCATCGCGCGAGCCTAGCGCCCTGCTCAGTCAAGCTATGCCCGTGCGGAAGGACGATCTCTACGGGCTGCCGGTCGAGGAGTTCACGAAAGCGCGCGACGAGCTCGCGAAAGAACTGCGCAACGGCCGGCAAGAAGGAGGCGGCGGACGAGGTCAAGTCGCTGCGGAAGCCTTCGGTCTCCGCCTGGGCGGTGAACCAGGCCGTCCGCCGACGACCGCAGGAGGCGAAGGCGCTCGTCAAGGCGGGGAACGAGCTCCGAAAGGCGCAGCGCGGCGTCGTCAGCGGGCGGGATGCGGGCGCGCTCCGCGAGGCGACCGCGGCGCATCGGCAACTCGTCGAGCAGCTGACCGACGAGGCCCGGGCGGCGCTCGAGGAGCGCGGTGCCGCGGCGGCCACGACCGTGACCCGGGTCGCGCAGACGCTCCGGGCGGCTTCGATCGACAAGGAGGCCTCGAAGACGCTGACGGCCGGGACGCTCGCCGAGGACGTCGAGCAGGCGGGGTTCGGGCCGCTGCTTGCTGCGGTTCCGGCCGGGGGCCGTCCGAAGTCCCGACGGGCAGCGAAGCCGCCGCGCAAGCCCAAGCCGAAGCCGCCACCGAAGCCCAAACGGGACCCGAACGCCGCCAAGCGGAAGCGGCTCGAGGAGCAGCTCGCCAAGGCGCAGGCTCGCGTCCGCGAGCTCGAGGAACGCCTGGAATTGCTCACATAATTTGCGGAGAGGGTTTCGACCGCTCAGAATGTAAAGCGCAAGTCGCAACGCCCAGGGACGTCTCTTTACGGAGGACAATGTGGCCAAGAACGCTCTCGATCGCTCTGCGACTGCGACCGCCAACGGTGCGCCCGCGGCAGGCGCTCTCGCAGCAGACATCATCATCGCGAACGCACCCGACCCGGTGTTCGTCTCCGACCTGGAAGGGAAGATCCTCCAGGCGAACGACGCGGTCTCCGAGCTGCTCGGCTTCCGCCGGGACGAGGTGCTCGAGCAGTCGCTGTCGCGCTTCATCAGCGAGGAGGAGACGCGGGAGTTCACGGCGGCGCTGAAGGAGGTCGTCGAGCGCGGCGTGACGCGAAACGCCGTCCTCAACCCGCGCAGCGCCACCGGCGAGGTGATCCCGACCTCGCTGAACGCATCGGCGCTCCGCGACGAGGAAGGGAACGTGATCGGCGCGATCGGCGTCCTCCGCGACATGCGCGAGCTGGACAAGGCGCGTGCCTACGCGCAGAGCCTGATCGAGAACGCGCCCGACCCCGTGTTCGTCGCCGACCTCGAAGGAAAGATCCTGCAGGTGAACGACGCGGTCTCCGAGCTGCTCGGGTTCCGGCGGGACGAGGTCGTCGAGCAGTCGCTGTCGCGCTTCATCAGCGAGGAGGAGACGCGGGAGTTCACGGCGGCGCTGAAGGAGGTCGTCGAGCACGGGGTGACCCGCAACGCCGCGCTCAACCCGCGGTCGGTGACGGGCGAGGTGATCCCGACCTCGCTCAACGCGTCTGCGCTTCGCGACCCGGAGGGCAACGTGATCGGCGCGATCGGCGTCCTCCGAGACATGCGCGAGCTGGACAAGGCGCGCGCGTACGCGGAGAGCCTGATCAAGAACGCGCCCGACCCGGTGTTCGTCTCCGACCTCGAGGGGAAGATCCTCGAGGCGAACGACGCGGTGTCCGAGCTGCTCGGCTTCCGCCGGGACGAGGTGCTCGAGCAGTCGGTCTCGCGCTTCATCAGCCCCGAGGAGACGCGGGAGTTCACCGCCGCACTCCGAGAGGTCGTCGAGCGCGGCGTGACCCGAAACGCCCGGCTCAACCCGCGCAGCATCTCCGGCGAGCTGATCCCGACGACGCTCAACGCGTCGGCGCTCCGCGACCCGGACGGCAGAGTGATCGGCGCGATCGGCGTGCTCCGCGACATGCGCGAGTACGAGCAGGTCGTGCGAGACCTGGAACAGTCGAAGACCGAGCTTCAGGAGAAGATCCTCGACCTCGAGAAGTTCGAGGAGGTCGTCGTCGGCCGCGAGCTGAAGATGATCGCGCTGGAGAAGGAGCTCGACGGCTTGAGGGAGGAACTCACGGCGCTCAGAGGCGAGCCCACGGGCGGCTGATGGGCGTCCGGCCGGAAGCTCAGCCGGCAGACGCGAACGGCGGCGCTGCGGCAGGCGAGACCCAGGATCTCCGACGCGAGGTCGAGCAGCTCCGCACGCGCGTTCAGCAGGCGGAGGAGCGTCGGCGCGCCCTGATCCACATCATGGGCGACCTCAACGACTCGAACCGCCGGCTCGGGGATCAGCGGAAGGCGATGCTGCACATCCTCAAGGACGCGAACGAGACCAATCTCAAGCTCGCGGACAGCCGCAAGGCGATGATCCACATCATGGGCGACCTGCGTGAGACCACGCAGGAGATCGAGCGGCGCGAGCAGGAGCTGAGGGACAAGCAGGAGCAGCTCGTGCAGGCGGGCAAGCTGGCGACGCTCGGCGAGCTGACCACCGGCGTGGCCCACGAGCTCAACAACCCGCTGAACAACATCGGGCTCTTCGTCGGCAACGCCATCGACCGCACGCAGGCAGGAGAGGTCGACGGCGACGTGCTCGTCGCCGACCTCGAGAAGGCGATGGCGCAGGTGCGAAAGGCGACGGAGATCATCTCCCACCTCCGCACCTTCGGACGAGCCGCGCCGATGACGTTCGAGCCGGCCGACGTCCACGAGATCATCGAGCGCGCGCTTTCGCTCGTGCAGGAGCAGCTGAAGCAGCGAGGCATCGACGTCGTCTTCGACCTGTGTGACGAGGACGTGTCCGTGCTCTCCAACCCGATTCAGCTCGAGCAGGTGTTCATCAACCTGCTGACGAACGCCCGCGACGCCCTGGAGGTGTCGGATGTGCGGGAGATCCGGATCGCGTCGCGCCTTCGCGGCGACTCGGTCTTCATCACCTTCTCGGACACCGGCCCGGGGATCCCGGCCGAGCTCGAGACGCGAGTCTTCGACCCGTTCGTCACGACGAAGGAGGTCGGATCGGGAACCGGGCTCGGGCTTTCGATCACGTACAGCATCGTCAAGGAGCACGGCGGCGAGATCGCGGTCGTCTCCCCGCCGGGCGAGGGTGCGACGTTCACGATCGAGCTCCCGCGCGGGGGCGAGAGGCCGCCCGTGGAGCCGCTGCTGTGAGCGAACAAGCGCAGATCCTGCTCGTCGACGACGACGAGGCGCTCCTCGAGGCTCTGCCCGAGGCGCTCCAGCTCCGGATGGCCGGGATCGAGGTGGACACGGCGGACAGCGGCCTGAAGGCGCTCGAGCGGATGCGCTACGTCGACTACGACGCGGTCGTCACCGACGTCAAGATGCCCGGGATGGACGGGCTCGCGCTGCTGACCGCGGCCAAGGAGCTCCGGCCGGGCACGCCGATCCTGCTCATCACCGGCCACGGTGAGCACGACCTGGCCGTGCAGGCGCTGAGGGGCGGGGCGTACGACTTCGTCCAGAAGCCCATCGACCGCGAGTACTTCGTCGCCTCGCTGGAGCGGGCGATCCGGATGCGGCGGCTCGATCGCCAGGTGGCGGACCAGCAGGCGCTCCTGGAGCAGCACGCGCGGCTCCTGCAGCACGTCGACAACGGTGTCGTCCTGGTCGACGGCGAACAGACGATCCTGTACTGGAATCCTGCAGCCGAGGCGATCACGGGGCTCGCTGCGGCGAGTGTGCTGGGCCGGCCCGTTGCCGAGGTGCTGCCCGGCTGGGACGCGATCGTCGGCGGCGTGCCGGTCTCGCCCGAGCCGGGCCCGTCGGCGCCTGATGCGACGATCCCGCTCGACGTCGCCGGTCGGGAGCTGTGGCTGTCGCTCTCGGGCGTGGAGTTCGACGGGGGCGTCGTCTACGCGTTCCGCAACCTCACCGAGGAGCGTGCGCTGGACGAGCTCAAGAGCGAGTTCGTCGCCACCGTGTCCCACGAGCTGCGCACGCCGCTGTCGGCGATCTACGGCTGCGCGCAGACGCTGCGCCGCAGCGACGTCGAGCTCGACGACAACACGGAGCAGCGCTTGCTGGAAGTGATCGCGCACGAGTGCGAGCGGCTGACGCGGATCGTCGGCGACATCCTGCTCGCGAACCAGCTCGACGCGGGTCGCATGCGGCTGGTTCAGGAGGAGATCGACGTGGACCTGCTGGTCGGCCAGGTCGTCGAGCAAATGCGCGCGTCCCTTGACGGCGCTGGGACGGTTGAGCTGGCGATCCTGTCGCCCGGCCCGCTGGATCCGGTCGTCGGTGACGCGGACAAGCTCCGCCAGATCCTCCTGAACCTCGTCGACAACGCAGTCAAGTACTCGCCGGAGGGCGGGCGCGTGGAGATTCGCGTGCAGCCACGGGAGGCCGGGCTTCGCTTCGAGGTGCACGACGAGGGCCTCGGAATCGCGCATGGCGAGCAGCAGCGGATCTTCGGCAAGTTCTACCGCGTCGATCCGAACCTGACTCGCGGCGTGGGTGGCACAGGCCTCGGCCTCTACATCTGCCGCGAGCTCGCCCGCCGCATGGACGGACGAGTGTCGGTCAGGTCGAGGGAAGGCGAGGGCTCGACGTTCGTCGTCGACCTCCCGCTCGTTTCTGTTCGGCCCGGCCGCGAGGCCGACGTGGTCTCCCAGAGCGCTTAGACCGGAGTCCGCTGCACCTGGGTAGGGTCCCGCCGATGAAGGTCGGGATCGTCGTCCCCTTCTCGTGGTCCTTTTGGGGGGCCGTCGTCGAGCATGCCGAGCTCCAGGCCGAGGCGCTGCGAAAGCTCGGGATCGAGACGCGGACGATCATGGGCAACGACCCGCCGGGGCAGTTCACGAGGGCGCTCCACCCCCGCGAAGGACGCGACGGCCCGCCTCCGCCGGACGTCATCCCCGTCGGCCGCTCGGCGATCGTGCCTGCCAACGGCTCGCTGCCGAACATCGTCCTCGGGCCCCGCTCGATCTGGCGGATCAAGCAGGCGCTCGAGCGGGAGCAGTTCGACCTCCTCCATCTCCACGAGCCGCTGACGCCGACCCTCTGCATTGCGTCGCTCGCGATGGCGAAGTGCCCCGTGGTCGCGACCTTCCACGCGTCCGGCGACCTCGTGTGGGCGAGGGCATCGATGCATGTCTGGGGCTTCCTGCTCGACCGCATCGACGTGCGTGTCGCCGTCTCCGAGCAGGCGAAGGCTTCGGCGAGCCGCTACTCGCCGGCGGACTACGAGGTGATCCCCAACGGCGTGCTGATCCCGCCCGAGGCCGACCCTGCCGGCCGCGAGAACCGGATCCTCTTCGTCGGGCGGCAGGAGGCCCGCAAGGGGCTCTCCGTCCTGCTGCGCGCCTGGCCGGAGATCCGTCGCCGGACCGGCGCGACCCTGCGCGTAATCGGCGCCGACCCGCTGGCGGTGCGACTCCTGATGGCAAAGCTCCGCACGCCGTCCGACGGGATCGAGATCCTCGGTTTCCTGCCTCAGGAGCGGCTCACGGAAGAGCTGCTCGGCGCCAAGGCGATGGCCGCGCCGTCGCTCGGCGGCGAGAGCTTCGGGATGGTGCTGACGCGCGCCTTCGCCTGCGCGACGCCGGTGGTCGCGTCCGACATCGAGGGCTACCGGGAGGTCATGACGAGCGAGGCCGGTCTCAGTGTCCCGCCCGGCGAGCCCGCCGCCCTGGCCGACGCGCTCACGCGGCTGCTCGCCGACGAGCAGGCTCGCTGCGAGGCCGGGCTCGCCGCCCGCAGACTCGCCGAGGAGCGCTATTCCTGGGACGGGATCGGCCGCCGGCTCGCCACCGTCTACGAGAAGGCGCTCGGACGAGTGCCCGTCGCCGCGTGACCGTCTCGCGTCGCCATCTGGTTCGCGTCGGGCTGATCCTGCCGGGGATCGCCGCCGTCCTGCTGCTGCTCTGGTGGCGTGGCCCCGAGTGGAGCCTCGTCGGCGACGCATTCGAAGCTGTCTCCTGGCGCTGGGTCGGCGTTGCGCTCCTTCTCAACCTCGCGTCCGTGCTCGTCCGCGCCGTCTCCTGGAACGTGGTCATTCGCCAGGCCCTGCCGAGCTCGCAGCAGCCTCCGTTCGCGCGTGTGTTCTCGGCGTTCGCCGTCGGCCTCCTGGCGAACGCGGTGCTTCCCGGCCGCATCGGCGAGCTCGCCCGCGTCGGCGTACTCGTCAGGTGGACGGCGAGAGGCAAGGGGGTCACCGGCCGCCTGCTCGGAACCGTCTTCGCCCACCGCCTCTTCGATCTCGTCCCCGCGCTGCTCCTGACCGCGTTCGTGCTCGCGACCACGCGGATCCCGCAATGGGCGGTCACGAGCCTGGAGCTGGTCGCCGTCGTCGGGATCGCGCTCTTCCTCGTCGCCATCCTCGTCGCCGGCCGAGAGCTGCGCCCGCTTCCCGAGGGCGCGCTGGCCATCCGCCGCCTGCTTGCAATGGCGCAGCGCGGCCTGCACGTCCTGCGCAAGCCGAAGGCCGCTGCGCTCGCCGCAGTGCTCCAGACGACCGGCTGGCTGATCCAGCTGCTCGCGGTCTGGTCGATGATGGAGGCCTTCGGGATCGACGCGCCCATCGCGGCCGCGGCCGTCGTCCTCTTGCTCATGAACGTCGCGACGATCTTCCCGCTGTGGCCAGGGAACATCGGACTGCTCCAGGCGGTCGTCGCCCTGCCCCTCGTGTCGTACGGCGTCGCCTACTCGACGGGGCTCGCGTTCGGCCTCGGGCTCCAGGTGCTGGAGATGTCGGTCGGCGTCGGCGTCGGTCTGATCTTCCTCATGCGAGAAGGGCTCTCGCTCGAGACGCTCCGCACCATGCCGGAGGAGGAATCGGAGGAGACTGTGGTCCAGGAGCTCAGGCCCGCGACGCCGCGTGAACGCGCTCGCATGTCCGGCTAGCCTCAAGGGCGTCCTCTCCGCCCGGGAGGCGGCATCGGCCATCGCGGAAGGGCTCGGCGGTGCGATCGAGCTCCCGGTCGCCGACGGTGGCGAGGGGACACTCGACGTGCTCGCTCCCGCGGTGGGGGGCGGGTGGCGAGAGGCGGAGGTCTCCGACCCGCTCGGCCGGCCCGTCGTGGCCCGCTGGCTGCTCGGCGAGGACGGCACTGCGCTCGTCGAGTCCGCAGAGGCGGTCGGTCTCGGCCTCGTGGCGGAGGACGAGCGAGATCCGTTGCGATCGTCGAGCCGAGGGCTCGGAGAGCTCCTCGCCGAGGTGCAGGATTCGGATCCGGCCGAGATCGTCGTGTTTCTCGGCGGCTCGGCGACCGTCGACGGCGGCGCCGGGCTGATGGAGGTGCTCGGCGGGTTCCGCGTGCCGGTTCGGGCGGCCTGCGACGTGCGTGCTCCGTTGCTGGACGCGGCTCGGGTCTTCGCGGCCCAGAAGGGCGCGACGGACGAGCAGGCGGAAGAGCTGGAGCGGCGGCTCCTGGAGCGGCGCTCGCTGGCGCCGTTTCGGGACCTCCCTGGGGCCGGGGCGGCAGGCGGGCTGGGCGCGGCTCTGGCCGCACTCGGCGCCGAGCTCGTGGAGGGCGCGCGGCTCGTGCTCGACCTCATGGGGCTTCCTCGTCGGCTCAACGGCGCCGATCTCGTCGTGACCGGTGAGGGCACCGTGGACGGAACGACCTGGATGGGCAAGGCGCCGGGCGAGGTCATGCGCGTCTGCGCGGAGCAGGGTGTGCGCTGCGCGCTCTTCGGCGGCCGCGTCGTCGACCCGCCTGACGGCGCGGAGGTCTACGAGCTCAGCGGCGATCCCGCGCGGGCGCGCGAGGATCTCGTCGAGCTCGGAAGGCGACTTGCCGGCTAGGTCTCGTCGGGGCCGTACGTCTTCGCGAAGGCCTGGAGGAGCTTCCACGCGATCGATGCGTTGCCCTCGACGAGCGGGCGGAAGTCCCAGAACGTCATCCCGTGCGCCGTCAAGTCGCTCTCGGCGCTGACGGACGCGGTCCTCGCGCTCTGCGCGATGAGCGCGATCTCTCCGAAATAGTCGCCCGGGCCCAGACGGCGTTTCTCCTCTCCGTGCACCGTCACCTTGGCGTTGCCGTCCTCGATCACGAAGAAGCCGACGCCGCTCTCGCCCTCGCGGGCAATCTCCTGCCCGGCCGAGAACTGCCGCCGCTTCATCGACCCCGCGACCTGCTGGAGCTCCTTGTCGCTCAGCCCGGAGAAGAGCGGGACGTCCTTGAGCAGCTGCGTGGTGTCCTGATCGGCCATCGCCAAGATTCTAAGCAGGTTCTGCTGGACGAACTGCCTCGACCCGGCGCCCGAGCTCCTCGATCTTCCCCTGCGCGGAGTCGAGCTTGTCGGCGCACAGCCGGTAGAGCTCCTCGCCCCGCTCCCAGAGCGTAATCGCCTCGTCGAGGTCGGCCTGTCCGGTCTCGAGCTGCTGGACGATCCGATCCAGCTCCTTCTGGGCCTCCTCAAAGGTCACTTGGTCTCCTCGACAGTTGCGCCGAAGCCGCCCTGGCCGAGCTCGACGTCCACGCGGCTGCCGGCTTCGACCTCGTCGGATCCGCGGACGATTCGCCCGTCGTGCCGGACGATCGCGTATCCGCGCTCGAGCGTGGAGCTGGGGGAGAGGGCGCGCAGCCGTCCGTGGGCCCCGTCGAGCCGCGCGCGCTTCCGCTCGACCGTGAGCAGCGGCGCCCGGCGAAGCCGGTCCCGCGTCTGCTCGAGGCGCTCGCGCAGCTCACCCGCGTCCGGCACGACGAGGCGGGCGGCCACGCTCGGGGTCGACGCCCTCACGTCGGCGGCCAGGTCGGTGAGCGGCGTGTCCTGCTCGTGGCCCACCGCAGAGACGATCGGGACCCGACAGGAGGCAACCGCCCGCACGAGGCGCTCGTCGCTGAACGGGAGGAGGTCCTCGAAGCTCCCACCGCCCCGCGCGAGGACGATCACGTCGACGTCGTCGATCTCGCACAAGGCTCCGATCGCCTCGACGATCGCAGGCGCCGCGCGCGGCCCTTGCACGTACGTCTCGGCCACGACGACCCGCGCCGGCGGGAAGCGCGTCGTGAGCGCGGTCAGGACGTCGCGCTTCGCGGCGGCGTCGTTGCCGGTGACGAGCCCGATCCGGCGTGGGAAGCGCGGCAGCGGCCGACGACGCTCGAAGAGCCCTTCCGCGGCGAGCTTGCGCTTCAGTCGCTCGAGCGCGGCGAGGTGGTCGCCGAGCCCGAAGCGCTCGAGCGACAGCGCCCGGAAGCGGAAGTCGCCACGTGCCTCGAAGAGCTCCGGTCGCCCATAGACGTGCACTCGCTCGCCGTCCACGAGATCGAGCCGAAGCGCGTCGAACTGGCTGCGCGGCATCGAGACGCGCAGAGAGGAGCCGTCGGCCGGGTCCTTGAGCGTGAGGAACACACTGGCCCAGCGCTGCTGGCGCCGGAGCTCGGTGACCTCGCCCTCGACCCAGACAGTCGGCAGCCGCGAGAGCCAGTCGGCGACCCCACGGTTGAACGCGGACACCGAGTAGACCTTCCGATTCCCATAGAGGGACGCCTCGACCTTCGCCATACCGCCAGGATAGAGCGGCGTGTGTGGCGGCTTAGAGCAGGATCTCGGCTGCGACAGTCGCGTCGCAGCCTTGCCTGACGAGCTCGATCGCGCGATGGAGGTCGGCGTCGCTCTGGGCCAGGCGCTCCGCGAGGTGGACGGGATAGCCCGCCTCCATGAGCTGGTGGAGACGCCAGCTGGCGACCTTGTCGCGGTCGCTCTGTATGTATTCGACGATCTCGGTCATTTCTACGCCTTCGATCGGCTCTGATTCGTCTTTTCCTAGACGAACCCTCCCCGTGGAAGTTGGGTTGAAGGGCCTAACTGACTCAAATGTGCTAACGCCCAGGGTTCGGCGCTAGCGGCGGACCGGTTCGCTCGTCTCCGCGCGCCGAGAGAGCTCCTGCAGCCGGCGGTCGAGGACCGATCGCTCCGCCTCCGCCTCTGCGGCGATCGTTCTGAGCCGGCCGCGCACCTCGTCCTCGACCTCGCTCAGCCGCTGCTGGAGCGCCGCGATGAACTCGTCGCGCTGACGCTCGAGCCCGGCGGTGACCTGGTTGAGCCGTTTTTCGACCCGCTGCGTCCCCGTGTCCGCGACCTGCGCGAGCCGCTCCGCGAGGACGGTCTCCGCCTCGCGCGCGAACATCTGGACTGCGCGGTCGAGCTCGCGGGCGAGACGCCTGGCGGCGTCTTCCCGCGCCGACTTCACCACTGCGTCGAACTGGAGGGCCGCCGCCTCGGCGAAGCGCCCCGCGGCCTGCTTCGTCGTCCGCTCGAGCGCGTCCACCTGTCGCCGCTCAATGTCGACGAAACGAGCCTGGATCCGGCGCACGACGTCGGTCTCCTCGCGATCGACGCGCTCGGCGAGCTGGCGCTCGCGTGTCTTCAGACGCTGGCTCATCTCCTCCAGCGCCCGCCGCCGCTCGGCGCCGTGGGCGTCGAGCTCGGCGCGGAGCTCCTGTGCCGCGAGCTCCGAGGCCCGCTGGAGCTCCTCGCGGAGCTTCTGGACGGCGGTGACCTGGAGCTCTCCCGCCTCGTCGATCTTCTCGCGGTCGTCCTGGAGCCGGCTCTCCGCTTGCCCGACGAGGACTTTCTGGCGCTCGGCGAGCTTCTTCAGCTCGGCCGTGAGCGCTTGATGCGTCCGGTCGAGGTCGGCGCTCCAGCTCGCGTACCGCTGCTCAACTCGCTCCTGTGCCTCCGCGAGCTTCATGCTCAGCTCTGAGCCGGCATGACGCTCGCGCTCGAGGATGTCCCGGCGGCGCTCCTCTGCGATCTTCCGCTCTTCCTCCTCGAGGCGGGAAACCGTGTCGGCGCGCTCTCGGGCGAGCAGTCGCTGAATCTCGGCGCTGCTGGCGTCCGTCTCCTCGCGGATGACGCGCGTCAGCTCGTTCCGGGCGCGGTCGAGCTCGGCTTCGACGTCGGCGATCCGCTGCGTCTGCTTTCGTCGGCGGGAGAAGAGGCCCATCGGCTCACCATCGTAGGGCGAGCAGCGCAAGAGCGAGCGCGATCATGGCGAAGGTCAGCGCACGGAGCGCCCGTTCCGGCCCGACGATCGTGTTCGGTGGGTCGTCGCTTCGCCCACGGCGCACGTTCCGGACCGGCGTCGAGAGGGCGCGTTGGGCCAGGCTCGTCGCAACCGCGAACACCGCGGCGAGCAGCGCCTCGACCGTCAGCTTCTCGGCCATGACGACGTATCCGCTCAACAGCGGAAACGCGCCCCAGGCGAGCGCGAACCAGAGATCGGTGTGGAACACGCCGCCGAACAGCTCGAGGTTGTACGCGAAGACGAGGAAGGCGCCGACGGCGACGAACGGCAGCAGCCAGAGCGTCCATGCCAGAGCCGCACCGACGCCGATTGCGACGGCTCCGGCGATCGAGCCGAGCGCGAGCGCCCAGAGCACCGCGGTCGGGATCCGGGTTGCGAGCGGCCGGCCCTGGAGCTCGTCGAGCGCATGCGCGCCGATCCCGAGTGCGAGGAAGAACGCGGCCAGCGCCGCGAGCAGGCGGTTCGTATGGAGCTCCGGGGCGAGCGCCGCCCCGATCGCGACGTAGCTCAAGTGCCAGGCCGTGTAGGGGAGGTGGAGGATCGTGACGTAGTCGCGCCAGCCGCCTCCTGGGAGTGCATAGAACGCCGGGCGGCTCATCTCCTGCGGCCCCACACCACGAGGCCGCCGCCGAGGCTCAATCGCTTCGCCTGCACGTCTTCGATCCCGGCCGAGCGCCACAGCGAGGGGAGATCGGTCGCCCGGTGGAACTCTCTGATGCTCGGGCCGAGGAATGAGCCGACCTCGCGCCAGCCCGGCGAGATCAGCGCTCCGGCGGCCGGCAGGCCGATCCGCACCCACAGCTCCCACGCCGGCCGGGCGAGTCCTCGCGGGAGTCCGAACTCGAGCATCGCGATCGTCCCTCCCGGCCGGACGACCCGCGCGAGCTCCTCGACCGTGGCGAGCGGGTCGCGCACGTAGCGGAGCAGGTAAGTGAACGTGAGCCCATCGAACGACGCGTCGACGAACGGCAGCCGCTCGGCCTCGCCCTCGACGAGCTCGATCCGGTCGCCCAGGCCGGCTGCCTCGACGCGATTCCGCCCTGCCGCCAGCATCTCGGTGCTCTGGTCGAGCCCGACGACGCGGCAGCCCGATCTCCGCGCCAGCTCGATCGCGACCGCGGCGGTTCCGGTCGCCACGTCGAGCACCGTGTCGGACGGCCCGGCCTCGATCCGCGAGACGAGGAAGCGGCGCCAGCGAGGATCCTGTCCGAAGGAGAGGAGCTTCGCGTACCGGTCGTAGGTCGGCCCCAACGGGGCGAAGAGGTCGAGGGCTTGCTCCTTCACAGGTCTATTTTTCCCGCGTGACGCTCCAGGAGGATCTTGACCGGATCGCGGCGACGGCTGCAGGGCTCGCTTCCGACGGTGAGGAGCTCGCTGGCGTGCTCGCCGCCGAACCGGCGCAGGGCGGCCGCGTCTACCTGTGCGCGTACCGCTCGGGGGACGAAGTCTCCTGGCTCGCGCTCGACGAGGCGGGCGCGCCGGTGGCCGAGCGGGAGCGGGTTCGCGAGGCTGCCTCGCTCGTCGCCCTCTCGGAGCTCGCGGAGGAGAGCGCGGGCGGCGGCGAGCTCGACGAGCTCCGGTCGCAGCTCGTGGCTCTGCGCCTAACAGAGAGCCCGGACGGGATCGAGGAGGCGGAGGAGGCGGTGCTTCACCTCCAGCAGGTCATCGGAGCGCCGCCGCGCCTGGCCACGGCGAGGTACCTGGACGACGTCGGCGCGGCGACCAAGCGCCTGGAAGACGCGCTCGGATCGCCGGGCTCCTCACCTTTCGCGGAGGCGATGAGGGCCTCGGCGGGCGCCGTGCAGTCGTTCACGAGCGACGTCGAGGCGAACTACAGGGAATCGCTACGGTAGGGGCATGGAAGGCGGCTTCGGCTTCCCCATGGGCGGCGATCCCGACGATCTGATGCGCGGGCTGCGCGAGTTCGCCGAGAAGCAGGCGGAGTCCGTGGCCGAAGCGCAGCGCGAACAGTTCGCGACGCTGACCCTGAACACCGCGGTTCAGCTCACCGCGGCCGCCCTCGGCCAGCTCGATGCGAAGGGCGGCCCCGACGAGCAGGCGATCGCGCTGCGCGACGCCATGCGCGTCCTGTTCCCCGAGGCGGTTGCGCTCGTCAGCGCGGCGCGCCAGGGGTTCATGCGCGAAACATCCTCCTAGACTCCGTCCATGGCCCTGCTGGACCGCGCGATCGTCCGCACGCTGCCGGCGGTCCCGAAGACGATCGTCCGCAAGATCTCGGAGCGATACATCGCCGGCACGCGGGTCGAGGACGCGTGCCGCGTCGTCGAGCGCCTCAACGCGGAGTCGAAGATGGCCACGATCGACGTGCTCGGCGAGGAGATCACGACCTGGGAGGAAGCCCGGCACATCGGCTACGAGTACGAGAACGTCTTCCGGGCGATCGACGAGCAGGGCCTCGACTCGAACGTCAGCGTCAAGCTGACCGGCCTCGGGCTCAAGCTCGACCATGGGCTCTGCCGCGAAATCCTGGAGCGCTTGGTCCGCAAGGCGGCGGAGCGGGGGAACTTCGTCCGGATCGACATGGAGGACTCGAGCTGCACGGACGAGACGCTGCGGCTCTACCGCGAGCTGCGAGAGGCGGGCCTCGACAACGTCGGGATCGTGCTCCAGGCCTATCTGCGTCGCACGATCGACGACATCGAGGCGCTAGGGGGCCTGACCCCGAACGTCCGGCTCTGCAAGGGGATCTACGTCGAGCCCGAGGGGATCGCCTACCAGGGGTCCGACGAGGTGCGTGAGAACTTCGTCCGGGCGCTCGGCGCGCTCCTCGAGGGCGGCTCCTATGTCGGGATCGCGACGCACGACGAGTGGCTGATCGAGGAGGGGGAGCGCCTCGTGCGAGAGGCAGGCCGATCCCCGGCGGAATACGAGTTCCAGATGCTGCTCGGCGTCAGGCCGCAGCGAGGGACCCAGCTGGTGGGGCAGGGCCACCGGCTGCGCATCTACGTCCCGTACGGCGAGCAGTGGTACGCCTACTCGCTCCGGCGGCTGCAGGAGAACCCGAAGATCGCGGGCTACATCGCCTCCGACACGCTCGGCCGCCTGCTCCCGAGCCGCAACGGCCGCTGATTTAAGGATCTCGAAAGGTGCCGCAGCCTACGGTGGAGCCGTCAAGCTCGCCAGGAGGATCGAGATGAAGACCCTGCTCGTCGTGCTCGCCGCCGCTCTCGTGCTCCCCGCCTCCGGTGGCGCGGGCCCAGGCACCACCGACATGGAGCTGAAGCTCGCGCTCAAGGTGCGCAACACGCGCTACGGGCCGATCCTCTTCGATGCCAGGGACCGCGTCCTCTACGGCTTTACGCGTGACAAGCGCGGCGGGAAGAGCACCTGCTACGGAGCGTGCGCCCGCGCGTGGCCCGTGTACTTGTCCAAGGGCAAGGTCAAGGCGATGCGCGGCGTCAAGCAGTCGCTGATCGGCACGGTGCGGAGGAGCAACGGCCGGCTCCAGGTCACCTACAACGGCTGGCCGCTCTACTACTACGCGCACGAGGGACCACGCGAGGTGAAGTGCCAGAACGTGAACGAATTCGGCGGCCTCTGGCTGGTCGTGAAGCCGAACGGTCGGCTGGTGCGCTGAGCGCTAGGGAGGAGGCGGCGCGCCCGGCGGAGGCCCGGCGACTTCCTCTTCCTCGTGCACGACGCGGCGGCGGCCCGAGTACGGGTCGGCTGCCGGCGCGGCGCCGCCCTCGACATAGGTGCGGCGGGAAGTGAGGGCTCCAGGGCCCCACCACGAGCGCCACATCATCAAGCTGAGCAGGAAGGCGACGAAGCCCACGATCATCAGGATCACGCCGACGGCATCCACGTTGAAATCGGTGCTTTCAGCGTTTACGCCCCAGATCAGGATTGCGCCGACGGCGATCAGGATCAGGCTGATAACGAGGCCCACGGCGTCGGTGTACCCACCAACACCCGCGTCTAATCCCTCCAAATCGCCCTAGTCGTTGTACCGTTGCGAGTCCCGTGGAGCCGTTTCTCGATCCCAACAACCGTTTTCGCGAGCGACGAGCGCAGTCGAGGCGGCGCAGACGGCTCCAGCGGACCGCCGGTGCGACCGCGTTGCTGCTCGCGGCTGCCGCGGTAGCGGTCGGTGCGGGAGCGCTTCCGGACCGCGGTGAGGACGGAACGAGCGCCGCGGCACCGAACGCGGCGAAGCAGGAAGCTGCCCAGCCCAAGCGCATGGGGCCGCCGGTTCCGAAGGAGATCCGCGGCGTCCACGTGACGATGGCGCTCGCCTCGCTCGACGGCAAGCTCGCGGAGTACACGCGGATGGACGGCGTCAACACGATCCAGCTGGACGTGAAGGACGAGAACGGCGAGATCGCGTTCCACCGGCTCGCCCCGCCGCTCGCCAAGCGGGTCGGCTCGGCGATGCGGTACTACGACCCGGTCAAGGCCGCGAAAGTGGTGCACGACCAGGGGCTCTTCCTGATCGGCCGTGTCGTCTGCTTCGAGGACCCACTCCTCGCCAAGGGCCGGCCTGACCTCGCAATTCGCACCTCCGGCGGCGGCGTCTGGGAGAACCACGCGGGCCTGGGCTGGACGAACCCGTACGAGAAGCGGGTCTGGGACTACAACCTTCGGATCGCGCAGGCTGCTGCCAGAGCCGGTTTCGACGAGATCCAGTTCGACTATGTCCGCTTCCCGACCGACGGCGACATGGAGTCAGCGGTCTTCCCCGGCAAGCGGAAAGAGGCCATGGGCGTGACGATCGCGCGCTTCGTCCACTATGCGACGAAGCGCCTGAAGCCGCTGGGCGTGCGCGTGTCCGTGGACGTCTTCGGGCTCTCGGCGACCCGCGACCTGGGGATCGGGCAGTCCCCCCGCCGGCTTTCGAAGATCGTCGACGCGATCTACCCGATGGTCTACCCGTCGCACTACGGCCCGGGCGAGCTCGGGCTCGACAGCCCCGTTTCGGTGCCGGGTCGCACCGTTGGCCGGTCGCTTCGCGACTTCCGCCGCCAGATGCGGCGCGGCAACGCGCAGCTCGTCCCCTGGTTGGAAGACTTCAGCTTCAGCGGCACGACGACGCTGACACATGTTCAGGAACAGATTCGCGCCGCCAGGCGCTGGAAGTCCGGGGGGTTCCTGCTCTGGAACCCGTCCGGTGTCTACACGGAAGGAGCGCTGACCTCTCAGTGAGTCACGAAGCCAAGCTGAACGAGCTCAGGGAACGGGTCGGGACGATCCTCGACCTCAGGCGCGTGAGCGCACTTGTCGGCTGGGACCAGCAGACGATGATGCCGCCGGCGGGAAACGACGCCCGCGCGGACCAGCTCGCGACGATCGACGGGTTCTCGCACGAGCTGTTCGTCTCCGACGAGATGGGCAAGCTCCTCGACGAGCTCGCGCAGCACGAGTCGGAGCTCGACCCGGAGTCGATCGATGCAGCGTTGATCCGCGTGACCCGGCGCGACTGGGAGAAGGCGCGCCGCGTGCCGCCCGAGCTCCAGGCCGAGATCACGAAGGCCGAGGTGCTGGGCGTGATGGCATGGGCCGAGGCCCGCCGCAACTCAGATTTCGCGGCCTTCCTTCCGTACCTCGAGAAGAACGTCGAGCTGAAGCGCCGCTACGTCGGGTGCTACAAGGACAGCGGCAAGTCGGACTACGACATCCTGCTGGACGACTACCAGGAGGGCGCCCGGAGCGAGGAGATCACCGCGATCTTCGAGCGCATCAAGGAGGTCGTGATCCCGCTGATCCGCGAGGTCAGGGCCGCGGAGCCGGTGGACTCGGAGTTCGCGCATGGCCATTTTCCGGTCGAGAAGCAGGAACTGGTCGGCCGGGAGATCCTCGAGCGCCTCGGGTACTCGTCCGAGTCCTGGCGCCTCGACCCGACCATCCATCCATTCGCGACCTCGATCTCCGTTGACGACATCCGCCTGACGACGCGCTACTCGGAGGCCGACGCCGAGTCGATCTTCCACACCGCGCACGAGTTCGGGCACGGCATCTACGAGAACGGGATCGACCGCGCGCTCGAACGGACGCCGCTCGTGGAGCTGAATTCGATGGTGCTCCACGAGTCCCAGAGCCGTCTGTGGGAGAACCTCGTCTGCCGGTCGCGTCCGTTCTGGAGCTTCTTCTTCCCGCGGATCCAGGAGGTCTTCCCGGATCAGCTGAACGGCGTCACCGACGAGATGTACTGGCGCTACGTCAACCGCGTCGAGCCTGGCTTCATCCGGGTCGAGGCAGACGAGGTCACGTACGGCATGCACATCATCCTGCGGTACGAGCTGGAGCAAGAGATCATCGCCGGCCGCCTGGAGCTCGCCGACCTCCCGGGAGTCTGGAACGAGAAGATGCAGGAGTACCTCGGGCTCGATCCGCCGGACGATGCTCGTGGCGTCCTTCAGGACGTCCACTGGTCCGGCGGCTCTTTCGGCTACTTCCCGACATATCTCCTCGGGACGATCGCGTCCGTGCAGATCTGGGAGAAGGTGCGCTCGGAGCTGCCCGATCTCGACTCGCAGATGGAGGCGGGTGAGTTCGGCCCGCTGCGCGAGTGGCTCGGCGAGCACATGTACCGGTGGGGCCGCCGCTTCACGCCGGACGAGATGCTGGAGCGGATCGTCGGCGGACCGTTGGACGTCGAGCCGTACGTCGCCTACCTGCAGTCGAAGGTCGAGTCGATCTACGGGGTCCGCGTCTGACGCTGCTCGAGGAGCACGTCGAGCGGTTCAACGAAGGCGTTCGGTCGGGCGACTTCGGCCCGATGGTCGCGGCGTTCTCGGAGGACGCGGAGCTCGTGTTCGAGGGCATCCCGGTGGGCCCGTTCGCCGGCCGGGAGGCAATCGGCGCTGCCTACGCCGCCCAACCGCCCGACGACGAGATCGTCCTCTTGGACGGCGACGGCACGTATGCCTGGGGGAAGGAGCCCGAAGTGCCCGCGGGGCAGATGTTCCTGACGGAGCGCGACGGCGAGATCGCCAGGCTCGTGATCCGCTACGACCGCTAGGGCTTTCTAGGCGCAAGCTGACGCCAAGCCGCATCGCGCCGATTCTGGCGGTTCCATGGCGAGGGACTGTCCCTCGCCAGCCGAGGCGTTACGAAGTTGGCACGAAGGACACGGCCACGCCCGTCAGGCGAGGAGCGAGAAGCCGCCGTCGACGATCAGCGTCTGGCCGCGGACCATCTCCGCCTCCTCCGAGGCGAGGAAGATCACGGCGCCGGCGATGTCGCTCGGGACCACCATGCGGCCGGCGGGCGTGCGCGTCTGGGCCGCCCGGAGCATCTCCTCCCGGTTCGGGAAGTGGTCGAGCGCGCCGGTCTCCACGACGCCGCCTGACACGGCGTTCACGCGGATCCCACGAGGCGCCAGCTCCACGGCGAGATAGCGGACGAGCGACTCGAGCGCCGCTTTCGAGGTCCCGACGAGCACGTAGTTCTCCATCACGCGCGTCGATCCGAGGCTGGAGATCCCGATGATCGAGGAGCCCTTCGGCATCGTCGGCGCGGCGACACGCGCCAAAGAGAGCAGCGCCCTCGCGTTCGCGCCGAGTGTCCAGTCCCAATGCTTGTCCTCGGTCTCCAGCGCCGGCCGGATCACTCCTGTGGCTGCGTTGTGGACGACGACGTTCCAGGGCCCGTGGCTCTCGACCTCAGCCAGAACACGCTCGGAGGTGACGTTGCCGCGGATCAGCAGCGGCTCGGCGCCGAGGCCGCGGAGGTCGTCGGCCGTCTCCTCAGCGGCCGTGTCGTTGCGCATGTAGCCGATTGCGACCTTCGCCGCGCCGAGCTCGGCGAAGCGAAGCGCGATCGCCTTCCCGATTCCCCGCGAGCCGCCGGTGACGAGCACCGAGGCTCCGTCGAACCGCGTCATCCCTGCCGCGGAAGCGGGCTGTCGGCGGGCGCCGAGCTCGGAACCTGCTCCCAGCCGATGCGCGTGCGCGGCTCGGGAGACCGGTCCTCTGCCTTCGAGGAGGCATAGCCGAGCCGGTCGAGCAGCTCGATCTGCTCCTCCCCGTAGCGGCGGACCGGGTGATCCTCGGGCAGCTCCTCGATCAGCTCACGGACGCGCGCGCGGATCTGGTACGCGAAGTGCGGCGTCGCCGGCCCGACGAGCGCGTCGATGTCCTCCCTGGTCGGCTCGGTCTCCACTGAGCCGGAGCGTACCGCCGTTCAGGCCGAGTAGAAGCGCTTGGACGCCTCAGGCAGGAACAGCAGCGCGACCACCCCGGCGCCGAAACCGGCCACGACCAGCGAGGAGAAGATCGCCGAGGTGGGGCCGGTGAACACGTAGACGACGCCCGCAACGGCGCCAATCGCCCCGAGCAACCCGACAAATGCGCGTCCTGCACGGCTTCCCCGCCAGGCCAGATATGTCGCCGCAAGAACGAGAATCCCGAGGATCGTCGCCCCGACGCCGACCGCGTCGTCAAGTGCATCCCAGATGAAGAAGCCCAGCAGCCCCATGAGCAGCAGCGTCGCGGCGAGCGCGTACGAGGCGAGAAGGCCCAGGAAGACCGGAGCAGGAGGCCCCTCGTCCTCGACTGCCTGCACGTCGCTCACCGGCCAACCTTACGGCGGGCGCGCAGCGAGCGCCACGTGCAAGCGACCTATCGCCCCTGGCGCGTGTAGTCGTGGACGACGATCGAGCCGTACTGCCGCCGGTCGGTGAGGTCGAACACGCGCTTGTCCTCGGCGTCGTCCGGGAAGATCCGCTTCCCCGAGCCCAGAATGACCGGGAAGACCATCAGTCGCAGCACGTCGACGAGGTCCCGCTCGAGCAGGCCGTGGACGAGCGTGTTGCTCCCGTGGACCAGGATGTCCCCCTCGATCTCGTCCTTGAGGCTCGCAACGTCGTCGATGCTCCGCAGAATCGTCGAGTTCTGCCAGGTCGCGTCCTCGAGCGTTGTCGAGACCACGTACTTCGGCATCGAGTTGAACCGTTTGGCGAAGTCGGCCACGGCCTGGTCGTCGGACTCCTCGCGCTCGGGCCACGACGCCTCGAAGCCCTCGTAGGTGACGCGGCCGAGCAACATCACCTCAGCATCGTCCGTCTCCTTGGTCTTGACCTCGTACTGGCCCTCGTCCGGGAACTCGAACGTCCACGCCGTGTGCTTGTAGTTCTCCTCGCCGCCCGGCGCTTCCATGACGCCGTCCATCGAGACGAACTCGGTGACGATGATCCTGCCCATCGGTTTTCTCCTCTCGTCGTGGTGCAGTGAAGACCTGCGGGGCGGGCGGAACTCATCGGTAGTGTCGCCGGGTGAGGCGGATCAGCGCGGCCGAGGGGATGCTGCTCGCGACCGTCACGATCTGGGCGTTCAACTTCACGGTCACGCGCTACGCGGTGACGCACGGGTTCCAGCCGCTCGCGTACTCCGCCCTCCGCTTCAGTGCGGCCGCGCTCATCGTCTCGGGCATCACGTACCGCCTTGAGGGCTCGCTGCGGTTCGAGCGCCGTCACGCGGTGTTTCTCGCCGGCGCGGCGATCATCGGGATCTACGTCAACTCGATCGGCTTCATGTACGCCATCGAGCTCACGAATGCGTCGACTGTGGCGCTGATCTTCGGGACCCTGCCGATCGTGACCGCGATCGTCGCCTCTGCCTTCGGCGTCGAGCGGCTGCACCGGCGCTTCTGGATCGCCGCCGCGATCTCGTTCCTCGGCGTCGCCCTCGTGGCCGCAGGGTCGGCCACCGGCGTCTCGGGGAACCTGCTCGGAAACCTGCTCGCCTTCCTCGCGGCCGCGACCTGGGGCTTCTACTCGGTTGCGATCGTCCCGCTGCTCCGCCGCTACTCGGTCTGGCGGATCAGTGCGGGCGCGCTCGCGTTCGGCACCGTCCCAATCGTGATCACCGCGATTCCGCAGCTCCTCGACCAGGACTGGGATCTCGAGCCGCTCGTGTGGGCCGGATTCGCGTTCGCTGTGCTCGGCCCGCTCGTCCTCACGAACTTCCTCTGGTTCACGGCGATCGAACGGGTCGGCCCGTCCCGCGCGACGCTCGTGACCAACCTGCAGCCCTTCCTCGCGGCGCTCTTCGCCGTCGCGCTGCTCTCAGAGGAGCTCGGTTGGCTCCAGATCGCCGGCGGGGTTGCAATCGGCCTGGCTCTCGTTCTCGCCCGGCGTCGACCGGCGCTGGAGTCGGCGTGATCGAGGAGCGCGTCGCCGCAGCCGTCCGCCGCCCGGTTCGTTCACTCAGGCGGATCCAGACCCGCGGATACGCACAGGCGTTCCACGCGATCGCCGAGCTCGACGACGGCTCGACGGCGTTCGTCAAGGCGGGGGCGGAGGATGTGACGAGCGGGTTCCTGCGCCAGGAGATCCGCTTCTACGAAGCGGTGGAGGGCTCGTTCATGCCGACGCTTCTGGGCTACGACGCCGGTGATCCACCGCTGCTCGTGATCGAGGACCTGAGCGCGGCGCGCTGGCCCCCTCCGTGGGACGCCGGCGCGATCGATGCAGTTCGGGCGGCACTGGGCGCCGTCTGGACGACCCCGGCTCCGCCTTGGGTCGCGCCGATCACGGACGACCGGGAGGAACTCGTGGGCGGCTGGGCCGAGATCGAACGGGACCCGGCGCCGTTCCTCTCCCTCGGCGCTTGGTCTGCCGCGTGGCTCGATGAATGCCTGCCGACGCTCCGCGCTGCCGCCGAGCGTGCTCCGATCGAAGGAGATGCGCTTCTGCATTTCGACGTCCGGAGCGACAACCTCTGCCTCACCGACCGCGGAGCGGTCCTCGTCGACTGGAACCTCGTGCAGCTCGGAAACCCCGACCTCGACCTCGCCGGCTGGGCCGCATCGCTCCATCTGGAGGGCGGGCCGCCGCCACAGGAGCTCCTTCCGGGCGCGGGTGGGCTGGCCGCCGTGCTCGCCGGGTTCTTCGCGTCGCGCGCAGGGCTCCCGCCGCCGCCCACGGCGCCCGGCGTTCGAGCGTTTCAGCTCGCGCAGGCACGCGTGGCGATCCCCTGGGCTTTGCGCGAACTCGGACTAAGATCAGACACATGACGGACTTCATGCCGCTTCAGGGCTGGGACCACGTCGAGCTCTGGGTCGGCAACGCCAAGCAGGCGGCGTACTTCTACGAGCAGGCGTTCGGGTTCACGCGCACCGCGTACGCGGGCCCGGAGACCGGCGTCCGCGACCGCGCGTCCTACGTGCTCGAGCAGGGCGACATCCGCTTCGTGCTGACGAGCGGCCTCCGCGGGCAGAGCGAGGTCACCGAGTTCGCCTGCCGGCACGGGGACAGCGCCAAGTCGATCGGCCTGCAGGTCCCGAGCGCGGACGAGGCGTACCGCCAGGCAATTCAGCGGGGGGCACGCGGAATCTCCGAGCCGCGCTGGGTCGAGGACGAGTTCGGCCGGGTCGAGCTGTCCGCGATCGGCACCTACGGCGAGGTCATCCACACGTTCGTGAACCGTGAGGACTATGCGGGGCCGTACCTGCCGGGCTACCGCTCGACCCTCGAGAACGGCCATCCGTCCGCCGGAGTCGGGCTGATCACGTTCGACCACGTCGTCGGCAACGTCGAGCTCGGCCGGATGAACCACTGGGTCGAGTTCTACGAGCGGGTCTTCGGGATGACGAACATCGTCCACTTCGGCGACGACCAGATCCAGACCGAGTACTCGGCCCTGATGTCGAAGGTCATGTCGGACGGCAGCGGGAAGATCAAGTTCCCGATCAACGAGCCGGCCGAGGGGAAGCGGAAGAGCCAGATCGAGGAGTACCTCGAGTTCAACGGCGGGCCCGGCGTCCAGCACATCGCGATGCAGAGCGAGGACATCGTCCGCACTGTCGAGACGATGAAGGAGCGCGGCGTGATCTTCCTGGACACGCCCGAGGCGTACTACGAAGAGGTCGAAGGCCGGGTGGGGGAGATCTCGGAGGACTACGACGACCTGAAGCGGCTGCGGATCCTCGCCGACCGCGACGAGGACGGCTACCTGCTCCAGATCTTCACGAAGACGGCCCAGGACCGCCCGACCGTGTTCTTCGAGGTCATCGAGCGCCACGGCGCCACGACCTTCGGCGAGGGCAACTTCAAGGCGCTCTTCGAGAGCATCGAGCGCGAGCAGGCGCTCCGCGGCAACCTCTGAGCCGCTAGGGAAGCGGTTCGTCTAGCGGCTCGATCCAGTCGGCGCTCCCGAACGGCGTCAACTCGATCTCGGTGAGGTCGACCTGGCGGTCGATCAGCCGCGCCGGCTCGCGGCCGTTCAGCGACGCCATCACGTCGGCGGTGACCTCGAGCTCCGGAAGGCCGAGGTCCTCTCGAGCCGTGTCCTCGATGTGCTTCGCGAGCTGGACGATCATGTCCGGACGAGCTGCCATCTCGTCGTACTGCCAGTCCGTCACGTAGTTGAACGGGTCGACCTCGCCCGCCTGGCCGGTCGCCGGATCCCTCGCGAAGAAGCGGGCCTCGGATTCCTTGTCCCGGAGCTTCATGTGCCACGCGAAACGGTGTCCCTCCTCCGTCCAGCTGACATTGCCTGGGTACAGCAGGTGGCGCAGCGGCATGAAGACCTGCAGCGCGACATAGAGGCTGAGCACGCTTACGAGCGCCGTTCGCGCCCGGCCGAGGCGCCAGCCGCTTGGCGGGTCACCGACGTCGGTGATGAACGGCGGCCGAGGAAGCCGGAAGCGCCGCTCGCGGACGCGCGTGATCAGCCGGCGCGGCCAGTCCGGCGGGAAGAACAGCAGCGCTGTCCCGAGGGCGAGCCACGGGAAGATCCCGATCGTGAAGAGCTTCGAGTTCATGAAGTGGAAGCTGAAGGCGGCGACGAACGCGAAGGGCCTCGTGAACGGGATCAGCAGGAACGGGACGACGAGGAGGTCGAGGAAGAGCCCGCTGTAGCTCATCAGGATCGCCGTCCCGCGCTCGTCGAAGAGCGGGCCGACGACGGCAAAGTCCGTCCGCTCCCCGAGCCAGATGCCGAGCGGCTGGCCGCGCAGCCAGTCGGCGTTCCACTTGGCGACGGAGGCGAAGATGAACACGACGCCGATCTGCGAGCGGAGGAGCCAGAGCGACCAGGTCGGGACGTTGTTCGACCAGTTCTGCCCCACCAGGAGCCGGTCGAGTGACCACACCTTGTGCGCCGGCACGATCGCCATCAGCAGCGCGAGGAGCGAGATCAAATAGAAGTGATTCAAGTAGCGCGCCTGCTCGAGCAGGAACACGTACGTGAAGGCGACGAAGAACAGCGGAGCGGCGATCCGGTAGCAGAAGCCGAGCGCGATGCAGGCCGCCAGGATCCCCAGCAGCGTGAAGTGGATGCGCATGCCCGTCTCGCCCCACGGCTCCACCCAGCCGAAGCCGTCGTACTTGAAGTGGAAGGTCGGCTCGACGAAGTAGCGCTCGATCCAGCCGTGCGAGAAGTAGCGCCAGACCTCCCAGAGCATGATCGAGCCGAACAGCATCCGGAAGACGGCGATGGACGCGCCGTCGATCGGCTGGAACAGCCGGTACCCAATGCTCCGCAGCGTCTGACGCATCGTCCGGTTCCGTAGATTGCCACCAGGATGGGCGGCGCACTAGCCTGGGCACGAGGCGATGCCTGACGCGGTCGTCGTCGGGTCGGGCCCGAACGGCCTGGCTGCGGCGATCACCTTTGCGCGCACGGGCCGCTCCGTGCTCGTCGTCGAGCGCGCGGAGACGGTGGGGGGAGGGACGCGCTCCGCCGAGCTGACCGAGCCCGGCTTCGTCCACGACGTCTGCTCGGCGATCCATCCGCTCGCTTCGGGATCGCCGTTCTTCTCCGAGCTGCCGCTTGCGGAGCACGGGCTGGAGCTCGTCCACCCGGACGCGCTGCTCGCGCATCCGCTGGACGACGGAACCGCCGTCATGCTCGAGCGGACGGTCGAGGCGACGGTCGCGGGGCTCGGCGCGGACGGGCCTGCCTATCGGAAGCTCTTCGAGCCGCTCGTCCGCGACCAGGACCGGCTCGTGCCGTTCCTGCTCGGCCCGCGTCCCTTTCCGCGTCATCCGCTCGGCGCGGCTCGGTTCGGGCTGCGGGCGATCCGCTCCGCCTCCGGGCTGGCCGGGCGCTTCGACGGCGAGCGCGCGAAGGCGCTCTTCATCGGGCTCGCGGCGCACTCGATCCAGTCGCTCAGGCGCAGCCCGACGGCGTCGTTCGGGCTCGTCCTCGCCCTGCTCGGCCACGCCTACGGCTGGCCGATGGCGCGGGGCGGCTCGCAGTCGATCGCCGACGCACTGGTCTCCCACCTTCGCTCGCTCGGCGGTGAGGTCGAGACAGGCCGGCCGGTCTCGACGGTGGACGAGCTGCCGCCGTCGCTGGTGACCCTGCTCGACCTGACGCCGCAGGGCGTGATCGGCGTGGCAGGCCACTGGCTGCCCGATCGGTATCTGCGGGCGCTGCGGCGCTACCGCTACGGGCCGGGCGTCTTCAAGGTCGACTGGGCGCTCGACGGCCCCGTCCCATGGACGGCGGAGGAGTGTGCGCGGGCAGGAACCGTGCACATCGGCGGCACGGCCGCCGAGATCGTCGAGTCCGAGGACGCCGTCTGGCGTGGCGAAGCCCCCGAGCGCCCATACATGATCGTCTCGCAGCCGAGCCTCTTCGACCAGACGCGCGCGCCGGCGGGGAAGCACACGCTCTGGGCGTACTGCCATGTCCCGAACGGCTCGACCGTGGACATGACGGAGCGGATGGAGGCGCAGATCGAGCGCTTCGCGCCCGGATTCCGCGACCGGATCCTCGCGCGGCACGTCATGAGCCCGGCCGACGTCGAGGCCCGCAACCCGAACTACGTGGGCGGGGACATCAACGGCGGCGTCCAGGATCTCCGCCAGCTCTACACACGTCCCACGGTGAGCCTGGATCCGTACTCGACGCCGGCCGACGGCCTCTACCTCTGCTCGTCGTCGACGCCGCCCGGCGGAGGGGTCCACGGCATGTGCGGTTTGAACGCCGCCCGGTCGGCGCTTCGGAGCCTGCAGTGACGCCGCAGCGCCGAACAGCCCTCTTCTCCGTCGTGGCGGCGCTGGTGCTGATCGCGCTCAAGCTCGGCGCCGGGCTCGCGAGCGGCAGCCTCGGACTGGTGTCGGAGGCGATCCACTCCGGCACCGACCTCGTCGCGGCGCTGCTGACCTTCTTCGCGCTCGGCGTGGCCGGGCGCCCGGCCGACCCCGGCCACCCCTACGGCCACGGCAAGGCGGAGCATCTCGCGGCGCTTGCCGAGGCGACGATCCTCGTCCTCGCCAGCCTCTTCATCTCCTACAAGGCGATCGCCCACCTCACGGGCTCGGACGACCGCGAGGTCGACGCCGCCTGGTACGCGTTCCTGGTGATCGGGATCGTGATCGCCGTGGACGCGAGCCGGGCGCTGATCTCCTGGCGGGCGTCCCGACGCTATGGGAGCGCGGCTCTCGAGGCCAACGCGCTGCACTTCGGCGGCGACCTTGCCGGGTCGGTCGCCGTGCTCATCGGCCTCGCCTTCGTCGCCGGCGGGTACGGTCGCGCGGACTCCCTGGCGGCGCTCTTCGTCGCCGTCCTCGTTTTGCTGGCCGCCGCGCGGCTGATCCGCTCGAACATCGACGTGCTCATGGACACGACACCGGACGAGGCGCAGGAGGCGGCGCGTGCGGCGATCGCCGGCGTCGACCCGCCTGTGGAGCTCCGCCGGTTGCGGCTGCGCCGCTCGGCGGGCCGGCACTTCGCGGACGTCGTCATCGGCGTCCCTCCCGGCGCCGCGGTGGGGCAGGGGCATGCCGCAGCGGACCGCGTAGAGCGCGCGGTCCAGGACGCTCTGCCCGAGAGCGACGTCGTCGTCCACGTCGAGCCCCGAACGGAGAAGGCCCTGCGCGAGCGCGTCCTCGCCGCGGCGCTCGACGTCCCCAGGGTTCGTGAGGTGCACAACCTCCGCGTCGTGACGGTGAACGGCGGCGTCGAAGTCGGGCTCCACATCAAGCTGCCGGGCGAGCTTCCGCTGGCCGAGGCGCACGAGGTCGCGTCGGAGGTGGAGCAGGCGATCGCGCAGGCCGTTCCCGCGGTCGTGTCGGTCCAGACCCATCTCGAGCCGCTTCGCGAGCCCGCCCCCGGTGAGCGCCTGGACGAGGCGGACGAGCGTGCGGTCGCGGGGATCGTCCGCGAGCTGACCGGCGAGCCGCCGCGCGAGGTTCGGTTCATCGAGACGCAGGACGGCGTCCTGCTCTTCGTCACCGTCCACATCGTCGGCGGCTCGCTGGCGGATGCTCACGAGCGCGCGAGCGCGATCGAGGAGCGGATCCGGGGGGAGCTGCCGGAGGTCTCCGACGTGGTGGTGCACACAGAGCCGTGAAGCTCTGCATGTTCTCGCCGAAAGGCGCGGAGCTCCAGCGGGGCTGGCCAGGGCGCATCGAGGGCGACCGCGTGATCCAGCTGGCCGCCCAGACGCTCCAGTCCTACTTCACGGGCGGGGGCCAGGCGCGCGAGCATGCCGAGTATCCGCTGGCAGAGGTCGAGCTCCGGCCGCCGGTCCTCCACCCGCCCTCGGTGCGGGACTTCTACGCCTTCGAGCAGCACGTGAAGGCGGCGCGCGCCAAGCGCGGTCTCGAGATGCCGGAGGAGTGGTATCGGATCCCGGTCTTCTACTTCTCGAACCCGAGCGTGATCTACGGCCCGGAGGACGAGATCCCCTATCCCGACCCCACCGAGGAGCTGGACTACGAGCTCGAGGTCGCCGCCGTGATCGGCGCCGAAGGGCAGATCGGCGGCTTCACGATCATGAACGACTGGTCGGCGCGGGACGTCCAGCGCGAGGAGATGAGGGTCGGGCTTGGCCCCGCGAAGGGCAAGGACTTCGCGACGAGCCTCGGACCTGTCGTCGTCACACCCGACGAGCTCGACGGCTCGTCGGCAGTCATGGTCGCCCGTGTCAACGGCGAGGAGCGCTCACGCGGGAACCTCGCCGACCTCTATCACCCCTGGGATCGGATCGTCGAGCAGGCGGCCCGCAACACGGAGCTCTGGCCGGGCGACATCCTCGGCTCCGGCACCGTCGGGACGGGCTGCATCCTGGAGTTGGACGACGGGCGCTGGCTCCAGCCCGGCGACGTCGTCGAGCTCGAGGTCGAGGGGATCGGCGTGCTCAGAAACCGAGTCGGCGAGCGCTCCTAGATGTCCCGGCGCTAACCTTGCGCCATGCCCACCTACCAGGTTCGCGGCGACGTCCCGCGCAAGCGCCACATCCAGTTTCGCGACAACGGGAGCCTCCTGACCGAGGAGGTCATGGGCCTCGAGGGGTTCACCGGGAACGAGTCGATCCTGTACCACCTCACCTCGCCCTGCCGGGTCAAGGAGCTCGGAGGCTTCGACCCGATCAAGCGCGAGGAGTGGGTGCCAGACGCGCACGCGCACCGGCACTTCAAGACGATCGGGATCGAGCCCGAGGGCGACGAGATCTCCGGGCGCAAGCTCCTGATGTGGAACAACGATGTCGAGATCTCGCTCGTGCGGCCGTCCGAGTCGATGGACTACTTCTTCCGGAACGGCGAGGGGGACGAGGTGTACTTCGTCCACGAGGGCTCGGGGACGCTGCACACGACCTTCGGCGACCTGCCGTACAAGGAGGGCGACTACGTCGTCATCCCGCGGGGGACCACGTACACGTTCGAGCCGTCAGGCCCCCAGCGCTACCTGCTCTTCGAGACACCCGGCCTGATCGAAATCCCCAAGCGGTATCGGAATCAGTACGGGCAGCTGATGGAGCACGCGCCCTTCTACCACCGGGACATCCACCCCCCGACGGAGCTCCAGACGATCCGCGAGCGCGGCGAGTTCCGGCTCAAGATCCGCGTGCGCGACGGCTACCAGGACTACGAGATCGACTACCACCCGTTCGACGTCGTGGGGTGGGACGGCTACCTCTACCCGTGGACGTTCAACATCAATGACTTCGAGCCGATCACCGGGCGGATCCACATGCCGCCGCCGTCGCACCAGACCTTCTCCGGCCCGAACTTCGTCATCTGCTCGTTCTGCCCGCGGAAGCTGGACTTCGACCCCGACGCGATCCCGATCCCGTACCACCACTCGAATCTCCAGAGCGAGGAGATGATCTATTACGTCTCCGGCAACTTCGGGTCTCGAAAGGGGATCGAGGTCGGCTCCGTGACGCTGCACCCCTCGGGGATCCCGCACGGGCCGCACCCCGGGCTCGCCGAGAAATCGATCGGGATGCTCGAGACGCACGAGCTCGCCGTCATGTGCGACACCTTCCACCCGCTGAAGCTGACGAAGCTGGCGAAGGCGCTGGACGACGGGCAGTACGCGTACTCCTGGTACACGGAAGACGGCGTCCCTGCGTCGTACGACGCCGACCCCGCCGGCGCGACTTCACACTTCTAGGGCGCTCTCGAGCTTTTCGCGTGCCCCGTCCGTGACCGGGCCGCCGTGGGTGAGGAGCACGAGCTCGATCTCCTCGTCCAGCAGCGGACGGAGCGCGTCGGCGACGTCCTGCCTGGTTATGCCCTTCTCGAGCCAGCTCTCGGGCAGGAGGCGGACGCCGTCCAGCACGGCGTCCCCGAACACCATCGCCTTGTGGGACGGCAGATAGAGCGCCCGCTCGCCGGGCATCCCGGCGTCGAACACCCGGATGCCGGCGGGCAGCTCGTCACCGGTGGCGTACGTCCGGGCGCCTCCGGCCTTGCCCTTGGGTGCGTCCGCGGGAACCCAGATCGAGCTGCCGTCGTAGCGCGCGGCGATGTCCTCTGCGCTCCTTGCGTGGTACGGGTGGACGGAGATGAGGATCGCGGGCGGGCCATGGGCGCTGACGTCCTGGTCGAGCGCGTCCCAGAGGCCGGCGCCGTCGCTCTCGTCCTCGGGCACCAGCGGATCGATCAGCACGAAGGCGTCGTCGGCGACGAGCCCATACGACGACACGGTCTGATCCCAGCCAAGGCCGTCCTTGCCACGGTTGGACGGCTTCCAGTCCGGGTGCGGTGCCGTCCAGTGCCAGAGGTGCGGCGCGATCTGCTCGATGTCCATCCCTCGTAGACGGTAACCCCTCTACGGATTCCTAACCCGGGCCTTACGGCGGGACCCCGGCGGCCCTAACGGACGCGTCCCACCGTGAGTCAGGCACACACCCGAACGAAGGAGGCATCCCCCATGCCGAAGAAGTTCCTGTTCGCGGTTGCGCTTGCGGCTCTCCTCGTGCCTGCTGCGGCGCTCGCGAAGTCGATCGAGGTCGAAGGCCCGGCATCTCTCGCCGGTCGCGGCGGTGTCCGCGGCGCGCTCCACGGCGAGCGGGCGGCGACCGTCAACCTGCGGATGGCCGGCGGCAGGCTCCAGGTCACCGGTGCCGCAGCCGGACTGCACGTTCGGTGCGCCGGGCGGCGCGTGAAGCAGGTCTCGCGCGGCAACCGCCGCATCGAGACCGTCGTCTGCCTGTCCCGCGGGCCGATGCTCGCGGCGATCACGTCGAAGCGGTTCCGCTTCGGGATCACGTCGCGGGCGTTCTCGCTTCAGATCCCCGAGGGGCTGAGCGGAACGCTCTACGGCAACGTCCGACTCGTCGACCCGCCGCCGGCCGAAGAGGAGGAGCCCGTCCGGGACGAGCCCTCCGGAGACACGACGAGTCTCTGACACTCGCCGCGTACGGTTGGGGCATGGCGTTTCTGGCCGTGCCCCAACCGTTCGACTTCGAGCTCACGACCGAGCGCTTTCGCGTCTTCGGGCCGGACCTCGCGAACCTGTGGCACGAGGACGGCCTGCATCGGGTCGTCGGCGGGCGGGAAGTCCGCATCGAGGCGGCGCCCGGCGGGGCGGACGTCGAGCCGCTCGACGAGGAGACGACGCCGGTCGTGCTCGACCTCCTCGGCGCGCGGTTCGACCTCGAAGGCTTTGTCCCGGACGATCCGATCCTCGTCGGCCACGCTGCCCGCCTGAGCGGGCTGCGTCCGCCGCTCTCCCCGGATCCGTTCGAGATGCTGGTCGGTGCGATCACGGCGCAGCAGATCTCGCTCAGGGCCGCGTTCGCGGTCCGAAACCGCTTCGTCGAGCGTTACGGCGTCAGGGCCGAGCACGCATACGCCTTTCCGACGATGGAGCGGGTCGCGCAGGCAACGCGTGAAGAGCTCCGCGAGCTCGGCTTCTCGCTTCGCAAGGGCGACTACGTCCTGGCCGTCGCCCGCTCGGAGCTCGACTTCTCCGCGCTCGCCGAGCGGTCCGACGAGGAGGTCAAGGCGACGCTCGTGCAGCTCCCGGGGATCGGCGAATGGACCGCAGACTGGTTCCTTGCGCGCCACCTGGGGCGCCCACATGCATGGCCGGCGGGCGACCTCGGCCTGCGGTACGCGGTGTCGGCCTTCTATGGTGACGGCCGCGTGCTCTCCATCGACGAAACCCGCGAGCTCGGCGCCCGGTTCCATCCGTTCGAGAACCTGAGCGCCCACTACCTCCTGGCCGCGCACCGGAACCCCGCGTGAACGTCCGTCGCGAGGGCGAGCTGCTGGTCGCCGAGGAGGACGGCCGCCTCCTCGGTTCGCTCCGCCGCGACACGGACGGAGTCGTCCTCGAGCTCAAGGAGCCGAGGGAGGGCGTCGCGCTCGCCCTGCTCCGCGCCGCAGCGGCCGACGACGAGCAGGTGGTCCAGGAGCTCGAAGAAGGGTCGTTCGGCTCCGTGCATCTCCAGACGGACGACCAGGGAGCCGTCGTCAAGCTCGTCGAGCGGCTCGTGCCGCGCGTGCTGACCTCGACGGGGACGGTCGTCTCGAGCGCGCGGAACGGCTGGATCGCCGTCTACGACGAGGATGCGGAACGGGACCCGGACAAGCTGCGCGCCCTCGGCCGGGAGCTCTCGAGCGCCTCGGCCCATGTGACGATCACGATCGGCGTCGAGTACGCCCGGATCGTCCACCTGATCGCGATGGAGCGCGGGCGGCTGATGGACGAGTACGTGTCCGTCCCGAGCCTCCGCAACGTCGCGCCGGGCGACGCGATCGCGCTGCGGGCGAACCCGACCGTCCTCTCTCGCTTGACCGGCGCCGAGCCTGGGCGGATCAGGTCGGTCGCGCGAACCGCCGAGTCGCCGGACGAGCTGCCGGCTGCGGAGGACCTCCTCGGCGACGTCGCAGCCGCGCTCGGCATCGAAGGCGCCGAGCAGCGGTTCGAGCAGGCGCGGGAGCTCCCCGGAGCGGTCGTCGTCGAGCACGCGTGAAGGTCGTCCTGCTCCACGCCTTTCCGCTCGGGCCCGAGATGTGGGCGCCGCAGCGCGAGGCGCTCGAGGGACACGAGGTGCTGGCCCCGAACCTCTACGAGCTCGACGGCAACTCGATCGACGGCTGGGCCGAACAGATCTGGGACGGGTTCGACGACGACTTCGCCGCAGTCGGGTTGTCGATGGGCGGCTATGTGGCGCTGGCGCTGGCGAGGCTCGCCGGAGAACGGGCCCGCGGGCTCTTCCTGGCCGGTGCCCGAGTCGGCGCCGACGACGCCGACCGTCGGGCTGCGCGCAACGGCGCCATCGAGACCCTGCGCGAGCAAGGGATCGACGCGTGGGCGCCCAGCGCGCCCGCGCCGCCTCCGCCCGAGCGAACCGTGGAGGAGCTGATCCGCGCCACCGAGGCGCTGCGCGACCGCCGTGACTCGACCGACCTCGTGCGCGACTTCGAGGGCCCGCTCTGGGTCGTCGTCGGCAGCGAGGATCCGTACCTCCCGGAGGACGAGGCGCGGGAGATCGTCGCGTCGGCGCCGAACGGCCGCCTCGAAGTCCTCGAAGGCGCCGGCCACTTCACGAACGTCGAGCGCAGGAACCGCTTCAACGAGCTGCTGACGGAGTTTCTGCAAGCAGCCCGCTGAGCATCTGTGCGTTCGCCGCTCCCTGAGCGACGTAGCCGCCGTAACCGCCGTTCCCGGCCGAGCGGTTGTTGTTGTTGAAGAACGCGTAGGCGTTCTGCGCCTGTCCGGCGAGCTCGCGCAGCGGCTCGACCCACTCGCGGAGCTCGTCCTCCGAGTAGAGGTAGTCGAATCGCTCGGCAGCGCTCTTGCCTCGCGTGTTCCAGCTGCCGGCGTTCCTCCCGTGGAAGCGGACGTAGACCGTCGGGCCGGTGACCGCCAGCAGCGTCCGAGGGACGTTCTTCGCCTCCACCTTCGGCGCGTCGACAACGACGAGCGACATGCCCTGCTCCTCGAGGAACGACAGCACCTCGTCGCGGACGTCCTCCTCGTACCAGCTCGAGTGGCGGAACTCGACGAGCATCTCGTCGTCGCCCATCTGCTCACGGGCCCACCTGAGGTAGTCGAGCGAGAGCTCCTTGTAGACCACGTACGAGGGGAACTGGAACAGGATCCCGCCGAGCTTTCCGGCCGAGCGCAGCGGCTCGAGCGCCTCGCGGAACCGCGTGAAGACCTCCGCCCGGAACTCGCGTGGCGGACGGTCGACCCGGCCCTTTTCGTCGACGGGCGCGGCCTCGCGGAGGTCGGTGGGGAGCTGCTCCTTCTTCACGGGGTGTCGCGTCATCACCCCGAAGGCCTTCACGTGCATGACGAAGTCGTCCGGCGTCTGTTCGGCCCAGCGGGCCGCCATCGACTCGACGGGGAGCCGGTAGTACGTCGAGTCGAGCTCGACGGTGTCGAAGTGCTCGGCGTAGTACGCAAGCCGTTCACCGGCCTTCAAGCCAGGCGGATAGAAGTGCTTCGAGAGCGCCTCGTCCGCCCAGGAGCAGGTGCCGACTCGGATGCGTGCGGCCACCACCTCAGAATAGTGAGAGGGCCCCGGTCGGGGCCCTCTCGGTTGTTCTCTCTAGCGGCGGACTCGCGCCGTGTTTCGGCTGAACAGGTTCAGCGCGGGCGCCAGCGTCGCTGCGGTGCAGCGCGCGTTCGGAAGCGTGCCCGGTGCCGCGGAGAGCCCCGGCGTGCAGCCGGGTGCGCTCGTGACGTCGCGCTCGGGCACCGACGTCGACGCGCGGACGTAGGTGTTCCGGTAGCGGGCCCGGATCGTCCGCGTGAGGCAGCCGCGGGAGTTCGTGCGGCCGAACGCCACCCGGGTCGTCCTGCGAGCCGTCCGGCCGGCGAGGACGTTCAGCCGGATGCCGCGAACGGCCTGTCCGGCCTCGCTGAGGCAGGCGGTGACGCGGGCGAACGTGCGCTTGCCCTTCTTCAGCCTCTTCGCCGTGACGGCCAGCTGGACGGGCAGCCGCGTGTACGACGTGCTCTGCGCGGCGTTCACCGGGTTCAGCGTCGCCGTTCCCGCCGTGTACGGGACGAACAGCGCGTTCCACGGATAGCTACCGCGGGTGCTCGGGTTGCTGAAGACCCCGGCCACCGAGAAGGCGGCGACGATCAGCGAAGAGCCGGAGGGCGAGCCCTGCGGCGGTGCGACGTAGGGCGAAGCGAGGCAGATCCGCATCCTCGCGGACGCGAACTGAGCCTCCGGGCCGCTCGTGACCCGGTCGACGTAGAT
Organism: uncultured Actinomycetes bacterium; assembly: GCA_963733015.1. Lineage (GTDB taxonomy): Bacteria > Actinomycetota > Thermoleophilia > Gaiellales > Gaiellaceae > JACDAN01. The sequence continues at coordinate 858,944 of CAVTBO010000001.1, read as the reverse complement.
CGGGATCGTGAGCGGGCTGCCGGCGAGCGAGGCCTGGATCTCCCAGACGGCGTCGTGCCGGACTCCCTGGCCGCACGGGAACTGGGTGGGGCTGACATACGCGCCGGGATCACGAGCCGTGACGGTTCCCTGGATCGGCACGCGGGCATTCGCGAGCGCGCGGACGAGGACGATTGCCTCGAGGTCACCAATTCTCGTGCCGGGCGACTGCGTGAGCGAGACGCCATAGCCGAGCGGTGCGTAGATGTTCAGGACGCCCGTCGCGTCGTCATTCTGATCCTGGCCGACCCCGATGACGATGGGACCGCCGCTCCCAGTGGCATGGCTGGTGCCGGCCACGAGCATCGACGGGTTGTACGCAGCGAGCGCATTGCCTCCAAACGCGAGTGCAACGGCGCACACGGACAGGAGCAGGACGAAGCGGAGTGATTTGGTCAAGAGACCCCCTTTCAGTGGGGTGAGACGGTAGTTGCGGAGATCAGTTGTGGATTTCTCGGGAAGGTGAGGCGGTTGATCGTTGCCGGGTCACTTATCGGCAGAGAGGCGGCCGAACGGCAGCGCGACGAGCGCCGCAAGTGCCGCTCTCAACGTGAGACCGGCCGGCGCAGGACGGGGAGGACGACCTTCGCCTCGCCGAGGGCGATCCGTGAGGCGCCCTCGGGGCCGGCGAGGTAGAGGAGGTTGCTCGGGTTCTGCGCGGTCGAGACTCCCGCCAGGGTCAGGCGGAACCGCGAGCCACGCGGAAGGGTCGTCGCCTGGCTCAGCAGGCGGATGGTGAGGGTCCGGCTCGTCCCCCGGAGCGTCGTCGTCGGGACGCCTCCCTGGCTGACGACGATCTCCTCGCCGCTCGGCGTGATCGCCGAGAGCACGGCGACGAGGTGCGACCAGCCCGTCGGCGTCGACGCGTTCACCGAGACGAGCCCATGGCCGAAGGTCTCGTTGAGGCGCCGCGTCGGCGCGACGGTCCGGACGACCTTGCCGATCCCGTCGATCGTCCGACGGCCACGGAACTTCAGGCGGAGGACTTTCCGGGCCGGCAGCTTCGCCGCCTGGTAGGTGCGCGCCCGCCAGGGATCCGGCGCGATCTCGATCCGCGGCCGCTTGTCGATCCCGTTCAGCTGGCCCTTCAGGAACCGGTCGAACCACATCCGGATCTGGCCGAAGTAGTACGGCTGCTCGGCGGCGGGGTTGGGCGCGGGCGCATGGCCGAGGCCGCCCAGGTAGATGCGCTTCGGGCCCCGCAGCCGGCCGAACGCCGACAGCGCCTCCTGCATGTCGAACGCGTAGTCGCGGCGTCCCTGGAGCATGAAGACCGGCGTTCGGATCTTTTCGAGGTCAGGCCGGACGGAGCGCTGCGTGGCGAACGCGCGGATCGCCGTCTCGTTGCGGCCCTGCAGCGCGTCGTCCCTCAGCGCGGTGACCGCTGGATCCCATCGCTCGGGCGGGAGCAGGTTGTGGAAGTAGGCGATGAGGCCGGACTTGACGAGCCCCTGCGGGAGGAGCGCGTCGTAGAGGCTCGTCCACGTCATCACCGGGACCGCGGCGGCGAGACGCGTGCCAGGCGCGGTAAGCAGCTTCCAGACCGATCCGCCGCCCAGCGAGAAGCCGAGCGCGCCGACTCGTGTGTCGCTCACGCCGGGGCGGAGCCGCAGCCACTGGAGGACGGCGGCATAGTCGGCGATCTCGCGCGGCCCGACGAGCGAGGACACGCCACCGGACGCGCCGTGCCCGCGGGCATCGACGGTCAGGACCGCGTACCCGTGCGGGACGAGGTGCGCCTCCGCGAGCGCGTTCATCGAGTCGCGGTTCGCCGCCGAGCCCGTGGAGCATCAGCACGGCCGGCCAACCGCCCGGAGGCGGCGAGCCGTCGGGCGCGTAGAGCGTCGCGGCGAGCGGAACGCCGTCGCCCATCGGCAGCCAGTGATCGGTCTTCGTGTAGGCATGCGCGGATCCCGCCTGGGCGGCGAAGAAAACGGCGACGAGCAGGAGAAAACGGCGACCCACGGCGAAAGAGGGTAGACCACGTTTTCCGCTTCTTACAATCAATTGATGAATTCGCGGCCGATCGGCGTCTTCGACTCCGGCATGGGCGGGCTGACCGTCCTCCACGAATGCCTCGTGACCATGCCGCACGAGGACTTCCTCTACCTCGGGGACGGCGCGCGCCTGCCCTACGGGCCGCGCCCGCTCGACGAGGTGCGCCGCTTCTCCCTCGAGATCGCCGGCTACCTCGCCGCGCAGGGCGTGAAGCTGATCCTCGTCGCCTGCAACTCCGCCACATCGGCGGCGCTGCCCGAGCTCCAGGAGCGGATCTCGGTGCCCGTGGTCGGCGTGATCACGCCCGAGGCGCACGCCGCGGTCCAGGTGACGCGAAACCGCCGCATCGGGCTGATGGCGACCGAGGCGACCGTCGCCGCCGGTCGCTACGCGGAGCTCGTCCACACGCTCGACGCCGGAACGCGCTTCTTCCCCGTCGCGTGCCCCGAGCTCGTGCCGCTGATCGAGGGCTCGGAGCCCTTCGGGGCCGAGACGACGGCTTCTGTCCGGCGCTACGCCGAGCCGCTGAAGGAGGCCGAGGTGGACACCGTGATCCTCGGTTGCACGCACTACCCGCTGATCCGGCCGATCTTCCAGCGCGTCTTCGGGCGGGACGTCACGCTCGTCTTCTCGGCGGACGAGACGGCGCGCGAGGTGGCCGAGACGCTGACCCGGAAGGGGATCGAGAACGACCCGCGGCGCGAGGGCGCGTACCGCTTCCTGACGACCGGCGACACCGACCTGTTCAAGGAGCTCGGCCAGCGCTTCCTCCAGCTGCCGCTCGACGGCGTCGACCGGGTCGAGATCGCCGAGCTCGAGGCGGCGGCTGCGTGAGAGCGGATGGGCGGCGGGCGGACGAGCTGAGACCGCTCGAGATCGAGGTCGACTACCTCGAGCAGCCGGCCGGCTCGGCGCTGATCTCCGCCGGGAAGACGCGCGTTCTCTGCACGGCCTCGATCACCGAGGGCGTGCCGCGGTGGCTGATGGGTAAGGGCCAGGGCTGGATGACGGCGGAGTACGGCCTGCTCCCGGCGTCCACCGGCGAGCGGACGGCGCGCGAGGCGAGCTCGGGGAAGCAGAAGGGCCGCACGGTGGAGATCCAGCGCCTGATCGGCCGCTCGCTTCGGGCCGTCACCGACCTGGACGCGCTCGGCGAGCGCACGCTCTGGATCGACTGCGACGTTCTCCAGGCCGACGGCGGCACCCGCTGCGCCGCGATCTCCGGCGCGTACGTCGCGGCGCGCCGCGCGCTCGAGCGCTTCGGGCTGGGGAAGGCGCTCACCGACTCGGTCGCCGGCGTCTCGCTCGGGATCGTCGACGGCGCGGCGCTGCTCGACCTCGACTACTCGGAGGACTCACGCGCGGAGGTCGACGTCAACGTCGTCATGAGCGGCGACGGACGGCTGATCGAGGTGCAGGCGACCGCGGAAGGCGAGCGCTACAGCCGCGAACAGCTCGACGAGCTGCTGGAGCTGGCGGCGGCGGGCATCGAGCGAATCGGCGAGGCGCAGCAGCGGGCCGTGGAGGCGGTGCTTGCCTGACCTCTCCTTGGCCGAGGTCGTCTTCCGCATCGTTCTGGCGGCGGCGCTCGGTGGCGCGATCGGCCTGGAACGCGAGCTGCGGGAGCGCGAGGCCGGGCTGCGCACGCACCTGCTCGTCTCCGTCGGCGCCGCCCTCTTCACGATGGTCTCTGCGTACGCGTGGACGGACTGGCGCTTCTCGACGGACGAGGGCCTCGTGTTCGACCCGACGCGGATCGCGGCTCAGGTGGTGACGGGGATCGGCTTCCTCGGCGCGGGCGCGATCATCAGGCAGGGGCTCTCGGTGAAGGGCCTGACCACAGCCGCCACCCTCTGGGTCGTGGCCGCGATCGGCATGGCCTCCGGGGTCGGCTACTACTGGGCCGCGTTCGTCACCACCGCGCTCGTGCTGATCAGTCTTGGGCCGCTGCGGATCCTCGCCTTCAAGCTCTCGCCTCCGCGACCGGAGGAGGGACGCCTGGCCGTCGAGCTGCCCGGCGGGCACGAGCGCCGTCTCCGTGCTCGAGGCGGTCGAGAGCGCCGGCGCCGACGTCAGCTCGCTCGAGTTCGAGGAGGAGGGCGACAGCCGGCGGGTGGATCTGCGCGTCCGTCTCGGGACCGGCAAGACCGCCGCGGAGCTGATCGACGCGCTCACCCGGGCCGAAGCCGTCCGCGGCGCCCGCTGGAACCCGTGAGAGCCGTTCTCGCGTCGGCGAACCCGGGCAAGCTCCGGGAGCTTCGGCACGCTCTCCCCGGCTGGGAGATCGAGCCGCTCGACGCGGACGACTACCCGCCGGAGATCGGCGAGACCTACTACGAGAACGCCCGCGCGAAAGCCCTGTTCGGCCGCGGGCGGGCCCCTGAGGGCTGGGTGCTCGGCGAGGACTCGGGCCTCGAGGTCGCCGGCCTGGACGGCGCGCCGGGGATCAAGTCCGCCCGATTCGCCGGTGGCCTGCACGTCGAGCGCCTGCTGGCCGAGCTCGAGGGGGTCGAAGGCGAGGCACGAGGCGCCCGCTACGTCTGCGAGCTGGTCGCGCTCTCCCCGGAGGGCGAGGAGCACCGCGGCACCGGGATCCTCGAGGGTCGGATCTCCGATGGGCCGTCCGGCTCCGAGGGCTTCGGCTTCGACCCGGTCTTCATCCCGGACGGCGAGGAGCGGACCGCGGCCGAGCTCGGCGACGCGTGGAAGGCGGAGAACTCTCACAGGGCGCGGGCCGCGCGGGCGCTCGCGGAGGCGCTGCCCTAGGCGAGCCCCGGGACCGCGTCCTCTTCCTCCCGGGCCTGGCTCCTCCACCAGTTGATCTCGGCGCCGAACACGATCGCGTTGGCCATCAGGTAGAGCCAGATCAGGAGGATCACCGGTGCGCCCAGCGCGCGCAGCGTCAGGGCTTCGTCCCGCTGTGAGAGCGCGACATACAGCGGGAGGATCTGGAAGCTGAGCTGGAGCAGGATGCTCGCCAGGATCGCCCCGGGGAGGACGTCGCGGATGCTCAGCTTCTCGTTTGTCAGCAGGTAGTAGCTCGAGACGAGGAAGATGAACACCGCGCCGGTCGAGAGCAGGAGCGAGAGGACGTATGCGACCCAGCGGTTCCCGGTGAAGCCTGGGGCAGCGTCGTGGATCAGCTCGAAGCCCACGGTGCCGATCACGAGCCCGGCGAACAGCGTCACCAGCGTTCCGAGCATGAACACGACGGCGATCCCCTTCCCGTGGAGGAAGGATCGGTTCGGCCGCCCGTAGACGATGTTGAACGCGGACTCGAGCACGCTGAAGAGCGAGAGCGACGTCCAGAGCAGGAAGACGCCGCCGATCAGCCCGAGAGTCGCGGCGTTGTCGCGAATGTTGTTGACGACCCCCACGATTTGGGAGATCGAGGCCGACGGCAGGGTGTTGTCGAGCTCCCTGACCAGATAGGTGGACTCGTCGACCCGTCCGAAGAAGCCGAGCAGCGCGAGCGCGAGGAAGATCAGCGGGACGAGCGACAGCAGCGCGAAGTAAGCGATCATCGCCGCGAGATGAGGCCCGCGGTCGGCGAAGAACTTGCGGAGCGGCTCGTGCATCGTCGCAGTATGTTCCCGGCGTGACCGGCGATCAGGCTCTGGCGGAGTTGCTTGACGTTTCCGAGGACGTCGTCGCGGCAGTGATTCTCGATGCCGACGGGCGACCCAAAGCGGCGACCGTCGGCGAAGACCAGGCCGCGAAGGCCGCGGAGATCGCCGCGGCGATGCTCGCCTACGGCGACGCCCTGCGCACGGGCGCCTCAGCCCAGCGGCTCGAGGCCGTCACCGCCGACGGCACCGTGTTCGTCCTCCGTCAGGGAAAGGCGGCGATCGTCGCGGCCACCGGCCGGGACCCGGTCGCCGGCCTCGTCCTCCATGACCTGCGCACGACGCTGCGAAACGTCGGTCGCCGCACGAAGGCGAAGACACGTGCTTCCTCGTAGGGTCACGATCCCACTCGCCATCCTGGTCGGGATCCTGCTCTGGCGTCGCGCGATGCGCCCGAAGGAGAGTGTCGACGTCCACTACGAGGACGCGTCTCTCCTGCGGCTCGAGCGAGGCGTCGAGGCGGACGACCTGCTGGACGACGCACGCGAGCTGCTCGAGCTCCTGGCGTGACGGACGACGAGCTGCGGTCGGCGCTGCGGGAGCACGCCCTCCTCGAGGGCGACTTCGTGCTCCGCTCCGGGCGCCGCTCCTCGCACTACTTCGACAAGTACCGCTTCGAGACCAGGCCGGAGCTCCTCGAGGCGATCGGTGCTCGGGTTGCGTCCGTCGTCGGCGAGCACGAGCCGGAGGCCGCACGGCTCGCCGGACCGGAGCTGGGCGCCGTCGCTCTCGCCGCCGCTTCTTCGCTGGCCTCGCGGCTGCCCTTCCTCATCGTCCGCAAGGAGGCGAAGGACTACGGGACCGCCAACCGGATCGAAGGCGCCTTCGATCCGGGCGAGCGGGTGTGCCTCGTCGAGGACGTGGTGACCTCGGGAGGAGCCGCCGTCGCGGCGGTCGAGGCGCTCCGCGAGGCCGGTCTCGAGTGCCGGACCGCGGTCTGCGTGGTCGACCGGGAGGAGGGCGGAACCGACGAGCTGGCGCGCGTCGGAGTGCGCCTGAGGCCCCTTTTTCGGGCAGGAGAGCTGCTCCCGACCTAGAAAACCGCCGCAAACCCGCATGGTTGAGCGGAAAGAGGATCGCTGTTAGGGTCCTTCAAGGCACTGGCACCCGGCACTGACGTCGAGGGAGGAGAGTTTTTGTGACCAAGCAGGAATTCGTGGATCGTGTCGCGCAGAAGGCCAATATCGGCAAGCGCGAGGCCGGTGAGGCCGTCGAGGCCTTCCTGGACTCGATCACCGACGCACTCCGGAACGGCGAGGAAGTCGCCTTCACCGGATTCGGAAAGTTCTCAGTGCAGAACCGCGCGGCCCGTCAGGGCGTGAACCCCCGCAACCCGACCGAGCGCGTGCACATCCCCGCATCGAAGGTGCCGAAGTTCTCGGCGGGGAGCAAGCTGAAGAGCGCTGTCAAGAGCTCGATGATGTAGCACCGCTTCGGCGCGAGGTTCGAACGGGGGCCGCAAGGCCCCCGTTCTGCGTCTGGAGACGTCAGTACGCTCAAACGCGATGTCCGAGGTGGAGACCGTGAACGTCGGCGGGGCGACATTCGGCGACCGGATTGCCGACGCCGTCGACCGCAAGCAGTCTCAGGTGCTCGTCGGGCTCGACCCGCGCCCCGAGCTCTTTCCGGTCGAGCTGCGCGGGGAGCCTCCGGCCGAGGCGGCGGCGCGGTTCTGCCGCGGGATCATCGATTCGGTCGCCGCCTACGTCGTCGGCGTCAAGCCTCAACTCGCGTTCTTCGAGGCGCTCGGCGCGCCGGGGCTCGCCGCCTTCGAGGAGGTCTGCGAGTACGCGCGCACGGCCGGGCTCGTCGTGCTCGCCGACGGGAAGCGCGGGGACATCGGGTCGACCGCGCGGGCCTACTCGGCGGCGTATCTCGAGCCGCGCGAGGAGGGCACCACGCCCGTCGCTGACGCGCTGACCGTGAACCCGTACCTGGGGCGGGACTCGGTCGAGCCGTACCTGGCGGCCTGCCGCCGGCACGGGCGCGGAATCTTCTGCGTCGTCAGGACGTCAAACGCGGGCGGCGGGGAGATCCAGGACCTCGTCCTCTCCGACGGCCGGCCCCTCTGGCACCACGTGGCGTCTCAAGTTGCGGAGTGGGGGGCGGACGTGGTGGGCGATCGCGGGCTCTCGAGTGTCGGAGCCGTCATCGGCGCGACGCACCCGCGTGCAGTCGCCGAGGCGCGGAGGCTCCTGCCGCAATCCGTGTTGTTGCTGCCAGGTCTCGGCGCGCAGGGGGCGAAACCCGGAGACGTGGCCCGAGCGTTCACAAGCGGACCGGCCAGCGCGCTCGTTGCGGCAGCGCGCTCGGTCATCTACGCGTACCGCCAGGGTGAGGAGGACTGGCGGTCAGCGGCCGCGGCCGAGGCGGCGCGCCTGCGGAGCGAGGTCTGGGCGGCGGCCGGATGGTGACGGTCCCGTGGTGGTTCGTGCGCTACGGCTTCCCGGTGCTGGCGCTGGCGCTCGTGACGATGGTCGTTCTGCTCGCGCGGCCTGCGCTCCATGGAGGTGAGGCGGCGCGGCCAAAGGTGACGGCGCCGAAGGTCGAGCAAGCGCAGAAGAAGCCGCGCGTCAAGCCCGCCCGGGCTTCGGCGTACGCGGTGCGCAGCGGTGACACGCTCGCCTCGATCGCCGACAAGTTCGGCACGACCGTCGATCGCCTGATGGAGCTGAACCCCGGAGCCGACCCGACGGCTCTCAGGGTCGGCATGCCGATCCGCGTCGACTAACCTGGGGATCCGTGAAGCGACTGGCGCTCCTCGTCGCTGTCCTTTCCTGTTCGACCTCAGCCGCGTCCGCGGCTATTCCGGAGGTCGATGCTCGCGCCTACCTCGTGCAGGACGCGCAGACGGGAGAGGTGCTGCTCGCCCGCCGGGCGCACGACAGGCTGCCGATCGCGAGCCTCACGAAGCTGATGACCGTGCTGGTCGCCCTCGAGCGCTCGAAGCCGGGCGCGGTGGTCTCGGTGGACGGCGACGCGGTCGGGGTGCCGGGATCCACGATCCGGCTCCGCGCCGGCGAGCGGCTGCCGCTCCGCGACCTGGTCGCGGCCGCCCTGATCCAGAGCGCGAACGACAGCGCAGTAGCGCTCGCGGAGTACGTCGGCGGTGGCGACAGAGGTCCGTTCGTCGCGTACATGAACCAGCGCGCGAAGGCGCTCGGCCTCCGCGAGACCCAGTTCGCACGCCCTGACGGCCTCGACACGCCCGGCCACTACTCGTCCGCCGCCGACATCACGCGCCTCGCGCTCGAGGCGATGAAGAGCCCGATGGTGCGCCGGCTCGTGCGCCAGGAGTCGACCTCGATCTCGGGCGGGCGCACGCTTCACACCTGGAACGACCTCCTGGGCGAGTTTCCGGGCACATTCGGCGTGAAGACCGGGCACACCTCCGGCGCCGGCTGGAACCAGGTCGCCGCGGCCCGCGGCAACCACGTGACGATCTACGCGACGATCCTCGGAAGCCCGTCGCGCGGCGTCCGCAACGCGGACCTGGAGGAGCTGCTCGCGTGGGGCATGTCGCGCTACGCGTTCGTCCCGCTCGCCTCGCCGGATCGCATCTACGGCCGCGTTCCCGTCGAGTGGGGCTTCGACCCGGTGCCCGTCGCGGCCGCACGGCCGCTGCGGAGACCGGTCCGCGTCGGGCGCCCGCTCGTCGAGCGCGTCGTCCTGCCGACCCGGCTCGACCTTCCCGTCCGGGAGGGACAGGTCGTCGGCGAGCTCCGCGTTTACGACCGCAAGCGGCTCCTCGGGCGCACGCCGCTCGTCGCCGCCGAGGCGAGAGACGATCCCGGCTTCTTCGACCGCGCCGGCTGGTACGCCGGCCGCACGATCGACCACATCGGAGGCTGGTTCTCCTGATCGTCACCGTCACGATGAACGCGGCGCTCGACCGGACGCTGACGGTGCCGAACTTCCAGCCTGGCCAGCGGCACCGAGCGAGCGCCGGCCTGACGCTCGCCGGCGGCAAGGGCGTCAACATCGCCCGCGCGCTGAAGCGCATGGACGTCCCGGTCGTGGCCACCGGCCTGGCCGGCGGCCGGACGGGGACCCGGGTCGTGAGCGAGCTGACCCGGGAGGGGATCCTCAACGACTTCGTGCGGATCGCCGACGAGTCGCGGACGTCGACCGCCGTTGTCGATCCCACCGGCGGGACGTACACGGAGATCAACGAGTGGGGCCCGCACGTCGAGCCCGAGGAGCTCGAGCTCCTGCTGGAGAAGCTCCGCTACCTCTCGCGCGGCGCTGACGCGGTCATCTTCGCGGGCACCCTGCCGCGCGGCGTCGACGAGGGCTTCTACGCGGAGGCGATCCGCGAGCTCGAGCGGCGCGGGATCCAGGCGGTCCTGGACGCCGAGGGGCAGCCCCTGCGGCTCGGCACCGAGGCGGAGCCGTTCCTCGTCACGCCGAACGAGCGCGAGGCGGAGGGGCTCGTGGGACAGGAGTTCCACGAGCCGCAGGACTTCGTCCAGGCGCTCGATCACATCTCCGGCCTCGGCGCCAGGAACGTCCTGATCACGCTCACGTCGGGCTGTTACGCGCTGCTGCGGGAGGAGCGGGAGGTGGAGCGCTTCCACGCCGCCGTTCCGGAGGTGGCGACCGTCTCGCCGGCGGGATCGGGTGACGTGCTGCTCGCGGGCTACATGGCGGCGCGGCTCGACGGCCTCGCGCCCGGGGAGGCGCTGCAGCGTGCCGTCGCAGCCGGTGCAGCAGCGGTCCAGGAGGTCGGCGCCGGGCGCTTCGAGCCGCGCGAGCTCACGCGGCTGGCTGAGGGCGTCGAGGTGGAGAAGCTGGAACCGGTCGTGTCCGAGCTCTGACGAAGCCGACGCCGTCAGAGGGCGTTGTTACGATCGATCCTCGATTGAGAGGGATTGACACAGAGAGGTCTCCCGGCCCAGGCCAACCGAGAGGAGCCTGGGCCTTTGTGCTTCTAGGAGGACGAGATGGAGATTGAGATCGGGAGAGGAAAGAAGGCCCGGCAGGCCTACGGCTTCGACGACATCGCGATCGTCCCGAGCCGCCGGACGCGCGATCCACAGGACGTCGACATCGGCTGGAAGCTCGGGCCGCACCTGCTGGAGCTGCCGCTGCTCGGTTCGGCGATGGACGGCGTCGTCTCGCCGGAGACGGCGATCAAGCTCGGCGAGCTCGGGGGCCTCGGCGTCCTCAACCTCGAGGGGATCTTCAGCCGTTACGAGGACGCGGACATCCAGCTGGCCAAGATCGCCAAGGCGCCCAAGGAGAAGGCGACGGCGCTGATGCAGAAGATCTACGAGCAGCCGGTCGAGCCGCGCCTGATCGCGCGGCGGATCGAGGAGATCAAGTCGAGAGGCGTCCTCGCCGCCGGCTCGCTGACCCCGCAGCGGGTTCGCGACCACTACGAGATCGCCCTCGCCGCCGGGCTCGACGTCCTCGTCATCCAGGGAACCGTCGTCTCGGCGGAGCACGTCTCGTCCAACGGCGCCGCCCTGAACCTGAAGGAGTTCATCGCCGACATCCCGGTCCCGGTGATCGTCGGCGGGTGCGCCTCGTACCAGACCGCGCTCCACCTGATGCGGACGGGCGCGGCGGCGGTGCTCGTGGGAGTCGGTCCCGGGGCAGCCTGCACGACCCGTGGCGTGCTGGGCGTCGGCGTCCCCCAGGCGACGGCGATCTCGGACGCAAGCGCGGCTCGCATCCAGCACCTGCTCGAGACCGGCAACTACGTCAACGTGATCGCCGACGGCGGGATGCGAACCGGCGGCGACATCGCGAAGGCGATCGCCTGCGGGGCGGACGCGGTCATGGTCGGCTCGCCGCTCGCCCGCGCCAAGGAGGCGCCCGGCCGGGGATATCACTGGGGAATGGCGACCTTCCACCCGACGCTTCCGCGCGGCGCGCGGGTCCAGGTCGACCAGCCGGCCACGCTCGAGGCGATCGTGATCGGCCCGGCGACCGAGAACGACGGGACGCTGAACCTGATGGGCGCGCTCCGAACCGCGATGGCGACCTGCGGCTACGAGTCGATCCACGACTTCCAGAAGGCCGAGATCATGCTGGCCCCGGCGATCAAGACCGAGGGCAAGGGGCTCCAAAGGGCGCAGCAGATCGGGATGGCGTAGATGGGCCAGGTCGTCCCGCTGCCGGAGCGCGAGGCGTCGACCGAGGACCGCCCGGTCCTCGTGGTCGACTTCGGCGGCCAGTACTCGCAGCTGATCGCGCGGCGCGTCCGTGAGGCGCGCGTGTACTCGGAGCTCGTCTCGCACCGCACGCCGGCGCAGGCGATCCGGGCGCGCAACCCGCGTGCGCTGATCCTGAGCGGTGGCCCGGCGTCGGTCTACGCCGACGAGGCGCCGAAGCTCGACGAGGCGGTCTGGGAGCTCGGGATCCCGACGCTCGGCATCTGCTACGGCATGCAGCTGATGGCGCTCGACCTCGGCGGGCGGGTCGAGCGGACGGGCGGATCCGAGTTCGGCCGAGCCGACCTTCGGTCGGGCGGCGGAGCGCTGCTGGAGGACACGCCCGACGAGCAGGTCGTGTGGATGAGCCATCGCGACTCCGTGACCGCTCCGCCGGAGGACGCGGAAGTGACGGCGTCCTCGCCCTCGACGCCCATCGCGGCCTTCGAGGCGCCGGAGCGCGGGCTCTACGGGGTGCAGTTCCACCCGGAGGTCGTCCACACCGAGCACGGCCAGGACGTGCTGAAGAACTTCCTCTACGGCGTCGCCGAAGCGCCGCCCACGTGGACGGCGGCCGCGGTGATCGAAGAGCAGGTCGAGCGAATCCGCGCGCAGGTCGGTTCCGAGCGGGTCCTCTGCGCGCTTTCCGGCGGCGTGGACTCGGCTGTGGCGGCGCTCCTCGTCCACAAGGCGGTCGGCGACCAGCTCACCTGCGTCTTCGTCGACCACGGGCTGCTGCGGAAGGACGAGGCGGCGCAGGTCGTCGAGACCTTCCAGGGTCACTTCAACGTCCCGCTCGTCCATGTGGACGCCGAAGAGCGTTTCCTCGACCGGCTCGACGGCGTCGAGGACCCGGAGGAGAAGCGCAAGCGCGTCGGCGAGGAGTTCATCCGCGTGTTCGAGGACGAAGCGAACCGGCTCGGCAGGATTCGCTACCTCGTGCAGGGCACGCTCTACTCGGACGTGATCGAGTCGGGCGGCACGGACGGCGTTGCGGCGATGATCAAGTCGCACCACAACGTCGGCGGCCTCCCGGACGAGGTCGACTTCGAGCTGGTCGAGCCGCTGCGGCTGCTCTTCAAGGACGAAGTGCGGCGCGTCGGCGAGGAGCTCGGTCTCCCCGAGCGCATGGTCTGGCGCCAGCCGTTCCCCGGCCCCGGTCTCGCGATCCGGATCATCGGCGAGGTCACGCGCGAGCGGCTGGAGATCCTGCGGGATGCTGACGCGATCCTCCAGGAGGAGGTGCGGCGAGCAGGCCTCTACCGCGATCTCTGGCAGTCCTTCGCGGTGCTGCCGGCGATCCGCTCCGTCGGCGTCCAGGGCGACGAGCGGACCTACGCCTACCCGATCGTGATCCGCGCGGTCACGTCCGAGGACGCCATGACCGCCGACTGGGCCCGGCTGCCCTATGACCTGCTCGAAACGATGTCGAGCCGGATCATCAACGAGATCCCGGGCGTGAACCGCGTCGCCCTCGACATCTCGTCGAAGCCTCCCAGCACGATCGAGTGGGAATAGCCCCGCGCGCCGGCGGGAAGGGACCACGCGATGGTTCACCGGCTCGTTGGTTTCTGGGTGCTTCGGCGCGCGTTCCGGATCCTCTCGGCGGACGACCCGCGCCCGCTATCTGCGCGGCTCACGCACGAAGCCAGGCGCATCCTGGTCGGAGCGGCGATCACGCTCGCGCTGCTGGTGCTCGGCGCGATCGTGCTGCTCGGGCTCTTGGTTGCCGCGGTTACCTGAGTCTATGATCGGCGCCCATGGCGCGCACCGTTCGCTCCCCTGACGGCAGGACCTGGACCCTCGAGCGCGTCTCTGAGGGGAAGTCGTTCGCGGAGCGGCGGCACGAGCCGTTCTTCTGGCCCAGCCTGATCGCCACGGCGATCATGCTCGTGTTCATCGTCCGGCTGATGACGCTCGACGGCAACCACTGGTTCACCTGGGTCGTGATCGTCCCGCTCTTCGTGATCTGGCTGCTCGAGCGCGGGCTCAGCTTCGCGCGGCCGAACATCCGCGCGCACACCGACGGGCCGCCCGCCGAGACGCACACCTGGCGGACGACGCACCGCATCGGCCTCGGCAAGATCGAGGACCGGATCGCGCAGCAGATCGAACAGGGTCATCTCGAGGCGGAGCCGGCCGGCGCCGTCCTGATCGGGATCTGACCGAGCCTCCATGGACTTCCGCGACGTCCTGACCCGGCGGCGGAGCGTCCGAACCTACGCCGACCGGCCCGTGCCTCGCGAGGTGCTGGAGCGGATCGCGAACGCAGCCGTCGTCTGGGCGCCGAGCGCGGGCTTCTCGCAGGGCCTTCGGATCGTCGTCGTCACCGACCCCGATCTCCGCAAGCGCATCGCGACGGCGGCGAAGGAGGACGAGCTCGCCGCGCAGGGGCGGCCTCGCTGGAAGGCCGCGGCTCCTGTCCACATGGTCGTCTTGACCCGCGAGGACGACTACCACGACCGGTATCAGCAGCAGGACAAGCTGAAGATCACCGGCGGCCGGGAGATCGACTGGCCGGCGCCGTACTGGTACGTCGACGCCGGCGCCGCCGCGATGACGCTGATGCTGGCGGCGATCGACGAGGGCCTCGACACCGCGATCTTCGGCGTCACCGACCTGCAGGCGCTCCGCGACACGCTGGCCCTGCCCGACGAGGCGCACTTCGTCGCCGTCGTGACCATGGGCTACCCGGCCGGGGCTGCGGACGAGCCGAGCACCGGCGCCAGCGTCTTCACGCGGCGCCGGAAGGCCAGGGAGGAGGTGGTTCGCTGGGAGACCTGGGAGTGATCCGGTCGCCGGACGGCCGGGTCTGGACGCTGGAGCGCACGTCGAGCGAGGGCTCCACGCCATGCGGCCGTACATCCGCGCCGAGACCATCGATCCACCCGCGGAGCAACTGATGTGGCGCCCCTGGGAACCGGTTTGCCTACGGACGCGTCGAGCGTCGGATCGCCAAGACGATCCGCGCGGGACGGCCGGAGAGCGACGTCAAGGGAGCGCCGCTGGTGGGCTCGGGCTGACCCGCTCCTTGACGGAGAAGGCGGGGTAGCGAGCCCGCACGTCGTCGATGTAGCCCGCGAGCCGGTCGGCCAGCTCCGTGTCCTTGAACTCGAGCACGTTCTCCGCGTTGAGCTCACCCGACCGGGACAGGTTGAAGCTGCCAGCGAAGACGGTGTCGTCGGCGACCGTGACCTTCGCGTGCATGAAGTCGTGCATCGTTCCCGGGCCCCACGGCGTCGACGGCTTCCCGGAGAAGGGCGCCTGCATAACGCGCTCGAGGAGCGGCAGCTTCCAGGAGATGTTTCCGTTCTGCCGCCACTGGTAGATGACGCCCTGAACCTGGGGCTGGTCGACGCAGCCGGCGATGTCCAGCTCGCCTTCGGAGATCCTCTCCGCGAGCGTCGAAAGCACCGGAGCCGCCGTGATCACCGGCGAGGCGATGCGCACGCGCCGACGCGCCCGTCCGATTGCCTTCCCGATCCGGTGCGACAGACCCTCGCCGTTGCCCGGCGTGAACCAGGGTCGCACCTGGAGAGTCCCGACTGCGACGGGCCGCGGGGCAATGAAGCCGCTTCGCTCGACCACACCTGTGTCCCAGAGCTCATCGAAGTTCTCCGTGAACCGCGCGGCCAGCTCGCGCGACTCCGCGAGCACGATCACGTTCTCCTGCCGCGACCACGAATCCTCGGTCCAGTTCGTCGAGCCCGTCCAGACGGACTCGCCGTCTCGCACCACGTACTTGTGGTGCATCAGGTCGGGGACCCCTGCAACCGCGCGGACCGGGACCTCGAGCGACGCGATCAGCTGGCCGTCGGGCTCGGGCGGCGGCGGCACGGGGATCGGGTTCCGGTGGTCGAGGTTGTAGAGGAACCGCACTGCGACCCCGCGTGCCGCCGCAGCCTTGATCGCGTCTCCGACAACCGCGGCCGTGTCGCCGTCAAGGTGGAAGTCGTAGTGGGCGAAGTCCAGCGTCGACCGGGCTCCGCCCACGAAGGTCGCGATCTGCTCCGCGACCTCGACGGGGGTCTGGCCCCCGTCGGTCAGCGTTCTCACGTCGAGCACGCCGCCCATCTTTTCGGACGCCGTGCCCTCGCGGCGATCGGTCGGCTACTCGTCGTCGGAGCGGAACTTGCGTGCCGCAGCCGCGCCTACGATGGCGACTCCGGCCGCCGCGAGCCCTGCGACGAGCCAGGGTGTTCTGCTGCGCCGCGATCTTGTCGGTACTTGGATACGCATGCTTAACCTCCTCGGAAGTGTCTGTTTCTGATTCCGGGCCTCGCCGAGACCTAAACGTGCCTGCGTTCGTCCGCCGCCTGTCCAGGGCCGAGATCGGCCGAACCTTCAATCAATACGCGGCGTCGGCGCTGCGGCGCGACCGGATCGCCGCGTATCTCGAAGCGCGCAAGAGAGCGCGCTTCGTCCTTGTCGGCGAGGCGGCCGGCTACCGCGGCGCCCGCGTGAGTGGCATCCCGTTCACCTCCGAACGCCAGCTGACCGGCACCGGGCTCGCGGAGGCGAGTGCCACCATCGTGCAGCGCACGCTCACCGAGCTCGGAGTCGCGGACGACGTGCTGCTCTGGAACGTCGTGCCGACCCATCCCGGGACGGTTGGCGCGAACCGGCGGCCGACGAGCGCCGAAATACGTGGCGGCATGTCGTTCCTGGAGGAATTGCTCATCGGCAGGATCCCGATCGCCGTCGGCCGGGTCGCCCAGGCCGCGCTCGGAGTGGGCTACGTCCGGCACCCCTCGCACGGCGGTGCCGCCGAGTTCCGGGCCGGTCTCCTGCTATCCATCCGCCCATGAGTCGACTTCTGATCGCCGGGCTCGCAGTCGTGGTCGCCGTCGGGCTGTACCTCGTGTTCCGTCCGGACGACGCCGACGAGCCGAGCGCGAACCCGCCTCCGGCGACCACCGTCGCGACGACCACCGAGGGGACGACCACCGTGACGACGACGGCCCCGCCGCCTCCGCCACCCGGTCCACCGCCTCCGGCCCAGGTGCGGATCGTCATCCGCGGCGGGCTTCCGGTAGGCGGCCCGCGCCGGGTGACGGTCGCCCGCGGGCGGCGCGTGGTCCTGAATGTCACCTCCGACGTCTCGGACCACGTCCACCTCCACGGCTACGACCTGATGCAGGACGTGGGCCCGGGACAGCCCGCGAGGATCGCCTTCCGAGCGACGAGGCCGGGCACGGTCGAGGCCGAGCTCGAGGACCGCGGCGTCCAGATCGCCCGGATCACGGCCCAGTGATCACGGCCGCTCTCCCGCTCCTACACGGCATCGGCCAGATCCAGGACCTGCCGATCCCGCGCTGGCTCTTCTACTACGCAGCCTCGCTGACCCTGATCCTGTCCTTCGTCGCCCTCGCCGTCCTCTGGAAGGAGCCGCGGCTGGCCGGCCACGAGGCCGGGAGGCCGCTCGCTGAGAGCCGCCAGCGCCTGCTCCTCTGGCCGGGTTGGCGGATCATCCTCGGCGGGATCTCGTTCGGGCTGCTCGTCGTCGTCTGGCTCGCGGCGCTCTTCGGGAGACCGGACGCGGGCGACAACATCGCGCCGGTCTTCATCTGGGTCGTCTTCTGGCTGGGTCTCGTCCCGATCGTGGTGCTCTTCGGGAACATCTGGAGCCTTCTGAACCCGTGGAGCGCCGCCGCAGACGGCGTCGCCTGGATCTGGGCGAAGCTCGGCCGCGACTGGGAGCCCGCCGCGCAGTATCCGGAGCGGCTCGGGCGGTGGCCGGCGGCGGTGCTGCTCCTCGCGTTCGCGACGCTCGAGCTCGCGTGGCCCCGGTCGGCCGAGCCGCGGACCCTCGCGCTCGCGATCGTCGTCTACAGCTGGATCACCTGGGCCGGAATGCTGATCTATGGCCGCCGTCCCTGGCTCGAGAACGGCGAGGCCTTCGCCGTCTACTTCGGGTTCCTAGCGCGGATCTCGGCGTTCGTCGTCCGGGAAGAGGACGGCCGGCGCCGGGTATTCGTCCGCCCGCCGCTTTCTGGCCTGGCGGCGGGCGACGGCCATCCGGGGACCGTCGCCTTCGTCTCCGTGATGCTCGGCTCGGTCGCCTTCGACGGGCTGAGCCGGGCGACGTGGTGGCAGGACCAGCTGTACGAGCTCGAGGTCAAGTACATCGTCGAGTCACCCACGAAGGCGGATTTCGTCTCGATGGGCTTCAACTTCGTCGGCCTGCTCGTGGCAGTGGTGGCCATCGGCGCCATGTACTCGCTCGCCGTCTACATCGCGCAGCGCATCGGCCACACGGACGTGAATCTCGCCGGCGCATTCATCGGCAGCCTGATCCCGATCGCGCTCGCATACGCCGTCGCCCACTACTTCACGCTGCTGGTCGATGCCGGCCAGGACGCGATCTTCCTCGCGTCCGATCCGTTCGGGAAGGGCTGGGACATCTTCGGTACGGCGGACTTCCAGCCGGCGGAGAACGTCTTCGCGCCGAACACGATCTGGTACGTCCAGGTCGGCGTTCTCGTCGTCGGGCACGTGCTCGGCCTGGTGCTCGCCCACGACAAGGCGATCGCCCTCTTCTCGTCGGCGCAGACGGCGATCCGCACGCAGTACGCGATGCTGGGGCTGATGGTGCTCTACACGTGCACGGGACTGTGGTTGCTCTCGTCGGGCTAGTCCCGCTTTTCGCACACGGCGGCGTCGCCGGTGCGGTCGTCGAGCTCTCCGCGGGCCTGCTGATCGTCGCGGTCGCGGTTGCGGTCTGGGTCGGGGGCCGCAAGGACGGCGAAGAGCGCTGATTGCTACCATCGGGCCTCGGCGGGCCGTGTGTCCGCCGTTTTTCCGTATGGCCAAAACGTGGAACGCAAAGCCGGGCGAGGTCGATCGCCGCTGGTACGTCGTGGACGCCGAGGGGCAGACCCTCGGGCGTCTCGCCACGCGCATCGCCGACACGCTTCGCGGCAAGCACAAGGCCCAGTACACGCCGCACGTGGACACCGGTGACTTCGTGGTCGTCGTGAATGCGGAGAAGATCGCCGTCACCGGCAAGAAGCTGGACGAGAAGCTCTACCACCGGCATTCGGGCTATCCCGGCGGCCTGCGGACGCGAACGCTGCGCGAGCAGCTCGACCGTCGGCCGACGGAGGTGCTGCGCAAGGCGGTCAAGGGGATGCTCCCGCGCAACCGCCTCAGCCGCGCCCAGCTGACGAAGCTCAAGATCTACGCCGGCCCCGAGCACCCGCACGAGGCCCAGGATCCCAAGCCGCTGCCCGAGGAGGCCAAGGCATGAGCACTGCCGCGCAGTACCAGGGCACCGGCAAGCGGAAGACGTCGATCGCCCGCGTGATCCTGCGCCCGGGCGACGGCTCAACCTGGATCAACGGCCGGACGATCGAGGAGTACTTCCCGCGGGCCACGCACCGGACGGCGATCATGGCGCCGTTCAAGGTCGCAGGCGCAGAGGGAACGTACGACCTCCGCGTCCGCGTCGAGGGTGGGGGCCCGACCGGCCAGGCCGAGGCGATCCGTCACGGCCTCGCCCGCGCGTTGGTCGAGGCGGACCCGGAGCTCCGGACGGTGCTGAAGCGCGAAGGCTTCCTCACGCGCGACGCACGGATCGTGGAGCGCAAGAAGGCCGGCCTCCACAAGGCCCGCAAGGCCCCGCAGTTCTCGAAGCGCTAGGCCGGGAAGCGCTCCGCGCTTCCTCCCTCCTGTCGCCACCGCAGCTCCTCGGTTGATTGTGAGCCGCTTGGCGCGAGGGACTGTCCCTCGGCCGTGGCCCGCAGGGACACGGACTTCGCGCCGAGAGTGTGCCGATCTGCCTGCCTGAGCTTCTGCGAACCGACGTTGCGGCATGCTCGGCGCGCGGCGTGCCGGCGGAGGCTGTCCTCAACGGACGACCCATCCGGTCGTCCGCCCCTGCGCGCGTTCACCCCTGCTAGAACCCGCGCGGTGCGCCGGTATTTCGGCACTGATGGAGTCCGCGGGATCGTCGGGGAAGGCCTGACGTCCGAGCTCGTGGAACGGCTCGGCCGCGCGGCCGCGCTGTGGTCCGGACGCGGGCGCGTGTTCATCGGACGCGACACGCGCGGCTCCGGGCCGATGCTCGAGGATGCCTTCGCCGAAGGCGTCGCGTCGGTCGGCGGCAACGCGGTTCTCGGTGGCGTGCTGCCGACGCCCGCCGTCGCCCTGCTCTCGCTCGACCTCGGCGCGGTCGTCTCGGCCTCGCACAACCCGCCGGAGTACAACGGGATCAAGTTCTTCGACGGCGCAGGGCGGAAGCTCACCGACGCCGCCGAGGAGGAGATCGAGGCGCTGCTGGACGAGCCGGCGCGCTCGCAGCGAGGTGCGATCGACCGCATCGGCGTCGCGGCCGACAGCTACACGGAGCACGTCCTCGACCGATTCGGCTCGCCGCTGGACGGCCTGACGATTGCCGTCGACTGCGCGAACGGCGCGTACTCGGGAATCGCCCCGTCTGCGTTCGATCGGCTCGGCGCCGAGGTCGTCGCCCTGGCGGACAAGCCGAATGGAACCAACATCAACGTCGGCTGTGGCGCCACTGACCTCCGGCTCCTGCAGGAACAGGTCGTCTCGAACGGCGCGGATCTCGGCGTGGCGTTCGACGGCGACGGCGACCGCATGCTCGCCGTGGACGGTTCCGGCGGGACCGTCGACGGCGACGAGATTCTCGCGATCCTCGCGCTCCACC
The DNA here is from genome assembly GCA_963733015.1 of uncultured Actinomycetes bacterium. Lineage (GTDB taxonomy): Bacteria > Actinomycetota > Thermoleophilia > Gaiellales > Gaiellaceae > JACDAN01. The sequence goes on along the minus strand of CAVTBO010000001.1, from coordinate 838,452 downwards.
TCGACGTCGACACGGTCGTCGTCACCGTGATGACCAACCTCGGCTTCCATCGGCTGATGGCCGACAACGGGATCCGGGTCGTGACCACGGACGTCGGCGACCGCTACGTGCTCGAGGCGCTTCGGCGGGAGGAGGCGATACTCGGCGGGGAGCAGTCCGGTCACTTGATCTGCCTCGACGGCCACGTCACAGGGGACGGGCTCGCCGCCGCGCTGCTTCTCTGTCGCGCCCTCGAGGGTCGGAGCCTCGCCGAGGCAGCAGCCACGATGCCCAGGTTCGCGCAGGTCAAGGAGAACCTTCCGGTGCAGGTTCGAGAGCTCCCGGAAGACCTCCTGGCGGAGGTTCAGTCCCTCAACCGCGAGCTTGCCGGAGGGGCCCGGGTCCTCGTTCGTCCGTCGGGGACGGAGCCACTGGTGAGGATCCTCGCGGAGGCCGAAAACGAGCAGGAAGCTGCCGCCCTCTGTGCTAGGATCTCGGCTCTCGTTCGTCGAGAGCTCGGCTAGTCGACCGCAAAGAAGGGGTCGCTGAAAAGCCGGGCTCTTGTGCGTTTTTCGAGGGGGAACGCGGCCAACGAGCGAAGGGAGGTCCCGGGTGTGCGGAATCATCGGATACGTCGGGCCGAGAGCAGCGAAGCCGCTACTCATCCAGGGCCTCGAGCGCCTCGAATACCGCGGCTATGACTCTGCGGGGATCGCCCTCCTCGAGAACGACGGCCTCGAATACGTCCGCGCCGTCGGGAACCTCCAGTTCCTGAAGGAGGCAGCGTCGAGCAACGGGTCTCGCTCGTCGACCGGCCTCGGCCACACGCGCTGGGCCACGCACGGCGCGGTCACCGAGGGCAATGCCCACCCGCTCACGGCGTGCGAGGACGGGCAGCTCGCGATCGTCCTCAACGGGATCGTGGAGAACTACCGCGAGTTGAAGGAGAGGCTCAAATCCGATGGTCACGCCTTCAGCTCCGAGACCGACGCCGAGACGGTTTCGCACCTGATCGAGGGTCATTACGACGGCGACCTGACCGAGGCAGTCGTCAAGACCTACGAGGAGCTCGAGGGCCACTTCACGTTCGTCGTGATCCACCGCGACCACCCGAACCTGCTCGTGGGCGCCCGGTGCCAGACGCCGCTCGTCGTCGGCCTCGGGAAAGACGAGAATTTCCTCGCCTCCAACGCCGCCGCGTTCCTCGCCGAGACGCGCAACGTGGTCTTCCCCGACGACGGGGACATCGTCTCGATCACCCCCGACAGCGTCGAGTTCGTCCGCGCCGACGGGCAGCCCGTCGACCACGAGCCGCTCGAGCTCGACTGGGACGACGAGAGCGCCGAGAAGGGCGGCTACGAGACGTTCATGCTCAAGGAGATCTACGAGCAGCCCGAGTCGATCGCCGAGACGATCGGGGACCGCACCCGCCACGGGAAGCTCGTCCTCGAGGGCCTCGGCATGGACGACCGGCAGCTGGCCGATCTCCGCCGCATCGTCATCCTCGCGTGCGGCACGGCCTACCACGCGGGCGTCGTCGGCCGCTACGTGCTCGAGGAGTGGGCCCGGATCCCGGTCGAGCCGGACATTGCCTCCGAGTGGATCTACCGGAACCCGGTGATCGACGAGAACACGCTGGCGATCGGAATCTCGCAGTCGGGCGAGACGCGCGACACCGTCGGGGCGATGCGCCTGGCCCGGGAGAAGGGCGCCCACACTGTCGCGATCACGAACATGATGGGCTCGCACATCACCCGCGAGGTCGATTCGACGCTCTACACGCGGTGCGGGCTCGAGGTCGGCGTCGCGGCGTCGAAGACATTCACCGCCCAGGTCGCCCTGCTGTACCTCGTCGGCCTGAAGCTCGCCGAGATGCGCGGCACCCTGCCGCCGAACGAGATCTCCTACATCGTCGACCAGGTCTACACGCTTCCCAAGAAGGTTGCGCGGTTCCTCGACGGCGACCATCCGATCGAGGAGGTCGCGCAGCGTTTCTACGACCAGAATTTCTTCCTCTACCTCGGCCGCCACATCGGGCTGCCCGTCGCGCTCGAGGGGGCGCTGAAGCTGAAGGAGATCTCGTACATCCCGACCGAGGCGTACTCGGCCGGAGAGATGAAGCACGGCCCGATCGCGCTGCTCGAAGAGGGGACGCCGGTCGTCGTCGTCGCGACCAACATCCACGTCTACGACAAGATCGTCTCGAACATCCAGGAGACCCGGGCGCGCGGTGCGCATGTGATTGCGATCGCCACCGACGGAAACGAGGACATCCAGCATCACGCCGACGACGTCATCTACGTCCCGCGCACGCCGTCGTTCCTCCAGGCGGTGCTCGCCGTCGTGCCCCTGCAGCTCCTTGCCTACCGCATCGCGCGGCTGCGCGGACTGAACGTGGATCAGCCGCGCAACCTCGCCAAGACCGTCACGGTCGAATAACCCATTCGAGGGACGCCCGCGGGTGGTTCCTCACCGAAGCTGCGGACATGTCTGCGGCCTTTTCGGGGCGCCAGTTGCTGCTGGCGGCCTCCGGTGCTTCGTACGCGCTCGTCTTCGTGGCGTTCATGCTGTACGAGCGGCCCGGCCTGGGCATCGCGCACTTCTTCTACCTCTCGATCGCGACGACCGCGATCGCGACCGGCCCGCTGATCGGCGGGCTGGCGGGGTTCGGCGCGACCGGGCTCTACGCCTCGGCGGTCGTGCTCAACCCGAACATCCCGTCGGGGGACGTCCTCACCGCGAGCACGGCGATCCGCCTGGTCACCTTCGTGTCGATCGGCTTCATGCTCGGCTGGTTCGCCGGCCGGAATCGCCTGATGCTCCAGGAGCTTCAGATCCTCGCCGAGCGGGACATCCTGACCGGGCTCCCGAACACGCGAGCGTTCGAAGCTGCGATCACGAGGCGGCTGGAGACCGGGCGGCCGTTCGCGCTGCTCCTCGCCGACATGGACGCACTCAAAGAGCTGAATCACGAAGCCGGCCCTTCGGCGGGCGACGACGCGCTGCGACGCGTGGCGGACCGGCTCTCCAACTCGCTCTCGCCGGAGGATCAGGTGGCGCGGGTCGGAAGCGACGAGTTCGCCGTGCTCGCATCGTGCCAGACCCTCGACGAGGCCTCCGAGCTCAGCGCGCGCCTCGAGTGGATCCTCTCCTCGCAGGGGACGAAGGCGACGTTCGGCTGGGCGGTGCACCCGCAGGAGGGCGAGAACGCGCTCGCCGTCTATCGGGCGGCCTCCGAGCGCCTGTACGCGCGCAAGGTCATGCGCGGGTACGTCCGCAACCAGCAGCCGCAGCGGCCGCGCGCAGTTTCCTAGCCGGGAACCTCACGTGACGCACGTGCGTAGGTGCGTCATGCGCTTCCTCGTTCTCGCACTGCTTCTGGCGCCGGCGGCCCTCGGAGCCGTCCCGCCCGGAGACGACCCCGTTCCCGTCGCCCCGCACGCCGGCGTCCTCGAGCAGTTCGACCGGGGGCCGCTCGTCGCGTTTCTCGAGACGCACGGCTCCGTGCTGCAGCACGAGTTTCTCCGCTCGCTCGTCGCGCATCCGGACTTCGGGCGTCGCGTGGACGCTGTGGTCGTGGAGTTCGGAAGCGCGCGCTACCAGGTGACGATCGACCGCTTCGTGCGCGGCGAGCGGGTGCCGGCGACCAGCCTTTCGCGGGTCTGGCGGCGGACCACGCAGACGTCTGGCGTCTGGAATGACCCTGTCTACGAGCAGTTCTTCCGGGCCGTTCGCGCTGCCAACCTCCGCCGCTCGCGCGGCGAGCGCGTTCGCGTCCTACTTGGCGATCCACCAATCGACTGGCGGCGCATCAGGACGTCCACGTGCCCGCGCCGCGAGACACCCACGTGTGTCGAGTACTGGATCTCTCGGCGGTCGCGACACTACGCCGACGTCGTCACGAACAAGGTGCTGGCGAGAGGGCACAAGGCACTGCTCGTGGCAGGCGCTTTCCATCTCGTCCGCCCGCCCGCCGGCAGGCCGTGGAACGAGACGGGGATCCTCGAGCGGCGCTTTCCGGGCTCCGTCTTCACCGTCAAGCCGCACGAGGCTTTCGCTGGGCCCGACCGCGAGGAGCTCGAGCGCCGGTTAGCGGGCTGGCCCGTTCCCTCCCTGGCGCTCACCCGTGGGACCTGGCTCGGTGCGCTCGCCCCGGGCATCGCGTTCGGCGAGACAGGCTCGTATCCGCTGCTCTCGGGCCGTCTCGAGGAGCGGATGGACGGCTACCTAGTCCTCGGGCTTCCGGCGTAGCTGCTTCGTCTCGCCGCGGCGGCGCTTCTGCTCGAGTCGGCGCTTCCGCGAGGCGGCGGTCGGCTTCGTGGCACGGCGGCGGCGGGGGACGTGGAGGGCTTGGCGCAGCGATTCGACGAGCCGTTCGATAGCGAGCTCGCGGTTCCGCAGCTGGCTCCGCTCGTCCTGGGCGATCGCTCGCAACACGGCCCCCGCCTTGCTGATCACGCGCGCCTTCTGCAAAGGCCCGAGCGCCGTCGACGCCTCGACGTCGAAGAGCGCCTCGACTCTCGTCTCTGACTTCTGCGCGTGCTGGCCGCCCGGCCCACTCGACCGGGAGAAGCGCAGATCGATCTCCGACACGGGGATCGCGACCGTCCTGGTCACCTGAATAGACTCGCCGTCCATGGCCGCCATTCTCCTGGACATCGACGGTGTCCTTCACGTATCCGGCGAGCCGATCCGCGGTGCTCCGGCGGCAGTCCGGCAGCTCCGCGAGAACGGCCACCGCCTCCGTTTCGTCACCAACAACACGACGCAATCGAGCCGATCGCTCGTCGAGGGGCTGCGATCGATGGGCTTCGACCTCGAGAACGACGAGCTCCAGACGACCGGGATCGCCGCTGGCCGCGCACTTGCGGGCAAGCGAGTCCTGGCGCTGACGATGGCTGCGGTGCTGGAGGACCTGGATGACGTCGAGCTGGTCGGCGAGGACGCCGATGCGGTGCTCGTGGGCGGTGCGGACGAGACCGAGGAGACGAACCGCGTCTTCACCTACATGAACCTCGCGCGTGCGTTCGCCGAGCTCGAGCTCGGGGCCGAGCTGTACTCCCTGCACAAGAACCGCTGGTGGCAGACGTCGCGTGGGCCGCTGCTCGACTCCGGCTGCTTCGTGGCGGGCCTCGAGTACGCGGCCGACGTCGAGGCCACCGTGGTCGGGAAGCCGAGCGCGCCGTACTTCACCGCGGCGCTCGAAGCGCTCGACGCGGACGCAGAGATGACCTGGATGGTCGGCGACGACATCGAGGCCGACGTGGCCGGTGCGCAAAAGCACGGGCTGAGGACGGCCCTCGTCCGCACCGGCAAGTTCCGGCCGGACGCGGTCGAGCGAGGGACGGTGCGGCCGGACGCGATCCTGTCGTCGATCGCGGACTTCCCCGACTGGCTGGAGAGCGCGTGACGCGCGTCGGCGTCGACATGATCGAGATCGGGCGGATCCGCGAGGCGCTGGAGCGGTACAGCGGGTTCCGCGACCGCTGCTTCACGGCGGCCGAGCAGGAGTACTGCGACGGCCGCAAGAACCCGGCGCAGCACTACGCGGCGCGCTTCGCAGGGAAGGAGGCGGTCGGGAAGGCGCTGGGGCTCGGCGTGGCGCGGCTCTTCGCCTGGCGCGACATCGAGATCGCCGGCCGGCCCAAGCCGTCCGTGACGCTCTCCGGGCGGGTCGAGCGCTGGGCCGAGCGCGTCGAGGCCGGGCCGATCGACCTCTCGATGTCGCACTCGCGCGAGCTCGCGAGCGCGGTCTGCGTGGTGGCCGACCGCAGTGCTTGAACCGCTCTACACCGCCGACGAGATGGGAGCGGCGGAGGAGGGGCACGACGTCGAGGAGCTGATGCGGCGGGCCGGTGGCGCCGTCGCCGAGGAGGTGCTGCGCCGGTTTCCTGCTGCCCGGTCGTTCGCGGCGGTCTGCGGCGGTGGGGCGAACGGTGGTGACGGTCGAATCGCGGCGGAGCTCCTTCGAGCTGCCGGCTGGGAAGAGCGAGCGCTCGGCGAAGCGGACGTCGTGATCGACGCGCTCTTCGGCACCGGCTTCCGGCCGCCGCCGCGCGACGAAGCCGGCGCGCAAATTCGGGCGATGAACGCTTCGGGCGTTCCGGTCGTGTCGGTGGACATCCCATCGGGCGTGGACGCTTCGACCGGCGAGGTTCCGGGCGAGGCGGTCGCTGCGGCAGTCACCATCACGTTCCACGGCCGCAAGGTGGGCCTCGAGGTGGCTCCAGGCAAGTTCAAAGCAGGCGACGTCGTCGTCGCGGACATCGGGCTCGAGCACGGCGCGGTCGGGCACTCGCTCGTTCTGCCGGAGATCGCCCGGCTGGTCCCGCGGCGCGCGCCCGGCGACACGAAGTACACGGCCGGCTCCGTGCTGGTCGTCGGTGGGTCGCCGGGGATGACGGGTGCAGTCACGCTCACGGCCGAGGCGGCGTTCCGCGCCGACGCCGGATACGTGGCGGTCGCCGCGCCCCTGGAGTCGCTGCCGCTGATCGAGACGAGGCTGCGGGAGGCTGTCAAGCGGCCGCTCGACGAGGCGATGGAGGCGGCCGAGCGTGCCGGCGCCCTCGCGATCGGGCCGGGGCTGGGCCCTGGTCGGGACGATCTCGTCCATCGCCTCCTCAAGAACACCGACCTCCCCGCGGTGGTCGACGCCGATGGACTGCGCGACCTGAGGCCGTTCGACCGGAAGGCGCCCACGGTGCTCACGCCGCACTCCGGCGAACTGGGTCGACTGCTGGGCGAGGAAGCGTCCTGGGTCGACGCACACCGGCTCGAAGCTCTACGCCGTGCGGTGGACGGCTTCCGTTGCGTCGTCGTCCTCAAGGGCGAGGGGACGCTTGTCGGCGCGCCGGGCGAGGGCCCTCTGGTCGCTGGTGGCGCGGCGGCGCTCGCGACCGCCGGGACCGGGGACGTGCTCACCGGCGTGGTCGCCGCATTCCTCGCCAAGGGGATGGAGCCGCGCCTCGCGGCGGCTGCGGCTGTCCGAGTGCACACGGACGCAGTCGCGGCGTCGGGGCGGCGGTCCGGCCTGGTGGCCGGCGACCTGCTCGACGCCATTCCCCGCGTGCTGGATGCATAGGTCGGAGATCACGATCGACCTCGGAGCCGTCCGGCGGAATGCCCGCCGGCTCCTCGACGTGCTCGACGGGGCGGCGCTCTGGGCGGTCGTCAAGGCGGACGGCTACGGGCACGGCGCGATCGACGTCGCCGGTGTCGTGCTCTCCGAGGGAGGGAGCGCCCTGTGCGTGGCGACGGTCACGGAGGGGCTCGAGCTTCGCGCTGAGTTCTCCGGTGTCCGCATCCTCGTCATGGGCCCTTCAGCGGGGCGCGAGATCGCGCTCGCCCGAGAGGCCGAACTCGAGCTCGCGGTGTGGGAGCCGCCGGTGCCGGAGGGTGTCCGCGTCCACCTGAAGCTCGACACCGGAATGGGGCGTTGGGGGCTCTACGAGCTGGCGGAGCCGACGTCTGGCGTCGTCGGCCTGATGACGCATCTCGCGACCGCTGATAGCGACACAGAGTTCGCGCGGGAACAGATTGCGCGGTTCGATGAGGCGACGAGGAGCCACTCGCAGCTGACTCGTCATGCGGCCAACAGCGCCGCAGCTCTCCGTATCCCGGAGTCGCGCTTCGACGCTGCTCGGTGCGGGATCGCGCTGTACGGGCTCTCGCCGTTCGGCGCCGACCCGTCCGAGGACGGCCTGGAGCCGGCGCTTCGCTGGGAGAGCCGGCTCGCCCAGGTCAAGCGGCTGCGCGCAGGGGAGAGCGCCGGCTACGGGCGCCGGTTCGTCGCGGACGAGGACACCTGGATCGGTGTAGTGCCGGTCGGCTACGCGGACGGGTTCCGGCGCGACATGACCGGGACCGAGGTCGTAGTCGCGGGTGACCGTTGCTCCGTGGTCGGGACGGTCTCGATGGACGCCATTGCTGTCCGGCTCGACGACGAGCTCCCGACCGACACTCCGGTCACGCTGATCGGCGACGGAATGCTCGCCGAGGATCACGCGAGGGTCGCGGAGACGATCAACTACGAGATCGTGTCGCGGATCGAGTCGGGCCCAAGCCGCGCAAGGAGGACGGTGCTCGATGCTTGAGGGCGCCCAGGAGATCCTGGCCGGTGAGAAGGCATGGGTCGTCGGCGGCGCCGTGCGGAACGAGCTGCTCGGCCGGCCCGTGGTCGACCTCGACATCGCCTGCCGCGAGCCGGAGGCTGCGGCCCGTCGCTACGCGCGGCGCTCGGAAGGCGCGCCCTTCCCGCTTTCGGAGCGACACGGAGCCTGGCGCGTGGCGCTCTCCGACGAGCGCACGGTGGACTTCACGCCGCTCCCGAACGGCATCCACGAGGACCTCGCCACACGAGACTTCACGATCAACGCAATCGCACGCCCCTTGGAGGGAGGGGAGCCGCTGGACCCGTTCGGCGGTCTCGGCGATCTCGACCGCAAGACGCTTCGGGCCGTCGCGCCGGGAGTCTTCCGCGACGACCCGCTTCGGCTGCTGCGCGCCGTCCGCCTCGAAGAGGAGCTCGGCTTCCGCCTCGACGCGGAGACGGAGCGGCTCGTCCAGGCCGGCGCCGGCCTTGTGACGAAGCCGGCCGGGGAGCGGACCCTGGCGGAGCTCGTCCGTCTCGGGCACAAGGGCTTCGAGCGGCTCGACGAGCTCGGTCTGCTCGCGCCGCTCGGCGGCTCGCTCGACCGGCTCCGGTCGCTCGGCGACACGACGTCGGACATGCGGCTCGTCGCAGTGTTCGGCGACCGCCTCGGGCAGCTGCCGGTCTCGAACGAGCTGCGGCGCTACGCCGGGAAGCTGCTTCGCGCCGAGCTCCCGCCCGACCGCTCGCCGCGTGCGATCCACCGCTTTCGCCGCGCGACCGAGCCCTGGGCGGACGAAGCGGCACGCTTCGCCGGCGGCGACGCCGAGCTGGAGGGCGCGATCGCCGCTGCGCGCGCGAGCGATCCGGCAGAGCCGCTTCTCCGCGGCGACGAGCTCGGCCTCCCTACCGGACCGCAGATCGGCGAGTGGCTCGAGCGGATCGCCGAGGAGCGCGCCGCCGGGACGATCTCGACGCGCGAGGAGGCGCTCGAGCTCGTCCGTGGCGGTGGCGCCGGCGGGCAGCCCAGCCGTCCCTGATTCGGCACGAAGCCGTTTCCCACGCGTGCGTTCCTCGCCGCTACGCTCGCAGCGGGGAGGAGGCCGGGTGCGCCTGAACTAGACCACCTGGCTCGGAAAAGCAGCTAGTCCTTCCACTTGACCGAGCAGCCGACCGGCGGCGTCTCGCTGACCGGCGGGTCCTGGTCGGCGAGGAGCGCCTCGATCGCGTCGCTCAGGTAACGCTCGCTGACTCCCTCCTCCTCGCGGCTGTCGTCGATCGCCCCGTGGTAGACGAGCCGACGGTTGCGGTCGAAGAGGAAGACCTCGGGCGTCCGCTCCGGGCCGTATTGGCGCGCGACGGACTGGTCGGCGTCGTAGAGGTAGTCGAAGTTGAACTCCTGCTCCTTCGCCCGCTGCTGCATCGCCTCGAAGGAGTCCGCCGGATAGTTCTCGGCGTCGTTGGAGCTGATCGCGACCAACCGGAAACCGCGGTCGCCGTACTCCTCCTGGAGCGCCTTCATGCGCCCCTCCCACGCGATGACGTAGGGGCAGTGGTTGCACGACCAGACGACCGCCAGGATCGGCGCGTCGGCGTAGTCGTCGAGCGAGTGGTTGCGGCCGTCGACGCCGGGAAGGTCGAACGACGGTGCCTCGGTGGCGATGGTCAGGCTCATGCGAGGGCCTCCTCGAGCTGTTCGCGGGACGGGATCGGCGAGACGCGGCCGTCGGGCAGGCGGTAGATCCGGCAGCTCAGCGAAGGAGGCTCCTCCGCGCCGGCCGGATCCACGTCGCGTCCGTCGACACGGATCGTGGGGGAGCCGGGAAAGCGGAGCTCGGCCGCCTCCTCGCGGGTTGTGACGTGCGTCGTCTCCACCTTGACGTCGAGACCGCGCTGGCGCAGGACCTCCTCGAGCAGCACGCGCGCCTCGTCATGGGACGGACAGCCCTCCCAGTAGAGGAACTCGACGGTCACGGACGCAAAATTACCGGCGGCGGGCCAGGAGGCGGCTGACAAGGCCCGGCGCGACCGCCTGGACGACAGCCGGCACCCGGTACCAGCCAGGCACGAAGATCTCGGGCTTGTTGCGCTCCACCGCCGAGACGATCCGGCGGGCGGCGTACTCCGGGGTCACGACAGCGCGCTCGAGCAGGCGGCTCCGGAGCCGTTCGCGCTGCGGGAACCCGGGTGTCTCGATGAGGCCCGGGTTGACCGTGTGGACGTGGATGCCCTGCGCGGGCAGCGACGCGGCCAGCGAGCGGGAGAAGGCGACGAGCGCGTGTTTCGTCGCTGAGTACGGGCCGGCGCCCACGGCAACTGTGCCCGCGACCGACGCGACGTTGACGACGTGTGAGGGCTTGTCGGCCTCCAGAGCCGGCATGAACGCCCGGAGACACCAGACCGCGCCGAGGAGATTGATCCGGACGAGCTGCTCGATCCACTCGGGGTCCGTCTCGACGAATCCCTTGCCGCGGCCGGAGATGCCCGCGTTGTTGACGAGCAGCTTGATCGCAGGATGCCGCTCGCGAACCTCGGCGGACATCCGGTCGACGGCCTCCCGGTCGCCGACGTCGCAGACCAGGTGCTCGCCGCCGATCTCGTCCGCGACCTTCGCCAGCCGCTCCTCGTTGCGCGCGACGAGAACGCAGTGCCAGCCCTTCCGGGCGAGCCGCCGCGCGATCGCGGCGCCGATGCCAGAGCTGCCGCCTGTGACGACGGCTACCGGCAAACGCGGACGACGCGCGTCGCCTCGACGCGCTTGCCGCCGATCTGCACGACCGCACGAAGCGTGCGCAGCCCCGGCTTCGCGCCGCGGGTCTGCCACGTCGTCCCGTAGAGCCCGGCCGTGTTGCGCCGGAGCACGCGGATCTGCCGCTTTCCGTCGAAGAAGCGCGCGGTGCGGGCAGTTCCTGCCGGGCCGGCGACGACGAGCAGCGGCACCGCTCGCCCGACGCAGGTGCGCGCGAGCGGGGTCAGCCACGTGAGCGTCGGCCCGGAGACGACCCGCATGCGAGTGGTGCGGACCCGAGTGTTCGGCATCAGGTCTCGGCCGAACACATCCGCGTTCTTCGCCTCCTGGTAGTCCGCGGACTGGAAGATCGGGCTCAGCCGGCCCGCGCGAATTCTCGGCGCCTCGGGCGGCAACGGGAAGAGCGCGATCCCGGAGAACGGGTCGTATGCGGCAGCGCCGACGAGGACCCGGCCGTAGCTCAGCACGAGCGAGAACGGATCGACACCGGCGCCGCGATCGAGCGTCTGGATCGCGATCGTCGGCCGGCCGGCGCTCACCCGCGTCGTCACGAGGCGGATGAGCGGCGCGTTCACGTCGTTCACCCACGACCGGAGCCGATAGGTGCCCGCGAGTCGCGCGTTCGTGAACTGGTCACGGCCGGAGTCCACGGAGACGTAATAGGTCCCGGGCGGCGCGAAAACCGCTCCGGCGGCTCCGACGGGAAGCCGATAGCCGATCGTGAGGCCGTTGATGTTCGTCGGCGTCCCGACGTAGCCCTGGACGGCGTTCTCGTCCTTCGCGCCGAGGAAGTACGGGTCGATCAGCGCCCCCGCCGACGAGGAGATCACCGCGGCGCCGATGTTGACGACGCGGTTGCGCACGCGGATCGAGTACAGCCGCTCCCCGCCGTCCTCTTGCATGTCGGGCCCGATGCCGTAGTCGGGCGAGTGCCCGAACGGCGCCGCCGGGAAGCGGTACAGGTCTGCGAAGGACTGGCCGGTCCTCGTGCTGCCCTCCTGGACGCGCTTGAGCTGGCGGGCGGTGACGCCGTGCAGTCCCGGCCGGGTGACGAAGAAGGCGTAGGGGACGCGTCGCGTGGTCGCGCCGCGGCGAAGCAGCACGAAGCCGTAGTTGTCGCCCTTCGGCGCGGAGGCGTCGGCACGCGCCGTGACCTGGACGTCGACGGAGGCGCCCGGCGCGACGGTCACGGTGGACGGCACGTTGAGCGTCGCGCCGGCGCTCGCGGACTGCGGCTGGAGCTGGACCGTCCACGTCCCGGCTCCGCCGCCCGCGTCGCGGACGGACAGCAGCAGCTGCTTGGAGGTGACGCCGGCGAGCAGGTTGATGTCTCCGAACGACAGCGACCCCGGCTCCGTGAAGATCAGGGGACTGTCTGCGGCCTGGACGTTCACGAGCCCGGCGCCCTCGAGCAGCACCGAAGCTTCCTGCGTTCGGGCGCTGTTCCCCCAGGCTGCTCCGGCGGTGGACATGAGCGCGGACTTCATCTGCCGCACCGACCAGTCCGGATGCCGTTGGGTCAGGAGCGCGACGGCGCCGGTGACGTGCGGCGCCGACATGCTCGTCCCGTCGAAGTTCGCGAAGGGCGAGCCGCCGGTGTACTGCCGGAGCGTGGCGGAAAGGATCTCCCCGCCCGGAGCGGCGACGTCGGGCTTCAGCTGGTGGCCGAATGCGCTCGGGCCTCCCGCCGAGAAGCTGGTGATCACGCCACTGCGGCCGGTCTCGATCTCGGTCACGCCGGGGCCGATCCGGATCGGCGCCCGGCCGCCGCGAGTCCCGAGGTAGGCGCGCAGGCTCGCGCCGTCGAGATCCGAGATCATCCCGGCGCGCACCTGGAGGACCAGCGGCAGCGGGTTCGCCTCACCGAAGCGGTTGTCGATGACCACCAGCCCGGCCGCGCCGGCCGCGGCAGCGCGAGTCGCCTTCGACAGGAACGTGCAGTGGCCACGGGTGATCAGCGCGAAGGAGCCGGCCAGCGAGCCCCGCGGAAGCGGGTTCGTTCCCGCGTTCGGGTCACGGCCGATCCCGCAGAGCTGGGTCGAGACGGGCTGGCCGTTCGTCCCCGTGATCGAGGAGATGTCCACGAGCGAGCGGTCGGACTGGCCCCAAGCCGAGGGCGCGCCGAGCGCATCCGGCTTGAAGGGGATCCGCCGGACGGACGCGGGAGCCGACGGGAGGTTCACGGAGAGGGCCGGCGCGAAGACGTGTGTGTTGGAGGTCGCAGCGACGCCGATCGCCTCGGGAGCCGTCGACGGCGAGCCGGTGGAGCCGAAGCCGAAGTCGTCGCGGTCGTTCCCGGCCGACGCGACCACCACGACGCCGGCGCGCGTGACGTTCGCGACCGTCTCGATCATCGCGTCGGTGCGCGGATCGATCGCGGGCGAGCCGCCCGAGTAGTTGATGACGTCCATCCCGTCGCGGACCGCCTGCTCGAACGCGGCGACGGTCTGCCCGGTCGTCGAGATGTGCCCGGCCGGGGTCGGCACGTTGAAGACTCGGTAGTTGCCGATCCACGCGTTCGGCGCCACGCCGCTCAGCCCCGTCGTCGGCGGATGGTCGCGCCCACCCGGCGAGCCGACGCCAGCACGGCCGGCCGCGATCCCCGCGACATGCGTCCCGTGGAACGAGACCTGCGGGTCGACCGGGAGCCGGCTCCGAGCGGTGGCTCCGGCGGCGAGGAAGCTCCGCGCCACGATCACCTTCGGCGTCGTGTAGGCACTCTGGCCCTTGGGGAATCCGGCCGGGTAGGTGAGCCCGCTGGCGCTGAACGAGGGGTTCGTCTGGTCGATCCCGTCGTCGACCACGGCCACCTTGACACCCGCGCCGGTCGCTCCGGTCGAGGCAGTGAAGGCAGTCGCGCCGATGACGCTCGGGCTGCGGTTCGTCTTCAGGTAGTGGCGGACGCTCGGATAGACCCGGGCGACCGAGCCGAGAGCGTGCAGCCGGGGAAGAGCGCCTACCGGCACCTGCACCGTGAGCCCGTTGATGACGACCTGGAAGCGGTAGCTGAGCCGCGCGCTGGGAATGGCGGTGCGGATCGCGCGGGCTGCCGTCGCCTGTTCGGCCTGGATTCGCGCGAGGTAGGCGCGGGACGACGAGCTCGCGGTGTCGAGCCTGCTGGGGCCGAGCGTGGCGAAGAGGCCGGGGCCTCTGGCTGCCGCGAGCGGCGGAAGCTTCAGCGTCGCGATCACCGTCACGCGTCCGGAACGCTGCGCCTCCGGGACCCGCAGCGTTCCCTTCGTCACCCGCGGCACGGTGACGTCGCCGAAGGTGCGGTCGACAGGCCGAATTGCGGCCGAGGAGGACGCTGCGAGGGCAAGCGCCGCCAGGGGAACGATGAGCACGAGCTTGCGGCGCAAGCTCACAGAGTAGCCGCGCTTTAGGATCGTTTCGTGGCCGGGCGGTTCGAAGGCAAGCGGGGGCTCGTGACGGGCGTCGCGAACAAGCGCTCGATTGCGTGGGCGATCGGTCGACGGCTGGCCGAGGAGGGGGCGCAGTTGGCCTTCACCTACCAGGGGGAGCGAATCGAGAAGAACGTGCGAGAGCTTGCGGATTCGGTCTCGAGCCCTCTCATCACGTCTTGTGACGTACGGGCCGACGAGGACGTCGAGCGCGTCATGAGCGAGGTGGGAGAGGCGTTCGACGGCGGGCTCGACCTGCTCGTGCACTCGGTCGCCTTCGCCGCTGCCGTGGATCTCGAGGGACGGTTCACGGACACACCGCGCGACCGCTTCTGGATGGCGCTCGACGTCAGCGCGTACTCACTCGTCGCCCTCGCGCGGGCCGCGGAGCCGTTGATGGAGGCGGCAGGTGGCGGCTCGATCTTGACGATGACGTATCTCGGCGGGCAGCGGGCGGTGCCGCACTACAACGTCATGGGCGTCGCCAAGTCCGCGCTGGACTCGTCCGTCCAGTACCTGGCCTGGGATCTCGGCCAGAAGAACATCCGCGTGAACGCGATCTCCGCCGGGCCGGTCAGGACGCTTGCCGCGCGCTCGATCGCGGGCTTCCCGACGATGGAGTCGATCGTCGAGGAGCGCTCGCCGCTCCACCGGCCCATCGACTCGGACGACGTGGGCGCGGCCGCCGCCTACCTGCTGTCAGACGAAGCGGACAACGTCACAGCCACGACGCTCTACGTCGACAGCGGCTACCACTCGATGGGGATGTAGCCGGCGGCGGCTAGATCCTGCGGTCTGCTCTTTTGAGCAGGAGTGTGAAGACCAGAGCCTCGAGGACGACAGTGACGATCGCGAGGATGATCGCGGCCCAGACCGTCGTCCACCAGAAGTCGTCGATCGTGAGCGAGTCCGTGATCGCATCCGTGATGGCGAGCATGACCGCGCTGAGGAGCAGCGCAAGCAGTCCCGCGACGAGCATCGACCGGATCGCGGGGGCGATCCGCAGGAACACCGCCGCTCCGATCGCATTGACGATCGCCCAGAGGGCCGAGACCCAGATGTAGGACCAGAAGCCGCCGGAGACGTCCATACCGGGCAGGATCCAGGCGGTAATCGCGAACGCGAGTGCGAGCAGCAGCCAGACGACGATCAAGGCGAGCAGCACGACGGACGACGGTACCTAGCCCGCCGGACGGATCCGCGGCGTGGACTGAGCTTCCAGGCCGAGCAAGTCCTCGATCGACTCGCGTCGGCGAATCACTCGCGCCTCACTCTCCGAGACGAGGACGGCGGCCGGACGCGGAACCGCGTTGTAGTTCGAAGACATCGCCAGCGTGTATGCACCGGTCGCGGGGACTGCGAGGACGTCGCCGCGCCTGGGGGAGGCAAGCCGGACTCCGTCGATGAGGACGTCGCCGGACTCGCAGTGCTTGCCGCAGACCGAGAAAACGCCGGTCGGCGGATCGTCGATCCGATCCGCGACGATCGCGCTGTACAGGGCGCCGTACAGCTGCGGTCGTGGGTTGTCCGACATGCCTCCGTCGATCGCAACGTACGTGACACGTTCGCTTGCGCGCTTGACAGCGCCGACTCTGTAGAGCGTCACGCCCGCTCGTCCGATGAGCGAGCGCCCGGGCTCGAGGACGAGGTCGGCCCTCGGAAGCTCGTGCCGCTCCCACTCCTCCGCGACTCGTGCGATCAGCGCACCCGCGAAGGTCTCGATCGAAGGCGCCTCCTCCTTGATGACGTGCTGGACGCCGAGGCCGCCGCCGAGGTCGATGGTGCCTGGCACCCAACCGAGGCGCGTCCGACACTCGGTTGCGAAGGCCGCCAGCCAGGCGATGGTCGTCCGTACGGCTGCCGTCTCGAGCAGCTGCGAGCCGATGTGAACGTGCAGGCCGGCGACCTCGAGGCCCGCGCCGCGGGCCGCATCGATCGCCTCGAGAGCGTCTTCGGGCGGCAGCCCGAACTTCGAGCCGCGATGGCCGGTCGTGATCGCCGCATGCGTCTCTGCCTCGATCCCCGGGGTCACACGGACCAGCACGCGTTCGACCCCTGCCTTCGGCAGCCCGCGCAACTTCGTCGGGCGCGTCGAGAACGACGTAACGCACGTCGGCGGCTGCGGCCGCGGCAAGCTCCTCGTCGCTCTTGTTGTTCCCGTGGAGGACGATGCGATCTCCCGGAATTCCCGCGCGGAGCGCGAACGCGAGCTCGCCGGCCGTGGAGACGTCGGCGCCGTAGCCGGCGCCCGCGACGAGCTCGAGGATCGCCACGCTCGGAAAGGCCTTGACGCTGTAGAGCAGGAGCGCATCGGGGGCAGAGCTGCGATAGGCCTCCGCGTGGGCGAGAAGCGTTTGCTCGCAGTAGACGACGAGAGGCGTGCCGAACTCCTCGGCGAGCCGCGACGCCGTGACGCCACCGAGCGAGAGCTCTCCGTCTTCTCTGGCGGCCGAGTCAGGGAAGAGCTCGAGCGCCGGCAGCGAGAATCCGGTCGCTCCCCACGTCATTCACCGACGATAGAGACGGCAGGCGCCTTTGAGAAGGGACTAGCTGGGCCGGTCGAACTCGGCTCGGGCGAGCTCGGCCGCCTCGCGGGCGTCGCAGCCGTGCAGGTGGTCGTTCACGAGCCCCATCGCCTGCATGAAGGCGTAGACGGTCGTCGGGCCGACGAAGCGCCAGCCGCGCCGCTTCAGATCCTTCGCGAACGCCGTCGACTCCGGCGTCTGCGCCATCTCGCTCAGGACGTCCCAGGTCAGGCGCTTCGGACGGGCTCTTCGGGTCCGGCTCGAAGCGCCAGACGTATGCCGCCAGCGACCCCTCCTCGTCCACGAGCTCGACGGCGCGCTGGGCGTTGTTGATCGCGGCTTCGATCTTGCCGCGGTGGCGGACGATGCCGGGGTCCTGCAGCAGCCGCTCGACGTCCTTCCGGCCGAACCGGGCGACCGCTCGAAGTCGAACCCGGCGAATGCCTGCCGGAAGTTGTCGCGCTTCCGCAGGATCGTCAGCCAGGACAGGCCGGACTGGAACCCCTCGAGGACGAGCTTCTCGAAGAGGCGGCGGTCGTCGTCGACCGGAAAGCCCCACTCGGAGTCGTGGTACGCCTGGTACTCGGCCGGGGAGGAGCCCCAGAAGCAGCGCGTGACGCCGTCCTCACCCCGGACGAGTCGCTCCTCGCTCAGTCGAGTGCGCCCTTCTCGGTCAGCCAGGTCATGACCTCGACGGACATGCGGCCGGCGCGCACCGACGGGTCACCGTCGGCGATCAGCCGCTTCGTCTCCTCGATGCTCGTCCGGTAGACGCAGAGGCCGCGCTTCGTCTCGTCCTCCTGGTCGCGGAAGGGCCCCGCCAGCAGCATGTGGCCCTCGTCGTGCATGCGTCCGAGGAACGCGAGGTGGCCCGTCTGGAGGTCTTCCAGCTCGGGCTCGGAGAACTCGTCCGCGCGGGGCCCACGGCGCAAGAGCACGAACGTGTAGCTCTCGAGCTCCACGTCTAGAAGCCTACGGGGATGTAGGCCTGGTACAGCGCGATCGGGCCGTCGCGCTCCAGGAGCCGGCCGCCGACGCCGCACCGCGGACGGCCGTAGACGGCGAGGTACCGGACGCCCAGCTCCGCCAGGTGACGCGCGTCGGCGCACGGTTGGAGCTCGCGGAGGACGCGGGCCGCCTCCAGCGGCGCGACGGTCGAGTAGCCGGCGGGCCGCTCGCGGGGTGCCTGCATCGCGTAGTAGAGGTAGACGCTCGCCGGCTGGAGATCCGGGGCGTAGACCGGCATCTCGAGCAGGCGGCCGCCCTCCTCCCGACCCAGCGTCTCGTAAGCGCGATTCCCCTCGTCGGCGGCCGTGGGCCGGTACGCCGTCACCCCGGCTCGGAGGTCGACGGCCAGGAGCGCGAGCGCCACGGCGACAAGTGCGAGCCCGCGCCTCTCCTGCAACACCCGCTCCAACCCGAGCGCGACAAGCCCGGCCAATGCCAAACAGGCGATGAGCATCAAGCGGCCGGGAACCCTGGTCGCTCCGAGGCCCGGAAGCGCATCCCAGAGCGCCTCGTACCCCGGCAGGTTGGCGCCGAGCGCGAGCACCATCGGGACGAGCGCCCCGAGGCCGAGCACGAGCCCGAGGCCCGTACGGCGATTGAGGACGAACCCGAGGAGCGCCAGCAGCGGGACGAGCCAGCCGACGAAGACGAACGCCTCGAGGCCGTGGCGCGGATCCCGGGAGACGAAGTCCGCCAGGTCGGCGGAATATTGCTCCACCTGGGCGAAGGAGCGCGAGGCGCCGATCGAGCCGCGGACCGACACCGCCCAGACGAGGATCCCGGCCACGACCGCGGCCGCGAGCGCTCCGCCCGCCCAGCGCCGGTCGCCGCCCCGGACCAGCGCATAGGCGACGACGAAGGGCAGCGCGCCGAGCGCCAGGTGGACCTGGCCGGAGAGCGGAATCGAGGCGAGCGCGGCGGCCGTGAGCCAGTACAGCCGCCGCTCCCACGCCCAGAGGGAGAGCGGAAGCAGCATCCCGATCCACGCGAGCAGGTGGCCGGCGCCGCTCTGTGCGGCCCGGTATGGCGCAAGCGCGAACACGAGGCCGCCGGCGAGCGAGGCACCGACGCCGAGCCCGACCGAGCGGAGCCAGAGAAACGTCAATCCACCCGCGCCCAGGTAGCCGAGCAGCACGAAGAGGTTCCACGCCGCGACCGTCCCGAACAGCCACTTGAGTGGGCCGAAGACGACGCCGAAAGGCCACCCGGCGAAGTTGACGCGAGGCTCGACCTCGGGCTGGAAGCTGTACGGATCGAGCCACGGAGCGGCGCCGCGCCCGAGCTGGTGGCCCGGGAGCCACAGCTGCCACACGACCTGGAGATGGTCGCCGGGAGCCGCCGCGCCGGGGAGGCCCGGCAACCCCTCGGCGAGAAAGTCGGAGCGCGCGTCCTGGAGCGCCGGCCACGTCGAGACGAGGCCGGCGGCGAGGTAGAGGGCTAGGACGAGCCCGACAAGGCCCGCGCGGCCGCGAGCAGCTCGTCCACGTCCGGAACGTCGCCGTCCTCGTAGGCCCATGCCCCGCGGACCGTACCGTCGGTGTCGACGAGGAACGCCGACCGCTGTGCGACGTCGCTCATCCCCCGGTAGTCGCGCGCAACCCCGAAGCCGCGCACCGCGTCACCGTTCCAGTCCGAGATCAGCGGGAAGTTCAGGTCGAGCGCCTGGATCCAGGCGACGTGCGACCACGCCGAGTCGCGCGAGGCCGCCATGATCCGCACGCCCGCATCCTCGAGCTCCTTGCTCCTGTCACGCAGGAGCTCCATCTCGTTCGTTCAGGTGCCCGACCAGTCGAAGAGATAGAAGAGGACGAGGATCGCGCCCTCGGAGACCAGGTCGTGGAGCGAGACGCTCTCGCGCGGCGCGAGCCAGACGTCGACGTCGGGGATCCGGTCGCCGGTCTCGAGCACCGCCGGACCCTAACCGGCGCAGCACCAGCCCTCGATCCGAGGAAACGGCCCGACGCCCGTCCCGCCCGGATCGAACTGCTGCGCGAGGCTGGAGACCGCCTTGATCTTCTCCACCGCCGTCGAGCGGATGAACAGCCACTGGTCGGCGCTCGGCCAGCCCAGGAGCAGCCAGCTGCCGTCCGGCGACCAGGTGACGTCGCTGAACCTGCCGCTGCCGGTGAAGACCGGCGTCTGGCGCCGGATGCTGTCCCCGTCGACGACCAGGAGCTCGCTCGTCTCGCCGTCTTCGGCTCGTTGCCGGCGGACGAGCGCTATGCGGTGATCGTCCGGCGCGAAGGCCGCGTCCACGAATGCGCCCGGGAGGGCGAGCGACTGAAGGCGGCGACCCGCCTGGTCGTAGACGGTCAGCGCGAACCGGCTCGCCGACAGGGGCACGGCCGTGAGGAGCCTGCGCCCGTCCGCGGACCACTCCAGGTGCGCCGGCGTTGCCCGCACCGAGGCACCCCACAGCATCTCGCCCGTGTCGGTCTCCTGCACCCTCAGCGAACCCTCTGAATCGACGTACGCCAGGACATGCTGCTCGACCGGCCGCCATGCCGGGGCGACGGCGGCTGCGCCGTCGACGCGCCGATCGCCGGTCTTGTCGGCCGCGACCACGCGGAGGTTCGCTCCGCTCAGGTAGGCGATCGAGGATCCGCTGGGCGACCGCCGGGCGTCATGGACACGGGGCCGGGCGAGGGTCCACCGGACGTCGCCCGTCGGCGTGAAGGCGGCGAGCTGGCTCCGCTTCGAGGCTACGGCAAGCCCGCTCGATGACCACGAGGCCTCGTCGAAGTCTCCGAGCCTTCGCTTGGAGCCGTCCGCCTGCAGGACCCAAACTCCGCCCGGCGCGGTGACGAGCACGCGACCATCGGCGGGCAGCGAGAAGGACGCCGGCCTCGCCTGCGGCACGCTGGTCACTTTCTCCGTTCCGAGCGCCTCTCGGACGTCCGTGATCACGGCGCGGCCCTGCGGGCTGACCGCGGCGACGAGGAGTGCGGCCAGAGCGGCGGCGGCGAGCAGCCCTCGCGCGTGTCGCCTCTGCCACGGCGCGGGCTCCCGCTCGTCGAACGCGGCGCGCGCCAGCTGCCACGCGCGACGGGTCGCCCCGAGCTCGTCCGGGGGCTGGATGCCGAGCAGCGCGCGGCGGAGCTCGACCTCCGTCACAGCGTGTCCTCGTCGACCTCGAGCCGATCCGCCAGCTGGTCGAGCCCGCGGCGGAGCCGGGAGTTCACGGTGCCCCGTGGCAGGTCGAGCATCCGGGCGATCTCGCGGGGCGTGTACTCGAGCAGGTGTCGGAGGACGATCACGGCCCGGTGCTCCGGCGAGAGCTCGCCGAGGGCCGCCAGGACGGGCTGCGTGTAGGGCGCCTCGTCGGAGCGTCCGGGCGCTGCAAGCTCCAGCGCGGGCTCACCGGCCTCCGCTCGCAGTGTTCGGGCCCGCGCCCAGTCGATCGCGCGGTTGACGACGATCCGATGGAGCCACGGTCCGAACGGACGGCGCCGGTCGAACCGGTCGAGCGTCCGAAGCGCGGACAGGAACGCCTCCTGCGCGATGTCCTCGGCCGCGGCGGCATCGTGGACGACCAGGTACGCGGCCCGGTAGGCGCGCGGCCAGTGCTCGCGGAAGAGCACCTCGAGATCGGGCAGCGACCCTGCCTGGGCGCCCGCGATCCAGGCGCGCTCGTCGGCGCGCAATCCGGCCGTCTTTCGGTCCCGGTGCGAGCGCTGACGCCGCGGAGAGCCATCCTCCGGAGTACGAGCCTGGGATGACGAGGGGTCCCTAGCCATGGTCGTACTCTGAAGATTCGACGCGGTTAGATGTCCTCCGTCGCGTCCGCGATCTCACGAACGACTTCGACGATGTCGCGATTCGCGTTGTAGACGCGCAGCTGGCGATCGGAGCCGTTGCCGCGCCTCAGGATCTCTTGGATGCCCTCGAGCTCGCGATCGGAGCCCAGCTCCTTGGCGTGCGGCTCGAGCTGCTCGAGCCGCCGGCGCACCAGCTGGGCGATCGCAATTCGGTTCCGCGCACCTGTGGTGAGGTCCATGATCGGCGCCTCGAGGCCGTAGCGCACCGAGAGCCATTTGTTCTCGGTGGTCAGGATCCGGTGGTAGCCGGGGATCCCATCCTCCTGGTCCGCGAGCTCGCAGTAGAACTTCACGAGCGCCTGACAGAAGGCGGCGATCGCGACGGCGTCCTCGACGCGGGTGACGCAGTCGCAGATCCGGATCTCCACGGTGCCGAGCCGCGGGTGGGGCCGGATGTCCCACCAGATGTGCGTGTAGTCGGCGATGCAGCCCGTCTTCTCGAGCTGCCCGACGACGGCCGCGTAGTCCTCGTAGTCGCGGAAGCGTGGCGGCGGGCCCGACCGCGGGAAGGCCGCGAAGATCGGCTGGCGCGTGGACGCAAGGCCCGTCGGCTCGCCGCGCCAAAAGGGCGAGCTCGCCGAGAGCGCCATCAAGCAGCGGCAGGTCGACGAGGAGGCCGTTGACGACGTGGATCGCCTTGTCCGGATCGTCCACGGCGACGTGGACGTGGAGCCCGAAGATCAGCTCGCGGCGGGCCACGTACTGCATCTGGTCGACGAGGGCGCGGTAACGGTCGCGGGCGGTGATCCGCTGGCGCTCGAAGAGGCTGAACGGATGTGTCCCGGCGGAGCCCATGCGCAGGCCGGTCTCGCCGGCGATGTGCTTGACGGCGGACCGGAGGCGGCGGAGCTCGCGGTCGGCCTCGCCGGCGGTTCGGCAGACGGGTGTCGCGACCTCGAGCGTGGACTGCATCAGCTCGGGCTTCATCCGGGCCTCGTCCTCGTGGCCGACGAACGCTGCCAGCACCGTGTCGACCCGCTGGACGAGGTCGAAGCTCTCGCCGTCGAGGAGCATGTACTCCTCCTCGACGCCCAGGGTGTACGGCTCGCCCTGCCCGAACTTGTGCTCGAGGACGCTGCCGCCGGCGGCAAAACCCTCCACCCCCGTGATCGACGCGGGCCAGGCCTGCTTCATGGCGCGTCAGTCTGACAGGACTGCGACGACGTCTAGCTCGAGGAGCCAGCGCGGATCCACAAGCCCGGCGATGACGACGGTTGTGTTGACCGGGCGGATCTCTCTGAAGACCTCGCCGTGGGCCCGAGCCATCTCGTCGAAGGCCGACGCGTCCGTCAGGTAGACGCACGTCCTGACGACGTCCTCGAGCCGGGCACCCGCCCGCTCGAGCGCCCCCTTGACGATCTCCAGGCAGAGGAGGGTCTGCTCGTACCCGCCCTCCGGCGGGTCGCTGCCGTCGGCCGGGATGGGAGCCGTCCCCGCGACATAGACGTGGTCGCCGGCGACGACTGCGCGCGAGTAGCCCATGATCGCCTCGTACGGCGAGTGGCCTGGGATGCGCCGATGTGCCACGCGCCTAGTATCCGCCGCCGTGAACGCCCTGCGCCAGCTGGATGAGTGGCCCGCGGACAACGCGGCCGCCGGGGTCGTGGCGGACCGAGAGGTGGTCGCGACGCACGGAGACGCCGGCCGCAGGTTCCGGTGGGCGTCGGTCACGAAGCCCGCGACGGCGCTCGCCGTGCTGGTCGCGGCGGAGGAAGGGACGGTCGACCTGGACGAGCCGGCCGGTCCGCCCGGCTCGACGGTCCGCCACCTGCTCGCGCACACCTCGGGGCTGCCCTTCGAGGGCAACGAGCCGATCGCGAAGCCCGCGACGCGCCGGATCTACTCGAACTCGGGCTTCGAGGTCCTCGCGCAGTTCGTCGAGGAGCAGGCCGGGATGCCCTTCGCCGAGTACCTCCGACAGGCCGTGTTCGAGCCGCTCGGCGCCGGCGCCACGCTCGAGGGCTCGGCCGGCGCCGGCGTGCACGGGACGCTGGACGACGTCCTGCGCCTCGGCCGGGAGCTCCTCGGGCCCACGCTCGTGGCGCCGGAGACGCTCGACGAGGCGACCACCGTCCAGTTCCCCGGCCTCGGCGGCGTGATCCCGGGGATCGGACGCTACGACCCGAACGACTGGGGCCTCGGGCTCGAGCTCCGCGATCGCAAGCCGAGCCACTGGACGGGAAACCGGGTCTCGGAGCGGACGTTCGGCCACTTCGGGGGCAGCGGCACCTTCCTCTGGGTCGACCCGGACCGCCGCCTTGCCCTCGCGGCGCTCACGGATCTCGAGTTCGGGCCCTGGGCTCTCGACGCCTGGCCGCGACTCAGTGACGCCGTCGTCCAGGAGCTCGCCTAGGAGCTCGATCCGCCTTCCAGCCCCGCGGGGCGACGAATACACTCGGCCGGGAGGCACGAGAGCGACCTCGCGACCGTATGGCGCGCTTCCTGCACCGGTTGGGCATGACTGCGGCCCACCGCAAGTGGGTCGTCGTCGCCGCATGGGTCGTGATGGCTGCGGTCGTCGTCGTGCTGGTCCGGACGTTCGGGGGCAATACGAGCGACAACCTCCGGCTTCCGGGTACCGACAGCCAGGCGGCGACGGACCTGCTGGCCGAGCGTTTCCCGCCGCAGCAGAACGGCAGCAGCCCGATCGTCTTCCACGTTGCCTCGGGGCAGGTGACGGACTCGAAGAACAAGCAGGGGATCGAGGCTTCCCACGCGGCGATCGTGAAACTGCCGCACGTCGCAACGGCGACCGACCCGTTCAGCCAGCAGGGCGCCGCGCAGATCAGCAAGGACAAGCGGACGGCGTTCATACCCGTGCTGCTCGACGTCGGCGGGGACGAGCTGACGGAGGAGATCGCACAGCAGGTCTTCGACACGGCCGCGCCGGCGGAGAAGGCCGGGATGGCGGTCGCCGTCGGCGGTCCGGTCGGGAGCGAGCTGTCCGAGCCGGAGACGGAGAGCAGCGAGGTCGTCGGGCTCCTGGCGGCGATGATCATCCTCGCCTTCACCTTCGGGACGCTCGTCGCCATGAGCATGCCGATCGTCTCCGCCGTCGTCGGCCTCGTCGTCGGCCTCGCGTTGATCGGCATCCTGGGCCACCTCGTCACCGTCCCGACGATCGCGCCGACGCTCGCCACGATGATCGGCCTCGGGGTCGGCATCGACTACGCCCTCTTCCTCGTCAACCGGCACCGTGCCCAGCGAAAAGAGGGCATGGCGATGGACGAGTCGATCGCAGCGGCGGTCGCGACTTCCGGAAGCGCAATCGTGTTCGCCGGCACCACGGTCGTGATCGCCCTGATCACGCTCGTTGTCGCAGGAATCCCCCTCGTCACCTCGATCGGCTACGCGGCGGCCTTCGCCGTCGTGACAGCCGTGCTGGCGGCGATCACGCTGCTGCCGGCGGTTCTCGCCATCGTCGGGGAGCGGCTCGAGTCCCTCCGCCTCCCCGCCTTCTTGCGTCCGAAGCCGAAGGCGCCCGACCGCGGGTTCTGGGCATGGTGGGCGCGCCAGGTGACGACGCACCCCTGGCTCGCGGTCGCCGCCGCGGCGGCGATCCTGGCGCCGCTCATCGTCCCCTTCCTCTCGCTCGAGCTCGGCCAGGAGGACATCGGCGCCACGCCGAAGTCGACCACCGAGCGTCAGGCCTACGACCTGATGGCTGCCGGCTTTGGCGTGGGCTACAACGGGCCATTGCTCGTGGCGACGGAGGTGGCCCCGC
Organism: uncultured Actinomycetes bacterium; assembly: GCA_963733015.1. GTDB lineage: Bacteria > Actinomycetota > Thermoleophilia > Gaiellales > Gaiellaceae > JACDAN01. The sequence continues at coordinate 813,159 of CAVTBO010000001.1, read as the reverse complement.
CGGCGCAGCCGAGCAGCGACTTCGAAAGCAAGAAGCAGCAGGCCCAGAAACTGCAGCAGCAGCTCGAGCAGGAGCAGGCGCAGGGCAAGAGCGAGCAGCAGCAGCTTCAGGACCAGGCGGACGCGCTGACCAGGCAACAGGATCAGCTCGAGCAGCAGCAGAGCGCGCTCGAGCAGCAGCAGAGCACGCTCGAGAGCGAGCAGGCGAGCCTCGAGCGCCAGGCGACGCAGCTCTCCGAGGAGCAGGTGGAGCTTCAGGCGACGAGGGATCGCCTTCAGGAAAAGCAGGCAACGCTGACCACGCAGCTGGCGGCAGTCGGAGCGGAGGCAAAGACGCTCGCGCGCGCGGGCGCAAGGGTGGCGAAGACCGCGTCAACCGTCGTGAGCGACCTCGCACGGACGCGGGCCCGGGAGAGGACCGTCGAGGCGAGGCTCCGCCGCGGGCCGCGTGATCCCGAGAAAGCGCGCCTCGAGACGGAGCTCCGAACCCTGGAGCGGCGCGAGGATCGGCTCGAGGCCGACCTCCAACGCGTGGTCCAGCAGGAGCAGGCGCTGCGTCAACAGACGCAGGCGCTCATCTCGCGCGCCGAGACGCTCCGCACTCAGGAAGCCGACCTCGTCCGCCAGGCCGAGGCGCTGGCCTCCGACGCAGCGGCGCTCGCGAAGCAGGCGGAGGCGGTCGTGGGGGAGAAGCAGACGCTCGTCGAGCAGGCGGCCGATCTCCAGGTGCAGGCTGCAAACCTGCAGGTCCAGGCGGCGGACCTGCAGACGCAGGCTGCGAACCTCCAGACGCAGAAGGTCGAGCTTCAGGGGCAGCAGCAGACTGCGCAGAGCCAGCAGCAGCAGGCCGAGCAGCTTCAGACCGAGCTCACGAACGAGCTGACCAAGGCCGGCGGCGACGAGCGCGGGACCGACCCCCGCCTAGTCAAGCTCCAGAACGGCCTCACGGCCACGATCGGGGTCAAGGTCGTCTCGCCGCCGCGGATCAACAAGGCCGGGAACGCCGTCATCTTCACGGTGGTCGCCACCACGGCGCCCGCCGCGACCGAGACGGCCGATCTGGTTCGGACGCTCCGCGTCTACACCATCCCTCAAGCGACATCGGGCACGGAGCTCCAGGCCCACGTCGGCGGCCAGACCGCGAGCTACGTCGATCTCGCCAGCGGGATCTCGTCGAGGCTCATGCTCGTGATCCTCGCGGTCATCGCTCTGAGCTTCATCGTCCTGCTCACCGCGTTCCGCTCGCTCGTCGTTGCTGCTCAGGCGGCCGCCGCGAACGTCCTCTCGGTGGCTGCGGCGTTCGGCGTCCTGACAGCGGTCTTCCAGTGGGGCTGGGGCCTGAACTTGGTGGGCCTCGACACCGCGAGCGGAACAGATCCGATCGCCAGCTACGTGCCGCTGATGATGTTCGCGGTGCTGTTCGGGTTATCGATGGATTACCAGGTCTTCCTGCTCAGCCAGATCGAGCACCACCGCGCCGCCCACGCGAGTGACAGAGACGCCGTCGCAGGAGGGCTCGCCGCAGGCGCCCGTGTGATCACGGCGGCTGCCCTGATCATGATGTCCGTCTTCGGCAGCTTCGTCCTCAACGACGACCCGACCGTGAAGCAGTTCGGGGTGGGGCTGTCGATCGGCGTTGCTCTGGCAGCGATGACGGTGCTCCTCCTCGCTCCGGCCCTGCTCGTGCTCGCCGGCGCCGGGAGCCGATGGATGCCGGCCTGGCTCGACCGCGTCCTTCCGCGGGTCGACGTGGAAGGAGAACGGGCTTCCCCGCCCTCGGCGCGCGGCAGGGACGCCGTGGAGGCCCCGGCGGCCCCCGCCGAGCCATGACGCGGTGCGCCGCTAGCGCCTGACGCGCAGGGTGGCTCGCATGCCTCGGGCGCGATGGTCCGAGACCGCGCACCAGAGGCGGTAGCGGCCGGGCAGCAGGCGGATCGACAGCGTGGCCCGCTCGTCCGGGAGGATCCTCTTGACCCGGAAGGTTCTCGTTCCTCCGATGCGGTGGACGAACAGATCGTGCTCGTCCTCGCCGTAGTTGACGAGCTGGATCAGCGCCGGCCCTTGCCGGACCGTCAGCCGGGACAGCCGGTACTCGAACTCCAGCGCCGTCACCTGGACGCGGGCGGGTGGGCGCGCCGCCAGAACCGGGTGCGCGGCTGCGACGAGCGCCGCCGCCGTGAGCCCGAGCAGGGCGACCCGTCTCACTTGACGAGCTGGAGCCGCCGGTACGCGCGCGCGTTGGGGATCGCGCCGCCGGCGTCGAAGTCGAACCATTGCTCGAGCAGCGAGCTGTAGACGCTCCGAAAGTCCACGGTCGCCTTCAGGTTCCCGTGCCGGTCGAGTGCGCCGCGGAGCGCGGGCAGCTCCCCGATCATCTGGCCCCGGGCGCGGGTCCCCATCACCATCGCGACACCGGCGGCCCCGTGGTCGGTGCCCTGCGACCCATTCTCCTCCGCACGCCGTCCGAACTCGGTCCAGATCAGCGTGAGCACCCGATCGGCGAGGCCCCGGGCCTCGAGGTCGCGCTGGAAGGCGAGCAGGCTCTCACCCGTGACCTTCAGTCCCTGGGCGAGCGCCTCGGGCTGATCGTCATGCGTGTCGTAGCCGCCGTACGCGCGAAGCGCGACGCAGCGGAGCGGTAGGCCGGCGCCGAGCATCCCGGCGAGGCCGGCGAGCCGCGAGGGGAAGCTGCTTCGGTGCTTCGGATACGGGACGGGGCTCGTGATCCCGTTCCCGTTGAACGGCGCGAGCTGGGCGCGGAGCCGCTGCGCCTGCTTGGAGATGTCTGCCACGGACCGGAGCGCCCTGTCACCCCGGCCCCGACCGGCGCCGAGCGGACCCAGTGTCCTGAGCATCTGCGTCTCGACCTCGCCCCAGACCCCCGACGACCCGAAGCGATACGAATCCGCGCCGCGCAGCGCCGCGACCGGCGCCCTCGCAGTCGCGAGGGGCGGCGCGAGCTCGCCGTCGAGGCTGAGGCCCTGCAGCGGGTTGTCTTGCCGTCCGGCCTTGTCCAGGTAGCGGCCCAGCCAGCCGGTGCGAAGCCCCGGATTCGTGGCGCCGACCTCCCAGTAATGACGGGACGTGAAGTGCGACTGGTCCGCGTCCGCGTAGCCGACTGTGGGGAGGACGGTCAGCTTTCCCTCGAGGTGGAGCGTCCGGAACGCGGCCGCCTCCGGATGCCAGCGGAGGCGCGGATCCTCAGTGAAGACGAGCGCGGAGTCGGGCAGCGCCAGTCGCGGACGAAGTCGCCGGTAGTCCGGGTCGCCGACGGGAGCGAGCAGGGACAACGAGTCGGTGCCGCCGTCCATGAAGACGCTGACGAGGACGGGCTGGGACGGGGCGGCCTCGGCCGCCTCCAGGATGCCGTCCTCGAAGCCCGGCAGCGCGAAGGCGCCGGCGCCGTAGATGGCCAGCGCCAGGCCCGCCGAGCGAAGCAGCAGGTCGCGCCTGTCGAGGCCGGTGCCGGCGGGAATTGGCATCCCGGGCTCGATCGCCGGGAGTCCCACGCCTGCCTCGGCCACGGCGCGGCGAAGCATCGACGAGCGGGTGTATTCGTTACAGCAGCGGCTCATGAAGTCTGGAGGTCGGGGGACACGGCGATCAGGTGTCGGAGCGAGTTCTCGACCAGCGCCGGATAGCTCCGCTTCTTCCAGTTCGAGTTGGCCATCCGGAGCGAGCGGGCGGCGTGGGCGCGCAGCAGGCGCCGGGTTCCTCGCGAGAGCTGCGGATTGCCCCAGAACATGAGCGCCCGGGCGACGAGCTTGTCGGCGTCGTAGGGCGCCTGGACCTTGTTCGGGTCGAGGGTGCGGTCGCGGGTGACGTAGCCGGCAAGGCTCCAGCGGGCGAGATAGGTCGCCGTGTCGAGCCACCGCTCGTCGTCCCAGCCGGAGACGTTCGGCGGGTAGAAAAGCTGCTGGCCGGCGTTCGCGCACAGCCACGTCCACGACTCGGTGTCGACCGGCCTGCCGGACGCGCGGAGGAGTCCCGCGAGGTACACGACCGGCGGCTTGACCATCCTCGGGCCCGTGTAGAGGAGCGGGTGGCGAAGGATCGCCTCGACCACCGGGCGCACGGCGTAGTCGCGCTGCACGTAGAGCCGCTCGAGCGCGAGCCGTGTCCCCCGGGGCGGCGCCACCGGGATGAAGTAGCCCCAGAGCTTCGAGACGAGGAAGGACGGGTGGCGCGGGTGCGTGATGCAGAGGCGGACCGAGTCGCGCCAGTCGAACTTCCCGCGCCGGCCGAAGATGCGCTTCGAGCCGACGTCGTGCCGCTCGCTGTCGAAGCGGAACCGCGTCGGGCCCACGCCCTCGCGCCAGTCGTTTCGGAACCCCGTCAGCGCGCGGGCCTGTTCGCGGACGTCGCGCTCGGAGTAGCCGCGGCCCGCGCCGAGCGTGAAGAGCTCCATCAGCTCCCGGGCGTAGTTCTCGTTCGGTGACCACTTGGTGTTGTCGGTGCCCGAGAGCCAGAGGAGCATCGCCGGATCGCGGGTGATGGCGGTCGTCAGCTTGTGAAAGTCCCCGAGCCAGTAGCGGCGGAAGAGCGCGTTCTGGCGGATCATCAGGTTCTGCGAGCCGACGCCCTCGTTCGACGTCGCGAACCAGTCGTGCCAGACGAGCGTCATCCGCTCCATCAGCGGCCGGTTGCCCCGGACCATGCGGTCGAGCCACCAGAGATGGTCGTGCCCCCAGGCGTCTCGAGGCGCCAGCGGCCGACCCTTCTCGTCCCTCGGGCGCGGCCCGACGAAGCGCTGGCGGCCCGGCGCCGTCAGCGAGCGCACGGCCTCGTTCAGGCCCTTCTTGGCGACCTTCCGGGCCTGGCCACGGCGCGGCCCGAAGCCGGCACGCCAGAGCAGGCGCTCGGCCTGCTGGGGGCCAAATTCGCCCCGGTAAACGGGAATCTTGGCGGCGGCTGACGGCAAAACGGTCCCGACCCCTTCGAGGTCAGATCGGCCGTCCCTTGGACTCGGTGATCCCTCGAACGAGGGATGCCTCGTTTCAAGCGATACGGCCTGGGGTACCGATTGTGCCGTAGATGGAGGTCGCCGGCTTGGGAATCGCAATGATCGCGATGAGCGTCCTTCTGCTGGTCTGGGCCTTCCCGAGCCTCCCTCGCCGCTAGCTCCTCCTAGACCGCAGGCCGGCGCTAAGCCAGAGTTCCCCGGGTGACTACCGGTCGCTCGCGCCTTCGCGTCGCCCTCTTCCTTGCCGTCGGCCTCGGCGCAACGGGCCTCTGGCTGGTCGCCTACGGCACGAACGTCTTCCGTGAGCTCGACCTCGACACGGTCGACGCGCGCTTCGCGGTGCGCGGCGAGCAGTCGCCCCCGCCGGACCTCGCCGTCGTGAAGATCGACGACGTCACCTTCGACGAGCTGAACCTTCAGTGGCCGTTCCCGCGCTCGCGGCACGGCGAGGTGATCAGGCGACTGAAGGCGGACGGCGCGAAGGTGATCGCCTACGACGTCCAGTTCAGCGAGCCCTCGCAGGATCCGGAGGAGGACAACGCCTTCATGGACGCCGCACGCGCGGCCGGCAACGTCGTCTTCGCGACCACCGAGGTGGGCGAGAACGGCGAGCCGAACTTCCTCGGCGGCGACGAGGGCATCGAGTACGCGCGCACGACGGTCGGGAACGGGAACTTCGACGACGACCCGGGCGGCATCATCCGCCGGGTCCCGTTCGAGCTCGATCAGCTGAAGAGCTTCTCCGTCGTGGCCGCCGAACGGGCCTCCGGCTCGGCCGTCGAGCCGTTCTCCGAGGAGGACCGGCTGATCGACTACCACGGGCCGGTGGGGACGATCCCATCGGTCTCGTTCTCGCGCGTGCTGCGCGGGCAGTTCGAGCCGGGCCTCTTCCGGGACAAGATCGTGGTCGTCGGCCCGTGGGCGCCGTCGTTACAGGACGTCCACCCGGTCTCGTTCGGGGACGACTTGATGCCCGGCCCGGAGATCCAGGCGAACGCGGTGGCCACGATCCTCGACGGCCTCCCACTGAAGAAGGCGTCGGACTGGCTCAACCTGACCCTGATCCTCGTGCTCGGTCTGCTGCCGGCGCTGACCGGCATCCGGCTCTCGCTCCGCGGGACGCTGTTTCTCGCCGTCGGCGCTGCCGCGGTGTTCCTGGTCGCGACGCAGCTCGCGTTCAACGCCGGGCTCGTCTGGTCGTTCGTCTACCCGTTCGGCGCGCTGATCGTCTCGTCAGTCGGGTCGATCGGGGCGCACTACCTCCTGGCGGCCTTCGAGCGGGAGCGTGTCCGTGACGTCTTCGCCCGGTTCGTGCCGGCCGCGGTGGTCGACGACGTCCTCAAGCGCACGGATGGCGATCTCCGACTCGGCGGCGTGACGATGGAGGCGACGGTGATGTTCACCGACCTCCGAGGCTTCACCTCGGTGTCGGAGGCCCTGCCGGCCGCCGAGGTCGTGCAGATCGTCAACCACTACCTCGACGAGATGACGAAGGCGATCCACGCCAACGGCGGAACGCTCGTCTCCTACGAGGGCGACGGGATCATGGCCGTCTTCGGGGCCCCGATCGAACAGGCCGACCACGCGGATCGCGCGATCTCCACCGCCCGCGAGATGCTCGAGTTGCGGCTGCCGAACTTCAACCACTGGCTCGAGGAGCGCGAGATCGCGAGCGGCTTCTATATGGGGATCGGGCTGAACAGCGGTGACGTCGTCTCCGGGAATGTCGGCTCGGCGAGCAGGATGGAGTACACGGCTCTCGGCGACACGACCAACACGGCCGCGCGCCTTCAGGGCATGACGAAGGGCACGGCGCACTCGGTCTTCATCTCCGACACGACGGTGCAGTTCCTGCAGCGGGAGGTAACTGACCTCGTCTTCGTGGACGAGATGGAGATACGAGGTCGCCAGGCGAAGGTGAAGCTCTGGTCGCTGCCGATGGGCCTGAAGCCGAGCTAGGGCGAATCCGCGAAGAGCGGCCGGATGAGCTCGTCGAACGTCTCGCGGTCGCAGCTCGCGACTGTGGAGAGCGTCATCGGCGAGACGGACGCGGTCCGCGGCAGGTCCATCGCCAGCGCCACCTCACCGAAGTAGTCACCCGGCTTGAGGATCCGGCGTAGGCCGCGTTCGTCCTGGGTGACCGAGAGCAGCCCGTTCAGGACGACGTAGAAGCGGTCGCCCTCGTCTCCCTCGCGGAGAAGCGGCCGTCCGGGGCCGACCTCCTCCCGCCGCATCCGGTGGGCGAGCTTCGTCAGCTGCTCGCCGGGAAGCTCTGCCAGGAGGCCGATCCGCGACAACTCGGTCACGGAGGCCGGGACGTGTCTCACGAGCCCTGGTCGTCCTCGCCGGGGGTTTCGTCGTCCTCGTGGCCCGGGCCTTCCGCCGCCTGCGACTCGGGCAGCTGCTCGGGGGCCTGTTCCTGCTCCTCGGGTGTGGGTGCTGGATCCTCGTGCACGGCCCTATTGTTGCGATCCGTGGGAGAGCTCGACGCCTGGAAGCGCTGTCCGGTGTGCGCCGCGGCCGTTCGGCACGAACAGGGCCGCGTCGAATGCCCCGAGTGCGGCTTCGTCCACTACGCCAACCCGAAGCCGACCGCGTCCGCGCTCGTCGTGGACGACAGGGGCCGGGTCATGTTCGCGAGACGTGCATTGGAGCCGTCCGCGGGCAAGCTCGACCTGCCCGGTGGCTTCGTCGAGGAGGGCGAGGACCCACTCGACGCCCTCCACAGAGAGCTGCGCGAAGAAGCCGGGATCGGCCTTCGCGACACCGAGTTTGTCGGCGCATTCATGGACTGGTATCGGACCGAGTCTCGCGACGTGTCGACGATGAACCTGTACTGGAGCGCCCGGATCGCCGATGGGGTGCCGACGGCCGACGACGACGTCCTGGACTTCGCGTTCTTCGACCCGGACGAGATCCCCTGGGACGACGTTGCGTTCCCGCACATCGCGGACGTGATCTCAGCCTGGCACGGCAGGCAGCAGGACGCGTAGCGCGAGCGGCGCGATCGTGAACTCGAGCGGCGTCTCGAACTCGGCGGGCTCGCCGTCGACGGCCGCCTGGATCCGGTGCCCGACCGCGTCGATCGTCAGCGACTCTGCCTCGCGCTCCGACCACTCGGAGAACCGCCAGCCTCTCGCGAGGTACAGGTGCAGCCGGCCCTCGTCGAGTCGCTCCCGCTCGCCGATCGAGAGGAGCTCGAGCCTGTAGTCGTTGTTCGAGACGAGCGCAACGGTCGAATCGACTGGCTCGCCGTCGATCGTCAGGCCGAGGGGCTCGCGGTCGGTGAGGGTCATCAGCAGCGCGCGCAGTCGCGCGAATGCGTTTCTCCGGCGCCGGTGGTGCTCGCGCCGGTGGACGAGCGTCGCGTAGTGGCCCAGGCTGACGTTGTTGAGAAAGACGTCGCCCCCGATCCTTCCGACGTCGATGCGCCGCTCGCGCCCGCCGAACGCGTCGAGTGCCGCGATCGGGTCGTTGCGGTCGAGCCCGAGGTCGCGCACGAAGTGGTTGCGCGTCCCGAATGGCACGCAGACGAACGGGACGTCCCTGTCGATCGCCACCTGTGCGACCTGGGCGAGCGACCCGTCGCCGCCGGCCATTCCGAGCGAATCGGCGTCGGCTTGCCGGGCGATCTCCGCGGCGTCGTCGTCCTCGTCGAGGACGTGAACGGCGATGCCGCGCTCCTCTGCCGCAGCGATGAGGTCATCCGCGCTCGGGGAACCGTCCCCCGAGCGCGGATTGATCAGGAGGAAGCCGGTTACCCGGCGCCGTTCTCGGACAGGCCGAGCTGGCGCTCGAGGGCGCCCTTCGGCTGGGCGCCGAGCGCGGCGGCTGCGGGCTCACCGTCCTTGAAGAGGACCATCGTCGGGATCGAGGCGATCCCGTAGCGCTGGGCGATCGCGGGCTGCTCGTCGATGTTGATCTTCACGAGCTTGAGTTGGCCCTGCCGCTCCTCGGCGATCTTGTCGAGGATGGGCGAGACCATGTGGCACGGCTGGCACCACTCGGCCCAGAAGTCCACGAGGACCGGGGTGTCGGAGGAGAGCACTTCCTGGTCGAACGTCTCCTCGGTTACGGCCTGTGCGTCTGACATCAAAGAGTTCCTTTCAGGGTCAACGGTTCGGGAAGGGTAACGAGCGTCGCGGCTGAGCTGTTCCCGGCCCTCCGTAAAATCGAACGCATGGCGAAGCCCGTCTTCACGCCGCTCCCCGGCAAGCCGGACCATCCCGCGCTCGAGCAGGAGATCCTCGCCTGGTGGGACGAGGAGCGGATCTTCGACCGCCTGCGCGAGCAGAACGCCGGGCGCGAGAAGTGGAGCTTCGTCGACGGCCCGATCACCGCCAACAACCCGATGGGCGTCCACCACGCCTGGGGCCGGACGCTGAAGGACGTCTTCCAGCGCTACAAGGCGCTGCGCGGCTTCGACCAGCGGTACCAGAACGGCTTCGACTGCCAGGGGCTCCATGTGGAGGTCGAGGTCGAGCGGTCGCTCGGCCTGAACTCGAAGCGCGACATCGAGCAGTACGGCTTGGCCGAGTTCGCCGACAGGTGCATCGAGCGCGTGGCGCACTTCGCGGAACTGATCACGGATCAGTCGCGACGGCTCGGGATGTGGATGGACTGGCCGAACAGCTACTACACGTTCTCGGACGCGAACATCGAGTACATCTGGCGGTTCCTCAAGACGACTCACGAGCGAGGCTGGCTGTACAAGGGCCATCGCTCGACGCAGTGGTGCCCACGCTGCGGAACGTCGCTCTCCCACCACGAGCAGGCCGGTGAGGAGAACTACCGTGAGCTCGACCATCCCTCGCTCTACGTCCGGTTCCCGCTGAAGGGGCGCGACGACGAGGCGCTGATCGTCTGGACGACGACGCCCTGGACGCTGCCGGCGAACGTGGCAGCGGCAGTGAAGCCCGACGCCGAGTACGGGCTCCGCGACGGGGGTTGGAGGCTGAAGGAGGAGGGCGAATACGAGCGCGTCGCCAAGGGCGAGCAGCTCGTCGGGCTCGAGTACGACGGTCCATTCGATGACCTGGCGGCTCAGCAGGGCGTCGTTCACCGCGTGATTCCGTGGGAGGACGTCTCGCTCACGGAAGGGACGGGGATCGTCCACATCGCGCCGGGGGCGGGAACCGAGGACTTCGAGCTCTCTCGTGTCCACGATCTCCCGGTACTGGCTCCGATCGACGAGGAAGGGCGGATGGTCGCCGGTTACGAGCCGTTCGCCGGGCTGTCCACCGACGAGGTCGAAGAGCCGGTGATCGACGCGCTGCGGGAGCGCGGCTTGCTCGTCGAGTCCGGCCGGATCGTCCACCGTTACCCGATCTGCTGGCGCTGCAAGACGCCGCTCGTCTTTCGCGTCGTCGACGACTGGTTCATCTCGGCCGACGAGATCCGGCAGCCGCTGCTCGACGCCAACGCGACTGTCGAGTGGACTCCGAGCTTCTACTCGAAGCGCATGGACGACTGGCTTCGCAACATGGGCGACTGGAACATCTCGCGCAAGCGCTACTTCGGGTTGCCGCTGCCCTTCTATCCGTGCGACTGCGGGCGGCTGAACGTGATCGGATCGCGCGAGGAGCTCGAGGAGCGGGCGACCGGAAATCTCGACCAGCTCCGCGAGCTTCACCGGCCTTGGATCGACGAGGTGACCGTGCGCTGCGAGTCGTGTGGCGGAGACGTGCGGCGGATCGCGGAGGTCGGCGACGCCTGGCTCGACGCCGGCATCGTCCCGTACTCGACGCTCGGCTGGCGCAACCCCGAGCGAAAGCCGGAGGGAAGCGCGAGCGGCGCGGCGAGAGGGTTGACCGGTGCCGACCTTCCGGACCACGCGCACTGGGAGCAGTGGTTCCCGGCCGACTGGGTGTCCGAGAGCCGGGAGCAGATCCGCCTGTGGTTCTACTCGATGTCGTTCATGTCGGTGACGCTCGAGGGCAGGACACCGTACGAGCGGGTGCTGGCCTACGAGCGCGTCCGTGATGAGACCGGCAGGGAGATGCACAAGTCCACGGGTAACGCGATCGACACGAACGAGGCGATTGCCGGCATGGGCGCTGACGTCATCCGCTGGATCTACTCCGAGCAGGTGCCGAGCCAGAACGTGAACTTCGGATATGGGCCGGCGAACGAGGTGAAGCGGCGGCTGCTGACCTTCTGGAACTCGGTCTCGTTCCTCGTCACCTACGCGAACATCGAGGGCTTCCGGCCGGAGTGGGGCGCGCGACCGGAGCCGGACAGGCCGCTCGACCGCTGGCTCGTCGCCAGGACGGATCAGCTCGTCGCGGAGACGACGGCCGAGTACGAGCGTTTCTGGACACCGGGCGTCGTGCGCGCGTGGGAGTCGTTCGTCGACGACCTCTCGAACTGGTACATCCGGCGGTCGCGGCGTCGCTTCTACGGTGACGACCGCGACGCGTTCGGAACGCTCTGGTGGGCGCTCGTCGAGGCGGTGCGCGTGATCTCGCCGGTGATGCCGTTCCTCTCCGATCGGCTCTGGCGGGTGCTGGTGGCGGAGACAGTTGAGGGTGCGCCGGCGTCGGTCTTCCTCGCGGGCTGGCCCGATGCCGCGGAGGCGGACGCGTCCCTGCTGGGCGATGTGGCCGAGGCTCGTCGTGTCGTCGGGCTCGGGCACCAGGCGCGCTCCGCGTCAGGCCTGAAGCTGCGTCAGCCGCTCCGCCGACTTGTCGTCCAGGGAGCGAGCTTGAACGGCGAGCACGTGGACGAGATCCGCGAGGAGCTGCGCGTCAAGGAGGTCGAGCAGGGCGAGGTCGAGGCGCAGGAGCTCGTCGTCAAGCCCAACCTCCCGGTGCTGGGCCCGAAGCTCGGCAAGGAGCTCGGATCGCTCCGGTCGGCGCTCGCAGCCGGTGAGTTCGAAGAGCTCGAGGGTGGGCGCTTCCGAGTCGGTGACCGGGAGCTCGAGCCCGACGAGGTGCTCGTGGAGCGGCGCGGCACGGAGGGCTGGGCCGTGGCCTCCGAGGACGGCGTCACCGTCGCGCTCGACACGCGTCTCGACGCGGAGCTCGAGCTCGAAGCGCGAGTGCTCGATCTCGTCCACAGGCTGAACGGCATGCGCAAGGAGGCAGGCCTCGAGCTCACCGACCGGATCGTGGTGACCCTCCCGGCGGACCATTCGGACCTGCTGGAAGAGCACGCCGAGTGGATCAAGGACGAGGTGCTCGCCGTCTCGATCGAGGCGGACGGCGGCTCCGCAGACCCACAGATCGCGAAAGCGTAGGAGAATGGGCGAGATGGGTAGCCCGAGCGGAGGAGACCGCCGGTCCGGCAAGGATCGGCGAAGCGGCGGTGACCGCCGCAAGGATTCCCAGCGGCGCGAGGAGGGCGAGCGCCGGAAAGGCGACGACCGCCGCTCCGGCAAAGAGCGCCGGAAGCCCCGGCCCTAGTCCTGGGCCTCGGCGAGCGCGAGCTCGCGGCGGAGCTCGACCGGAAGGCGGAAGACCACGTCCTCGTGCACGGACTGGAATGGCTCGATCCGCTCGACGCCGCGCGCACGGAACCACTCGCACACCCGCTCGACGAGCTTCTCCGGCGCCGAGGCGCCCGACGTGATCCCCACGACGCGCACGCCTTCGAGCCAACCCTCGTCGATGTCGGTCTCGTCGTCGATCAGGTGCGAATCGACTCCGCCGGCACGCGCCACCTCGACGAGCCGGTTGGAGTTCGACGAGTTCCGCGAGCCGATCACGAGGAGCAGGTCGACCTCGGCGAGCATGTCCTTCACGGCCCATTGCCTGTTGGACGTCGCGTAACAGATGTCGTCCCGCTTCGGCGCCCGAGCGTTTGGGAAACGGCGTCGTATCGCCGCGATGATCTCGCCCGTCTCGTCGACTGACAATGTGGTCTGCGTGATGTAGGCCACGCGGTCGGGGTCGGGAACCTCGAGCGTCTCGGCGTCCGCGACCGACTGGACGAGCACGGTCGCCTCCGGCGCTTCGCCCATCGTGCCGACGACCTCCTCGTGGCCGGCATGGCCGATGAGGACGACCGTGTAGCCCTCGGCCGCATAGCGCCGGGCCTCGACGTGCACCTTCGTCACCAGGGGGCACGTCGCGTCCGTCGTCACGAGCTCGAGCCCCCGCGCGTTCTCGTACACGGTGGGTGCGACGCCGTGCGCCGAGAGGACGATCCGCGCGCCGCGTGGTACCTCGGTCTCGCTCTCGACGAAGATCGCGCCGCGCTCCTCGAGCTCCCGGACGACGTGGATGTTGTGGACGATCTGCTTGCGCACGTAGATCGGGGGGCCGTGGAGGTCGAGCAGCCGCTCGACGGTCTCCACCGCCCGCTCGACCCCGGCGCAGTAGCCGCGCGGGGACGCCAAGAGCACTCGTTCGACCATCCCGGCCATCGTATCCCCGGGCGTCTTTTCTGCCTTTCAAAGATGGGCCGTTCGGCCTATTGGAATTCCGCTGTGCGCGGGGGTAGCTTGGCGTCACTGGGCGACGCGAACCGCGGTGCGCGTACCTGGCCACCATCCGCGGTTAGCACTAGGGAGTGTCCGCCGCACCGACCCCCCCGAGCGGCGGGCCTCCCTCGTTTTCTGGTCCGACGCCGCGGCTCCGTATCCTTTGAGGGTCCAGTGGCGGCTGTCGGCTATCTCATGCTCGCTCTCGCGGGGGCCCTGCTCGTCGCTGCCGTGGTGCTGCTGCTCCTCTCGCGCAGCCGCAAGGAGGAGACGGAGGAGATCGTCGACGAGCCGGTAGAGGCCGAGCCCGCGCCGTCGCTCTCGGCCGGCTTCGCCCGCGCCCAGGATGCGACGTCCGTCGCGCGGGCCCTCGTCGACGAGGTCGTCACGCTGCTCGAGGTCGAGTTCGCCGCAGTCATGCTGATCAGCGACGACCGCAAGGAGGCGACCGGCCTCGTCGCCCGGATGGACGGCGAGGACGTCGGCTGGTTCCGGTCGACCCGGATCGATCTCGAGCACGAGGCCTCGGCCGTTGCGAGCGCCGTGTTCGAGGCCGCGCCGCTGACGATCTTCGACGTCGAGTCCTCGCCGCGCGTCAACCGCCGGATGGCCGACCGCGTCGGAGGCAAGAGCGCTGCGTTCATCCCGGTCGTGTCGGGCGCGCGCGTGTTGGCCGTCCTCGTCGCTTCGAGCACGAGCAGGCACCGGAACTTTCCACCGCACGAGATCGCCCGGCTCGAGGCGCTTGCCGGCGAGACCGCCCTCGCCCTGGAGAAGACCCGCTCTGCAGAGCAGCTCGAGGAGGCGCTCGGGCGGGAGCGGCTCGTGGCCGAGATCGCACGCCGCGTCCGCTCCGAGCACGACGTCGAGGCGGTGCTCCGCGTCGCCGTCGAGGAGGTCGGCAAGGCGACAGACGTCGCGCGCTGCTTCATCCGCCTCGGCGAGCCCGGCGCGCCGGGGCCGAACCGCGCCGAGTGGGACGCCCCGGGCACGCTTCCGGTCGGCGCGGCGGCGCCCAACCTCGCCGTCTCCAACCTCGCCATGCGGGAGCGGCGGACGATCGCGGTGGACGACGTCGAGCTGGAGCCGCAGCTGGAGGACCTGAGCCTCGGCGGCGTGGAAACGCTGCTCCGCCTCGGCACACGCGCCGCGCTGGCCACGCCGATCCAGGTCTTCGACCAGGTGATCGGCGTCTTCGCCCTCCACCAGAGCGAGCCGACCGAGTGGACGCAGTCGCAGGCTCTGCTCGCCGAGGCGGTCGCGCGGGAGGTCGGCCTTGCAATCCATACGGCGGAACTGCTCGAGGAGAACCGGTTGCGGCTGGGGCGGCAGGCGGCGCTCGTCCAGGCCGCGCAGGTGATGACCAGCGAGCTGCAGGTCGAGACGGTGCTCCAGCGGCTCGTGGTCGAGGTGACGAAGCTGCTCGACGCCGAGGCGGCGGACTGCTACCTCTTCGACTCGAGGCGGGGCGTTCTCCGCTGTGCCGCCGTGTACGGCCTCCCGGTCGAGCTGGTCGAGTTCGAGTTCCCCGCCGAGGGTGCACTTGCGGGCGAAGCGATGCGCCGCCGACAGGCGGTCGTCTCGGGCGACTACGACGACGTCGAGCAGCCGCATCCCGCCTACGACGGCTTCACCGCGGCGATGGTGGCGCCCATGACGTGGTGGGGCGAGGTCCGCGGGGTCATCGGCGTCGGGACCACCGACCCCGAGCGCCGCTTCAGCAGCGAGGACGTCGAGGTGCTGGAGGCGTTCGCGAGCCTGGGCTCCGTCGCGCTGCGAAACGTCGCCAGCATCGAGCAGAGCTCGCGGCAGGTGCGCATTCAGCGTGGGTTCTTCCGGATCGCGTCCGTCCTCGCGCAGCCGCTGTCCCTGGACGAGACGCTGGACGCCGTCGCGCAAGCCGCGAGCGAGGCGCTTGGCGGAAGCTTCGCCGCCGTGCTGATGCCGGTCGACGGCGAGCTCCGGCTGGCGGGGTCGCACGAGCTTCCACCGGCGGTCGCCGAGCGATTCCGCGAGGGCCTGGGCGGCGCCGAGGCGCTCGGGGAGGCAGCGGCAAGGAAGCGCGTCCTTGCCTCGCCGCAGCTGGCCGAGGACGACCGGTTCGGGGAAGAGTGGCGCGCCCTCGCCGGCGACGTGGGCTCACGATCGCTCGTCGCGGTCCCGGTCGAGGCGCCAAGGCGGGAGCAGACCGGCATCGGGCTCGTCTTCTTCTCGGAGGAGCAGGCGTTCTCGGATGACGAGATCGAGCTTGCGCACCACCTCGCCTCCGCAGCCCGCGGAGCGCTCGAGCGGGCGGAGCTCTTCGAGGCCGAGCGGCGCAACCGGGCGATCGCCCAGCAGCTCGCGCGTACCGGCACGCTGCTCGCGAGCGAGCTCGACCCGGACACGATCCTCGAGGAGATCGTGGCGCAGGCTCCCGGGCTCGTCGGCGCCGACGCGGCCGCCGTGAGCGTCCTCGAGGGCGACGAGCTCGTCGTGAGCGCTGCTCACGGGCCGGGGGCGGAGGCGGCGATCGGCAGCCGGGTCTCGCAGGTCGGCGAGCTCGCCGGCGAGGTCGTGCAGTCGAGGGGCCCGGTCGCCGTCGGAGACGCCCGCACGGACGGGCTCGTCAGCGACTCGGACGCCCTGCTGGAGGCCGGCTACGCCGCGTATCTCGGCGCACCGCTGCTCGGCGCCGAGGGAGGAGTACACGGCGTGCTCGCCGTGTACGCGCGCGAGGCGCGCACGTGGCGGGAGGAGGAGGTCGAGGCGCTCGCGGCGCTTGCCGGAAACGTCTCCGCGGTCCTCTCCAACGCCGAGCTCTACCAGCGCGTCGTCCTCGAGCGCGAGCGCAGCCTGGCGATCCTCGGCAATGTCGCGGATGGGATCGTCGCGGTCGACCGGGAGGGCAACGTCGTCCTCTGGAATGCAGCCGCGGAGGGGATCACCGACGTGCCCGCCTCCGAGGCGATGGGCCGCAGCCCAGCCGACGTCCTGCAGCGGAGCCTCGAAGCGGACGAGACGTCGGCGGAGGGCCGCGGGCTGATCCAGATCCACCGTGGGGAGGAGGAGGTCTGGCTCTCCGTGAGCGAGGCCGTCATGCGTGATCCCGCCGGGGCGATCTCGGGCCGCATCTACGCCTTCAGAGACGTGTCCGCGGACCGGCTCGTCGAGCAGCTCAAGTCCGGTTTCGTCTCGACGGTCTCGCACGAGCTCCGAGCGCCGCTGACGTCGATCTACGGCTTCGCCGAGACGCTGCTCCGCGAGGATGTGGCGTTCGGCGACGAGGAGCGCCGTACCTTCCTCGGCTACATCGCCAGCGAGGCGCAGCGCCTGACCGGGATCGTCGACGCGCTCCTGAGCGTGGCGCGGCTGGAGTCCGGCGATCTTCAGGTGCAGTTTGCGCCGACGGATCTGCGTGAAGTCGTCTCGGACGTGGTCGAGAACGCCGAGCGGGAACTGGCGAACGGTCGCCGGTTCGTCGTCGAGATCCCGGAGGAGCGGCTCGACGCGTCCGCAGACCGGGACAAGGTGCGGCAGATCCTCGCCAACCTCATCGACAACGCCCTGAAGTTCTCCCCGAGTGGCGGGACCGTGACGGTCGCCGCAAGGAAGACGCACGACGCCGTCCAGGTGCGGGTCGTGGACGAGGGCTCCGGCGTCCCGCTGGGCGAGCAGGAGCGGATCTTCAGGAAGTTCTACCGCGCCGAGGCGACGGGCCAGCCGACCGGCGGCACCGGGCTCGGGCTGTTCATCGCGCGCGGCCTTGCGAGTGCGATGGGCGGCCGCGTCTGGGTCGACTCCGACACCGGAACGGGTGGTTGCTTCGTCCTCGAGCTGCCTGTGATCGTGACTGACGTCACGGAGGAGCGGGTATAGCGATGGGGATGAACCGCGCAGGACCGATTCGGGTTCTCGTCGTCGACGACGAGGCGCCGATTCGGCTGCTCTGTCGCGTGAATCTCGAGGCGGAGAACATCGAGGTGCTCGAGGCGGCCGACGGAATTTCCGGACTCGAGGTTGCGCGGGTGGAGCACCCGGACGTGATCCTCCTGGACGTGATGATGCCCGGCATGAACGGCTGGCAGGTCGCCGAGAGCCTCTTGGAGGACGAGGCCACGAGCCACATCCCGTTGATCTTCTTGACCGCGCGCGCCGAGCTCCGCGACCGCGCCAAGGGGCTCGAGCTAGGCGGCATCGACTACATCACGAAGCCGTTCAACCCCGTCGAGCTCGCACCGGGCGTCGAGCGGCTGCTCGAACGCGTCCGGCGCGGCGAGGGCGATGAGCTCCGGCGAGAGAAGATCGCCGAGCTCCGGATGCTGCTCGTCGAGTAGGGCTACCGGCCGGCGAAGTCGGCGGTGGCGATGCTGGCGCCTCCGAAGCCGCTGAACGACCCGGTCGCGACTCCGACGCCGATGTAGCGGAAGCCGCTGTGCAGCAGCGTCGCTCGGTGCGACGGGCTGTCCAGCCACATTCGCAGGATCCCGCGGGCGGTCCCGTCGCTTCCGACTCCCCACGCGATCGTCTCTCCGAGCCTGCGCCCCCGGGCTCCGTGCCGGCGCAGCCGCTGGTACCAGTTGCCGTGGGCGAAGGTGCCCGTCCGGATGATCGCCCTCGAATGCGAACGGGCGGCGTGCTGGAGCGGGGAGGAGACGCGGAGCGGCGCGACGCCGTGCCTGGCCCGCACCCGGTTGATCGCGCTGATGAGGCTCGCCTCCTGCCCCGACAGCTGCGCATGGTCGATCAGGCCTGACGATTGCGCCCCCGGCGACGAAGCCAGAAACGCAATCCCCCCGACGGCAAGTGCGAGAAGGGTGCGGCTCCCCACCACTCGAGCGGATGAGTGTTGCAGACGCATGCAAATGAGCGTTGTCATTTCTGGAGAAAACACGAGGTACGAGCAGGATTAGCGGGCCGTTTGCGCCAATCCGATCCCGCAGAGCACGATTGCGGCGCCTGCGAGCTGGATCGGATCGAGCTCCTCACGCAGCCACGCATAGGCGATCACGGTTCCCGCCACCGGCTCGAACATCGCCAGGATCCCCGCGCGGGTCGGGCTGACGTGCCTGAGCGAGGCCACCAGCAGCCCGAAGGGCACGATCGTGCCGAGGACGACCATCCAAGCCATCAGGAGCCACACCGGCAGCTCGTAGGACTCGAGCCGGCCGAGGAGCGACACGCTGTCGTCGAGGAGGTGCCACGGAAAGCTCGTCCACGGCTGGACCACGGCCCAGAAGAGCGCGGCGAAGAGAAATCCGTAGGCGAGCAGGGAGGACGACGTGCGACGACGGATCCCGCGGTCCGCCATGAGGATGTAGAGCGCGAACGTGACGGCTGCTCCGAGCGACGCGAGGACTCCGATCCCGTCCAGCTCGAGGCCCTGCCAGAGCTGGAGGAGGAGGGAGAGCCCGACGATCGCGAGCGCCAGCGCACCCCAGATCCGCCGCCGCACGGGCTCGTGCAGGACGTACCGTGCGTAGAGGGCGACAAGCACGGGCGCCACGTACTGAATCAGCAGCGCGATGCCGATCTCCAGCCGCTCGATCGCGACGAAGTAGAACCAGGCGACGAACGCGAGCCCCGCGATGCCGAAGACGGCGAGAAACGGCAGCTCCCCGAGCCGCACTCGAAGCGTCGAGCGCCGCCAGACGAGCAGGACGGCGAAAAGGAGCAGGAACGCTCCGGTTGCACGCACCTCGGTCAGTCGCTCCGAGGTCACGCCGCCCGACTGGAGGATGACCTTCGATACTGCGCCGTTCAGCGCCCAGAGCGTCGCCGCCGTGAGCACCATCGCGTACCCCAGCGCGGGCCGGCGGGTCACGGCGGCGAGGTTATCTGCGCGGCCGCTCTACACTTGGACGGCCGGGACGTGGCGCAGCCTGGTAGCGCGCCCGCTTTGGGAGCGGGAGGCCGCCGGTTCGAATCCGGCCGTCCCGACTACTCGGTCTCGACCCGCTCCCAGAAGACGACGACGAAGAACGGCAACCCGCCGCTCCGCGTTCCGCCGAGGCGGTACTCGCAGGCGATGACGGTGCCGTCCTTGCGCATCAGGTCCGCAGTGCCTGCCTGGAGGTCGCCGTTCGCCATCCGGTGCAGCGTCACCTCGGCACCGGAGGGCTCGAGGGAGAGCGCTTTCGCGGCACCCTCCAGGAGCTCCTCGCGGCTGTAGCCCGACAGCTTGCAGGCAAGCCGGTTCGCGGCGAGACATCTGCCCTCTTCGTCGAGCACGATTGCACCGACCGGTCCGTGCTCGAGCGCCTCGCCGAGGAGCGTCTCCTGGACGAGGTCCTGCTGGGCTGGGGCGAACTGCGGCGTGGACATCTCCTCACAAGCTCGCAGCCCGGCCTCCGGATTGCAATAGGCCGACCGGCCTATCTTTCGCCGGCCGGAGACCGCTCCTCGTCGGCGAGAAACCGGAAGAAGAAGATCGCGAAGACGGCGAAGAAGACGACCGCCTGCTCCACGGCCATCGTCACGCCCGCGATCTGCTGGTCGGACTGGGCCGCGAGACCCCAGAGTCCGCCGCCCTCGACGTAGTAGTCGTACGCCGCGTCGGGCGCGAGCGCCAGGAGCAGCCCGATCGGGCTCGCGAGAATGAACGCGAAAAAGAGGTAGAGCGCCCGTGCTGCGTTCGAGAGGTGGTGGGGCGCGTCCTGGAGGACGGGCCACCAGAGCAGCGTCCCCGCCGCGAGGTACATGGCGTGCTCGAGGTGGAGCAGAGTCGCCGGGTGCTCCAGCGCCGCGTCGTAGGCAGGCGGGAGGTGCCACGCGAAGTAGACGAGGAGCCAGAGGCCGAGCGCGACGGGCGGACGTGTGAGCTGCCGGACGGCGGGCACGCGTGCGAAGTCCTCGGCGACGGACGGCGGGATGCCCAGCACGAGGAGCGCGGGCGCCCATTCGGCCAGCACCACGTTCTGGAGCAGGTGCATCGAGAGCAGGTGGTAGCTCAGCGCCTCGAGCGGTGTGACCGCGGTGGCGAGGAGGAGCAGGCAGCCGGCCGCGAACGCGGCTACACGCCACCGCTCGACCCGCTCGCCCCGGGTGACGAGGGCGTAGACGAGCACGAGCGCGGCGACGGCGAGCGTCGCCTCGGGGTGGACGGTCCAGGAATACGGATCGGGGCGGGAGATCGGGCGCTACGCTAGTTCGGCGCGCGGGCGTAGCTCAATGGTAGAGCCCTAGCCTTCCAAGCTAGTTATGCGGGTTCGATTCCCGCCGCCCGCTCTGCTACGACGCTTCGGGGAGCTCGACGCGCTCGATCGAGACCGGGCTCGCCGGGCGGTCGTTGGCGTCGCGCTCCGCCTCCGCGATCCGGTCGACGACGTCCATCCCCGACGTCACCTGGCCGAAGACGGTGTGCTTGCCGTCCAGCCATGGCGTCGCCTCGGCGGTGACGATGAAGAACTGGCTCCCGTTGGTGTTCGGCCCGGCGTTCGCCATCGCCAGTGCCCCGCGGACGACGCGGTGCTCGTTGAACTCGTCCTCGAACTCGTAGCCGGGGCCGCCCATTCCGGTGCCGGTCGGGTCGCCGCCCTGGATCATGAAGTCGGGGATCACGCGGTGGAAGATGACGCCCTCGTAGAAACCCTCGCGGGCGAGCTTCACGAAGTTCTCGACCGTCTTCGGGGCCTCGTTCGGAAAGAGCTCGAGCTCGATCGCCCCTTCGCTCGTGTGGAGGGACGCCTGCCTCATTGGATCGTGTCCGCCAGGGGCTCGAGCGCGCCCGCCGTCGGCTCCAGGTCGCCAGACGCGAGTCGAGCCGCGACCTGCCGAGCGAGCGCGCGGGCCTCGCTCTCGTGCTGCGGTCCGAGCACCGTGTTGACCGACGCGGCCACTTCGCCGTCCTCGACGAGCTCGAGCGCGACGGTGTCGATCTCACGTCGTGCGATGTAGGAATCCTCCGGCACGCCCACCCGCACCAGCATGACGCGGCCGTCGGGCAGCTCGGCCTCCTGCTCGATCGGGCTCCCGCGCAGGCTCATATAGGTGCATTTCACCATGTCGCGGCCACACGAGACGTCCGACCGCGCCGCGATCCTTGCGCGGTGCCCGCCGAAGAGCGAATCCTCCGCATTCGCCCGACCACAGTCCTCGCCGTCCTCGGGATCACCTTCGGCTTTCTCCTCCTGCTCTACGTCACGTGGATCTCGCGCCAGGTCCTCACGTGGATCATCGTCGCGATCTTCCTGACGCTGGCGCTCAACCCCGCGGTGGAAGCGTTCGAGCGGCGTGGCCTGCGGCGCGGCCTGGCCACCACCGTGACCACGCTGCTCGCGGTCGGTGTGATCGTCGCTTTGGGCTCCCTCTTCATCCCGACGCTCGTCGACGAGGCCACAGGATTCGCGGACGAGCTGCCGGAGTACGTCGACGACGTCTCGGCGGGGCGGGGCCCGCTCGGGGAGCTGGTGGAGCGCTATGACATCGACGAGCGAGTGCGCGAAGCCGTCGAAGGCGGCGGCGCCTCGGGCGTCCTCGGCTTTTCCGACACCGCGCTTGCGGTCACCGAGGGCGTGATCACCTTCATCGTCGCCGTCGTCACGATCGCGTTCATGACCTTCTTCATGCTCCTCGAGGGACCGAGGTGGATGGAGCGCTTCTACGGGCTGCTCCCCGAGCGCTCGCAGGAGAAGTGGCGAGGGATCGGCCGCGACATCTACCGGACGGTCGGCGGCTACGTGACCGGGAACCTCCTGATCAGCGTGATCGCCGGCGTCAGCTCGACGATCGTGCTCCTGATCCTCGGCGTCCCCTACGCGGTTGCGCTCGGCGTGCTCGTGGCGATCCTCGACCTGATCCCGCTTGCCGGCGCCACGCTCGCCGCGATCATCCTGACCACGGTCGCGTTCCTCACGTCGATCCCGGCGGGGATCATCGTGCTCGCCTTCATGATCGTCTACCAGCAGATCGAGAACCACGTCCTGCAACCGCTTGTCTACAGCAGGACGGTGCAGCTCTCGCCGCTTGCGATCCTCGTCTCCGTGCTCATCGGAGCGAAGATCGCGGGCATCCTCGGCGCACTGGCCGCCATTCCGGTCGCGGGAGCGATCCAGGTCTTGCTTCTGGCCTGGCTCCAGAGCCGCCGCGAACGCGGTTCGCAAGAAACCGCCCCCATTTAGCGAACGGAAGAATCCCTGGCACGAGTGACGCCCATCCGGGGGCGCATACCGATGTCGAGGGCATGCGGCGGGGTTCGGCACTGGTGGTCGTCGTGGTTGCGCTCGCAGCCGCATTCGCGGTCGGACGCGGCGACGCAGCCGTCTCGGAGGACGTGCGGACTCTCGTCCACGCGCAGTTGAAGAGCTCGGCAACGGTTGCCGCACCGGCGCACAGCTCGGCCCCGCAGCGAAGCGGAACCCGAGCGGCGATGGCCGCGCTGGAGAGCTCGGTCGTCGGGCGGATGAACGCGGTGCGGCGATCGCACGGGCTTCGGCCGCTCCGCCTGAGCCACCGCCTTCACGCCGCGGCCGTCTTCCATTCGAAGGACATGGGCCGCCGCGGGTACTTCGAGCACGACTCGCTCACCGGCGCGCCGTTCTGGCGCCGGATCGAGCGCTTCTACCCGTCCCGGGGCTTCCACTCCTGGACGGTCGGCGAGAACCTGCTCTGGGGCAGCGACACGTACGACGCCACGTTCGCGCTCCGTGAGTGGATGAACAGCCCGCCGCACCGGCAGAACATCCTCTCGCGCGACTGGCGCGAGGTCGGGATCGGCGCCGTCTTCTTCGGGCGCGCGCCGGGCGAGTACCGCGGCCGGCCGGTCACGATTGTGACCGCCGACTTCGGCTCCCGCGGCTAGCTCCTCACGCCTCGCTGTTTGCCCCGAGCGTCGAGCGGGGAAGTAGCCGGGCATGGATACCTGGATCATCGTGCTGATCGTGATCGTCGCGGTCATCGTGCTCGCAGTGCTGCTCTTCGGCGGCCGCCGGGCCCGTGAGCGGAAGCTCGAGGAGCGTCGGGAAGAGGCCCACGAGCTTCGGCGCGGGGCAGACGAGCAGGCCGAGGAGGCCAAGCAGCGCCAGGCGGAGGCGCAGGAGCAGGCCGATCGCGCCCGCCGTGAGCGCGAGGCAGCCGAGGAGCGAGCCCGCAAGGCGGACGAGCTCGACCCCGACGTCGACACGTAGCCTCGCTGGCCGCACGCCAGATCGCCTTAAGCCAACTAACACCTCGCCCGACTCCGTGCTCGCACAGGAGCATGTGAGTCAAGCCATACGGGGCGGGTGTTTCGCGGGACGCCGCACGGGCAGGAACGCCGGGTGTTCAAGCCCAAAGAGTTGCGCGGCGGTCAGGTGCGGGTCTACGGCTGCTCGCCGGGGTGCCTGCTCGTGTCGCTGGTCCTGTCGATCTTTCTCACGCTCGCGGTGAACGGCTGCATCCATCTGTTCTGACGGCGCGGCCGGCATTCGCGGGACGCGCCCGGGAGGATTCGAACCTCCGACCGGCGGATTAGAAGTCCGCTGCTCTTCCACTGAGCTACGGGCGCCCGTTCCTCAAAGCGTAGCGCCGGGCGATTTCGGGTACGCGTCGCGCGAAGCGACCAAAGGAGGAGACATGGCCGAACTCACCGGCAAGAAGATCGCGTTTCTCGCGACCGACATGGTCGAGCAGGTGGAGCTGACGGAGCCGTGGAAGGCCGTCGAAGAGGCGGGCGGCACGCCGGAGCTCGTCTCGCTCGAAGAGGGCGAGATCCAGGGCTTCAACCACTACGACAAGGCGGACACGTTCGAGGTCGACCACGCCGTGAGCGACGTGACCGCGGACGAGTACGACGGACTCGTGCTTCCCGGCGGCGTCGGGAACCCGGACACGCTCCGGGCGGACGAGGACGCCGTGCGCTTCGCCCGGACGTTCGTCGAGTCTGGCAAGCCTGTCGCGGCGATCTGTCACGGTCCGTGGACGCTCGTCGAGGCGGATGTCGTCCGCGACCGGACGCTCACGTCGTTCTCGTCGATCAAGACCGACATCAAGAACGCCGGCGGCAACTGGGTCGACGAGGAAGTCGTCGTGGACGATGGATTGATCTCCAGCCGCGACCCCGACGATCTCCCCGGCTTTTGCAAGACGCTGGTCGAAGAGCTCTCGCGGGCGCCGGTGCGCGCCTGATCTCAGGGAGGCATAGCTATCCTTCGCGAAGCGCGGTGGCGGTAGCTCAGTTGGTAGAGCCCCGGGTTGTGGTCCCGGTGGTCGGGGGTTCGAGTCCCCTCCGCCACCTGTCTCCCTGAAAGTCCTCGCCTCACGCCGCTTCCCCGGCCCCGCATGGGAGGAGTTGGCGGACGTCGAGTACGGCGAGCTCGAGTCGCCACGCGACGATGTGGAGGCGCTCGCCGTGGTCGCCGAGGTCGTCGACAGGGGGACGCTGGAAGGGTTCCCGAACCTCAGGGCGGTCGCGAACTACGGCGCCGGGTACGACCTCGTCGACGTCGACGCCTGCCGTGGGCGCGGCGTCGCCGTGACGAACACCCCGGGCGTCACGGCCGCCGCGACCGCCGACCTGACCATGGGGCTGATCCTCGCGGTGCGGCGGCGGATTGCGGCCGGCGACCGGGTCGTCCGCTCCGGTCGCTGGGGAAGCGGCTGGGCCGACGAGCCGCTCAGGGGAGACGAGGTCACCAGAGCGACCCTCGGGATCGTCGGCCTCGGACGAACAGGACGGGCGGTCGCCCAGCGCGCCCAAGGGTTCGAAATGCGCGTGCTCTACACGCGCAGCGCACCGGACGGCGACCCCGCGTACCGGTCACTGGAGGAGCTGCTCGGCGAAGCCGACATCGTCACGCTCCACGTCCCGCTCACAGACGAGACACGGGGCTTCGTGGATGCGCGTCGACTTGCGCTCATGCGTGACGGCGCCTGCCTCGTGAACACCTCGCGCGGCCAGGTCGTGGACGAGCCCGCGCTGGTGGCGGAGCTCGTCTCCGGCCGTCTCCGCGCGGGCCTCGACGTCTTCGCGAACGAGCCGGACGTCCCGCGCGAGCTCTTCGGGCTCGACAACGTGGTCATGACGCCGCACCTCGGGACCGCCACGGAGGCCACACGCGAGGCGATGACGCGCGTGCTGGTCGACAACCTGCTGGCCGTCGAGCGCGGCGAAGACCCACCGAACCGCGTCTAGCGGCCCCAGCCCTCGGGCGGCTCGCGCCGCCCTTCCTCCGCGCTCCAGTAGTCCCGCTGTTCGGTTACGAGCCCGTCGCCGTCGAACCGGATCAACGAGACGCCGGCGATGGTCTCATCGCCGGCCTGAAAGGAGACGACGCCCCAGTACTCGCATGTCGCGCGGTCGCCGCAGACGATCGGCTCGCCGAACCAGACCTCCGCTACGTCTTGCTCGGAGAAGGCCCAGTCGACGTACGCGCGAGGATCCTGCAGCTCGCGAAACGGCTGCGACCGGAAGCTCGCGCCGGGGGCGTAGAGGGCCGCGATCGCATCGACGTCCTTCGCGGGCCACGCCCGGAGCCACGTGTCACGCCAGCGCCGGGCTGCGGATTCCGCGTCCACCGGGCGCTACTCTGACCGAACCGGCCCCGTAGCTCAGTGGATAGAGCGGCAGACTTCGAATCTGCGTGCGATGGTTCGACTCCATCCGGGGCCATATCGTCCTCCCCGGTGATGCCGAACGGGATCCACCGATCTACCGCTCCCGGTTCTGCACGAGCTCGAGCGGGTTGCCGAGCGGGTCCATCACCCAGCCCACCCTGAGCCGACCCTCCTGGAAGTCGTGCGGCTCGCGCATCGCCGTGGCTCCCGCCGCGAGTGCCTGGGCGTACGCCGCATCCACGTCCTCGCACCAGAGCACGATCTCCATCGCCCCGCCCTCCTGAGACACCTCCAGGCCGTGCTCGTCGCGGGCGGCCCGCACTGAGGCGACCCCGATCGTCAGCCCGCCGTTCTTGAGCTCGACGTGCAACGGCTCGCCCGCCGGGGCGTACCGGTAGGTCTCCTCGAAGCCCATCGCAGCGTAGAACGCCACGCCAGGCTCGACGTCGTCGGCATACAGGTTGACTTGGAAGCCGGTGAACATGGCGGTGACTGTAGTGGCCCAGCCAACGAGCACGGCCCTGATGATCGGCCAGGCGTCCTCGGCTACTCACGCACCGAGGAGCAGACCCGCGCGTCTAAGCCGACGCCAGTGCACCGGCGGGTAACGTTCGATCCGGCCCAGCCTGGTCGCGAGGCGGTCGGGTGCGGTGACGCTGGGGAGCGCCACGGCCGCCTCGTGGCGCATGAGGGCGTTCGCCGCCCTCTCTATCCTTGAATCGCCGCGGGCGTGGCGGAACTGGCAGACGCGGCGGGTTTAGGTCCCGTTGGGCCCTTGGGTCCTTGGAGGTTCGAGTCCTCCCGCCCGCAATCGACGTGTGATCTCCAGCCTAGAGGACGGCTGGCACAATGGCCGCCTCGTGAAGGCGACGGTCGAAGAGCTCCCCGAGAGCAAAGTCCGGATGACGGTCGAGGTCCCGAGCGGCGACGTCAAGCACGCGATCGACCACGCCGCCTCGGATCTCGCCGGGAGCTTGAAGATCCCGGGATTTCGCAAGGGCAAGGTGCCGATGCCGGTGCTGCTTGCCCGGGTCGGCAAGGATCGGCTCTACGCCGAGGCCGTCGAGAGCCACATCGGCGGGTGGTTCCGGGCCGCCCTCCGCGGCACGACCGTCCGGCCGGCGACGGCGCCCGAGTACGACTACGAGCTGCCCGCGTCCGAGAGGGACGCGTTCCAGTTCACGGCGACCGTCGGCGTGCAGGAGCCGCCCCAGGTGCCCGACTGGACCACGCTCGAAGTGGCCTCGCCCGAGCCCGAAGTGCCCCAGGAGCTGATTGAGGCCGAGATCGAGGTGCTCCGCTCCACGGTCGCCGATCTCGCTCCAGCCGACGGCAGGCCTGCGCGCGAAGGCGACACGGTCATCGTCGATCTCGTCTCCTCCGACGGCGAGGCCCAGCGCGACTACGTCGTCGAGCTCGGCTCGCAGCGCCTGCTTCCCGAGATCGAGGAGGGCCTCGTCGGTCAGCAGGCCGGCGGCGAGAAGGAGATCGAGTACCGGCTTCCCGACGGCGCCGACGCACGGATCACGGCGAGCATCAAGGAGGTCTACGAGAAGGTGCTGCCGCCGGCGGACGACGAGCTCGCCCGGGCCGCAAGCGAGTTCGACACGATCGCGGGGCTGCGTGAGGAGATCCAGTCGCGCCTCGGCGGCCAGCTCGAGGAGCAACTCGAAGCGCAATTCCGGACGGCAGCGCTCGACACGCTCGTCGAGGCGACCGAGATCGACGTCGCAGCGGGTCTCGTGCAGACCCGGGCGGTCGAGCTCTGGAACGGGCTCGTCCGCTCGCTCGAGCGGCGCGGGATCAGCCCGGAGGTCTATGTGCAGCTGAGCGGCCGCACCCCGGAGCAGATCCAGTCGGACATCGAGACCGAGGCACGCCAGTCCCTCGAGCGCGAGATCGTGCTCGAGGCCGCTGCGGACAAGCTCGGGCTGGAGGTGTCCGACGAGGCCGTCGACACCCTGATCCGCGAGCAGGCCGAGGAGCTCGACGAGGACGCCGAAGCGCTGATCGCGCAGGTGCGCGAAGCGGGGCGGTATGAGGCGCTCCGCTCCGACCTCCGTCTTCGCGACGCGCTCGACCGCATCGCCGCCGAGGTCAAGCCCATCCCCGTCGAGCTCGCGGATGCCCGCGAGAAGCTTTGGACCCCAGAGAAGGAAAAACCCGAGACCGGTACGAAGTTGTGGACCCCCGGTAGCAAGGAGCCTGCATGAGCCCGTTAGTCCCGATGGTGATCGAACAGACTTCGCGCGGCGAGCGCGCCTTCGACATCTACTCGCGCCTGCTCAATGAGCGGATCGTCTTCCTCGGAACGCCCATCGACGACCAGATCGCGAACCTGATCATCGCCCAGCTGCTGCATCTCGAGTCGGAGGACCCCGACAAGGACATCGCCCTGTACGTCAACTCACCGGGTGGCGACGTCTACTCGGGCCTTGCTGTGTACGACACGATGCAGTTCATCAAGCCCGACGTGCAGACGATCTGCGTCGGGATCGCGATGTCCATGGGCGCCCTGCTGCTCGCCGGCGGCGCGCACGGGAAGCGCATGGCGCTGCCGAACGCCAAGATCCTGATCCACCAGGTCTGGACACCCCACGGCCCGGGCGGCCAGGCGGCCGACATCGAGATCCGCGCGCGGGAGACGCTCAACCTCAAGCGCCGGCTCGAGGAGATCCTCTCCGAGCACACCGGCCAGGACCTCGAAAAGGTCGCGCACGACACCGATCGCGACTACTTCATGTCGACGCAGGAGGCCAAGGATTACGGCATCATCGACACCGTGATCACAAACCGCGACAGGGCGAAGCCCTAGCACTCTCGATGATTTCGGAGTACAAGGAGAACTAGGGTGGCGAGGGCGAGCGACGGCAACGAGCAGCTTCTCTGCAGCTTCTGCGGGAAGTCACAGCGGCAGGTCAAGAAGCTGATCGCTGGTCCGGGCGTCTACATCTGCGACGAGTGCATCGATCTCTGTAACGAGATCATCGACGAGGAGCTCACGACTCCCTCCTCGCTCGACCTCGACAACCTCCCACGGCCGACCGACATCTACAGCGTCCTCAACGACTACGTCGTGTCGCAGGAGGAGGCGAAGCGCACGCTCGCCGTCGCCGTCTACAACCACTACAAGCGCGTGCAGATGGGGGCCGAGGAGAACGAGGTCGAGCTCCAGAAGTCGAACATCCTCCTCCTCGGGCCGACGGGCTGCGGCAAGACGCTCCTCGCGCAGACGCTCGCGCGCATCCTCAACGTCCCGTTCGCGATCGCCGATGCGACGGCGCTCACGGAGGCGGGCTACGTCGGCGAGGACGTCGAGAACATCCTCCTCAAGCTGATCCAGGCCGCCGACTTCGACATCAAGAAGGCCGAGACCGGGATCATCTACATCGACGAGGTCGACAAGATCGCGCGGAAGGCGGACAACCCTTCGATCACGCGCGACGTGTCCGGCGAGGGCGTCCAGCAGGCGCTCCTGAAGATCCTCGAGGGCACGGTCGCCTCGGTGCCGCCGCAGGGCGGGCGCAAGCACCCGCACCAGGAGTTCCTGTCGATCGACACGACGAACATCCTCTTCATCTGCGGCGGCGCGTTTGCCGGGCTGGAGAAGATCATCGGCCGGCGGATCGGCAAGAACGCGGTCGGGTTCGGGGCGGACATCCGCTCTCGTCACGACGCGGTGGTGTCGGAGCTGCTCACCGATGTCATGCCGGAGGACCTCCTCTCCTACGGGTTGATCCCCGAGTTCATCGGCCGGCTACCGGTTATCTCGGCGGTGCACCAGCTGCAGCGGGAAGACCTCGTCCAGATCCTCGTCGAGCCCAAGAACGCGCTCGTCAAGCAGTACCAGCGCTTCTTCGGCTACGACTCGATCGAGCTCGTCTTCACCGACGACGCGCTGTGGTCGATCTCGGATCGCGCTTTGGAGCGCGAGACCGGCGCCCGCGGGCTTCGCTCGATCATCGAGACCGCGCTACTCGACGTGATGTTCGAGCTCCCCTCGCGCAAGGACGTCTCCAAGTGCGTGATCACGAAGGAGACGATCGAGAAGGGCCTCAAGCCGACGCTCGTGACGAGCGCCGGGGCCGAGCTCGAGGACGAAGAAGAGCGCGCCGCCGAGTCGGCGTAGCCCGCATCGCGACACCCGCCTGACGAACCTAGCCGAACGGCTAGTTGAGGTCTGCGGACCGGAGTGGGAGGGTTGAGGCCAGCCTGCCCGGACGCGTGGCGAGGGAAGCTTTCCCCGATTGGCGGCGCGCTACGCGCCCGGGCGCCCTACTCGGGACCGTACGCCCGTGAAACCAGCATTGTCGCCCCGGCTCAGCCGAAAACGCCCTCCCGCCAGGAACTGGCTGCGCTGCGCCGTCCTGATCGTGTGTGCCTTCGCGCTGGGGGCGCCGCTGACGGCCGGCGCCGATCCAGGTGGTGGGACATCTCTCTCGCCGGGCCTGCTGGAGGCTGCCCAGGCAGCCCCGGATGAACCGTTCAGAGTCATCATCGAGAGTGCTGCGGGCGCCGAGGCCGTGTCGAAGGAAGTTCGCGGCGTCCTCGGCGACGAGGAGGCCGACCTCCGCACCTTCCTGACCGTCCCGGCGGTGGCAGGCACCTTGACCGGTAGCCAGATCGTTGCGCTCGCGGAGGCGCCCGAGCCGCTCGTGATCACCCGCGACACCCCGGTCAAGGCCACGGAGGAGCCGCGACCGGAAGACCCCACACCGCCGGAACCGAGCACGGAGACGTCGGTGACGGGAGACGCCGAGCCCGGCGTCTGGCTGACGGCGTCGCCGGGGGTCTGGAGCGGATCCGGCACGCCCCAGTACTCCTTTAGATGGGAGCGCTGCGGAAGCGACCTCGGCTCCGCGGCGTTGCTTGCCGACTCACCCGTGGGTCACTGGTCGGCCGGCGAGCTGGAGGGTGACGTCCTGGTCGCAGGCCCCGTCGGCGGCGCGTTCTCCACGGCGTTCACGTTCGAGGCCTGGGTCGAGCCCGGCGAGGCCGCGGGAGACCGAACGCTGATCTCGCGCTGGTTCGAGGCCGGCGACGGCTTCATGGATTCGTGGGGCCCGGCGGGCGGAATCAGGCTGTCGCTCGACGAGAACGGGCACTACGCGCTCACCGCCGGCACCTACCGGCCCAAAGAGCTCCGGACTTCGGTCGGGCCGGCCGGCGTACGGGAGCATGTCGCCGGGACCTGGGACGGCTCGGTCATGCGGCTGTACCGAAACGGTGTCCAGATCGGCTCGGAGGAGCTGGCCGGCCCGCTGAGCGATCCCCCGGTCGACCTGGTGATCGGCAGCGAGGTCGACGAGGCGGCGGTGTACGGCCGTGCGCTCTCGCCGACCGAGATCAGCGCGCACCTGGCTGGATGCGTGGCGATCCCCGGAGCCGTCGAGCAGACCTATCTCGTCACCGCCGAGGACCTCGGGCTGAGCCTCCGCGTCGTGGTGACGGGCTCCGACGAGAGCCAGACGCGTGTCACCGTCTCCGAGCGCACGCCCACCGTCACCGCCAGGCCTCCGGTCGCGACTTCCCCGCCGGCGATCGTGGGGACGAGCGAGGAAGGCCAGACGCTCAACGCCGCCGACGGAACCTGGGACGGCACGGGGCCATTCGAGTTCGCGTACCAGTGGCAGCGCTGCGACGCGCAGGGCGAGAGTTGCGCTGACATCGCCGGTGAGACAGGGCAGAGCTACACCGTGACTTCCGGCGACGTCCAGGCGACGCTTCGGCTCGCGGTCACCGCACGTGGGCTCGCGGGCGAGCTGGGCGCCAACTCCGAGGCGTCCGACATCGTCGTCGCGATCCCCGAGCCGCAGACGCGGTTCAAGCAGCACTGGCCGTATGTCGCGGGTGTCCCCTCGCTCCTCGCGAGCATCGAGGGGCAGCAGCTGGAGCCGCCGACGATCGCGATCGTCGACTCCGGAATCGATGCGGGTCGAGTCGACTTCGGGGAGCGCGTGATCGAGCAGGTCAACCTCAGCACGCGCCAGGGGAACCAGCCGGGGGACGGCTACGGCCATGGCACCGCAGTGGCAAGCGTCGCGGCCGGGGAGGCCGAGGGGTACACAGGCGCCGCGCCGGACGCGAGGCTCGTGGGCGTCGAGGTGCTCGACGACGAAGGGATCGCGTACCTGAGCGACGTCATCGCGGCCGCCGACTGGGTCTACCTCAATCGAGAGCGCTTGAACATTCGGGTCGCCAACTTCTCTCTTCACGGGACGACCGTCGCGAGCCTGGCATCGGACCCGCTCGACCGCGCGGTTGAGCGGCTCTGGCTGAGCGGCATCGTCGTGGTCGCGGCTGCAGGCAACTACGCGGTCGACGGTGAGGAGAGCTTCGTGCCGTTCGCGCCCGGCAACGACCCGTTCGTCGTCACCGTCGGCGCGACGGACACCCGGGGCTCGTTCACCAAGCGGGACGACGTCGCGGCACCCTGGTCGGCGTGGGGATACACGCGCGACGGGTTCGCGAAGCCGGAGCTCGGCGCTCCGGGCCGGTACATCGCGGCCGCGGTCTCAGCTGACACGAAGCTGACGCGCGAGCGGCCGCAGCGAATCGTGGAGCCCGGCTACATGCAGCTCTCGGGAACCTCGCTGGCTGCGCCGGTCGTCGCCGGGACGGCCGCGAACCTGCTGGCGGCGCATCCCGAGTGGACTCCGGATCAGGTCAAGGGCGCGCTCATGCTCGCGGCCGAGCCGCTCGGCCGCGCGCGGCCGCGCTCCGCGGGTGTCGGGGCGCTGAACGCGGCTCGGGCTGCGGCTGTGGTCGACCCGCCCAACCCGAACCTCGCGCTGCAGCGGTTCCTCGTCCCCGATCCGACCGGCGGTTCGACGCCGGTCTTCGACTCCGCCGCCTGGACGACCGTGGCGCAGTCCGACCCGGCCTGGGCGAGTGTCGCCTGGGGCTCGGTCGCCTGGGGATCTGCTGCCTGGTCGAGCGTGGCCTGGGGGTCCGTGGCGTGGGGCTCGGTCGCCTGGGGATCGGTGGCGTGGGGCTCCGTGGCCTGGGGCTCGGTGGCCTGGGGGAGCAATTCCGAGGACGACCTGCGACCGGGAGGCGGCTACTGGATTCGCAGGAACTGACCGCCTGAGGGGCGGTCAGTGGGGAGAGGGGCGGCGGAGAGCCATGTGGCGCTCTCCGCCGCCACCTCGGGGGAGAGCCCTGCTTGGAGCTGCGGCTACTCCGGCAGGGCTCACGCCTACGCCGGCGACCAGCGGTGCCGGTGGTAGTCCGAGCCCCGCCAATCTCCAGAGGCGCCTATTCAGCGCTGCGGTCGAGCTCGGGTCGCGCCGGTCAGCCTGCCCGGTCAAAGCGTCGCCCCGATGGTGGCCCGCCAGAACTCGTCGCTGGGGGCCTTGGTGAACTCGTCGTCGAGCAGCGACCGGGGTGTCTGTCCGGTCTCCAGCGAGATGACACCGACCAGCTGCCGAAGAGCGAGGAGCGCTTCGGAAACCTCGATGTCGCCCGGCTGGAGCTCGAGGGCGTGTTGAATCTCTTCCGCAGTCACGCCGTCATGTTCGCCTCGACCCCCCATCAGCCGGTAAGCGCTGGGTAATTTCCTCCAAGGAGCGAGATGGACTACCGCATCCTGGGCCCCGTAGAGATCCGCGCGGGAGATCGGCTGGTCCCGTTGCGCGGAGTGCATCAGCGGGAGCTCTTGGCGGTTCTCCTCCTGCGCGCGAACGAGATCGTCTCCAGCGACCGCCTGATCGACGAGCTCTGGGAAGGTGACCCGCCGCAGACGGCGGCGAAGATGATCCAGAACGGCGTCTCGCAGCTCCGCAAGCTGATCGAGCCGGACGTGCTCGTCACGCGAAGCCCCGGCTACCTGCTCGTCGTCCAACCGGAGGAGGTGGACGCGGTCAGGTTCCAGCGCGCAGTCGAGCAGGCCAGAGCCGATCTCGGCGCCGGCGCGGCTGAGCGGGCGGCGGAGTCGCTCCGGGATGCCCTTGCTCTGTGGCGCGGCCCGGCGCTCGCCGACTGCGCCGACATTCCGTTTGCGCGGGCCGAGGCGGCCAGGCTCGAGGAGCTGCGCTCGACCGCAACGGAAGACCGCATCGAAGCCGAGCTCGAGCTCGGACACCATGCCGACCTCGTCGCCGAGCTGGAGGCCCTGGTCGCCCGATACCCGCTGCGGGAGCGCCTGCGGGCGCAGCTCATGGTCGCTCTGTATCGATCGGGACGCCAGGCCGAGGCTCTGCGCGTCTACCACGAGACGCGCGAGATCCTGGTCGAGGAGCTCGGGCTCGAGCCCGGTCGCGCGCTGCAACGTCTGGAGCGGGCTGTCCTCGTTCACGACCCGGCGCTCGAGCTTTCTCGGGACGGTGCGCCCGAGGAGGCGCGAGACGTTCCCCCGTCGCGGGAGACCCGGAAGACGGTCTCCGTCGTCGCCGCGGACGTGCTCAGCCTCGGCGGTCCGCACGATCCCGAAGCGCTCCGCAGGCCCATGTCGCGTGCGGTCGAGACCGTCACCGGCGTGCTCGAGCGCCACGGCGCGCGCACCGAGGCGTCGGCCGCGGGCGGCGTGATCGGGATCTTCGGCGTTCCGGCCGTGCACGAAGACGACGCGCTCCGCGCCGTGAGGGCGGCCAGCGAGGCGCGCGACGCGCTCGTGGAGCTGAAGCCCGAGCTCGAGCGCGACTGGGACATCGCGATCGCGTTGCGGTCCGGAGTGAACACGGGAGACGTCGTGACCGCCACGGAGTCGGCTCGGACGCCGGTCGCCGGCGACGCGGTCAACGTTGCGGCCCGGCTGCAGCAGGCTGCCGACCCCGGCGAGATCCTGCTCGACGAGCAGACCGAACGGCTCGTTCGCGACGCCGTTCGAACAGAGCGTGTCGATCCGGGTGCGCTCAAGGCGACCGGTCGTGAGCTGGCCTGGCGCCTGCTCGAGCTCGCCCCTGAAGCTCCGGGGTATCTCCGACGGCTCGAGACGCCGCTCATCGGCCGAGCCGACGCGCTGGAGCAGCTTCGGCAGTCCTACGAGCGGGCTGTCGAGCAGCAGGCCGCGACGCTCTTCACGGTGCTGGGCCCTGCGGGCATCGGCAAGACGAGGCTCGCGAGAGAGCTCGTCCGCTCTATCGGCGACGGGGCGACGGTGCTCCAGGGACACTGCCCTTCCTACGGCGAGGGGATCACGTTCTGGCCGCTCCGCGAGATCGTGGAGCGGGTCGGCGACCTGTCCGAGGCTCTCGCCGGCGAGCCCGACGCCGAGGCCGTTGCCGATCGGATTCTCGGCGCTGTCGGGCTCACCGCGCATCCGAGCACGAACGAGGAGACGTTCTGGGCCACGCGGAAGCTCTTCGATGCGCTGGCCCGCCGGCGTCCGCTCGTCGTGTTGCTCGAGGACGCCCACTGGGCCGACCCCACGCTGCTCGACCTCGTCGAGCACGTCGCCGAGTGGTCGACCGAAGCACCGATTGTCCTCATCTGTCTGGGCCGTTCGGAGCTGATGGATGCGCGGCCTCGCTTGGCCGGCGGCCGGGCGAACGTCGCGTCGGTCGTCCTGGAGCCGCTCTCCGAGCAGGAGACCGACGAGTTGATCGACGCGCTCCGCGGCGGCATCGGGCTTTCCGGCGAGACGCGGGCCCGAATCGCGACCGCGGCGGAGGGGAACCCGCTCTTCATCGAGCAGATGCTCGCGATGGTCGCCGAGCAAGGCGCCGACGGCGGAGGCGAGGTTTCCATTCCGCCGACGATCCACGCCCTCCTCGCTGCTCGGCTCGAGCGGCTGGGCGCATGCGAGCGGTCGGTCATCGAGCGGGCATCCGTGATGGGCCGGGAGTTCAGCCGGGAGGCCCTCGTCGCGCTGATCCCGAAGGACGAGCTGGCTGCGGTCGGCGGCGCGCTGGACGCCCTGGTTCGGCGTGAGCTGCTCCGGCCGGTGCAGGACGAGGGCTTTCGCTTCCGGCATCTCCTGCTGCTCGAGGTCGCCTACGACTCCGTTCCGAAGGCCGAGCGAGCAGACCTCCACGAGCGTCACGGGGGCTGGGTCGAGCAGCAGGGCGGGGACGAGGAGATCGTCGGCTACCACCTCGAGCGGGCGTACGCCTATCGCGCCGATCTCGGCCCCGTCGACGAGGACGGCCGGGCCCTTGCCCGGCGTGCCGCGACGCGGCTCGGCGGCGCCGGCCGTCGTGCATACGAACGCGGCGACCTGCCAGCGGCCGTCGGGCTGCTCTCACGGGCGGCCGCCTTGCTCGAGCCCGGGGCGGCGGGACGCGTGGAGCTGCTGGCCGATCTCGGCGAGGCGCTCCGCGAGACGGGAGAGTTCGACCGGGCCGAGTCCGTGCTCGAGGAGGTCATCGAAACGGCCTCCGCAGCCGGCGACGAGGTGTTGGAGGCGCGCGCTCAGGTCATTCGGCTTCGACTGCGGCTTCTGACCGACCCCGAGGTGACCGAGGAGGTCGTCCGCCGGGTGGAGCCCCTGATCGAGACCTTCGAGCAGGCAGGCGACGACCGTCTGCTTGCAAAGGCGTGGGAGCTCCTCGCCTGGGCTCCCTGGTTTCACTGCCGGGCGGCCGCGACCGTGGATGCGCTGGAGCGGGCCCTCGAGCACGCACGGCGCGCAGGGGACGCCCGCACGGAGGCGCAGAGCCTCAACCTCTCGGTCGGCGCAGCCTTCTTCGGCCCGATGCCGGTGCCGGAAGCGATCAGCCTCTGCGAGGCGATCCTCGCGGAGCCGGCGCAGCAACCGCGAATTCGCGCTTCCGCCCTTAGAGCGCTGGCGGGCCTGAAGGCGATGGCGGGTGAGGTTGCCGAAGCGCGCGAGCTCGTGGACGCGCACAAGGCGATCGTGCAGGAGCTCGGGCTCCGCGTGACCGCCGCGTCGGCTGCCGAGACCTACGCCATCGTCGAGATGCTCGCGGGTGACCCCGCCGCGGCGGAACGAGAGCTCGCCCGGGGCTACCGGCTCCTCGATCGGATCGGCGAGACGCAGAACTTCCCCGATCTCGCCGCGAAGCTCGCCGAAGCGCTTTACGTCCAGGGTCGCGACGGTCGAGCGCTCGAGCTCAGCAAGGTCAGTGAGGACGCGACCGCGCCGGACGATCGGTCGGCGGGCGTCCAGTGGCGGGCTGTGCGGGCGAAGCTCCTCGCAAGGCGCGGCGAGGTCGCCGAGGCGGAGGCAATGGCCCGGGAGGCGGTCGTCCTCGCCGACGAGACCGACTTCACCGTGCTGCGCGCCGACGCCTTCATGGATCTGGCCGAAGTGCTGCGGACGGCCGAGCGCGAGACCGAGTCCACGCGGTTCGTCGCGCTGGCGCTCGAGCTGTACGAGCAGAAGGGCAACGTGGTCGCGGCCGGCAGAGCGCGCCGTATACTGGGCGCATAGTCGCTGCCTGACCACATCCGTTTCCTGGAGCGCCGCCTTAAGGTCGGCGTCGGCGAGTGATGGACTCTCTCTACAACCCCAAAGGCGTCGAGGAACGCTGGCAGCAGACCTGGGAGGCAGAAGGGCTCTACAACGCCGAGCCCGATCCCTCACGGGAGAGCTACGTCTATGCGTTCCCGCCGCCCAACGTGACCGGAGAGCTGCACATGGGCCACGCCCTTCAGGTCTCGCTGGGCGACCTGCTCATGCGGCTGAAGCGGATGCAGGGCCTCAACGTCCTCTTCCAGACGGGTTACGACCATGCCGGGATCTCGACCCAGGCTGCCGTGGAGAAGCAGCTCGAACGGGAGGGGACTTCGCGGAAGGAGCTCGGGCGGGACGCGTTCGAGAAGCGCGTCTGGGAGTGGCTGCACGAGTACGGCGGCAAGATCATGTTCCAGTTCCGCCGGATGGGCGCATCAATGGACTACCGGCGCGAGCGCTTCACGATGGACGACGCCTACATCCGCGCGGTGATGCGCTTCTTCGTGCACCTGTACCGCAAGGGCTGGATCTACCGCGCGAACCGGATCATCAACTGGTGTCCGTACCACGAGACGTCACTTTCCGACCTCGAGCTCGTGCACGCCGACGTCGACGATGCGCTGACGACGATTCGCTACCCGCTTGCGGACGGCTCGGGGCACATCGCGATCGCGACCGTTCGCCCGGCGACGATCCCGGCCGACGTCGCCGTTGCCGTGCACCCGGACGACGACCGCTACCGGGAGCTGATCGGCAAGGAGGCGATCGTCCCGTTCGTCGAGCGGGCGGTGCCGATCATCGCGGACGATCGCGTGGAGCCCGGGTTTGGGACCGGAGCGCTGAAGATCACACCGGGCCACGACCCGACCGATTTCGAGATCGGCCGCGACCACGAGCTGCCCGAGCCGATGGTGATTGGACCGGACGGCCGCATGAACGATGCGATTCCGCAGCTCGTGGGCCTGACTCAGGACGAGGCATCCGAGCGAGTGCTCGCGTGGTGCCGCGAGCGCGATCTGATCGAGAAGCGCGAGAGCTATCGCCACTCGGTCGCGCTCTGCGAGCGGTGCGAATCGAGGATCGAGCCGCTGATCTCGCTTCAGTGGTGGTGCGCGATGGGCGAGCTCAAGCAGCCGGCGCTGCGCGCTCTCCGCGAGCGGCGTGTCCGCTATCACCCGGAATCGCAGCACCGTTTCGCGATCGATTCGCTCGAAACCGCACCGGACTGGTGCATCTCACGTCAGCTCTGGTGGGGCCACCAGCTGCCGATCTGGACGGATTCCGACGGGGAGACGTACTGCGCCGAGACCGAGGAGGAAGCCCGCGAGCTCGCCGGCGGCAAGGAGCTCATGCGGGACGAGGACGTGCTCGACACGTGGTTCTCGTCTGCGCTCTGGCCGTTCGCGACCCTCGGATGGCCTGACGAGACCGACGACCTGAGGTCGTTCTACCCCGGTGACCTGCAGACGACCGCGAGGGAGATCATTCGACTCTGGGAGAACCGGATGATCTTCTCGGGGCTCG
Source organism: uncultured Actinomycetes bacterium (assembly GCA_963733015.1). GTDB lineage: Bacteria > Actinomycetota > Thermoleophilia > Gaiellales > Gaiellaceae > JACDAN01. The sequence goes on along the minus strand of CAVTBO010000001.1, from coordinate 774,385 downwards.
AGCTGCTCGGCGAGATCCCGTTCACCGACGTGATCATCCACTCGACCGTCCTCGCGCCGGACGGGCGCCGGATGTCCAAAAGCCTCGGCACCGGGATCGACCCGCTCGACGTCGTCGCCCAGTACGGCGCGGACGCGACCCGCTACGGGCTGCTGAAGATGTCCTCGACGCAGGACGTCCGCTTCTCGCACGGGTTCATCGACGAGGGCAGGAAGCTCGCGAACAAGTTGTGGAACGTGGCGCGGCTCATTCTCGCGAACGCCGGCGAAGCCGTGCCTTCGCTCGCGCCGCGCGATCTCGAGGAGCGCTGGATCATCGCGAGACTCGATGCCACCCGCGCCCAGCTCGAAGAGCACTGGGGCCGCTTCGACTTCGCCGCGAGTGCGAACGCTCTCTACCGGTTGACCTTCGACGACTTCTGCGACTGGTACGCCGAGGCGATCAAGGCCCGCCTCTACGCGGAGGACGGAGACGCGCGCGCTACGGCTCTCGCGACGCTCGAGCGCCTGCTCGTGCTGCTCCACCCGGTGATGCCGCATGTGACCGAGGAGATCTGGACGCAGCTGCCCGGCCGCCGGACTCGGCTTATCGTCTCGGACTGGCCCGACCCGGACGCTCGCTTCGCCACCGACGCGGCCGCGCTCGACCAGGTGCAGAGCGTCGCCGAGACGTTCCGACGCAGCGGCGTTCGCCCCAAGCTCGATGGAGATGAGCTCCGGATCTTCGACGCCGTCGTCAAGCCCGACCGCGTCCGGGCCGACGGCGACCCCTCCGCCGAGATCGAGCGCCTCCGCAACGAGATCGCGCGCGCCGAGGGCATGCTCGGCAACGAGCGATTCGTCGCGCGCGCCCCCGACGACGTGGTCGAGGCCGAGCGCGAGAAGCTCGCTCGCTACCGCCGTGAGCTCGAAGCTCTCGGCGGCTAGCGAAGGCTCCGCGACCGACTGGGTCGCGTCGCTCAGCCCCTGGCCGGAGGAGTTCGGCCTCGACCGGATGCGGGAGCTTCTCGATCGGCTGGATCACCCCGAGCGCCGGTACGCCGCGATTCATGTTGTCGGGACGAACGGCAAGTCGACCGCGACGCGGACGATCGCCGCTCTCTTACGGGCGGAGGGGAGGCGAGCGGGCGCTTACACCTCGCCGCACGTGAGCGGCTGGGCGGAGAGGATCTGGGTGGACGGCGCCGAGGCCGACTTCGAGCGAGCAGTCGCGCGGATCAGAGCCGGCGCGGAGGCCGTCGCTGCGACGCAGTTCGAGGCGCTGACGGCCGCGGCGCTCCTCGAGTTCGCCGAGCGTGAAGTGGACGTCGCCGTGATCGAGGCCGGCCTGGGCGGGCGGCTCGACGCGACCAACGTCGTGGACGCCGAGCTCGTGCTGCTGACCAACGTCTCGCTCGAGCACACCGAGGTGCTCGGCGACACGACGGAGCAGATCGCGAGGGAGAAGCTTGCGGTGGCGCATGCGGCCAAGGTAGTTGTCGTGTCGGACAACAGGTACGCCGATTTGATACCGAAGAGCGCCGAAATCGTGACGGGAGACGCACGAAAGGCGGCCGAAATCTTCCTCGGGCGCAAAATAGGGGCGCAGCCGCACGTCACGCTCGCTGGGCGGTTCGAGCGGCGCGGCCGAGAGCTCTGGGACGGCGCCCACACGCCGGCCGGCACGGCGTGGCTCCGCGAGCGCATCGACGAGCCGGTCGAGGTCGTCGTCGCCTCGATCCTCGCCGACAAGGACGCGAACGCCATGCTCGACGACCTGGCCGAGCTTGCGCCGCGCTTCGTCGCAACGACCTCCGACAACCCGCGCGCGCTGCCCGCCGACGAGCTCGCCGCGCGAGCCGAGCCGCGCTTTGCAGACGTCGAGGTCGAGCCCGACCCGCACCGCGCGCTCACGCATGCGCGACAATCCAGCACGGGGCTGATCGTCGTGACCGGTTCTCTGTATTTGCTCGCGAACCTGGCTAGGGCGGAGGAAGAGGGCGTACCATGACGAAGGTCGGTGAGCGGCTCAGCGTGTTCGCGGTCGCGGCCGCAGTCCTGCTGACGATCGTCGGGCTCGCGTTCGCCGCCGGATACGTCGTCGGGCAGCTGTTGTTGTGAGGTGAGCAGGTGAACGGAGACAACGAGAACGACTTCTTCGGGAGTCTTCAGGACTTCTTCGGCTCCGGCGCCTGGGACGTCGCCCGCAACCTCGGGATCTTCTTCCTCGTCGTCTTCTGGCTCGCCGTCGCGTACTGGGTGTTCAAGGACGCGCGGCGACGAATCGAGGATCCGTGGCTGGTCGCGATGGCAACGATCCTCGGCCTGGTGCCGCCGTTCGTCGGCGCCCTGATCTACATGCTCTTCCGCCCCCCGGAGTACCTCGAGGACGTGCGCGAGCGGGAGCTCGAGATCAAGGCGATGGAGGAGCGCCTCGCTCGGCGCGAGCTGCACTGTCCGGTCTGCAGGGCACACGTCGAGGACTCGTATCTCGTGTGCCCCGTCTGCACCACGAAGCTCCGCCAGGCCTGCGTCAACTGCAAGGCTCCGCTCGAGACGCTCTGGCAGGTCTGCCCCTATTGCGAGACGTCGGTCGAGACGCCGACCACGATCGAGTTCCCGCCTGCGCCGCGGCGGGAACGACCGGGCGGCTAGCGGCTAGTCTCCCGCTCCGTGGCAGCGGAGCGGACACTCGTGCTCGTGAAGCCGGACGCGGTTCGCCGGGCCTTGACCGGCGAGATCGTCGCTCGCTTCGAGCGGCGCGGGCTGACCATCGAGGCTGCGCGCCTGCTGACCGTCGACCGGTCGCTGGCCGAGGAGCACTACGCCGAGCACACGGAGAAGCCGTTCTTCGGCGAGCTCGTGGACTTCATCACCTCGGGGCCGACCCTCGCGCTCGTGCTCGAAGGGGAGGGCGCGATCACGACCGTGCGGACGACGATGGGCGCGACGAACCCCGCAGACGCGGCGCCGGGAACGATCAGAGGCGACCTGTCGCTCTCGATGCCGGACAACCTCGTCCACGGCTCCGATTCCCCGGAGTCCGCCCAGCGCGAGATCGGTCTGTGGTTCCCCGATGAGCCACGCTGAAGATGCGCTGAAGAACCGCGAGGTCTGGACCAAGGCCAACGCCGAGTACACCGATCGCCAAGCGCGCGGTGCGTGGGCGAGCGACGAGATCTCCTGGGGCATGTTCTCCGGTCCCGAGTCCGAGATCCGTGCGCTGCCCGAGGTCGACGGCAAGGATGTCGTCGAGCTCGGCTGCGGCACGGCGTACTTCGGCGCCTGGCTCGCCAAGCGCGGCGCACGGGTCACCGGCGTGGACGTCACGCCGGCTCAGCTCGACACGGCGCGGCGGATGCAGGAGGAGTTCGACCTCCACTTCCCGCTCGTGGAGGCAAGCGCCGAGGACGTCCCGCTACCCGACGAGAGCTTCGATCTCGCCGTCTCCGAGTACGGCGCCTCGATCTGGTGCGATCCCGAGCTGTGGCTCGCCGAGGCCGCCCGGCTGCTCCGGCCGGGTGGGTACCTCGTCTTCCTCTGCAACTCGGCGCTCTCGATCCTCTGCGCCCCCGACGAGGGCAAGGTCGAGGAACAGCTCATTCGAGGCCAGGGCGACCTCGGCCGGATCGAGTGGCCGGGCGAGGACGAGGGCGTCAACTACCACCTCCCGCACGGTGTGATGATCGCTGCGCTCCGACGGCACGGCTTCGTTGTCGAGGCGCTGCACGAGCGTCTCGCGCCCGAGTCCACGGCCGACCACGAGTACTACGACTTCGTCTCGGCCGCTTGGGCACAGCGCTGGCCGGCCGAGGAGATCTGGGTTGCCCGAAAGAGCGTCTGAGGACGCGCTTCGCAACCGGCAGTTCTGGGACCGGACGAGCGACGAGTACCAGGAGCGGCACCGCGAGTTCATTCGGCAGCCGGAGCCGCGCTGGGGTATCTGGCAGATCCCCGAGTCCGAGCTTGGCGTCCTGGGCGACGTCTCCGGCAAGGATGTTCTCGAGCTCGGCTGCGGCGCCGCGCATTGGTCGATCTTGCTGGCGAGCCAAGGTGCCCGTCCCGTCGGGCTCGATATCTCCGAGCGCCAGCTCGAGCACGCACGGCGGCTGCTGGCGGAGGCGGGCGTCGACTTCCCGCTCGTCCACTCGTCGGCCGAGGAAGTGCCGCTCCCGGACGAGACCTTCGACGTGGTCTTCTGTGACCACGGCGCGTTGACGTTCGCCGATCCCTACAAGGTCGTCCCGGAGTGCGCTCGCCTCCTGCGGCCCGACGGGCTTCTCTGCTTCAGCAAGTCGAGCGCGTTCGCGGCCGTTTGCGAGGGGGAGGACGAGCGGGTGCACACGACCCTCAGACGCGACTACTTCGGCATGCACAAGCTCGGCGACGAAGACGTCACCACCTATGAGCTGCCCTACGGGGAGTGGATCCGGCTCTTCCGCGGGAACGGATTCGTCGTCGAGGACCTGATCGAGCCGCGACCGGCGGCAGACGCCACTTCGACGTACTGGGAAGATGCGGAGCGGGATTGGGCACGTCGCTGGCCGGCCGAGTCGATCTGGAAAGTGCGAAAGGCCCGGTGAGCGCCCCGCCCGCGCTGCCGCTGATCCTGGCGTCGCGCAGCCCGCAGCGCCACGCGATCCTGACGCAGCTCGGGATCCCGCACGAGATCGTGGTGCCGGACTACCAGGAGGTGGGCGACGACCCGGTCGAGCACGCGGCAGGCAAGGCCGCGGCGGTGGACGGCGGCGACCGGCCGGTTCTCGGGGTTGACACGGTGGTCGTCTGCGACGACGCGGTGCTCGGCAAGCCCGCGGACGCCGGCGACGCAGAGCGGATGCTCGAGATCCTCTCCGGGAAGACCCACGAAGTCGTCTCCGGCCTCTGCTTGCGGACGCCCGCATGGGAAGAGCTCCATCGCGAGTCGACCAAGGTCACGTTCAGGCAGCTCACGGCCAGGGACATCGCCCGCTACCTCGCGGCCGAGGAGTGGCGCGAGCGCGCCGGCGCCTATGCGATCCAGGGGCTCGGCGCATCGCTCGTCGAGCGCATCGAGGGGGACTACCTGAACGTCGTGGGGCTCCCGGCGGCCCTCCTCGTTCGTCTCCTGGCGAAGCGCTTCGCGGGGACCTACGGCTTCGGCTGATTCGGCCGTGCCCTGGTGCCAGGCACCGGGACACGGCCCGAATCGACACCCTCGGCCACGAAGGCTTCGTAACGCGACCGCGCCGTGGGGAGGTCGGATCCGAACGGACCACGGAGCCGAGAGCTCTCAAGGAACGGCTCCGAAGGCAGGAGCGTGCGGCGGTAGCTGCTGAAGGGCCATTCGCCCGGTCGAGCGCACAGACCTGCGCGGACCGGGTTGAGGACGATGTACCGCGCGGTCTCGAGGAAGTGGGCCTCGGTCACGACCAGCTCGGAGTGGAAGCGGCTCTCGAAGAGATGCCCCGTGTAGCTGTGCCGCCAGTTGAAGCGGACGGCGTGGCGCCAGTTGAGACGCTGCATTCCGGCCGAAAGATTCGGGAGTCGGGTCTCGATGAGCAGGTGGTAGTGGTTGGGCATCAAGCAAAACGCATGACAGGCCCAATCGAGGTCCTGGGTCACCTGCCGGAAGACGGCCTGGAACCGACGGTAGTCGAGTTCGTCCTCGTAGATCGTCATGCGTCGGACGCCTCGCGCGGTGAGGTGATAGAGGCCGTCGATGACGTTCAGACGCGGAGCTCTTCCCATCTGCTCGACCCTAAGCACCGATTCGCGCCGCGGCCGGCGACGGCGCAGTTCTGACTCGCTTCTGTGCGCCCTTCGGGACGCGCCCTGGTGCCAGGCACGAGGGCGTGTCTCCGGGGGCGCTGGCCGATACGACCGCGTAGCAGGGGCTTTCGGTAGGAAGACCGAGTTTCGACCGCTAGACTCGGCGCTCGGGAGATGGGGCTCTTCGGGTACCTCAACGGCTTCGGCGGCCGCGACATGGCGGTGGACCTGGGCACCGCGAATACGCTCGTGTACGTGCGCGGCCGCGGCATCGTGCTCAGCGAGCCATCCGTCGTCGCGATCGACCAGCGCTCGGGGGAGGTTCACGCCGTTGGCGTCGAGGCGAAGCGAATGCTCGGCCGGACGCCCGGGACGATCTCCGCGATCCGCCCCCTGAAGGACGGCGTCATCGCCGACTTCGACGTGACCGAGCAGATGCTCCGCCACTTCATCCAGAAGGTCCACCAGCACCGGTTCGCGCACCCGCGCGTCGTCGTCTGCGTCCCGTCCGGCGTCACCGGCGTCGAGAAGCGCGCAGTCGAGGAGGCGACCCTCAGCGCCGGCGCACGAGAAGCGCACCTGATCGAGGAGCCGATGGCGGCCGCGATCGGGGCCGGCCTGCCGGTCTCCGAGCCGACCGGGAACATGATCGTGGACGTCGGCGGCGGTACGACCGAGGTCGCGGTCATCTCTCTGGGCGGGATCGTCGTCTCCCAGAGCCTCCGCGTGGGCGGGGACGAGATGGACGAGGCGATCATCAACCACACCAAGCGCGAGTACAAGCTGCTCATCGGCAACCAGACCGCCGAGGAGATCAAGCTCGAAATCGGCTCCGCCTTCCGGCTGAGGGAGGAGGTTCAGGCCGAGGTCCGTGGCCGCGACATGCTCACCGGCCTCCCGAAGACGATCATCATGAGCTCCGACGAGGTCCGGCACGCGCTCGAGGAGCCGGTCAACCAGATCGTCGACGCGATCAAGTCGACGCTGGACAAGACGCCGCCCGAGCTCGCCGCCGACATCATGGATCGCGGGATCGTCCTCGCCGGTGGCGGGGCGTTGCTGAGCGGGCTCGACGAGCGCCTTCGTCACGAGACCCAGATGCCGGTGCAGCTGGCGGAATCGCCGCTAACCTGCGTCGCCGTCGGCTCCGGTCGCAGCCTCGAGCTGATCGAGGTCATGCAGCGGACAAGCAAGAGCGCCAAGAGCCGCAACGGCTACCGGCGCTAGAGCAATCCTCATCCTTCTCTCTCCGATGGTGTCTTCCTCTTCGTTTCCTAAACTGATCTTTCGTGCCACGTAACCGCTCACTGCGGCTGGCGGCACTGGGCTCGACGGTTCAGCGGGCCGCCTCCCCGCCGTATCCCTCGTCGCGAGCGGCGGGTGCGCTTCGCCGACGGCTCGTTGCCGCCGTGCTCGTCGTCGTCTCGATCGCCATGCTGACGCTCTACTTTCGCGAGGCGGAAAGCGGCCCGATGCACAGCGTCCAGGGTGCGGTCGCCAGCGTCCTCCACCCGTTCCAGGTCGGTGCCGAGCGCGTGGCGCGGCCCTTCCGCGACGCGTACGGCTGGACCGCCGGCTTGGTCCACGCCCGCTCCGAGAACGAGGAGCTCCGCAAGGACATCCAGCTGCTGCGTCTCCAGGCGATTCAGAACCAGGCTGCAGCCCGGGAGAATGTCGATCTCCGCCGCGCGCTCCGCTTCGTCAGCGGGCCGAGCTTCCCGCGAAGCTACGACGGGATCGCCGCGAGCGTCACTTCTCACGCGACCGGTGAGTGGGAGCAGTCGCTCGTCATCTCCGCCGGCCGGCGCAACGAGGTCCGGCTGGACGACCCGGTCGTCTCGAGCGAGGGCTATCTCGTCGGGCAGGTGACGAAGGTCACGCGCTCGAGCTCGGAGGTCACGCTGCTCACGGACAGCACGAGCTCGGTCACGGCGCTCGACGTGGCCACCGACACGGTCGGCGTCCTCGAGATCGGCGAGGGCCCGGACCGTCCGTTCGAGCTCAACCGGGTCCTGAAGGAGAAGGTCGTCGAGCGGGGCGACACGATCTCCACGGCGGGACGGCGGTTCGGCCGGCTCGGCTCGATGTACCCAGCGGGAATTCCGATCGGCTCCGTGAAGCACGTCGGCCAGACCGACATCGAGAACTTCCAGCAGATCCAGGTGGATCCGTTCGTGGACTTCTCGTCGCTCGACCTCCTCGTGGTGCTGGTCCCGAAGGAGCAGCGGACAGAGAGGCCGTGACCGCGGACGTCTTCAAGACGGCGATCGCCTTCTTCGTCGCGGTAGTCGTCCAGACGACGATCGTGTCGTCGATCACGATTGTCGGCGGTAGGGCTGACCTCGTCCTCGTGACCCTCGCCGCGGTCGCGCTCCTCCGCGGCTCGATCTTCGGGGCGATTGCGGGTTTCTACGCCGGCTTCCTGCTGGACACCGCGAACCTCGACACGCTCGGCGTCAGCTCCCTGCTGCTCTCACTCGCCGGCTACTGGATCGGCCGCTACGGCGAGACGACCGGCCGGGACCGCGCGCACGCGCCGCTCGTGTCGATCGCGGTCGTGACCGTTCTCTACGCCTTCGGCGCGCTCGCGCTCCACGCAATGCTCGGCGAGTCCGTGTCGGTGCAGGCCGCTCTGCGCGCGCTGCCCGCGGCGATCCTGCTGAACCTCCTGTTGACCGTCCCGGTCTACGCGCTCGTCCGCCGCCTGTTCGCGCCGCCCGGCGCGCGCCTGCCCATCAAGGACGTGGAGTTCTCCTGATGGCCCGCATCACCCGTATCCCGCCGCGCACGCGCTTCATGCCGCGCGACCCGCGCGTGGAGGAGCCGTACCGCATGACGCCGGCGATGGCGCTTCGGCTCGGCGTGCTCGGCGCCATCGTCCTCTTCGTGTTCGCGGTGCTCTTCTTCCGCCTGTGGGCGCTGCAGGTGCTCGCCGGCGATCAGTACCTCGCGGCCGCTCAGGACAACCAGCTGCGCACCGTCCGGATCGACGCGGCGCGCGGGCCGATCCTCGACTACAAGGGCCGACTGCTCGTGTCCAACCGGATCGGCACCGCCGCGCAGGTCTGGACGGCGTACATGCCCGTCCGCGGCCGGCAGCGGATGCTGCGCCGGCTCTCGGCGATCCTGATGGTCCCGTTGCCCGAGCTCCAGGGCCGGCTGCGCGAGCACATGGGCGATCCATTGACGCCGGTGACGCTGAAAGAGGATCTCAGCCAGGAGGAGATCTTCTATCTGAAGGAGAACCGGCGAGACTTCCCCGGCCTCGAGCTGAACGACATCCACCTGCGCGACTACCGGTACGGGTCGCTCGCGCCGCAGATCCTCGGCCACGTCGGAGACGTGACGGAGCAGCAGCTGAAGGCCGGCCGGTACCGCCACGGCGACACCGTCGGCCAGGCGGGCCTCGAGTTCTCCTACGACCGCTTCCTCCGCGGGACGGCGGGTCTCGCAGAGCTGCGCGTGGACTCGCTCGGCCGTCCGCGCTCCAAGCCGCTTCGCAGCGAGCAGCCACAGGCGGGGCTCGCTCTCCGGACCACGCTCGACGCGAAGCTGCAGCGTGCGGCCGAGGACGCGCTCGAGTACGGCATCCAGGTCGCCCGCGAGAACAAGAGCTGGTACGCGAATGCGGGAGCGGCCGTCGCGATCGACCCGCGCACCGGGGCGATCCGCGCGATGGCGACCAATCCCACCTACGACCCGGGGGTCTACGTCGGCAAGCCGAAGCCGGCGAAGCTGCGGCCGCTGATCGACCCCAAGGCGGCCGAAGCCGCCAACTACCCCGGCCTGAACCGTGCGACGGCCGGCTTCTATCCGCCGGGCTCGACCTTCAAGCCGGTCACCGCCCTCGCAGCCATGCGCGAGCAGCTCGTCGGCCCGTACGAGCCGCTCTCATGCACCGGGAAGATGGAGATCGACGGCACGACCTTCCGGAACTGGAATCCGTACGCGAACGAGGCGATGGACCTTCCCACGGCGCTCGCGGCCTCATGCGACACGTACTTCTACCAACTGGGTCTCGAGTTCTACGGGCTCCCGCCGGAGTACGGCAGCCCGCTCCAGAAGTGGGCTTCGGCCTTCGGATTCGGGAAGCCGACGGGGCTGGATGTCGGCGGTGAGGCGACCGGGCTCCTGCCGACGCCGGAGTGGCGGCGCAAGACGTACACGAAGAAGCGCTACCCCCAGACCTGGGAGATCGACCGGCTGTGGAAGTCCGGCGACTCGGTCCAGCTCGCGATCGGCCAGAAGGACCTGCTCGTCACGCCGCTCCAGATGGCGCGGTTCTACGCGCTGCTCGCCAACGGCGGCAAGCTCGTCACGCCGCACCTCGTCTCCAGCGTGGAGCAGCCCGGGAACTCCGGCGCGGTCAAGGCGGTCTTCTCGCCGGCGCCGAAGGACGTCAACGTCGACCCCGCCGAGCTGAACGTGATCGAGGACGGGCTCTTCCGCGCGACGCACGCGTCGTACGGCACCTCGGCCGGCGTCTTCGGCGCCTTCCCGATGTCCCGATCGCGGGCAAGACGGGGACTGCAGAGAAGGCCGTCGACGTCGACGGTGACGGCTACTCCCAGATGGTCGACCAGTCGTGGTGGTGCGGCTACGGGCCGACGGACAAAGCGGCCGAGCTCGTCGTCTGCGTCGTGATCGAGAACGGCGGCCACGGAAGCACGGCGGCGGCTCCGGCGGCGCTGAAGATCTTCGAGCGCCATTTCGGGCGTGAAGCGCCCTTAGTCGAGACAGGGGTCGAGACCGACTGATGGCCGACTACGCAGCATCTGCCCCGACCCGCACTGGACGCCACCCGCGCGCCGACACCGCGCGCGCCGTCTCGTACGTCCGCCGCCTCGACTGGGTGATGCTCGCCGCCGTCGGCGGCCTCGTGGGCTTCGGTCTCTGGGCGATCGACGGGATCACGCGGCAGGACATCGCCGGAGATCCCGACTACTACGTGACCCGGCAGGCGATCTTCGCGCTGATGGGCACCGTCGGCCTCGTAGCCGCGCTGCTCATCGACCCCTCCTTCTACCGCCGTTCGTACAAGGCCATCTACGGCGTGCTGCTCGCCATGCTGCTCGTCGTCACGGTCATCGGGACCGAGGTCCGTGGCTCGACACGCTGGATCGACCTGGGGTTCTTCCAGTTCCAGCCGTCCGAGTTCGGAAAGCTGCTGCTCGCCCTGTTCCTCGCGGGGCTGCTCGCCGACCAGGGGAAGCGGATCGTCGAGGCGCGGACGACGCTGATCGCGATCGGCGCGGCCGCGTTGCCGATGCTCTTCGTCTTCCTCCAGCCCGACATCGGGACGGCGCTCGTGTACGGCGCGATCCTCCTCTCGGCGCTGTTCTTCGCCGGCACCCGCTTGCGGGACCTGGCCGTCGTCGCGGCTGCGGGGACCGTCGTGGTGGTCTTCGTCCTCTGGGCCGGCCCCGCGATGGGACTCGACATCCTCGAGCCGTACCAGCGCGATCGCCTGACCGCGTTCACCGACCCGTCGAAGAATCCGCAGGGCGCCGCCTACAACATCAACCAGTCGATCACGGCCGTCGGCTCGGGCGGTTTGGACGGGCGGGGAGTCACGGGCGCGACGCAGACCCGGCTCGACTACCTGCCCGAGCACGAGACCGATTTCGTCTTCGCGGCGCTTGCCGAGCAGCGGGGATTCATGGGCGCCTCGATCCTCCTCGGCCTCTATCTGCTGCTGATGTGGCGCGGGATCCGGGTGATCGCCACTGCGCGCAACCTCTTCGAGACGATCGTGGCCGGGGCGATCGTCTTCGGGCTGCTTTTCCAGACGTTCGTCAACATCGGGATGACGATCGGGATCGCCCCGATTACCGGCATTCCGCTGCCGTTCGTGAGCGTCGGAGGCTCGGCGATGGTCACGAATCTGATGGCCATCGGCGTGCTGCAAGCGATCGCCTTGCGCCGCCGCTAGGAGGGCTTGGCGGAACGTCGCTCGTCGCAGGAGTGCGATGGTCGTTCCGAGGCAAGGACGCAAGGAGCGTTCGTATCGGATGAGATACGGGCGCGACTGAGGACGCAGTCCTCGGGGCGAGCAGCGTGCTCCTGCGGCTCAGCCGATGTTTCGCCAAGCCCTCCTGAGGTCCGTCCGGCGCCGGTCCTACGATGCGGCGCATGAACCGGAAAGACGCGTTCGAGCTACTACTGATCGAGGAGGCGGATGCCTGGTTCGAGTACCTGGCCGCGACAAGAGCGCAGAGCGCGGCACGGTACGGCGAGGTCGAACCATGGGCCTGGGCCCGTCTCACGCAGCGGCTCCGGGCAATCAGGACGAGGCGGACGAAGCTCCGGCCCGCGGCGGCAGCCTGATCCGGACGGTTTTCCTGGCTGAAAACCGCCTGCTGCTAGCCTTGCCCGCAGATATGCGTTTCCTGTCAATCTCGCAGCGCGCGGAGCGCCCGGTCTCCGGAGCAGGTCTTCGTGCGCGCGACATCAGCGAAGGAGTTTTCACTTGTTGCGATGGTTTCGGCGCAAGCCGGCTGAGCGAACGACCGAGCCTGCCCGTGAGCAGGCCGAACAACCCGACACCGTAGAGACCCCGGCCGCGGAAGCGGCCGCCGACACACCCACATCTGCCGCAAGCCGCCGCCGCAGGCGAGGAAGCCGCGGGGGCCGCAACCGCCGCAAGCCCGGCGAGCGCGCGGCGCGCACCGAAGAGAAAGATCAGCCCGAGAAGGGCCAGAAGGCCGAGAAGAAGCCGGAGCGGAAGCCGCGCGAGTCGCGCTCACGGAGCCAGACGCGCCGCCGCACGGCGACGCCGCGATCGCTTCCGCCGCCCGCGAAGCGCGACCTCGTCATCTCCGTCGACGTCGCCGAGCAACGGGTCGCGATCCTGGAGGACGACAAGGTCGCCGAGGTCTACCTCGAGCGGCCCGAGAGCCGTTCGATCGCCGGGAACATCTACAAGGGGACGGTCGACAACGTCCTGCCCGGGATGGAGGCGGCGTTCGTCGAGATCGGCCTGGAGAAGAACGGCTTCCTCTACGTCGACGAGATCGTCACCCCCGAGCTCGAGGGCCGGAGGCACGGCCGCAAGATCCAGGATCTGCTGAGCCGCGGCGAGGAGATCCTCGTCCAGGCCGTCAAGGACCCGATGAAGTCGAAAGGCGCCCGCCTGACGACCGAGATCTCGCTGCCGGGCCGGTTCGTCGTCTACGTCCCGAGCGGCGAGGGCTTCGGCGTCTCGCGCCGGCTGCCGGAGGAGGAGCGCATCCGGCTCCGCGAGATCCTGAAGTCGGTCGCCCCGAAGACCGGGAGCATGATCGTCCGCACAGCCGCCGAGGGAGCCTCGCCGGAGGACATCGAGCGCGACATCGACTTCCTCCAGCGCCTCTGGAAGGAGATCCAGGGACGGGCCGACAAGGCCAAGGCGCCGGCGCTCGTCTACCAGGAGGCCGAGCTCCCGCTGCGCGTCGTCCGCGACCTCTTCACGAACGACTTCGAGCAGGCTGTCGTCGACCACGACCTGACCTACAAGCGGATCGTCGGCTACCTGAAGAAGACCTCGCCGCACATGGCGGAGAAGGTGCGGAAGCACACCGGCAAGACGTCGCTCTTCGAGGACTTCGGCGTCGAGGCGGAGATCCGATCCACGCTCTCGCGCCGGGTGGATCTTCCGTCCGGAGGCTACCTCGTCTTCGACTACGCCGAGGCGTTCACGGTCATCGACGTCAACACGGGCCGCTTCGTCGGCTCGCGCTCGAAGGCATCCGCCGGCCGGCTCGAGGACACGATCACGAAGAACAATCTCGAAGCGGTCAAGGAGGTCGTCCGCCAGCTTCGGCTCCGCGACATCGGCGGGATCATCGTCATCGACTTCATCGACATGGCGAATCCGAAGAACCGCGCAGCGGTCGAAGAGGCATTGAAGACCGAGCTGGAGCGGGACCGGACCAAGACCTACGTGGTCGAGATCTCGCCGCTGGGCCTCGTGGAGATGACGCGCCAGAACGTCTCGCACGGGCCGCGCGAGATCCTCACCAAGCGCTGCCCCACCTGCGACGGCGACGGCATCGTCTTCTCGGAGATCTCTGCCGCCGTCGAGGTCGAGCGGAAGCTGCGAGTGCTCGCTGCGGGCTCGCGCAGCGCCGCGTTCCGCGTCGAGCTCAACCCGCACGTCGCGGCCGCGCTGATCGGTCCCGGCGCCGATCGGCTCCGGGCGATCGAGGAGCGAACGCGCCGGCGCTTCTTCGTCGAGCCTGTCGAGGGCACGCCGCCCGAGCACTTCGAGGTCGCCGCGCGCGGGCCGCTCGCGAAGCTCCAGCCCGAGTCGCCGGTGGAGGAGGGACAGGAGCTCGACGTCAAGCCGGTCGAGGTCGGCCTCCACGACCCGAGCGTCGGCGTGGCGAAGCACGACGGCATCGACATCGCGGTTGCCGGGGGCGCGAAGCTCGTCGGCAAGCGCGCAAAGGTGCGGATCACCCGGGCGCTCGACGGGACGGCGTACGCGGAGCTCCTCGACGCGGCCAAGCCCGCCGAGCCGCCGATCACGGCCGAGGCGCTGGCGGAGAAGCCGACACGTGCCCGCCGAAGCAGGATTGCGAAGCCCGAGGAGCCGAAGGCAGAGGAGCAGAAGGCAGAGAAGCCGAAAGCAGAGAAGCCAAAAGCGGAGGCCGCCGAGGCGGTTGCCGACGAGCCGGAGTTGGCCGAGGAGACGCCCGAGGAGGCGCCCGAGGAGGGCGCAGCCGACGAGGCTCCCAAGCCGAAGAAGCGCACGCGTCGCGGCTCCCGCGGAGGCCGCCGGCGGAAGAAGAAGCCCGCCGGGGCGACGGCTGAGGCAGGGCCCGCGGAAAGCGCCGACAACGGTCAGCCGTCGGAGGCTCCGGTCCTGATCCATCTGCCGGATCCGGCGCTCGGTGACGACGATGCCGAGCCCGACGAGGAGAAGACGGCAGCGCCCACGGCCGGAGAGGCTCCGAAGCCGAAGAAGAAGACGCGCCGCGGCTCCCGGGGCGGCCGCCGTCGCCGGAAGCCCGCTGCCGCGAAGGCGAACGGCGCCGGCGCGGAAGGAGATGCGCCCGCGCAGCCCGAAAAGGCCCCAGAACCGCTGGTAGACTGAGCCTCCGCCGGGAATCCCGGCGTTTCTTATGGGCTACGCGATCATCAAGCTGGGTGGAAAGCAGTACGTCGTCCGGGAGGGCGAGAAACTGCTCGTGGACCGCCTCTCGGTGGACGAGAACAAGACGTTCCAGCCCGAGGTGATCTTCGAAGGCGGCGACGGCAAGGCCGAGCTGGCTCCGAAGGGGACGGTCACCGCCAAGGTGCTGGCCCACGTCAAGGGCGACAAGATCCGGATCGGCAAGTACCGCCGCCGCACCGGCTACCGGCGCCACACGGGGTTCCGCAGCAGCCTGACCCAGATCCAGATCGAGTCCATCGGCGCGAAGAAGAGCACGAGGTCGTCGACCTCCAAGGCGCGCTCGACCACTGCAACGAAGACGAAGGACGAAGCCTAATGGCACACAAAAAGGGACTTGGCTCCTCACGCAACGGCCGCGACTCCGAGTCCAAGCGGCTCGGCGTGAAGATCTTCGACGGCCAGGACGTCAAGGCGGGGATGATCCTCGTCCGGCAGCGCGGCACGCGCTTCCGGCCGGGCCCCGGCGCCGGCCTCGGCCGCGACGACACGATCTTCGCGACCCGCGACGGGCGCGTGGAGTTCAAGCGCAGCGGCGAGCGCCGCACGGTCGCCGTCGCCGGCGAGCCCTCCTAGCTGACGTACAGCGGCGTTTCGTACTGCATGTAGCGCCGGACGAACTCCGCACGGTCCGTCGAGTCGAGCCGTGCGACGAGATGGAGCGCCATGTCGATCCCGGCCGAGACGCCGGCCGCGGTGACGACCTCGCCGCTGTCGACGAAGCGGTCGTCCGGGCGCACGTCGATCGTCGGGTCGATCTCGCTGAGCGAGTCCAGCGAGCCCCAGTGGGTCGTCGCCGGGCGATCCTTGAGCACTCCTGCGGTCGCGAAGACATGGGCTCCGGTGCAGACGCTCGTCATCAACGCGCCGCTGTCGCGGGTGCGGCGAACCCAGTCGAGCACGGGCTCGTTCTCCAGCAATCCGCCGACCCGGCCGCCCGGGAACACGAGCACATCGAGTGGAGGAGCGTCGTCCCACGTCCGGTCAGCGAAGACGCGGAGACCGTGCGAGCAGGTCACCGGGTCCGCGGTCTGCGCGATCGTGAAGACCGACAGCTCACGCTCGTCTTCGACCTGCCGCGCCCAGGACGTCAGCACCTCGTAGGGGCCGACGAAATCCAGCTCCTCGACGCCGTCGAAGATGAAGATCCCGATATTCACGCGCCGGTGACCGTACCAGCCACGCGCTAGCGTGCGTCCGTGTTCAACGACCGGGCAAAGATCCGCGTGCAGGCGGGGCGAGGAGGCCACGGAGCACTGAGCTTCCGCCGCGAGAAGTACGTTCCGAAGGGCGGCCCCGACGGCGGCGACGGCGGGCGTGGGGGAGACGTCGTGCTCGAGGTCGACCCTGACCTGCGCGACCTCTCGTACTTCAAGGGACGCAGGAGGTTCAAGGCCGGCACGGGCGGGCCCGGAGGCGGAACGAACAAGCACGGCGCGGACGGCGAGGACGTCCTGCTCAAGGTGCCGGTGGGGACGCAGCTGTTCTCCGAGGACGGCGAGCTGATCGCCGACCTCGCGGGGGCGCAGTCGCGCGTGGTCGCCGCGCGCGGCGGCTCCGGCGGGAGGGGAAACCGGAAGTTCGCCACGCCCACCCGTCGCGCCCCGCGGTTCGCGGAGGTCGGGATGCCGGGCGAGGAGCTCGAGGTCGACCTCCGGCTCAAGCTGATGGCCGACGCGGCGCTCGTCGGCCTCCCCAACGCCGGCAAATCGTCGCTGCTCCGGCGGATCTCGAACGCGAAGCCGAAGGTCGCCGACTATCCCTTCACGACGCTCGCTCCCGTTCTCGGGACGGTGGACTCCCCGAGCGGCCGGCAGCTGACGGTCGCCGACGTTCCGGGGCTGATCGAGGGGGCCAGCGAAGGCATCGGCCTCGGTCACGAGTTCCTCGCGCACCTCGAGCGTGCGCGCCTGCTCGTCCACGTCATCGATGCCGCCGAGAGCGACTCCGCCGAGCGCTTCGCGCTGATCGACGGCGAGCTCGCCGCCTACGGCGCCGGTCTCGACCGGCTCCCACAGATCGTCGTGCTCAACAAGGTCGACGTCGCAGGCGACGTGTCGTTCGACGTGGAGGACGAGCGTGTCCTCAGGGTGATTCGGGCCTCTGCGATCACGGGCGTGGGGATCGACGAGCTCGTGAACGCGCTCTTCGAGCTCTGCCCGCCTGCGCCGGAGCCGGCGGCCGAGGACGACGACGGTCTGGTCGAGTTCCTCGTCTACCGGCCGCGCCCCGACGCACGCGGCGCCTTCCGAATCCTGCGCACCGACCGGGGCTTCCGGGTGACGGGCTCGGCGCCGGAGCTGGACGAGCTCGAGGCGGCGCTCCGAGCCGCGGGCGCGAAGACCGGCGCGGAAGTCGAAGTGGGCGACGAGATCCTGATCCTTTCGTGACGGTCGCGATTCTCGGCGGCGTCTTCGACCCGCCGCACCTCGGCCACGTCGCGCTCGCGGAAGGGGCGCGCGACCAGCTCGGCGCCGACCAGCTGCTCGTCCTGGTCTCCGCGCGGCCCGGGCACAAAGGCGTCGTCGCGGACGCGGAGACGCGGCGCCGCCTGGCAGAGCTCGCGCTGGGCCGGTTCGGCGAGGTGCGGCTCGACGACCATCCGTACACGGTGGACTTTCTCCGGAGCGCCGGCCTGGATCGCCCATATTTCGTCCTCGGCGGCGACGAGTGGGAGAGCTTCGCGAGCTGGAAGGAGCCTGACGAGGTCCGGGAGTTGGCGCGCATCGCCGTCGGCGCACGGCCGGGATTCGAGCCGCCCGAGGGAGATGTCGAGGTGCTTCGGATCGATCAGCGTCCGATCTCGTCCAGCGAGATCAGGGCGCGGGTGGCTGCAGGCGAGCCGATCCGCGACCTCGTCCCGCCCGAGGTCGAGCGGGAGATCGAGCGGCTCGGCCTCTACGGCCTGCCGTCCTCGGGGCGCGGCTAGACTGCGGGCGAACTCGAAGGGACGCTCTCCGAAACTGACTTCGCTCGAACAAGCACGCCGCATCGCCGCTCTCGCCCAGGAGAAGCTGGCGGAGGACGTCATGATCCTCGACCTGCGGCCCGTCACCGCCTATACCGACTTCTTCGTCCTGGCGACGGGCCGGAACGCTCGCCAGACGAAGGCGATCTACGACGAGGTGCGCGAGCGCATGAAGGCGGACGAGCGCGCACGGCCGCGGGCCGTCGAGGGGGACCGCGAGGGCAAGTGGATCGTCGCGGACTACCTCGACGTCGTCCTGCACGTCTTCACACCTGAGACGCGCGAGTACTACGGGCTCGAGGACCTCTGGGGCGACATGCCCTCCGTCGAGCTCGCTTCCGCCTGAGCGGCGGCCAAGAAACGCGCCGACGGCCGCTAAACTTGGGCGTAGCGGGGCCATAGCTCAGTTGGGAGAGCGTCGCGCTGGCAGCGCGAAGGTCGCCGGTTCGAGCCCGGCTGGCTCCATTCCCCTGGAGAGACGGCATGCGGCCGTGCTGTCCTCGGAGAAAGGAATCCCCATCTTGATGCTGCGGCGAACGAGAATGAGTGTGCGTGTGTTTCGGCTGATCGGCCGGCTGTCGGCGCTGGCCGCGGTCCTCGTCCTCCTGACGACCTTCGCCGTCGCCGGAGCTGCGACGAGCCCGGATGCCAGGTCCGAGGTGGCCGTCGTCGCCTCTGTGTACGACGGTGACACGCTCACCCTCCGCGACGGTCGCAGGGTGCGGCTCCTCCAGATCGACACGCCCGAGCTCGGTTCCGGCGAGTGCTACTCGAGGGCGGCACGGACGGCGCTGGTCAGCCTCGCGCCGATCGGCCAGCGGATCGTGCTCCAGGCCGATCCCCGACTCGACCGGACCGACCGTTACGGCCGGCTGCTTCGGTACGTGATCCGGAACGGCGCGAACGTGAACCTCGAGCTCGTCCGGCGCGGCGCGGCTGCCCCCTACTTCTATCGCGGCGAGACAGGGCCGGCACGCAGCCGCGCTCATGCGGGTGGCACGGAGCGCGAAGGCATCGAGGCGCGGGCTCTGGAAGGCATGCCCGTCGACGGTCCTCGACCCCGGTCGCGCCGTCACCACGGGGCGGAGCGGGCCGGCAACCCAGAAGCCTCCCGCGACAGGCAAGTGCGACCCGAACTATGCCGGGGGCTGCGTTCCGCCTCCGCCGCCCGATCTGGACTGCGCCGACATTCGTGCGCTCGGGATCGCGCCGGTCCGCGTCGTCGGATCGGACCCGCATCGGCTCGACGGCGACAACGACGGGCTCGGATGCGAATGACGAATCCGCCTGCTTGATTCCTCTCTCCGGCTGTGCGTAGCTATTGGTGCAGGCCGACGATGAAGAGGAGCCGCCATGCGCCGCCAGCTCGTCCTGAAGGACTCGTACCTCGGAGGAGACGACATCAAGGAGGTGCAGCGGGCGCTCGGTTTCAAGGGCAAGGCCGTCGACGGCGACTTCGGGCCTGACACCGCGAGTGCGGTCGAGGAGTGGAAGTGGCGAGTCGGGTACCCGAAGCGGCAGATCAACAACCGGCTCGGGCTGCTCGGCCTCGCCTGGCTCTTCGGCGAGGTGCCCTTCCCACCGCACTTCGCGCCCAATGCGAAGAAGCGGAAGGGGAAGCCTTTCCCGTCCGCGACCGGCATTGTCCGCCCGCTCTCGACCTCGCCGGGATTCAGCAGCGAGTTCGCGCTCGTCGACGGCGAGGGAGCCCCGGACCGCAAGGGCGTCAAGCACCACGCCGGCAAGGACTGGTTCGCTCCTGGGAAGACCCCGGTCCGGGCCCCCGTTGCCGGGGTGATCATCGAGGCTCTTGTGCGGCCGACGACGACCGGTCAGGTCTTCGGCGGGTGCGTGAAGATCGAAGCAACGCGCGGGAAGCGGGTCTGGGTCTTCCGCCACTGCGATCCGGTCAAGGTGCCCGAGGGCCACAAGGTGCAGGCCGGGCAGGTCGTGGCACGGGTGACGCCGTGGCGCGACGGCGCGCCGCACGCACACATCGAGCTCTGGAAAAACCGTGACGCCAACTACAAGTTCGAGCGCATGGAAGACCCGATGAAGTTCTTCAAGGCCTTCAAATAGAATGGCCGGACGGTGGTCGAGATCATCTTCCTGATGCTCGTCCTCAAGCTGCCGATCGTGTACCTGGTCGCAGTGTGCTGGTGGGCCGTGCGGGCGGAGCCCCTCCCGCCGGAGCCTGCACTTCTCCCCGTCGCTGCCGAACCCGAGCCGCCGCCCGGCCACCGCCCACTCCAGGCTCGCCGGCCGCGCAGGGGTGGTCCCCACGGCCGCGGCGGGCCCGTGCGCAGGCCCGATCGGGTCGCGGTGCGGTGAGCACGGCGCCGTCCGTCGCCGAGGGGCGAAGCCAGGCGGAGACCGTCGCCGGCTTCCTCGCCGCGCTCGCCATCTTCGGCGGCTTGATCGCGATCGCCCAGCGGCCGGTCACGATCGGCCTCACGTCGCTGGTCATTGCCCTGATCGCGGCGGCGATGGCGAGCGGCAGGAACCGCCACCTTGCGGCGGCCGCGGTCGCGATTGCGGCGACGGGCTGGCTGGTCGGGATGATCGTCTGCGTGATCACGAGCCGGCCGCTCTGGTAACGGCCGCAGGGGAAAGCGCCCTGCTACAAAGAACACGGAGGCATCGTGGCTGAGGTCGACGGGCTCAACGCCGGATACGCGCGCGCCGTTCTCGAGGAGTACCTCGAGAATCCCGAAGGCGTGCCCGCGGAGTGGCGCGAGCTCTTCGAGGGCGACAGCGCGCTCCTGCGCGAGCACCCGGGCGTCGCTCGCCTGCTCGAGCTGCTCGAGGCCGAGGGCAACGGCGCGCAGGCCGAAGCCGCACCGGCTCCTCCTGTACCTGCTCCTCCTGCACCCGCGGCCGAACCTCCGGTCGCGGCGCCGGAACCGGCAGCAGTCGACGAGACGCTCCTCGGTGCCGTCGCGGCAGCGATGGCGCTCGTCAAGGCGTATAGGACACACGGTCACCTCGCCGCCCGCCTCGACCCGCTCGGCTCAGAGCCTGTCGGCGACCCCGCGCTGGAGCCCGAGCGGCTGATGCCCCCGCTGACGCCGGACCTCCAAGCACGGGTTCCCGCGCGCCTGCTCCGCGTCCACGTGCCGGGCGAGACGCTGGCCGACGTCCTCCCGAAGCTCCAGGAGACCTACTGCGGGACGAGCGCGTACGAGATCGAGCACATCTCCGACCACCAGGAGCGGGTCTGGCTGCGGCAGGCAATCGAGTCCGGCACCTACCGCAAGCCGCTCGAAGTCGACGACAAGCGCCGGCTGCTCGCCCGCCTGTCCGAGGTGGAAGGGCTCGAGCGTTACCTCCGACGGGCGTTCCTCGGCCAGAAGCAGTTTTCGATCGAAGGGCTCGACGTGATGGTGCCGATGCTCGACTTCGCGCTCGAGCTGGCCGCGGAGGACGGGGCCCACGAGGTCGTGACCGGCATGGCCCACCGCGGCCGCCTGAACGTGCTGGCACATCTGGTCGGCCGGCCGTACGAGGTGATCCTGCGCGAGTTCGAGGGCGAGCGGAATCTCGCCGCGATCTCCAACCAGCCGGCGGGCGCGAGCGGAGACGTGAAGTACCACCTCGGCGCCGAGGGTCGGCGCAAGACCGCCGCAGGCGACATCACCGTTTCGCTCGCCGCCAACCCGAGTCACCTCGAGGCCGTCGATCCGGTCGTCGAGGGCCTGACGCGGAGCGAGCAGACGGATCGTTCGACGCCCGGCGGAGACCACGACCCGCGCGTCGCGCTTCCGATCCTGATCCACGGCGACGCCTCGTTCCCGGGCCAGGGCGTGGTCGCGGAGACCCTGAACCTTCAGGCGCTCGGCGGCTACTCGACGGGCGGCACGCTGCACGTCATCGCGAACAACCAGGTCGGGTTCACGACGGATCCGGCCGACGGGCGCTCGACCCGCTACTCCAGCGACCTCGCGAAGGGCTTCGACGTACCGATCGTCCACGTCAACGCCGACGACCCGGAGGCCGCGGTGTCGTCCATCCGGCTTGCGCTCGCCTTCCGGCGCCGGTTCGGCCGCGACGTCGTGATCGACCTGATCGGCTACCGGCGTCACGGCCACAACGAGGGCGACGAGCCGGCGTACACCCAGCCGCTCATGGCCGAGCGGATCAAGGAGCAGCCCAGCGTGCGCGAGCAGTACGCGGCACAGCTGGTCGACGAAGGCGTCGTCACCCAGGAGGAGGCCGACGACCTCGCGCGCGAGGTAGAGGCGAGCCTGAAAGCCGCCCACGAGACCCTCAAGACGTCTCTCGCCGAGGCGGTCGAGGAGCAGCCGCCGACCGAGGGGACGCCGCGGACGCAAGGCGCCGAGGTCGCGACGGCCGTCGAGGCGGACCGGCTCAGGGCGCTGAACGAGGAGCTGATGCGCGTCCCCGACCGCTTCACCGTCCATCCGAAGCTCGAGCGGCAGCTCCAGCGCCGTCGCGACCGGCTCGAGGGAGGCGAGATCGACTGGGGACACGGCGAGGCGCTTGCGTTTGCGAGCCTGCTCGTCGAAGGGATCCCTGTCCGGCTGACCGGCCAGGACACCGAGCGCGGGACGTTTGCGCAACGCCACCTCGTCCTCCACGACCCGGGGAGCGGCGAGCAGTACACGCCGATGAAGGCCCTCGGCGACGCCTCCGCGTCGTTCGAGGTCTTCAACTCGCCGCTGTCGGAGTATGCGACGGTCGGCTTCGAGTACGGCTATTCGGTCGGCGCTCCCGAGGCGCTTGTCCTCTGGGAGGCGCAGTACGGCGACTTCGTCAACGGCGCACAGATCGTCGCCGACCAGTTCATCGTCTCCGGGCTGTCGAAGTGGAGCCAGACCTCTCGTCTGACCCTGCTGCTGCCGCACGGGTACGAGGGAAACGGCCCCGAGCACTCGAGCGCTCGGCTGGAGCGGTTCCTCCAGCTCGCGGCGCAGGAGAACATCCGGATCGCGATCCCCAGCACCGCCGGCCAGTACTTCCATCTCCTCCGTCGGCAAGCGCTCGACCCGAGCGCTCGACCGCTCGTGGTGATGACACCGAAGGGCCTTCTGCGGCTGAAGGACTCGTCGGCGCGGCTGGAGCAGCTCGCCGAGGGCCGCTTCGAGCCGGTGATCGACGACTCCGTCGCACATGACCGCGTGCGCCGGCTCGTCCTCACCTCGGGCAAGCTGTTCTACGACATCGTCGGCCACGAGCTCCGCGAGCAGCATCCGGAAGCCGCGGTGGCCCGTATCGAGCAGCTCTATCCCTTCCCCGTCGACCCGGCGACTGCGCTCGTCTCCGCCTATCCCTCGTTACAGGAGGTCGTCTGGGCGCAGGAGGAGCCGCAGAACATGGGCGCCTGGCGGGCGATCAGGCACCGGCTGGAGGAGTCGATCGCGGGCCGCGTCCCGCTCCGCTACGTCGGCCGCCCGTGGCGCGCGAGCCCGAGCGAGGGCTATCCCACGGCGCATGTCCGCGAGCAAGACCGCATCGTCAGAGACGTCTTCGCCTAGCGCAGCGCGCTAGCGCTTGTTCCACGCCGCGCGGTACTCGCGCGCGTGCCTGACCTGGCGGGCGATGGCCATCGCCACGGTCGGCGCGTGCTTCCGCGCCTCACGGGTGATTCGGCGGCGGTGCTCCTTGGGGATGCGCCGCCAGATGTCCCAGGCGGTCAGCGCGATGCCGACCGCGCCCATGGGGCGCGTGACGAGTGGGACGCCGCGCGGCATGCCGGGCATCCTAGTCGTCGTCGTCGTCGTCGTGGTGCCGGTCGCGGTCGCGATCGTCGTCGTGGTGGCGGTCGCGGTCGTGGTCGTCGCGGTCATGGTCGCGGCCTTCGTGGTCGCGGCCCCGGTCGCGGTCGTCGCGGTCGCGCCGGTCGTCGCGGCGGCGGTCACCGCCGTCATCGTCATCGTCGTCGTCGGACCGTCGGTCCGGCTCTTTCCAGTCGGGCTTGCGCTCCTTGGCCTTCTGCTCCTTCGCCTTGTGTTCCTTCGCCTTCTGTTCCTTCCCTTGGCCTTGTGCTCCTTGGACTTGGACTTCTTGTGCTTGCGGCGTTTCGAGTGATCGTCGTCGTCGGAGGCCGGCGGGGCGGGGGCGGGCTTGGGCGCGGAGGCGACGGTCTTGGCCGGCGGGGGCGGCGGAGCCACCGGAGCAGGAGGAGGCGGCGGCGCCGGAGCCGGAGCCGGAGCCACCGGGGCGGGAGGCGGTGGGGGAGGCGGAGCGGTCTCGGGCGGATCAGGCTTCTGCTTCCGGACCGGCCCGGGAGCAGCCGGCGCGGGCTCGGGGGCCAGCGCGATCGGAACCGCGGCCGGAGGCGCGACGATCGGCGCCGACGGCAGCGAGGTCAGCGACGGGAGGGTCGGCGGCTGAATCTTCGGCGGAGGCGCCAGGCGCTCGAGGCGGAGCCGCTCCAGGTCGCGCTCGAGCTTCGGCGACAACCGAACGGTGTGCTCCTGCGACCAGGGGCCGGCGGCGCCGGGCTGTGGCCGCACGAACGGCGCGCGCGCTTCCTGCTGCGCCACGACCTCTGAGGGAGCATGAATCAGGCCGGCAAGCGCCAGCCCCAGCAATAAGCCGGTTGTGACGTGAAGTAAAGCTCCCCTCATGCTCGACCCCCTCGATGCCGACAACTCCCACAAGACGTATCGGTCGAGAACACGGGTGCCTTGAGGGGAATCGGATGGGGAGTTTCAAACTCAAGCTCGTCGCGTACTTCTCGTTGATCGCTTTGCTGCCATTTGCAGCGGCTTTCAGCGGCCTGGAAGCGGTGACGGACAAAAACGAGACGCGCCGCGTCGACGGCACGCTGGAAACCAGCGTGCGTGCCGCACAGGCCGCGTTCGCCGAGGAGGTCGACGAGGCCGAGCGTGTCGCGCGTCGACTCGCCGGCGATCCGTCGTTCCAGCGAGCCCTGGCCACCCGCGATCGCCTACGGCTCCAGAGCCTCGCCGCGCGCTACGGCGTCCGGATCGAGCCTCGCGGCGGCCAACCGATCGGAACCGTCCGGAAGCCCTCGGTCGTGCGCTCGATCGCCGTCGTCGGACGACGTGGCCCTCTCGGCCGCGTGATCGCGCCGGTCGCGATGGACAGCCGCCTGGCCGAGGATCTGCGCAAGAGCTCGGGCCTCGCGGACGGCGGCGAGCTCGCGCTCGTCGAGGGAGGCCGTGTCTTGACCGCCTCCGCGCCCGTCCGCGGGACGATCGGTACGCCGGCCCAGCCGGCCGAGATCCAGGTTTCCGGCCGTCGCTTCCGCGCGCTCGCCTCGAGCAGGCTCGCCCGTCCGCGAAATATCTCCCTCGTCGTGATGGCGCCCCAGGCGCGGATCGACGAGTCCATCGGCTGGCTCCGTTCCCGGCTCTTCCTGGCCATGCTTGCGGCGCTGCTGCTGATCGCGGCCGTCGCGTATATCCAGGGCAGGTCGATCGTCGGCACCCTCGGCCGCCTCGCCGATGCCGCGAGAGGGATCGCCCGCGGCCGGCTCGGCGACCGCGTGCACGTACGAGGCCGCGACGAGTTCGCGTCCCTGGCGCACGCCTTCAACCAGATGGCCGACCAGCTCCAGGCGCGCATGACCGAGCTCGATGAGGAGCGACGCCGGCTCCGCGAGACGACCCTCCGTTTCGGCGAGGCCCTCGCCGCGACCCACGACATCGACCAACTTCTCCGCGTGATCGTGGACACGGCCGTCCAGGCGACCGGCGCCTCGCGCGGGGAGCTGAGTGACGGCGGCGTGGTCCTCATCGCCGACGGCGGCGAGCGCGCTTCCGTCAAGCTCGAGTTCCCCCTGGCCGTCGGTCGCGAGAGCTTCGGCACGCTCGTCCTGTACGGCGACGACTTCAGCTCCGACCAGCGCGAGAGCGCAGGCTGGCTCGTCGGGCACGCGGTGATCGCTCTCAGCAACGCGCGCCAGCACCGCACCGTCGAGCAGCAGGCGCTCGTGGACAGCCTCACCGGCCTGGCGAACCGCCGGCTCTGCACCGCCGCGCTCGAGAAGGAGCTGGCGCGTGCCCAGCGGTTCGACGAGCCGCTGACACTCGTTCTCGCCGATATCGACGACTTCAAGCGCATCAACGACCGCTGGGGCCACCCGACCGGCGACGAGGTCCTCAAGGCGTTCGCCCGGCGACTCCAGGAGAGCGTCCGCGAGATCGACCTCGCGGGCCGCTGGGGCGGCGAGGAGTTCGCCCTGCTGCTTCCGGGCACCGATCTCGAGGGCGGGAGACAACTCGCTGAGCGGATCCGTCAGCTCGTCAGGGATCAGCAGCTCGACGCGCCCGACGGTGCGCCGATCCGCGTGTCGGCCAGCTTCGGCGTGGCCTCGTTCCCGCTCGTTCGCGGTCAGAGCCAGCTGGTTGCCGCCGCCGACGCGGCGCTCTACGAGGCGAAAAGGTCCGGCAAGGACCGCGTAGTCGTCTCCGAGCCCTTTGCCGTCACTATGCCCGCGTAGGCTACAAGCGGGTTTTCTCCTCGTTACAATCCCCCGCCAACTACGAACTGCCTGGAAAAACCACCCCGGAGGATCGATGCCCGTAGAGACACCTTCACTGTTCGCTGACGTCATTCAGGACCACCTCGAGCTGAAGCGGAAGAACGCCGAGCTCGAGGGTGACATGCCCATCGACGGGTATCGCGTCGAGGATCCTTTCGTGAACCACCCGCTCTTCAAGACCGAGGAGCAGGCGCGGATCGAGGACACGCTCGACGGCCAGCCCGGAGTCGCACCGGAGCAGCCGGTCGCCGCAGAGGCGGTCGCAGCGTCTGACGAGGACGGCCTCTGGGGCCGTTCCCGCGACTTCGACTGGGGCGACTAGCCCACCCGTCTCACCGCACCGTTTATCCGGCCCGCGAGGGGGTAGGCTCACCCGAACCGAAAACGAGAACGAAGAGGGGAGCCGAATGAGAAAACTGCTCGGACTTGTCGGCCTCGGGGCCGCGCTCACGTACTTCTTCAAACCGTCGGAGGGACAGCGTCGCCGCGCCAAGGTCGCCGGCCGCGTCAAGGCGCTGCTGGCGCGCGCCGAGGAAGGGCCGAAGCCGCAGCCCGACGACGTCACGCTCGCCCACATGGTCGAGAGCGAGCTCTTCCGGGACGAAGAGGTTCCGAAGGGCCAGATCAACGTCAATGCCGAGAACGGCAAGATCTACCTGCGGGGCGAGGTCGGCGAGCAGGAGATGATCCGCGACCTCGAGGACCGGGCGCGGAGCGTCCAGGGCGTCGAGGACGTCGAGAACCTGCTGCACCTGCCCGGGGCCAAGGCCCCGATGCACGGGAAGAGCTGAGGCGTTAGCTCTTCTTGAACGGGGTGTCGTCCGGATCCTTGATCCGGCGCAGGAGTGGCAGCCCGTACCAGAACCAGGCCAGCGTGGCGGCTGCCGCCCCCGTGGCGGCCGCCGTCACCGCTCCCTGGAAGACGAGGTCGGTGACCACGAAGACGGCACCCGCGAGGGCGAGGGCGAGAAAGGTCATGCCCACGATCGCGAGCCGGCTGGACGTCTGGACGAGCGCCTCCTTGTCGCGCTGGCGGAAGCGGAGCCGGTGGTACGCGGTCGGCGCTATGAAGAAGATCGATGCGAAGGCCGTGCAGAGAAAAGTCGCGTAGTAGACGTTCCGCTGGACCGTCGTGATGCTCTGGAAGCGCTGGCTGAACGGGACCGCCAGCAAGAAGCCGAAGAGCATCTGCACACCGGGCAGCGCAACGCGAAGCTCGTTGAGAAGCTCGATCAGCTCCCGGTCAAGTCGCTCGTCCTTGCTCTCCCGGTCGCTCACGTGCCGGACCGGCGGATCGAGACCACGCTGCTCGCCGGTGAGGCGTGGTCGACCTGGAGCGTCGTGTGCTCGATTCCGTACTCCTCGGCGAGCACGCGCTCGAGCTCGCGTCGCCGGGCGTGGCAGTCGTCACCCGGCTGGACGAGCACATGGGCCGAGAGGGCCACGAACCCGGACGTGATCGTCCAGACGTGGAGGTCGTGGACGTCCACGACCCCCTCCATGCCGGAGAGGCGCCGCGCCAGGCCGCGCGCGTCGATCCCCCTCGGCGTCCCCTCCAGGAGGATGTGGACGGAGTCGCGCAGGACCGTCCACGAGCTTGCGAGGACGAGGACTGCGATCAGCGCGCCCACGGCCGGGTCGGCGTAGCGCCAGCCGGTCGTCAGGATCACGAGCGCGGCGACGACCACTCCTCCGGAGCCGAACGCGTCGGCGATCACGTGGCGCAGGGCCGCCTGCATGTTCAGGCTCGCGTGCGCCGTCCGTGCCAGCATCCAGGCGGCAGCGAGGTTTCCCGCCAGGCCGACCAGGGCGACGGCGAGCATCCAGCCGCCCAGGACATCTGGCGGGTCCGTGAGCCTGCCGTACGCCTCGACGAAGATCCAGATCGCCAGCCCGACGAGGATGAGCCCGTTGACGAGGGCCGCGAGCACCTCCGCCCGCTGGTAGCCGAAGCTCCGCTCCGGCGTGCTCGGCCGCCCGGCCAGCCAGACAGCCACGAGGGCGAGCCCGAGCGCGACGTTGTCCGAGAGCATGTGGACCGCGTCGGCGAGGAGCGCCAGGCTTCCCGTCAGCAGCCCTCCGATCACTTCCACGACTGTGATCGCGACCGTCAGCGCGAGGACGTAGCCGAGCGTCCGCCGGTTCTGAGCCCTTACCTCCGAGAGATGACCCACAGCCTGAGAGTATTGACGCAGATGGATGTCCGCGAACTGCTGAAACGGGAGGTCGACCCGGCCGAGGTCGACGCGGTCCGAGAGCTCTGGAAGCAGCACTCGATCGCGGAGGACAATCGCGACATCGCCGGCCTGCTCGCGACGCTGACGGACGACTGCGTGTACGAGATCGCAGGCACCCCGCACCGCTGGGAGGGCCACGAGGGAGCGACCCGGTTCTACACGGGGCTGCTCACGGCGTTTCCCGACATCGACTTCCAGCTGACCGACATCGTCGTCGGCCCGCAGGGCGTCTGCGAGGAGGCGAGCGTGACCGCCACTCACGAGCGCGACTGGCTCGACTACGAGGCGAGCGGCGAGGCGGTCGACTTCGGCGTCGTCATCTTCTTCCCGTGGGATCGAGACCGCCGCCTGTTCCGCGGCGAGAAGGTTCACGTCTTCGAGCTGGGCGAGCGTGGATCGCTCGGGGAACGCTCCGAACCGCTCTAGCTCTATCCTCCAAGCGATGGCCACCCTCGAGGAGAAGATGACCGTCGAAGACGTCGCGCCCGGTGGGCAGGCGCCAGAGGTCTACCGCTACTACGAACTTGCGAAGAAGCAGGAATGGCAGGTGCGCGACATGCCCTGGGGCGACCTGCCGCCGATTCCCGAGACGACGGGCTCGAAGGAGCGGGTCGAGAAGCGCCGCGGGATCTGGCGCTCGGTCATCACCCAGCAGCTCCAGGCGGACTCGCTCGCCGTCGAGATGGCGGCGCAGCTCCTCGAGATGGCGCGCCACCACGACGCGAAGCTCTACTACTCGACGATGGCGCAGGACGAAGCGCGCCACGTCGAGGCCTGGCTCAAGCTCATCGGCGAGGCCGGCGGCCCGACCGAGCGGGACCCATACCTGGACAAGCTGGCGCAGATCTTCCTCGGGCTCGACTCGCTCGAGGAGAAGGTCTTCCTCATGCAGGTCTTCTTCGAGCGAATGATCATCCCGCGCTTCCGGCTGATCGCCCGCTCCGCTCCGGACACTGTGCTCGCCGACCTCTGCAGGCGCCTGACGATCGACGACGGCATCCACCACAGCTCGGGGATGGCCTACGAGCGGGTGCTGCTGCGAACGGCGTCCAAGCAGACGAAAGACCGGATGATCAAGGGCGCCGGCAAGATGCTCCCAATCTTCGTCGACCACGTCCTCTGGCGGCCGAAGGAGCGCGACTTCATCACGAGCGCGATGCGCACCCGCGATCTCGAGCGCGTCAAGGAAGAGGTCGAGGAAGGCGTCAAGATCGCATCGTCGCTCGGGCTCGACGTCCGCGACATCGAATACACGATCCCGTCTGTCTGAGCGCTACTTCTCTTCCAGCTTCAGCGCCGCGGAGTTGATGCAGTAGCGGAGGCCGGTCGGGTGCGGTCCGTCCGGGAAGACGTGGCCAAGATGGCCGCCGCAGTTCGAGCACATCACCTCGGTACGCACCATCCCGAAGGTCGTGTCTCGCTCCTCGTCGATCGCCTCTTCCTGCGCCGGGGCGGAGAAGGCAGGCCAGCCGCAGCCCGAGTCGTACTTCGCCTCCGACTGGAAGACCTCGGCTCCGCAGCCGGCGCAGTGATAGGTGCCCGGCTCGAACGTGTGGTCGTACTCGCCCGTGAACGGCGCTTCGGTGCCCTTCTCGCGCAGGATTCGGTACTGCTCGGGGTCAAGCTCGGCCCGCCACTCGGCGTCTGTCTTCTCGATCTTCGACATCTCGTGCAGTCTGCCACGCAGGTGTGATCCGACCGAGCGCCGGGCACGTAGGGACCCCGAGAAGCGGAAACCATCGACAAGGGGGGACTTCTAGATGCGACGGATCACGCTTCTGACGGCCTGGCTCGCGGTCGTGGCCGCGGCGCTCGCAGCTCCGTTGGGGGCCGGCGGGGCCAAGCCGGAGAAGATCGCACTGCCCGACGGCTTCAGACCGGAGGGGATCGCGATCGGACGGGACGCGACCTTCTACGTCGGCTCGATCCCGACCGGTGCGATCTACCGCGGGAGCCTGAAGACCGGTGAGGGCGAGATCATCAACCCAGGCGGGACAGGACGGGCGTCGATCGGAGTCGAGTACCACCAGGGCAAGCTGTACGTGGCCGGCGGCCCGACCGGCAGTGGCTTCGTCTACAGCGCGCGGAGCGGCCGGCTGCTGAAGACGTATCGCTTCACCACCGAGACGACCACGTTCGTGAACGACGTGGCGATCGCGCGTGGCGGCGCTTACTTCACCGACTCGAGGCGGCCGTTCCTCTACAAGGTGCCGATCGGCCACCACGGGTCGAAGGGACACGGTGGCGACCACCGCAAGCACGGGCGCCATCGGCATCGCGACGACGACGGGGCCAGGACGATTCCGCTCCGCGGCGACATCGTCTACGGCGAGGGGACCAACGCCAACGGCATCGAGGCGACGTGGGACGGCAAGAAGCTCGTGATCGTCCAGACGAACGTCGGCAAGGTGTTTCGCGTCGACCCGCGATCGGGTCGCGCTCGTGAGATCACGCTCGACGAGCCCGTCGTGAACGGCGACGGCCTGCTGCTCGACGGACGGACGCTCTACGTCGTCCAGAACCGCGACAACAAGGTCGCCGTCGTCAAGCTGAGTCGCCGGCTCAGGTCGGGCGACGTCGTGGCGCACCTGACCGACCCGGACTTCGACGTCCCGACGACGATCGACGACCTCGGGGACCGGCTCTACGCCGTGAACGCGAGGTTCACGACGCCGCCGGCGCCGGACACCGACTACTGGATCGCGCAGTTCCGGAAGTTCCGGGGCTAGCTACAGACGTTCGAGGAGCTCGCGGAGCGGCAGCTCCGCGAGCGACTCGAGCTCGAGGTCGGCGTGGTCGAGGCCGAGTGACTCGGTGACCCCGTTGGGCACGGCGACGGTGTAGATGCCGGCCGCCTTTGCGGCCGTGACGCCGTTGGGCGAGTCCTCGAAGGCGATCGCCTCGTCCGCGCCGACTCCGAGCCGCTCGAGCGCCTCGAGATAGAGGGTGGGGCGCGGCTTGGAGCGTTCCGGATCGTGGTCGGCGGTGACGATCTCGTCGAAGTGCTCGGCGCGCTCGAGCCGGATCAGGTGGCGGTCGACCCACTGCCGTGACGAGCTCGAGACGATGGCCGTCTTGAGCTCGCGGCGCTCGGCCTCCTCGAGGTAGTCGAGGATCCCGGGGCGAAGCTCCTCGATCTCCAGCAGCGCGACCTCGTGCTCCCTGCGCCGCGTCCGCACGGCCTCGCGGTCGATCGGCCCGTGCAGCTCCTCCAGGTAGTCGAGCGGCTCGAAGCCGCCGATCGTCCCGATGATCGCCGCCCAGCGGTCGAGCGGCAGCTCGTGCCCATGCTCGCGGTAGACCTCCTGCCACGACGCGTAGGACGGCGTCTCGGTGTCGACGATCAGGCCGTCGAAGTCGAAGAGCAGCGCACGGATCACGGTGAAGGTCTACCGATTGGCGGCCTGCTCATCTCGGTGACACCCGTCCGGCGAGCTGGAGAGGATGAGTCGAATGGCGACCGGCGCTCGAGGAGTGCGGCGAAGGCGTCGATCCGGACGAGAGATCCCGAGCTAGCGCGGGTCGGTCACTTCGGCAATCTGCCGCGCCACGCCGTCGTCCTTCCGAACCACGTCGTAGCCCTCCCGCTCCGCGACGACATGCTCGACGTCTACGATCTCGTGCCCTCGGACGATGGCGAAGTGAGCGGGGTCCCCGCGGAGCTCCTCGTACGCCTCCACGCTCATCGAGATCTTCTCCGTGCAATCGCCGTAGCCGCACTCGCAAACGAGCACGAGCTCGTCGGTGAGCGTCGCGAAGGTCTTGTTGAGCTCCTCGATACGCTCGTTGGCCTCGCGGAAGACGGCCTCGTTCAGGCCGATGCGGCGCTTACGTTCGTCCACGCCTCGATCCTACGTTCTCTGATCCCGGTGCCCGGCGCTGCGCTCGTCGAGGGCCTCGACGATGTCGCCGGCGCGGCCGACTTGCTCGACGATGACGTAGCCGTCCCGCTCCGCGATCACCACCGCAGCGCTCTGTGCCGCCGACTCATGGCCGGGAACGCTCAGGATGTGCCGGGAGTCGGCCCGGACCTCCTCGTACTGCTCGAGTGTCAGCCGGATGACGTCCGAGCAGCCGGAGTCGGCGCACTCGCAGATGAACGGCACCGGAGTGTCGACGCCGTAGGCCCCGGCCGCGGCACCGATCCGCTCGTTCGCCTCGCGAAAGGTCGCGTTGTTGCGAGCGATCCGCTCCATCAGCCCATCCATCGATGCTCTCCCTTCGCGCTCCCACGACCCGTGTGCCCGTCCTCGGCACCGGCGCAAACCTTTCGGGAGCTGTTTCTAGCCGGGCTCGTCGCGCTTGAGCACAGTCGTCGCCACTCTGATGCCGAAGCGACCGGGTGCGAGAACGATGTCCCACACCTGGTTGACGACGCCGCCGCCCGGAAGCTCCTCGGTGATGGCGTCGACGATCTCGTCCGCGCCTTCGAGCAGGTCTTCTCCCATCTCGGCGATGCCTCCCGCCGTCGGCACGGCCGCCAGGGCGATCTCCTTCGTGATCGTGGGTGCGAGCTGCTCGAGTGTGTCCCTCACGGCCTGCTCCGCCCGGTCGCGGGCCTCCTCGATCGTCCCCGGCTCCCGCCCGGTGAGTTGCTTCGCGCGAGCCCACAGCGCGAGCGCGAGCAGCGCGCCGACCGCCGACCACGCCAGAGCGAGGACGAGCGCGGCCAGCCAGCCGTCCATGACCGTCGACAGCGCCAGCACGGCCGATGCGTTCGCGAGCACGAAGGCCGTCAGCAACGCTGCGACGCCCCCGATGGCGGCGACGACGTCACGCGCGGCACGCTTGAGCTCCGGTGCGTTGCGCGAAGCGGCGAGGCGGCTCTCGTAGTAGACGAGCGTCGCGATCTCGCGCCCGAGCTGCCCGAGGAGATCGGTCAGCGACTCGTCGGGCTCTTCCTCCTCGGGAGAGGGCGCCGCCGAGTCAGTCTTCTCCTCCGCCACGACTCACCACCTTCGTGTGGGGTGCCACAGCGATTCTCCCACGGCGTCGACGAGCCGTTGGCAGGCCCTGCGAAGGATGACGCGCGCTAGCGACCTTGACCGTGAGCCAAGAACCGATGGCCGCGAAGCGCCTAGCGCTTCGGCGCGCGTGCCGGTGGTTCAGCCGGTGGAGTCGGATGGTCGGCGCGCGAGGGCTTCGGCTTCTCCGCCGCGCGGGCCGGATCGAGGGGCTTGGGCCTCGGCTTGGGCTCGCTTGTGTTGGCGCGGCCGACCTTCTTGCCCACCTCGGGTCGTTTTCGAGTCCTGGTCGGCGCGGGCTTGACCTTCGACTTCGTCGGCCGCGACTTGACCAAGACGTTTCCGCGCACTGGATGAGCCTTCCAAGCCCTTCTCGCCTTCGTGACCTCATGGGCGCGCGCCTGCGTGGGCCTCGTCCGCGTCATCTTCACCTTCGTGGTCTTGGCCCTCGGACGCGCCCCCGCCGACCGAGCGCGGCCGGGCCGAGCGCCGCGGGCGAGCGCCGCCTTGACGTCGCGTGCGCGTCCGCCCGGGTGGGTATGCACGACGGCCGTAGCATGCTGGGCCTTCGGCTTGGCCTTCGCCACGGCGTCGGGAGCCGTCGCGACGCCGTAGCTCGCGCCTCCGGCAACGACGGCGGTCGCTGCGACGGCCGCCGCCTTGGCCGCGAATCCGGCGGCGATCCCGGTCCCGCCTGCTCCGCCGAGGCCGAGCGCCGTGGATCCGCCGGTCGTTGCGGCGCCGGCGCCGAGCCCGGTGGCAGCGACGGCCGGCTCACCGCGGAAAAGAAACAGCGAGGCGGGGATCGGCATCACCGAGAGGCCCTTCAGCAGCGCACGCTGGCGCTTCTGCTTCTCTGCGAAGAGGACGCAGAGCGAGCACTCGCGCAGGTGTGCCTTCAGGCGCCTCGCCTCGCGGCGCGGGAGGCGGCGATCGAGGCGACGAAGAACTGCCTGCTCCGCTTCGTCGCAGCTGGGCGCACCCTCGAGGTGCTCGGCGAGCGATTTGCGGGCTCGGAATATCAACCCCTCGAGCGCGCCCTGACTCACGTTCATGATCTGCTGGATCTCGCGGTACGAGCGGCCCTCGAACTCCCTCATTACGAGCGCCTCGCGCTGCGTGGGCGGGAGGTGCTGAAGGGCCCGAAGAACATCGGCAAGACTCGGTTCGGGGCGCTCCTGGGCGGGATGGGGTAGACGCTCGTCGAGCTCGACCTCGACCGCCCTCATCTGCGTGTTTCGAAAGTGCCGCCGAACCTCGTTGTGGGCGATCGTCAGCAGCCAGTTCTCGGGCTTCCGCGGCTTCGTGCCCTGTTCGAACGCGCGGTACGCGTTCATGAACGTCTGCTGGGTCACGTCTTCCGCGTCCACGTTGTTGCCCAGCACCGCGAAGGCGTATCGGTAGACGGCCGGCGCGTGACGGCGATAGAGGCGGTCGAAATCTCTGCTGCTCGCGCGGAAAAGGGCTGACATCGCACTAATCATGCGCGGTACGACGGTCGGCTACACCTCGCTTACGGAAACTTTACGAGCGAACCGCGCGAGATTTGGTGGAAGCCTGGATCTACCACTCCGACACACCGGGCACCCCTATACCGAAGGAGCAAATCACCGTGAAGCGTTTTCTTCAGTTCTCGATCGTCGTTGCCGCGGCGGTGGTGGCATCGGCTGCGTTGGCCGCCAACGGCGAGGGGCAGGGCAAGAGCCCTGCGCAGTTCTGTAAGAACGAGCTCGCCGTGCTCGGCGCGGCCAACTTCAAGTCGCTCTACTCACCCGGCGGCTCCGGCGCGAACGCCATGGGCAAGTGCGTCTCGAAGCACGCCCGCGTAGCGGCGGCCAATCGGACGAACGCGGCGAAGGCCTGCAAGGCCGAGATGGCGATGCCTGAAGCCGAGTTCCGCGCCGCACACGGCGGCAAGTCGTTCGCCGAGTTCTACGGCAAGAACAAGAACGCCAGGAACGCGTACGGCAAGTGCGTGTCGTCCAAGGCACAGGCAGCCGACGCGCAGCAGGAAGCCGCGACGATGAAGGCGGCCAAGTCCTGTAAGGCGGAGCGCGCCGCGAATCGTGCGGCCTTCATCGCCAAGTACGGCGGCAAGGCTGCCTCGGCCTTCGGCAAGTGCGTGTCGTCGAAGAAGAAGCGGCAGTAGCTGGAGGCCGGCACTGCGGCCCGAGGGGAGACCTCGCGCCTCCCCTCGCACGTCTGGTCTACAGAGAGAGCCCTCGTTTTCGGGGGCTCTTCTTTTCGCGCCACGCGGCGCGCGCGTCACCATGTCCCGCAGAACGGGAGCCTGGTCTAATTCGCCGCATGCAGTTCGACCGGCACACGCTCGTGCTGCTGGTGCGTCCGCCCGATGCACCGGAGCTCACGGACCAGGAGGCGGCCGAGCTCCAGGATCGGCATCTCGCCTTCCGAGCCGATCTGCGCGACCGCGGCTACCTCATCGGCGGAGGGCCGCTCGTCGACCAGGACGACGAGCGCCTGCGCGGCGTCTCGATCATGAAGTGTGACCCCGAGACGGCGCGCAGGCTCTGCAACGAGGACCCGGCGGTGCGGGCTGGCCGGCTCGCGGTCGAGGTGATGACCTGGATGGTTCCCGCGGGCAACGTCCACTTCGAGAACGTGCCTGCGCCGCGGTCGATGGCCGAGGCGGCGGAGGACTGACGACAGTTACTTGACGGTCCGCGAGGTCGACACTCCGCACGGTCCGGCGCGCGCCTACCTCCATGCCGTCGAGGAGCCGTCCGGGGCTCTCATCCTCGGCCACGGCGCCGGCGGAGGTGTGGAGGCGCCCGATCTCGTCGCCACGACGGGGGCTGCTCGCTCGGCCGGGTTCAGCGTCGCGCTCGTCGAGCAGCCCTATCGCGTCGCCGGCCGGCGCTCTCCCGCCGGCGCGCCGCAGCTTGATGCCGCCTGGATCGCGGTCGTTGAACGCCTGCGCGCGAGCGAGCTACGCGGCTTGCCAGTAGTCGTCGGCGGCCGCTCGCTGGGCGCGCGCGTCGCCTGCCGCACCGCGGAGGCGACAGGCGCCGTCGCGGTGCTCTGCCTCGCGTTCCCACTCGAGCCGCCTGCCCGCGCGGGCAAGCCGAGGCAGAGCCGTCTGGCCGAGCTCGACGCAGTGAAACTGCCGACGCTCATCGTCCAGGGGGAGAGCGATCCGTTCGGGATGCCGCCCTCCGGCCCGTCTCGCCGGGTGGCGAAAGTGCCCGGCAACCACGGCCTCAAGACGGACCTCGAGGCGGTCGCCGCCGAGGTGCGAGCGTGGCTTCCCGGCGTCGTCGTTGCGGCATTGCCGGTCGCGTAACGATGTGTGGGTGGCTAGGCGACGGGGTTAGTAGCCGCGTGACGCCTGATAGCGGGAGGCCGCGGCACGGCTCGAATACGTCAGCAGGTCGCCTGCGAACCCGATGGCGACGACGATCCATTCACCCCCGTCGACGCCGACGATCGGCGACCAGACGAGCAGGTAGGCGAGCGTCGTCCACGGCAGGACGAGAAGGCCCAGCAGCGGCCAGATCCAGGAGTCGAATGCCAGCTCGACGCGGTCGCCGAAAATCCACCAGACGACAAGAGCGAGACGAGGCCCAATCAGACCCGCCGTCAGCGCCAGGCAACACATGGCCGGGGACTATGGCAGACCCGACAGCTGGTGGGCGCTGAGGGCGCCCCGCCCTTGGTCATCAGCTACGCCGTGGCGACAGACTGGTCCGGCGCGTCCGCGGCGGCTTCCAGTTCACTGGTGGCCCCACGTGCGAGCGAGATCACAACTGCGCCGACGAGCGCCACGCCGAGGCCGACCACTGCGACCAGGACATGCCAGCCCGGGCGGCTGAGACGCTCGTCGAACAGGAGGATCCCGATTCCGATCCCGACGAGGGGGTTGGCGACCGAGACCGTGGCGACGGAGGGCGCGAGACGACCCGTTCCGAGTGACACCTGCTGCAGCACGAACCCGAGCACGCCGGCAACCGCGAGTGCGTAGCACTCCCAATGGGAGAGCATCGTCCCGACGCTCTCGTGGAGGTAGTCGAGCGTGGGCTTCGTCAGCGCAGACGAGAGCCCGAAGAGGACTCCCGCGACTGTGCCGTACACGGCCGCCTTCATCGACAGTGAGCCGCCGCTACCGAAGACGAGCATGAGGACGGAGAGCACCGAGAGCAGGCCGATCGCGATCGCCCACTCGGAGTTGGGCGCGTTCTCCTTACCCCCGGCCGGGTCGCCGAAGACCACGAACAAGCCGAGCCCGATGATGATGGCGACCGCGCCGAGAACCTCCCGACGACCCACGTGCTGCCTCGTCATGAAATAGCCGAGCGGCAGCGCGAACACGACTGTCGTGACGAGCAGCGGCTGGATGATGGACAGACGGCCGCGGTCGAGCGCGCCGGCCTGGAACAGGTAACCCGTGAACAGCGCGAGCGTGCCGATCAGCCACGTCGTCTGGCCCGCGAGGCGCACGAGCGACATCGGGTCGGCCAGCGAGATCGTCGGGAGGTTCAACGCCCCCTTCTGCTGGAGCGTCGCTGCCAGCGCGAAGAGGAACGCCGCTACGAGCGCGAGACTTGTAGCCACGCGGGAACAGTAGGGCCTGGGTCGGCCATCGGTCCGAGCAAATTCCGCGTTTCGACCCGTCCGTTGACACGGAGTCTCCGCCGCCGCCTGACTTGGTCAGGGGCGGCGAAAACCCCAGTAATTGAAGGTGGAGCGTGCCGGGATCGAACCGGCGATCTCCGGCTTGCGCTGTGGATCAGCCGGTGTCAGGTGCCGCATGGTTAGAAGGTTTCTGGCACATCGGCGTAGCGACAGGCTCTTGCGCCCTTGCGGCAGGATGCGGGCGTGGGCAGTGACGTCCGCCTGCTGGCGCGCGAGCTGGAACGGCTTCACCCGAACCCGTGGCACGACCTGTTGCCGTTGGAGTGGGCCGACGCGGTCGAGCGGCTGGCTGCCAGCTTCGACGGGCTCGAGCCCGACGGCCAGCTCGTCGAGCTGATGCGGCTGACGGTGTTGCCCGGCGATCGCGACGGGCATACCGGCCTCGACCCGCTCGCCGACCACCGCCGCCCGCTCCACGTCGTGCCACTCCAGCTCTATGACTTCGCCGACGGTCTCTACGTCGTCGACTCGCTGGCCGACACGGGGCTCGTGGGCAAGCGGCTCGCCGGTATCGGACACGTCCCGGTGGAGCTGGTCGTCGAGGCGGTGCGCCCGCTGGTCGGTCGCGACAACGAGTGGACGCTGCGGGCGCGCCTGGCCGAGGCCGTGCTCGTGCGCGAGGTGCTCGGCGGCCTCGGGCTTGCAGCCGCCGGCCGGCAGCAGGTCGCGTTCGCCGACGGGACCGAGGCGACGCTCGCGCCGATGCCGGTGAGCGAGTGGAGGCAGCGGGTGGCACGGCCGTTGCCGGCGCGGCCGGAGCTGCGCTACGCGGCGCGAAGCGATCGCGACTGGTGGATCGACCGGACCGGCGACGGAAATGTCGTCGCCGCGTACAACCGCACGTATTTCTACCCCGACTTCGCCGGCCGCCTCCGCGACCTCGTCGCCGAACCCGGCTTCCGACGTCTCGTGCTCGATCTGCGGCTGAACGGCGGCGGCGATAACACGCAGTACGGCGAGCTACTCGGCTTGCTCCGCTCCGAGCCGCTGAACCGGCGCGGCCGGCTGCTCGTGCTCGCGGGCCGGCACACGTTCTCGGCCGCCGGCAGTCTCGCGGCCGACCTTCGCCGCCGCACGGAGGCGATCTTCGTGGGCGAGCCGACGGGCGGCGCGCCGAACCAGTACGGCGACTCAGCAATCGTGACGCTGCCGCACAGCGGCTGGAACGTGCGCGTCGCGACCCGCTACCACGAGTTCGGCGGCCCGGACGATCCGCGGCTCGCGGTCGAGCCGGACGTGTACGTCGAGCCGTCCGCGGCCGACTTCCTCGCCGGCCGCGACCCGGTGCTGGACGCCGCTCTGACCTGGTGAGACCGCGCCAGAGGCCGGAACCAGGCGGTCCTCAAGCGTCAGCCGTGGATGTTGCTACGGCGTTGCTATTTCCGCTCTTCCGACGTCACCCACGTCGTCGGATCGGGAAACAGAAAGGCCCCGTTTCCGGGGCCTTGTCAGGTGGAGCGTGCCGGGATCGAACCGGCGACCTCCGGCTTGCAAAGCCGGCGCTCTCCCAGCTGAGCTAACGCCCCGAGGTACCGAAACAGTGTAGAGGCGCTGAAGCCGTCCTCCTCGAGGAGGACGGCTTCAAGCGCTTCGGCGCTAGGGATTGATCGTGAACGTCCTCGCCAGCGTCACGATGTGGCCGTGTCCGTCGTTGACACGCAGCCGGGCGATCTTGGTACCCGGTCCCCGGTATGCGTAGACGGTCGTGACACCCGAGCGCTCGTAGATGCCGTCACCACCCGGCGCGATGTCCCATGTGTAGGTGAGGGAATCGCCGTCCGGGTCGACTGAGCACGAGGCATCGAAGGTGACGTTCTCACCTGCGCGGCTCGGGCTCGGCGTTCGGGTGTAGCACGCCGTCGGCGCCGCGTTCACCGGAGGCGGAGGTGGTGGTGGCGGTGGCGGTGGCGGCGGTGGCGGTGGCGGTGGTGGCGGTGGCGGTGGCGGCGGCGGTGGTGGCGGTGGTGGCGGCGGCGGCGGAGGCGTTCCGCCACTGCGCACGGTGACCGTCGTCTGGCCCTGGGTGTGCGTTCCAATCGACCTCGCCCCGCCGCTGTTCAGGTGCAGGCCGCCGCCGGTGTTCCCCTCGTAGAGGAGCTGGCTCGGAGTCGACGAGGCGACCATGGTCTCCTGGCAGTCGAACCGGTTGTTCCGCATGACCGCGTTCGAGTAGCGGAAGCCGTGGTTGGAGAACTTGACCGCGTTCGAGACCGCCTGCTCGGCGCAGGAGAAACGGTTGTTCTCGATCAGAATGTTCGAGAAGTCGACCGCCTGACTGAGGGAAATGAAGATGTGAAACACGGAGCAGTTGTGAAAGCGGCTGTTGCGGATGATCGCGTCGGTGCCGCCGTAGAAGGCGAGGCACTCCATGTGCTGGGTGTTCCGGCGATGGTCGTGGATGTAGGCGCCGTCGATCAGCGGTCGCTTCGGCATGCAGGAACCGTTGGTCGCCGAGCAGGTGCGGTCGCTGAACTTGGAGACCTTGTCGAGTGTCGGCCCGTAGTCGCCGCCGAGGAGTGAGACGTCGTCCCCGGCGATCCAGAAGTGGCCTGCGTCCACGTTCCTCAGCGTGACGTGGTGGGCGCCCCCGCGTCCGACCGAGACGCCGCACTGGCGGTTCGTCCCGTAGTACGGCGTCTCGA
The DNA here is from genome assembly GCA_963733015.1 of uncultured Actinomycetes bacterium. Taxonomy (GTDB): domain Bacteria; phylum Actinomycetota; class Thermoleophilia; order Gaiellales; family Gaiellaceae; genus JACDAN01. Next base: position 733,565 of record CAVTBO010000001.1, on the reverse strand, counting down.
CACCGACGACCGTGACGTAGCTCCCCGTGACGCCCAGGCAGTTTTCGGACGCTCCCGAGTTGCCGACGACGACGCGGCCTTCGGCCTGGAGGGTCACGCCGGGCGCCGCCTTCTTGCACGAGATCGATTGCGACGGGTGGTTCCCGGCCGCGACGGGGATCACGTCGCCGGGCGAGGCCGCCTCACAGGCCGCGCTCCACGACTGGCCCGGCCGAACCGTAGGTCGCGTGACAGCCTGAGCCGCGGTCGCGCAGGCGGCCGTAGGAGCTGTCAGCTGCGCCTGCGACGAGCGATTGCCGGCGGCGTCGTACGAGACGACGGTGAGGGCATATGAGGTACCGCAGTCAAGGCCGGTCTGGCTCGAGGAGGTTCCGGCGACCGAACCGATCTTCGCTGCGTTGCTGTAGACGTCGTACCCGGTCACGCCGACGTTGTCCGTCGAGGCGTTCCACCCCAGCGTCAGACTCGTATCGGTGACGTTCGAGGTCGACAGGCCGGTTGGCGCCGCCGGTGGAGTCGTGTCCGGGCAGGCGGTCGTCGAAGACGCGATGGTCGACCTGCCCGAGCGGTTTCCGGCGGCGTCGTAGGAGTCGACGGCCAGGGTGAACGGGCTTCCGCAGGCCAGGTTCGAGAAGATGCCTGTCGTCACCGCGGTCGTCCCGGCATGGGTAGCGCCCTGGTACAGCCCGTACCCGACGGTGTCGGACGCTGCCGACCAGGACAGTGCGATGCTGGTCGCGGTGCGCGAGATCACTGCCACGTCCGCCGGCGCCGACGGCGCCTGGGTGTCCGCGCACGGCGCCGTCGTTCCGACCAGGGAAGCGCCGGTCGAGCGGTTCCGGACCGGGTCAAAGGCGTCCACCGCAAGCGTGTAGGCGGTCCCGCACGCCAACCCGGACACTGTCGCGTCCGTCTGCGTCTCGGTCTGCGCGCTCTCGCCGTTGACGTACACGCCGTAGCCTGCGACTCCGACGTCGTCGGTCGAAGCTGTCCACGCGAGTGTCACGCTCGTAGGCGTCGCCGCTGCAACTGTGAGGCCGCCGGGCTGCGAAGGAGCCGTCGTATCGCCGGCCGGCGGTGCGGGGCAGGCGCTCGTGCGGGCAGAGGTCAACGTCCCCTCCGCCAGCAATGACGCGTTGCCGGCTGCGTCTTCCACCTCGAGGCCGAGGGCGTAGTCCGTGTTGCAGGCGAGGGAGTCGTACGTCCAGGTGAGCCCGGTCGTCTCCCCGACCTTCGCACCGTTCAGGAACACGTTGTAGTGATCGGCGCCGACGTCGTCCACGCCCGTTTGCCAGTTGAGGACCAGGGTCGTCCCCGTCGCGGTGCCGAGCGACAGAGTCGGTCTCGCAGGAGGCTGCTTGTCACTGCAGGCGGCGGTCTCGACCCACGTCGAGGTGCGTTGTGAGCGGTTGCCCGCGGCGTCCACGGAGTCGAACGCGACCTCGGACACCGATCCGCACACGAAGCCGGTCAGCGAGACCGTCGGTGCGGCTGTCGATGCCTCCAGGAGCCCGTTCCGATAGACGCCGTAGCCGACGACGCCGATGTTGTCCTTCGAGGAATCCCACGCCAGCACCACGTCGTTCTGCGTTGCGGCCTGTTTCCGGAAGCCGGTCGGCGCGGTTGGTGACTGCAGGTCCGCGCAGGCAGCTGTGGCCACGGTCGCCCAGGCTTCCGGCGAGCGGTTGTCCGCCGCGTCGTCGGCAACGATTCCGAGCGTGTACGCGCGGCCGCACGCGAGCTGCGAGATCGTGGCCCCGGGCTGGGCCGGCCGTGCCACGACATTGCCGTCCAGGGAGACGCTGTAGCTCCGGACTCCGACGTTGTCACGTGAAGCGTCCCAGCCGAGAGTGACCGCAGAGCTCGTCGCCGATGACACGCGGACATTGGTCGGCGTGGTCGGGAGGTTCTTGTCGACGCGGGCACTCCGGGCACTTGCCCCGCCCGCGGCTCCGGCGAGCAGGAAGGCGAGGGTGAGCACGACGACGGAGGCCCTCGTGAGTGCCATCCGGGGAGCGGACACGGCACCCGCTTTGCCGGCCGGCCGCTTGTTCCTCCGTGACCCCCGCAGATGTGAACGTCTTTCCTGCATCGGATGCAGGCAGCTCCGTTTACGGATCACGCTTATCCCCCCGATTCGTGGATGACGTGGTCGCGTGCTGGACGAGCGATAGGAAGCGCGCGATGCTAACGGGGCGGGAAGACGGACGTCGGCTCAACGAGCCGAAGTGCTCGCAATAAGCGACGAATTCTCAAGAAATACGACTTCTGAAGCGTATTCGCGCTTCTAGCGGGGCACCACGAGCTTCGCCTGAACGATCGCCTTGGCCGTGCGCTGTCCACCGACCACGGGCCAGACGTACCAGCGATACGCGCCTGCCTCGAGCCTGCGGAGGCGGCCGGCGAAACGCCAACGACTGCGAATCAGGATCTCCGGCTTCTTCGTGTCGTTGCGGAAGACGAGGGCCGAGCCCCTGAAGAGCTCAACGTGGTAGGCGGTTGCGTTCGCGACCGGCGGCCAGGCGAAGCGCCGTGCGCCGGCTGCTGCTCCGGTCGAGGGCGAACGCGTTCGGGCCGGCGGCTCGTTCGTGCCTCCCGAGGTCCCGCGCGCTGCGGCCGGCGGCTGCGGCGCCACGTTCGCCGGGAGTGGAGCAGCCGTCGGCGTCTCGTTGTCGGTCCGGCTCCCGACGAGGAATGCCGTGCCGGCGAGGACGACCAACATCCCGGCCCAGGTCATGACGCGGCTCCGCAATCGCCGCGGGCGGCGCGCGCTTGTCGCGGGTGTGGACGGGGGCCCTGCTCGAGCGGCTGCGAGCGCCGCGAGTGCGTCCGGCGGGTCGGGGAGACGCTCGCGAGCCCACTCGCCCAGCCCAGGGTCGACGAGCGCAAGCTCGGGACTGACGGATGTGCTTTCGCGCGACACGGTCAGGCTGGTCATGAAGTCGAGCGCGACGAAGAGCTGATCGACGTCGCTACGCGCTGAATCAGGGCGAAACGGCCGCTCACCGGGGGTTGTACGTTAGCGCCACTCGCGGCGGGTAGGAGCCGTGCGGTCGCGGCTTCGCGTCGAGCCGCCCCTTGGAGCATCCACGAGATAGACGAACGTCCATTGACTTTCCTCTGCCCGTTTCGTAGAAAACCCGCGGCCTCCCGCCGGTTTCAGTGTCTGCGGGGGGAATCAATCAGGGGAGGGAGACCCGGATGCGAAAGACACGCTTCGCGGTCGTCGCGCTTGCGGCTGCCGCGGTCGTCGCGCTTCTGGCCGTCGGTACACAGGCCGGCGCCGATGCGCGACCGCAGCGTTACATCGTCGTCTACAGCCCGAGCGCGACCAAGGAGCTCAAGGCCACGGTCGCGGCTGCGAAGGGCCGTGTGCTCAGGGCGAACGACCGGATCGGGGTGGCGACGGTGTTCTCGTCGAATCCCGAGTTCAGGTCGACGCTCTCGAGCTCCCGGATCGTCCAGGGGATCGCGCGCGATCGCGTGATCGGGCGGGCCGGCCCGGGCAAGACCAAGAAGGCTCAACCGCGGTTCGCCGAGGAGTTCCTGCGCTCGGCCCGCAAGGCAGCAAGGGGCATGAAGGCAAACCGGCGCGCGTCACGCGGGTACAGCTTCCAGCACCACGGCATCCGCGCGGAGCCGCTCGCCCCGCACCAGTGGGACATGCGGATGATCCATGCGACCGTTGACGGCTCGTACCGGAAGGAACAGGGCGACCGGCGCGTGCTCGTCGGGATCATCGACACGGGCGTCGACGGGAAGCACCCGGACATCGCCGAGAACTTCAGCCGCAAGCTGAGCCGGAACTTCACCGTGGACATCCCGTTCGACCCGCTCTCGCCGACCGAGGAGATCGACGGGCCGTGCACCGAAGAGCCGGACCAGTCGTGCAACGACGCGAACGACGTGGACGAGAACTCCCACGGGACCCACGTCGCCAGCACGGTCGGATCGCCGATCAACGGCATCGGGATGGCGGGTGTCGCCCCCGACGTCACGCTCGTGAACCTTCGCGCGGGGCAGGACTCCGGCTTCTTCTTCCTGCAGCCGAGCGTCGACGCCCTGACGTACGCGGGTGACCACGGGATCGACGTGGTCAACATGAGCTACTTCATCGACCCGTGGCTCTACAACTGCCGCGGCCTCGCCGGAGACTCGCCGGCCGAGACGGCCGACCAGGTCGCGATCATCGAAGCCGCGCAGCGTGCGCTCGACTACGCACACCTGCACGGAGTGACCCTGGTCGGAGCGGCGGGCAACAGCCTGACCGACCTGGCCAATCCGAATCAGGTGGACACGCAGAGCCCGAACTTCCCGTTGCACAAGGCCCATCCGCGCAACGTGAACAACAGCTGCCTCGACCTGCCGACGGAGGGCAACAACGTCATCAGCGTCTCCTCGGTCGGGCCGAGCAAGATCAAGGCCGACTACTCGAACTACGGGTACGGCGAGATCGACGTCGCCGCGCCGGGCGGCTGGTCGCGAGACGAGCCGTGGAACCTGTCGATGACCCCTGCGGAGCGGACCGCCGCCTCGATCCCGAACCTGATCCTGGCTGCGTATCCCGAGGCCGTCGGCCGCGAGGCCGGCGACATCGACGCGAACGGCAACCCGACGAACGGCTTCGTCGTCAAGAGCTGCAAGGGCTCGAAGTGCGCCTACTACCAATGGATCCAGGGCACGTCGATGGCCGCTCCGCACGTGACGGGCGTGGCCGCGCTGATCATCTCGGAGTACGGCGAGCGGCGCTGGAGCGGGATCTCGCTGCACCCGCTCTTCACGCAGGCCTACCTCGAGGCTTCCGCCACGGACACCCCGTGCATGACGCCGAATCCATTCACCTACACCCACAAGGGGCGCTCCGCCGCCTACACGACGTGGTGTGAGGGCACGCCGGTCTACAACGGCGTGTACGGCCACGGCATCGTGGACGCACTGCGGGCGGTCACCATCGGAGAGCACGCGGACGACTGACCGACGACTGATCTGACAGCTAGAGGGGGCGCCGAGAGCGCCCCCTCCGCTGTTCTAGTTCCGCGTCGCGAAAGTGAGCGTACGGTTCGCGCCCGTGTTCCCGGCCGCGTCGGTCGCGTTGACCGTGTAGGTGACCGTGACGTTTCGGGCGGCGGCGACCGTCACCGTGTACGCGCCACTCGAGTTCGCGGTGGTCGAGTACGGGCCTGCCGTCGAGGGCGCGGTGCGCGTGGCTCGCACAGTCGAGCCGGCCGCCGCGGTGCCGGTGATCTGGTCCGCGGTGGGGCTCGTCCGGTCGACGTAGCTCGCCGTCGGGACGCCGGGGGCGACCGTGTCCTTGGTGTTCGTCCGCGTGCGGGCCGCGGAGACGTTCCCCGCGACGTCGCGGGCGGTGACGGAGATCGTGACGGTTCCGTCCGGGAGCGACGTCGCGTTGATGCCGGTCACGGTGACGGTCCCTGAGCCGTTTCGCGACGGCGAGGTCTTCGTCACCGACTGCGAGCCGCTGGTGAGCGTGACGGTGAGCGTGTCCGATGCGAGCGCGGAGCCCGGGACACCGACGCCCACGGAGATGCTCGCCCGGTTCGCGAGGTTGATGTACGCATTGCCCGAGCCGCCGCCGTTGGCCAGAGTGACCGAGCTCGGCTGGGCCGGCGCGGCGCTGTCGGCGGTCGCCGTCGCGGTCGTACTGTCGAGACTCTGCAGCGCCGGCGAGCCGGTGGAGAGCGCGCGCAAGCGGTAGGTGTATGCGGTCCCGTTGGTCGTCCCGGTGTCGGTGTAGGCGGTTCCGACGACCGGCGCCGAGTTCCGCTTCGCGTAGGTGCCGCCGCCGTTCGACCGGTAGACGTCGTAGCCGGCCAGGTTGGTCGTGGACGTCGAGGCGGTCCACGAGACCGCGATCGCTCCGGCGGCGCGAGCGGCGGCGGTCACGCCGGTCGGCGCCTGGGGCGCTTCCCTGATCTGCGCCGGGTACGACCGCGTCATCGCGCTTGCCCCTGTCGTCGTCAGCTGGATCGATCCCGAGCCGTAGCCGGCGACCGTCGACGAGGTCACGACGGTGACGCTCGTCGAGGAGCCGTTGCCGAGCGTCGCCGAGGAGTTGCCCGACGAGGCGAAGCGGATCGACGAGATCTGCCCGACGGCGATCGGCGCGATGCTGATCGGCAGCGAGGCTCCGCTCGTGTTCGTGACCGTGAAGACGCTCGTAATCGTCCGGGCCGAGGGCACGAGGCCGAAGTTGAGTTGCAGCGTGTTCGCGTCGCCGGTGGCGATCCTCGTGGACGTGCCGGGCTGGACGGCGGTGCCGGGCGCGATCGAGTACGGGAGCCGGGTCGTGAACGACCACGTGTAGTCGGACGGGTTCCGGTTGCCCACGACGTCCGCGACGCCCGAGGGGCCGCCCTTCACCGTCGCCTGGTACGAGCCGGCTGCGGTCAGGTTGGCGCTCGGGGTCAGCGTCGCGACCCGCGTCGTCGCGTTGTAGGCGACCGTCGCTCCGACCAGCCCGCCGCTGGGATTGCGCAGCTGGAAGGTGCTCGTGTTGATCGTCGAGGCATTCATCGGCTCGTCGAACGTCGCGCGTACCGTGGTGTTCGGCGCCACGCCTGTGGCGCCGGCCGCGGGCACGACCGACTGGATCGACGACGGCCTGGCGTCCGCGACCACGCCCTCGATCGGGCTGTTGACGCTCGAGAGCGGCGGGACACCGGTCGACACGGTCCGCACCACGTACAGGTAGCTCGTGCCGTGCACGGTCGAGGTGTCGTCGTAGGCGGTGCCGGCAAGCGGGAGGAGGTTCAGCTTGGTGTACGGGCCGTCCTCGATCGCCCGGTAGACGTCGTAGCCAAGGACGTTGGTCGTGGTCTCCGAGGGTGTCCAAGTGAGGCCGACCGCACCCGCCGCGCGCGCCACGCCGGTCAGCGTGTCGGGCGCCTGGGGCGCCGCCGCGATCGTGGTTGCGTAGTCCTCGTGGAGACCGCTCCCGGCCTGGAGCTCGAGTCGGAGCGCGCCGGCGCCGTACCCGGCGACGAGCGAGGAGGTCTCGATGTTCAGCAGCGTCGACTGGCCCGGTGCGAGAGTCACGCCAGAGCCGCCCGAACTGTCGAAGTGCGCCCAGTTGACCTGGTCCAGGCTCTCGAGCGTGAAGCGTGCGTCCTGCTCGGCCGACGACACGTTCGTGATCCGGAGGATGCCGTCGAACTCCTGCGCCTCGTGCACAAGCCCGAAGTCCAGGTGCAGCCCGTCGGGCCCGACCTGCGCGATCGGCGTCGACGTCCCGTCCTGGACCGCCGGCCCAGGCTCGACGAGGAACGGCGTCCGCGTCGAGAAGGTCCAGGTGTAGTCGAACGAGATTGGGTTCCCGGCGAGATCGGTGATGCCGCCGGTGCCGCCCTTGGTCGTCGCGTAGTAGATGCGCCAGTTCGCGAGCGGCGCTTCCGGCGCCAGGGTGGCGGCGCCGGTCTCCGGGTCGTACGCGACCGTCGCTGCGACCGGGTCGCCGTCGTCGTCGCGGAGCTGGAAGCCGGACGCGAGGCTCGCGGGATCCATCGCCTCGCTGAACGAGACCGTGAGCGGCGTGTTGGTCTCGACGTCGCTCGAGCCAGGCGCCGGGAGCGGCGAGCCGGCCGTCGGGACGGTCGCGTCGGCTTGCGCACTCGACTGCGGGCCGTCGAGGCTCTCAGGCACCGTCGTGCCCGTGCCGACGGCGCGGACGAAGTAGGTGTACGAGGTGCTGTCGCTCGTGGCCGTGTCGGCGTAGGCCGGGGAGGTGAGCGGCCCGGCGTTGACCTTCGCGAAGCCACCGCCGCTCGAGCGGTAGAGGTTGTAGCCGAGGAGGTTCTCGGTCGTCGCGGACGCAGGCCAGGCGAGGTCGATCCGTCCGGCGCGTGCCGCTCGGGCGGTCAGCCCGGAGACTGCAGCCGGCGCCGTCTCGACGGTGACCGGGAAGCTACGGACCGGGCCCTCGAGACCGGCAACCGTGATCTCGACGCGCCCGGAGCCACGTCCCGCGGCCTGCTCGGAGGTCCGGACGGAGACGGTGGTCGAGCCGCCCGGCTGGAGCGTCGCCGAGCTCGTCCCGGTCTCCGCGAACATCGCGGCGTCGAGCTGGTGCACGCTCGCGGCCGAAAGGGTCAGCGTCTGCGGGTCCGGGCTGATGTTCGTGACGGTGAAGACGTCCCCGAACGTGTTCACGGTCGGGTTGATGCCGAAGTCGAGGCTGATCGCGCTGCCCGCTCCCGTCGCGACCGGCGCGGAGGAGCCGGGCTGCACCGCCGTGCCGGGCGCTGTCGAGAGGATCTGCGCCCGCTCGAAGACGACGTCGACCCAGTAGTTGCTGGAGCGGTTCGACGAGGTCGGGAACCGCGTCGTCGCGCCGTAGCTGAAGACGCCGTTCGTCCCGGACGGCGCGCGCAGCGGCGCGTTGCTGAACGGCGCCACGAAGTAGTCGGTGTCGAGGGAGTAGCGACCGAGCGGCGCGAAGTACGAGGCGACATAGGTCGTGTCCGCATTGATCGCGACCGGGGTGTCGAAGTACGCGGTCTGCCAGCCCGAGGCCGTCTCTGGGCCGAAGGTCGCGCGGCCGAGCAGCGTTCCGGTGTCGGTCCAGATGTTCCCGACGTGCGTTCCGCCGTTCGTCGTCGCGCCCTTGTAGAAGCGGACCGCCGTGATGAAGCCGCTGGAGTCGGAGCGGAACTTGACACCCACCTCGACCGCCTTGTTGTCCGAGCTCGAGGCGGTGGTCGGCCGGGTCGAGTCACTCCAGAGACTGCACGGGCAGGCTCGCGGCTGCGACGTCGTGAACGTCCACGTGTAGTCGGCGGCGAGCGCGTTGCCTGCAGTGTCGGCCGCGCCTGTCGGCCCGCCCTTCACAGTCCCCGTGTAGACGGTGCCGTAGGTCAGGTCGACGGACGGTTTCAGCGTCGCCTTTCGTCCGGTCGCGTCGTACGTGACCGTGCCGGGAATGAGCGTCCCCGTCGGGTCACGGAGCTCGAACGTGGCGCCGGTGATGGTCGAGGCGTTCATCGCCTCGGAGAAGCTCGCCGTCACGGAGCCCCGGTGATCGGCGCCGGTGGAGCCCGCCGCGGGGGAAGTCTCTGCTACCCGCGGCGCCGTGACGTCGGCCCGCAGCTCAGTGTCGAAGACGACGTCGACCCAGTAGCTGCTCGCCTGGCTGGTCTGGTTCGGGAAGGCGCTCGCGCTTGTATAGAGGAAGACTCCGTTCCCGCCGGAGACGCCGTCGCGCAGCGCGCGCAGCGGCGCCTGAACGTGAGCGGACGCGAAGTAGCCGGTGTCCACGCTGTACCCGCCGGTGGGTGTGAAGTAGGAGGCGACGTAGGTCGTGTCAGCGGTTACGGCGACCGGTGCGTCGAAGACGACTTCCTGCCAGCCCGTCGCCGTCTCGCCGGTGAACGTCGCGCGTGCGAGCCGGGTGCCGGTGGCCGACCAGAGGCTGCCGACGTGCGTGCCCGTGTTCTTGTTGCCCTTGTAGAACCGGACGCCGGTCACGTAGCCGGCCACGTCCGCGCGGAACTTGACGCCGACCTCGACCGACTTCGGGTCGCTGCTCGAGGCGACGCTCGGCTGGTCGGAGGCGTTCCAGATCGTGCACGGGCAGGTCGGCGGCGGAAGCGTGGTGAAGCTCCAGACCCGATCGGCCGCGAGCGGATTTCCGGCCGCGTCCTTCACGCCCGCAGCGCCGCCCAGCAGAGTTGCCGTGTAGGGCGAGGAATAGGCGAGCGACACGGTCGGGGTGAGCGTCGCCGTGCGTGCGACGGCGTCGTAGGAGACGGTGGCGGCCACCGGGTTGCCGAGACCATCCGCGAGCCTGAGTGTCGCGGGCCCGATCGTCGCGCTGTCCATCGCCTCGCTGAACGTCACCGTGACGTCGGTGCGGTTGTCGACCGACGCGGCGCCGTCCGCCGGCGCGGCCGCGGTGACCGTCGGTGGCTTGGTGTCCGGCCGCAGGATCGGGTCGAAGCTGAGGTCGACCCAGTAGTTGCTCTGCTTGTTGCTCTGGTTCGGGAAGCTGCTCGACGAGGCGTACGTGAAGACGCCGTTGCCGCCCTCGACTCCGTCCGCGAGTGCGCGTAGCGGCGGGTTGTGGACGTCGAAGAACGAGAAGTGGAACGCGTTGAGCGAGTAGCCGCCGACGGGCGCGAAGTAGGACGCGACGTACGTCGTGCCGGCCGTGACCGCCACCGGGCTGTCGAAGGAGACCTCCTGCCAGCCGTTCGCCGTCTCGCCGGAGAACGTGGCCCGCGCGAGGAGCGCTCCGCCCGCGGTCCAGAGGCTTCCGACGTGCGTGCCGCCGTTCGCCGGCCCGCGGTAATAGCGGACGCCGGTGACGTAGCCGTTGACGTCCGGCCGGAACTTGACGCCGAGGTTCACGGCCTTCGTGTCCGTGGTCGACGTTACCGCCGGCACGACGGACGAGTTCCAGATGCTGCACGGGCAGCTGATGGAGACGGTGACGCCGGCGCCCGAGACCTCGAGATTCCCGCTGTCGTCGACGGCGCGGGAAAGGACCTGGATGTTGCCGAAGCCGGAGACCGTCCAGGTGTAGCTCCAGCTCGTCCTGCCGTTCGCGGGATGCCAGGTGGCGCCGCCGTCCACGGAGACCTCTACGCCGGCAACGACGCCGCCTCCGCTGTCCGAGGCATTGCCGCTGACGACGAGCGTCTCTCCGGCGTGGACCTCGGTGCCAGGAGCGGGCGAGGTGATCGTGGTCTGGGGCCGGGTGGAGTCCGTCGAGGCCGTGGCGGCGACAAGGTCGCCCTGGCGCGTCGAGGGCTGGGCGCCCATGTCGGCGAAAAGGTTGACAGTCGCCTGCTGGATCCGCTGGTCGGGCGCCATGTCGACGGCGCCCGAGTTGTAGTCGTGCTCGCCGTCGAGCGCCCAGGACCACTGGGACGTGCCGGCGCCGAAGACGAGGGCGCCGCTCGCGTGCCGGTACATGGTCAGCGAGTGCGTCGCTGTGCCGGGCACGTACGTGTTGCCTGCGTCGATCAGGTGCTTGTCCACGTCGATGGTCGTCTCGGAGAGCCGGTAGAGGCCAGGCGGCCGGTGGCCGTTGTCGACGTCCTCGTCGGACTCGTGGCCGACAATCCCGTTCGCGAACGTCGCGACCTGTCCGGGTAGGAGCGAGGCGACGGATGTGTTCCGCCAGAGCCGAAGCGACCCGTACTCGGCCGGCACGCGCATGGGATCGTTGCGGTAGGCGTTGACCGTGAACAGCTGGCCCGTGAGTGCGTTCTCCGGCCGGGCGCCGTCGGCGGGTGGGCTGAAGCGCGCGTCGCGCCAGGTTCCCGTCCAGGCCGGCGTGGGATCGATCTTCGCGTTGGCGTGCGTTTCCTTGTACGAGACGAGCGTCCGGTGCGGCGTCCCCGTGCCGTCGACCGAGCTCTCCCAGCGGGTCTTCCAGAAGATCTCGTTGGAGCTGAAGAAGGCGAGGTTGACGCCTGCTCCGCGGGCGTTCTCGACGTTCGTCCGCTGCCCGCCGGACCAGTACTCGTCGTGGCCGACGGAGAGGAACGACCTGTGCTCCAGCAGCTCCGTGCCGCGGCGCTCGGTGTCGATCCCACTGAAGTAGCTGACGTCGTAGCCGTTGCGCTCGAGCCAGCGCACCATCGGGTACTCGTCCTCCCACACGAAGGAGGGGCTCGCGTACCCCCGGGTCGTGAACGGCCGGTTGTAGCTGACCTTGTAGGCGCGCCCTGCCGGAGAGCCGACGTAGAGGCTGTTCCCGCCGTAGCGGTTGTACGCCTGCCAGGTCGTGTCAGAGGTCTGGAAGAGCAGATCGGAGCCGCCGTCGTCGTCGCGGACGACGAAGAAGACGTGGCTGTCCCCGCCGGTGTCGGTCCGGACGAGATGCGCGAAGTAGATCCCCGACACGGCGCCCGACGGCACCGGCCACCGCGCGGACTCGGCCCAGTTTCCGCAATCCACGAGCCCGGTCGAGGCGTTGTTCAGGCACGCCGGCTGAATCTGCGGCGGCGGCGTCGACGGCGAGATGGACGCCACCTTGCGCGCCCCGTTCCCGCCGTAGTACCCCATGCGGTAGATGTCGATGCGGTAGTCGACGGCGTCGGTCTTGATCTTGAAGGCGACTTCTTCGCCGTCGTTGACGCTGAACTCTGTGGTGAACCCCTGGATCGACGGGTCGCCGCCGCCTGCGGTGTCCCACTCGCTCTTCGGGTTCCCCGGCCTGGCGTTCTCGCAGACGACGGGATTCGTGGCGCCGGCGCACGGGTCGGCCGCCGCACCTCGCGCGCTCCCTCCGAACCCGAGCAGGAGCGCGGCCGAGACGGCCACGATCAGGATGGCGCAGGTACGGGGCTGCAGTCCGTTCACTCCTCTTTTGAGCACGGTCGGAGAAGCCGCCCGCGCTGCCCTCAGTATGTTTTGGCGGCCGTTTAGGTCGGACTAGCCATTCGAGCGGCTTGAGGACGGACCTGAGCCAAATACCCCGGATGCAAGTAGAGGTTTGCCTATTCGCAAACGGGATTGCCAGGATTCCGATGCTTTTCCGGAGCTGAAGGGGCGGTCGACCGCCCCTTCAGCTTTCGGGGGGAGAGAGCCTCGGGTGTGGTCTATGCGGCCCTGTCGATGCGGTCTTCGAGGCGGGCGCGACGGATGATCTCGTTGCGGTCGCCGAAGCGAATGCGCACGCGGGCCTCGCGGTGCTCGTCCCAGAGCTTGGCGATGCGCTCGTCCAGCTCCTTGAGCTCCGCGGCAAGGACGACGTCCCGTCCGGCGGACAGGCGTTGAAGGAGAACGGCGCGGTCCTCGCTGGCGCGCTCGATCTCGCCACGGATTTCCTGAATCGTCTTCATGTCATCTAGGAAAACGAGCGGCGCGAGGGAGCCATTCCCTGGCGATGTTGAGTTGAGGTTCAGCCGTAGCCGAGCTCTGCGATCCGCTTTTCGTCGAGCCCGAAGTAGTGGCCGATCTCGTGGAGAACGGTGATTCGGATCTCCCGGCGCAGCTCTTCCGGGTCGTGAAACGACTCGACGAGCGGGAGCCGGTAGATGACGATCCGGTCGGGCAGCGCGCCGGCCCGATCGCCTGTCGGCCCGAGCCCGTCGTACCAGCCGAACAGATCCGGGTCCTCCGGGTTCTCGTCCTCGACGACGACCGCGATGTTCTGCAGCGCTCGGGCGAGCTCGGGCGGGACGTCGTCGAGCGCGGCCCGGACGTGCGCGGTGAACTCGTCCTCGTCCATCAGCGGACGACGAGCGCGAGCAGCGCTTTCTGGGCGTGCAGGCGGTTCTCGGCCTGGTCCCACACGGCCGATTGCGGGCCGTACAGGACCTCCTCGGTGATCTCCTCGCCGTAGTGGGCGGGAAGGCAGTGGAGGACGATCGCGGCGTCCCCAGCCTGCTGCACGAGGTCTGCGGTGATGCCGTAGCCGTCGAGGTCGCGGAGGCGCTGCTCCCGCTCGGCGTCCTGCCCCATGCTCGTCCAGACGTCCGTGTAGAGGACGTCGGCGCCGCGCACCGCCTCGCCCGGATCGTTGGTCACGTCGACCGGCCCGGACTCCCGCGCGACCGCGAGCGCGCGCTCGTCGGGCTCGTAGCCCTCCGGTGTGGCGGCGACGACGCTTCCTCCCAGGCGGGTGACGGCGACCATCAGCGAGGAGCAGACGTTGTTCCCGTCGCCGAGGTAGGCGACCCGCAGGCCGTCGATGCGGCCGAGGCGGTCGCGGATCGTCAGCACGTCGGCGAGCGCCTGACACGGGTGGGAGGAGTCGGTGAGGCCGTTGATCACGGGGATCGAGGCGTTCTCGGCCAGCTCCTCGACGTCGGCCTGCGCGAAGGTGCGGATCATGATCGCGTCGAGGTAGCGGGAGAGGACCGTCGCGGTGTCCTTGATCGTCTCGCCGCGGCCGAGCTGGAGGTCGTCCGACCGGAGATACAGCGCGTGGCCGCCGAGCTGCGCCATGCCGACCTCGAACGAGACGCGTGTTCGGGTCGAGGGCTTCTGGAAGATCATCCCGAGCGCACGGCCGGGGAGGACGTGCTGCTCTTCGCGCGGTGCGTCCTTGATGCGGGCCGCGACGTCGAGAACGAGCTCGAGCTCGTCACGCGAGAAGTCGGCGACGCGCGTGAAGTGGCGTCCTCTGAGCGTGTCCGGCACGGCCAGCACGGCGGTGATCGTACTGAGCACGTCGGTTCGGGCCGCGTCCCAGTGACTGTCACTAGGACATGGCCGATTGCTAGGGCTCGAGGAGCTCGCGCAGCCTGCCGAGCCCGGCGAACATGCGGCTCTTGACCGTCCCGAGCGGGACGCCGAGTCGCTCCGCCAGCTCCGACTGCGTCAGGCCGCCGTAGTAGGCGAGCTCGAGGGCCTGCCGCTGCTCGCCGGGGAGCGCAGTCAGCGCCGCCTGCACCGCGGCGCGCCGGTCCCTGAGCGCCGCGTCCTCGTCGGCCGGGCCGGAGGTCGGCTCGGGTGCGGCCTCCAGCGGCTCGCCACGACGGATCTGCTCGCGGCGCACGAGATCGACGGCTCGCCGGTGCACCACGGTGAGGATCCAGGTCGACGGCTTCGCGCGCTCACGCTTGTAGGCGTCGGCCGAGCGCCAGACGGCGAGGAAGGCTTCCTGGACGGCATCCTCGGCGAGCGCGCGGTCTCGGAGGATCCGGAACGCGAGGCGGAAGGCGAGCGTTCCGAAGCGGTCGTACAGCACGCCGAGTGCGTCGTCGTCGCCGCGGCCCACGGCTTCGAGCACCTGCTCGTCGGAAGGCTCACGGGCCGCGTCGGCCTCGGGCTCCTCACGGCCGACAGCGGGGGAGAGCGTGACGGCGTAGTCAGACACTTCCGCTGATCAGGATGTCGCTGGTCGGCTGGTCGGAGCCTCCGGCGTCCTCGAGCGTGACTGCGACGGTGTTCCCCGGCTCGACCGACTCGTCGAGAGGGACGTGGCGGCAGCCGCCGGCGAAGAGGCCGGCGGGCCTCGGCTGGTCGTCCTCGATCACCCAGGCTTCGTACGCCTTGCCCGCGGGCGGATCGTCGAGACACGCCACGAGCGTCGCCTGGTCGCCCTCGACGACGAGGCTGCCGCCGCCGTTCATCGCGACCACCCGTGTCTGCGCCTCACGAAGCGCGTTCACCCAGAGGCCGAGCCCGACGGCCGCGCAGGCGGCGGCGACAGCGGCCGCCGCCGTCGCCGGGAAGAGCCAGCGCCGGCGCATCGGGACGACCGTCGCCGTGCGGGGCTCCGTTCTGGCGGCCTCGAGGATCCGCTCGCGGAGGTCCGGCGAGGGCTCCGGGCCGTCGGTGTCGTAGGCGAGCTCGCCGGCGATCTCACGCAAGCCGGCCACCTCCTCGCGGCATCGGTCGCAGCTGTCGAGGTGCCGCTCGTACGTCCAGCGGTCCTCCGGATCGAGGGCGTCGAGTGCGTACGCGGCGGCCTCGTCGTGGATCTCGGGCTGGGCCATGAGAGTCATTATTCGCACAGCCCAGCCAAACGGTTCACCGGCTCAGAACGGGTACGGAGCAAGTGCCCACGCGGCCGCGCCGTACCAGAGCCCGAAGGTGAGCCCGGCGATGCCGCATGCCGGTGCGACCACCGTCTCGAACATGGACCGGGCCGGGCGACTCGAGAGGAGGGCTCCGAGCCCTGTCGTGAGGATCGTCATCGAGACACCGGTGAAGATCGCGAGCAGTGCCAGCGCGATCACGCCGACGGTCTGTGACTCGATCGACGCCACGAGCAGGATGCCGACGCCGGCGCTCCCACCCATTCCGTGGACGAGCCCGATGCCGAACGCGCCCTTCGCGGAGCGGACCGGATGCGCGTGTGCGTGGTCCGGCGAGGCATCGTGGCCGTGGAGATGGGAGTGGCTGACTCCGTCGTGGTCGTGGACGTGAACGTGGAAGGCGCCCCGCTGCCAGCGGACTAGGAGTCGGACGGCGAGGTAGACGATCACGAAGGCGATCGCCGTCTCCGCGGCCTGCTGCACCCGCTCGGGCAGGTACTTGTCCAGGAGCAGGATCGGGACGCCGAAGGCGAAGAGCGTGGTGGCGTGACCGAGCCCCCACGCGGCGCCGAGTTCCGCCGCCCGGCGTGTCGTCCGCTCCCGCGAGCCGGCGACCAGCGTGGTCACGGCGGCGACGTGGTCCGGGTCGGTGGCATGGCGGAGGCCGAGGAGGACAGCGACCAGGAGGACGATCCAGATCCCGGCTCCGTCGGTGTACGAAGCGAGGTAGTCGTCGAGCCCGAACATGACTTCTCCTTTCTACGTGACGGTCGGTAGCGACCGGAAGGTCATGACGAGCCCGAGGAACACGATCACGCACGCGCTGAACGCCGGCAGCGCGCGGATGACGCGTCCCTCGAAGCTCATCCGGCTGAAGGCCCGCCGCGCGGTGATCGCGAGCAGGCCGATTGCGGTGATGACGGCGGCGAGGCCGAGGCTGAAGGCCACGATCAGCAGGAGGCCGAAGGCGACCCGGTGGAGCGAGATCGCCGCGAGCAGGACGACGAGCGCGGTCGGGCACGGAAGCAGCCCGCCTGAGATTCCGACCGCAAGGAGCCCGCGACGATCGTGGTGATGGTGGTGGTGATGACCGTGGCCGTGGCTGTGGCTGTGGCTGTGGCCATGGTCGTGGTCGTGGGCATGGCCGTCCTTCGCGTGCACCCAGCCGAGGATCCGGTGCCGGAGCACCGTGACGCCGACGCCGACGACCAGCAGCGCCGAGATGAGGTTCAGCCAGGGGTAGAGGTCCTCCGGGACGATCAGCTCGGAGAGCGCGAGCGTGACGATGCCGAGGGCGAACACGCCGATGGTGTGCGTCACGGTCACGATCCCGCCCAGCGCGAACGCGTGGCGGGCCTTCCCGCGTGTGCCGACCAGGTAGGCGGCCACGATCGCCTTGCCGTGACCCGGGGTGAGCGCGTGCGCGGCGCCCCAGAAGAGCGCGAGCACGAGGGAGAGGAGGACGATGCCCGGGGTCAGTTCCTGGTCGACGAGGGACTCGAACCCTCCGCCACCGCTCTCACGCGGGCTGCCCGAGCCGAGCTGGGGGGGAGTTCCCGGGCCCTCGCCCGGGACAAGCCCGACGCGGGCAGCCGTTGTGTTCGCCGGATCGGCGAGGAGGTTCCGGGGATAGGCCCGGAGCGCGTCGCTGATGCTTCGCGCGGGTGCTGTCGAGGAGACGATCCGCGCTCCGCCCTCCGCGCGAACGACGACTTCCTTCCAGCCCAGGCGACGACCGAAGTTCCGGTCTTCGAAGGTGAGACGGCTGCCGCTCGGGCCGGCGTCGTAGACGGCGTCGAGCCGCAGCGTCTCGAGACCGCCCGCTCCAGGCGTCCGCTCGACCTGCCGGTCGAGCACCTCGAGCCTGCGGCGTTGCCCGTCGACGACGAGGTCGAGGCCGCGAGCCAGACGTGCGGCAGCATCCGGCTGACGAAGCGACTTCCCTTCCTGGACGGTCGGGATCTCGGCGAGATCGACGGCGTAGTGCACGTAGACCCGGTTGCCGGACAGCTCGATCCCGGCGAAGCGGTTGACGGTGAAGTTGCCGAGCGGGTGGGCCGAAGCCGCAGCCGGCGCGAGCAGCGCAAACGCAGCGAAGATCAGCAGGAGGAGGCGCTTCATGCGAGCGCGCTCCTCGCGATCGGCGCCCAGCGGAGCGAGAAATGGGGATTCGTGCGCAGCGCGCGCCGGAACCAGCGCCGCGCCTCGGCGGGCCGGTCGAGGCAGCGCTCGATCATCCCGCGGTGGAAGAACTTGGCGGCGTCGACGGTCCCCAGCCGCAAAGCACGGCGGGAGTAGCGAAGGGCTTC
Organism: uncultured Actinomycetes bacterium; assembly: GCA_963733015.1. Lineage (GTDB taxonomy): Bacteria > Actinomycetota > Thermoleophilia > Gaiellales > Gaiellaceae > JACDAN01. Next base: position 715,804 of record CAVTBO010000001.1, on the reverse strand, counting down.
TCCGCAGCGGCCGTTGCGGACGAGCGCCCAGGCCAGCACGTCGTCGGCCTCGATGCTCGGCCGCGCCTGCTGAGCCCGGCGGGCCCGTTCGAGCGACTCGCGGAGCCCGACGCCGTGGTCGACGTTGAAGAGGGCAAGCTCGAGGTCGGTCTCGACGCCGTTGGCGACGAAGAGCCGGTCGATTGCGCCGACGAGGCGGTACTGCTCCTTGGCGAGGCCGGCTTGCCCGGCGGCTCGGTAGAGGTCTCCGAGCGTTCCGACGTACTGCGGCAGCGGCGACTGCTCGACGGCCTGTCGCTCGAGCTCGATCGCCCTGCGGAATCGTCCACGGGCAGCCTCGATGTGTGCCAGTGCGTCGAGCGCCTGCACGTAGCCAGGGAGCGCCGCGAGCGCGCGCCGGTACTCCGCCTCGGCCGGTTCCAACCGCCCTCGGGAGAAGTGGAGCTTGCCGAGCTGCGTGAGCGCCCATGCCGCCGTCTCGCCTCGGCCGCCGGCGGCATCGACGGCCAAAGTCATCGCCTCGACGGCGCCTTCCGTCTGGCCGAGGAGCTCCCGGGCGTACGACACGCGGGAGTACGCCGCGATGCCGGGCTTCAGCTCTGCGAGCCGATCGAACGTCTCGAATGCTTCCCGGTACCGGCCGAGCTCGACGAGTGCGTCACCCGTCGCGCCGTACACGACGGCCGTGTCCGGAGCCAGTCTCTGAGCGCGCCTGGCGAGCGCAAGTCCCTCGCGGAAGTCGTGCCTCGCGTTCGCGAGCGAGGCGAGGCCGATAAGTGCCTGAACTTCCGCGGGATCCTGCTCGAGCGCCTGCTCGAGTGCGGCCTCCGAGCGGGCGTAGCGAGAGGGCTCGCCCGTCCGGCGAGCGGTGTCCAACTCCCGCAGGCCGAGGCGGACGAGCTCCCTCGTGGTGGGGGCAGCGGCAGCGTCGTCCTCTCTGCTGACGGCGCCGCCGGCGAGGAGTGCGGTGGCGGCAATCGCCGCCACCGCACCTGCAAGCAGAACCCGCCTCACGGCTTCTGCTGGCCCTTTGCGTTGTCGAACCCGCTCGGGGGGTCGTTCTCGTACGGGAAGACGCCCAGGTTCGCGACGTCGTTTCCGTCCACACCGTCGCCGAGGAGGTCGCCGGCGGGATGGCCCTTGAGCTTTCCGGCCACCGCGCGCTCGGCGATGTCGATGACGTCGTCTCCCAGCCGCCGCCCGTTCGGGAAGCCGGCCGTGTCGCCGCCGAAGACGCCGAGCCTGTTCGGCATCGCCGCCGGCGGGATGGAGAGGTTGACTCTGAGCATGTCGGCGAGCTTCGGCCCGGTGAAGTTGAGGCCGGGAACGCCGGTCAGCAGCACGGTGACCAGGTCGTCACGGTTCGTCTCCGGGACGCCGAGGCCGTACAGCTGGTTGATGACCGCCGCCAGGATCGGCGTGCGGTAGTACTGCTGGAACTGCGCATCCGTCGCCGGGCTCAGGCGATTCCACTTGTCCTTGAGCTTGGTCGGGATGATGACTTCGTTGATCAGCGGGTTGCCCAGGCGCGAGACCTGGCTCCACTGCTTCTCCTCCGAGTAGCGGCGGACGCCGTTCTTGCGGTACGAGCGGATCTTCATCCGCGGCCGCTCGGTCGTCGCCCAGACGCCGACGACCTTGTCGGAGTCGTCGAGCTGTGAGATCGGGATCTGGAGCGCGATCCCGTGCACCGCGTAGTTGGCGAAGAAGTCCTTCCCGCCGCCCATGTTTCCGGTGCCCTTGCGGATCGCCACGAGGTCGAAGATCGCCCCGATGTCGGCGAAGAACGCATCCTCCCGCTGACCGGCGAAGACCTTCCCGCCGCCCGCGAGATTCGTGACGGCAGCATTGGCGAGCTGCCGGTAGTTCGGGGTCGTGCGAGGGCCGATGTTGTTCGGCGGTGTGACGCCGCGAGCGACCACCGACTCGCGCCCGTTCTGGACGCGGGTGACGACGTAGTCCTGCACGGTGTTGCCGAGGAACAGCGAGGCCTCGCGGTTCTTGAAGCGGAACCGGTAGGTGATGTCGGCCCTGCCGTCGCCGCCCCGGTCGATGTTGATCGCGTACCGGGCCCGCTCCGAGAAGCGGTACCAGTTGGGGCCGGCCGCCGGGTCCTCGGCCGGGATCCAGTTGGCGATCACGGTGAGCGATGTTCGGCGCGTCGGTGCTCCGGTACGCGTAGAGGTCCGTGTTGTCGGCCGTCGGATCCTCGGCGATCAGCGGTGCTTCACGGTGGCTCGACGCCTGGCCCGCCTCGGGGGCGAGCGATCGGACGCTGAGCACCGCTGCGACAGCCGCGATCCCGACGATCGCGAGTACGAGCGTGCGCATTGTTTGCGGCTCCTTTCGGTTCGGCGCCGTTGCGGGGCGCCTTGGGGTCGCCGCTGATTCGCGCTTGTGCGCGGTCCGGTTCGATCAGGGAGCGGCGGTCACTTCGAAGAGCGTCCAGCTCCCAGGGACGCCCTTCAGCTCGTGCGTCCCGCGCTCGGCGAACTCGATGCCCGAGCCGACGACCAGGTCGCGCACCGTGCTCGAGACGAGGATCCCGCCGTCCTGCGCGGCGTCCATCACGCGGGCCCCGATGTGCACCGCGAGCCCGCGCAGCGTTTCGTCAGCCAGCTCCACCTCGCCGGTGTGGACGCCGGCCCGGATCCTGATCCCGCGCTCGCTCAGCGCCTCCTGCAGGCGAACCGCGCAGGTGACCGCACGCGCGGGTCCGTCGAAGGTGGCGAGGAAGCCGTCGCCGGTGCGGTCGATCTCACGCCCGCGGTACGTTCGGAGGTGCTCCCGAACGACCTCGTCGTGCTCGCGGACGAGCGTGCTCCAGGCGGCGTCGCCGCGCTCCGCCGCGAGCTTCGTCGAGCCGACGATGTCGGTGAAGAGGACTGTGGCGAGCTGCCGGTTGAGCACGGGCCGCGAGCGGACCCCGGTCAGAAACTCCTCGACCTCGTCCAGCAGCGGCGCGAAGTCGCCGGTTCCGAACGGGAAGGTGTCGGCCCCGGGCAGCTCGACGTACTTTGCGCCGGGGATGTGGTCGGCGAGGTAGCGGCCGAACTGCGGCCGGTGGTGTCTTGCGCCCGCGCGCTGGACGACGAGCGTCGGAACGCGAATCGTCGGGAGGATCGAGCGCACGTCGATGTTCGTCACCCACCGGTACATCTCCGTCGCGGCTCCTCTCGGCATGCCGGCCCGCTGGTAGCGGACGAACCAACGGGTGAAGGCGGGATCGTTCGCCACCGACGGGGCTGTGAGGCCCAGGATCTCGCTCGTGAGGCCCCAGTTCTGCTCGTAGCGGTCGACGAGCCTTTCCCACGTCCCGTCCGGCATCCCGATCGGGTAGTCGTCGGCTCGCCGCCAGCGCGCGAAGGTGTTGACGAGGGCGAGCGCCGGCACGCGGTCGGGGTGCGAGGCGGCGAACATCATCGCCATGGGGCCGCCCTCCGCGTCGCCGAGCAACGCTGCCTGGTCCATCCCGGCGGCGTCCATCACCGTTCGGACGTCGTCCATCCACTCTTCAAGGCGAGGCAGCGAGCCGAGCGGCACGGGATCGGACACGCCGGCGCCTCGCTTGTCGAAGGCGACCACCCGCGCGAACGACCCCAGGCGGTTGAGAAACGCCGCCATCCGCGGCTCCTCCCACATCACGTCGACGTTGCTGGCCCAGCTCGTGACGAACACGAGGTTCGTCGAGCCCGAGCCGAACAGCTGGTAGGCGACGTAGCCGCCTTCCGACGGCGCGTACGTGGTGACCGGGCTCGTCACGGCCCTATCCTCGTACCAGCCTCTCCGCGTAGGGCCGCCTCGAGGCCGTCGAGCGAGGTGATGATCGTCTCGGCGCCGGCCCGGGCTGTCGAGATCGCCGCCTCCACCTTGGGCCGCATCGAGCCTTCAGCGAGGTCAGGCAGGAGCTCCTCGGCCTGCTCTGCCGTCAGCTCGCGGATCTCCTCCTCGGCCGAGGTCCCGAAACCTCGCTTCACAGCCTGCACGTCGCTGAGGATGAGGAGCCGTTCTGCGCCGAGCTCGCCGACGAGGACGGCCGAGGCGCGATCCTTGTCGATCACCGCGTCCACGCCGTGGAGCCGCCCATCGCGACGCACGACAGGGATGCCGCCGCCGCCGCACGCGACCGGCACGGTCCCGGCGGCAATCAGCGCGCGGATCTGGTCGGCCTCGACGATCTCGAGCGGCGTGGGGGAAGGGACGGTCCGCCGCCAGCCGCGGCCGGCCTCCTCGACGAGCTGCCAGCCGCGCTCGGCTTCGAGCGCCCGAGCCTGCTCACCCGAGTAGAACGGCCCGATCGGCTTCGTCGGCCGCTCGAACGCTGGGTCGGACTCCTCGACGACGACGTGCGTGAGCAGGCACGCCACCGGGCGCCCGGCGGCCGGCCCGAGCTCAGTCTCGATCATGGAGCCGATCTCCGCCTGCGTCTGGGCCACGGCCAGGTAGAGCGGGAGCGGCGGGACCTCGTCGGCCGATCGCTCCTGCCGCAGGAGCTCGTTCCCGACCTGGGGCCCGTTTCCGTGCGTGATCGCGAGGTTGCCTTCCTGGAGCAACGGCGCGAGCGCGTTCGCGGTCTCCCGCAGCCGCGCGGCCTGCTCTGCAGCCGTGCCCCGGTCGCCCGCGCGAATCAGCGCGTTGCCGCCGAGCGCGATGACCGTCGTCAAGCGACGGCTGGTTCGGTGTTCCCGGTGGTGAGCCCGCGCTCGGCGAGCAGGTCGGCCAGGGTCGGCTCGCCGAGCTCCTGAAGGCGGTAGGTGACGCGGAGCGCCGGCTTGTCGAAGTCGACGACGCGCCGGAGGTCGATCGGCGTCCCGATCAGGACGAGGTCGGCGTCGGAGCGCGCGATCGTCTCCTTGAGCTCGTCCATCTGCTTGCGCCCGTAGCCCATGGCCGGGAGCAGCTCGGTGATGTGCGGGTACTCCTCGAGGGTCTTCGCGATCGAGCCGACGGCGAAGGGACGGGGATCGACGAGGGCGGCTGCGCCGTTCGCCTTGGCAGCGAGCACTGCGGCTCCGTACGCCATTTCGCCGTGCGTCAGCGTCGGCCCGTCCTCGATCGCGAGGACACGCTTGCCCGCGATCGTCTGCCCGTTCTCCTCGAGGTGGAATGGCGAGGCCGCGCGGACGATCTTGGCGCCGGGGTTCGCCTCGCGGATCGAGTCGAGCACCTGCTCGACACCCGCCGGCGGCGCAGTGTCGACCTTGTTCACGACGCACACGTCCGCCATCCGGAGATTGGTCTCGCCGGGGTGGTAGCGCAGCTCATGGCCGGGCCGGTGTGGATCGACGACGACGACGTGGAGGTTCGGCTTGATGAACGGCGTGTCGTTGTTGCCGCCGTCCCAAAGGATCACGTCCGCCTCCTCCTCCGCCCGGTCGAGGATCGCCGCGTAGTCGATCCCGGCGAAGACGACGTTGCCCTCGTTGATATGCGGCTCGTACTCCTCGCGCTCCTCGATCGTCGTGTCCGCCGCGTCGAGATCCGCGTAGTCGGCGAACCGCTGAACCGCCTGCTTCGTCAGGTCTCCATAGGGCATCGGGTGCCGAAGGACGGCCACTCGCTTGCCGTCCTCGCGCAGGAGCGCCGCGATGTGCCTCGTGGTCTGGCTCTTCCCGGAGCCCGTTCGCACCGCGCAGACGGCCACGACCGGCTTCGACGAGGTGAGCATCGTGCGGTACGGCGAAAGGAGGCTGTACGTGGCGCCTGCGGCCAGGACGCGCGAGCCGATGTGCATCACGTGCTCGTGGGTGACGTCCGAGTACGAGAAGACGACCTCGTCGACGTCGTGCTCGCGCACGAGCTCCTCGAGCTGCGCTTCCGGGTGGATGGGGATCCCGGCCGGATACAGATGGCCGGCCAGCTCGGCCGGATAGCGGCGACCGTCGATGTTCGGGATCTGCGTCGCAGTGAAGGCGACGACCTCGTACTCCTCACGGCCGCGGTAGACGAGGTTGAAGTTGTGGAAGTCGCGGCCCGCGGCGCCGACGATCACGAGCCGTCTTCGATCCATGAATAAAGCCTATTCAGTTTGCAGGACGTCGCAGGCGCATCCGGCTCGAACCGTCCAAACGGACAGGTCCTGGGATCAGCAGAGTCGCGCCATGCCCGGCTTCGCCGAGTCACTCAACGAGCAGATCGGGTACGAGTACGCCGCGTCACAGCAGTACATCGCGATCGCGGTGCACTACGACGCCGAGTCGCTGCCGCAGCTCGCCGCCCACTTCTACCGCCAGGCGGTCGAGGAGCGGAACCACGCGATGATGATGGTGCAGTTCCTCCTGGATGCCGACGAGGCCGTCCAGATCCCGGGCGTCGAGGCGCCGAAGACGGACTTCGGCGACTCGCGCGAGCCCGTCGCGCTCGCGTTGGAGCAGGAGAAGCGCGTCACCGACCAGATCGTCGCGCTGGTCGAGCTGGCACGGAAGGAGGGCAAGCTCGTTGGCGAGCAGTTCCTGCACTGGTTTCTCCAGGAGCAGCGCGAGGAGGTGTCGTCCATGTCGCACCTGCTGGCCACGGTCGAGCGGGCCGGCGACAACCTGCTGCTCGTGGAGGAGCTCCTGGCGCGGACGGGCGACGAGGACAGCCCACTCGAGGCCGGCGCGCCGCCGGCGGCCGGCGGCGCTCTCTAGCTCCTCACCGCGTACAGGCGCCACTCGCCGGGGACGCCCTTCAGCTCCCGCGAATCCCGCTCCTCGAACTCGAGCTCCGAGCCGGCGACGAGGTCCTTGACCGTGCTCGAGACGAGGACTTCCCCGGGACGCGCCTCGTCTGCCACGCGGGCGCCGATGTGGACTGCGATCCCGCCGACCTTGCCGTCCACCTGCTCGCACTCTCCGGTATGGAGCCCGGCTCGGATCTCGAGCCCGAGCCCGCGAACCGCCTCGATGATCGCTCCGGCGCAGCGGATCGCGCGCGCCGGCCCGTCGAACGTGGCGAAGAACCCGTCGCCGGCGGTCTCGACCTCGGTCCCGCGGTAGCGGGCGAGCTCCTGCCTGATCGCGGAGTGGTGGCGCTCCAGCAGGTCGTTCCAGCGCGCGTCCCCGAGCTCAGCCGCGCGCGCCGTCGACCCGACGATGTCGGTGAAGAGGATCGTCGCGAGAATGCGGTCGCGCTCGGGCGCCGGTCCGCCCGCGTGGAGCTCGCCGAGGAAGCCGCGGGTCGTCTCGACGAGCTCTTCGGCTCCTCCGCCGAACGGAGAGTGGTCCTCTCCGGCGAGCTCGACGAAGCGGGCCCCCGTGATGTGGTCCGCGAGATAGCGCCCTGCCCCGATGTTCACCACGCGGTCGCCGGAGCGATGCGCGACGAGGGTCGGAACGTGGATCGCCGGCAGGGCGCCGCGCACGTCGATCAGCATGTTCATCCGCTCGAACGCGGCGATCGACCCGGGACTGGCGCTCTGCCGGAAGTACGAGGCCCAGGTGCGGATCACCTCGTCGTCCGGCTCGACGCTCGGGCTGTACTCGCCCAGGATGTCCGTGGCCAGCTCGGGCGTGCCCCAGAACCGCTCGTACCGGTCGATCGTCCTCAGATGCTCCTGCTCGGTCGGGCCCCACGGGTGATCCGGTGCCCAGAGCGTGCGAGCCGCGGTCCCGAAGAGGAGGAGCCCGGCCGTGCGATCCGGGTAGGTCGCGGCGAAGACCGCGCTCATCGTCCCACCGGAGTCGACTCCGAGGAGCGCGGCGCGCTCGGATCCGGCCGCGTCCATCACGGCGCGCACGTCGTCCATGCGCACTTCGAGCGTCAGCGAGTCCGGGACGGGGTCGGACATCCCCGTGCCGCGCTTGTCGAACTGGATCACCCGTGCGAACGAGGCGAGGCCGCGGAGGAACTCCGCCCGTCCTGGAACGTCCCACCCGGACTCGATGTTGGAGACGAACCCGGGCGCGAAGACGAGGTCGATCGGCCCGTCGCCGAACGCCTGGTAGGCGATCGAGACATCGCCGCTGCGCGCATACCGAGTTTCGGGAACGTCCACGTGGACGTGGCTCTCAGCGAAGCAGCTCGCGAAGCGAGTCCGCGAAGGCCTCCATCTCGAGCTCCTCGCCGGTCACGTCCGCCAGGAGCTCGTCGGCGTTCAGCCGGCTGCCCTCGCCCCAGAGCTCGCGGAGCATGCTGCCGGCCTCGCGGTTCGAGAACCAGGCCGAGCCGAAGCGCTCTCGGAAGTGCGTCCGGAGCTGTGCCTGGAGGGCCCACGAGCGGAGGTAGCCGGTGACGTAGAAGCTGGAATCGATGTCGCCGAGGTAGTCCGTCGGGCTCGGCTCGACCTTGAGGGCGTTTCCGAGCAGCTCGACGTAGCGCGACGACATCTCCTTCTCGTCCAGCTCCGTCGCCGCGTGGAACTCGAGCTCGTACAGCAGCTTCGCGCAGTAGCGCCGCAGGAGGTACAGCGACCCGGCCGCGGCCTCAGCGGCGAACTCGTCCGGCCGCGGGAAGTCGAGGCGGCTCGCGAGCCAGCCGGGCTCCAAGAGGAAGTGCTCCATCAGCGTCGCCCACGCCTCCGTCACGGACACGTCGCCGAGGCGCCTGGCCTCGACGGGCAGGGCCGGGTTGACGTGGGCGTAGTGCTCCGTGTGGCCGGCCTCGTGGAAGAGCGCGCGCCAGTCGTCGGCGCCGCCCATCGGCTGAATCACCAGCACGACGCGTCCGGGCACCTCGATCGGGGCGCAGAACGCGCGCGGGCTCTTCTTCGGCCGCTGCTCGATGTCGAGCTCGATGTTCTGCTGCGCGCGCAGGTCGATGCCGAGATCGGCGAGCGAGACCTCGAGGGCCGGCATCATCTTCTCGGCCGGGAACGCTTCGTCCCAGCCGGGCGCCCGGAAGACGCGAGCGACGTCCCAGCGCTCGGCGTCGCTCAGCCCGACGCCGGCGCGGAGGCGGAACAACTTGTCCGCCTCACGCTCGAACAGCGACTCGGTCGAGTCGAGGACGGCGCGGCACTGGTCGGCCAGCTCGTCGAGCCGGAAACCGAAGCGGCGATAGAGGTCGGCGTAGTTCGGCGCCCCGAGCCGCGGCACGGCTTCGTGCAGCGTCGCGATCCCGTCGATGTGGATGGGGTTGATGTGCTCCTCGGTGAGCTGGTTTCGCACCTCCTCGAGCCGCTGCCGCCTGGCGCGGTCGTCCTCGTTGGCGACCGTCGGCCTGATCATCCGGTAGCCGATCGTCTCGCCGTCGACGGTTGCCTCGAGCTGCGCCTCCAGCGTCGCGCTCTTCTCGGCGTGCTCGCGGGTCAGCTCGGCGAGGTAGTTCTCCGAGGCGAACCGCCAGAGCTCGGAAACGCCGCTGTCGCCGCCCGCTGCCTCCCCGAGCGCCTGAGCTTGCTCGAGCTGCGAGAGGTCCGGGTAGGACTCGTACAAAGCCTTGAGGTCCAGCGTGTCCTTGTGGCCGGCGTAGTGGAGGTAGAACTCCTCGTCCAATTCGGCGACGAAGCGGTCGACGCGGTCGCGGTAGGTGTCCAGCTCGCGGCTGGTCGGGGGAGCGCTGGCCACGCGCTTAGGATAGTCGGGTGCGCCAGATCTCCGTCCGCACCGAGCGGCGCACGCAGCTGCTCGAGATCACGCGCGAGGTGCGGGAGGCCGTTGACGGAACGGACGCCGCGGCGGCCCTCGTCTTCGTCCCGCACACGACGGCCGGCGTGACGATCAACGAGCATGCGGACCCTGCGGTCGCACGCGACTTCGAGCGCGCCCTCGAGCGGATGGTCGGCGAGGGGTGGGGCTGGGAGCACATCGAGGCGGGCGAGGAGAACGCGCCCTCGCACATCCGCGCCGCGCTCATGGGCCCGCAGGTCGTGATCCCGGTCGAGAACGGCCGGCTCGCGCTCGGCACGTGGCAGGGCATCTTCTTCTGCGAGCTCGACGGGCCGCGCGACCGCACCGTTCTGGTCTCATTGCTCTCGTGATCGAGGTCGAGAACCTCAGCAAGCGGTTCGGGAAGACGCAGGCCGTCGCCGGGCTGAGCTTCCGCGTCGAGCCCGGCACGATCACCGGTTTCCTGGGCCCCAACGGCGCGGGGAAGTCCACGACCCTGCGCTCGGTCCTCGGCCTCGTGCATCCCGACGCCGGCCGGACCGTCGTCCTCGGTGTGCCGTACCGGCAGCTGGCGCGTCCGTTGCACCAGGTCGGGGCGGTGCTCGAGGCCAGCGAGGTCCATCCCGGGCGCTCCGGCCGGAACCACCTTCGGGTGCTCGCCACCGCGGCCGGGCTCCCGCACTCGCGCGTCGAGGAAGTGCTCTCGCTCGTGGAGCTGAGCGCGGGCGCCAAGCGCCGGGTGAAGGGCTACTCGCTCGGCATGCGGCAGCGGCTCGGGCTCGCGGCCGCGCTGCTGGGCGATCCCGAGGTGCTCGTGCTCGACGAGCCGGCCAACGGCCTCGACCCGGCAGGGATCCGCTGGCTCCGCGACCTGCTCCGCTCGCTGGCCTCCGAGGGACGGACGATTCTCGTCTCGAGCCACGTGCTCGCCGAGGTCGCCCAGACCGTCGACCGGGTGGTGATCATCCACCGCGGCAGGCTGATCCGGCAGGCGGCGATGGCGGAGGTCCTCGCCGGCGCCCAGGGCGGGACGCGGGTACGGACGCCGGAGACCGGACGCCTGCGCGAGCTGCTGGCGAGTGAGGGTGCGAAGGTCGACGAGGCCGACGGCGTCCTCCTCGTCGAGACGCCGCCGGAGCGAATCGGAGAGATCGCCGCGGCGAACGGGATCGTGCTCCACGAGCTGGGTGTCGAGCGCGCGACGCTCGAGGAGGTCTTCCTGGAGTTGACCGGAGGGGAGACGACCGAGTGACGGACCTGATCCGCGCGGAGCTGCTCAAGGTGCGAACGACCCGGGCATGGTGGTACTACCTCGGCGTCCTCGTCCTCCTCACCGGCATTGCCGTTGCAGGCGACACGGGCTCCGCGGAGGATGAGCGCCGGCCGCTGCTCGAGTTCCAGCTCGGCCTCGTGGAGGCGGCCGGCATCGCGTCGCTGATCGCGATCATCCTCGGGATCACGATCATCACGACCGAGTTCCGCCACGGCACGATCACGCCGACGGTGCTCCTCGAGCCGCATCGCGAGCGGGTCGCCGCCGCGAAGGCCGTCGCGACCACGCTCCTGTCGCTCCTGTTCGCGGTGCTGGGGCTCGCGGTGGTCGCAGCGGTCGGGATCCCGTGGCTGCTCGCCCTCGACGTCGAGCTTCAGCTGGGCGACTCCGACATGGCGGTCCGCGCCGCCCAGATGCTGTTGCTCGTCGTCCTCTGGGGGCTGCTCGGGGTTGCGATCGGCGTCCTCGTCCAGAGCCAGGTCGCGGCCCTCGTCGGCACGCTCATCTGGATCTTCCTGGTCGAGACGCTCCTGATCGGGATCTTCGGCTGGCTCGACCTCGAAGGTCTCCTGCCCTACCTGCCGATCCAGGCCCTCGACGCAGTCGACGGCTCGGGCGGAGAGGACATCCTCTCCTACTGGCCGGGAGTCGCGGTCTCGCTCGCGTGGATCGCCGTGCTGGGCGCCGCCGGGACCGAGCGGCTCCGGCGGCGCGACATCACCTGATAGAGCGGTAGATTCGGGCCAGGAAATGCGCTTGTGCTGGCTTCTCGCGATTGCGCTCTGCGCCGCTGGCTGCACACCTGGAGAGTCCGCGGTGACCGGCTACTGGCCGGTCTCGAGCGCGCTGTCGGGCGATGTCGACGGCGACGGTCGCCCAGACCGCGTGTACGTAGCCGCTGCCGAAGGAAACCCGTGCGACCTTCTCCTCGTCCTCGAAGGTGCCGCCTATTCCTCGCAGAGGTTCGAGATCCCCTGCGAGAAACGTGGCGAGGCCATCGCCATGCCGCCTTTCGTCAAGGTTCTCGCCGACATCGATCGCGTGCCGGGACTCGAGATCCTGGTCGAGATCGGTCACGGAGCTTCGCGAACGTTCGCGCGGTTGTTCACGATCCGAGACCGCCGGGTGCATCCAATGACGATCGAGGGTCAGACCGACCGGCTGACGATCGAGTACGGCGGAAGCGCCGGAACCGGCGAGACTTTCGTCGACTGCGCGGCAAGGAAGGGGTTCGTCCTCCTTACGTCGCGGACGATGGTCGAACGCACAATCGTTCGCACCCGGCTTCGAGTCGTCGGGACAAGCCTCGCCATCCGCGGCTCGAAGCGCTTTGTGACGGATCGAGGGTTCCGCGAGCTTCGCGGCCGGCAGCCATTCCCTCGCTGTGCCCGAGCTAGGCGGTAGCTCCATCCTTCTGATTCGCGGCTAGGCTCGAGCGATGGCCGCGCCGCTCGCCCGGGACGACGAGCTCGAGCTCGAGATCGAGTCGCTCGCCTATGGCGGCAACGGCGTAGCCCGGACGAACGGCTTCGTGGTGTTCGTGCGGCGGGGCCTGCCGGGCGACAAGGTGCGCGCCCGTGTCACGAAGGTGCAGCGGCGGCACGCGGAGGCGCTCGCGGTCGAGGTGCTCGAGCCCAGTCCGCAAAGGGTCGAGGCTCCGTGTGACCACTACCCGGCCTGCGGCGGCTGCCGCTTCCAAGATCTCGACTACGACGCCCAGATCGCGGCGAAGGAAGCACAGGTGCGAGACGCGCTGGTGCGGATCGGCGGCCTGCCGGAGCCGCCCCTCGAGCCGATCATTCCGGCGGCCTCGGTCTTCCGATACCGCAACAAGCTCGAGTACTCGTTCTCGCCGGGGGCGGCGGGGCCCGTGCTCGGATTCCACAAGGCGGGCCGCTGGGACGAGGTGATCGACATCGCCGAGTGCTGGCTGACCACGGAGCTCGGCAACCGGATCCGGGAGGCCGTGCGGGCCTGGGCCCGGGAGAGCGGCCACCCGGCGTACGACCAGGAGGCCGGCAGCGGGTTCCTCCGGCACCTCGTCTACCGCGAGGGTCGGAACACGGGGCAGGTGTTGATCCAGCTCGTGACGGCGCCTGGGAAGCTCGACGCCGAGGGCTTCGTGGCGGCCTTGCGCAGGTTCCCCGAGGTGCGCTCCATCCACCACGCGGTGAACGACCGGCCGGCCGAGGTGACCAATCTCCCGACGACCCTGCTCTGGGGCGAGGAGGCGATCGAGGAGCAGCTGCTCGGGCTCCGGTTCCGCGTGCGGCCGACCGCGTTCCTGCAGACCAACACGGAGATGGCGGAGAGGCTGTACGAGCTGGCGATCGACGCAGCGAGCCTCACCGGCGAGGAGACGGTGTGGGATCTCTACTGCGGGACGGGGACGATCGGCCTCTCGATGGCCTCCAACGCACTGACGGTGTGGGGCGTGGACGTCTCGGAAGAGTCGATCGCGTGCGCGCTCGAGAACGCCGACCTGAACGGGATCGCGAACTCCGCGTACTTCGCGGGCGAGGTGGGGCAGGCGGTCGAGGAGCTCCGTGACCGCTCCGGTGATCCGGACGTCGTCGTCGTCGACCCGCCGCGGGCCGGCCTGTCCAACAAGGCGATCAGGCGCCTAGGCCGGATCGGCGCCTCGCGCATCGTCTACGTCTCGTGCAACCCGACGACGCTCGCCGGCAACGTCAAGTTGCTGGGAGCAGACTGGGGCTACGAGCTGAAGCGGACGCGTCCGGTGGACATGTTCCCGCACACGCCGCACGTCGAGTCGGTCTCGCTGCTCGAGCGCACGACCTAAGCGACACGTCCGAGTGACAGTCACTCGGACACGGCCCGCAGGGCCGTGTCCGAACGCCGTGCGCGCGGCTCCGCCTGTCATCGCACAGAGCCGCGTCTTGCCTGGCCGTGTCCCAGTGACTGTCACTGGGACAGGGCTGGTTCAGATCTGGGTCAAGAGTGGCGCCGACCGATGGCAGGACGCGCCGAGTCGGTTGGATGCGGGCTCATGGCTCGACGGCCCCGGAGAGAGCTCGTTGACGGCATCTTCCACACGACGGCGCGGGGGACCAACCGAACTCCGATCGTCCAGGACGTTGCCGACTGCGAGGCGTTCGTATCGCTCGTTTACCGCGTCGCCGGAAGGTGGGAATGGCGTCTTCACGCCTTCTGCCTGATGCCGAACCACCACCACGTTGTCGTCGAAGCGACACTCGACCACCTCTCGCGGGGGATGCACGCGCTGAACGGTCGCCACGCCACACGCTTCAATCGACGCTACGGCCGAACGGGCCACCTCCTTCAGGAGCGGTTCGACGCCCGGCTCGTCGAGGCCGAGGAGTACCTCGAAGCGGTCTGCCGGTACGTCCTCGAGAACCCCGTCAGAGCTGGGCTCGTGCAGCACGCGCTCGACTGGCCATGGAGCGGCGGCGAGGCGCGTCAGGCGCTCGCAGGCGCGCCTGTCGCTCGCCGGTAGAGCGACCATGCGGTCACGAGCGTCCAGACGCCCTCGAGGAGCAGGAAGCCCCACTGGCGCTCGTGCCAGGCGAGCACGGTCAGCGCGCCCGCGCCGACGAGGTTGAGCCACAGGTACCAGTACGAGCGCTGGTCGAGCATGCCGAACAGCCCCAGGACGTAGGCGGTGAGAATCAGGAGCGCGCCGACGACCTGCGCGACCTGCGCCATCAGGCGGACGACTTCGCAGGCTCGCCGCGCTCGCGCCGCCAGCGCTGGAACTCACGCCAAAGCAGGTCGGCGTTCGGGATCAGGAACCCGAACGCAAGCCCCGGCAGCGCCGGCAGGCCCGCCGACTCCCACACGACGCCGATCACCAGCGTGAGCCCGAGGGAGAGCGTGAGCGCGACGAACGTCCAGCCGACGCGCAGGTTCCACCGCGCCGCTGCCGCCAGGAACAGCGCGAAGAACAGGAGGTCGGGCGGCCCGAGCAGGGCGGCGCTCGGCTCGCCGGGATGTGGGAACTCGAAGGCAACACGGTCGAACAGGCCGGGCTCCTCCTCGACGATGTGCCCCGTCGGCCCGCGCCACACCGAGAACGCGTCGACCCACGGGATCAGGAGCGCGACGAGCGCCACCCAGAGCACGCTCTCGAAGTACTCGAGGAACCAGAACCCGAGCGTGGTCATCAGCGCGAGCTTCGCGAAGCTCGAGAGCGACTCCAGCTCGGCCAGCTCGAGGAGCACGACGAGCACCAGGAGAGCGAGGGCGAGCGGCAACAAGCCGCGCGCCGTGCGATACGGCAGGGCGAGGTAGACGAGCCCGAAGACCGACGGGATCAGGCAGAGCGCGAGGAACGCGATGTTCCACCACTTCGAGAGATCGACGAGGTCCGCGTGCCAGGCGTAGTACGCCGCGAGCGCCACGGCGAGGACGGCGAACGCCGCGACCGGCGGGGTCGCGACGCGCCTTAGTACGGCGGTAGCTCTGCCCACCAGGGGCCGAGCGCCTTCAACGCCCGCCAGAAGCGCGTTTTCGCCGCCTGCTCGTCGAGCGAGGCGTCGATGTCCGGGACGTAGAGCGCCTCGACGGTCGGCGTCCACTGCTGGAGCTCTCCGGGCTTTGCCTCCAGCTCGGACGAGAGTGGGAACCCGAGCTCGTTCAGGAAGGCGAGCGCGTCTTCGCCCATGACCACGAGCAGCTTCGGCTGGACGATGTGCAGCTCGCGCAGGAGCCACTCGGCCGCCTGCTCCTCGTCGCCGCCGTCGAACTTGAAGCAATTGGTTCCGTAGACCGCGAGCGGGTCGATGTGGAGGCGCTGGAGCGACTTTACGAGCGCCTGCCCCGCCCGCCCGAAGAACGCCACGCCCTCCTGGATCTCTGAGTGCTGCGGCCGGAACTTCAGGAGGAAGATGTCGGCGAGCGGATGCCCCGAGCCGATCGCCGGAACCCGGCCCTCGCCGGCCCGGCGAATCTCGTCACCGAGCTCGTTGGTCTCGGTGATCGCCTTCTGGAGGTAGCGCTCGTGGATCTCGTCGGTGGCAGGCACAGCAGGCATGAATCAGGTTCTGCCCTCCAAGACCCTTTCCTTGACCTGGGCGGTCCACTTGAGGGCCTGGAGGTAGGCGAGCGAGCGCGGGCGGCGGAGCACCTCGGCCGTGCGCAGGCCGGCCAGGAACTCGTCCCGGTCTCGGAACGCGCGCATCCGGAGGCCGCCGGTCCCGACTCCCTGCAGCACGTGCGCGTCCGAGCCCGCGCCCATGGTCAGGTTGTACTTGCGCGCGAACCGCAGCGCCTCGTCGTTGTAGACCTCGAAGAGGAGCCGGGCGTTGTAGACCTCGAACACGTCGATGTCGGACAGGTGGCGGTGGATCGTCTTCGCATCCGGGATCGAGTGCATCCGGTCGAACGGGTGGGGGAGGTAGACGAGGCCCGACTGCTCCTTGATCGCGGCGATCGTGTCCGCGAAGGTCATGCCTCGGGGGATCTCGCGCTCGAGGAAGAGTCCGATCACCTCGCCCTGGTTGTCGGTCTTGACTTCCTCTCCCGGGATCACGAAGAGGTCGGTGCCCCGTGCAGCCTCGACCGTGGCTTCGGCCCCGCCGAAGGCGTTGTGGTCGGTGACCGCGATCGCGCCCAATTCCTCGGCGAGGGCATGCTCGACGAGCTCCTCCGGCTCGACGAGGCAGTCGTGAGACCAGGAGGTGTGCATGTGCAGGTCGACCGTGATCCAGGGGCGGTCGGCGAACGGGTCCGTCCCCTTCGAGCGGCGGCGTCGGCCGGCGAGAGAGCGGTAGAGCTCGTCCAGGTCGCGACCCAGCGCGGCAAAGCTCTGGCCCTCGGCGCTCCTCCGTGCTTCTGCGGCGATGTCGCCGCGGAGCTCGGGGCTCTCGGCGAGCCGGGCCACGGCGGCGGCTGCCAGGGCCGGCTGGTCCTGCACGCCGGGCGGCGCGGCGATCGCCGCGCCGGCTGCGCTCGCCTCGGCGCTGACCCTGCGGAGCCCCTCCAGCGCCGGGACGAAGATCGGAGCCTCGTTCAGGATCGGCGCGCGCAACTGCCCCGACCGAGCCGTGCGGACGGTGACGCGGCCGCGGAGGGCAGTGGGAACGGACGGTCGGCCCGCCAGCGCCTTCGTCCTCAGGAGCGTCAGGTCCCAGCCCGGCAGCTCTTTCATGATCGAGTAGAGCGCCTTCGTCATGAGCCGTTCGCCCGGCCGCCACTCGCAGACGATCACGTCGCGCTTCTCGACGGGGTGGAAGAGCTCCGTGTCGATGCCGAGCGGTGTCAGGCGGTAGTCGCCGGGGAAGCGCGTTGCCGCCGCCGCAGCCGTCTCGGGAGAGACGGCGAGCAGCGCGTCGATGCGTGACAGCAGCCGGGCCCGCTGCGCCTTTCCCGGCGGATAGCCCAGGCGCTCGGGCGAGAAGAAGCTCGCGACCGCAAGCGCGTGGCTGTCCCGCAGTGCCACGTACGAGAGGCTCGGGAGCCCGGGCTCGAAGCCGTGGACGACGTCGTACCCGCCGCGCGAGAGTGCGAGGGCGAGGTTGGCGCGAACGCCGACCGGCAGCCCGATGCGGCTGCGGCGTGAGATCGGCACGGCTGGGCCGACCGCGATCACCTCACCGTTCGCCCCGTCCTCGAGCGCGCGACGCCCCGCGATCAGATCCGCCGTCCTCCCGGAAGGCGCGAGCACGGTGACCTCGTGGCCGAGGCGGCGAAGCTCCGCCGCTGCCCCGGCGACGTGCTCGTTGACGTCGTGGGGCTGGGACCAGGAGAACGGAGTGACGAGACAGATCCGGAGACCCACGAACATCGAGTCTAGATCCAACGATCCGCCGCTCCGGTGCTCCGACTGCATGCGCCGGCCCTCTCCTTATGTCCCGAAACCTGTGTCTTTCTTGTCTTGACAGCGGCAAGCGGTCGGGCGGTTAATACCGCGTCGTCTTTTTCCAAGGGGAGGGAACCATGGCCAGGAACTTCCTCGGCGGTCGCGCGCGCCCGTGGCGTGCGCTGGCACCGGCCGCCCTCATCCTGCTCGCCGTCGCGCTCCCGTCCGCAGGCCACGCGGTCGGGGACGTTCGCGACACGAACGGCGACAGGCTTTCCGATTTCGACCTGCGCGCGGGCAAGCTGTCGCCCACTGCGGCGCAGCGCGCAGATGTGCGGCGCCTCCGCGCTTCTGCAACGTGGAACGCGTTCGGGACGCCGAGCACGCTGATCCGGCATCGCGGGTCGCTCGGTCGCGTCCAGGGTCGGACCGCCGCAGTTGCGGCGCGTCGCTGGCTCGCGGCCAACTCGGCCCTGTTCCGGCTCGACTCCGTCTCGGGGCTCCGCCTCGGGCCGACGGCTCCACTCGGCCGCCGCGGTCGCGCCGTGATCTTCCGGCAGGTGGCCGGCGCCACACCGCTTCTCAACGACGGCCTCGCCACGGTCGCCCTGCGGCGAGCGGCGCCCGGATCGTGGAACGTGATCTTCGTCTCCTCGTCGCTCACTCCCAACCTGCGGGTGTCGGGCCGCGCCGCGATCGGCGCCGACCGGGCCTGGCTGCGCGCGGCGAGAAGCGTCGGTCACAAGGTCTCCGACCTCCTGCGACTCAGGACGGCGGAGACGGGATGGACCTTCATGCAGGCGGACGGCCTCAGCGGTCTCCAGAGCATTCGCTCCGGCGTCCTGCCGACGGTGCGTTCTGGACTCGTTCCGGCGTATGAGACCGTCGTCCGCGACGACACCGCCGCCGGGCTCGAGAGCTACCGGCTGGTCGTCGACGCACGAAACGGTCGCGTGCTCATGCGGCAGAGCACTGTCGACAACGCTGTCGACAACCCGGCGTGGAAGGTCTTCCCGGCCTATCCGCGGATCGGCATGAACCAGTTTCCGTGGAACTACCCGAGCACGGACACTCGTGACATCTGGTGCTGGACACCCGGCGTCGCGTGCGAGCTCGCGGTCTCCGTCGGATCGCCGCATCCAAGTGTCCCGTGGGACACGGTCCCGCCGGGTGGCTCGACCTTCACGACGACGGGCAACAACAACACGGCTCGCGAGAGGTGGGGCAACCCGCCTGGGACGCCGGGCGGCACGCCGGTCCCGACGTACCAACCCGTGAGCCCCACACGCGACTACGTCTACCCGTGGACGAACGTGTGGTTCCAGACCAGGTGCGATCCCGCCAACTTCGTCCGCGGCAGCGGCAACGACATCGACGCCGCGACCGTGAACCTGTTCGCGATGCACAACCGGATGCACGACTGGACGTTCAACCTCGGCTTCGACGAGGAGCACTGGAACGCGCAGACGGCACCGGGCGGGCTCACGCGGAAGCCCTGGAACCCGGCCGGTGTGCCGACGGTTCACGGGGACCCGCTGATCGGAAACGCGCAGGCGGCGGCGATCAGCGGCGGCTTCCCGACCTACTCCGGCCGGGACAACGCCAACATGGGGACGCAGCCCGACGGAACGAGCTCGACCACGAACATGTTCCTGTGGCAGTCGCTCGCGGGTGCGTTCTACACGGCGTGCGTTGACGGCGACTACGACATGTCCGTCATCGGCCACGAGTTCGGCCACATGGTCGAAAACCGGATGATCGGCAAGGGCGCAAGGCGCCAGGACCATCACGCCGGCGCCATGGGCGAGTCGTTCGGCGACCTGAACGGGATGGAGTACCTGAACGAGTACGGCATGGTCCCGGTCTCCGGTGAGAACCCGTACGCGGTCGGGCCGTACGCCACGACCAACCCGAACCGGGGCATCCGCAACTACGGGATGAACTACGCGTACGCGGGCGACGCCCCGCGTCCGGGACACAGCCCGTGGGCCTCAGGGCTCAACTTCAGCGACATCGGCTACGACTTCGTCGGCGCGCAGGTCCATGCCGACGGGGAGATCTGGAGCGCGACGAACTTCGACATCCGTCGCCTCCTGTCCGCGAAGTACGCCTTCTTCGGCAGCCGCAGCAGGCAAGTCGAGTGCGCGGACGGTCTACGGCCGCCCGAGCAGTGCCCGGGAAACCGTCGCTGGATCCAGCTCTACTACGACGCGATGGTGCTGATGCCGACGGCGCCGTCGATGCTCGACGCCCGCAATGCGGTGCTGGCCGCGGACCTCGCACGATTCGGCGGAGCCAACCAGCGTGAGCTCTGGTACGTCTACGCGACGCGTGGCTTCGGCGAGTCCGCCACCGCCGTCAACGGCGACGACGTCCAGCCGAAGCCGGCATTCGACTCGCCGCGGCAGTCCGAGGCCACTGTTCGGTTCCGGGCGTTCGCGCGGGACGAGAAGAATGCTCCCGTCAATGCGAACGTCTTCGTCGGCCACTACGAGGCGCGTGTCTCGCCCATTGCGGACACGAACCCTGCAACGGGCCCGGCGGACGGGACCCAGCCGGTCGACGCCAGCAACCTCGACAACCGGGCGACGTTCACACCGCGTCTCTACGAGTTCACGGCAAACGCTCCCGGCTACGGGTTCGTGCGGTTCCGGACCTTCTTCCTGCCGGGCGAGACGCGGACGATCGACCTGTACTTCGCCACCAACTGGGCCTCGCGCAACAAGGGCGCAACGGCCACCGGCGACGGAGTCCGTCTACCCGACCTGATCGACGACACCGAGCGGAGCAACTGGCACGCGGGCGGTGCCCCCGTCCAGGGCCGGCAGGTGACCGTCCAGCTCGGCGGTGGCTCGCACAAGCTCGATCGGGCCCAGGTGAGCGCGTACCTGATCCTGGAGAACGAGGGCGATCCGGAGATGCCGCCGAACCCGCCGACGCCAGGGACGCAGAACCGCTTCACGGCGCTCCGCCAGTTCGAGCTGTGGGGCTGCTCTGCGAACGCGGCGAACGGCATGTGCGCCGGACCGAACAACGCCGGGTGGAGCCAGATCTACCGCAGCAAGGACGACTTCTTCCCGTCCGATCCGCCGCGGCCCGTGGCCCCGGAGATCAACCTCCGCGGCTTCGAGCTCGATTCGGGGAAGCGCGCGACCCACGTGCGACTGGTCGTGGTCCACAACCAGTGCACGGGCAACACCGCGTACCACGGGGATCAGGACAACGATCCCGGCATGAACGCTGACTGCATAGCCGGCTCGCCGCCGAACTTCCTGCCGCGCGGGAACGACGTGCGGGCCGCTGAGCTCCAGGTGTACTCGAACGAGCACCGCGTTCGTGGAGCGAGCCTCGTCGGCGACGGAGGCGGCGGGGGTCACCACGACGATGACGACGACTAGTCGTCGTCGCTGAACGGAAGTGAGAGAGGGCCGGCGAGAGCCGGCCCTCTCTCGTTCCCTAGGTGGTCGCCTTGGCGCGCGCCTTCTTGCGCGCGTTCTGCTTGATGAAGGTCTCGACGCCGTCGAAGGCGTCGCCGTCGTCAATCTGCTTCGGCGGTGACTTCATCAGGTAGGCGCTCGGCGCCTCGAGTGCGCCGCCGATCCCGTTGTTCAGGCCCAGCTTCGCGAGCCGGACGGCGTCGATCACGATCCCGGCCGAGTTCGGCGAGTCCCAGACCTCGAGCTTGAGCTCGACGTTGAGCGGGACGTTGCCGAAGCTCGAGCCCTCCATCCGGATGTAGGCCCACTTGCGGTCGGTCAGCCACGGCACGTAGTCCGACGGCCCGACGTGAACGTTCTCGGCGCCCATGTCGTAGTCGAGCACCGAGGTGACGGCGTTGGTCTTCGAGATCTTCTTGGACTCGAGCCGCTCGCGCTCCAGCATGTTCAGGAAGTCGGAGTTGCCGCCGACGTTCAGCTGCATCGTCCGGTCGAGCTTGACGCCGCGGTCGCGGAAGATCTGCGTCAGCGCGCGGTGCGTGATCGTCGCGCCGACCTGCGACTTGATGTCGTCGCCGATGATCGGCAGGCCACGATCCTCGAAGCGCTTGCGGAAGTGGCCGCCCTTCGCGATGAAGACCGGCATGCAGTTCACCATCGCGCAGCCGGCTTGGAGGATCTGCTCCGTGTACCACTTCGTCGCGTCCTCCGAGCCGACGGGGAGGTAGTTGACGACGACGTCGGTGCCGGTCTCCTGGAGGATCCGCACGACGTCGTCCGTGTCGCCCGGTGCCTTCTCGACGACCTCCGAGATGTACTTGCCGAGCCCGTCGTGGGTCATCCCGCGCGAGACGGTGACGCCGGTCTTCGGGACGTCGGCGAACTTGTACGTGTCGTTCGGGTGTGCCCAGATCGCCTCGGAGAGGTCCTTGCCGACCTTGTCGGTCGTGACGTCGAAGGCGGCCGTGAACTCGATGTCGCGGACGTGGTACCCGCCGAGGTCGACGTGCATCAGGCCCGGGACGAACTCCTCCGCGGGCGCGTCCTTGTAGAACTCGATGCCCTGGAGCAGTGAGTTGGCGCAGTTGCCGACGCCGATGATCGCCACGCGCACCTTGTCTTCGCTGCGCGGCGCCTTGCCGTTCGTTGCTGCCATTGGTCCGGTGCTCCCCTCTCTGGCCGGAAGGCTCTCGGCCAGGATCTCGTTGATGAGCTCGTTCGTGGTCGCGCCGCGATCTGCGGCGCGCTGCTGAAGCCGGTCCTTGAGGTCGGCAGGCATCCGGAGGAGGACGTCGCCTTCGCCCTTCGGCGGCGCGCCCTTCCGTCCGGTCGGCTCGAAGGGGATGGCGAAGCGCGAGGCGAGGATTCCGACCGCGACATCGTTCAGATTGCTCCCGCGGTCGGCGACCTCAGCCGCCAGTCGCTCCTTCAGCTCGCCCGGCATCCGAACGAGCACGTCCTTCCTGCTAGCACTCAAGTGCTAGCAGGATATCGGAAGCTGGCGAGCGCCGCGGACGTTGTGACTGGTGTGAGCGCCGGTATTCCTGTGACAGGCGTCAGCGAGCTCGTCCTCGAGGTCGTCGACCTGGAGGCGGCGGAGCAGTTCTACGCCGGTGTGCTGGGCCTTCCCGTCGTCGACCGATGGCCCCATCGCGACGCCGTCTGGCTCCTGGCCGGCAGCCGGACCCGGATCGGCCTCTGGGCACCGCAGGTGGGTGTCGCCGGTGGACGTGGAGGGATCCACGTCCATTACGCGATGCACCTGGCCGAGCCCGACTACGAGGCCGCGGTGGAGCGCATCCGGCAGCACGGCTACGCGGTGCACGAGGAGCGTTCGGAGCGGACGAACGAGGATGGACGCGAGACGAGGGCGGCCTACGTCTCGGATCCCGACGGCAACGTCGTCGAGCTCTGGACCTGGGACGTCGCCAGGCACCTCGACTGAGGGCTCAGCGCTGCTTCAGCTGCCTGCGGACGTGGAGGACGCGCTGGACGACGGTGGTCCAGGCGGTCACGTTCAGCAGGTACACGGCCCAGGGGAGCAGCCCCCAGGGCGCGAGGAAGAGACCGCTGACGATCACGACGACCCGCTCGGCACGGCTGCCCAGCCCGACGTCGCCCTTCAGTCCGAGCGCCTCTGCGCGTGCCCGGGTGTAGCTGACCAGGAACGACGCGGTCATCGCCGCGAAGGCCGCCGCCAGCGCGACCTCGTTCCCGTCCCGAGCGAAGACGAGTGCGATCGCGCCGAGCATCGCCGCCTCGCCGATCCGGTCGGTGGTGGAGTCGAGGAAGGCGCCGAAGGGCGTTCCGCGGCCGCTCTGCCGCGCCAGCGCGCCGTCCAGCACGTCGAGCAGTGACCCAGCCCAGAACAGGGCCGCTCCGAGCCAGAACCAGAGGATCTCGTTGCGGTACTCGAAGTAGACGGCGACCGCGGCGAGGAAGCAGATCGTGAGGCCGAGCGCCGTGAGCGCGTCGGGCGTCACACGGGTGCGGGCGAGCCCGCGCATCGAGCGCGACGCCAAACGGCGTACGCCGGTGGTGTAGCCCTCCTTCACGCGCACGAGCGCGGTTTCTTTGGCCACGCTACGCCGGTGCAGTGGCGGTTCGCCGGGCGAAGAAGCGCCGCACCTCTGCCCGGTAGACGATCGGCGCCGCAATGCCGGCAACGAGGATCCCGGCGGCGATGTCGAGCCAGAAGTGGTTGCCGGTCGCCATCACGGAGATCCAGACCCAGACCGGCCATGCGAGCCAGATCGCCTTCATGATCCACGACCGCACGAAGACCGCCAGCGCGATCCCGACGATCAGCGCATCCGCGGAGTGAAGGCTGGGCATGGCCGCGTACGGATTCGACGCGAGCTGGATGAAGCTGGAGCCGTGGTTCGGCGAGCCGAGCGAGGCGAGCGTGTCGACGAAGCCGAACTCGGGCAGCATCCGCGGCGGCGCGGTCGGCAGCAGGACGTATCCGATCAGCCCGATTACGTTCGTGAGGATGAGGACGTTGCGGAAGCGGATGAACGACCCGTGCCGGCGCAGGTACACCCACAGCAGTGCGATCCCGACGACCGCGAACTGCGAGAGCCAGTACGTCCATTGCATGGACACCGCGATGGAGTGCGACGACTGGACCCAGCTCTGCAGCGACAGCTCCCAGAGCCCGGTTGCGCGCCGCTCGAAGTCGACGATCCCGCGCGCGTTGTCGAACGCCGCCCGGTCGTCCCGGTCGGCGATGCCCCGGGCAATCTGGTACACGAAGACGAATCCGAACCAGATCAGGAGCTGGCGGAAGAGATCGAGCCATCCGCGGGGGAGCTGACGGCTGACGGCTGCGGCAGCAGAGCTCAAGAGGGCAAGTTTACTGTCGCCTGCGGAGGTGCCGGAAAGCCTCTAGCCGATTCAATGACGGACTTTTCACGCCAGGCGATTCGCCAGAGCGGCTACCTCCGCGAGGGGTTTGCCGACCAGTACGACGCGTTCAGGCCGTCGCCGCCGGCCGTGCTCCTGGATGCCCTCGAGCGCTACGCAGGCCGGTCGCCGCTTCAGCGTGTCGTGGACCTCGGAAGCGGCACCGGCCTGTCGACGAGGGCCTGGGCCGACCGGGCCGGCGAGGTCGTCGGCATCGAGCCGAACCCTGCGATGCGGGGGGTGGCCGAAGCTCGGACGCCGTACGAGAATGTGCAGGTACATCGAAGGCTTCGCCGACCGGACGGGTCTCGAGGCGGAGAGCGCCGACCTCGTCACCTGCTCGCAGTCGTTCCACTGGATGGAGCGCGGGCCAGTGCTCGACGAAGCAGCACGGATTCTCCGACCGGCGGGGTCTTCGCGGCGTACGACTACGATGCTTATCCGCCGTTGATCCACCCGCAGATCGACGCAGCCTACTTCGAGCGTATCTCCAGCTGCGCCGGAGATACCGCGACGAGCACAGCGTCGAGGCCGGCTGGACGCGGACGCCGAAGGTCGGGCCATCTCGACGCGATCCGCGAGAGCGGCCTCTTCGCCACACGCGCGAGTTCGTCGTCCACGACGAACTCGAAGCGGGCGCCGAGGAGATCGTCGGGCTTCGCGCGACAGCCTCGGCCTTGTGCCGGAACTGCTCGCGCTGGGAGTCTCCGAACGACGACCTCGGGCTCACGGCGCTCGACGAAACGGTTCGTCGTGTGATCGGCAATCGGCGCGTGCCGACCGTGTTCGGGGCTACCGGGCCCGCCTCGGCGTGAAGTAGCTAGCCGCCGATCTGGGACATCGAGCGCGAGGCGCGAACGAAGCCCGGATCGTTGATCTTGTGCTTCAGCTCCTTGTGCTTCACGGCCCAGCGGACGAGGCTCTCGAGCTCCTCGTCGCTCGCGCCCTCGCGCAGCGGCGTCTTCAGATCCCACTCGCGGCGGGAGAAGAGGCAGGTGCGGAGCTGTCCGTCCGCGGTCAGCCGGATCCGGTCGCACGACGAGCAGAACGGCTCCGAAACGGGATTCACGAACCCGATCTCGCCCTTGCCATCCGCGAACCGGAACCGCCGCGCCGTCGACGACGCCTTGGCGGGGATCTCCTCGAGCGGCCACCGCTCCTCGATCAGCGCTCGGATCTCGCCGCCGGTGAGGACGTCGTCGCCCGCCCAACGCTCCTCTGCGTCGAGGGGCATGAACTCGATGAATCGGACGATGTACGGCTTGCGGCGGGCAAGCTCGGCGAGCGCCGGCACCTCCTCCTCCGTGAAGCCGCGGATCGCGACGCAGTTGACCTTGATCGGGCGGAACTGCGCGTGGGCCTCGGCCGCCTCGAGCCCTGCGAGCACCCGGTCGAGCGCGTCGCGTCTCGTGATCTCCGCGAAGCGGACATGCGAGAGCGAGTCGAGCGAGACATTCAGCCGGCGGAGCCCAGCGTCGACGAGCGGGCCCGCGAAGCGGTCGAGGAGCACCCCGTTCGTGGTCAGCGACAGATCCGTCACGCCCGGGATCGTCGACAGCATCGAGACGAGCACCGGCAGGTCCTTGCGAGCAAGCGGCTCGCCGCCGGTGAGCCGGACCTCCTCGACACCCATGCGCGCGAGGACGGACACGACGCGGGCCAGCTCCTCGAAGGTGAGGAGCTCGTCGCGGCCGAGCCACTCGAGGCCCTCGGCGGGCATGCAGTAGCGGCAGCGGAAGTTGCACTTGTCCGTCACCGAAACACGGACGCTCTTGATCTCGCGCCCCCAGCCGTCGGTGAGCGAATCCATACGGAAGAGCCTAGCGCCAGCCCCTACGGTTCCTCGTCCACTGCGGGCACCTACTCCCGAAAGGAGCACGTGATGTCGGATCTGGAACAAGAGGGCCAGGGCGGCGGCGCGACCGAGGAAGGCGCCCCTACGGACGGCGGCACGGAGGAAGAGGGCGGCACGGGAGGCGGCTCCGAGGGCGGCACGGACGAGGACATGGGCGGCGAGAGCGAAGCCGGCTGAACGACTCCGGTTGCGAGGGCGCCGGCCGGCGCCCTCGCACGTTCTCTCGACGAACCCCAAGTAACAAGTTGTCACTTGGCTCCTGACGCCTCGCTCCAAGCGGTATCGCGGGGTAAGTAACAACGTGTTACTAGCCGATCCCGGCGCCTAGGATCTCGCTGTGCCGACCGTCGCCCTGATCCTGGTGACGGCGGTCTGGGGCATCACCTTCGTCCAGGTCAAGGACGCGGTGGAGCTCTATCCGCTCCTCGCGTTCCTCGCGATCCGGTACGTGATCGCAACGGTGGCGCTCGCGCCGCTCGCGGTCAGGCGCTTCGGGGGTTTCGGCCGCGAGGGGCTTGTCGCCGGGGCCGTCCTCGGCAGCCTGATCGCGCTCGGGATCGGGCTGCAGACGGCCGGCCTCGAGCGGACGACCGTGACGAGCACGGGCTTCATCACCGGCCTCTACGTGCTCTTCACCCCGCTCCTCGGGCTGGCGCTCTTCCGCACGCCGATCCCGCGCGCGCTCTGGGCCGGCGTCGCCTTCGCGCTCGTCGGGCTTGCGCTGCTCTCAGGTGTGCCGCAGGGCTCGGGTCGGGGAGACCTGCTCGTCCTCGTCAGCGCGTTCGTCCAGGCCGTCCACATCGTCATGGTCGAGCGGTACGCGAACCGCTTCGACGTCTTCGCTCTGACCTTCGCGCAGGTAGCGGTGGCTGCCGTCGCCTTCGGCGCCGTCTCCCTCGCCTTCGAGGACCCGACGGTTCCGCGCGGCACGACCGTCTGGGCCGCGCTGCTCGTGACCGGCCTCTTCGCCGTGGCCTTCGCCTACGTCATCCAGGTCTGGGCGCAGCGCCGGGTCAGCGCCACGCGCATCGCGATCGTCTTCTCGCTGGAGACCGTGTTCGCCGGCCTCTTCGGCTACCTGCTCGCAGGCGATCGGCTCGGCGCGCTGGGTCTCGCGGGCTGTGCGGCGATCTTCACCGGGATCGTCGTTGCCGAGCCCGCTGCCGCCTCGACGCTCAAGGCGTTGACTCGGCAACGCCGAAAAGGGGGCGTGCCGGCTTAGCCGGTGCGGCGCTCTGCTTCTGCTGGCCGGACGCCCCGCGCCCGAGCCCGGGCCTCGACTTCCCGGATGAACGGCGTCTTCAGCTCGGAGTAGGCCTCGCGCGGGTGGCCCTCGGCGGCTAGCCGGCGCTTGAACTCGGCGTATCGCTCGCGCTCCTCCGCGTCGGAGCGCAACGCGTCCCGGAAGGTCAGCTGACGGTCCCAGAGCTCGGACCCGTGCGCGACGACGTGGACGTGAAGCGTGCGCGGCTCCTTGCGGAAGAACAGCCTGCCCGGCAGGCCGTACTCGCCGAGGAACTCGTAGCCCAGTCCGCGCATGGCCTCGACCTGCTCCTCCGAGAGCTCGAGCTCGCGCAACCCGACGAGCACGTCGACGATCGGCTTGGAACAGAGCCCCGGCACGGACGTCGAGCCAATGTGCTCGATCCCGACCGCCTGCTCCCCGAAGATCCCGGCCAGCTGGCCGCGCTCCTGCTCGTAGACCTCGGCCCAGCTCGGATCGTGGTCGACGAGCTCTACGAGTTCAGAACTGCCACTCACCGTTTTCTTGAACGATCTCGCCGTCGCATTCGATCCGGCCGCCGTTGCGCAGGTCCTTGACCATGTCCCAGTGGATCGCGCTGACGTTCTTGCCGCCGATTGTGGGCAAGCCGGCGCCGACCGCGAGGTGGATCGTCCCGTACATCTTCTCGTCGAAGAGCGTGTTTTTCATGTAGCGCTGAATTCCCGGGTTGCAGCCGATCCCGTACTCGCCGAGGATCCGCGCCCCGTCGTCGCGGTCGAGCTTCGAGAGCAGCGCCTCCTCGTTGCTCGTCGCCGACGCCTCGACGACCTTGCCACCCTCGTAGCGCATCCGGACGTTCTCGACGAGGTCCGGCTCCTGGTACGCGGGGTACTCGATGAAGCTGACGGTGCCCTCGGTCGACTCTTCGACGGGGCTGTAGAAGACCTCGCCGCCGGGCATGTTCGCGTGGCCGTCGTCGACCTCGCCCTCGCGTCCGACGAGGCTGAATCGGAGATCGGTCTCGGCACCCACGATCCGTACCTCATCGGCCTGGTCGAAGCGATCCTTGATCCGCTTCATCTTCTCGCCTTCAGCGTCCCAGTCGAGCAGGACGGCGCCGTAGAGGAAGTCCTCGAACGCCTCGTTCGTCAGGCCGGCCTCCTGCGCGAGGGCGGGGCTCGGGAAGCGGCAGGTCACCCAGGGGATCTCCATCCGTAGGCGGCGCTGCAGGAAGCCCGCGTGCGCCTTGTTGATCGCCTCGCGCTTCTCCGCCGGCACGTCGGCGCCCGCGCGCGAGTTCTCCGGGGCGCCGAGCAGCATCCAGGCGTCGACGTTGTCCCAGACGTACTGGTCGACGGGCGCGACAGTCTCGACGGTCTCGACCGGCGCCTCCTTCGCCCAGATCCAGTTGAACGGGAGCTGCTCCATCGCGTAGCTGAAGCGGACGATCGGGTACGCCTTGCAGCGGCCGATCAGCCGGACGACCTCCTCGACGAGGGGCCTCGCGGCCGGCTGCGAGATGACCATGACCTGCCACCCAGGCTGGACGTCGATTGAGCGCTCGACGAGCAGTCGGGCGTATTCCTGGACGCGCGGGTCGGCCACGGTCGCGGCATTCAAGCACGAAAGCGACGAGAGGCGACGGGAGGCCATACTTGCTACGATGGCGCTTAGATTTTCTGCAGCTCAAGCGCACAGAGACGGAGGAACGCTAGATGGCAAAGACGATCGGAATCGATCTGGGCACGACCAACTCCTGCATGGCGGTGCTGGAGGGCGGTGAGCCGACCGTCGTCCCGAACGCCGAGGGCGGCCGCACTACCCCGTCCGTCGTCGCGTTCACCGGCGACGGGGAGCGGCTCGTCGGCCCGCCCGCGAAACGCCAGCAGGTGACGAACCCGCAGAACACGATCTTCTCGATCAAGCGCTTCATGGGGCGCAAGCACGACGAGGTCTCGGAGGAGATGACCATCGTCCCGTACGAGGTCGTCAAGGGGCCGAACGGCGACGTCCGGGTCAAGGCAGGCGACAAGGAGTACGCGCCGCCGGAGATCTCCGCGATGATCCTCCAGAAGCTGAAGGCCGACGCCGAGGCGTACCTCGGCGAGCCGGTGACCGATGCGGTCATCACGGTTCCGGCCTACTTCAACAACGCGCAGCGCGAGGCGACGAAGGACGCCGGCAAGATCGCCGGCCTCAACGTCGTCCGGATCATCAACGAGCCCACTGCGGCTGCGCTCGCCTACGGGCTAGAGAAGGAAGAGGAGCAGACGGTCCTCGTCTTCGACCTCGGCGGCGGAACGTTCGACGTCTCCGTCCTCGAGCTCGCGGAGGGCTTCTTCCAGGTCAAGTCGACTGCCGGCGACAACCACCTTGGGGGCGACAACTTCGACAAGGCGGTCGTCGACTGGATGGTCGCCGAGTTCAAGAAGGACCAGGGGATCGATCTCGCCGCCGACAAGATGGCGCTCCAGCGCCTCTACGAGGCCGCGGAGAAGGCGAAGATCGAGCTCTCGTCGACGATGACGACGCAGATCAACCTGCCGTTCGTCACGGCGACGCAGGAGGGCCCGAAGCACCTCGACCTCCAGCTCACCCGCGCGAAGCTCAACGAGCTGACCGCCGACCTGCTCGAGCGCACCGTCGGCCCGACCAAGCAGGCGCTGTCGGACGCGGGCCTCGAGGCGAAGGACATCGACCACGTCGTCCTCGTGGGGGGCATGACCCGCATGCCGGCCGTGGTCGAGAAGGTCAAGGAGCTCACCGGCAAGGATCCGCACAAGGGCGTGAACCCGGACGAGGTCGTCGCCGTCGGCGCGGCGATCCAGGGCGGCGTCCTCAAGGGCGAGGTCAAGGACATCCTCCTGCTCGACGTGACTCCGCTCTCGCTCGGCATCGAGACGAAGGGCGGCGTGTTCACCCGTCTGATCGAGCGGAACACGACGATCCCGACGAAGAAGGCGGAGACGTTCACGACCGCCGAGGACAACCAGCCCTCGGTCGAGGTGCACGTGCTCCAGGGCGAGTCCGAGATGGCGCTCTACAACAAGACGCTGGGCAAGTTCCAGCTCGTCGGCATCCCGCCGGCGATGCGGGGCATGCCGCAGATCGAGGTCGCCTTCGACATCGACGCGAACGGGATCATCCACGTGACGGCGAAGGACCTCGGGACCGGCAACGAGCAGCAGATCCGGATCGAGGGCGGCTCGGGCCTCAAGGAGGACGAGGTCCAGCAGATGATCAAGGACGCGGAAACGCACGCCGACGAGGCGCACAAGCTCCGCGAGCTCGCCGACGCGCGGAACATGGCCGAGTCGCTCGCCTACCAGACCGAGCGCACGCTCAAGGAGCACCGCGACAAGCTCGACGAGTCCGACGCGTCGACGATCGAGGGCCGGATCATGGAGCTCAAGGGCGTCCTCGAGAGCCAGGATCCAAACGAGATCCGGCAGAAGACCGAGGAGCTCCAGGAGGCGTCGCAGAAGCTCGCCGAGGCGATCTACGCGCAGGCGACCGCGCAGCAGGCTGCCTCGCCTTCCGACGGTGACGGCGGCGGCTCCGACGACGAGGTCGTCGAGGAGGCCGACTACGAGGTCATCGACGAAGAGGAGGCGAAGACCTCGTAATGCCGGAGGAGGTCGAGAACAGCCAGGAAGTCGAGGAGGTCGACGAGCTCCAGGCGCTCCAGAGCGAGCGCGATGAGCTGATCGACACCCTCCAGCGCGTCCAGGCGGACTTCGAGAACTACCGCAAGCGGGCCGCGCGCGACCAGCAGAGCCTGGTCGCGCGGGCCCACGAGCGGCTCGTCAAGGAGCTCCTGCCGGTGCTCGACGACCTGGAGAGGGCACTCGAGGCGGCGGAGGCGCACGAGGAGGCGAAGCTCGAGGAAGGCGTCGCGCTCGTCGCGCGCTCGCTGGCGGACATCCTCCGCAAGGAGGGCCTCGAGGAGGTCGCGACGGACGGCAAGTTCGACCCGCACGTCCACGAGGCGCTGCTCTCCCAGCCGTCCGAGGCCGACGAGGGCGCCGTCATCGAGGTGATCCAGAAGGGCTACCGGCTCGGCGATCGCGTTCTCAGGCCGGCGAGGGTTGTGGTCTCGAGTGGCCACGACGCCTAAAGACCTCTACTCGGTCCTGGGCGTCCCGAAGGGCGCGCCTGCGGACGAGATCAAGAAGGCCTACCGGAAGCTCGCCCGCGAGAGTCACCCGGACAAGAACCCCGGGGACGCGGAGGCCGAGGAGCGCTTCAAGGAGATCCAGACCGCGTACGACGTCCTCTCGGATCCCGAGAAGCGGAAGGCCTACGACCAGTTCGGCTCGTCCGACGGGCGGCGCGGGTTCGACCCGCGCGGAGGCGGGGGCTTCGACTTCGGCGGCGACTTCGACCTCGGCGACCTCTTCGGCGGGATCTTCGGTCGCGGCGCCGGGCGACAGCCGTCGCGCGCCCAGCGCGGCGCAGACCTCGAGGCGCACGTCAACCTCTCGTTCGAGGACTCGCTCAAGGGGATCGAGACCAAGATCCCGGTCGAGGTCGAGACCGCCTGCCGCGACTGCGGCGGCTCGGGCGCAAAGCCCGGGACGTCGCCCAAGGTCTGTCCCGAGTGCCGCGGCCGAGGCGTCACCTCCGAGAGCCAGGGCCTCTTCGCGCTCTCGCAGCCGTGCCCGCGCTGCCGGGGGAACGGGACGGTGATCGAGGATCCCTGTCCGTCGTGCCGCGGCAGCGGTCGCGAGCGGCGGACGAAGCGCTACACGGTGAAGATCCCTGCAGGGGTCAAGGACGGCACGCGCATTCGCGTCAAGGGCAAGGGTGAGGCGGGCGTCGCCGGCGGGCCGGCGGGCGACCTCCACGTCGTGACGCGCGTCGCTGCGTCGCCGATCTACCAGCGGCGAGGCGCCGATCTCGTCGTCGAGGTGCCGGTGTCGCTCGCGGACGCCGCGCTCGGGACGGAGGTCGAGGTGCCGACCCCGGAGGGCGCCGTCTCGCTGAAGGTCCCGGCCGGCTCGGAGCACGGGAAGCTGCTCCGGATCAAGGGCCGTGGGGCGCCGAAGCTGAAGGGCGGCAAGGGCGACGTGCTCGCCCGGCTCAAGCTCGAGGTGCCGAAGAAGCTGAACAAGAAGCAGCGCGAGCTGCTACGAGGAGCTGAGGAAGGTCTCGTGATGTGGACGTTCCACGATGCGCCCAATCCCCGGTCGAAGCGTCGCTGGGTCGCACTCATTGCGTTGCCCGTAGCAGCCTTCGTGGTCGGTCTCCTCGTCGCCGGGGCGGACACGAGCTTCGACTGGCCGTGGTGGCTCTGGCTCCTGGCGACCGTGATGTTCTTCGCGGCGCTCCTTGATGGATTCCTGCGACACGTGAGTCGAGCCTGATGGACGACCGAGGTCGCTACATGATCAGCGTCGCCGCCGAGCTCGTCGGCATGCACCCGCAGACGCTCCGGATCTACGAGCAGAAGGGGCTCGTCCGGCCGACGCGCACCGCCGGCAACACGCGGCTGTACTCCGAGTCGGACCTCGAGCGCCTGCGCCTGATCCAGCAGCTGACGACCGAGCTCGGGCTCAACCTCGCCGGCGTCGAGATGGTTCTCCGGCTCGAGGATCAGCTCCAGAAGGTGCAGCGCCGGATGGAGCGGATGGAGCGCGAGCTGCGGGAGCAGATGCGCGACGTCGAGCGGCAGTACAAGCGCGAGCTCGTGCTCTGGCAGGAGCCGACGCTGCCCGAGAGGAGACGCGCGTAGTGGACTTCAACAGGCTCACGCTCAAATCGCAGGAAGCCGTCGGCGCGGCGCAGGAGCTCGCGCGCCGGATGGGCAACCCGGAGATCTACCCCGAGCATCTCGTCCTCGCGCTCCTCGACCAGGAGCTGCCGCAGCAGCTCGTCCCGGACGCGGCCGAGCTCCGCGCCCAGGCAGAGACAACCCTGCGCGGCAAGCCGGCCGTCCAGGGCGGCGCGCAGCAGCCGCAGGTCGGGGCCGCCTTCTCGCGTGTGCTCGACGGCGCCTTCGACGAGGCGCGCAAGCTCGAGGACGAGTACGTCTCGACCGAGCATCTGCTGCTCGCGCTCGACGTCGTGCCGCGCGACGAGCTGCTTGCGAAGCTCCAGCAGGTGCGCGGCGGGCAGCGCGTCACGAGCCAGGATCCCGAAGGCAGCGTACCAGGCGCTCGAGAAGTTCGGCCGCGACCTCACGGAGCTCGCCGAGCAGGGCAAGCTCGACCCGGTCGTCGGCCGCGACGAGGAGATCCGCCGCGTCATTCAGGTCCTGTCGCGCCGGACGAAGAACAACCCGGTGCTGATCGGCGACCCCGGCGTCGGCAAGACGGCGATCGCGGAAGGCCTCGCCCAGAGGATCGTCGCCGGCGACGTCCCCGAAGGGCTCAAGGGCAAGCGAGTCTGGGCGCTCGACATCGGCTCGCTCCTCGCAGGCTCGAAGTACCGCGGCGAGTTCGAGGAGCGGCTCAAGGCCGTCCTGACCGAGATCCAGAGCTCCGAGGGCCAGATCGTCCTCTTCATCGACGAGCTGCACACGATCGTCGGCGCCGGCGCGGCAGAAGGCGCCGTCGATGCCGCGAACATGCTCAAACCGATGCTCTCGCGCGGCGAGCTGCGCGCAATCGGCGCGACGACGCTCGACGAGTACCGGAAGCACATCGAGAAGGACGCCGCGCTCGAGCGGCGGTTCCAGCCGGTCTTCGTCGGCGAGCCGTCCGTCGCCGACACGATCGCGATCCTCCGCGGGTTGAAAGAGCGCTACGAGGCCCACCACGGCGTCCGCATCCGCGACGCCGCGCTCGTCGCCGCGGCGGTCCTCTCCGACCGCTACATCTCCGATCGCCAGCTGCCGGACAAGGCGATCGACCTCGTCGACGAGTCGGGCTCGCGGCTCCGGATGGAGATCGACTCCTCGCCGATCGAGCTCGACGAGGCCGAGCGCCGGGTGCGCCAGCTCGAGATCGAGCTTGCGGCGATGGGCAAGGAGACGGACGAGGTGCGGGAGCCCGTCGAGCGCGACCTCGCCGAGGCAAAGGAGCGGCGGAACGAGCTCGCGGCCCGCTGGTCGACCGAGAAAGAGGCGCTCCAGCGGGTGGCCGAGATCAAGCGCCAGATCGACGAGCTCCGCATGGAGTTCGAGCGCGCCGAGCGCGAGGGCGACTTCAACCGAGCGGCCGAGATCCGCCACGGCGAGCTGCCGCAGCTCGAGGCCGAGCTGGACCGCAGCGACGGCGCCGTCGTCGAGAACCCGATGGTCAAGGAGGAGGTCGACGAGGACGACGTCGCCTCCGTGGTGGCCCGCTGGACGGGCATCCCGGTCGACAAGCTGCTCGAGGGAGAGACCGAGAAGCTGATCCACATGGAGGAGCGGCTGCACGAGCGCGTGGTCGGCCAGGACGAGGCCGTCTCGGCCGTGGCCAACGCACTCCGTCGCGCCAGGTCAGGGCTGCAGGATCCCGATCGCCCGATCGGCTCCTTCGTCTTCCTCGGCCCGACCGGGGTCGGCAAGACCGAGCTCGCACGGGCTCTCGCCGAGTTCATGTTCGACGACGAGCGGGCCACGATCCGGCTGGACATGTCCGAGTACCAGGAGCGCCACACGGTGGCGCGCCTGATCGGCGCCCCGCCGGGCTACGTCGGCTACGACGAGGGCGGCCAGCTGACCGAGGCCGTGCGCCGCCGCCCGTACTCGGTCGTCCTCCTCGACGAGATCGAGAAGGCCCACATGGAGGTCTTCGACGTCCTCCTGCAGATCCTCGACGACGGACGGCTGACCGACGGGCAGGGCCGCACGGTCGACTTCCGCAACACCGTGATCATCATGACCTCGAACCTGCGCTCGGCCGAGTCGATGCGCGAGTTCTTCCGGCCGGAGTTCCTGAACCGGATCGACGAGGTCGTCGAGTTCCATCCGCTGAGCCGCGAGCAGCTGGGCGAGATCGTCGAGCTGCAGCTGCGGCGCCTCCGCGACCGGCTGGCCGAGCGCGGGCTCTCCCTCGAGCTCACGGACGCCGCGAAGGAGCTGGTCACCGAGGCCGGCTGGGACCCGACGTACGGCGCCAGGCCGCTCAAGCGCGCGCTGCAGCGGCTCGTCGAGAACCCGCTCGCGCTGCGGCTCCTCGAGGGCGAGTTCGCCGAGGGCGACACCGTTCGCGTGGACGCCCAGAACGGCGACGTCGTCTTCACGAAGGCCCCCGCCGCCGAGCCGGCCGCGGCGTAAGAAACAGCGATGAGCGGCGCGTGAGCGCCGCGTGAGCGACCTCGGCGATCTTCTGCCCATGAAGCTTGCCACCGTCACCGCCCAGACTGGACTGCTCTGCGTTCTGCTCGCCGGCGCCGCGGGCGCCGCCGATCCGTCCTACACCCCGAGCGGTGCTCTGCCCGCCGGTCGAAGCCCGTCCTCTTTCGCCATCGCGGACGTCAACGGCGACAGCCACCCTGATCTCGCCGTCGCGAACCAAGACTCGGACGACCTGACGGTGCTGCTCGGAGATGGTGCGGGCGGGTTCGGCGCCGCCCCGGGCTCTCCCATCGCTGCCGGCGATGCGCCGTTCGGTGTCGTGGCGGCCGACCTCAGCGGCGACGGCAAAGTCGATCTCGCCGTCTCGAACAACAGCTCGAATGCGCTGAGGGTTCTGCTCGGGAACGGCGCGGGGGGATTCACCGCTGCGAATGGCTCGCCCATCCCTGTCGGCGGCGGCCCCGGGGAGGCAGCAGCAGCCGACCTCGACGGCGATGACGACATCGACCTGGCGGTGCCGGTGTGGCAGAACAACTGGCGTGTCACGATCCTCCTCGGCGACGGAGCGGGCGGTTTCGCCCAGGCGCCCGGATCGCCCGCCGCAGTTGGCGGCCGCTACGGCACTGCCCGCATCAGCCTCGCCGACCTGAATTCTGACGGCAAGGTCGACATGATCGTCGCCCGAAGCGAGGCCAAGGTGCTCTCGATCCTGCTCGGAAGCGGCGGGGGTCGCTTCGTGGCGCCGACGACCGTTGCCTCGGGCTACGGTCCGGCGGCGATCGCGGTTGCAGACCTGAACCGGGATCGGCGGCCGGACCTTGCCGTCGGAACGCTGTACTCCGACCGCGGAGGACCGCAGGCCAAGCTCGCGACTCTGCTCGGCGACGGCTCGGGCGGCTTTCGGCGTGCACCCGGCTCGCCGATGCGTATCCCCGGCATGCCGACTTCGGTGGCGGCCGCCGACCTCGATGCCGACGGGCGCCTCGATCTCGCCGTTGCGACGAGTCACCCGGACCCACAAGGCATCACGCTCCTGCTCGGGAACGGCACGGGGAGGTTTCGCCCCGCACTGGATTCGCCGTTTGCCGTCCTGTCGCCCACGCAGGTCGAAGCCGCCGAGTTGAACGGCGACGGGAGATTCGATCTGGCGGTTGCGAGCCCGGACGGGCTCAGGGTGCTCTGGCGCACGGCGACGACACCGGCGATCGCGCGCGGACGCGTGCTTTCCGGGCGTCCGGACGTCCTGTTCACGACCCGCGGCTTGATCACCAAACTGGCTGCGGACGGCAACCGCGTGGCGGTCAAGACCACCGTGCGGAGCAGCCGCAGCTGCGGCCGAGTCATCGTCTGGACCGCCCCTGGCCGCAAGTCGAAGAGTTTCTCCACGAGCAACCCTGGCTGTTTGTCGATCCTCTGTCGCCGGGGTTCCGGCTGCGTAGACGAGCTCGCGCTGGGCGGCGGTCAGGTCGCCTGGATCTCCCGCTCGGGCGGCAACAACCTCGAGTTGATGGTGATCGCGGCGAGGCTCCGTAGCGGACGGCCGCGGAGGATCGAGTACGTCGTCAACGGTGACGGCGCCGGCGGAGACCGGAAGGGCGACTGGGTGGGACACCTCCTCGGCGGAGGATCGCTGCTGGCGTACAGCGCCTGGACAATCTCCTGCGAGGCTCCGGATCCGGAGGACTGTGACATGGGCAGGGCGAGCCTGAGCATCACGGACGAAAAGATCGTTCGGGTGTCGGCGGACGGCGCCGCCATTCTCAAGCTCGGGCCGGGCTCGACGCCACTGAGGGCA
This sequence comes from uncultured Actinomycetes bacterium, assembly GCA_963733015.1. Classification (GTDB taxonomy): domain Bacteria; phylum Actinomycetota; class Thermoleophilia; order Gaiellales; family Gaiellaceae; genus JACDAN01. The sequence goes on along the minus strand of CAVTBO010000001.1, from coordinate 678,279 downwards.
GTCGGGGGCGGCCGGATGGCGCTCGAATCGGAGGGCGCCATCACGATCTTGTCGGCGAGCGGGGCTCGCGTGGCCTCGGTCCCCGTCGCGTCGGGGAACCCGCCTCGTGCGATCGCCCTGAGCCGCACTCGTCTCGCAGTTACTCGAAGCTTCACGCTCGACCTCTACGACCCGGCTCACGGCACGACCACGAAGTCGATCCCGCTCGGGCCGGCCGCGTCCCTGCAGCTCTTGGGCGTCAACTCGAAGCTCGCGCTGCTCCGCGGGCCCCGGCGACTCGTCCTCGTTCGCCTGCGGGACGGCAAGCTCGTCTCGCTCCCGTTGACGCCCGCAAGAGCGGCGAGCGTCGTCGACGCCAGGCTGACCGACGCGGGGCTCTTCTACGCGTACAACGTCCGCCGACCCTCGCCGAGGGGCCGAATCGTCTTCCAGCCCTCTGCCAGGCTGCTCGCCCGCTTCTAGGTTGGCTTAGGGTACGAAGCGTGCCGGCGCGGCGCCCTCTGGTGCTGCTCGCCGCGCTTTTCGCGGCGGGCGTCATCGCAGCGGCACTTCCTGCGGCTCGCGGTGACCTCGACCCGACCTTCGGCTCGGGCGGCAAGGTGACGACCGACTTCGGCGGGTCCGAGATCGGCTGGGCCGTCACGGTCCAGCAGGACAGGAAGGTCGTTGTCGCCGGCGGCCGCTCCGGGTCGGAATCCGACGACTTCGTGCTCGCGCGCTACACCGCGAAGGGCGTCCTCGACCCGAGCTTCGGCGGTGACGGCAAGGTGGAGACTGACTTCGACGGCTTCGAGTGGGCGACCGACGTCGAGATCCAGGGCGACGGCAAGCTCGTGGCCGCGGGCCGGAGCTTCCTTGGCGAGGACGAGAGCGATGGAGGGGACATCGCGCTCGCGCGCTACAACAAGGACGGGAGCCTCGATCCGGCCTTCGGCGACGGCGGTGTGGTTCTCACGACGTTTGAACAAAGCGACGTGGTCGTCGCGTCCGCCGTGCTGCTCCAGTCCGATGGGAAGATCGTTGCCGGCGGACACGTCGGAACCGGCGCTGACTCGGACTTTGCTCTCGCGCGGTACCTGCCCGACGGGGAGCTCGACCCGAGCTTCGGAGACGGCGGACGCGTCGTCACGCCGATCTCAGGTGTCACCGACTGGCTGCTCGCTCTCGGTCTCCAGCCCGACGGCAAGCTCGTTGCCGCCGGATACAGCTACGGGAGCCTCAGCCAGGGACACATCGCGCTTGCGCGCTATCTGCCGGACGGCAGCATCGACCGGAGCTTCGACGGCGACGGCATCGTCGTCGCGACCTCGCTTCCCACCGGCATGGTCGGCGAGCAGCTGCTTCTGCAGCGGAACGGGAAGCTTCTGGTGGCCGGAATCGGCGGGGTCGCGCGCTTCAATGCCGACGGCAGCGTCGACCGGAGCTTCGGCCGGGGCGGACGAGCAGGCTCGGGTAACGTCGCGGCCCGCACCGCGGCGCTCCAGCCGGACGGCAAGATCCTCGTGATCGGCACCGCGTCATTCGGCAACCCCTCCATCGGGGACTTCGGCGTGGCCAGGCTGACCGCGGGCGGCAGGCTCGATCGGACCTACGGCCGCCGTGGGATCGTCACGACCCCGTTTTCGTCCGGATCCGACGACCAGGCAGTCGACGGCGTGCTGCTACCTGACGGAAAACTGGTCGTCTCCGGCATGAGCAACGCGCGACCGGTGACCGGGGAGTGGGGGCCGTGGGACTTCGCCATCGCGCGCTACGTCGCGATTCGCTCCTGCGTCGTCCCTGCCGTGCGAGGGCAGAAGCTCCCAGCTGCCCGCACGCGGCTCGTCCGGGCGAACTGCCGTCTGGGGAGCGTCAAGCGGAGCTACTCGCCGACTGTCAAACGAGGGCGCGTGATCTCGCAGCGCCCGCGCGCAGGCGCCCGCCTCGCGGAGCTGGCGAAGATCGATCTGCTCGTGAGTCGCGGTCGCCGCCGCTAGGTCTTGAAGCGGGCGGCCTCTTCCGAGCCGCCCGTCGCGTCACCCTCGCTGTAGGAGTGGGCACCCGCGCCGGCGAGCTTGCCGGCGTCGACGATCAGGTACTCCTCGCGAATCGGGCGGCCCTCGAACCAGCACTCGAGGATCTCTCGCGTCCCCGCCGCGTAGCGGGCCTGCGCGGAGAGGCTCGACCCCGATATGTGTGGCGTCATCCCGTGGTGCGGCATCGTCCGCCAGGGGTGGTCCCCCGGAGCCGGCTGCGGGAACCACACGTCACCTGCGTAGCCGGCGAGCTGTCCGCTCTCGCACGCCCTGGCGACGGCGTCCCGGTCGCAGATCTTTCCCCGCGCGGTGTTCACGAGATACGCCCCGCGCTTCATCTTCGAGATCAGCTCGTCGTCGAACATGTGCTCCGTCTCTGGATGCAACGGCGCGTTGATGGTGACGACGTCGCAGACCGAGACGAGCGACTCGACGTCCTCGTGGAACGTCACGCCAAGCTCCTCCTCGACTTCTGTGGGGAGGCGATAGCGGTCGGTGTAGTGCAGGCCGACCTCGAACGGCTTCAATCGCCTGAGCACTGCAGAGCCGATCCGGCCGGCGGCGACCGTCCCGACCTGCATGCCCTCGAGGTCGTACGAGCGCGTGACGCAGTCCGCGATGTTCCAGCCGCCGTCGAGCACCCACTGGTGCGACGGGATGTAGTTCCGGACGAGGGAGAGGATGGCCATCACGACGTGCTCGGAGACGCTGATGCTGTTCGAGTACGTCACCTCCGCGACCGTGATCCCACCGTCGATCGCCGCCTGGAGGTCGACGTGGTCGGACCCGATCCCGGCGGTGACAGCGAGCTTCAGGTTCGGCGCCTTCGCGATCCGGTCCGCGGTCAGGTAGGCGGGCCAGAACGGCTGCGAGATCACGACCTCGGCCCCGGGGAGCTCACGCTCGAAGAGCGAGTCGGGGCCGTCCTTGTCCGAGGTGACGACGAACCGGTGGCCGCCCTCCTCGAGGAATTTCCTCAGGCCGAGCTCTCCCGAGACGCTCCCGACCAGCTGCCCGCCGTCGAAGTCGAGGCGCGCGGGAGTAGGAGTGGTCTGCCCGTCGTGATAGCGCTCGATCTTGGGGATGTCGTCACGCGCATACGAGGTCGGATACCCGTCGACCGGGTCGTCGTAGAGCACGCACAGCACAGTCGCCATCGCTAGACCACCGACTCCAGGATCTCGGCGTGCTCGCTCTCCGGCGGCCAGCCGTGGATATAGAGCAGCAGCTCCTCGTCGCCCTCGTTTCGGATCTGGAGCGGGGTCTCGGCCTCGACGTGGATCAGCCCTCCCTGGCCGACCGCGACACGCTCGGGCGGATCGCCGAGGTACATCGCCAGGGACCCGCGGATCACGACGAAGGTCTCGTCCTGCGTCGGGTGCCGGTGGCGGCGTCCCTTGGCGCCGGGCTCGTACCGCCAGAGGTTCGCCCGTGCGTGCCTGAGCCCGGCGCGCTCGGAGAGCTGGCCGGTCTGCCGCCCCGGTTCACCGGGCTCGGTCGGGCGGGTCTCCCACTCGAGCTCGTCCGGGCTGACCGCGCGGTAGGACACCGCGCAAATATACGGCGCTAGCGCAGGCGTTAGCGTTGGCTCGTGCCCGAGCTCCCGCCTCCAGCGCCGCCCGAGACCCGGACGGCCGGCCAGCTCGTGGCCGAGACGATGCGGCTCTACGGCAGACGCTTCTGGGCTGCCGTCGCCCTCGGCGTCCCTCCGACGCTGCTCGGGATCCTGCTCGCCCTGCTGACCGCGAACGACGTGCAGCGGACCGCGCGACTCTTCGCGTTCGTCGTCCTGTTCGCGCTGATCGCCAGCCTGTGCCTCATCGTGGCGAACCGGATCGCGAGCGACCGCCCACAGAGTGGCTCGAGCTGGGTTGCGCTCGCCGCGGGAGTCGTCGTCTTCTTGCCGCTGCCGGTGCTCGTGGCGATCTTCTACCTGCCCGGCCTGATCTGGTTCGCGTTCCTCGGGTTCGCCGTTCCGGCCGTCATGTTCGAGTCAAGGGGCCTCGGCAGCGCGTTTCGCAGAGCGATCCAGCTCGCACGGGCCGACTACGCGCACGCACTGGGATCACTGGCCGCGGTCACGATCGTGGCGCTCATCAGCGCCGGTGTCATGAGCTACCTCCTCGTCCAGTTCGGCGACCAGGCGCGCGGCGCGGCCGCCTTCATCGCCGTGCTCCTGCTCTCGCCGCTGCTCTTCCTCGCCGCCGCCCTCCTCTACCAGGATCAAGTGGCGCGGCTCGAGGAGCACTAGAGTCGCAGCACCCTCGCCGAAAGGAGCCGCGCATGCCGACCTACATCCTGCTGACCTCGCTGACCGCCCAGGGCGTCCAGACGCTGAAGGCGAACCCGGACCGGCTGAGGGAGGTCAATCGCGACGTGGAGGAGCTCGGTGCGAAGGTGCTCCACCAGTGGGCCACCCTAGGGCCGTTCGACTTCGTCAACGTCGTCGAGGCTCCCGACGCGGCAACGGTCGCGCGGGTGTCCGTGGCGCTCGGCGCGAGGGGCAGCGCGAAGCTCCAGACGATGACGGCGCTCTCGATCGACGAGTTCCTGGGCGGGATCACGCAGGCCTAGGGCGAGCTCTCAAGCCGTAGTCTCCGCCGGGTGTACCGGCTGAGCTTCGGAGAGTTCGTGATCGTCACCGCGCTGGCAGCGGCGGCGTCGCTGGCCGTGTTCGCCCACGCGGACCGGCACGGGAACAAGCACGCCACCGCCTGGGGCATCGGAGTGTTCCTCGCCGCGGGAATCGTCGTGCCGCTCTACTTCATCCGGTACTGGCTGCGGGCTCGTCGTCAACGCAGCTGAGCACTGCGTCCCAGGCCAGCTCCGACGCGAGAATGCCCAGGCTCATGCTCGTGAGCTCGGCGTTCTCCACCTCGTTCGTCGAGACCGTGTAGAGCACGTCGCCGTCGACGAGGGCGTGGAAGGGTTGGATCGCGCGCGCCATCGAAGCGTGCACCTGGACACCGAGCTGTCGGAGCTCGCGGCGCGTGAGCCGCTGGTTCGTGACGACGAGCGTGAGCGTCGTGTTCCCGGGCGCCGCCTGCGGCAGCTGTGCCTCGAGCGTCTCGACGAGCGGCGCACGGAGGTCGCGTTCCGCGTCGTAGTGGCCGCGGACAACCGTGCCCTCGCGGTCGACGATCGCACCGAAGGCGTTCACGACCGTGAAGACCGCGATCTTGGTCGGCCCGACCTCCCGGAACGCCCCTCCCTGGCCGGCGAACTCGCCCTGCTCGAGCGCGAAGGTCTTCCCGACGGTCACCGAGCGCCCGGCCCCGCGCCGCCCGAGCGGGAAGACGCCCTCGCGAGCGTTCCGCAATGCCTGCCGCCCGAGATCGGCGTCCGGGTAGACGGCGTTGTCGCGCCGGCCGAAGTCGTAGACGATCGCGCCGAGGACGAGCTCGACGTCCTCCCAGCCGACCGTGTTGCCGCGTATGACCATCAGCTCGGCGGCGACCCCGCATGCGGCCTCGAGCCCGTAGAGCGAGCCGCCCGCAAAGCAGATTGCGTGCGCCCACTCGTAGTTGCCGATCGTCCCGGGCGATCCGCCTCGGATGTCCACGGAGCAGGCGGCGCCACCGGGCGGCAGGTGGAAGACCGTGCAACCGGTCGGTCCGTCCTCGTACTCCGCGATGCCGACGCGGAAGCCCGGGAGGTCGAAGCGCAGCTCTCGGCTCACGCCGCCACCACGGCGAGCTCGCCCGCGAGCCCTGCGTTCGCGGCGGCGAGCTCCTTGTTGACCTCGAGCGTTCCGCCGTCGCTTCGCTCGTGGAGCCGTGAGAGGACGAAAGGCGTCACTGCCTGGCCGCCGATCCCTTGCCGCTCGGCCTCTTCGAGCGCCTCCTCGATCAGGTCGTCCACGTCGATGCTCGCGTCCGGCGGGCGAGCGACGAGGACGCCGCGGCCACCGAGCTCCCAGTGCAGGCCGGCGATGCCGACGGCATCGTCGGCGGTCTCTACCCGCTCGGTCACGGCGGGGCCGCCGGCGGCGTCGTAGAAGCGCGGCATTGTGTCGGTCCGCCACCCGAGGACCGGTATGCCGAGGGTCTCCAGCATCTCCGCCGTGGCCTCGACGTCGAGCAGGGACTTCACGCCCGAGCTCACGACCGCCACCTGTGAACGCGAGAGCTCGAGGAGGTCGGCCGAGATGTCGAAGCGCATGCCGCGGTGGACGCCGCCGATCCCTCCGGTGCCCATGAACCGGATTCCGGCCACCCGGCAGACCGCGAGCGTGCCGCCCACGGTGGTCGCGCCGGTCTGGCGTCTCGCGACGCAGACGCCGAGCTCTCGCGGCCCGGCCTTCCGCGCCGACGCATCGAACCGCTCCAGCTCGCCCTCTGTCAGGCCGATCCGGATCTCGCCGTCCAGCACACCGATCGTGGCTGGGACGGCGCCCGCCGCCCGCACGCGGCGCTCGCTCTCGAGCCCGACGGCGGCGCCCTCGCCGGGAGGGAAGCCGTGAGCAACGATGGTCGTCTCGAGTGCGACAACCGCGCCGGCCTCGCGGGCCTCGTCCGAGATCCGGATCACGGCATCGTCCCGAGGTTGGCGACGCACCGTGCGGCCGCCTCCATCGCGAGCTCGGCGCCGCCGACGAGGTAGCCGGCGGCGAGCGCGTCGCCCGCTCCGGTCGTGTCGAGCACGTCGCCCGGCACCGGGGGCAGGTCGCGCCCGTCGATCGACGCCCCGCGCGGGCCGCGCTTGGTGATCCGGAGCTCGGTCGCGACCGGCAGCTCCTCGTGCTCCGCCTCGTTGCCGAACACGATGTCCGGTTGCATCCCCGCCAGGCGCTCGGCGAGCCGGTCGCGCCCGAACTCGCGGATCAGGTTGACGGACGAGAGGTCGACGCTGATCCGAGCCCCGGCTTCCCGTGCAAGCTCGACCGCCCGCTCCGCCGCCGAGCCGATGGGCTCGCCCATCAGCGAGTAGCCCGAGAGGTGAAGCCAGTCAGCTGCGATGAACCAGTCAGGCTCGAGCTCGTCCGGGGCGAGGCCCGGCGCGACTCCCCGGTCCGAGACCATCGTCCGGCTCCCGTCGAGATCGACGAGCGACACGACGACGCCGTTCCGTCCCGTCGGAGGAGGGCCGAGCACGTCGACTGCCCGCCGGAGCAAGTCCGACTCGACCAGCTCGCCCGCTCCGTCCGCGCCCCGCTTGCCGATGAAGCGCGCCTCGGCGCCGAGCGCGGCAGCCCAGGCGGCCACGTTCGCGGCCTGCCCGCCCGCGCCGGCCCGCGTCTCCCCGTGCGTGTCGTCGCCTTCGGCGAGCGGTCGGTTCAGCTTCACGACGACGTCCAGCAGGAGGTCGCCGAGGGTGCAGATCACCCGTTCCACGCCTAGGATCGTCCCATGGACGGCCAAGCCCAGGCGCGGCGTCTGCGCTCATTCCTGATCGGCGGCGCGGTCGGCGCGTCCGCGGTCCTGGCCGCCGCGCGGAGGCGACGCCGCCGGCGGGAGCGGCGCCCGGTCGGCCTCGCCGCGTTCGAGGGCGCGCCGTGCTACCAGGAGACGATGGAGGAGCGGCAGCAGGGGCCGACCTAGGCCCTAGCTATCCTCTGGCAGGGTGCCGGTCTACGAGTACAAGTGCCCGAATGGGCATCTTTTCGAGCTTTTTCACGGCATCCACGAGCCGGAGCCAGAGGCCTGTCGGGAGTGCGGCGAGGGCCCGCTGACGCGCGTCCTGCACCCGGTCGCCGTGCACTTCAAGGGCTCGGGGTTCTACTCGACCGACTACGGACGCGGCGGCCGCAAGCCGTCCCGCGACGGCGACAAGGCCGACAAGCCGGATTCCGGCGGCGAAAAGAAGGAGCCCGAGAAGAAGGCTCCCGCCGCCGAGGCCTCGTAGCTCTAGGTCAGCGGCGTTCCGCGCAGGCAGCCTGCGCCCGAGATCGGGCTCGGAGGCTGGATCGCCGAGCGGCCGCCGAACATCAGGAGCACGGACGCGTTGTCGTCTCCGTCGCCGGTGACGCCGAGCCGGCAGTAGATCGTTCGGTCCTCCGCGGAGCGGAACCGCAGCCAGGCGAGCTGGAAGAGCTGGATCGTCGAGAGGTCCGTGGTGAGCGGGCTCACGAGCTCTTCCCCGATGAACGGGAGCCGGAGGTAGGTCCCGAAGCTGACCATCTTGTCCAGGGTCGCCTGGAGGACCTGCTGCTGGCGGCCAACGCGGTTGAGGTCGCTCTCGCTCGGGTCCAGAAGGTTCGTCCTGATCCGGGAGTAGATCTGCGCGTGGCGGCCGTCCAGCTCCTGGCGGCCGCGGCCGAACCGCCACCCGCCCCAGCGCTCGCACCGTTCCGCGCTCGGGTAGGGGCACTCGATCTTCGTGACGGCGGGCTTGCGGACATCGACCACGACGCCGTCGAGCGCGTCCACCACCTGACGAAACGCCGTCATGTCCAAGAGGATGATGTGGTTCACGTCGATCCCGAACGCCTCGCGGATCGTCCGGATCGTGAGCGCCGCCCCGCCGTTCGGCAGCGTCGAGTTGATCTTCTCGTGGCCGAAGCCGGGCACCTCGACCTCGAGGTCGCGCGGAATCGAGAGGTAGGTGATCCCGTGGTGGTCGGGGTCGGTGCGGAGGAGCATCAGGGAGTCCGCCAGCCGATTCCCGCGCCGGGTGGGATGCGAGGAGTGGTCGCTGCCGACGATCAGCGTCGTGCTGGGCTGGGAGAGCATCCAGCCGTCCTGCGGGACGAGCTGCGCCTTCGCCGCCTCGCCGAGGCGGTCGTTGGCCTGCTCCACACCGCGCCGCACTGCGAGGTAGCCGGCGACCGTCCAGCCGATCAGCAGCAGGATCAGCCCGACGACGACGAGCGAGATGATCCGTCCCGTGCCGAAGCGACGGGGCTTCTTCGCGGGCCCCGGACCCGCGTACCGGCGCGGTTTCGGCGCCTCGCGGGACGCCTTCTTCCCCCGCTCGGGCTTCGGAGGTCTCGTGAGGGTCGGCACGCCGCCGGTGGCACGGCCTCCGCGGTAGACGCGGTACGGCTTGTCTTCGCGGGCCATCCGGCGGGGTATCGTAGCCGCCGCTCGTGAGCGCCTCCCGGGCCATCGGCGTCGATTGCGGCGGGACGAAGATCCACGCCGGCGTCGTCGGCCGCGACGGGACCGTCGAACGGCGGCTCACCCTGCCAACCCCAGTCTCCTCCGAGGAGGACCTCCTTCGAGCGCTGGAGGAGATCGTCGAGTCCCTGCTGGGTGAGGACGTCGCCACGCTCGGATTGGGGATTCCGTCCCAGATCGACCAGCGGACCGGGAGGGCCGTTTCCTCCGTCCACGTGCCGCTGAGCGACGTCGACCTGCGGGGCCGGATGAGCCGCTTCGACGCTGCCGGTCGGGATCGACAACGACGGGAACGCCGCCGCGATCGCCGAGTGGAAGCTGGGCGCCGGGCGCGGGGCGTCCAACATCGTGCTGCTGACGCTGGGGACCGGCATCGGCGGAGGACTGATCCTCGACGGGCGGCCGTTCCGAGGATCCGTCGGCGCGGGCGCAGAGCTCGGCCACATGGTCCTCGACTACGGCGGCCCACCGTGCAAGGGCGACTGCACGGGGCACGGCCACTTCGAGGCGTTCGCGGCCGGGTCGGCGGCAAACGCGCTCGCCCGCGCGCGTTTCGGGGCGGACGCCGACGCCCGCAGGCTGGTCGACGAAGCCGAGGCCGGTGACGAAGGGGCGATCTCCGACCTGGCCGAGCTCGGGCACAGGCTCGGCGCTGGCATCGGCTCGCTCGTGAACATCTTCAACCCCGAGCTCGTGATCATCGGCGGCGGCTTCGCCGACGCGGGGGAGCTCATCCTGGGGCCGGCGCGCGAGACGCTGGCGGTCGAGGGCCTTCCTCTGCCGCGGGAGTTCGTCCGCATCGTGCTCGCTGAGCTCGGCCCCGAGGCTGGGATGGTCGGCGCAGCGCTCGTCGGGTTCGAGGCACTCGACGGATCCTCCTAGCTGTGCCGCTTGCCGTCTGCGCGACCCCGATCGGCAACCTCGACGACGTCACGCTCCGCGTCCTCGAGGAGCTACGGACGGCTGATGTCGTCCTGTGCGAGGACACGCGCCACACCCGCGGCCTGCTCGCTCGCCACGGGATCGAGGCGCGCCTGCTGAGCTACCACGAGCACAACGAGGACAAGCGCACGGCCGAGCTACTGCCTCGACTTGTGTCCGGTGAGCGCGTCGCGCTCGTCTCTGACGCTGGGATGCCAGGCATCAGCGATCCGGGTTCGCGGCTCGTCGGCGCCGCGTTCGAGGCCGGAGTTCCGGTCACCGTCCTTCCAGGCCCCTCGGCCGTGGAGAGCGCCGTCGCGGCCAGCGGCTTCGAAGTCGATCGGTACCAGTTCGTCGGCTTCCTGCCGCGGCGCGCGGGGGAGCTCTCGGCGCTCTGGCGAGAGTTGGCGCAATGGCGTCACGCTCTTGTCGCATTCGAGTCGCCGAACCGTCTGTCCCGCTCCCTGGCAAGCCTGGCGGAGGCGCTTCCGGACCGGCCCGTAGCGGTGTGCCGAGAGCTGACGAAGCGATTCGAGGAGGTGGTGCGCGGCCCCGCGTCCGACGTCGCAGATCGCTTTGCCGAAGGGACAAGGGGCGAGATCACGCTCGTGGTCGGGCCGGGCAACGTCGAAGGCGTCGCCGACGAGAACGAGGCGCTCGGGGCGGTCGCCGATCTCGTTCAGGCAGGCACGTCGCGAAAGGCCGCGGCAGACGTCGTCTCACGGCTCACCGGCGTGTCGAAGAAGCGGCTCTACGACGCCTCGTTGTAGCCGACCTCGACAACAGCCGAGCGCCTTGCTAGCTTCGCCGGCATGTTCGCCCGACTGGCAACAACGCTCTTGCTCCTTGCGTTGGCCGCTCCACCGGTGGCCTCCGCCTGGACCTGGCCCGCCGCCGGGGAGGTCATTCGCGGATTCGACTACGGCGGCGGGCCGTACACGGCGTCCGGGCATCGGGGAATCGACATCGCCGGGACGGTCGGCTCGGACGTCTCGGCACCCGCGGCGGGGCGCGTGACGTTCTCGGGCTCGCTTCCGACGAACGGCCGCACGGTGTCGATCCGAACCGAGGACGGCTGGGCCGTGACGCTCATGCAGCTCGGCTCGGTGACGGTGTCGGTCGGTGACGGTGTCGCGGAAGGCGAGACGGTCGGGACGATCGCCCAGCCGGCTGATCAGGCCACGGTTCCTCACATCCAGCTCGGCACCCGGCGGGCAGACGATCCGCGCGGCTACGTCGACCCGTTGACGCTGCTTCCCTCGCGCCAGCCGGCCCCGGCGCCCGTGGCCGTGCCGGTGCCCGCCATGCCCGTGCCGCAGCCGGCGCCCGTTGCCCTCGAGCCTGCGCCGGTCGAGACCACCCGTCCGAGCGAGGCGTTGCGGGGCGCGGTTCCTCCCGGAGCGACGCCTCCGACGAACGCTCGACTTCCGCGCGCCGGACGTCTGTCGAACGCTGCGCGGACGCGGGTGATGCCTTCGACGGAGGCACGTCCGCCTTCGAAGCTGATCGAGCAGCAGCGCGCGCTCGCCGCTCTTCACGTTCGGTCGCCGAACGCGTAACGCCTGTTCGGACGGTGGCGACCGGATCCTCCGGGCCCGCAACGCGGATCGGCCAACCGTGCGGATCGCGACGCCTGCGCGCGCAGTTCCGGATGCGAAGAGCGCGTCTGAGCCCGCGCCTGCGCGGGTGGAGGAAACCCGGCCTCCGTGGGCGCTCGCGATCGCGGCGCTGCTGGCGTTGTCGGGCCTGTTCCTGCTGGGGAGAAGAGGCCGGACGGCGCCCGTCGCGTCGCGGGTGGGACAGAACCCCGCGCCTATCATGGACGGCCATGACCTTCTACCTGACGACACCGATCTACTACGTCAACTCGACGCCGCACATCGGGCATGCGTACACGACGCTCGCGGCGGACATCCTCGTGCGCCATCACCGGCAGCGAGGCGAGGACACGTTCCTCCTCACCGGCACGGACGAGCACGCATCGAAGGTCTACCGCGTGGCAGAGGAGCAAGGATTGGACCCGAAGGTCTACGTCGACCAGATCGCCGAGAAGTGGCGCGAGGTCCCTGAGCAGGTCGGCGCCGAGATCGATTTCTTCATCCGGACGACGGACGAGGGTCACAAGCGATTCGTGCAGGAGTTCGTCCAGCGGATCTACGACAACGGTGACATCTACGAGGACACCTACGAGGGCCTCTACTGCGTCGGCTGCGAGGCGTTCAAGAACGAGGACGAGCTCGTGGACGGCAAGTGCCCGGATCACGGCACGGTCCCCGAGCGGATCGAGGAGAAGAACTACTTCTTCAGGCTCTCGCGGTACCAGGAGCCGCTGCTGAAGCTCTACGACGAGCGGCCGGACTTCGTGCTGCCCGACTTCCGCCGCAATGAGGCGCGGAGCTTCATCGAAGGCGGCCTCGAGGACTTCAGCCTCAGCCGGGCCGGACAGCCGTGGGGCGTCCCGGTCCCCTGGGATCCGGATCAGGTCGTCTACGTCTGGGTCGACGCGCTCATCAACTACCTCAGCGCGCTCACCTACGCGCAGCCCGGCGAAGACCTGCGCGAGCGTTACTGGCCGCACGTCCGGCATCTGATTGCCAAGGACATCCTGCGGTTCCACTGCATCTACTGGCCGGCGCTGCTCCTCTCGGCCGGCTACGAGGTGCCCCGGCGGGTCTTCGTCCACGGCTACCTCACGCTCGACGACCGAAAGATCTCCAAGTCGCTCGGGAACGTGATCGATCCTCTCAACCTCGTCGACGTCTACGGCTCTGACGCCGTTCGCTACTGGGCAACCCGGTCGGTGCAGTTCGGCCAGGACGGCTCCGTGTCGCTCGACTCGCTGCACGAGCGCTACGAGCGCGAGCTCGGCAACGACCTCGGGAACCTCGTCTCGAGAACGACGGCGATGATCGCCAAGTACCGCGACGGGAGGATCCCGGTCGCACCAGGCGCCGAAGGAGCGCCGCAGCTCGAATCTCTCGGCGAAGAGGTGGCGAAGAGGCTGGACGACTTCGACCTCACCGGCGCGATCGATGCGATCTGGGACGCCGTCCGCTCGCTGAACAAGTTCGTGACCGACTCGAAGCCCTGGGAGCTGGCCAAGGACGACGCCAACGCCGAGGAGCTCGACCGCGTGCTCTACGCGCTGGCCGACGGCATCCGTGTCGTCACAGTCGCGCTGCACGCGTACCTGCCGGAGACGACGCCGCGAATCCTGGAAGCGCTGGGCCAGCCGGAGGACTTCGACTGGGCCCTCGTCGCTCCGGGCCAGACGGTCGCGACGGAGGACGTCGATCCGGCGCCGCCGCTCTTCCCGCGCGTCGAGGCGCCAGCCGCCGCTGCGTGATCGACACGCACGCGCACCTGCACGCGTGCGCAGAGCCTCCCGCGGAGCTGGTCGACCGGGCACACGAGGCCGGTGTCGACCGCATTCTCGAGGTCGGCGCCTGGCCCGATCGCTGGCGTCAGGTCGCCGATTTCTGCGTCCTGAGGGACGGTGTCCACGCCATACTCGGCATCCACCCACACGATGCGGGCGAGGCGGATCTCGGCCGGCTCGAAGAGCTTCGGGAGCTCGATCCGGTGGCAGTCGGCGAGACCGGGCTCGACTACTACCGCGACTACGCGCCGCACGACGCGCAGCGGCAGCTCTTCCAGGCCCACCTCGCTCTCGCCGAGGAGCTGGGAAAGCCGGTCGTCATCCACTGCCGCGCCGCCGATGCCGACGTCGCCCGGGCCCTCGGCGACTTCGACGGGACGGTGATCCTCCACTGCTTCTCGTCGCCGGGACTGCTCCGGCCCGCGCTCGAGCGCGGCTACTACGTCTCCTTTGCCGGGAACGTGACCTATCCGAACGCCTACGACATCCGCACCGCGGCCCGTGAGATCCCCGACGACCGGTTACTGGCTGAGACCGACTGCCCGTACCTGTCCCCGCAACCACGCCGTGGCCGGCCCAACGAGCCGGCGAACCTCGTCCACACCGTCGCCGCGCTCGCCGAGCTTCGTGGCGTCGAGGCCGAGGGCTTCGCGGAGCAGCTCGATCGCAACGCGAACGCCGCGTTCGGCCTCTCGTGAGCGGCCTCCCGACCCCGAGCAAGGAGCTCGGCCAGCACTTCCTCGTCGACGAGAACATCGTCCGCGTGATCGGCCGGCTTGCGAGTGTCGACCGCGACGACGTCGTGCTCGAGATCGGCCCGGGCCAGGGCGTCCTCACGGCGTTCCTCGCCGAGCATGCCGGAGTCGTCCACGCCGTCGAGCTCGACCATCGGCTCGAGCCGCATCTCCAGGAGCGCTTCGGGGGCGCAGACAACGTCCGGCTCCACTTCGCCGACGCTCTCAGGCTGGACGCCGCCGAGCTGGATCCCACGCCCACCAAGCTGGTCGCGAACCTTCCGTACAACGTGGCCACGCCGATCGTCGTCGAGAGCCTTGAAGGGCTCCCGACCGTGAGCTTCTGGTGCGTGATGGTGCAGCGGGAAGTCGCGGACCGATTCTTCGCCGAGCCCGGGACCAAGGCATATGGCGCGGTCTCGGTCCTGATCCAGCTCGCGGCCGAGCGGACCGGGACACATCCGGTGTCGCGCGAGGTGTTCCGGCCGCGGCCGAACGTGGACTCGGCTCTCGTCGCCTTCCGCCGGCGCGAAACACCGCCGCCGATCGCATGGGGCGAGCTCAAAGCCGTCGTTGAAGCGGCGTTTGCGCACCGGCGGAAGCGCCTGCCCAACTCCCTCGAGCTCACGGGGGTCGCCGACCGCGCCAAGGCCGAGGCCGCGCTCGCCGCGATCGGCCGGCCGCCGACCACGCGCGCGGAGGAGCTTCCACCACCGGAGTTCGTCGAGCTCGCCGCAGCGCTTCGATGACCGAGCTGCTTGCACCCGCCAAGCTGAACCTTGCACTGGTGGTCGGCGCGAAACGGCCCGACGGCAAGCACGAGGTCGCGACCGTGCTCCAGCGAATCGGGCTCTCGGACACGCTCCGCCTCGAGCCCGCCGACGACCTCGAGGTCCACGGCTTCCCGGAGGACACGCTCGTCCGTCGGGCGCTCGAGCTCCTCGCAGCCACTGCCGGTGTCGAGCCGCGGTGGCGAGCGACGATCGAGAAACAGATTCCCGTAGCGTCGGGCCTCGGAGGCGGGAGCTCGGACGCCGCCGCGGCGCTCAAGCTCGCGAACGACGCGTTGGAGGATGCGCTGTCCCCAGACCAGCTCCACGGAATCGCGGCGCAGCTCGGCGCGGACGTCCCGTTCTTCCTCACTGCCGGCCCTCAGCTCGGCGAGGGCGACGGCACCGAGCTGACGCCCCTCGTCCTCCCGCATGAGCACTGGATCGTCCTCCTCATGCCACAGGGGGAGGGGAAGCTCTCGACGACGGCGGTCTACGACGCCTTCGACTCCCGAAACGCGGCCGAGGGCTTCGAGCGGAGGCGCGCCGAGCTCACGAAGGCGCTCGTTCTCGGCGACCTCGCGGCGCTCCCGCAGAACGACCTCGCCCGCTCGCCCCATGCCCAGGAGCTCATCGCCCTGGGAGCATTTCGCGCCGACGTGACGGGCGCCGGGCCGGCGGTCTACGGGCTGTTCTCGGAGGAGTCGCAGGCGGTCACCGCTTCGGCCGCGTTGGCGGGCCACGGCGAGACCTGGGTCACGACACCCGGGTGGTAGCGTCCGCGGCATGATCGAGCAGCCGGTCCTCGAGCACGGATCGACGCGCTCCGGCCGCTGGCTTCATCGCCAGCGGACCACGATCGCGGTCGCAATCGCCGTCACCGAGGCGATCCTGTTCGTCTTCGGCGCGATCAACCGCCCGCTCGCCATCGTCGTCGCCGTCGCGGTGATCGTCCTCTATCTCTGGCTCGGAAGAATGCTCCGGCCGCCGTTGTCCGACATCGCCTGGATCGCCGCGGTCTCCCAGGCGCTCGTGGCGCTGGTCCCGCTGCTGTTCTTCGTGCTGGCCACCGCTGCGGTCGTCGCCATCGGAGTGCTCGCCGTCGTCGCGCTCGTCGTCCTCTTCAGCCGCCGGTAGCGGGTGGCAGACTTCAAGCGATTCGGTGGGGCGTAGCCAAGTGCTGAGGCATCGCTTGCGATGCCGATTTGGAGGCCCGGCGGCTTTGCCGGCGGGCCGTTTGTCGAAGTGCCGTGGGAGTCGCTGGCAGACTTGAATCTGGTCGACCTACGAAATCGCTGGGGCGTAGCCAAGTGGTAAGGCAGCGGGTTTTGGTCCCGCGATCCCAGGTTCGAATCCTGGCGCCCCAGCCATTGCGCGAGAGCACGTGAACGCATCGGACCTGGCAGCCGTCGTCCTCGCGGGAGGGCTTGGCACACGGATGCGCTCGGCGACGCCGAAGCATCTCCACCCGCTGCTCGGCCGGCGCCTCGTCGACTGGGTGATCGAGGCCGGGCGTGCGCTCGACCCGGCACACCTCGTTGTCGTGACCTCACCGGATTTCGCGGACGAGTACGAAGAGGTGGAGGTGGCGGTTCAGGAGACTCCCCGCGGCACGGGCGACGCGCTCGCCTCCGCGAAGGACGCACTCGCGGCGCACGCGGGAGAGGTGTTGGTCCTCTCGGGAGACGCGCCGCTCCTGCGCCCGGAAACCCTTGGGTCGCTGCTCGAGACCCATCGGAGCGGAGACGCGGCCGCAACGGTGCTCACGTTCCGCAAGGACGATCCCGGCAGCTACGGCAGGATCGTCCGGGGCGACGACGGCGGCGTCCGAGCCATCGTCGAGGCGACCGACGCAACGCCCGAGCAGCTGCTGATCGACGAGGTGAACTCGTCGATCTACGTCTTTCGTGGGGACGCACTCTGGCCGGCGCTCGACGGGTTGAGCCCGGCGAACGCCCAGGGCGAGCTGTACCTCACGGACGCCGTACGCCTCCTCGTCGACGCCGGGGAGCGGGTCCTCGCGCACCAGGCGGATGACCCGACCGAGCCCGAGGGCGTGAACACGCGCGTCGAGCTCGCGGCGGCCGCAGCGGCGCTCCGCGACCGCATCAACGAGGCGCACATGCTGGCCGGGGTCACGATCGTCGACCCTGTGACGACGTGGATCGAGCCGTCGGTCGAGATCGAGGCGGACGCCGTGATCGCCCCGTTCACGGTGTTGAACGGCCAAACGAGTGTCGGCGAGGGCGCGAGCGTAGGCCCGCACGTGGTCGCCGTCGACGCCTCGATCGGCCCTCGTGTGCTCGTGGGTCCGTTCTGTTACCTTCGCCCCGGCACTGTTCTCGAAGCGGGCGCGAAGGCAGGCACATTCGTGGAGATCAAGAACTCGCGCGTGGGCGAGGGCACCAAGGTGCCTCACCTCTCCTACATCGGCGACGCCGACGTCGCGGAGGGCGTGAACATCGGCGCTGGAAACATCACCGCGAACTTCGCCCACAAGCCGGGTGTGCCCAAGGGGCGCACGACGATCGGCCGGAACGTCAGGACCGGTGTCCAGAATGCCTTCATTGCCCCTGTCGAGATCGGGGAAGGTGCTTGGATTGGCGCGGGATCGGTCATCACGAGAGACGTCCCGCCGGGTGCGCTCGGCATCGCCAGGGCGCGGCAAGAGAACAAAGAAGGCTACGCCGCCCGTGGAACCGACCAAAGCGAGGGAACCAGTGACGACGACTGAGGTCGCTCCGCTGCCAGGCCTGGAGGCTCCGGTCACGCAGCCGCAGTCGAAGCCGCAGAACTGGCTGGAGCGCGGGCCGTCGAAGCGCTTGATGCTGGTCTCGGGCCGGTCACATCCGGACCTGGCCGAGGACATCGCGCGCAAGCTCGGGGTCTCGCTGAGCCCCGTCGAGCTGAAGACCTTCGCCAACGGCGAGGTCTACTGCCGGTACGAGGAGTCGGTGCGCGGCGCCGACCTGTTCATCGTCCAGTCCTGCGCGGGCGTCGGGAAGGTCAACGCCTACCTGTGGGAGCTCCTCGAGATGATCAACGCGGCCAAGCTCGCCTCGGTCAAGCGGGTCACCGCCGTCATGCCGTGGTTCCCGTACTCGCGGCAGGACAAGAAGTCCGCGCCCAGGGAGCCGATCTCCGCCCGCCTTATCGCGGACGCGCTGGAGAAGGCCGCGGGCGTCGACCGGGTGCTGACGATGGATCTTCACACGGGCCAGATCCAGGGGTTTTTCACCATTCCCGTGGACCACATGACCGCCCTGCCGCTCTTTGCGCAGTACTTCCGGGACAAGGGCCTCTCGGGCGAGAATGTCGTCTCCGTGTCGCCGGATGCCGGGCGCGCCAAGCTTGCGCGCCGCTTCGGCCAGATGCTCGAGGCCGACCTGGCGATCATGAACAAGACGCGGCCGGCACACGACCAGGCCTCGATCACCGAGGTCATCGGCGACGTCCGCGGCAAGACCGCGCTCATGGGCGACGACATGATCCTCACCGGCGGCACCCTTCTTGCCGGTGCGAAGGCTCTGCGGGAGTCGGGCGCGAAGGAGGTGTACGTCTTCGCGACTCACGGTCACTTCGTCGGCGACGCGCTCGACAAGCTTGCTGACGACGATCTTGCCGAGATCGTCGTCACGGACACGGTGCCGCTGGAGCCGCTCGGGCGGCCGGACAAGCTGACGGTGCTGCCGGTCTCGGGGCTCCTGGCCGACACGATCATGAACGTCTTCGCCGACGAGTCCGTGTCGGCGGTCTTCCAGGGCGCGAATCAGCTCTTCTAGGACGAGGGTCCTGGCCGGCGGTGCGGTCGCCGCCCTGTGCGGCCTGCTCCTGTACAGGATCGCGCCCGACGTCGGCGGCAAGCCGTTGTACGAGGACGAGGCCGTCGCCGGCCTGATCTCCATGCGCCCGCTCGGCGAGGTGCTCGAGACCGTGATGCTCGACCGCGGCGGGGCGCCGCTCCACTTCGTGCTCGCGCACGGTGTTTTCGCCGTCGACACCAGCGCCGACGCGCTTCGCTGGCTCTCGGTCGTGTGCGCGGTGGCGGCGGTTCCGCTGTGCTTCGACCTCGGACGACGCCTCGGCGGGCAGGCTGCCGGGCTGGTGGCGGCGGCGGTCGCGGCCTCGTCGACCGCACTTGCCGTCTACGGGAGCTTCGGCCGGATGTATGCGCTCTACGTCCTCGTGGCGGCGCTGGCCGCCGACCTGTTCGTGCGGGCTCTGGAGCTTCGAACGCAGGGCTCCGTGGCCGCCGCGGCAGCGGCCTTCTGGATGCTCGTCGCAGTGCATCCGTACGGCCTGATCCCGGCGCTCGTCGCGCTGGCGGTCGCCGCCATGCTCTGGAGAGGCCGCTCGCTGCGCAGCGCGCTCCCCGTCGCCGTTGCGGTGCTGGCCTCGATCCCCTTCGTGTTGGCCGACCTCCGGCTCGCGGATCGGTCCGATGTGGGGGAAGGCGCGTCGGCGCTCGCCTCGCCCGGCGATGCCTGGGGCGAGCTCGTCGCCGCTGTTTCGGCGTTCGCCGGCGGCAGCGGAGTCTTTCTGGTGGTTTTCACAGGACTGGCCGTCGCCGGGCTCGTCGTGCTCGCGGCGCAGAGGCCGGCGGTCGCCGCTTTGGCCGTGGCCTTCGCCGTCCCTCCCGTGCTTTTCGTGCTGATTCCGGCCGGATCCCAGCCGGATCTCTCGCCGCGCCACCTCTTCTACGGCCTTCCGCTCTGGGCGGCGGCGATCGGTGTCGGCGTCGCCGGGCTGCGCCGCTGGATTCCCGACCGCGCATGGCCGGTCGTCGTCGCGGCGGTGATCGCAGGGGCCGTTGTCGCCCCGGCGAGCGCCCTCCGAGATCCTCGCGAGCTCGGACTGCTGCCGACGGCCACCCCAGAGCCGGTTCGGGCCGGCGCCGGCGAGCTGCTCTTCCCGTACGCGACGCCGTTCCTGGCCGGGATCGGCGGCGTGCGAGACGCGCTCGCGCTCCCGCAGGGCCCCGGCGACCAGATCCTCAGGACGATCGAGCACGCCGACGAGCCGATCCGCGCCGTGCACGTCGCCCTTCCGCGGCGCGAGTGGGAGGTCGTGACGCTTCGGGGGCGGTTCGACAAGGAGCGCGCGTTGGAGGCTGCAGCGGAAACGATCTCGACTGCGCGGCATCCGCCGGAGCTCGACTGGTGGTACGAGCTCGTCGAGCGAGGGCTCCGAGACGCGCTCTCTGATGGGAGGGCTCGGCAGAGCGACGCTATGCCGCCAGGCCGCGCTGCTCGCCCCGAGGCGGCGTCCTCGGTCGCGCCCGTATCTCACTGATACGAGCGCTCCCTGCGTCCTTGCCTCGGAACGACCATCGCAGCCTGGCGACGAGCGGCGCTCTACCAAGCCCTCCCGCTACACTGCCGCGCCGTGGCAGGCGAACGAATCAAGCTCGAGGTAGCGGAGCGCGAGGGACGAGGTTCCTCCGACTCACGCCGCCTGCGCCGTGACGGGATGATCCCGGGCGTCCTCTACGGACGCGGGAAGACGCCGCACGCGATCTGCGTCCACGAGCGCGAGCTTCGCCGCGTCCTGACCGGCCCGTCGGGGCTGCACGCGATCCTCGACGTGGTCCTCGAAGGCCAGAAGACGACGCACGCGTCGATCCTGAAGGACTACCAGCAGGACGTCATCACCGGCCGCATCGCCCACATCGACCTCCAGGAGGTCCGCCTCGACCAGACGATCCAGGCGCAGGTCGTGATCGAGCTCGTCGGCGAGTCCGTCGGCACCAAGGAGGGCGGCGTGCTCTCTCAGGTTTCGCGCGAGATCAACGTCGAGGCGCTGCCGATGGAGATCCCCGAGCGGATCGAGGTCGACATCTCCGCGATGCACATCGGCGACACGCTTCGCCTGGCGGACGTCGCCAAGCAGGAGGGCGTCACCTTCCTCGACGATCCGGAGGAGACAGTGCTCGCTACGGTGACCGTGCCGACGCAGATCGTCGAGCCTGAGCCCGAGGAAGAGGAGCTCGAGGAGGGCGAGGAGCTTGCCGAGGGCGAGGAGCCGCCGGAGGGCGCAGCCGAAGGCGAGGAGCCGTCCGCCGAGGCCGACTCGGGCGAGGGCGGCGAGCCCGACACCACCGAGGGCTAGTTGCCGCTGTTTCGTCGGGGCGAGCGCGCCTCGACGCTGGACTTTCTCGTCGCGGGTCTGGGCAATCCGGGCCGCGAGTACGAGCGCACCCGCCACAACGCCGGCTGGATGGTCGTGGACGAGCTCGCCCGGCGGCACGGCGGCTCGTTTCGCGGGAAGTTCTCGGGGCAGCTCTCGGAGACGCGCCTCGGCGACCTGAAGCTCGCGCTGCTGAAGCCCGAGACCTACATGAACGTCTCGGGCCAATCGATCGGCGCCGCGCGGAAGTTCTTCAAGGTCGAGCCCGCCGACGTCCTCGTCGTCCACGATGACGTCGACCTCGAGCCGGGCCGTCTCCAGGCGAAGTTCGCGGGCGGGCTTGCCGGCCACAACGGCTTGCGCTCGATTGCACAGGCGCTCGGAACGAACGACTTCCTCCGGCTGCGGATCGGTGTGGGGCGGCCGGGGCGAGGCGACCGGCGAAGCGTCGCGGACTATGTCCTCGGAGGTTTCGAGCCCGAGGTGGACGTCGATGAGCTGATCGGGCGATCAGCGGATGCCGTCGAGACGATGGCCCGGGACGGGCTCGAAGAGGCGCAGCGCCGGTACAACTAGTTCCATGGATCGCGTGGTCGTCTCCGTAGGCGAAGGGCCAGGCGGCCGACGGCGCGCGGGCGCCGCGCCCGGTCCGCGTCAAGGGCGGACCTGGTGGGAGGTCATGCATCCGGAGGGGTCCGAAGGAACCTGGCGTGACCTTCCGGGTCTTCTGGGCGACTCGATCCGGCTGGTCTGGAGCTCCGGCCGAAACACGTTCCTGCTCACCTCCAGCCTCCAGCTTCTGACTGCCGTCGGCGTCGTCGTACAGCTCTTCGTGGCGAAAGCCGTCTTCGAGTCGGTCCTCGGAAGCGGTGGCAACGCCGATCTGGCGGGTGTCGGGCCACCGCTCGTGGCGCTCGTCGCGGTGACCGTTGCCCTGGACCTTGCTCGGGCGATCCAGGGCGAACAGAGCCGCGTCCTCGGTGAGTTGGTCGGCCGCAAGGCAATCGACCGTGTGCTCGACGTCTCGACCAGGATCGATCTGCTCGCCTTCGAGTCGCCGGAGTTCTACGACCGGCTCCAGCGCGCCCGTGCCCAGGGGCAATTCCGGGCGCTTCAGACCGTCAACGGCCTGCTGGGGATCGTCGGCTCACTCATGACGGCGGCGGCGATCATCTTCGCGCTGGCAGCCCTGCAGCCGCTGCTGCTGCCCTTCGTGCTCATCGGGTACCTGCCACTCTGGGTCGTCGCCTCCCTGAACACGCGCGATCTCTACCGCTACACGCGGGGAATGACGCCGAACGATCGGCAGCGCGGCTATCTCCAGAACGTGCTCATGGGCCGGAACGCGGCGAAGGAGGTGCGGGCCTTCAACCTCGCGGGGTTCCTTCGGCGCCGGTACGACACGCTCTACGACGAGCGGATCGCCGAGCTTCGGCAGCTCGCGAAGCGCAGGACCGCCCGGGCGCTGCTCGGCTCGATCACGTCGTCGGCGGTCACCGTCGGGACGATCGCGATGCTGGCGTGGCTCTACACCACCGATCGCATGTCGCTCGCGGCGGCAGGCGCAGCGGTCTTCGGCCTCTACCAGCTCGCGAACCAGCTGCGCGGGCTCCACATGAGCGCGACCTCCTTGTACGAGGCCACGCTCTTCATCCGCGACTACTCGTCCTTCCTGACACTCGAGCCGTCCGTCGAGGAAGCGGAGGGTCGGACGCCGGCGCCGAAGTCGTTCGATCGCCTGACCGTGGAAGACGTGTCGTTCACGTACCCGGAGTCGAACCGTCCGGCCGTGGACGGCGTTTCGCTCGAGATCGGAAAGGGCGAGATCATCGCGCTCGTCGGCGAGAACGGCTCGGGCAAGACGACGCTCGCGAAGATGCTCGCGGGGCTGTACCGGCCCGAGACCGGGAGGATCCGCTGGGACGACCTCGACCTCGCGGACGTGGACGCCGACGATCTTCGTCGCGCCATCGCGGTGATCTTCCAGGACTTCGAGCGCTACCTGCTCCCCGCGCGTGAGAACGTCGGGCTGGGGCGGAAAGAGCGCATCGACGACGTCGAGGCGATCCTCGAAGCGGCTGCGCGCGCGGACGCGCACGAGTTCATCTCCATGTTGCCGGAGGGGTACGAGACGATGCTCGGCCGCGAGTTCTCGGGAGGCTTCGACCTCTCGATCGGGCAGTGGCAAAGGGTTGCATTGGCGCGGGCGTTCTTCCGAGACGCGCCGTTTGTGATCCTCGACGAGCCGACCGCGTCGCTCGACGCGAGGGCGGAGAGCAACCTCTTCGAGCGGATGCGGGAGCTCCTCCACGGCCGCTCGGTCGTACTGATCTCGCATCGCTTCTCGAGCGTTCGTTCCGCCGATCGGATCTACGTGCTCCACGACGGTCGGGTCGTGGAGGAGGGGTCCCACGAGGACCTGATGGCGCGCGACGGCCTCTACGCGGAGCTGTTCACGCTGCAGGCGCGCGCCTACGTCGACCGGCCCGCGTCGGCCGCGGGAGAGGAGGAGCTTCGCGACTCCGACGAGCCGGAGGAGCCGATGGAGGAGCAGGTCGTCTACGGCGCGCCGTGACCCCGGCGCACCATCGGCACGGAATCGGCACGTTCACTCGTGAACTCGGGCGCTAGCCTCGAAGTTCATCCCCTTGGGTGGGTGGGGGTTCGGGATGGGTCCGACCCGCTGTGGGCTCCCGACCCTCGCCGAGCCGAAGTGCGTACCTGAGCTCGACCGGGTACGGCGGAAACTCCGATCTCGACCGGCCGCCGTCGTCCCGCCAGCCACGCGCCTCGTAGAAGCGGCGCGCTCGCTCGTTCGCCTCCAGCACCCACAGCTGAGCGATCGACCCCAGGTCGCGAAGCACCTCCACAGCCTGGTCGTGCAACTCGGCGCCGGTGCCGCGGCCCCACTCATCCGGCAGCACGAAGAGGTTCCGCAGCCATCCCGGCGAGACGGTCGCGAACCCGACCGGGCTCGCGGCTCGCTCAGCGATCAGCGCCGTCGTGTCCTCCGAACCAAGTGCCTGCGCCCAGACCTTCCGCATCTCCGCATCCGGGAACGTGTAGAGGTCGGGCGGGAAGATCTCGACGTACGCCGTCATCGCGCTCTCCCGGTGGATCGCGAACAGCGTCTCGGCGTCGTCCGGTTCACCCGTCCGGATCGAGAGCGCGCCCATCTCGCGATTGTCCCTGCGCGTAGCATTGACGGCCCCGGAACCTGACCGTTCCGGCGTTTGTCGTGGACCGGCCGGTGCTACATGTCGTTGCTCAAGAGCTCGCCGAGAGCGGGCGTCTCCAGGCGTTCGCGAAGGAGATCTCGGAAGCGCATGTCGGCCTCGCCGTAGAGGCCGCCGACCGCAAGGGGCCTCGCGCTCGGGTCTCCGAGCCGGCGCTGCCACTTCTGCTCGCGGCTCTCCATCTCCAGCTCGATCGGGGGCTCGTCGTCGTCCTTCCGGAGGATTCCGATGCCCGCGACGCGGCCGAGGCCGCTGCCTGGTTCCTCGGCGACGACGTGGTCGCGCTGTTGCCGAGCCGCGGCGTCCGCTGGGGCTCCGGTCTCGAGCCGGCTCCGCACCTCGTCGGCGAGCGGGCCCGTGCGCTCGACGTCCTCGCCGCCGGCGGTCTCGTCGCCGCCTCTGCGGCCGCGATCGCCGAGGGCCTTCCGCCGCCGGACGAACGGCCCCAGCCGCTTCGGCTTCCCGAGGACGCCGAGGAAGACCTCACGGAGCGGCTTGCGCTCGCGGGCTACGAGCGCGTCGAGCGCGCCGAGGAGCGCGGCCAGTTCGCCGTCCGCGGCGGGATCATCGATGTGTTCCCGACGACCGGCCGCGAGCCCCTCCGCCTCGAGCTCTTTGGCGACGAGATCGAATCGATGCGCGCGTACTCACCGTTCACGCAGCGCACGCTCCACCCGGTCGACAGCGCCGTCATCTACCCGGCCGCCGAGCGACGTGCCGACCTGAGCGAGCCGACGCTCCCGGACGACGAGGCGCCTCCCGCCCCGGACGACCTCGTCTCGCCGCTGACCCGGGCTCCGGACCTCGTCTGGCAACCGGAGGCGGTCCGGGCGGTCTGGGAAGAGGAGGGGCTGCCCTCCCAGCCGCTCGAAGGCGCAGCCGAGCTCGATCCCTTCCCGACCGGACAGCCGATCTCGTTCGAGGCCCAGCGGCCCGCGATCGCCGCCCGCGGCCTCTCCGAAGCCGAGCAGGAGCTGGCGTCGCTCGTGCGCGGAGGGCTGCGCACGATCGTCGCCTTCGCGCACCGTGGGGAGGCGTTGCGCAACCAGAACCTGCTTCGGCGGGTCGACGCACGCCTCGTCGACGAGGGGGAGGAGCTGCCCGCGGAGGCCGAGCTCCTCTACGCGGTCTCACCTGCTCGTCGCGGCTTCGTCTGGCGCGACCTGGGTCTCGCGCTTCTCCCGGACACGCAGGTCTTCCGCCGTAAGCCGCGGCGCGCCGAGCACCGTGTCGGACGCGCGCTCCAGTCGTTCGCCGACCTCCGCACCGGCGATCACGTCGTCCACGAGGACCACGGTGTCGGAAAGCTGCTCGGCTTCGAGACCAAGGAGGTCGCGGGCGTCACCCGCGACTACCTCCTGCTTGCGTTTCGCGGGGACGACCGGCTCTACGTTCCTCACGAGCAGCTCGGGAAGGTCTCGCGCTACATCGGCGCGAACGGCGGCGCGCCGGCGCTCTCCAAGCTCGGCGGCAAGGCGTGGCAGCTGCTCAAGAGCAGGGCGCGGGAGGGGATCCGCGAGCTCGCCGGTGAGCTCCTTCGACTCTACGCGGAACGTCAGCAGGCGCCGGGTGTCGCGTACGACCTCGAGCACGAGTACCTCGAGCAGCTCGAGGCGAGCTTCCCCTACCAGGAGACCGACGACCAGCGTGTCGCGATCGAGGCCGTCAAGGAAGACCTCGAAGCCCCGAGGCCGATGGACCGGCTCGTCTGCGGCGACGTCGGCTTCGGAAAGACGGAGGTCGCGGTCCGCGCCGCCTTCGCCGTCGCGCTGAACGGCAAGCAGACGCTGATGCTCGTCCCGACGACCGTGCTCGCCCAGCAGCACTGGAACACATTCCGGGAGCGCTACCGCGACTTCCCGCTGCGCGTCGAGATGGTCTCCCGGTTCCGCACCGCGAAGGAGACGAAGCAGGTGCTCGCCGACTTCGCGCAAGGCAAGGTGGACGTCCTGATCGGGACGCATCGAGTGCTGTCCCGCGACGTGATCCCGAAGGACCTCGGGCTCGTGATCGTGGACGAGGAGCAGCGCTTCGGCGTCGCGCAGAAGGAGCTCCTCCGCCAGCTCCGCCTCGAGGTCGACGTGCTCGCGCTCACGGCGACGCCGATCCCGCGCACGCTTCACATGTCGCTGTCGGGCCTGCGCGACATCTCGATCATCGAGACCCCGCCCGAGGGTCGCCGCCCGATCCGCACGCACGTCGGCGAGTTCGACGAGGAGCTGATCAAGCAGGCGCTGGAGCGCGAGGTCGCGCGCGGCGGCCAGGCGTTCTTCCTCCACAACCGCGTCGAAACGATCGACGAACGGGCAGCCTGGCTCCAGGGGCTCGCTCCGGACCTCCGGATGATCGTCGCGCACGGGCAGATGCGGGAGAAAGAGCTCGAGGACCGGATGCTCTCCTTCCTGCGCGGCGACGCCGATGTGCTCGTCTCGACGACGATCATCGAGTCGGGCCTCGACATCCCGCAGGCGAACACGCTGGTCGTCGAGCGCGCGGACGCCCTCGGGCTCGCCCAGCTCTACCAGATCCGCGGACGGGTGGGCCGCTCCGACCAGCTGGCCCACTCGTACTTGTTTTATCCGGACGCCTCTGAACTGACGCCGGAGGCGCGCGCCCGTCTCGCGACCCTCGCCGACCACACGGAGCTCGGGGCCGGTTTCGCGATCGCGATGCGAGACCTCGAGATCCGCGGCGCGGGCGACCTCTTGGGCGCCGAGCAGTCGGGCCACGTCGCAGCGCTCGGCTTCGAGCTCTATGTCGAGATGCTGGGCGAGGCGGTCGCCGAGCTCTCGGGCGAGCGGCGCCCGACCGCCAGGCCCGTCCGTATAGACGCCCGCGTCGACGCCTTCGTGCCGAACGCGTATGTCGACTCCGAGGCGATGCGGATCGATCTTCACCGCCGGCTCGCGCTCGCCGAGACGGAGGACGAGCTGCGCGAGCTCGAGGCCGCCACCATCGACCGCTTCGGCCCACTCCCGGCGCCGGTCGAGAACCTTTTTGCAATCCAGGAAGTAAGGATCAAGGTCGCCAGGCTCGGTGCCGATTACCTGGTCTTCAGAGGCGGCCGCGCGACTGTCGGCCCGCTCGTTCTCGGCTCCGGCGAACTGCGGGAGCTTCGCAACCGCGTGGACACCGCGATCTACACAACAGCAAAAAGTGAAGTCTCGTTAAGAGACGATGTTTTTGCCGGGGCAGTGCGTTTAGTCGATGCTATCCTCGAAACGCGTCGCGCGGCTTAAGCGGCGCTTTTCCATGAAACGGGTCTTCTCGACACTCTTCCTCGCCCTCCTGCTCGCCGTGTTCGCGGTGGGCTGCGGCAGCGACGACGGCGGCTCCGACGCGGTGCCGACGAACTCGGTCGCCGTCGTCGGCGACCAGTCGATCCCGAAGTCCGAGTTCGACGACCTGATCACGTACGCACAGCGCAGCTACGAGGCGCAGAAGCGGCCGTTCCCGAAGGTCGGCACGCCCGAGTACGTGCAGCTCCGCGACCAGGCGATGCGCTTCCTCGTGCAGCGCACCCAGTTCGAGGTCAAGGCTGACGATCTCGACGTCAACGTCAGCGACGAGGCCGTCGACAAGCGGATCGACCAGTACATCAAGGAGCGCCACCAGGGCGACAAGGGGAAGTTCGACGCCGAGCTCAAGGCCCAGGGCCTGAGCTCCGAGCAAGCGCGCGACATCATCCGCGCCAACCTCGTCCAGGAGTCGATCTTCAACAAGGTGACCAAGGAAGTGAAGGTCACCGACGAACAGGTCAAGACGTACTACGACAAGAACAAGGCGCAGTACGGGACACCCGAGACGCGGGCCGTGCGCCACGTGCTCGTCAAGAACAAGGCGCAGGCCGACGACCTCTACGCGCAGCTGAAGGCCGGCGGCAACTGGAACGCGATCGCCAAGAAGCATTCGCAGGACCCGGCCTCGAAGAACCAGGGCGGGAAGATGACCGCGACGAAGGGCCAGCTCGTTCCTGAGTTCGAGCAGACGGCCTTCACGATCGGCGACAACGGGATCTCCAAGCCCGTCAAGACGCAGTACGGCTGGCACATCATCCAGGCGCTCGGTCCGGTGAAGACGAGCCAGTCGACGCCGTTCCCGCAGGTCCAGGAAGCGATTCGGCAGCAGCTCCTCCAGGAGAACCGCAACAAGGAGATGGAGAAGTGGGTCGCCGAGATGCGCAAGGACCTCGAGGCGGAGACGACGTACCAGGTCGGCTACAAGCCGAAGGCGGAGGACCCCGCCGCAACTGGCTGAGCCGGACCCTCTCGCCGAAGCCCTTCTCGATCTCCAACGCCTGACCGAGCGCCTCCGGCGCGAGTGCCCGTGGGATCGCGAGCAGACCGCGCGGACGATCGTCCCGCACACCGTCGAGGAGGCCTACGAGGTTGCGGACGCCGCCATCTCGGGTGACGACGCGAAGCTCGGGGACGAGCTCGGCGACCTGCTCTTCCAGACCTACTTTCTCGCGCTGCTCCTCCAGGAGCGCGGCAGTGGCTCGCTCGAGTCGGTCGTGCGCGGGGTCGAGGAGAAGCTCGTGCGCCGGCACCCGCACGTCTTCGGCGAGGTCGATGCCGAGACTCCCGGCCGGGTTCGCGCGAACTGGGAGCAGATCAAGGCCGAGCAGGAGGGCCGCGAGGGGATCTTCCACCACGTGCCCGAGACGCTCCCGGCACTGCTCTACGCCCGGAAGCTCCAACGCCGCGCCGCTGCGATCGACTTCGAGTACCCGGACCTCGCCGGCGCGATGGCCGACCTGGACGACGAGGTCCGCGAGCTGCGCGAGGCAATCGCGGAGGTCGGCGAGCCCGCGCCCGAGGGCGAGCCGGACCCGCACGTGTTCGAGGAGCTCGGCGACGTGCTGTTTGCCGCCGTCAACGTCTCCAGACAGCTGAACGTCGACCCCGAGCTCGCTCTGCGAGCGATGGCCACGCGATTCGCGGACCGCGTCGAGCGGGCGTCACAGCTTGCGGCGTCCGAGGGCAAGGAGTTCACCTCGCTCGCGCTCGACGAGAAAGACCGATACTTCGACGCCGCCAAGGAGGAATTCCGCTGAGCAGCCCCATTCAAGACGTCCGCGCCCGCACGATCCTCGACTCCCGGGGCAACCCCACGGTCGAGGTCGACCTGCAGCTCGAGTCGGGCGCGTCCGGGCGCGCCGCGGTGCCCTCGGGAGCCTCGACCGGGCAGTTCGAGGCGGTCGAGCTGCGCGACGGCGACTCGTCGGCCTGGCTTGGAAAGGGCGTGTCCAAGGCGGTCGAGAACGTCCTCACGGAGATCGCACCGGCGATCCGCGGCCTCGATCCCGAGGACCAGGCGGGCGTCGACTCCGCGCTCGTGATGCTCGACGGGACCGACAACAAGGGGCGGCTCGGCGCCAACGCGATCCTCGGTGTCTCGCTCGCCGCTGCCAAAGCGGCCTCGGCGGAGGCCGGCGTCCCGCTCTACCGCTGGATCGGCGGCCCGGAAGCGCACGTCCTTCCCGTCCCGATGCTGAACGTCGTCAACGGCGGGGCGCACGCGGACAACTCGCTCGATCTGCAGGAGTTCATGATCGTCCCGGGAGGAGCCGAGACGTTCTCGGACGGCCTCCGGATCGCCGTGGAGACGTTCCACACGCTGAAGAAGCTCCTCGGCGAGCGCGGGCTCGCGACGACGGTCGGGGACGAGGGCGGCTTCGCGCCGAACTTCGAGTCCAGCGAGGCCGCGATCGAGGCTGTTCTCGAGGCCGCGGAGCGCGCCGGCCACCGCGAGCGGATCGCGATCGCGCTCGACCCGGCGATGTCCGAGCTCGTCGGCGACGATGGGGTCTACCGGTTCGAAGGCCGGGAGGCGACGCCCGAGCAGCTGACGGACTTCTGGGCCGAGCTCGTCGAGCGCTTCCCGATCGTCTCGATCGAGGACGGCGCCGCGGAAGAGGACTGGGCGGCCTGGAAGGCGCTGACAGAGCAGCTCGGAGGAAGCGTCCAGCTCGTCGGGGACGACCTCTTCGTCACGAATGTGGAACGGCTCCAGCGCGGGATCGAGGAGGGCGTCGCCAACTCGATCCTCGTCAAGGTCAACCAGATCGGGACGCTGACCGAGTCGCTCGAGGCGATTGCCCTGGCCAGGTCGGCCGGCTACACGGCGGTGATCTCGCATCGCTCGGGGGAGACCGAGGACACGACGATCGCGGATCTCGCCGTGGCGACGAACGCCGGGCAGATCAAGACGGGCGCGCCCTCGCGCACGGACCGGACGGCCAAGTACAACCAGCTGCTGCGGATCGAAGGGGAGCTCGGCAGTGACGCCGAATACCCCGGCTGGAATGCGTTCAAGGCTCGTCCTTAGCCTCGCACTGGTACTCCTTGCCGCTGCCTGCGGCGAAGACGACACCACGACCGTGACCGTCCGCGAGACGGTGACCGAGACCGCCGCATCGTCGGTTCCGAGCGAGGCGCCGGCACTCGTCGCCCTCTACTTCCTCCAGGACGGCAAGGTGTGGCCCGAACAGCGCGGGCTGGTCACGGGGCCGGCGATCGCGACCGGCGCGGTTGAGCAGCTCCTCGAGGGAACCGAGAGCGAGCTGCTGACCTCCGCGATTCCGGCCGGGACGAGCTTGAAGAGCCTCGCGATCGACGGCGGCGTCGCGTCGATTGAGCTCGAGCCCGCGGTCACCGATCGCAAGGCGCTCGCGCAGCTCACCTACACGCTCACGCAGTTCGACTCGGTGCAGCGCGTCTCGTTCAACGGCGACCGGCCGGTCGGACGGGCCGCGTTCGAGGAGGAGACACCCGCGATCCTGGTCGAGGATCCCCTCTCCGGCGAGGAGGTCGAATCGGGATTCGAGGCGACCGGAACGGCCAACACGTTCGAGGCGACGTTCCAGTACGAGCTTCAGGATGCCGCCGGCAAGGTGCTGGCCAAGGACTTCGTCACCGCCACTTCCGGCAACGGGACGCGCGGGACGTTCCGGTTCGCCGTCCCTTACCAGGCGTCGGGCCCGGAGGGACTCCTGGTCGTCTTCGAGATCTCCGCCGAGGACGGGTCGCGGACGAACGAACGGTCGATCCCTCTCTCGCTACGCTGACGCACATGGCGACCGCGGTCCCCCGCCGCTCGAAGATCGTCGTCACGCTCGGCCCGTCGTGCGCGACCGAAGAGCGTGTCGTCGCGCTTGCCGAGGCCGGGATGGACGGCGCCCGCCTCAACTTCTCGCACGGGACGCACGAGCAGCACGCCGAGTACGCGCGCATGGTCCGGACGGCCCAGGAGGCGGCCGGCCGGCCGATCGCACTGATCGCCGACCTGCAGGGGCCGAAGCTCCGCATCGGCGAGCTCGAGGCGCCGATCCAGCTCGCCGACGGTGACGAGGTCATCGTCACCGGAGGCGAGGACGGAAACCTGGACGGCGAGCTGCCGGTCCTGCCGGCGGTGATCGGCCAGGTGCTCCAGCCCGGCCACGACGTCCTGATCGACGACGGCCTCGTCCGGCTTCGAGTCGATGAGGTTCAGGGTGGTCGCGCCCGGTGCGCCGTCGTCGTCGGCGGCACGGTCAGCTCCCACAAGGGCGTGAACGTCCCCGGCGTTCCGGTGCCCATTCCAGCCTTGACTCGAAAAGACACGGACGACCTCGAGTTCGCGCTCGGCCTCGGGGCCGATTTCGTTGCGCTCTCGTTCGTGCGCTCGGCCGCCGACGTCCGCGATCTCAAGGGCCTGATCAAGCAAGCCGGTGTCGACGCACACGTGATCGCGAAGATCGAGAAGGCGGAAGCGATCGACGCCCTGCCGGCGATTCTCGAGGAAACGGACGCGATCATGGTCGCCCGGGGCGACCTGGGCGTCGAGATCGGCGTCGAGGTGGTCCCGCTGCTCCAGAAGCGGATCATCCTCGCGTCGCTGGACCGCGGAAAGCCCGTGATCACCGCGACCCAGATGCTCGAGTCGATGGTCAATCACGCGGAGCCGACGCGCGCCGAGGCGAGCGACGTGGCGAACGCGATCCTCGACGGAACTTCGGCGGTGATGCTGTCCGAGGAGACGGCGATCGGCCGCTACCCACTCGAGGCCGTGCGGACCATGGCCCGGATCGCCCGCACGATCGAGCCCAGCATCGAGTACCGACATCAGTTCCCGCAGCCTGGGGACGAGCCCACGGTCGGGCAGGCCATGTCCAACGCTGCGTGTGACCTGGCGGAGACGCTCGGCGCCAAGGCGATCCTCGTGCCGACCTATACGGGCCGGACTGCGTCGGTCGTGGCCAGGCTTCGCCCGCGGCGGCCGGTCATCGGGCTTTCCCACCATCCCGCCGCGCTTCAGCACATGGCCATCGAGTGGGGCGTGACCCCGATGGAGATGCCCGAGGCGGCGGATGTGGAGGAGCTCTGGACGCGTTCGCTCGACGTGGCTCGCGAGTCCGGCTTCCTCGATGAGGGCGACCTCGTGGTGCTGACCGCGGGCACGGCGGTGAACCTTCCCGGCAGCACTGACATGATCAAGCTCTCGTACGCGTAACGCTTTCGAAGCAGGATCGCCCGCCGGGTCCACGAACGGACGGGCCATGCCTTCCCGGTCCCCGCGCAAGCGGCCCCTGCGCCGTGCACGTCGCCGACCGCCGCTCATGCGGTGGCTCGCGGTGGCGACGATCCTCGTCGTCGCGCTCCTCTACTACCGGCCGCTGAAGAGCTACCTCGACACGAAAGCGTCCCTCGAAGAGCGTGCTGCGCAGGTGAGCTCGCTGCGCGCCGAGCGTGACGGGCTCGCCCGTCAGGTCGCCGAGTCCGACACGCCTGAGGCGCTTGCCCGGCGTGCCCGGCGCCTCGGCCTCGTGAAACCGGGGGAGCGGCTCTTCATAGTCAAGGGAATCGACGAATGGCGCGCCCGCCAGAAGGGTGCCGCTCCTGGCGATGAGCCCATCGCCGCAGGCGACCGGTGACGCGGCGCCCGGCTGCGTCCTCAGTCGCCCCGATGCCAACAGCATCGAGGCTCCCTGCGTCCTGCCCGGGCTTGGTCACCGCCCGCCTGCGACGGGGGAGCATCACCAGAAGCGGCACTAGGATCGGAGGCGGTGGATGACCGGGCGATCGTCGAGCGCCAGTTGGGCCGCGAACCGCGCGCGTTCCTGCGCGTCGCCGCCCGTTGCCCCTTCGGCGCGCCGGCGGTAACGCTCCAGGCGCCGTACGACAGCGTCGGCGACCCGTTTCCCACGACGTTCTATCTCACCTGCCGGCACCTGGTCGCCGCGGTGGCCAGGCTCGAGGCAGCCGGCGGGATCGAGCGCTGGAGCGAGCTCGCCTCCAGCGAAGAAGGGCTTGCGAAGAGCCTCGACGAGGCGACGGCCGAGCAGCGGGCTCTCCGCCGGGAGCTCGCCGACGGTCAAGTGGGGCGCGAGCAGGGGGCCTCGCTCGACCTCGGCATCGGCGGCACTGCCAATCCCCAGCGGCTGAAGTGCCTGCACGCCCACGTCGCATTCGCGCTTGCACGGCCCGGCTACGAGCTCGGCGAGCGGATCCATGCCGAGATCGAGCCAGAGTGGCCCTCCCGGTGCTGCACGCTGGATGCGCATGGGTAGAGACAGAGCTGTGGCGAGCTACGTGGACACGGCGAGGCAGCAGTGGGATGAAGGCGACCGGCGGCTGACGGCGTCCGTCTCCGACCCTGATGCCTACGAGACGCTGATGGCGCAGGTCGAGGCCGTGACCGAGGCGCTCCGACGCCGGATCGGCGAGCACTTCACCCTTGCGCAGCTCGCAGACGTGTACGGGGGCGACGACGGCTGGGTGTACGAGGCGGTGGCAGAGCGCGCCGGCCGGCCGGGGTGGACGGCGAAGGTGTCGATCGCGCAGGATGCGGCGTTCCATCGATACGCACGCGGCGCGACCGACTACTCGCCATGAGCACGCCCGCCTCCGCCCGCAGGCGGCGCAAGCGCCGCACCGGGGTCCTCGGCTGGCTGCTCCGGATCGCCGCGGTCGTGCTCGTCTTCGGCGTCGGCGTTGCCGTCGGCCAGGCCCTCGAGGATCGACCGGAGCCGTCGAAGCCGGTCACGAGCTTCCGGACCATCCAGCCCTGGACGCAGACGAACCGCGTCACGGAGACGCGGACCGTGACGGTGGCCCCGTGAGTGTGGAGTTGCTCACTTCGTGGCGAAGAAAGTGCAGCTTTGCTTAGATTCCGGCGTGGCCGAGGTCGGGGGTAAGGCACGGAGGCAGCCGCATGGAAATGACGGCGCCGACTGGTTGACCCTCGGGCAGGCCGCCAAGTACCTCGGAGTCGCCCAGAGCACGATCCGGAAGTGGTCCGACCAGGGCCGGCTGCCGGCGTTCTACACGCCGGGCGGCCATCGCCGGTATCGCCGGCGGGACCTGGACGCCTTCGTGTCGGGGTCCGGCAACTCCAGCGGGCCCCGCGTGCGCGGCACACCGGTCGTCCTGATCGTCGACGACGACCCGCGGATCCGCGAGTTCGTCCGCGTGAACCTCGAAATGGACGGCTACACCGTTCTAGAGGCGGGAAGCGCCGACGAGGGCCTCGCTGCTCTCGAGGACCAGGCGCCGGACCTCATCCTCCTCGACGTGATGATGCCGGGCGTGGACGGCTGGGAGATGCTGCGCCGGATGCAGGAAAGCCACGGCATGGGCTCGATCCCAGTGATCATGTTCAGCGGTCAGGTCGACAGTTCGGACGACGATGCACTCGCGCGAGGGGCCCAGGGATTCCTGGGGAAGCCCTTCAACCCGCAGGACCTGATCGCACGGACGAAGGAACTGCTGCGGGCCTAGCCCGCTAAAGCTCTTCCGAAGCGCGAAGTAACCCGGCCACGATCACGAGCACGGCCGCGACCAAACTGATCCAGATTCCGATCCCGCGGCTCGCCGGCTGAAAGTCGTCCGGGATCGAGATCACGCGGATCAGGACGAGGATCGTCGCGAGCGAGCCGAGCACGATCACGACCAGGCTTTCGGGAACGGTGGCCGGGAGCTCGATGCCGGCCGCGTGGAGCAGATGCAGCGCGACGACGGCGAGACCGAGCAGCAGTACGACCTTCGCAAGCGCGCCGGTGTGCCAGCCGATCACGGCCACCGTCAGGTCGCCGGAGCTGTTCACGTACCAGCCCATCAGAGTCGAGAGCGCGAGCACGCCCCCTGCGAGCCAGGTCAGGCGCTCGCCGGCGCCCCACACCCAGGCCGCGTCCGGGGCGAACCGGTCGACGCTCTCCTCGGGCTCATAGGCCTCGGGCGGGTAGGTCTCGGGCGATTCCACGGCGGGAAGTATCCGCGATGCGTCGGTCAGAGGCCGAAGAGCTGCTCGATCTGCCGCCAGACGACGAGCGAGAGGTAGGCGGCGAGTACCAAGAGCGAGAGGAGTATGGCGAAGAAGCGCAGGCGGGCGAGGG
This sequence comes from uncultured Actinomycetes bacterium, assembly GCA_963733015.1. GTDB lineage: Bacteria > Actinomycetota > Thermoleophilia > Gaiellales > Gaiellaceae > JACDAN01. Next base: position 642,666 of record CAVTBO010000001.1, on the reverse strand, counting down.
CTCGCTCCTGCTTCCGCTCCTGCCGGATCCGGCGGCGGGTCTTGTGGAATCGGTACGCGCGCTCGACCGCGATCGGATCGGGAAGCGGCGGCTCTTCCACGGCATCGGTGCGCCGGGCGGGCTCTGCCATCGGGCAGCACTCTATAAAACTTCACGGATGATTCCGGTCGGCCAAGACGTCTCGCAGGCGGCTCTGAAGAGCCTCGCAGCGGCGGGCCAGGACCTCGCGGACGCGGAGGATCTGGACGCCGCGCTCGGCGTGCTGGCGGAAGCGGCTGCGTCGGGAGTGGGCGCGACGCTGGCCGTGATCCGCGTTGCCGAGCGGGGAGGGGAGGACCTGCTGGCCCGAGGCGTGGGGGCGGCCTCGCCGGCGCTTCGCGCCGAGCTGGAGGGCTCCCGCATGCCAGCTGCGGCGATCGGCCCGAAGGAGCTGACCGAGAGGGACGACCTGCCTGACGCCGTCCGCCGCCTGGCACGACGGTGGGGCGCGTCGCGAGTACTGGTCTGCCCGGTGCTCTCGGATGGACGGGTATCGGTGAGCCTCGAGGTGGCTCGGGCGGGCGAGCCCTTTGCCGAGCCGGAACTTCTCCTCGCCCGCGTGATCGCAAGTCACGCCTCGCTGCTCGTTCGAGCGGTCGACCCCGTCGACGGGCACTCGCCTGCCACCAGCCGTGAGGCGACGCTCGAGCTCGCCGGCCGCGCTCTTGCGGTCGTGGCCGAGGAGTCGCGCAGCGGAGAGCGCCTCGCCCGCCTGGCGCTCGAAGCAACGGGAGCGCGGTCGTGCATCCTCTGGCGCTCGAATGGAGGGCCGGAGCCCGTCGCGTCGGCAGGACACCCAGACGACCTCTCGGACGCCGGAGCGACGGTACGCGACGCGGACGAGCTCCTCTCGGGAAACGGCAGCGTGGCGCTCGAGGACGGCGTCGTGCTCGTGCGCCTCGGTGAGCCGCCCGTCGGCGGCCTGCGCCTCGTCTTCGACCCCCAGGACGAGCCGACCGCCGGTGAGCTCGCGCGGCTGGCGTCCTTCGGCGCCCGGGCCGCGCATGCCGTTCGCGTGGGCGAGCGGACCAGCGACCTCGCGCAGGAGCTCGAGCGCAGCCGGGCGCTGCTCGCTGTCGTCGGCCAGGCCATCGCTGAGCTGTCGCTTTCCCACACGCTCGAGACGGCCGTCGACTGGGTCGGCGAGCTGCTCGGGACCGAGCGGGCCGCTGTGTACCTCCGGCAGGCGGGAGGGCTGGAGGCCGCAGCCGAGCGAGGGCTCGCCGGACCGCATGTCCGTGTCGCAGAAGGGCTTCTCGACCTCGTCCTCAACCGTCTCCGCGCAAGGCCGGTGGTCGAGGTGCGGGACGCAACGAGCGACCCTCGGCTCGGGGCGGTCCGTGATGCGGTCTCGGAATCCGGGATCGAGGCGGCGGTCGTCGTCCCGCTCCGCGCTGCCGGCGAGCTGATCGGCCTGCTCGTCGCCTACCTGCCCGCAAACCGGCGGCTCGGGGAGAGCGAGTCGATGCTGCTCGCGGCGCTCGCGGGGCAGCTCGCCGTGGCGGTCCAGAACGCCGGCCTGCACGAGGACACCGCCCGGCTCGCACGTGAACGCCAGGAGGCGCTCGACGCGGAGCTCCTCGCCGCCAGGCGCCTCGAGGCCTTCTACGAGATCTCCCGCTCGTTCTCCGAGAGCCTGTCGCTGGAGGAGACCGTCGGCGCGATCGCCAGGACGGCGGTCGAGCTCCTCGAGGTGGACGCGGCTGTCCTGCGCATGCCCGACGAGCGCGGCGACTCTCTGGTCCCGCACGCCGTCCACGTGCCCGATGCGCGGCTCGCTGTCGCACTCGACCCGATTCTGCGCCGACCGCAGCCGCTCGACCGCATCGAGTCGGCGGCGGCCGTCGTCCTCAACCCGCAGCGGGCGAAGAGGCTCGGCGGCGGCCACGAGCTGCTGATGCCGTTCCTCGAGCGCGGATCGACGGCCGCCCTCGTCCCGATCGTCTCGACCGGCGAGGTGATGGCGACGCTCACGCTGATCTCGCTTGACCCGGTCCGGCCGATCGACGCCGAGATGCTCGACGCGGCGCGTTCCCTCGCTGCGCAGGCGGGGCTCTCGATCGGCAACGCACGCCTCTACGAGCAGCAGGTGCACTTCGCCGACGCGATGCAGCGGTCGCTCCTTCCGGAGGAACCGCCCGACATCCCCGGCATCGAGATCGGCAGCGTCTACGAGTCCTCGGCGCGCCTGGAGGTGGGTGGCGACGTCTTCGACTACACGGTCCTGCCCGACGGCCGCCTCGCGGTCGTGGTCGGAGACGTGACCGGCAAGGGGATCGACGCCGCGGCCGACATGGCGATGACGAAGTTCGTCTTCCGATCGCTCGCGCGCGAGCACCCCGAGCCCTCTGAGCTGATGCGGATCGCGAACCAGGTCGTCCTCGACGAGGTCGAGGAGGGCAAGTTCGTGACGATGGTCTACCTGACCGTCGACCCGACGACCGGCGAGCTCGCCTGTTCGGGCGCCGGACATCCGGAGCCGCGGGTCGTTCGGTCCGACGGCTCGGTCGAGGAGCTTGCCGCCCGCGGGCTCGCGCTCGGGATCGCGCCGGACCAGCAGTACCCGGAGGCCCGGGCGATCCTCAGGCCCGGCGACTGCGTGGTGCTCTTCACGGACGGAGTCGTGGAGTCTCGGATCGAGGGCGAGCTCTACGGGAAGCTGAGGCTCGACCGCCTTCTGGCCGACCAGCGCGGGCTGCGGGCGCAGCAGCTGGCCCGGGCGGTCGTCGAGGATTCGCGGGCGTTCGCCGGGGGCGGGCTTGCGGACGACTCGGCCGTGGTCGTCGTCAAGAAGATTCCGGGTTGATGGGGACAGGATTCATCCTGTCCCCATGAGCTCAGGTCGGCTGTCCTTCCAGGCGACGCTGACCTGCGTCGTCTTCGCCGCCGGCGTCGGGACGCTGGCGACGGAGATCGCTGCCTCGCGGCTCCTCGCCCCGTACTTCGGGAACTCGACGATCGTCTGGGCGAATGTGATCGGGCTGACCCTGGCGTCGCTCTCGGTCGGCTACTGGCTCGGTGGCCGACTCGCGGACCGCTACCCGACGCCGAGGGCACTCGGTCTCGTCGTCGTCGCCGCGGCCTGTCTCGTCGCTGTCGCGACGCTCCTTGCCCGACCGATCCTCGACTTTTCCGTCGAAGGGCTCGACCGGGTCTCCGCAGGCGCCGCGATCGGCTCGTTCTTCGGTGTTCTCATCCTGTTCGTCCCTCCTGTGACGCTGATGGGGATGGTGGCGCCGTTTGCGATCCGGCTCGCGATCCGGGACGTCGAGAGCGCCGGGACAGTCGCCGGCCGCCTCTATGCGGTCTCGACGGTCGGGAGCCTCTTCGGGACCTTCCTTGCGGCCCTCGTCGCGATTCCTGTGATCGGCACGCAACGGACGCTGCTCGCGGCGGCCGCGGTGATCGGTGCGAGCGGGGCAGTGCTGCTCGGGCGGCGCTGGATGCTGCTCGCCGCCGGCCTCGCGGCGCTCCTCCTGATCCCGCCGGGTGCGGTCAAGGGCCAAAGCGGCGTGATCCACGAGGACGAGTCGCGGTACCAGTTCATCCAGGTCGTGGAGGAGGACGGCGTCCGCCGGCTCTACCTGGACGAGGGGCTTGCCACGCATTCCGTCTGGCGGAGGGACGAGGTGCTGACCGGGGGTGTCTGGGACACGTACGTCGCCGTCGTCGACCTGCTCGGCCGGCAGCCCGAGCGCGTGGCGATGCTCGGAAACGCCGCCGGCACAGCCGCCCGCGCATACGAACGCTTCTACCCGCAAGCCGAGGTCGACGGCGTCGAGCTCGATTCGGCCGTGAGCGACACGGGACGGCGGTTCTTCGAGATGGGCGAGATCGAGACGCTGTCCGTGCACGACGCCGACGCCCGCGCGTTCCTCCGCCGGACCGACCAGGACTACGACGTGATCATCGTGGACGCCTACCGTCCGCCGTATGTGCCGTTCTACCTCGCGACGAAGGAGTTCTTCGAGCTGGTCCGCGAACGGCTCAGGCCGGGAGGCCTCGTCGCGCTCAACGTCGCGACGACGCCGGAGAACCACGACCTGGCCGACAACGTCGGCGGCACCCTCGCGACCGTCCTGCCGAGGGCGTTTGCCTGGCAGCCGCTGCGCTTCAACCAGATCGTCATCGGCCAGGACGGCGAGCCGACCGGCACGGACGATCCGACGCCGGTCGAGGTTTACCCGCTCGTGGCGGACCTCCGCGCGAACCTCAGACCGATCCAGCCGTCCAACGATCCGTGGACGGACGATCGCGCGCCCGTCGAGTGGATCACCGACCGGATGATCGTGGAGTTCGCGGCGGGCGGGGGGCGGTTCGAGGAAGATCCGCTCCCGACAGCCCCCGACGGGGAGAGTTAGCAGGCCTTTTCTCTACACTGCCGCCGATGAGGCGTGGGGTCTCCATCATCCTTGGTGTGCTCGCATGCGCAGCAGCGGGCCTGCTGGCCGCTGCCGTCGTGGCCACCCCCGGTCTCTCCCAGCTGCCGATCACGACGGGCACGACGACCGGCACGACGACCACTGCGCCGACGACGACGGTTGCGACCACGACCCGTGCGCCGCAGGCCGATCTGATCCCCGAAGGCGTCTTCGTTGGGCGTGTCGAGGTCGGCGGGTTGACGCCGGCAGGGGCGACCGCGCTCGTCCAGACCGAGTACGACGAGCCCCTGACGCTGGTGTTCGGCCGGCGCAAGATCCTGGTCACCCCACAACGGCTAGGCGCGACCGCGCGGGTGAAGCTCGCGATCGCCCAGGCGCGTAAGGCGGCGCCGGGGACACGGCTTCCGCTCTTCGTCATTCTTCGCCGCGGCGGAGTCTCCCGGTACGTGAAGGCGCTCGGCAAGCGGTTCGACAAGCGAGGGAAGAACGCCGAGCTCGTCGGCCTGCGCGGCTCTCGTCCGTGGATCACGAAGGAGCAGACCGGGCGCGTCCTCAAGCAGCGCCCCGCGGTACGCGCGATCGTTGCCAACCTGCGCACGCACCGGCGCTCGCCGCTGCGAATCCGGGCCATACGTGTGGACCCGACGGTGACACGGGCGCGCTTCGGCCCGATCATCGTGATCCGGCGTGAGTCCAAGGTGCTCAACCTCTTCCGCGGGATGCGCCTCTCGAAGCGGCTCGGCGTCGCGACCGGCCAGTCGTCCTATCCGACCCCGATCGGCCGCTTCTCCATCGTCACGATGCAGCGGCATCCCTGGTGGTATCCACCGGACTCCGACTGGGCGGAGGACGAGGAGCCCGTCCCGCCAGGGCCGGGGAACCCGCTCGGGACGCGGTGGATGGGCATCAGCGCGCCCGGCGTCGGCATCCACGGGACGCCGGACCCGGCCTCCATCGGGTACTCGGCGTCGCACGGCTGCGTCCGTATGCGGATCCCGGAGGCCGAGTGGCTGTTCGGCCACGTCCGGGTCGGGACGCCGGTCTTCATCGTCCGGGCGTAGGTTGTAGGCCATGTCCGGCCGTCTGAAGCTCGCGGCCCAGGGTCTCTCCGTCGCGCTCGTCGCCGGCCTCTTCGGGCTCCTCGTCTGGAAGGTCGCGACCCAGGAGGAGGGCGCCGCGCGCAAGCTCGGCCGTGGGGAGACCGTCAGCGCGCCGAACTTCCGGCTCGACCGCCTCGACGGTGAGGGCAAGATCTCGCTCGCCGAGTACCGCGGCCGACCGGTCGTCGTGAACTTCTGGGGGTCCTGGTGCGACCCGTGCAAGGAGGAGGCGCCCGTGCTCGAGGAGACGTGGCGGCGGTACAAGGATCGCGGCCTGATCGTCCTCGGCGTCGACTTCCACGACGTCAGGGGCGCCGCGAGGCGCTTTGCGCGCGAGAACGACATGAGCTACCCGCTCGCGTACGACGGTCCGGGGAACACGATCTCCGACTACGGCGTCGAGGCTGCGCCGGAGACCTTCTTCGTCGCGCCGAACGGCAAGCTGGTCTGCGAGCGGCTGCTCGGCGGCGTCCACATCGAGCGAAACCGCCTCCGGTACGAGGACTGCGTGGAGGAGCTGCTCGCGGCGTGAGGCTCCTGCTGACTGTTGTTGCCGCGCTGGCCCTGGCCGGCCCCGCGGCGGCGGCCTGCCCGACGCTGGCAGACCTCGAGGGCGAGGTGATGTGCCCGCAGTGCAAGACGACGCTCGACCAGTCGGACGCGCCGGTCGCCCGCGACATCAAGCGGTTCATCGAGACGCGCGCGGACGCCTGCGTGCCCGAGGGGCAGATCAAGGACGAGCTCGTGGCGCAGTTCGGCCCGGCGGTGCTGGCCGCGCCTCCCAGGGAGGGGTTCCACTGGCTGGCGTGGCTCCTGCCGCTTGCCGGCGTCATCGCCGGCGCAGTGGTGGTCTCGGTGCTCATCTGGCGCTGGAGCCGGAGCCGCCCGGTCCCGGAGCCGGTCGCCGAGGACAACGGCCGGCCGCCGCTGGATCCCGAGCTCGAGCGCAGGCTCGACCGGGAGCTCACCCGCTTCGATGGCTGAGGCGCTACCCCTCGCGTTCCTCGCCGGGGTGCTGTCGATCATCACCCCCTGCGTCCTGCCACTCGTGCCCGGCTACCTGTCGGCGGTATCGGCCGTCGAGGCCGACCGGCTCGGCGAGGCCGGCGTGGGGAGGCGGGTGGCGCGCTCGAGCATCCCGTTCATCCTCGGCTTCACGACGGTCTTCGTCGTCCTCGGCGCAGGAGCGGCGGCGCTCGGCGGCGTCCTCGACGCCAATCGACGGGCGGAGCTCGCCGGTCTCGTGCTCGTCATCCTCGGGCTCGCGTTCCTCGGCCTCCTGCCCTGGCCCGAGCGGCTCGTTGCGCCGGGACTCCTGACAGGCGCGCGGAGGCGCGGGTCGGGCGTCCTGCTCGGCGCCGCCTTCGCCGTGTGCGCGGCGCCGTGCATCGGCACCGTCCTCGCGTCGGTGCTGGTGCTGGCCGGGAGCGCAGAGGAGATCCTGGAGGGCTCGGCGATCCTCGCGGCGTACTCGGCGGGGCTCGCGCTTGCCTTCGTGCTCGCAGCCGTCGCCTTCGTGCGCGCGATGGGCGCGTTCCGCTGGCTCCGCGACCACTACGACGTGATCCGCATCGTCAGCGGGTCGCTGCTCGTCCTCCTGGGCCTGGCGTTCTTCTTCCACCGTGACGGGTGGATCCGAGTTGGCTTCGACCGGGCGTTGGACGTCTTCGGGCTCTGACCGTCACCCAGGACATGCCTCGGAGAGCCAGGCATCTACGGCTGTGATGCCGCGGCCGACGGCCGTCGGGGAGGCAAAGCACGGCCGCCGCTTCGGCGGAGAGCCATCGAAACTGGTCATGCTCGGCGTCGAGGGCAACCTCGGCGTTCGCCGGAGCCTGGGCTGCGAACACGGGCCATTCCTCGCTGCCGAACTGGGTCGGACGGATCGACAGCTCGAGCCCGGTCTCCTCGTCGAGCTCTCGACGAGCGGCGTGGTCCAGCAGCTCGCCAGGCTGACGCGAGCCTGAAGGTGGCGTCCAGGCCCAGTCGCCTGCGTAGTCGGGGGGACCGGCGTGCCGGCGGTGCAGGACGAGGTACTCGCGCCCTCCTGGGGCCTCTCGCCAGACGACGATCGCACAGCCGTGGGGCTTGTCCATCGCGACGGGCATGTCATCCCACGTCGTCGCCCCAACCGCAGGCGGAGGAAGCTCGAGCGACCCGGCTTCGACGATCCGCGCTGCCTCGTCAACCGAGCGAAGAACGCGGTCGATGTCGATGCCCCGATGCAGCGGGGCGAACGGCGACAACCGGCGTCGCGCCTTCGCAAGCTGCCGCTCGCACCCGGGCCGGTTGCCTCGGCCGGCGTGGTGCCAGGCAACCGTGACGTGGACGAGGCCCTGGAAGAAGTCCTTCTCGGCGGGGTCGGCCGCCCGCCACGCCTCCTCGAGCTCCTCGTGCGCCTCGAAGTACTCGCCGCGCCGGATCAGATCGAGACCGTTTCGCAACCACTCGGCCACAAACGGGAGTGTTACGCTCGGCGGGTCGTGGCGACGATCCTGCTGGAAGGCGTCGACCTCTTCATCCGCGGGAAGCTCGAGGCACTCCTCGACGGCCACCACTTCATCACGAGCGATTCGATCGATCCCCCCGACCTCGTGATCGCGGACGTCGGACGAACTGACCCGGACGAGGTCGCAGACGCCTATCCTGACGTCCCGATCCTTGGCTTTTCGAACCACAAGGACACGGAGGGGCTGCGCCGCGCGCACGAGGCGGGCTTCGACCAGGTGGTGGCGAAGTCGGCGCTCACGGAACGTGCCCCTGAGCTCGTCGAGCAGCTGACCTCGTAGTTAGTCTCTACCGGCGTGACGTACATCATCGCCGAGCCCTGCATCGACATCAAAGACCGCTCCTGCGTGGACGTGTGCCCGGTGGACTGCATCCACGAGTTCGGCCGCATCCTGATCATCGACCCGGAGGAGTGCATCGATTGCGGCGCCTGCGAGCCGGAGTGCCCCGTCGAGGCGATCTTCCCCGAAGACGCGCTGCCCGATAAGTGGGAGCCGTTCGTGAAGATCAACTACGCGTACGGCGACGGTGCCGAGGTCGTCGACAAGCTGACGGACGAGTACGCCACCGAGCACAACGTGCAGAACCCTCCGCTCGAGAGTTAGAGCCTTCGCAGCCGGGGTAGGCCCTCCGAAAAGGAGGTTCACATGCCCCAGGAAGCATGGAGCAACAAGCGCGAGCGGCAGTACGAGCACGTCAAGGAGAGCGCCGAGGATCGCGGCGCCTCGACGAAGCGGGCGAAAGAGATCGCGGCCCGCACGGTCAACAAGGAGCGCGCCCGCACGGGCGAAGCCCGCACCTCCTCGAGAACGTCACGGCAGGACATGTCGTCGAGCCGCCGCGGCGGCCAGCGCTCCGGCACGAGCGGGCCGAAGGGGCGCACGAAAGAGCAGCTCTATGGCGAAGCCAAGCGGATGGGCATCGACGGCCGCTCCAAGATGAACAAGCAGCAGCTGCAGCGGGCGGTCGATCGCCGGAAGTAATCGGCTTCCGCAGGTCGCACGGCGCTGGCTATATTCCCCGCGCCGTGCGACCGAAGACCCTCGACCATGTCGCGTACTGGCTCGCCGACCGTGACCGCGTGGCCGACTTCGTGTCGACGCACCTCGGCATGCACGTCATCGAGCGGACGGACCGGTTCACGCTCGTCGGCTCGGACGCGCGCAAGGGGAAGCTGACGCTCTTCGAAGCCGAGGCTCCCCGTGAGCGGGGCGCGCTGAAGCACGTCGCGCTTCGCGTGAACGACCTGGACGCCGCGCTCAACGAGCTTCCCGACAGCGTCGTCGTCGACCGAACGAACGGCACCGCGCTCTTCGACATCGGCGACGGCGTGAATCTCGGGCTCGTCGAGGCCCCGACGGAGACCGAGTACGACCTGGACCACGTGGCGCTCTTCTCCGCCGACCCGGAAGCGACCGCCCAGCGTTACCGCGACTACGGGTTCGCCGCCGCGGAGCCCGGCGCCGGAGGGGTTCCGCGCGTGCACGTCGCCGGTGCCTTCGTCGAGTTCCACGAGGGAGAGCCAGGCGATCCCGAGGCGCCGCTGCTCAACCATCTCGCGGTGCTCGTCGACTCGGCGGAAGACCACCGCGCCGCGGCCGAGGACCTCGAGATCGAGGTGCAGGACTTCGTGGACGCGCCGAACACACTGGCGGTGTTCGTCTGGCTTCCGGAGCGAGTCAGGCTCGAGTACGTCGAGCACAAGCCGACGTTCGCGCTGAAATAGGCGGGCTCCGGATCGCCGGGGCCGGCCTGGCCGGTCTCGTCGCGGCCGCGAAGGCGCGCGAGCTCGACGCCGAGCCGGTGGTCTACGAGAAGGGAACGCGCGCGGGCGGCTCGATGCTGCTCTCGAGCGGCTTCGTCTGGCGCTATCGCTCCTGGGAGGTCTTCCGCGAGCAGTGCCCGGGCGGCGATCCGACGCTCCAACAGTTGATCCTCGACCGCTTCGACGAGGCGCTCGACTGGGTGGAGCGGCAGGGAGTCGAGCTGCTCACGCGGGAGACCGGGAATCCGCTGACGGTCGGCGCCCGGTTCGACCCGCGCCAGCTGGTCGACACACTCGCGAAGGATGTCCGTCTTGGCGAGACGACGGATGAACCGGCGATCCTCGCCACGGGCGGCTTCCCCGCGCGGCTGGCGCAGGACCGAGGGCTGCTCCTGCGTGCCAATCCGTGGAGTGAGGGTGACGGCCTCGAGCTGGCGCGGAGCCGTGGTGCGGCGACCGCGGGAGACCTCGACGAGTTCTACGGCCGCGCGATGGCCGCGGTGGACGTCGTGGCGGAAGAGGACTTCGTACGGCTCGGCCAGCTGTACGCGAAGTTCGCTTCGATCTCGTCGGAGGACGGCTCCGAGACCTTCGCCGGCGAGCCGAGCTGGTCGGAGATCGACGTCGCCCAGCAGATCGCGCGCTGGCCGGGCGGCCGGGCGTGGTTCGCGGTCGAACGAGCCTCGCTCGACGAGCGCGTCCGCGACCGAACGGTGGGGGAGATGATCGAGGCGGCGCGTGCGGCAGGCGCGCCGGTCGAGGAAGACGCCGGCCGAGTGCGCGTCCTCGTCCGGGCCGGCGTGACGCAGACGCTCGGAGGGCTCCGCGTCGACGAGCGTGCCCGAATCCTCGACGAGCAGGGCGAGCTCATCGAGGGGCTCTTCGCCGCAGGCGCGGACGTCGGCGGCATCTCGACGGGCGGCTGGTCGAGCGGCCTCGCGACGGCGCTCGTCCTCGGCCTGGTCGCCGCCGAGTCGGCCCTCAGCTAGCCCGGAAGCGGTTGGAGATACGCAGCGCGGCGGTTGTCGCCGGGCAGCGGGGACGGTGCGAGGCGATTGACCTCCTGCCGGCCGCCCTCTTCGAGCTCGACCACGCTGCCCACGGACGGCAGCTCTCCGTCCCGCTCATGCAGCTCGTAGCCGGTCGTCTTCCACACGAAGAGCAGGTGCTTTTCCGGCGTCGCCATCCGGCCGGACTCTAACCGCGGGCCGTGTAGGGCGGAAGCGTGACACGCACGGCCGTGCCGCCTTCGTCCGAGCTGTGGTCCACCTCCACGGTGCCGCCCAGGGCCCGGGCCCGTTCCGCCAGCGCCTCGAAGACACGCCGCCGCCGCTCGCCCGAACCGTCGTCGGTGATCAGCGTCTCGACGGCTCCCGCGTCCACCTCGGCGATGGCGATTGAGATGCGGGTCGGCGGTCCGCGCCGTAACGCGGCGTCGAGAGACTCGCGGATGATCTGGTAGAGGACGATCTGGGCACGGCCGGCCAGCGCATCGGCGGCATCGACATCGAGGTCGACGCGAACACCCTGGGAGCCCTCGACCTGGTCGGCGAGCGCTTGCACGGCGGGCCCGAAGCCCTGGTCGCGGAGAACGACCGGCTCGAGCGCGAACGACAGGTCGCGGAGCTCGCGAATCGTCTCCCGCTGACGGTTGACCGATTTCTCGAGGATCTCCTTGGCGTCCTCGAGGCGTCCGCGGTCGATCGCATCCACGACGCCGTCGAGCATCAGGGCGATTCCGGACATGGACTGGACTGGGCCGTCGTGGAGGAACAGCGCCAGCCGTCGCCGCTCGTCCTGCTCTGCGGCGATCAGCTGATCAGCTTGCTGCGACCGCTCGGTGTCTGCCTGCCGCGTCCGAAGCAGGGTGATCGCCAGCGCCGCGGCTGCGAGGACGCCGACGCCGACGCCGCAGTAAGCGAGCGCATTCACCCCCGTCGCCGCACCGGCCAGCGCGATGAGCGCGGCGGCCGCAACGACGCCGACGAGGACGGCAGCCCTAGTCGATGATCGCTTCGCGAAGCGCAATCGCCACCGCGTGCGTCCGCGTGTCCGCCTCGAGCTTGGTGAGGATGTGACGCACGTGGCTCTTCACTGTCTCCTGGCTGATGAAGAGCCGGGCGGCCACGTCTGCGTTGGACATCCCGTCGGCCAGGAGCTGGAGGATCTCCCGCTCGCGGCCCGTCAGCATGTCGTCGCCCTTGCCGGGCAGGAACGCTGGCATCAGCGCGGGGTCGACGTAGCCGTCGCCCGCCGAGACCTTCTCGATCGCCTTCACGAGGCTCGCGTGCGGCGCCTCCTTGAGGATGTAGCCCTTCGCGCCGGACTCGAGCCCTCGGCTGAGCAGGCTCCGCTCGCTGTACGCCGTGAAGATCAGCACGGCGGTCTCGGGCACTCGCTCGGTGAGGTGCTTCGTCGCCTCCAGCCCGTCCATGCCCGGCATGCGCACGTCCATGATCACGACGTGCGGCTTCCGCCGCTCGGCCAGCGAGACGGCCGACGCGCCATCGGACGCCTCACCGATCACGCGGATGTGCGGGGCACGCGACAGAGACAACCGCAGCCCTTCGCGGACGACCTCATGGTCGTCGACGATCAGGCAGGTGATCTCGGGGCGGCCGTCCTCACTCTGCTCGTCAGTCACGGGCGTGGAATTCTAGGCTGCAGGCAGGAAGTCCTGTAGACCGGCAAGGCTGAGCTGCTCGTCGTGATGCGTTCCGTCGAGGCGAACGCGGCGTCTGTCGCGCACTCCGAGCTCCCTCGCCAGGGCGGCGACCTGCTCCCGCACGGGCGCCGACTCAGAGCTCGGCAGATACGCCCGTCCGCCCCGATAGAGCTCGAGGTAGTGGGGCAGTTGCTCCGGGAAGTCCTCGGCGAGGTGCTCGAGAAAGTGCTCCCGCGTTCCGGGCCGGAGGTTGAGGAGGTTGGTCCAGACACCGGTCGCGCCGGCCTCGCGCGCGGCCTCGACGACCTCGCGCAGCTGCTCGGGCCGGTCGGAGATCCCGGGCAGGATCGGCGCCATGCCGACGCCGACCTTGATTCCCGCGTCGACCAGCTCCTTCAGCGCGCGGAGCCGCTGGCGGGGATGAGCGGTGCTCGGCTCGGTCTTCTGCCAGACCTCCTCGTCGAGCGTCGGGATCGAGAAGGTGATCGCGACCTTCGCGCGCCTCGCCGCCTCGGCGAGGACGTCCACGTCCCGCACGATCATCGGACCGCGGGTGATCAGCTGGAAGGGGTTCGAGAACTCGGCAAGCGCCTGGAGGCACCCACGTGTGAGCCTGTAGCGGCCCTCGGCCGGCTGGTACGGGTCCGTCGCCGCACCGATCGCAACCGCCTCGCCCTCCCAGGACGGCCTCGCCAGCTCCTTGCGGAGCACCTCCGCGACGTTCGTCTTCACGCGGATGGATGTGCCGTACCGGTCGTCGGAAGGCCTGTCCGCACGCTGCTCGAAGGCACGGACGTAGCAGAAGGTGCAACGGTGCACGCAGCCCATGTAGGGGTTCAGCGACCAGGAGAACCCCATGCCCTTGACCCGGTTGAGCGCGCTCCGGCAGGGCTCTTCGCGGTATTCGACGCCCATCCGGAAAGTGTAGAACACACGTTCGCTCTCAGGGCGGTTCCGTCCTCCTCGTTCCTATAATCCGAAGACTTCCTTGGACGACGACCGACCGCCCAGTACTCAGGCCCCGGAGAGCGGGGCATGAGCGATCTCCTTCGAATCGTCGTGGTTCTCCTGCTCGTGCTGGGGAACGCGATCTTCGTTGCCGCCGAGTACGCGCTCGTGACAGCGCGGCGTAACCGCCTGCAGGAGCTGGTGGACGCCGGACGCCATGGCGCGAAGCACGCGCTCGAGCTGATGGACAACCCCGTGCGCTTCATCAGCACGGTCCAGGTCGGGATCACCGTCGCCGGCATCGCGATGGGCGCGATCGGCCAGCCGCTCGTCCAGGACTGGTTCGGGTTCGTCCAGTCCGACACCGTCGCGTTCCTGATCGCGTTCTTCTTCTTGACCTACCTGAGCGTCTCCCTCGGGGAGCTCGTGCCGAAGGCGATCGCGCTGCAGCGCGCCGAGCGCCTGGCGATTGCCCTTGCCTGGCCGATCGATCTCCTCGGCCGGATCGCGCACCCCCTCGTCTGGCTGCTGCAGACCTCGGCGAACGCCGTCGTCCGCCTGTTCGGGATCAGGCCCGCGCCGGCCGGCGTCATCGTCCACACGCGGGACGACATCCGCGCCGTCATCGCCGAGGCCGGCGTGAGCGGCGCAGTCGAAGGCGTCGAGCAAGAGGTGCTCTACCGGGCATTCAGGTTCGCGGACAAGGAGGTCCACGACGTGATGGTCCACCGACCGGAGGTCGTGGCGATCTCGGTCGACCTTCCCCCGCGCGAGTGCCTGGCCGCCGTCGTGAACTCGCCGTACACGCGCTACCCCGCGTACAGGACCTCACTCGACCACATCGACGGGATCCTCCACGTGCGCGACCTCTTCTCCGCGCTGTACGAGAAGGGCATCGACAACGTGGTCATCGCGGACCTGCTCCGGAAGCCGTACATCGTCCCGGAGACCAAGGATCTGGCCGCGCTCCTGTCCGAGTTCCGCCAGCAGAACCAGCACATGGCGATCGTCGTCGACGAGTACGGCTCGATGCAGGGGATCGTCACGCTGGAGGACCTGCTCGAGGAGATCGTCGGCGAGATCGAGGACGAGTACGACCTGCCGGACGAGTCGCTGGAGCGCATCGACGAGCGCACGATCCGGGTCGACGGCACCTTCCCGATCGACGACTTCAACGAGCAGTTCGAGGTTGCGATGCCCGACGACGACTACCACACGCTCGCCGGCTTCGTCTTCGGGCAGATCGGCCGCGCGCCGGAGACCGGCGACGAAGTCGCGTGGAACGGCCTGAAGTTCCGCGTCATCGACATCGAGGGGACGCGGATCGAGAAGCTCCAGGTCGAGTTCCTCCCGGAGGAGGAGATCGAGGCGGCGTCCGCGGAGTCGGTCTGAGCCTGCGAGGGTTCGCGGGCGGCAAGTCCGAATGGCCTCCTCTGCCGGGCTCACCGAAGCCCGAGCGGCTCGAGCTCGGGCTCGAGACGCTGGACGGAGTCGGGCCTGCGGTCAAGAAGCGGCTGGCGGCGCTCGGGCTGCGGACGATTCGGGATGCGCTCGAGTACCGGCCGCGCCGCTACGAGCCCGCGGCCCCGGAGCTGGCGATCTCCGATCTCTTCGGCGAGGACGAGGCTGCCATCGCAGGAGAGGTGCTGAGCGTCCGCGTCCAGCGCGCCCGCCGCCTGCAGCTCGTCAAGGCGCGCGTCGCCGACGAGTCCGGGGAGATCACGGCCGTGTGGTTCAACCAGGCATGGCTGAAGGACCGGCTCCAACCCGGCACGCGCGTCCGCCTGCGCGGAAACCTGAAGGGGAGCGAGTTCACGGTCCGCTCCTACGACGTGAACGGCGTCGCGGCCACGGCCGACTTCGCGCCGGTCTACCCGGCGAGCGAGGAGATCACTGTCAAGAAGCTCAGGGACGTCGTCGGAAAGGCGCTCGACTACGCGAGGGACGTCGTCGATCCGCTGCCCGCCGCGCTCAAGGCGCGCGAAGGGCTGCCCGGCCGCTCCGACGCGCTCGTCGCCCTACATCGCCCTGCGAGCGAGGAGCAGGGCGAGCAGGCGCGGAAGCGGCTCGCCTTCGACGAGCTGCTCGCGCTCCAGGTCGGGCTGGCGAGGCGCCGCGAGGGAAGGGACGAGGAACGCGCGGCGGCGCTCGGCGAGCCGGGTGAGCTCGTGGCGCGCTACCGCGGCGTCCTCCCGTTCGAGCTGACGCCGAGCCAGGAGAGCGCGATCGCGGAGATCGACGGAGATCTCTCCGGCGAGCGGCCGATGGAGCGGCTCCTCCAAGGCGATGTCGGCTCCGGGAAGACGGTCGTGGCGCTCTACGCCCTCCTGCGGGCGGTCGAAGCCGGAACGCGAGGCGCGCTGATGGCGCCGACGGAGACGCTCGCGGAGCAGCACTTCCTGACCCTCGACCCGATCTGCGCGCAGCTCGGCGTTCCGATCGCGCTGCTGACTCGGTCGGTGAAGCACGACGTCGGCGCGGCGCAAGTCGTCGTCGGGACGCACGCGCTGATCCAGGAGGGCGTCGACCTTGGCGACCTCGGGGTCGCGGTCGTCGACGAGCAGCACCGCTTCGGCGTCGAGCAGCGCGCGGCGCTGACGACCGGCCGGCGCCCGCATGTCCTGCACATGACGGCGACGCCGATTCCGCGCACGCTGGCGCTGACGGTCTACGGCGACCTGTCGGTGACGGAGATCGCGAAGCCGCCGGCGAACCGCAAGCCGATCGAGACCGCGTGGGTGACCGAGGAGCGATCGAGCGCCGCCTACCAGCGGCTGCGCAAGCACCTGGACGCGGGTCGGCAGGCGTACGTCGTCTGCCCGCTCATCGAGGAGTCGGAGACATCAGTCGCGCGGGCAGCAGAGCGTGAGGCGGAACGGCTCAGGAAGGGCGAGCTGCGCGACTACCGCGTCGGGCTCCTCCACGGCCGGCTTCGGCCGGACGAGCGGCGTGACCTGATGGCGCGGTTCAAGGCGCGCGAGCTCGACGTCCTCGTGGCGACCACGGTGATCGAGGTCGGCGTGGACGTGCCGAACGCGACGATCATGATCGTCCAGGAGGCGGATCGATTCGGGCTCGCGCAGCTCCACCAGCTGCGAGGACGGGTCGGCCGTGGCGCCGAGCAGTCCTACTGCCTGCTGATCTCGCGCCAGAAGGAGGAGCTGACGGACGCGGCCCAGGCCCGGCTCGAGGCGCTCGTCCGCACGACGGACGGCTTCGAGCTCGCCGAGGTCGACCTGGAGCTGCGTGGGGAGGGACAGCTGCTCGGGACCCGCCAGGCCGGCCTCTCGGAGTTCCGCTTCACGCGCCTTCGCGCGGACCGCGACCTGCTCGAGCGGGCGCGCGTGCTGGCCGACGAGCTGGTCGACTACGAGGGCCCGCTGAACGACGAGGTCGACCGCCTCTTCGCCGACCGGGAGCTCGCGGCGTGACGCTGACGGGCATCTCGCCAGTACTTCTTGTCGCCGACATCCAGCGGGCGGTCGAGTACTACCGGGACAAGCTGGGCTTCGACTGCGAGGTCTACGGGGATCCGCCCGACTTCGCGACGGCCGAGCGCGACCAGGCCACGATCCTCCTCGCCCTCTGCCAGGAGCCGGACCGGATCGTCCCGAACTGGAAGATCGTGGACAAGGTCTGGAACGCGTACATCCGCGTGGACGACGCCGACGCCGTCTACGCCGAGGTGCAGGAACGCGGCGCGGGGATCGACTACACGATCTACGACGCTCCTCACGGCTTTCGGGAGTTCGGCGTGCAGGATCCGGACGGCCACGATATCGCCTTCGGTCAACCGATCTAAGGCGCAGGGATGCGGATCATCGCGGGGGAGAAGCGGGGCTCCAAGATCAGCGCCCCGAAGGGCCACGACACGCGGCCGACCGGCGACCGTGTGCGCGAGGCCGCCTTCAACCTGATCGGGCCGGTGGACGGCGCGTCCGTCCTCGACCTCTTCGCCGGCTCGGGCGCCTATGGGCTCGAGGCGCTCTCGCGGGGCGCGGCAGCCGCCGTGTTCGCGGAGTCCTACAAGCCTGCCTACGACTCGATCCGCCAGAACCTCGCCAAGCTGGGCTTCAAGGGCGCGACCGTCCTCCACCGCGATGCGATCCAGGTTCTGGCCGAGGAGGCTGGGGCGGACAGGCGTTACGATCTCGTGCTGCTCGACCCGCCTTACCGCATGTTCTCCTCGCTGCAGGACCGCATCGCGCTCTACCTTCCCGCCGTGCTCGCGCAGGACGGCCTCGCCGTGGTGGAGACCCACGCGAAGGAGGAGCCCGAGCTCCCGCTGGAGAAGCGGACGAGCCGGACCTACGGCTCAGCACGCCTCACACTGTTTGAGCACGCGTGATCACCGCCATCTATCCAGGCACCTACGACCCGGTCACGAACGGGCACGTCGACGTGATCCAGCGGGCGGCGGAGATCTTCGACCGCGTGGTCGTCGGCGTCGTCGGCAGCCCGGCGCACAAGCGGCCGATGTTCAAGGTCGACGAGCGGGTCGAGTTTCTGCAGGACGCCCTGTCCCGCATCG
The DNA here is from genome assembly GCA_963733015.1 of uncultured Actinomycetes bacterium. Taxonomy (GTDB): domain Bacteria; phylum Actinomycetota; class Thermoleophilia; order Gaiellales; family Gaiellaceae; genus JACDAN01. The sequence goes on along the minus strand of CAVTBO010000001.1, from coordinate 624,728 downwards.
ACAACGTCGAGGTCGACGTGTTCAAGGAGCTCGTCGTCGACTTCGCCCGACGCTGGGACGCGAAGGTCATCGTCAAGGGGCTCCGCGTGATCTCCGACTTCGAGTGGGAGTTCCAGATGAACCAGCTCAACCGGACGCTCGCGCCTGACATCGAGACCGTCTACGTGATGGCCAGCCCGGAGGTCAGCTTCGTCTCGTCCAGCGGCGTGAAGGAGATCGCGGCCTACGGCGGCAACGTGGACGCTCTCGTGCCTGAGGCGGTGGCCGCCAGGCTCCGCGAGCTGTATGGCGACGGACGCCCAGGGGCCCCCGTCAGCCCGTCTGAGTAGGCAAGTACACTTTCGCCCCTATGGACGTCCTCGTTCTCATCGACAAGCTCGACGACCTCGTTCACAACGCGAAGGCCGTGCCGCTGACTGACCAGGTCCGCATCGACCGTGAGGAGATCTACGAGATCCTCGACCAGATGCGGGCGACGATCCCGGAGGAGATCAAGCAGGCCCGGTGGATCGTCAAAGAGCGGCAGGAGATGCTCGCGGAGGCGAAGCGCGAGTGCGACCGGATCCTGGGCGAGGCTCGGGAGCAGGCGGTTCGCGAGGCCTCGCAGACCGAGATCGTGAAGCTCGCCGAGCGGCAGGCGCAGGAGATCATCGACGAGGCGCGGCGGTCCGCCCGCGAGACGCGGCTCGAGATGGAGGACTGGGCCGACAGCATCCTCTCGACGCTCGAGGTGAACCTCGACAAGTTCCTCGGGGCCGTCAAACGCGGCCGCGAGCGGCTGCACGAGCGCTCGCAGGAGACTGTCGTAGCCGGCATCGCCGCTCCGGGCTCCAACGACGACCAGCCGTACGAGTAGCGCACACGCACGACACGTAGCGGCGCTCTACGACGTCCACGGGAATCCGGGGGCGCTCGAGGCCGTGCTGGCGGAGGTCGGCGATGCGACGATCGTCTTCGGGGGCGACGTTGCGTGGGGGCCGATGCCGGCGGAGGCCGTGGACCGGATCCGGGAGCTCGAGTCCCTCGCGATCCGTGGAAACGCCGACCGGGACCCCGGGGACGACTGGGTCGTGGAGCAGCTCGGGCCCGAGCGTCTCGCATGGCTCCAGTCCCTGCCCGAGCAGCTCGAGCTCGAGATCGATGGGCTGGGCCGCGTGCTCTTCGTCCACGGCTCGCCGAGAAGCGACGAGGAGATGCTCTTGCGCACTGCCTCGGACGAGCGGCTCGCCATGATCCTCGAGGGCGTGGAGGCGGACGTCGTCGTGTGTGGGCACACGCACATGCAGTTCGACCGCCGTTTCGGCACCAAGCGCGTCGTCAACGCCGGCAGCGTCGGCCTTCCGTACGGCGCCTTCGGTGCGCACTGGGTCGAGCTCGGCCCGGATGTCCGTCACCGGCGCGCGGACTACGACGCATCGCCGCTCGCCGCTTCGGAGTGGCCTCGGGCGGAGGAGGTCGTGCCCGTGATCCAGTCGCCTCCGAGCGAGGAGGAGGCGATCGCGGAATTCGAGGCCCTCATCGCGGCGGGGCGCGACGCTACCCTCATCCAGTGACCACGTTCGACCTCAGACAGGCCAGGCTCCGCCCCGGCGAGGAGTACCGCGACGAGCAGGAGATCGAGCTCGCGCCGTTCGACCTCGGCGGCCAGCGCTACCTGCCCGTGCCGGAGAAGGTGCCGGCCGAGCTCGTGATCGGCCGCGGGTCGAGCGGGACGACGTTCGAGCTGCGCTTTCGCACTCGGCTCCACGGGCCGTGCGTCCGCTGCCTGAAGGACGCCGTCGTCGACCTGCCGGTCTACGCCCGCGAGTACCAGGCGACGAACCCCGGCGACGCCGAGGAGCTGCGCACGCCGTACGTGACCGAGAACCGGCTCGACCTGTCCGCCTGGGCGAGGGATGCCGTCGCGCTCGAGCTGCCCGACCAGATCCTGTGCCGGGAGGACTGCGCCGGACTCTGTCCGGTCTGCGGCGAGGACCTGAACGAGAACCCGCACGAGCACGTCGACGAGCGCAGCGACCCTCGCTGGGCCGCGCTCGAGGAGCTGAAGGAGAAGCTCTAGACCGCGAAAGTCGAGGTCGGCGCGACCCGCTCCAGAAAGCGCCGGTCGTGCGTGACGAGGACGAGCGTGCCCTCGTAATCCTCCAGTGCCAGCTCGAGCTGCTCGATCGCCTCGAGGTCGAGATGGTTCGTCGGCTCGTCCAGGATCAGCGCGTTGGCGCCCTGCGCCGACAGGAGCGCCAGGATCGCCCGAGTTCTCTCACCCGGTGAGAGCGAGGACGCGGATCTCGTGACTTCGGCGTCGCGGAGCGCGAACTTCGCGAGCAGCGTCCGGGCCTCTCCCGGTCGCGAGCTCAGACCGCTCGCCGAAGCGCTCGATCAACGGCCGCTCGGAGTCGAGCCAGGCGCGGTCCTGCTCGAGCTCGCCGAAGCGCACGTTGGTCCCGACGTGGCGCCGGCCGCTCGCAAGCGGAAGCGCGCCGACGAGCGCGCCGATCAGTGTCGACTTTCCCGATCCGTTCGCGCCGACGATTGCAAGGCGGTCTCCGTATCGCAGCTCGAGGTCGATCGGTCCGAGCCGGAAGCCGTCCCGCTCGACGACCGCCTCCTCCAGACGAGCGACGACGTTGCCGGAGCGCTGCGACTCGAGCGAGAGCTCGAGGCGCCACGGCGTCCATGGCTTCTCGACATGCTCGAGGCGCTCGAGCCGCTTCCCGGCTGAGCGCACCTTGGACATCAGCGCGTGGGTCCCGCGCCGATCCGCCATCTTCCCGGCGGCGTGCGCCTCGCCCTGGCGCGTTCGCAGCAGCGCCTCGAACCGCGACCGCTCGTCGACGTACCGCTCGTATGCTCCCTCCTCGCCGCGACGGCCGACCTCGCGCAGCCGCTCGTAGTCGCCCCAGCCGCCGGCGAACTCGCGGATCCGCCTCGTCTCTCCCTCGAACTCCACGACTCGCTCGACCGTCTGCTCGAGAAACGCCCGGTCGTGGGAGACGAGCACGAGCGCGCTCTGCGTCGAGGCCACGAACCGCTCGAGCAGGTCGAGGCCGTCGAAATCGAGGTCGTTCGTCGGCTCGTCGAGGAGCAGCACGTCGAAGCGTGAGAGGAGGACCGCCGCCAGCTTGGCGCGCGCGGCCTCGCCTCCCGAGAGTCGCCCGAGCCGCCGGTCCAACCGGTCGAGCCCGACCCGGGCTGCGGCCTCGCGGGCGCGTGCGTGGAAGTCATCGGCGCCGAGCGACAGGAAGCGCTCCAGGGCGTCTGCCATGCTCGTGTGCGACCTCGGGCTCGTCGCCGAGGCGCGCCGCCAGCGCGTCCAGCTCGAGCGCGGCGGCGCCGACGCCCGTGCGCCGCTCGAGGTATGCGAGCAACGTTTCGTCGGGCCGCGCGTCGACCTCCTGGGCGAGATAGCCGACGGTCAGCGACGGCGGGCGACGTTCGACCGAGCCCTGGTCGGGCTCGTCCACCCCGGCGAGCAGGCGGAGGAGCGTCGTCTTTCCGCTCCCGTTCGGCCCCACGACGCCGATTCGCGCCCCCGGGGGTACGAGCAGCGAGACGCTGTCGAGAATCGTCTCGGCGCCGTGGCTCTTCGTGATGTTCGAGGCGGCGAGTACGCCGCTGGGGTCGCGCATCGGTCCTCCTGATCGACGGAACGCCCCGGTTGGGGCGGAAACGAGGATGTGTCGATCAGCGAACGCGCATAGAGCGAGCCAGAGGCTCGAGCCGAACGATAGCTATAGTGGCGCGCTGCGATGGCAGTCCCGAAGAGGAAAACGTCGAAAGCGCGCCGCGACAAGCGCCGCGCCACCCACAAGCTCGAGGCCCCGCGGGTCAACGAGTGCCCGACGTGCCATCGGCCCAAGCGGCCGCATCAGATGTGCCCGACGTGTAAGACGTACCGCGGACGGGAAGTCGAGCCGCTGCGCGCTCCGGTCCCGTAGAATCGGCGCGCTCTCAGTCCACCGAACGTAAGCGAGGTCACATGGCAGCGTCCCGCGACGAAGTCTACGAGCGCATCAGGGAAGTCCTGGCAGAGCGCTTGTCCGTGGAAGAAGCGGACATCACGGAAGAGGCGAACTTCCAAGAGGATCTCGGCGCCGACTCGCTCGACCTCGTCGAGATGATCATGGAGCTCGAGGATCAGTTCGGGATCAAGATCCCGGATGAGGACGCCCAGAAGATCCAGACGGTCGGTCAGGCTGTCGAATACGTCACGTCGCACCAGTAGCCAGGCTCGGACCAGCGAGCCCGGCCGTCTCGCCCGGCTGATCGACGAGCTGCCCGCCAAGCGGGCGGAAAACGCATTCACGCACCCCTCGTGGGCCGCCGACAGGGCGTCCTCCTACGAGCGGCTGGAGTTTCTCGGGGACAGCGTCCTCGAGCTCGCAGTCGCTCGTGCCCTCTACGAGCGCTTTCCCGACCTGCCCGAAGGGCGGCTGGCGAAGATCCGCTCGCACGTCGTCTCGCGGGCGAGCTGCGCCGTCGTCTCGCGGGAGCTCGGCCTCGGCGGGCTCCTCGTCGAGAAAGGTGTGGGGATCGTCCCGGAGGAAGAGCTGGGGAGGCTCTCGCGGAACCGCAACGTCCTCGCGGCACTGCTCGAAGCGGCGCTTGCGGCGCTTTTCCTCGAGCACGGCTTCGAGCCGATCGAGGACGCGATCGTAGAGGCGTTCAGTGGGCGCATCGAGTACGCGGCGACGACGCACGTCGACTTCAAGACCGAGCTTCAGGAGCAGCTGGCCGCGCTCGGGCGACAGGTCAGCTACTCGGTGCTCGAGGTGGAAGGCCCGCCACACGACCGCAAGTTCACCTCGGCCGCGATGATCGACGGCGACCAGGCCGGCGTCGGCGTGGGCTCGTCCAAGAAAGCCGCGGAGCAGGAAGCGGCCAAGCAGGCACTCGAGAAGGTGCGCGCCGCCTGAGCGGCGCGCACCTTCCGTAGAGCTAACAGCCGATGACTGTCTTGATCCGCGTGGCGTCCACGACCAGGCTGTTCGCCTGTGCGGTCGTGATCCAGCGCACGCCGGCAGCGATGCGCACGGCGTAGACGTACATGTCGATCCCGCGGCATGCACTGGTGCGGTTCCGCTGGATGATGCAGGTGAAGACGCCCTGCAACTGGCCCCTGAGCCCCGCCTGAACCGGGCCGAGGCCCTTCAGCGCGAGCGTCTTGTCGATCAGGTCGACGAGCTGCTCGGCGGCTCCCTTGACGACCACGTTGAACGAGCCGCTCGAGGCGTTGCCGCTTGCGTCGGTCGCCGTGCAGTTGACGGCCTTCGTGCCGATCGCGAACGTCGATCCCGACGCCGGCGAGCAACTGACCGACGGCGAAGGATCCTGATCGTCGGTCGCCGAGGCGATGTACGTGACTGTCGCGCCGGCCGGAGTCGTCGCGTTCACGACGACGGTGCCGGGCAGGTTCAGCGTCGGTGCCGTCGAGGTCGCCGGCGGGCGGCGAGCCCTGGTTGAGGAGCACCGAGATGACCTCGCCGAAGCGGTCGGCGACCACGAGGTCCGGGGATCCCGCACCGTTGAGCTGCGCGATCGAGATCGACGACGGGTTGTCGCCGGCCGCGAAGCTCTCGCCGGCGGCGAACGCTCCGCTGCCGTCGCCCTTCAGCACGGTGACGGTGTCGCTCTCGGACGAGGCGATCGCCAGGTCGTTGTGGCTGTCGCCGTCCAGATCGCCGATCGCGATCGACTTCGGGCCGTCGCCGCCGCCGAAGCTCTCCTGCGGCGAGAAGACGCCGGAGCCGTCGCCCATCAGCACGGAGGCGAGGTCGGCGAAGAAGTTCGCCGCGGCGATGTCGAGGTGACCGTCTTCCTTCAGCTCGCCGAGCGCGACGCCCTGCGGCCCGTTCTTCGCCGTGTACAGGGCGGGAGCCGCCAGGCTCCCCGCGCCGTCTCCGAGGAGGACGGTGACCTGATCGGCGTCGAACGCTGCGACGACGACGTCGAGGTGCGTGTCCTCGTCGACGTCACCAAGGGCGAGCGCATACGGCCCGTCGCCGGCGGCGAAGTCGTTCGGGTGCCCGAACGATCCGGCGCCGTCACCGAGCAGGACCGAGACGGTGTCCGAGACGCGGTTGGCGACCGCGAGATCCGGGTTGTGGTCCCCGTCGAGATCTCCGATCGCGACCGCGTGTGGCTGATTCCCGGCTGCGAACGTGGTCGCGGCGGCGAATCCGCCGAGGCCGTTCCCGAGGAGAACCGAGACGTTGTGGTCGAGACGGTTGGCGACCGCGAGATCCATGTCGCCGTCTCCGTTCAGGTCTCCGGCCGCGACGGACATCGGCTCGTTCCCTGCGGCAAACGACGTCGGGGCGCCGAAGCCGCCCGTGCCGTTGCCGAGGAGAACGCCGACGTTGTCGCTGTTCGTGTTGGCGACCGCGACGTCGAGAATGCTGTCGCCGTTGAGGTCGCTCGTCGCGAGCGATGTCGGCCTGACCCCTCCGACGGGATATCCAGTGGGCGCTCCGAACGAGAAGGCCGACGCGACGCCCGGAAGGGCGACAGCGATCCCGGCTGCGATCGAAAGGAGAGCCGGTAGGCGTGAGCCCAGCCTTGCTCTGGTCATGCTTCCTCCAATGATTTACGGCGGTTTGGTGGCTTGTCTCAACGTATTCGCGCGCCGAAGGCGGCACCAACCGTCGTTGGTGGAGTTTTCCTGGCCTTCGGAACAGCCTTCTGGCCAGGTGGTTGAGTTTCGCGTCGGAACGACCCCGCTTTCGCGGGGTACCCATCGGAGAGCGAAGCAGTCGGCTTCGGCGGCTCTTCTCGACCGGTCGAGCGCCATCCGCCCGCGCTACTAGCGTTCGGCGCGCGTGCATCTCCGCGCCATCCGCATCCGCGGCTTCAAGTCCTTCCCCGAACCGGTCGAGGTGCGCCTCGAGCCGGGCGTCGCCGTGGTCGTCGGGCCGAACGGCTCCGGGAAGTCGAACGTGGCCGATGCGCTGCTGTGGGCGTCGGGAAGCCTGAGCCCGAACGAGCTCCGTGCGGAGAAGCCCGACGACGTGCTGTTCTCGGGAGGGGGAGGCCGTCAGCCGGTTCCCTACTGCCAGGTCGAGCTGATGCTCGACAACGCGGACGACACACTGGCCGACCTGCCCGCCGAGGTGTCCGTCATGCGGCGCCTCCACCGAGGCGGCGAGGGGCAGTACCTGATCAACGGGACCGCGGTTCGCCGCACCGACCTCGTGGAGCTGCTGGCAGACGTCGGGCTCGGCGGCGCCGCAGGCTCCGTCATCTCCCAGGGCAAGGTCGAGCAGATCCTCGCCTCGAAGCCCGAGGAGCGCCGCGCACTCGTCGAAGAGGCTGCCGGGCTGGGGAAGTTCAAGCGCCGCCGGCACCGCGCCGAGCTGAAGCTCGCCCGGGTCGGACAAGACGTAGCTCGGGCCCGCGACATCGAGGCCGAGGTCAAGAAGCGGCTCCGGCCGCTCGCTCTCCAGGCGAGCGCCGCGCAACGAGCCGAGAAGCTCGGCGGCGAGATCGCCTCGCTCGAGGCGGCCGTGGCCACGCTCGACCTCGCTGCGGTCGACGAGCGGATCGGCGAGGCATCCGAGCGAAAGGCGGCGGCCGACCATGGGAAGCGGCGGACGGAGTCCAGGCTCGAGGAGCTGCTCGCCGAGCGGCACCGTGCGGAGGAAGAGCTGGCGGACGCCGCCGGGAAACGCGAGTCGGCGACGGCCGCGCTCTACCGGCTGAAGAGCGCGGGCGAGCGGCTGGAGCTGCGCCGCGAGAGCGCGGCCGCGCTCGTCGAGTCCTTGCAACTGGCCGCAAGCCGTCCGCGCCTCCCGACGGGCCCTTCGGCGGCCGAGATCCGTCGCCGGAAGCTCCGAGAGGAAGCCGGGCTTGCGCGCGAGCGGCTCGCCGCGCTCGAGCGGACGCTCGCGGAGCGCGAGGGCGTCCCGCCGGCGGCCCGTGCGCTCGCCGAGGCCGGCCACGAGCTGCTCCTCTCGAAGCTGGAGGTTGCCGCCGGAGACGAGCGCGCCGTCGTCGCGGCCCTGCGAGGCAGAGGCGCCGCCGTCGTCGCCCCCGACGAGCGGACGGCGCTCCGACTCGTCGACGAGGCCCGGGCAAGCGGCCTCGGGAGCCTGAACGTCGTCGTCGACGAGACCGTCCATGAGTTCGTGGTCGTCGAGCGTGACGACCTGTTGCGACAGTCGACGCTCGCAGTCACCCGAGAAGGGATCGGGTACGACCCGGCGACGCGGGAGGTCTGGTTCCTCGGCGAGGCCGCTGAGGCGGTCTTGCTGGAGCTCGAGGCACGACGCCGGGCGGTCGGCGCCGAGATCGAGGAGCTCGAGCGGCAGCTGGAGCAGGTCGTGGACGAGCCCCGGCAGGGATCGGCGCTCGATGACGGCCGGTACCGGCCGCACATCGCCGTCGCGGAGCGCCTGGAGCGCACGCTCGCAGCAGCCGGCTCGGCGAGCGACCGGTGGGAACCGACGCTCCGCGCGCGCGCCGACGCGGGCACGACCCGGACAGCCGGTCTCGCCGACGAGCTGCGACGACTGGGCGGCGCGGAGGCGGAGATCCGCAGGGAGGCCGGCGAAGCCGCGAGCGCCTCCGGAGCGATCGACGTCGAGCTCGCGCGCCTCCAGGCCGAGCGCGACGAGGCGCAGCGCCGGCTGGAGGCGGCAGGCGCCGAGCCGGCAGAAGGCGACGACCGCGAGGCGATCGCCGAGCGCCTGGAGCGCCTGGGGCGCCGCCGCGAGGAGCTCGGGCGCGTGAATCCGCTCGCCGCGGAGGAGTACGAGCGCGAGAAGGAGTCGCTCGCCGAGCTGACGGCGCAGCGGGAGGATCTCGAACGCAGCCTCGACGAGCTCGCCAAGCTGAGGGACGACCTCGACCGCACCGTCGAGCGCCGCTTCGCCGAGACCTTCGACGCCGTCAGCGCGCACTTCGAGGAGGTCGCCGTCGACGCTCTTCCCCGGCGGCCACGGCCGGCTCCGTCTGACCGGTGAGAACGAGGGAGACGACGAGGAGGCAGCGCCCGGCATCGAGGTCGAGCTCCGCCCGGCCGGCAAGCGCGTGACGCGGCTCTCGCTGCTCTCAGGCGGAGAGAAGGCACTCGGCGCGATCTCGTTCCTCTTCGCGCTGTTCCTCGCCCGCCCGTGTCCGTTCTACCTCCTGGACGAGGTCGAGGCCGCGCTCGACGACGCCAACATCGGCCGCTTCGTCGAGTTGCTACGTCGGTTCTCCGACCGGGCCCAGTTCATCGTCATCACGCATCAGAAGAAGACGATGGAGGCGGCAGACGTGCTCTACGGCGTGACGATGGGCAATGACGGCGTCTCGCAGGTCGTCTCGCGCCGCCTTCCTCGCGAGCCCGCCGCCGAAGCCGCCGCCTAGCGCGTCAGCCCGTGAACGGGACGCGAGCGACCCGCGCGGGAGCGACGCCACCTGCGCGGAGCACGAGCGGCACCCGATCGCGACAGACGCGCAGTCGCTGGGCAACGTTCTCGCGCCGGCAATTGAGCGTGTTCGAGGCGATGACGTCGGCCGGGTTCACGATCACGCGGCGGCGGCTCGACGGGCCGACTCGGGCGACGACCTTGAACGTCCTCGTGGTCCTCGGTCGCATCGCTCGCGACCAGCCAGCACAGGCTCCGGCCGGATCGACGCGCTCCGCGAGCGCTCACGACCCTCAGGCCGGCCGGCATCCGGTCACAGGTGAGGACGTTACGAGCGGTTCCGCGTCCGCGGTTCCGGACCGTGATCCGGAAGTTGACACGCTGATTCGGGCTCACGACACGGCGGTTGGAGGCCTTGTCGAGCACCAGGACGGCCAACGGGCCGGGCCGCTGCACATTCGTGAGAACGCACGACAGGACACCGCCGGGCGTGCTCGGGGTCGTGACCGTGAACGGCCCTCCTCGGTAGAGGCGGAGGTCGCGCGGGCCGGTGCCGCAGTTGATGACGGCGAGGTACCCAGGCGGCACGGGGAGCTCACCGATCGTCGCCTGCGTCGACGGCGGGAAGTCGAACGACACGCTCTGTCCGTCCGCCGTGACGACCGAGGCCGAGTCGAACGGAGCCTGGCCGGAAGAGTCGACGAAGATCGTCGTCGACCTCGACGTACCGGCCCATTCCTTGAATATGCGGACGGTCGTCTGCGGCGAGTTCGTGATCGTGCACGTCAGCGTGGCGTCGTCTTCCGCCGGCGACGTGACCGGGAATGGGCCGCCTGTGTACACCTGTGGGCCACCTCCACAGTCCATCGTCGCGGTGTAGCCGGTCGGCACGACGGTCTCGCCGACCGTCACCGGCGTCGAGACGGGGTATTCGAAGGATGCGCTGTCGCCGTTGACGGTGGCGACGGTGGATGCGTCGTATGGCGCCGTCCCGGTCGCGTCGACGAAGATCGTCGCAGAGCCGGCGTGCTCCGGCCCACTGCTTGACCACCTGCACGGTCGAGCGCAGCTCCGTGTTCGTGATCGTGCAGGTGGTGACCTCCTCGCCGCCTGCGGGAGAGGTCACCGGGAAGGGGCCGCCGGTGTAGGGCTGAGGGCCCTGCCCGCAGTCGATGGTGGCGGCGTAGCCGGCCGGTATCGGGGTTTCTCCGACAGTGACCGGGGTCGAGACCGGGTACGTGAAGGAGGCGCTGTCGCCGCTCGCAGTCGCGACGGTGGATGCGTCGAAGGGAGCCGCGCCGTCCGCGTCGACGAAGATCGTCGTCGAGGCGGGTGTTCCGATCCACTGCTTGACCACCTGGACGGTCGAGAACAGCTGGGAGTTCGTGACGGTGCAGGTGAGGACTCCGAGGTGTTGGGCCGGAGACACCACCGGGAACGGCCCGCCGGTGTACGGCTGACGAGGCTGCGTGTGGCCGCAGCCGATCTCGGCCTCATAGCCGGCCGGCACGGTGGTCTCGCCGACCGTGACCGGCGTGGAGGTCGGGTAGACGAAGGACGTGTTGTCGCCGCTCGCGGTCGCGATCGTGGAAGCGTCGTACGGCGTCGTGCCGTTCAGGTCGACGAAGATCTCCGCGGACGACGGAGCGCCGACCCACTGCTTGACGGTCCGGACGAACGAGAGCGTGCTGCGTGTTCGTGATCGTGCAGGTGACGACTCCGAGGTGCTGCGCCGGAGACGTGACCGGGAACGGGCCGCCGTTGTACACCTGGCGACCCTGCAGCTCGCCGCACGAGATCGTCGCCTGGTACCCGACCGGCACCGTGGTCTCGCCGGCGAAGACCGGCGTCGAGACCGGGTAGACGAAGAACGTGGTGTCGCCGCTCGTGGTCGCTGTCGTGGAGGCGTCGTACGGTGCCGCGCCGGTGGCGTCGACGAAGATCTCCGCCGACGAGGGGGCGCCGACCCACTGCTTGACCACGCGGACGATCGAGAGCAGCTGCCTGTTCGTGATCGTGCATGTGAGGGTTGCGCCGGCCGCCGGGGCGACGACTGCGAACGGCCCGCCCTGGTATGGCTGGGCCGGGTCGGCGCCGCACTGGATCGTCGCGTCGTATCCGGCTCGGCACCGCGGTCTCGCCGACGGTGACCGCTGTCCCGGCCGTGTAGTCGAAGGAGGTGTTGTCCCCGTCGGCGATGGCGACCACGGAGGCGTCGAACGGTGCGACGCCGTCCTGGTCGACGAAGATCGTCGCCGAGGAGGGAGCGCCGATCCATTCCTTGACCACCCGAACGGTCGCCGGCGGCGGGATCATGTTGTTGCTGATCGTGCAGGTGAGCGTCGCGCCATTGGTTGCCGGCGACGTGACCGCGAACGGGCCGCCGAGGTAGGCTGCGGAGCGCCGGCGCCGCACTGGATCGTCGCGGTGTACCCGGCCGGCACGGCGGTCTCGCCGACGAACGCCGGCGTGGAGACCGGGTAGGTGAAGAACGTGTTGTCCCCGTCCGCGGTCGCGACCGTGGAAGCGTCGAACGGCGCCACGCCGTCCTGGTCCACGAAGATCGTTGCGCTGGTCGGCGTACCGGACCAGTTCTTGATTACTCGGACCTTCGAGAGCTGCTGGGTATTGACGATCGTGCAGGTAGATGGTCGCTCCGTCGACTGCCGGCGACGTGACCGGGAACGGGCCGCCGGTGTAGGCGACTGGAGTGCCGCCGGTGCCGCACTGGATCGTCGCCGCATAGCCGGCCGGGACGGGGACGACCTCGCCGACCGTGACAGGAGTCGAGATCGGATAGGTGAAGGAGGCGCTGTCGCCGCTCGAGTCGGCGATGGTCGAGGCGTCGAACGGCGCTGCTCCGGTCGCGTCGACGAAGATCGTCGTCGTGCTCGGCGCGCCCACCCATTCCTTGACCACCCGGACCGACGAGAGCAGCTGGGTATTGGTGATCGTGCACGTGATGGTGGCTCCACCGACGGCGGGCGACGTCACTGCGAAGGGCGCCGCCCGTGTACGGCTGCGCAGTCCCCGTCGCCGCACCGGATCGTGGCCGCGTAGCCGGCCGGTATCGGCGTTTCTCCGACCGTGACGGGTGTCGAGAGCGGGTACGTGAAGGAAGCGCTGGCGCCGGTCGTCGTCGCGACGGTCGAGGCGTCGAAGGGCGCTGCCCCGGTCGCGTCGACGAAGATCGTCGTGCGTCGACGTCGCGCCGACCCACGCCTTGACGACGCGCACGTGCGAGGTCTCCTGGGTGTTGGTGATCGTGCACGTGATGGTTGCGCCGTCGGTCGCCGGTGAGGTGACCGGGAACGGGCCGCCGGCGTAGGGCTGCTCGGCGCCCGTGCCGCACTGGATCGTTGCCTCGTAGCCAGACGGCACGGCGGTCTCGCCGACGCCTGACGGAGGTCGAGACCGGATAGGTGAAGGAGGTGCTCTGGCCGCTCGCGGTCGCCACCCTCGAGGCGTCGAAGGGGCCAGCCCGGTTCCGGTCGACGAAGATCGTCGTGGACGACGGTGTGCCCACCCAGTTCTTCACGACCTGCACGGTCGAGCGCAGCTGCTTGTTGGTGATGGTGCAGCTGATGACGCCGCCGTCGACTGCAGGTGAGGTGACCGGGAAGGGCCCGCCGCTGTAGGGCTGCGGGCCCCCGCCGCAGTCGATCGTCGCGGAATAGCCGGCCGGTACTGCCGTCTCTCCCACCCTGACGGAAGTCGAGACCGGATAGTCGAAGGAGGTGCTGTCGCCGCTCGCAGTCGCGACCTTGGACGCGTCGTAGGGCGCGGCGCCGGTGGCGTCGACGAAGATCGTCGCCGACGACGGATCGCCCTCCCACTGCTTGACCACCTGGACGGTCGAGCGCTTGAAGCGGTTCCGGACGACGCAGTAGACGTGGTCGCGGATCTTCAGGTCCGACAGCGTGAAGGACGCGACGATCGCGGGATTGTCGCAGTCGAGGATGGTCGCCCCACCGGAAGTACAGGTCACCGACTCCGGTTCGTAGCCTGTCCGCGCCGCGTCGGAGATCGTGATGTTGCTCAGCGAGGTCGCCGACGTCGGCCGCCAGACGAAGTCGATCGTCCCGTCGGCGACCGTGAATGCCCGACTGCGTCGCAGTCGTCGTGGTCACCGGAGGGCCGGCAGTGCCCGGCTTGAACCACCTGTACGCGAACTGCGAGGCGGGCGCCTGGAGCAACGTCCGGCCGCTGAACCCCCAGCCGGGCTTGAAGACCCAGGCGTCGCGCTTACCCTCGTCCGTCTCCTTCTTGACCGTCACCGAGACGTTGCACAGGTTGGAGGCAAGATCCGCGAGAGCCTCCTCGAGCTCCTCGAAGTCCTGGATCAGCGTGTAGTCGGCCGTCTCGATCGAGTACTCGGGGAAGCTCCTCGTCCCCGAGACCGACTGGATCCGGAGCCCGCTCAGCGCATCCGTTACCCCGACGCCGACACCGATCGCGAACATGTGCGAGTCCTGCTTGAGGGTGTTGGCGACGTTGGCCGCCGCGTTCACCGGGGTGTAGTAGCCCTCTTCGTATGTGTTGCCGTCGTTCCTGAGACGATTTGGGTTGCCGTCCGTGAGGAAAACGACCAGGTCCGGCCGGTTGGCCGCGGTTGTCTCGGCGAGAACCTTGTTCAGGCCGGAGTCCCAGTTCGTGTATCCGTTGGGCCTGTAATCGTTCAGATAGTTGTCGAGTGCTCCGTCGATGAACGACTGAGTGACCTCCTGGTACGGCGCTGATGAAGTCGTCGCTCGCTGACGACGAGAACTTGAAGACGGCCATGCTTGCGCCGGTGCCGGAGAGGCCCCGGGCGAGCGCCTTCGTCGCTTCCCTGACCTCCGGCGCGGAGTCTCCGATCGAGCCCGACTCGTCGAGGACGACGGCGACCTTCAACACCTGGCAGGCGGCTGTGAGCGCCTCGTTCGCGCCTGGAGTCTTCGTCGTGATCGAAACACTCTGGGTCGCGAGCCCGTTGCCGCTGCAGTTGTCGTTGTCGAAGAGCTTGATGGTCAGCTGCGAGCTGCCGCCGACCGGCGGCGGGAACACGTGCTCGCTGGGGCCGACCTTGTCGGGATCTGGCAGAGCCCGCGGCGGAGCCTCCTTGAGCGACGGATTGCTCTCGTACTCGTACTCGAGAGTTCGGGTGTGGCTGCCGTTCTCGTCTTCGTCGCCGTGGTCGACGCATCGGGTCACGCCGGCGCTCGACCAGCTGGTCGAGCGCCAGTCCGATCCGCTGAGGTTCGCGACGATCCGGATGTCGTAGCCGGCGCCGTTCGGCCCCCCCGGCGGCGAGAGGATGTTCGACCTCGTTCGCCTGCACCTGCAGGCTCGTGATCGTGATCGCGGCGTGTGAGGAAGCGACGATCGCGAGGGCTCCTGCCACGCCGACGGCAAGGGCCGCCGCAGGCAGTCTCCACCTCTCGCGCACTATTGCCCCTTCCTCGCCGTGCTGGGACGAGCACCGAAGATCGTACTCTCCAAGCGGGTCTTGTCAAAAAAGGGAACAGCCGCCGATAGCCTCCACCGGTCATGAGCAGGAGTTGGGGAGAGTTCCTCGGCGACACCGACACGCCGGACGAGACCGAGGCCGAGCAGACCGGCTTCCTCTCGCGCCTACGGGATTCGCTGGGCAAGAGCCGCCGCGCGCTGACCGAGGAGATCGCCTCCGCCGCCTTCGACCCGGGCGACGACGAGGCCTGGGAGCGGCTCGAGGAGGCGCTGATCGCGGCCGACGTCGGCGTTCCGACGACGGCCGAGCTCGTGCAGCGGCTCGAGGCTCGCGAGGTCGCCGGCGAGCTCGGCCCCGCGCTCAGCGACGAGGCGGCCGAGCTTCTCGGCGAACCGCCGCGCCTCGACCTCGAGCGCCCGGCCGACGGTGCTCCTCGTCGTCGGCGTCAACGGCACCGGGAAGACGACCACGATCGGCAAGCTGGCGCAGAAGCTCCGCGAGCACGACCACTCCGTCCTGCTCGCCGCCGCCGACACGTTCCGTGCCGCGGCCGAGGAGCAGCTCGAGATCTGGGCCGACAGGGCCGGCGCGGACTTCGTCGGCTCCGAGCGCGGGGGAGACCCGGCCGCCGTCGCCTACGACGCGATCGAGGCGGCGACGGCGCGCGGCCGCGACGTCGTCATCGTCGACACCGCCGGCCGGCTTCACACGCAGACGAACCTGATGGAGGAGCTGGCGAAGGTCCGCCGGGTGATCGAGCGACGCCTACCGGGCGCGCCGCACGAGACGCTCCTCGTCGTCGACGCGACGACCGGGCAGAACGGGCTTCAACAGGCCCGCCTCTTCGGCGAGGCGGTCGACGTGACGGGTGTGGCCCTGACCAAGCTGGACGGCTCGGCGAAGGGCGGTGTCGCGCTCGCGATCGCCCACGAGCTCGGTCTCCCGGTCAAGCTCGTGGGCGTCGGCGAAGGGCTCGACGACCTCAGGCCGTTCGACGCCCGCGACTACGCAAACGCGCTCTTGACCTAGTTACCTCTCCACCGCGAACGCGATGTTCACGGTCGTCCGGTACATGCTGATCTTGTCGTTCTCGACGAGCGCGCTCATCGAGACGACGTCGGCGCCGGAGATCCCGCGGAGCGTCTTCGACGCCTCCTGAACGGCGGCATCGGCCGCCTTGGCGAAGCTCTCCGGCGACTGGCCGATGATCGTGATGACTTTCGCGATGTCTGCCATGCGTTCTCCTCTCGTCTAGGGCTGCTGGGTCAGCTCGACCACGAACTCGTGGATCGGGTTTCCGATCCTGACGTACATGTCCGCCTTGTAGGTGATGGGCTCCTTGGGCGGCCACTCGCCTTTCTGGGCGAGATCCGCCCGCGCCTGGTTCTCAGCGTCCTTGGCAGCCTTCTTGAAGCCCTTGCCGAGGCCCTTCGACGACACACCTCTGTACGTCGGTCCTCCCTGCGGTTCAGCCATTGCTTTTCCTCCTTCTCAGTCGCTCGGCGGCCGGAGCTTGACCCTGAACTCATGGATGGGGTTCTTCTTCCGCCCCTGGAAGGCGATCTCGCGGATCTGTCCCAGCTCGACGTCATCCTGCTGCAGGGCCGCGTCGACGGCCTCCTGGAGCGTCCCGTACCAGCCCGGCGTGTACTCGTCCTGCTCGTCCCGCTCGTCCTGCTCTGCCATCAGGCACCTCCTAGAAGTGGGCGCCCGATCCTACGACGAAGCGGTCTGGCGGGCCAAGAGCCGCTCGGCGGCCGCGATGTTCCCCTTCGCCTCGTAGATTCGGCGCGCCTCGTCCAGCTCGCCGAGCGCGATGAATGCGCGGGCCTTGAGATCCGGATAGTCCGTCGTCTGCGCGAGGCTGTGCGCTTCGTCGGCGAGCCCCGAGTCGCCGTCTGCCTTCGATCGGGCGATCCGCCACATCACCTGGGTGACGACGTCGTCGGGGGCGCCGCTCTCCGCAGCCACGTCGGCGAAGCGTCTCGCCTCCTCGAAGTCCCCTGCCTCGCAAAGCGCGTCGGCGAGGAAGGCGGAGGTCGTGGCTCGGATGCTCTCGACGCCGAGCTCCTCCAGCTTCTCGCACGCCCAGCGGAGGATCGCGACTGCCTCCTCGGGGTTCCCTGCGAGCAACTCGATCTCCGCCGGGATGAGGGAGCGGCCAGCGCGGCGTGCGCGAAGGCCTAGCTCCTCGTAGACGGTTCGCGCCTCGACCCAGAGACTCCGCGCGTCGTCGAAGTTGCCCTCCATGGCGCGAAGCGCGCTCAGAGTGCTCTGGAGCCCGGCCTGATAGCTGCGATCCGAGATCGGCACGGCGAGCATCTTCTCGCAGCGCTCGATGCGCCTCGGGGACCGGCGTCGGCCCGTAGTGGAGGGCTTGCGCGAGCACGGCCGACAGCGCGGCCTCTTCGCCGATGTCGTTCGCCCGCTTCGCGTGCTCGAGGGCTCGCTCGACGTCCGCTGCCCTGGCTCCCCACCGGCAGGCGTTGATGTGAGCTTCGCTCTTGAGCCACCACGCCCTCGCAAGTCCGAGGTCGTCGCCGAGCTCCTCGAGCAGAGGAATCGACGCGTCGGCGACTGCGACCATCCCTTCGAGCGGCTCGCCGGGGTGCGTGAACGTTCTGACGAACTCGCGGTCGATGACCGTCCGTAGCTCGAGGCGCCTGTCGCCGCTGGCGCGCGCGGAGTCGAGTGCCTGGTCGAGCAGCTGCTCGGCGCGCATGAAGTCGCCAGTACGCATCAGTGCGGTCGCCAGGATCGGAAGGACCTCCCTGCGCTCGGTGTGCGAGTCCGGCAGCAGCGCTGCGGCCCGGGTCAAGAGAGCCGTCGCGGCGGGGAGGTCGCCGCGACGCATCGCACGGCGCCCGGCTCGCGCGAGATGGATCCCGGCCTTCGTGGCGACCTCGTTGTCGGCGGCTCCGAGCTCCTGGCCGTAGCGAAAAGCCTGCTCCAGGTGGTAGCCGACGATCTCGTCCAGGTCGGGCGCAGCGCTCTCCAACCAGTCGGCGTGGCGCCTGTGGAGCTTGGCCCGGCTCACCTTGGCGACCCCGAGGTAGGCGGCGTCGCGGATCAGGATGTGCCGGAAGCGGAAGCCGTCGTCGCCGGGAATCAGCGAGCGGTCCGGCTCGATCAGGTCGCGGCGGACCAGCGAGAGCAGGATCGAGGCGGCCGGCTCGTCGTCCGACAGTGACGTGACCGCGCCAGCGGTGAACTCCCGCCCGATCACCGCCGCGCGCTCCAGGACGGCGCGCTCCTCGGCGGCCAGCCGGTCGAGGCGGGCAGCGAGCAGCGCATGGATCGAGGGCGGAATCGCCGCTGACGGAGCGCCCTCAACTGCGAGGGCGAGCATCTGCTCGACGAAGAGTGGATTGCCCTCGGCGCCGGCAAGGATCCGGTCCCTCTCGTCCCGGGCGACCTCGGCCCCGAGCGCTTCGACGAGGCGCTCCGAGTCGGGGCCTGAAAGCGGTTCCAATGCGAGCACGAGCGAACTGGTGGTGTTCCAGGTCGGCCTGTGCTCGAGCAGCTCGGGTCGTGAGAGGCCCAGGACGAGGACCGGCGCGTCCGACGTCCAGCCGACGAGGTACTCCACGAGGTCGAGGAACGTCGGCTCCGCCCACTGGAGCTCGTCGATCGCGAGGATGATCGCGCGCTCCCGCGCCATGTGCTCGAGGAAGCGGCGGACTGCCCAGAACGTCTCCTCGCCGCCGGGCGGCGCCTCCTCCGAGCCGACGGCGCCCGCGAGCCTGTTGGCGATCCGCTCCGCGTCCTCGGCGCCTTCGAGGAACTCCTCGATCCCTTCCTGACTGAGGCTCCCCGTCGCCGAGAGCACGATGCCCCGAAGCGGCCAGTACGTGATTCCCTCGCCGTACGCGAGACAGCGTCCGACGAGCGTCGTCGCGCGGCCGCGGGTGGCGGCGAAAAGCTCGTTGCCGAGACGTGACTTGCCGATTCCGGCCGGCCCGACGATCGTCGCCAGGCGGCAGCGCCGTTCGCGGTCGGCCGCATCGAGCTCGGCTCTCAGCGCGGCAAGCTCGTCCTCGCGTCCGACCATCGGCGTGTCGAGCCTTCGAGGGAAGGGCGGCGCGCCCTCGACGACGCCGAGCAGCCGCCACGCGGGAGTCGGCTCCGCCTTCCCCTTGAGCTCGAGCGGCTCCATCGGCTCGACGAGCACCGCGTTGGAGACGAGTCGGTAGGTCGATTCGCCGAGCAGGATCTCGCCCGACCGGGCGGCGGCCTCGAGCCTCTGCGTCGTGACGACGGCGGCGCCGGTCGCGAAGGACTGGCGGTCGGACGGATCCCCGGCCACGACCTCGCCCGTGTTCACGCCCGTCCGGATTGCCAGCCGGACACCGTGGGTCTCCTCGAGCTGCCGGTTGAGCGCTCCGAGGGCCGTGCGCATGTCGATCGCGGCCCGGATCGCCCGCAGCGCGTCGTCGTCGTGAACGGTCGGGATGCCGAAGACCGCCATGACCGCGTCGCCGATGAACTTCTCCACGGTGCCGCCGTGTCGCTCCAGCTCCGCCCGGACGACCTCGTAGTACTGCTCCATCACGCCGCGGAGCACCTCGGCGTCGAGCGCTTCGCCGAGCGGCGTGGAGTTCGCGATGTCTGAAAAGACGACGGTGACCGTCTTCCGTGCCGCCATGGAGCGATAGTAGGCCGCGAGGGTCGTATCTACACTGTTCCGCCGATGTTCGACACACTCGGAGACAAGCTCAACGCCGCCCTCGGCCCGCTTCGGAGCCGCGGAAAGCTCGACGAAGAAGTGATCACGCGCTCGATGCGCGAGATCCGGCTCGCGCTGCTCGAGGCCGACGTCAACTTCCGCGTCGTCAAGGACTTCGTCGCCCGCGTGAAGGCGCGTGCGCTCGGCCAGGACGTCGCCCGCAGCCTCACTCCCGGCCAGCAGGTCGTGAAGATCGTCCACGAGGAGCTGACGGAGCTGATGGGCACCGGGAGCTCCAAGCTCGTGTTCGCGAGCAAGGGCCCGACCGTGATCCTGCTCGCCGGCCTTCAGGGCTCGGGCAAGACGACCGCCGCCGCCAAGCTGGCGCTCCTGCTCCGCAAGGAGGATCGCTCGCCGGCGCTCGTTGCCGCGGACCTCCAGCGCCCGGCCGCCGTCGACCAGCTCCAGCAGCTCGGCCGCCAGATCCAGATCCCGGTCTTCACGGGGAAGGATCCGGTCGAGGCCGCGAAGGTGGGGATCCAGCAGGCGAGCGCGCAGGGCCGCGACGTCGTGATCGTCGACACCGCCGGGCGCCTTCAGATCGACGAGGACCTGATGGCCGAGCTCGGCAGGATCCGTGATGCGGTCAAGCCGACGAACGTCCTGCTCGTGCTCGACGCCATGACCGGCCAGGAGGCCGTCTCGGTCGCCGAGGCGTTCCAGGAGCGGGTCGCGTTCGACGGCGTCGTCCTCACGAAGCTCGACGGCGACGCGCGCGGCGGCGCCGCGCTGTCCGTGAAGGCCGTGACCGGCAAGCCGGTGAAGCTGGCGTCGGTCGGCGAGAAGCTCGACCAGCTCGAGTACTTCTACCCCGACCGCATGGCCTCGCGGATCCTCGGGATGGGCGATGTCATGACCCTGATCGAGAAGGCCGAGGAGGCCGCGTCCGAGGAGGATCAGACCGCGATGGAGGCGCGCATGCGCGCCGGCGAGTTCAGCTTCGACGACTTCCTGACGAGCTTTCGGATGATGCGGAAGATGGGCCCGCTCAAGGGCGTCCTCGGCATGATCCCGGGCCTCGGGAACCAGCTCAAGGGGCTCGATGTCGACGAGGCGGAGCTCTCACGCGTGGAGGCGATCGTCCTGTCGATGACTCCGCAGGAGCGCAAGATGCCGCACCTGATCGACGGGTCGAGGCGCAAGCGGATCGCGGCCGGCAGCGGCACCGACATCCAGCAGGTGAACAAGCTGCTGTCGGCGCGGAAGCAGATGCAGAAGATGATGAAGCAGATGGGGAAGGGCAAGATGCCCGGGCTCCCACCGGAGCTGATGAAGGCACAACGGAGGTGAAATGGCAGTTCGCATGAGATTGACGCGGGTCGGGTCGAAGAAGAACCCGATCTACCGCGTCGTCGTCGCCGACCAGCGCTCACCGCGGGACGGCAGGTTCATCGAGATCGTCGGGCGCTACAACCCGCAGACCGACCCGTCGACGATCGAGTTCGACGAGGAGAAGGTGCGCGAGTGGCTCGGCAAGGGCGCCCAGCCGTCGAACACGGTCTCGCGCCTGCTCAAGGCCAAGAACATTGGCTGAGCTGCTGGCGTATCTCGCGCGCCAGCTCGTGGACGACCCCGACGCCGTCCGGGTGGAGGAGGTCGAGAACGACGAAGCGCTCGTCCTCCGGCTCCATGTCGCGAAGGACGACGTCGGCAAGGTGATCGGCCGCCAGGGACGGATCGCGCGGGCGCTGCGGGCGATCGTCCGTGCCGGCGGCGCGCGCGAGCGGCGCCGCCTGGTTCTCGAGATCGCCGATTAGCGACGGGGAATTCGTACAGGTCGGCCGTGTCGGGAAGCCGCATGGCCTGGACGGCTCGTTCGTCGTCGAGCAGGCCAGCGAGGACCCCAAGCGCTTCGACCCCGGCGCCCTCCTGCGCGCGGGCGGCGAGGAGGTCCGCGTCGAAGAGCGCAAGCACGCCGGCGGCCGCCTGGTGATCCGGCTCGACCGGCCGGTTCCGCGCGGGACGAGGCTCGAGGTTCCCCGGGCGGAGCTGCCGACGGCGGGGCCGGGCGAGTACTACGTCTTCCAGCTCGTCGGCCTGGAAGTGGAGGAGGAGGGCGGGCGGAGGCTCGGCGTCGTCACGGATGTCGTTCCCGGGCCCGCCAACGACGCACTGGAGCTCGACACCGCTATCCTGCTCCCGCTCGTCGAAGCCTGTGTCCGGCAGGTCGACCTCGACGGGCGCCGAATCCTGGTGGCGCCCGGTTTTGCGCCTGATAACTAACCTGCTGAAGCCCTGCGCCTCGACGTTTTCACGCTCGTACCCCATGTCTTTGCTGCCGTCTCCGAACAACGCCCCGTCGCCACCGTTCTCGGCGGGGAGCTCGACCTGCGCCTCTTCAGCTACCGCGACTGGGCGCCGGGAGGCGAGGTCGACGACGAGCCGTACGGCGGCGGTCCGGGCATGGTCATGCGCGTCGACGTCGTCGCGGCGGCGCTCGAGGGCGTCTACGGCGGGCTGCCCGAGCACCCGGTGGTCGCGCTGACCCCGCAGGGCCGGCAGCTCGACCAGGGGGTCGTCGACGAGCTCGCGCAGGAAGAGCACCTGACGCTGCTCTCGGCGCGGTTCGAGGGCTTCGACGAGCGGATCCTGCAGCACCTCGCCGGCGACGCGATCTCGATCGGGCCCTACGTCCTCTCCGGCGGCGAGCTGCCGGCGATGGTGGTGGCCGACGCGGTGGCGCGGCGCCTGCCGGGCGCCCTCAGCGAGGGCTCCGGCTCGGAGGAGAGTTTCTCGGCCGAGCTCGAGGGCGGCGTCGAGTACCCGCACTACACACGACCGGCGGACTTCCGCGGGTGGACCGTTCCCGACGTCCTGCTCTCGGGCGACCACGCCCGGATCGCGGACTGGCGCCGCGAGCAGAGCCGCGCGCGCACTGCGGACCGCGCATGAGAAACCCCGTCGACCGTCTGACGCACCGCCTGCCGCGGCCCTGGAGGGTCGCCATCGACTGGGTGGTCACGATCGTCGGCGCCGTCGCGATCGTGCTCGCGATCAAGCAGTGGGTCGTGAACCCGTACCGGATCCCGTCGTCGTCCATGGAGCCCACGCTCCACTGCGCCGGCTCGGGGCTCGGATGCACGTCGCGCTTCTCCGACCGGGTGCTCGCGAACAGGTTCATCTACCACTTCACGGATCCGGAGCGGGGCGACATCGTCGTCTTCACGACGCCGGAACGGGCGCGGCAGGACTGCGGCGCCGGCGGGACCTTCGTGAAGCGGATCGTCGGCCTCCCCGGCGAGACCTGGGAGATGCGGAACGGCTTCGTCTACATCAACGGGAAGCGCCTCCAGGAGCCCTACGTCAAGGAGGACCGGCGCGACGTCGACACGAGGCCGCCGGAGAAAATCCCTCCGGGCCAGTACTTCGTGATGGGCGACAACCGCGCGCAGTCATGCGACTCGCGCGTCTGGGGCCCGCTGGCGCGGGACAACCTGATCGGCAAGGTTTTCGCGATCTATTTCCCGCCGAGACGAATAGGGTTGCGCTAGCATCCCGCGGTCGGGCAGCCGCTCGAACCTTTGCCATGGCGAATCCCATCGAGACACTCGAGCGCAAACAGCTGCGCGCCGACCGGCCGGAGTTCAAGGCCGGCGACACCGTGCGCGTGCACTTCCAGGTGATCGAGGGACAGCGCCGCCGCATCCAGGTCTTCGAGGGCATCGTGCTCAAGCGGCAGGGCTCGGGCTCGCGTGAGACGTTCACGGTGCGGAAGCAGTCCTTCGGCGTCGGTGTCGAGCGGACGTTCCCGCTCCACTCGCCGAAGATCGAGCGGATCGAGGTCATGGCGATCGGCGACGTGAACCGCGCGAAGCTCTACTACTTGCGCGGGAAAGTGGGGAAGAAGGCGCGCGTGCGCGAGCGCCGTGATGGGGTGCGGCTATCCTCGGCCGGTGCCGCAGCCGTTCCCGCCGAGCAACCTTCCGCTGAAGATTCCGAGCCGGAAGAGGTCTCGGAGCCCGAGGTCGAGCAGCTCGCCGAAGAGCCCGCCGAGCAGCCCGAGCCGGAAACTCCCGAAAAGGGGTAGGCGCCTCCTAGAGTTCGACCGTCGCTTCGGGCGGCGGTTCGTCGCGGGCGTCGACGAAGCGGGCCGTGGGTCGCTGGCCGGACCGCTGGTCGTCGCCGGCGTCCTGTTCGACTACGAGCTCCTGCGCGACCACCGCTGTCGCCCGCTGGCGGGCCTGAACGACTCGAAGCAGCTCACGCACGAGGAGCGGGAGGAGCTCTTCCACGGCGTCGTGGCCTGCGCGAAGTCCTTCACGGTGCGGGTCGTGTCGTCCTCCGAGATCGACCGCAACGGGCTGCATCGCTCGAACCTCGAGGGGATGCGCTCGTGCCTGAGGGAGCTGGCACCGCCCGCCGAGGCCTGCCTGGTCGACGGGTTTCGGCTGGGGCCTGCAGCTCCGGCGCACACCGCGGTCGTGGACGGGGACGCGCGGTCGGCCGCGATCGCTGCCGCCTCGATCATCGCCAAGGTCGTTCGAGATCGGGCGATGCGGCGGATGGATGCGCTCTTTCCCGCGTACGGGTTCTCGTCGCACGTTGGGTACATCACGCCGCGGCACTCGGCCGTCGTCAGAGAGCGTGGCCCGTCGTCGATCCACCGGCGGTCGTTCCAGGCGCTGTGCTACCTGTCGCCCGAGGAGCTCGCGGCGAGGCTCGAGGAGGAATGAACCGGGCAGGCGCGCGGGCCGAGCGGCGGGCGCGCCTCTTCTATCTCGTTCGCGGCTACCGGGTGCTGGAGGCGAACTCGCGGCCGGGGAGGGTCGAGGTCGACCTCATCCTGCGACGGGGCCGACGGATCGTGTTCTGCGAGGTGAAGGCGAAGCTCGGAGTGGGGTTCGGCGACCCGGCGGAGATGGTTGGTCGGGAGAAACAGGAGCGCTTGCGGCGAGCAGCGGAGGCGTGGCTGGCGGCGCATCCCGAGGCCGCGGAGTGGGAGCTGCGCTTCGATGTTGTCGCGGTGACGCCGCGTGGCGTGCGGCGAGTGGCGAACGCGTTCTAGGACTCGTCCTCCGTCCGGCGAAGGAGGTCCCTCGTGGCCCCGACACAGGACGCCCTGTACGCCGAGATCGACCTCGAGCTCTCGTGGTCGGAGCGCGATCTTCCCGAGCGGGAGCGGACGAAGCACGTCCACCGCCTCCACCCGTATCTCGGGAAGTTCATCCCGCAGCTCGTGGAGGCGCTGCTCGGGCGGTACGTGCCGGCGCGCGGGCGCGTGCTCGATCCGTTCGCGGGGTCGGGGACGACCCTCGTGCAGTCGCTCGAGAGCGGCCGTGACGCGGTAGGCGTCGACATCGCCGCGTTCAACTGCCTGCTCATGGGCGTCAAGACGCGGCGGTACGACCTGTTCGCGCTGGAGTCCGAGCTTCGCGACGTCGTGCGGCGGGTGGAGGCGTTCGACGGCGATCTGCCCGGTGCGTCGGGGTACGCCGCCGAGTGGTACGCGCCGCGGGCGGCCGGCGAGCTCCTCGCCTTTCGCGACCTGATCGGCGAGTACGCGCACCAGGACGTGCTTCGTATTGTGCTGGCTCGTGCCGCCCGGTCGGCGCGGCGCACGACGCATTTCGACCTGGACTTCCCGCGCATGCCGCAGGGAGAGCCCTACTGGTGCCACAAGCACAAGCGGATCTGCCGGCCGGTCGAGCGCGCGGAGCACTTTCTGCGGCGGTACGCGCTCGACACGCTCGCCCGCATCAAGGAGTTCTCACGCGTGCGCGCGCGTGGGCGCGAGGCGGAGGTGTTTCACGACGATGCACGGGAGATCGGTTACGGCGGCCGGTTCGACGCGGTGGTTACCTCGCCGCCATATCCGGGGCTGATCGACTACCACGAGCAGCATCGATACGCCTACGAGCTCCTGGGGCTCGAGGACCGGCGGGCGATCGAGCTCGGCGCGGCTGCCCGCGGAACGAGTGTGGCGGCTCTCGCCGAGTACGTCGAGGGGATCGCTGCGGTGCTCGCGCATGCTCGGAAGTCCCTGCGCGCCCGTGCGCCGGTTGTGATCGTCGTCCACGACAGGCGCGAGCTCTTTCCACGCATCCTCGATCGTGCAGGCTTGCGGCTCGAGGACCGGCTCCGCCGGCACGTGAACCGGCGAACGGGCCGGCGCGCCGGCGAGTTCTTCGAAGACATCCTGATCGCCCGCTAGCGCCTCTTTCGGCGCAGCGTCGGCACAGACACGCGCGTGAATGACCCGTACCGTCGCCGGGTGTGCTCGGACGGACGGTCACCCATGCCCTTGTAGGGCTCGAGGCCCGCAAAGTGGAGGTGGAGGCCCACCTCGAGAACGGCGTTCCCGGGCTTGCGATCGTGGGCCTGGCCGATCGCGCGTGCCAGGAGGCGAAGCATCGAGTCCGGAGCGGCATCGCGTCCGCCGAGCTCGACTGGCCGATGCGCCGGATCACGGTCAACCTCGCGCCTGCGGCCCTGCGCAAGGAGGGATCGGGGTTCGACCTCCCGATCGCGCTCGCGATCCTGGCCGCGTCGCGACAGTTTCCGCCGGACCGGTTGGCGGGCCATGCGGCGATCGGCGAGCTGGCGCTCGACGGGCGACTGCGGCCGGTGACCGGCGTGCTTGCCGCCGCCGAAGGGGCGCGAGGAGCCGGTCTCGGGCGCCTGGTGTGCGCACGCGAGTCGGCGGCGGAGGCGGCTCTTGCGGGCGTCGAGCCCGTGCCCGCGAGCCATCTGGCCGAGGTCGTCGGGTATCTGCGCGGAGAGCTCGAGCCGTCGCCGCTCGATGCCCCGTCCAACGGCTATCCGAGCTCCGAGCTCCCGGATCTGGCCGACGTGCGGGGGCAGGAGCGGGCGAGGAGAGCGCTCGAGCTTGCCGCGGCAGGCAGCCACAACCTCCTCCTCGCCGGGCCGCCGGGCATCGGCAAGTCGATGCTGGCGCGTCGCCTGCCCGGGGTGCTGCCCGAGCTGACCCGGGACGAGGCTCTCGAGGTCACACGCATCCACTCCGTCGTCGGCCTGCTGTCTCGAGAGCGGCCCCTGGTGGACAGGCGGCCTTTTCGCGCGCCCCATCACAGCGCGTCGGTGGCGGCGATCGTCGGAGGCGGCCCGGGACCGAGACCGGGTGAGGCGACCCTCGCGCACCGCGGAGTGCTCTTCCTGGACGAGCTGCCCGAGTTCCAGCGGCCGGTTCTCGAGGCGCTCCGCCAGCCGCTCGAAGACGGTGAGATCGCAGTCGCGCGAGTGGGCGGGAGGGCGGTCTTTCCGGCGCGGTTCCAGCTTGTCGCGAGCATGAACATGTGCCCGTGCGGCGGGCGAGGCGACGCGGGCACGGAGTGCCAATGCTCCGCCCAGCGGCTGGCAGCTTTTCGCGAGAAGCTCTCGCGTGCGCTGCTCGACCGCTTCGACCTGGTCGTCGCGCTGCCGCGGCCGCGCGCGGCGGAATTGGGTGGTGCGGCCGGCGAGCCGTCCAGCGAGGTCGCGGCTCGAGTGGCTTCCGCTCGCAGACGTCTCGCGGGCAGTCCGCTTCATCGCACGGAGCCGGCGACGGCCTTGCTCGACCGCGCGGTGGAGCGGCTGCCGCTGTCCGGTCGCGGCCGGTCGAGGGTTGCGCGCGTTGCGCGCACGGTGGCCGCGCTTGCGGACGCCGGGGCGGTCGAGGAGGAGCACGTCGCCGAGGCGCTGGCCTACCGCTCGCCGCGGGAGCTCGCACAATGAAGCTCTCGCGCTCCGACGCACGGTTCCCGCCTCGGCTCAGGGCGATCTTCGATCCGCCGCCGGCCGTGTACCTCCGTGGAACCGGCGAGCCCGAGCTGCTCGGGCGGCGAGCCGTCGGCGTCGTCGGCGCGCGATCGTGCTCGCCATACGGCGCTCAGGTCGCGCGGATGCTCGGCCGCGACCTCGCTGCCGCCGGCCTCGTCGTCGTCAGCGGCCTCGCTCGAGGGATCGACGGGGAGGCGCATCGCGGCGCCCTCGAGAGCGGCGGCCCGACGGTCGGCGTGCTCGGCTGTGGAATCGACCGCGACTACCCGGCAGTGAACGCGTCGCTCTCTCGGCGGATGGAGGACGGCGGCCTCGTCATCTCGGAGTACGAGGCCGGGGTGGAGCCGGCGCCGTGGCGGTTCCCCGCCAGGAATCGAATCATCGCCGGGCTCTGCGAGGCAGTCGTGGTCGTCGAGGCGCGAGAGCGAAGCGGCGCGCTGATCACGGCCGACTTCGCGCTCGAGGAGGGCCGGGAGGTCTTCGCCGTGCCGGGAGAGATCACGAGCGCGCTCTCGGTCGGGTCGAACGCACTCCTGCGGCTCGGCGCCACGCCGCTGACCGGTCCCGGCGACGTTCTCGAGGCGCTCGGGATCGAGCGCGCGCCGGCCACGGCGGAGCCGGACGTCTCGGAGACGGCCAGGCGCGTCCTGGTGCTCGTCCGCGACGCGCCGTCTGGAGCGGACGAGCTGGTTGCCAGGGCATCTCTGGCGGCGGGGGCGCTCAGCGTGGCGCTGACCGAGCTGGAGCTCGCGGGCCTCGTCGCGGCGGCCGACGGTGTCTACAGAGCGGTGCGATGACGCTGTCTACGATCGCCGCGTGGAGACGCCGTACTGGCTGGACGAGCCGGCTGAGCCCCTGGACGCCGGGCGCCACGACGGTCCCGTCGACGTTGCAATCGTCGGTGGCGGCGTCACGGGCTGCTCCTGTGCGCTCACGCTGGCCGAGGCCGGAAGAACTGTTCGACTGTACGAGGCGCGCACGATCGCCTCCGGCGCCAGCGGGCGGAACGGCGGCTTTGCCCTTCGCGGTGGCGCCATGCACTACGACGTCGCCCGAGCGACGTTCGGGCCTGAACGTGCAGCGGCGTTCTGGCGCCTGACCGAGCGCACGCTCGATCGGATGGCCGAGCTCGCCGGCGATGCGTTCCGGCGCGTCGGCAGCCTCCGGCTGGCCGCAGACGAACAAGAGAGAGACGAGCTGCGAGCGGAACACGACGCGTTGCTCGCGGATGGTTTCGCCGTGGAGTGGGTCGACGAGTTGCCCGAGCGACTCGCAGGCACGTACCACGCGGCGATCCTCAACCCGGACGACGGGGCGCTCTTTCCCGGGCGCTGGGTGCGGCGCCTGGCATCCAGGGCCGTCGAGGCGGGCGCGGATGTCCGCGAGAGCACGCGGGTCGCGTCGCTGGACGAGCTCGACGCGGACCACGTCGTGATCGCGTCGGACGGCTACCGGAGCGGCCTGGTCGGCGGGCTCGACGACGTCGTGCGGCCGACCCGCGGTCAGGTCGTCGTCACCGAGCCGTTGTCCGAGCTCCTCTACGAACGGCCGCACTACGCGCGCTACGGGTTCGACTACTGGCAGCAGCTTCCCGACGGCCGGCTCGTCGCCGGTGGCCGGCGCGACGTCACGCTCGAAGCCGACTTCACGGCGGAGGAAGCGACGACGGCGCCCGTCCAGGCTGCGCTCGAGGCGCTGCTACGGGATCTCGTCGGGTACGTGCCCGCGATCACCCACCGCTGGTCCGGGATCTTCGGAACGTCGCCAGACGACCTCCCGCTCGTCGGCCCGGTCCCCGGGCGTGAGGGCCTCTGGGTCTCCGGCGGCTACTCGGGGCACGGAAACGTGCTCGGGCTCGCATCGGGTGACCTCGTCGCAAGGGCGATTCTCGGTCGGCGCGAGCCCGAGCTCGAGCTGTTCGATCCTTCTCGGCTTCTCTAGCCCTCTTCCGGCGCCGGTGCGCTCTCGTCGTTCTGCCACATCGAGAACGAGTTTCCTTCGGTGTCCTTGGCATGAGCGAACCAGCCCATGCCCGGCACGGGGCTCTTCTCCTCCACCGAGCCTCCCATCTGCTGCACCTTCTCGCGTGCTGCGTCGAGATCCTCGACGGCGAAGTAGACGGTGAGACCGTTCTGACCATTCCGCGGCATGAGGCCGCCGCCGGACTGCTGGTCGTCGTTCGAGAACATGTAGTACTCGACCGGCCCGTCGTAGCTCTGCCAATCGATGCCGAACACGCCCGACCAGAACTCCTTCGCGCGGTCGGTGTCGTCGGCGGGGACCTCGAAATGCACGACCTTGCTCATCCGCTTCCTCCTTCTCGACCTCTCAGCCGATATCGACTTCTCGGACGTTCCAGAAGCTACCCGCGAGGGCTCCCCAGGGAGCGCTTCAGGACTCGTTCTGGAAGATTCGGGAGCCGACCTAGAGGTCGATCTTCGGCACGTCGAGGTCGTCTACGCGCTCCAGCACCGCCAGCGCGATCGCGAGGTCCTGGATCGCCAGGCCGGTCGAGTCGAAAGTCGTGATGTCTTCCTCTGACTGACGGCCCGGCGTCGTACCGGCAAGAACGTCGCCGAGTTGCGTGACGTCCTCCCGGGTGATCGCACCGGCCGCGACCGCGTGCGCGAGGTCGCCGTTGTGGCTCGCCTGCTCCCAGTCGTCGCAGAAGACCTCCACCCGAGCGAGCTCCTCGACCGCGATCTCGGCCTTGCCCGGCCCGTCCGCGCCCATCAGGCTCACGTGCTGGCCCGGCCGCAGGCTGTCCCGCGCGAAGACGACCTCGCGGCCCGGCGTCACGGTCACGACGAGATCGGCCCCGAGCGCCTCGTCCTCGCTCCGCGCGACCTGTCCGCCGACCTCGTCGGCCGTCTTCTCGGCCCGCGCGCCGTCCACGTCCCAGACCAGCACGTCGCGGCCGCGGGCGGCGAACGTCCGCGCAACGGCCCGCCCGTTCACGCCTGCACCGACCACCGCGGCAGTCTCGGCACCCGGCCGGCCCAGGATCTCCGCGGCGAGCACCGCGGCGGCGCCGGTCCGCAGCGCCGTGACCGCACCCGCATCCAGGACCGCGACCGGCATCCCGTTCGACGCGTCCGACAGGAGAACGAGCCCCGACACCGTCGGCAGTCCTGTGGCGGGATTGCCCGGAAAAGAGGTGACCCATTTCAAAAGGGCGTGCCCGGCGCCGAGCGCCGGCATCGCGCGGAAGTCTCCGGCCGGGTACGCGGGCACGTAGACCTTCGGCGGCATCGACCACTCGCCGCGTGCGTACGCCAGGAACGCCTCCCGGACGACGTCGACCGCACGCTCCGGCGGCACCGCGGCCTCGACGACCGCAGCGCCGAACACGGGGATCGGCGTCAAACGGCCTTCAGCGACGCCACGAGCCGCTCGAGCGCCGCCTTCGCGTCGTCGAAGAGCATCACCGTCTTCGGGTCGTAGAACAACGGGTTGTCCACGCCCGCGAACCCCGGCGAGAGGCTGCGCTTGATCACGACGACGTTGTGCGCGCGGTCGACGTCGAGGATCGGCATCCCGTAGATCGGGTTTCCAGGCTGGTTCCGGGCCGCGGGATTCACCACGTCGTTTGCGCCGACGACGACGACGACGTCCGTCTGGGGGAACTCGGGGTTGATCTCCTCCATCTCGAACAGCTCGTCGTACGGCACGTTGGCCTCGGCGAGCAGCACGTTCATGTGCCCCGGCATCCGTCCGGCGACCGGATGGATCGCGTAGCGGACATCGACGCCCTTTTCCTCCAGCAGGTCGCCGAGATTGCGGACGTCGTGCTGTGCCTGCGCGACCGCGAGCCCGTACCCCGGCACGAAGACGACGCGACGCGCATAGGCGAGCATGAAGGCGATGTCGTCGGCCGAGGCGGTTCGAACCGACCCGTCGCCGTCGACAGCCGCGACAGCTGCGCCGGCACCCTCTGGAGCCGAGCCGAACGCGCCGAACAGCGTCAGCCGCAGCGGCCGTCCCATCGCCTTGCCCATCAGGATCGTCAGCAGGGTTCCCGAGGCGCCGACGAGCGTCCCGCCGATGATCAGCGCAGTGTTGTCGAGCACGAAGCCGGTCGAGGCGGCCGCCAGCCCGGTGAACGCGTTCAGGAGTGAGATCACGACCGGCATGTCGGCGCCGCCGATCGGCAGCACGAAGAGGAAGCCGAAGATCATCGCCCCGACCATCAGCAGGGCGAGCCAGATCCCCTGCTCGGTGACCGCCGTGAGCGCGATCGCACCCAGCAGCGTCAGCGCCAGGATCGCAGTCGTGAGGTTCTGTGCGGGCGCGAGGATCGGTCGGCCGGGGACGACCTCCTGCAGCTTCCCGAACGCCACGAGGCTCCCCCAGAAGCTGATGGAGCCGACGACGGCCGAGAACAAGATCCCGGTGAGCAGCTCCCCCGGGAGGCGGCCGGGGTCGCCCGCGTGCTGGTGGTACTCGGCCGCGGCGATCAGCGCTGCCGCTCCGCCGCCGACACCGTTGAAGAGCGCCACCATCTGCGGCATCGCGGTCATCCGCACGGCCCGAGCCGAGACGATGCCGATCACGGTGCCGATCGCCATTCCGGCAACGATCAGCCAGTAGCGCTCCAGCCCCTCGATGGCGAACGTGAAGCCGACCGCGATGGCCATTCCCGCCGCAGCGATGTGGTTCCCCGACCGGGCCGTTCGCGGATGAGACAGCCGCTTGATCCCGATGACGAGGCAGATCGCCGCCACGAGGTAGGCGACGTCGATCCAGGTCCTACTCACGCCGTTCCGTGTCCTCGTCTGGCCGGCGCTTGAACATCTCCAGCATCCGGTCGGTCACGAGGAAGCCGCCGACGATGTTGATCGTGCCGAAGACGACGGCCACGAACCCGAACACCTGCTCCAGCGTCGAGTCGGCCGTGCCCACGATCAACATCGCCCCGATCAGGACGATCCCGTGGATCGCGTTCGTGCCGGACATCAGCGGCGTGTGCAGCATCGTCGGCACCTTCGCGATCAGCTCGAAGCCGAGGAAGACCGCGAGCGCGAAGATCGTCAGCTCGGCGACGAGCTGCGTGCTCACGCCGGGACCTCGTCACGCCGCGTGACGCAGGCGGCTGCCGTGATCTCGTCGTCCCAGTCGAGCGTGAGCTCGCCGTCAGGCGCGAGGTGCGTGAGCAGCGCCTGGACGTTTCGCGAGTAGAGCCGGCTCGCGTGCGCGGGGACCGTGCTGGGGAGATTCGTGTGGCCGATGATCGTGACGCCTTCCCGCACCACATCTTCGCCGGGGTCGGTGAGCTCACAGTTCCCGCCCGCCTCGGCCGCGAGGTCGACGATCACCGACCCCTCGCGCATCGCCTCGACCGCGGAGGCAGGGATCAGCTTCGGCGCCGGCCGCCCGGGGATCAGCGCGGTGGTCACGACGACGTCGAAGTCGGCCATGCGGCGCTCGAGCTCCTCCTGCTGCCGGCGCAGCTCGTCGTCGCTCAGCTCGTGCGCGTACCCGCCGGACGTCTCTTCGCCGACGACGCCGAGGTCGAGGAACGTCGCGCCCAGGCTCTCGACCTGCTCGCGCACGACCGGGCGCACGTCGTAGCCGAACACGACCGCTCCGAGTCGACGCGCGGTCGCGATCGCCTGGAGGCCCGCGACGCCCGCACCGAGTACGAGCACCTTCGCAGGCGGAACGGTCCCCGCTGCCGTCATCAGCATCGGGAAGAACCGCGGCAGCCGGTCGGCGGCGAGCAGGACGGACTTGTAGCCCGACACGGTGGCCTGCGAGGAAAGGGCGTCCATCGGCTGTGCGCGCGTGATCCGCGGGATCGACTCGAGTGCGAAACCGATGACTCCTCGCCGCGCCAGCCGCTCGATCCCGTCCGGGTCGGCCAACGGCTGGAGGAACGCGATCAGGATCGAGCCGTCGGGGAGCCGCTCGACCTCCTCGGCCGACGGCTTCTGCACCTTCACGACGCCCTCCGCGTCGGTGAAGAGCTCGCCCGGCCCGACCACCTGTGCTCCCGCCTCCCGGTACGCAGAGTCCGAGAAGGTCGCCGCCTCGCCGGCTCCCTGCTCGATCGAGACGTCGAACCCGCCTGCGGCGAGCTTCTCGACGATCTCAGGGACGAGCGCCACACGGCGCTCCCCCGGCGCGGTTTCTTTCGGAACGGCGACCCTCACTGGCGGAGGAATCCTAAGCGCGCTCTTGAACGAGGCACGCGTGGTGCTGACTGCGCTGTCGCACGCCATCGAGGCGAAGGACCCCTTCACGCGCGGCCATTCGGCACGCGTAAGCCTGATCGCAGAGGTGATCGCGCGCAGGCAGGGCTGGAAGAACTCGCGGCTCGAGGCGCTCCGGCTGGGAGGTCAGCTCCACGACGTCGGCAAGCTGAACCTGGACAGTGCAGTGCTCCACAAGGCCGGGCCGCTCGACGAGCGCGAGCGGCTCCACGTGCGCGGTCACCCACTTGCCGGCGCCACGGCTCATCCGACCGTTCACGGCCCTTCACCCCGCGCTGCCGTATGTCCTCTTTCACCACGAGCGCTGGGACGGCACCGGCTACCCGACCGGTCGCGGACACGAGCAGATCCCTGCGGGCGCAAGGATCCTCGCGGTCGCGGACGCCTTCGACGCGATGACCTCGCACAGGCCGTACCGACCCGCGCTGCCGGTCGGCCGCGCCCTCGCCGAGATGCGCGAAGGTGCAGGCCTGCAGTTCGACCCCGCCGTCGTCCGCGCGTTCATCGCCGCCTGGGCCGAGGGCGAATTCGACGAGATCCGCGCCGCCTAGCGTTCACTCGACCGACAATGGTCGACCCGCCGTCGAGCCGGGCTAGTGTGCCACCAGGCATGGGTCTGAAGGACGTCACCGGCGTCTTCAGCCGGTGCTTCGTCGTCGGCTTCGTCCTCCGGTCGTACGTCGCGCTCGAAGCGCTGACGTCACTGGGCGAGCTCCGACTGCATCCCCAACGAGCGCGATGATCACTCGCGGCCGAAGCTGCTGAGCCTCGGCGGTGCTCGACATCCTCGTCAACAATGCCGGTGGCTATCGAGGCAGCCGGGAGCGTGTCTCCCGATGGCTCCCTTGGAGCACTGGCAGCGATTGCACTCGACCTGAACCTGCATTCGGTCATGCTCGGGATCCAGGCGGCGATCCCTGCGCTGCTTCGAGCGGCGCGGCGGCGGCGCGATCGTGAACATCGCGTCGTCCGCCGGCCTCGGCCTGGCGCCATACGAGGGGGCCCCGGAATACGCAGTCGCGAAGGCGGGCGTCATGCGGCTGACCGCGTGCCTTGCCCCTCTGGCGGAGCGCGGCATCCGCGTGAACTGCGTTTGCCCGCACACGGTCGCGACGCCCGCGGTGCTCACGGCTATCAGAGAGGCCGGCGAGCGAGGGGGGCGACTTCCCCAGGCGCTGCGAGACCCTGCACTCGATCCGCACGAGGTCGCGGACGCCGTCATCGACTTCATCGCGGATGAATCGGACGCCGGCCGGGTGCTCGTGTTGCGCGGCAACGAGCCACCGCGCCTCCTCCCAGCCGACTAAAGGCTCGACCAGACATCGAGCTTTTGCTTCGCCCGGCGGATCACCTCGTCGGTGAACTCGCTCGTCGAGGAGTGGCCGCTCAGGTCGGCCGTGCGGATCCCGTCCGCGACCGCCTCGAGTGCGCCCTCACGGATCGCCCGGCCCGCTTCCTGGGCCTGCTCCTCGCCGTAGCCGAGCAGCGCCGCGGCGGCGAGGATCATCGCCATCGGGTTCGCGACGTTCTTGCCCTGGAGCGCCGGCGCGGTCCCGTGCGCGGCCTCCGCCATGACCGCGTCGGGCACGTAGTCGTCGTCGAAAGCCACGAGCAGCGACTCGGCTCCCGCGATCGAGCCGAAGAGCGGAAGCACGAGGTCGGAGAGCACGTCGCCGTCCCGGTTCAGCGTCGGGATCACGAGAGGCGCGCCGCTCGAGGTGATGAGGTAGGCGAAGGTCGCGTCGATCAGCTGCGGGTCGTACGGCACCTCGGGGTGCCGCTCGGCCGCTGCGTCCATCTCCTCCTTCAGCATCCCTTCGTAGACGGGGCTGACGGTGTACTTCGGCCCGCCGAAGACCTTCGCGGTCGTGCGCTCGGCGAGCCGGAAGGCGAACTCGGCGACCGACCGGCAGATGCGACGCTCGATGCGCTCGGTCCGGAACGCGACCTCCTCCTCGCCGTCGCCCTCGCGCCACTCCTTCGCGCCGTAGGCGTCGCCGACCGCCATCCGCACCACCGAGATGGGCGCGTGGACACCGCCGAGCGGGACGACGCCCGGAATGCGCCGGCCGGTTCGGACGATCACCTTGCCCCCGATCTCCTCCCGGATGATCCGGTTCGGCGACCCGACGTCGTCCTTGCCCTCCGGCGTGATCGTCGCCGCCTTCAGGCCGAGGCCGTGCTCCGTGATCGCGGCAGCGGCCTCGTGGACGATCCCGTTGTCGGTCTGGCGCCGCGACTCGAGCGACAGGTCGAAGCGGGGGAGAGCGAGCTTGAACCCGATCACGTCAGGGTCGAGCACGCGGAGCGATTCCTCGAGGAGCTCCTGGCCCGTTTCGTCGCCCTCGAGCACGGCGATCGTGTCGACGTCCATCGGCGCCGGATGCTACGCGGGATTCAAAGTGGCGGTCGCCGGAGAGACAAGCTGGACGATGGCACGGCGAGGAGGATGGCGAAGAGTCGGGTCGCGACGCCGATTCCGCTACGAGGATTCGCGCGGAAAACCGATCACCGACGACGACAAGATCGGTCGCATCGACGGGCTCAGCATTCCACCGGCATGGCGCGACGTCTGGATCTCACCGCGTCCGAATGCCAAGCTTCAGGCGACCGGTGTCGACGCGGCCGGCCGGCGACAGTACCTCTACCACCCCGAATATCGCGCACGCCAGGAGCAGGCGAAGTACGACAAGCTCGTTCGCTTCGCAGAGCATCTGCCCGACATTCGGAAGGCGATGGCGAAGGATCTCGAGCGGGAGGAGTTCACACCCGAGTGGACGTGCGCGCTCGCGGTCAGGTTGATCAATCTCGGTTGGTTCCGGGTCGGAGCCGATCGCTATACGAAGCGGCACCGGAGCTTCGGAATCACGACGCTGAACAAGAGCCACGTGAGCGTCCGCGGAAGCCGCGTCTCGTTCAAGTACCGCGGGAAGCACAAGGTGTGGGTTCGCACGGCGGTGGTGGACGCCGAGCTGGCCGAGGCGATGAGGGCACTGAGGTCTCTCGACGGGGGCCGTCGACTGTTCCGGTACGAGCTCCCGGACGGCGCCTACAGCAACCTGAGTGCCCGCAAGCTCAACGAGTACATCCGCGAGAAGATGGGCGAAGAGTTCACGGCCAAGGACTTTCGTACCTGGGGCGGGACACTGATCGCCGCCGTCGCCTTTGCCGAGCGCGAACTCCCCGAGAC
The DNA here is from genome assembly GCA_963733015.1 of uncultured Actinomycetes bacterium. Classification (GTDB taxonomy): domain Bacteria; phylum Actinomycetota; class Thermoleophilia; order Gaiellales; family Gaiellaceae; genus JACDAN01. The sequence continues at coordinate 588,088 of CAVTBO010000001.1, read as the reverse complement.
CGAGGCGGAGGCTAAGCGCCGCGTCGCCGCGGTGATGCGCGTCGTCGGCGAGCGGCTCGGAAACACGCCGGCCGTCGCGCGCTCGTCGTACGTCAGCCCCGCTGTGGTCGAGCAGTATCTCGACGGACGGACGATCGAGGACTTTCGGCCCCGTCATTTGCGCGTCGTAGGCGCGCGGGATATCGGGCTCGACAGAGAGGAGCAAGCGCTCGTGTCGCTGCTGCGTTCGTGGCGGATTCGACGGTCGCGCGCGGCAGCCTAGGATTTCTCCGTGGGTTTCGTCTAGGGTGCGCGAATCTGAACGGTAAAGGAGGCCTCATACATGGCTCGCAAAACCGTGCTTGTCTGTGACAGTTGTGGGAAGGAAGTCGGCGAAGGGAAGGGTGCGACGCTGCGCTTGACCTATACCGACGCGCGCCGCGGCGCGAAGCAGGCGGATCTTTGCGACGACTGCTCGGCCACCATGCCCGGCAGGGCGGCCGCACGCAGAGGCCGACGCCCGAAGTCGGCGGCGGCCTAGGCTCTTTCCGAGGGCGGGGAGACCCGCCCTCAGGCTTTTCCACAGGCCCGCAGGAGCCGTCTTAGGGCAGGTCTACGATAGGCCGATGGGGTTGACGCTGCTCGCCGGGCCGGCGAACGCGGGCAAGGTCGAGTTGCTGCTCGATCGGTACCTGGCCGCGCTCGAGCAGGATCCGGTCCTCATCGTGCCGAACCGCCCGGACGTCGACTGGGCGGAGCGTGAGCTGCTCCGGCGTTCGCCGGCGCTCCTCGGCGGCTCGATCACCACCTTCGACGGCGTCTTCGACCGGATCGCCGCGGGCGATCCCGACACGAGGCCCGTCGCCGCGGACGTCCAGCAGACGCTCGCTCTCCGTGCCGCGGTCGCGAAGACTGCGCTCAACGGCCTCGGCGAATCGGCTCGCTCCGCCGGCTTCTCGGACGCGCTCCGCGACGCGATCGGCGAGGTGGAGTCCGGCCTCGTCGCGCCCGAGGAGCTTGAGGGCCCGCTCGCTCGGCTCTACGCCTCGTACCGCGAGGAGCTCGACAGCCTGGGGCTCTGGGACCGCCACCAGCTCCGGGCGGCCGCGGCCCACCGGCTCGCGAACGAGCTCGACGCGTGGGAGGGCCATCCGGTCTTCGCCTACGGCTTCGAGGACCTGACGGAGACGGAATGGGCTCTCATTCGCGCGCTCGCCGGGCGCTCCGAGGTGACGGTGTCGCTTCCCTACGAGCCGGGCCGGCCGGCCTTCGAGTGGCTTGGCGAGACCTCCACCGAGCTGGCGCGCCTCGCGGACGGCTCGCTCACCGAGCTCGGCCCTCGCTATGCCGAGGTCGCTCATCCGGCGCTCGCGTACCTGGAGCGCGGGCTGTTCGGGAGCCCCGCCGGCGACCCGCCCGCGCTCGAGGGCGCCATCCGGTTCTTCGAGGGCGCCGGAACGCGCGGTTCGCTCGAGCTGGTCGGGGAGGAGATCCTCCAACTGCTCCGCGATGGTGCGGCGCCCCAGCAGGTCGGGGTCGTCGTCCCGTCGCAGGAGCGCTGGCGCGCGCCGCTCGAGACCGCGTTCTCCACGCTCGGAATCCCGTACGCGATCGACGCGCCTGCGCGACTCCCGCAGACGCCGTTCGGCCAGGCGCTGCTCTCGCTCCTTCGGTTCGCCTGGTCCGGAGCCGAGCGGCCGGAGCTGTTCCGCTACCTCCGCTCGCCGTACTCGGGCCTGCGGCGAGGGAGCGTCGACTTCGTCGAGGGCCGCCTGCGGGGCCGGGCGATCGAGGACGCCGACCGCGTCGAGGAGGAGCTGGAGGCCCTGCGTGAGGCGCGGCTGCCCGCGCTCGACGCGGTGCGCTCCGCCGACTCTCCGGTGGAGGCGGTGCGGGAGCTCGCCGGCTCGATGGTCCGCAACGCGTACGGCCTGGAGGAGCCGCCCGTCGGCGAGATGTCGCGGGACGACCTCCGTGCCTACGAGGGCTGCCGCCGGGTGCTCCACGACCTCGAAGGCTGGGAGCGGATTGCGACGCCCGTGTCCCGGGAGGACGTGCTGGCCGCGCTCGACCGCGCGGCTGTCCGAGCCACCGGGGCCATGGAGGCCGGCCGTGTTCCCATCCTCGACCTGAGCCGCGCGCGGACGCGGCGCTTCCAGCACCTTGTTCGTGATCGGCCTCGAGGAAGGAAGCCTCCCGCGCCGTTCGCCGGCGACGCCGTTCCTCGGCGACGACGAGCGGCGGCGGATCGGCAGCAGGCTCCGGCGGGGCGACACGGTTGCCCGCGACCGGTACCTCTTCTACACCGCCTGCACCCGCTCGACCGAGCGGCTGTACCTCGTCCGCGAGGCCGCGACGGACGAAGGGAGCCCGAGGGAGGCGAGCCCGTTCTGGGAGGAGGTCGTCGCCGTGTTCCCGGCGGAGGACGTGCAGCGCTGGACGACTCGGCGGCCGCTGTCTTCACTGACGTGGAGCCTCGAGGCTGCGCCGACCGAGCGCGAGCGGCTCCGTACAGTTGCCGGGCTCTGGGCGGACGAAGCGCGCCGCGACGACGCGGAGGGCATCGCGAGCGCGAACGGCTGGTCCAGGCGCCTGGAGCGCGCAAGGCGCGCATTCACCCGGCACACGCGCCTCACGCATCCGCTCGTGCTGGGAGAGCTGGGCGCACGCTCCGTCTTCAACGTCACCGAGCTGGAGCGCTTCGCCGACTGCTCCTCGGCCTGGTTCTTCGACCGCGTGATCGACCCGAAGACGATCGACCAGGAGGTGGACGCGAGGTTGCGCGGCTCGATCGCGCACTCGGCGCTCTTCCGGTTCTTCAAGGGCCTGCCGAAGGAGCTCGGCACCGACCATGTGGTGCCCGAGCGGGTCGAGGACGCCGTCCGTTTCATGGGCGCCTGCCTCGAGCAGGCATTGGCCGGCGTCCGCGTCGAGATGACCGAGCTCCAGCGCCGCGAGCTGCAGCAGACGCTCGCGCGGGACCTCGAGCGCCTGGTGCGCGCCGAGGCGGAGACGGAGCTGTCGCTCCAGCCGAGCAAGTTCGAGGTGTCGTTCGGCTCCGAGCGCTCCGTGCCGGAGCTCCAGCGCGGCCTCGAGCTCGGGGACGGCGTCACCCTGTCGGGGAAGATCGACCGGATCGACGTCGACCCGTTCAGCGCTCGCGGGATCGTCCAGGACTACAAGTCGGGAAAGAGCGCACCGTCAGCACGGGACATCGACAAGGAGCTGCGGCTCCAGATCCCGCTCTACATGCTCGTGCTCCGCGACCTCGTCGGGATCGAGCCGCTCGGCGGCGTCTATCGCCCCCTGTCGGGCGACCGCGGACCGCGCGGCCTGCTCCGCGCCGAGGCCAAGGAGGACGCTCTCCCGGGGTTCAAGAAGGCGGACTACCTCGACGAGGAGGAGTTCTGGCACGCAGGTCGAGGGCGCCAAGGAGACCGCGCGGCGCTTCGCCGGCCGGATCCGGGAAGGCGACGTCGTCCACGATCCCAAGGGCGGGGACTGCCCTTCCTGGTGCGACCTCTGGACGATGTGCCGGGTGAGGCGGGCATGAGCTGGACGCCGAACGTCGAGCAGCGTGCGGCGATCGACGCTCGGGGCCGGGTCTTCGTCTCGGCCGGCGCGGGAACCGGCAAGACCGCCGTCCTCGTCGAGCGCTTCGTCGAGGCAGTGTGCGACCGAGGGCTCGACGTCGAGTCGATCCTGGTGATCACGTACACGAATCGGGCGGCGGGAGAGCTGCGGGCGCGCATCCGGGCGGAGCTTCGGCGCCGCGGTCGTCCCGACCTCGCCCGGAGCCTCGACGGCGCCTACATCTCCACGATCCACGGCTTCTGCAACCGGCTGCTGAAGGCTGCGCCGTTCGAGGCCGGCCTCGATCCACGCTTCCGCGAGCTCGATGCCGCGCAGTCTTCCGTCCTCTCGAGCGAGGCCTTCGACGCGGCGCTCGCCGCGTTCTGCGCACCGGGCGACGATGAGCGCGCTCGGCTGCTGACGACGTACTCGGCCGCCGGCCTCCGCAGGATGATCACGGGGATCTACGAGACGCTTCGCTCGGCGGGCCGCGAGCTCGTCCTCGAGCTCGGCGAGAGCCCGCCGATCGACGAGCGGCTCGAGGTGCTCCGGGAGGCCGCCCGCTGCCTGGTCGACGACGGCTCTGCGACCGAGCTCCAGCGCGCGAGCGCTGCCGCGCTGCTGACAGCGGTCGCGGGCTCGCCCCGCGTCGACGACCTGCTCGACCTGTCGGCGCACCGTGCGCCGCGAGGCGAGCGGTCGGTCAGCTACGAGGAGGCCCGCGTCGATGTCGAGCAGGCGGCGCTCGACGAGCTGGCGATGCGGGACAAGGATCTGCTCCAGCAGCTCCTGAACGGCTTCGCCGATGCGTACGCGGCGGCGAAGCGCCGCGAGTCGGCGCTCGACTTCGAAGACCTTCAGCTCGCCGCCCGGGCGCTTCTCCGCGACAACCCGGAGATCCGCGAGCGGGAGGCCCTGCGCTTCAAGGCGATCATGGTGGACGAGTTCCAGGACACGAACCGCCTCCAGTGCGAGCTGATCGACCTCCTCTCGGAGCGAGCCGGGCGAGCGCGACGTGTTCTTCGTGGGGGACGAGTTCCAGTCGATCTACGGGTTCCGCCATGCCGACGTCGCGGTCTTCCGCGAGCGCCGCGAGGCGGCCGGCGGCGGTCTGCCGCTCGTCCAGAACTACCGCTCCCGGCCGGAGGTGCTGGAAGCTGTCAACTACCTCTTCCGGAGCGACTTCGGCGAGGGCTTCCAGAAGCTGACTGCGTCGGGCGAGTTCCCCGATCCGGTCTTCGGGCATCCGGTCGAGCTGCTCGTGACCGACAAGTCGACCTACTCGGGCACCGGCACGCACTGGCGCCGGGCGGAGGCGAGGCACGTCGCACGCCGCGTGCGGGAGCTGATCGAGAGCGGCGCCGCAACGGCGGGCGAGATCGTCCTGCTCTTCGCCGCGGGAACGGACGCCGAGTGGTACGAGCAGGAGCTGCGTGCGCTCGCGATCCCGACGTACCGCGCCACCGGCCGGGGCTACTTCGGGCAGCAGCAGGTGGTCGACCTGCTCAACTACTTGCGCCTGCTCCAGAACCGGTACGACGACCAGGCACTCGTCTCGGTCCTCGCCTCGCCGTTCGTCGGCGTCTCGAACGACACGCTCTTCCTGCTTCGCCGCGCGGCCGGGCGCCGCCCGATCTTCGCCGGGCTCGAGCGCTCCTGGCCCGAGGCGCTCAGCGCCGACGACGAACGGCTGCTCCGTGCGTTCAAGCAGCGGTACGAGCGGCTTGCCGCCGCCTCGTCCAGGCTTTCGCTCGAGCGGCTCTGCGAGCGGATCCTCGTCGAGCACGACTACGACCTTGCGGTGCTTGCGCATTGGGACGGCCGCCGACGCTACGCGAACCTCCGCAAGCTGGCACGGCTGGCCCGGGCGTACGAGGAGCTGCGCGGCCGCGACATCGAGGGCTTCCTCCGCTTCATGCGCGACCAGGAGGCCGTGGGCGCCAAGGAGCTCGAGGCCATGGCCGAGGAGGAGGGTGCGAACGCCGTGCGCCTCCTGACGATCCACGCCGCCAAGGGGCTCGAGTTCAAGGTCGTGATCGTCGCCGACGCCGGCCGCGACCGGCCGCCGCCCGGACCGGACGAGCTGCTGGCGCTGTCGGACGGCCGCTTCGGGTTCCGGGTCGCCGACCCGATCACGAGCAAGCGGCGAGGTGTCTTCGGGTACGACGAGGTTCGGAAGGCGCGCGAGGAGGAGGACCGCGCGGAGCGCCTGCGCCTCTACTACGTCGCCATGACGCGGGCGATCGACCGGCTCATCGTCTCGGGTGCCGTCGATCCCTCCAGCACCGCGGATGCCTCGACGCCGCTCGGATGGGCGCTCGACAGGCTCGAGGCCGGCAACGAGCTCGAAGCGGCCGTCGAGGGCCCGGTCGAGCTCGAGCGCGAGAGCGCGCGGCTGTTGCTTCGCCTCGACGTCTTCGCGCCGGAACCGGAAGCCGTCGAGGAGGCGCCGCCGGCAGGAGAGGACGGTCAGCTGGAGCTCTTCGCCGCCAACGGCGCCGGCGCGCTGCCGCCTCCGGCCCCGCAGCTCCCGCCGCTCGCGGAGATCCCGGCGCCGCCGCTGCACGCCGTCCGCTCGCTCTCCTACACGGCGCTGTCGCTCTTCGACCGCTGCTCGTACCGCTACTACGCCGAGCGGGTCGTCGGGATGCGGCCGAGCGACGAGAGCGGCCGGGTCCCCGGCTCGACCGGCCTCGCCGCGACCGAGATCGGCGACGCCGCGCACCGGCTCCTCGAGCTCGTCGACCTGACCGCGCCGGTCGCGCCGGACCTCGAGCTCGTCCGTTCCTGGTACCCGGCGGTCACCGACGAGGAGCTGGAGCGGATCGCCGGCTTCGTCTCGTCCTACTGCGACTCGGATCTCGCGCGGCGCATCGCCGCCCTGCCGGGCGCCCAGGTAGAGCGGCCGTTCGCGTTCGAGCACGACGGCGTGCTCCTCCACGGGCGGCTCGACGTCCTGCACCGCGAAGGCGATCGCGCGCTCGTCCTCGACTACAAGACCAACATGCTCGAGGACGCGAGCCCCGAGGAGATCATCGAGGGCAGCTACTCGCTCCAGCGCCTCGTCTATGCGCTCGCCTGCTTCCGGGCGGGGGCAGAGGAGGTCGAGGTCGTCTACCACTTCCTCGAGCGGCCCGACGCCGTCGTCTCACGGACGTTCGACCGGTCCGAGCTTCCTGGGCTCGAGGCCGATCTGTCCGAGGCGATCGCGCGGATCGACGCCGGCGACTTCCGGCCGACGCCGGGCGAGGTCTGCCACGGCTGCCCAGCTCTGGATCTCGTCTGCGCCGGCCCGCGACTGCCGAACGCGCGGCCCCAGCTTCCGGCAGCAGCACTGAGTGGCGCGTAGCTACGTCCACGAGGCGCGCAGGCGGGTCGGTCCGAAGCGCGCGCGGGTCGTGCCGATCGTCGAGCGGCTGCGAGCGGAGCACGCGGACGCCGCGATCGCGCTCACCTTTCGGAGCCCGCTCGAGCTCCTCGTCTCCGTGATGCTCTCCGCCCAGACGACCGACGTGAACGTGAACCGGGTCACCGAGAGGCTGTTCGAGAAGTACCGGCGGCCGGAGGACTACCTCGCGGTGCCGGAGGAGGAGCTTCAGCGCGACATCTTCGCGACGGGCTTCTACCGCCAGAAGACGAGGTCGCTGCGCGGGACGATGCGCGTGCTCATCGAGGAGTTCGACGGGCAGGTTCCGCACCGCATGGAAGACCTCCTGCGGCTGCCCGGGGTCGCGCGCAAGACGGCGAACGTCGTCGCCGCCGAGCTCGGCGAGCCGCAGGGCGTCGTCGTGGACACGCACGTCCGCCGGCTGTCCCAGCGCCTCGGACTGACGAAGCAGGAAGACCCGGTGAAGATCGAGCGCGACCTGCAGAAGCTCGTACCGCGCGAGTACTGGGGGATCTTCCCGCACCTTCTGATCTGGCACGGCCGCCGGGTCTGCGACGCACGCAACCCGCGATGCGAGGCCTGCGTCTTGAACGACCTCTGCCCGAGCAGCCGGGTCTGACTACTCGCGCGGAGCGGCGAGCGCGTCGGCCAAACGGCCCTCGCGGGCGGCGAGCCAGCGCTCGGCGTCGAGGGCGCCCATGCAGCCCATCCCGGCGGCGGTGACGGCCTGCCGGTACGTGTGGTCGACGACGTCGCCGACCGCGAAGACTCCCTCGATGTTCGTCTCGGTCGAGCCCGGCTTGGTGAGGATGTAGCCGTTCTCGTCGAGCTCGAGCCAGTCGGCGAAGAGCCGCGAATTGGGGTCGTGACCGATTGCGACGAAGAGCCCGTCGGCCGGGAGCTCCGTGGTTTCGTCCGTGTTGACGTCCCGCAGCCGCACGCCGCTCACGGAGGTCTCGCCGAGCACCTCGTCCACGACCGCATTCGTGACGAACTCGATCTTGTCGTTCGCGTGAGCGCGGTCCTCCATGATCTGCGAGGCGCGGAACTCGTCCCGCCGGTGCACGAGCGTCACCTTGTCGGCGAACTTCGTCAGGAAGATCGCCTCCTCCATCGCCGAGTCGCCGCCGCCAACGACCACGATGTTCTTCTCGCGGAAGAAGGCCGCGTCACAGACGGCGCAGTACGACACGCCTCGGGCCTGGAGCCTCAGCTCCGAGTCGAGACCGAGCTTCCTCGCCTCCGCCCCGGTCGAGACGATGACGGCCTCGGAGCGGTACTCCTCGTCGCCGACGTAGACGCGGAACGGCTGCTCCGAGAAGTCGACGCGCGTGACGTCGTCGCTGATGAACTCGGCACCGAAGCGCTCGGCCTGGCGCCGGAAGTCCTTCATCATCTCCGGCCCGAGCACCCCCTCGGCATAGCCGGGGTAGTTCTCGACGTCGCTCGTGATCATCAGCTGGCCGCCCCACTGAAAGCCCTCGATGACGAGTGGCTCCAGGTTCGCGCGGGCAGCGTAGAGCGCGGCCGTGTAGCCGGCCGGACCCCCTCCGATGATGATCAGGTCGCGGACCCCGTTTTCAGTCAATCTCTCCTCCAGACATGCGCCGAGCCCGGCTACGGGCTCGTCAACAATATTCAACGAAGCGGACGTCTCGAAACTTCCCTTTGCAGGTCACCTGTGCTTATCTGAAGCCGTTGTGCTGCGGCTTCACGGGGTCTCGATTCTGCTTGTCTGCGTGGTGGCTCTTGGGTGGGGAGCCGCGGGCGCTGCGACGCCGAAGCGGGCCGTCTTCAAGGTCACGTTGACCGGGACGCTGACGAAGAACTGGACCGTCAAACGAACCGTCGAGGGCGACTGCACGAAGGTGACCACGAACACCGGTCAGTGGCGGACGCTGCTCGGCACCCGTCGCCAAACGAGGATCGGCTTCACCTCCCGGGGCCGGGGCAAGCCGCTCGGGATCTCCCCGGCGGTCGTGCGCACGATTTCGGGGAGTGCGAGTCAGAGCGGCACGATCAGAATCGAGCTCGGCGGTCCGCGTTGCCCGCGCTCCATCGGACAGCAGCGCTGCGCCCGGAGGCGCGCAAGTTTCCGCGGCGCGACCGTTCGACTGACCACTCCTCGCGTCGGCGTTGCTCGCTTCGCGAGGCTCCAGGGCGCGTCCGCCGCGCGGTCGTTCCGTGGGGCATGTCCCGAGGAGCCGGCGGACATTCGCGCGCTCCGCACGGACCTCGGCCTCGCCGACGCGCCGCTCTCAGCGGCTGACGTCTTCGCTCGCGACGTCCCGCGGTTCTTCATCAGCGGCGACTCGACCCAGGAGACGACGATCGAGGGCGAGTACGACGGCAGGGTGATCGAGCGCGTCCGCTGGACGCTTACGTTCACGAGGGTTTCCTAGGCGACGAGCTCGCCGCAGAGATAGAGGCGGCCGTTCCGCGCTGCGGCCCCCTCGGGCAGGCGGTGAGGCTCGACGCCGTCCGGCGACAGGTGCAGGGCCTCGTGGCCGCGCGCGACGAGGAGGTCCGCGATGAAGCGGCGGTGGCACTTCGTCCACGGGGTCTCTGCGCACATGACGCATGGCGACTCCTCCGCGAGCACCGAGGCGAAGGCCCGTTGCCAGTCGTCGGTTCCCATCCGGGCGGCGTAGCTGCGGAACGCAGGCTGACGGACGCAGGCGAAGCGCTCCTCGCCCGGCTCGCCGCTCAGCCGCCCGCCGAGCGCCTCGGCATGGCGGTACTCGATCCCGGACTCGGCCAGCGACCGCTCGAGGACGCCGCGGTTGTACTGCGGATTCCGCCGCGATCCGGGAGAGCGCCGGACGTCGACGAGCGTTTGAACTCCGGCCCGTTCGAGCATCTCTAGGAGCGCCTTCGCAGGCCTGGTCCCGTGCCCGATTGTCCACACCCTCATCACCCGTAGAATCGCTGGTCCGTGGCCAGCACCGTGACCTGGGACACGCTGCGGCAGCTCGCCGGATTCCGGGCGACGAAAGGCTGCGCCATCAGCCTCTACCTCGACCTCCATCCCAGCGACTCGCCGACTGCCGGAGATGCAGCCACGCGGGTCAACTCGCTCGTCGACCAGGGTGCGAAGTCGAACGGGGCTAACCGCGGCGAGCAGACGCACGAGCAGCGGGTCGGCCTGCGCGAAGACTTCGAGCGGATCAAGCACTTCTTCACCGAGGAGTTCGACCGGGACGGCGCCCATGGTGTCGCCGTTTTCTGCGCCGGGCTCGACAATGTCTGGGAGGCGCTGCCGCTCAGCGAGCCCGTGCCGGACGAGATCAAGGTCGGACGCGACCTCTATCTCGCGCCGCTCGTCCCGCTCGTCGGCCGCGGCGAGGGCGCCGTCGTCGCGAACGTGGGACGGGAGCTCGGTCTTCTCTACCGGTTGCGCGCCGGGCGCCTCGAGCAGATCGCCGACCTCTCGGAGGAGCAGCCCGGCCAGCACGACCAGGGAGGCTGGTCGCAGTCGCGGTACCAGCGCCACATCGACGAGCTCGCGAAGAACCACCTGAAAACGGTCGCGGGGGTCCTGGAGCGGGAATTGCGCCGGCTCCAGTTTCCGGGACTGGTCGTCGTCTGCCCGGAGGAGCTGAAGAGCGAGTTCGGTGATGTCCTGGCCGCCGACGCGAGGAGAGCGATCGTCGGCTGGACGACCGCCGAGGCGCACGCGTCCCCGACGGAGCTCTACGAGGTCGCGCAGCCTGTGCTCGAGGAGTGGCACCGGAAGCGGGAGTCGGAGCTCGTCGAGCGCTGGAAGGACGAGGCCGGCCGGAACGGCCGTGCCGCCTCCGGGTGGGAGGCGACGCTCGAGTCGGCGTCGGACGGCCGTGTCGACTATCCTCGTCTTCCAGGAGGGCGTCGAGCACTCGGCGTGCCAGTGCCCCGCGTGCGGCCGCGTCAGCGTCAACGGAGGCCGCTGCCCGCTCGACGGGACGGAGATGGAGCAGCGGGACGAGGGGCTCGATCTCGCCGTCCACCAGGTGCTTGCGCACGGCGGCCACGTGCTCGCGCTTCGCGACCAGCCGGACCTCGAGCCGGTCGGCGGCATCGCCGCTCTTTTGCGCTACTAGGAAGAAGCTCGCGGCGTAATACCATTGCCCGGGATGACGGCGAAGGACGACATCGCGAGTGTCGCCGGACAGCTGGCCACCTTGACTCGAACCGTCGAGGAGATGGCGGAGCAGCTCAACGCGCTCACGACGCGTGCTGAGAACCAGAAAGAGCGTTCGGACACCCAGCAAGAGCGGATCGAGCTCGCGGCGAAAGAGCTCACCGACGTGAGCGACCGCCTGCAAGCGGCGGCGAACGCACTCCGAGAGTCGATCTGAGACCCGACTAGGCGGCGAGGAGCCGCCGCAAGACGTACGGGAGGATTCCGCCGTGGCGGACGTACTCGCGCTCGCGCGGGGTGTCCAGCCGCAGGCGCGCCTTGAACTCCTTGTCGTCGGCCCGCACCGTGACCTCGCTGGCCTCGCCGTTCTCGACGCCCTCGACCGAGAACGACTCGCGGCCGGAGAGGCCGAGCGACTCGAGGTTCTCGCCGTCCATGAACTGAAGCGGGAGGATCCCCATCATCAGGAGGTTCGAGCGATGGATCCGCTCGTAGGTCTCGGCGATCACGGCGCGGACGCCGAGCAGCTTCGGGCCTTTTGCCGCCCAGTCGCGTGACGAGCCGGAGCCGTACTCCTTGCCGGCGATCACGATCAGTGGCGTGCCCTCATCCTGGTAGCGGACGGATGCGTCGTAGATCGTCATCTCCTCGCCGCTCGGGACATGGACGGTCCACGTTCCCTCACTTTCGGGGACGAGCAGGTTCCGGAGCCGGACGTTCGCGAACGTCCCGCGCACCATGACCTCGTGATTGCCCCGCCTCGAGCCGTACGAGTTGAAGTCCTTGCGGTCGACCCCGTGCTCGATCAGGTACTTCCCGGCCGGGCTGTCCGGCTTGATCGCGCCCGCCGGCGAGATGTGGTCGGTCGTAACCGAGTCGCCGACGCGAACGAGACACCGGGCCCCCTGGATGTCGTCGACGGTGCCGGGCTCGGGCGCCATGCCCTCGAAGTAGGGCGGGCGGCGCACGTAGGTCGAGTCCTCGCGCCAGTCGTAGAGGTCGCCTTCGGGGATCTCGAGTGAGCTCCAGCGCTCGTCGCCCTTGAACACGTCGGCATAGGTGCGACTGAACATCTCACCCTGGACGGCGGTCCGGACGGTCTCCCGGATCTCCTCGGCGGTCGGCCAGATGTCCGAGAGATAGACGTCCTCGCCGTCGCTGCCCTGCCCGAGCGGCTCGGTCGTCAGATCGAGGTCCATCCGTCCAGCGAGCGCATAGGCGACCACGAGCGGGGGAGAGGCGAGGTAGTTCGCCTTCACCTCGGGGTGGATGCGCGCCTCGAAGTTGCGGTTGCCCGAGAGGACGGAGCAGACGACGAGCTCGCCGTCCGTGACCGCTTGCGAGATCGGCTCTGGCAGTGGGCCGGAGTTCCCGATGCAGGTCGTGCACCCGTAGCCGACCGTGTGGAATCCGAGCTCCTCGAGGTACGGGGTCAGTCCCGCTTGGTCGTAGTACTCCGTGACGACCTTGGAGCCGGGGGCGAGGCTCGACTTGACCCACGGCTTGCGGCTGAGACCGCGCTCGACCGCCTTCTTGGCGACGAGTCCTGCGCCGATCATCACGCTCGGGTTCGACGTATTCGTGCAGCTCGTGATCGCGGCGATCACGACGGCGCCGTGCTCGATCTCGAACTGCGCGCCGTCGTACTCGACTGGCACCGCCTTCGTCCGCTCGGCGACGACGACGTCGGGCAGGGCAGCTTGCTCTTCCGGGACCAGTTCCTCGCCGTTGTGGTCCGGATGCTGCTCCGTTGTCGGATCGCTGGCGGGAAACGTCTCGGCGACCTGCTCGTCGAGCACGGTGTACTTCGGATCGAAGCTCTCCAGTGCAGCGAGGAAGGAGCGCTTCGCGTCGGTCAGCGGGACGCGATCCTGCGGACGGCGCGGCCCGGCGAGGCTCGGCTCGACGTCCGCGAGGTCGAGCTCGACGACCTCCGTGTACGTCGGCTCGTGCTCGGGGTCGTGCCAGAGCAGGTTCTCCTTGCAGTAGGCCTCGACGAGGGCGATCCGCTCCTTCGGTCGTCCGGTCAGCCGCAGGTATTCGAGCGTCACCTCGTCCACGGGAAAGAACCCGCAGGTCGCGCCGTACTCCGGGGACATGTTCCCGATCGTCGCCCGGTCGGCGAGCGGGAGGTTCGAGACGCCGGCGCCGAAATATTCAACGAGCTTTCCGACCACGCCGGTCTTGCGCAGGATCTGCGTGACGGTGAGGACGAGGTCGGTGGCGGTCGCACCCTCGCGCAGCGCTCCCGTCAGCCGGAAGCCCACGACCTGCGGGACGAGCATCGAGACGGGCTCGCCGAGCATCGCCGCCTCCGCTTCGATCCCGCCGACGCCCCAGCCGAGCACGCCGAGCCCGTTGATCATCGTCGTGTGCGAATCCGTGCCGAGCAGCGTGTCCGGGAAGGCCTGGCCGTTCCGCGCCTCGACGACCCGCCCCAGGTACTCGAGGTTCACCTGGTGGACGATCCCGGTCTCGGGCGGGACGACCTTGAGGTCGTCGAACGCCTGCTGGCCCCAGCGGAGGAAGGCGTAGCGCTCGCCGTTCCGCTCGTACTCGCGGTCGGTATTGACCCGCATCGCCATCCGGTTCGCGAAGGCGTCGACCTGGACCGAGTGGTCGATCACGAGCTCGGCCGGCAGCTGCGGGTTCGTCTTGGCCGCGTCGCCGCCGAGGTCGTGCATCGCGTGCCGCATGGCGGCGAGGTCGACGATCGCCGGAACACCGGTGAAGTCCTGATGAATCACGCGCCCCGGCGTGAAGGAGATCTCCCGCGAGGGATCCTCCTTCGCGACCCACTCGGCGACCGCCTGGACGTGCTCCTCGGTCGAGGTGCGAAGAACGTTCTCGAGCAGGATCTTGAGCGTGTACGGAAGCCGCTCGACGTCGAAGCGCTCCTGGAGCGGCGCGAGCCGGAAGATCTCGTAGCTCTCGGCCCCGACGTCCAGCGTCGAGCGAGCTCCGAAAGCGTCCCCGGCCATCAGGGACGATCTTAGTCGGGGTTAGGCGGCGTCCAGAGCGCGCGGAAGCTCTTGTGCCATCTCCACCGCGGCCTCTTCCGCCTCGGTGGCCCGCTCGAGCTTGGTGTCGAAGCGATCCAGCCGCTTCTCGGCGTCCGCGTACTTGGACTGGGCGTTGCCGATGTGCTTGCCGACGACCTGGAAGTCGTCCCGGAAGCGGTCGAAGTCGCCCTGGAGCTGGGCGACGTACGCCATCACCTCGTGCGCGCGCTGCTCGATCTGCATCCCCTTCAGGCCGAGCGAGATCACCTGGAGCTGTGACGTGAACGTCGTCGGCGAGACCGGGAAGACTCGCTTGTCGTGCGCGTACTTGAGCATCGCTCCGGTCTTGCCGCAGACGAGCTCGTAGTAGACGCCCTCGGACGGGAGGTACATCAGCGCGAAGTCGTATGTGCCCTCGTCGGGCCGGATGTACTTCGTCGCGATCGCGTCGACGTGGTTCCGCAGATCGCGGGCGAACGCCTTCTCGTGGAGCAAGCGCTCCTCGTCGGTCTCGGCGTCGGCCAGCCGCTCGAAGTTGTCGAGTGGGAACTTGGCGTCGATCGGGACGAGCCGCTCGACGTGGATCACGGCGTCGACGCGCTCGCCCGTCTTGAAGCCGTACTGGAGCTGGTACGAGTCCTGCGGAAGCCGGTCGCGGAGCAGGTTGCCCAGCAGCAGCTCGCCGAACCCGCCGCGGGCCTTGGGCGGACGCAGCGCCTGCTCCAGCTTCTTGAGGTCGTTGGCCCGGGCGAGGATCTCCGCGTTCGCCTGACCGAGCTGTCCCAGCTGCTGGTGGATGGCGGTGCTCGTCTTCGTGGCAGTCTCGAGGCGGCGGTCCATCGTCGACGTCATCGCCTCCAGCCGGCGGTCGACCTCGGCGGTGCGCACCTGCAGCCGTTCCTCGACCGAGCCGAGCCGGCTCTCGATCAGCTCGCGAATCGTTCGCACGACGACGGTGCCGGCGATCGCGACCGCGGCGGCCAAACCAAGGGTGAGCAAGACAGTCCCCATAGGACTGAAGAACGCTAGAGATCCGGTCGGACGGCATCGGGGCGGCGCACGCGCGCCGCCCCGACAGCCTGTCTACAGCGGGTTTTCGCGCTCCGCCGCGTGCGAGGCGGCGTCGTCGCGGGCTTCCTGCGCCATGTCCTCTGCCTGCTCCGGCGCGATCCTCGGCGGCACCCTGTGCCTCCTGGTGCATTCCTTCCGCCTTCATCTCCGTGTCGTCCGTCAAGTCGCCGGCGGCCTGCTTGCCCCGTCCGAGCAGCTTGTCGAGAAAGCTCATCTCTCCTCCTATCGTTGGCGGCAGCCAAGCAGTATGAACCACGCCGAGCGTACGGCAGTCGTCGCTACCATCCCCGCGCGAGATGGCCAGGAAAGTCAAGACACCTCCGCCGCCCAGGCGCGCTGTCCAGGCGCCCAAGCAGCGCAGTGCGCCGCGCGACGACGCGCGGAACAAGAAGCTCCTGTACGTGATCGGCGCTTCGGGATTCGTGATGCTCGCAGTCGTCGTCGGATTCTTTGCGCTGATGGGCGGAAGTGACGACACCGAGAGCGCCGAGGGAGCGATTGCAACGCTCAGGGCGGCCGGCTGGACGTACCAGAAGACAACGAGCCAAGGCAGGACTCACGTGCCCGAGCTCGCGGCCGGTTACAAGTACAACACCGTCCCCGCAACGAGCGGAAACCACTCGAACCAGACGGTCATCTACGGCGTCTACGACCAGCAGATCTCCGAGTTCAACTACGTTCACAACCTCGAGCACGGCGCGATCGGGATGTCCTACGGGCCGGACGTGCCCGAGGAGACCGTGGCCCAGATGCAGGAGTACTACAACCAGGATCCCAGGGGCCTGATCATGGCTCCGGACGACCGGCTCGGCGACCAGATCGCCCTCACGGCGTGGACGCACATCGCGAAGGGCAAGACGTTCGACGAGCAGGTCTTCGACACGTTCATCGAGGAGTTCGGCTTCGCCGGGCCCGAGTCGTGCAAGAACGACATCGAGCAGGGCTGCTTCCGCCGCGAGAACCTCGAGCCGGGCAACCAGTAGCCCCTATCCTTGGCCGGCCGGGGTGGCGAAACTGGCTATACGCGGCTGACTTAAAATCAGTTGTCCCCCGATGGGGGCGTGCGGGTTCGAGTCCCGCCCCCGGCACTCTCTGATCCGTTGCTCCTCGTCCTGGCAATCGTCGTCGCCGTCCTGTGGCTGCCGACGGGCTGGGGAATCGCGCTGGTCGGGGCCGCGGCGGTCTTCGAGCTCGCCGAGACCGGGTTCTGGTTCTGGCTCTCGCGTCGCCGGAAGGCGGTCACCGGCGCCGAGGCGCTGCCCGGCTCGCGCGGGGTGGTGGTCGTCGCCTGCCGGCCGGAGGGCCGGGTCCGCGTCGCCGGTGAGCTGTGGCGGGCGCGCTGCGAGGAGGGCGCCGACGCGGGCGACGAGGTCGTGGTCGAGCGGCTCGACCCCGAGCTGCTTCTGATCGTGCGGAAACCCTCCTAGACTCTGCGGCCCGTGGCGCTCGACGTCGAACAGGCAGCACTCGAGTGGGATTCGCCGCTCTTCCGCATGGCGGTCGCGCAGTTCGAGCAGGGGCTGGAGCACGCAGACGTCGAGGAGGACGTCGCAGAGCGGCTGCGGTACCCCGAGCGCGCAGTGATGATGTCAGTGCCGGTCCGCCGTGACGACGGCTCGCTGCACGTGCTCCCCGGCTATCGCGTGCAGCACTCGACCGTCCTCGGACCGACGAAAGGCGGCCTTCGTTACGACCCGCATGTCTCGCTCGGCGAGTGCACTGCGCTGGCGATGTGGATGACCTGGAAATGCGCGTTGCTCCGGATCCCCTACGGCGGCGCGAAGGGCGGCATCCGCTGCAACCCGCGAGAGATGTCCGCGACCGAGCTCGAGCGGATGACTCGCCGGTACACGATCGAGCTGCGGCCCGTGATCGGGCCCGAGGAGGACATCCCCGCTCCGGACATGGCCACGAACGAGAAGACGATGGCCTGGATCATGGACACGTACTCGATGGTCGAGGGCTACGCGGTGCCCGAGATCGTGACGGGAAAGCCGGTTTCGATCGGCGGATCCGTCTTCCGCCGCGAGGCGACGGGAGCCGGCGTCGTGATGGTCGTCGAGCGTGCCTGTAGTCGGCTCGGCTGGGCCCTTTCGGAACAGCGCTGCGTCGTCCAGGGCTACGGGAACGTGGGCGGCGTGGCGGCGCACGAGCTCGCGGCGCGCGGTGCCCGGGTGATGGCCGTTTCGGACATATCCGGAGGGGTCTACTCCGAGGCCGGACTGGACCTGGCCGCCGTGGACGGGTGGATCGAGGAGCAAGGCTCGCTCGACGACTACCCGGACGCCCAGCATGTCTCGAACTCCGATCTCCTCGAGCTCCCGTGTGACGTCCTCGTCCTGGCCGCGCTGGAGGATCAGGTCACGGCGGAGAACGTCGGCCGGATCGAGGCGAAGATGGTCGCGGAGGGGGCGAACGGGCCGACGACCGTCGAGGCCGACGCGATCCTCGCCGAGCGCGGCATCGTCGTCCTCCCGGACATCCTCACGAATGCCGGCGGCGTCACCGTCTCCTATTTCGAGTGGGTCCAGGATCTCGGACGGTTGTTCTGGGGCCGGGACGAGATCCGGGACAAGCTCGCCGAGAAGCTCGAAGACGCATTCGACCGGGTCTGGGACCTTTCCGACCAACTCGGGGTCACCCTGCGGCAGGCCGCGCTCGTCGCCGCGATCCGTGAGGTCGCGGGCGCGCTGACGGCGCGCGGGATCTACCCGTGACGATCGTCCGCGAGGCAATGGTCTCCGACCCGCCGACGCTCGAGGTGGGCGACAGCGCGCAGGCCGCCGGCCAGGCGCTCGCCCGGCCGGAGGTCAGGGCGGTGTTCGTCTGCGACGGAGAGCGCTTCGTCGGCGTCGTCACGCGGAAGACGCTCGTGCGCGAGGTTGTCGCCACCGGTCGAGACCCCAGAGAGACGCCGGTCGGGGAGATCGCCGAGGAGCCGCACTGGACTGTCGACGCCGAAGGGCCTGTCGACGAGGCGTTCCGGTTCATGGAGGAGAAGGACGCCGAGCGTGTTCCGGTCGTGGAGGGCGAGCGCCTGGTCGGAGTCCTCTCCCGGAGCGGCCTCCAGCGACGGCTGGCGGAGGACGACCCGCCGCAGGCCGAGCCGGAGTTCGTCTAGCAGCAGGTGTAAGCGCCGGGAGGCGCGTCGCCCTCGACTGGCTCCGGCAGCTGCGCCGCCTCGAGGGCGATGCCGTGGAGGATGTCGCGCTCGCTGACGGTGAGGGCGTCCAGCCCGAGTTGCCTCAGCGTCTCGCGCACGATGATGCCGCCGGCGACGATCACTGGCGCTCGGTCGGGGTGGAGACCCGTCACCCGCGCCCGTTCCGCAAGCGGCATGAGCGATAGCTGCTCAACCTCGTGCTCGATCGCCTCGAGCGTCAGCCGGTGGCCGTGGATCCGGTCGCGGTCGTACTCCTCCATGCCCAGCTCGATCGCCGCGAGGCTGGTGATCGTCCCGGCGACCCCGATCGCATCGTCGACGACGAGATCCGGCGGGATCGAGGCTGCGACATGACCGGCGCAGGCGCCCAGCTCGGCGGCGGACGGCGGATCTCCGTGAAGGAACCGCTCGGTGAGTCGGACCGAGCCGATGTCGACGCTCTGCCGCGAGTGAATTCCGCCGGGACCGGCGACGACGAGCTCTGTCGACCCGCCGCCGATGTCGAGGACGAGCGTCGGCCGGTCGAGCCCACGGTCGCTTGTGACTCCGCGGAATGTCAGCTCGGCCTCGTCCTCGCCGCCGAGCAGCCTGGTCGTGAACCCGTAGCTCCACTCGATCTCCCCGAGGAATGCCTCGCCGTTCTCCGCGTCTCGGACAGCGCTCGTCGCGACCAGGAGCGTCCGCTCCGCCCCGAGTCCCTCCGCTTCTCGCCGGTAGTCGGTGAGCACGTTCCGGACGCGGGCGATCGGAAGCGGCAGGAGCCGCCGGCGGGAATCCACGCCCTCGCCTAGGCGGGTGATCTCCTGCCGCGCGACCACGTCATCCACCCGCCCGTCGTCGACGTCCGCGACGAGCAGGCGCGTGGTGTTCGTCCCCTGGTCGATCGCGGCGACGCGCATGGCGGCGGCTACGCTAGCCGCATGTTCCTCTTCCGCGAGAAGGACGTCTCGATGGTCGAGCCGGAGCGCGCACTTCCGGGCCGCGACGAGCGGATCCCGGTGCCCGCGCGCCACGACGTGCTCGGCACGCCGCTCCAGCCGCCGTTCCCGGAGGGTCTCGAGCAGGCCGTCTTCGGGCTGGGCTGCTTCTGGGGCGCCGAGCGGGTGTTCTGGCAGGCGCCGGGCGTCTATACGACGGCAGTCGGCTACGCCGGCGGCTACACGCCGAACCCGACCTACCAGGAGACCTGCAGCGGACAGACCGGCCACACCGAGGCCGTCCTCGTCGTCTTCGACCCGAAGCAGACGAGCTACGACGAGCTGCTGCGCCTTTTCTGGGAGAACCACGACCCGACTCAGGGCATGCGTCAGGGCAACGACGTGGGAACCCAGTACCGCTCGGCGATCCTCTACGAGAACGAGGAGCAGCGGGAGGCGGCCGAGCGCTCGAGGGAGATGTACCAGGGCGAGCTGCGTGGCGCGGGCTACGGCGAGATCACGACAGAGATCGCGCCGGCAGGGCCTTTCTACTACGCCGAGGACTACCACCAGCAGTACCTCGCGAAGAACCCGAACGGCTACTGCGGCCTCGGCGGGACGGGTGTCAGCTGCCCCGTCGGCCTCGTTCGCACGGCGTAGAGCTGCGCTACAATCGGCACCAGCGACGCGGGGTGGAGCAGTCAGGTAGCTCGCCGGGCTCATAACCCGGAGGTCGCAGGTTCAAATCCTGCCCCCGCTACTAGAAAAGGCCCGCATGCGCGGGCCTTTTCCCTTTTTCGGAGACGAGCTGCCGCCTCGCGGCCGAAGCGGCGGTCAGGACGCCGGGAGGTAGGTGAGGAGGACCACTCCGGAGTCAAACCGTTTCACGTCGTCGAGCTCCATCCGGACGGTTCCCCGGTCGCCGAGCACGTGGACGTTTCCTTCGCCCCAGACGAGCGGGTTGAGGTAGACCTCGTACTCGTCGATCAGGCCCTTCTCGGCGAGGGCGTACGCGAACTCGCCGCTCCCGTGCATGAACAGGTCGCCGTCGACCTCGTCCTTCAGCTTCGGGATCGCGTCCTCGAGGTCTCCCTCGAGCAGGGTCGCGTTCCACTCGAGGTCTCCCGACAGGGTGTTGGACCCGACGTACTTCCGCATCGGGTTGACCATGTCCGCCCATCTGCCCGACGCGCTCGGCCAATATCCCGCCAGCCCTTCGTAGGTCTTGCGGCCAAGCACCAGCC
Organism: uncultured Actinomycetes bacterium; assembly: GCA_963733015.1. Classification (GTDB taxonomy): domain Bacteria; phylum Actinomycetota; class Thermoleophilia; order Gaiellales; family Gaiellaceae; genus JACDAN01. The sequence goes on along the minus strand of CAVTBO010000001.1, from coordinate 567,631 downwards.
CGCTCGATCTCGCCTGACGCTCGAACGAGTAGTCGCCGTGGTCTCCGTCCGCCTGCACCCACTCGCCGACCGGGTCGACGACGCCGTCGACGGTGGCCTGCGTGGTCGCGATCAGCTTTCCCATCTCGATTCTCCTTTTGGTCACGGGACTCCCTCTGAGTGGCCTTTACCCATGAGACGATCGGGTAAGCGCGGATTCATCGGGTGCCGGCGACACCACTAGCGCACTTCCTCGATCCGGAACGTGGTCGCAGGAAGTCGTTGATAGCGGGGCACCGCTACCTCAAGAGGCCCTGGAAACAGGGCCTCTTTTCCTTCCGCTCACCGCCGGCCGATGGCGGAGAGTTGCTCGGCTAAGCGCCGACGAAAGGTCGGCACGTGTGCGAGAAGGCGTAGCGTCATATTGCGCAGCGGGCGAACCGCAGGCGGCGCAGTGGCCAGTCGGGTGAGGCGGTGGGCAAGTGCGACCACATGCATCGCCTCGGCACGACTGTCGGCCGCATACTCATCGAGCTTGTCCTCGCGACCCTCGCGCAGCGCGACCGACAGTGCATCTCCGAGAGTCACCGCATCACGGAGGCCAAGGTTCATGCCTTGCCCACCTGCCGGGCTGTGCGTATGTGCGGCGTCGCCGGCGAGCAGCACCCGCCCAGCCCGGTACTGGTCGGCCACCCGCTCGTGGATCCGAAATCTGGATCCCCAGATCACTTCAGTCACCTTCGCCGTGATGCGACGCGGACCCCGAGTGTCCAGCAGTCGTTGCGCAAAGGCGACATCCGGCTGCTCGGGCGCATCGTCGACTTCAGCCACAAGCCGGAACGACCCGTCCGGGAGCGGCGCCACGACCAACATGCCGGGCTTGGAGAAGAACAGCAGGACCTGGTCGCCCGGCAGGCCGCTCTTCACCCGGACGTCAGCCAGCGTGAAGGACAGCGACAACGCATCGTTGCCGTTGTGGCCGAGTCCGGCCAGGTCGCGGATCGTGCTGTTCATGCCATCGGCCGCAACGACGTACTGGGCCTTGATCGTGTGGCCGCCGTCGAGCGTGACCTCGGCACCGTCGGCGGTCTGGCTCACTCCGGTGGCGACGTACGGACGGTGGACCCTGCCGCCGAGTTCCTCGAGGCGGTCGAGCAAGACCTGCTCGGTGATGTTCTGCGGGATCATCAGCGTGTACGGATACTCCGTAGGAAGCTGATCGAATCGGACCGGCACGAGCTCGCGATCCCCATCGCGGATGGTGAATTGCCGAGCATGGATGCCGAGCTCTGCCAGTCGCTTCGAGACGCCGATCTGCTCGAGCATCTCGAGGGTCCGCGCATGCACGACCGCGGCGCGCGACGTATTCGCCCCTGCCGCCTGCCGCTCAACCACTGTGACGTCACGGCCATGCCCGGCCAACGAGGCGGCAACGGCCAATCCCACCGGTCCTGCGCCGACAACCAGCACCTCGGTCCGATCAGGAACCTCACTCATCACGATCTCCTTCCCTTAAGGCTCAAGCTGACTCGGCTGGGAGGTTGGCCGAGGAGGTTCAGTGCCCGTCGGTGGGTCCCGTTCGGTCGCCGGGTCGTCCGCGTCGATCGGAAGGGCTTTGCTTCATCGCGCTCCTGACAGCCCCGCTCCACGAAATCTCGCAGCTGTCGCTTCCGAGCGTAAGACGGGAGACTTGTGGTTTAGGGGGCGGGTTTCTGGCCTGATCAGGCGAGTACGCCGATCGTCCGAAGGTAAGGAATGGCGTGCGGACCAACACTGACAAGGAGGCGGGATGAACTTCTAAACAGAGAGGAGTGACGCATGGGAGAGCCGTCGCTGTACGAACGCCTCGGGGGCGTCTACGCCATTAGCGCGGTCGTCGACAGGTTCAGCGACCAGTTGGTGGAGAAAGGCACGATCGAGGAGCAGAACTCGAGTATCAAGGACTGGAACGAGGACAAGGCCGCATCTCGGTTGCCAGGCCTGAAGTTCCTGCGGACACTGTGGCTTTGTGCGATCGCCGGCGGGCCGTTCGAGTACACGGGCCTACCTCTGGACGACGCACATTCGGATCTGCAGCTCTCGTCGTCTGACTTCGATCAGGTCGCGGCGGTGCTTGCCGACACGCTCGAACACTTCAACGTGCCGCCGCGTGAGAAGGAGGAGGTGTTGGGTGCCTTCGAGGCGCACAAGCCTGAGGTCACGGCTGGTTCCAGCTCGCTCACATGAGCCTGAAAGAGCCCGGCGTTGCCTTGGCAGCGGTTATTCGACGCGCACCCTCTGGGGGCCCGCGAGTCTTGACGCTGCCCGGCGGCGCTCGTCGGCCTGCCGGCTGGCGGGTGCGAACGCGCTCCAGGCGAACCAACGTCCGAACCCGCGCTGCAGCGCCCTCGGGCCGCTCATCGTCACCTCGCGAGCCCGGAGTGCGCCGGCCAGCTCCGCGCGCCCCAGGTAGACGCGGTAGAGGGTCGCAGTGTCGACCGTGACCTCGAGGTCGACGTCGAACCCGGGGTGCTGGAGGCAGACCGAGACCTCGGACGGCTCGAGCACCATCCAGTAGCGCTTCGCCGGGTCGCGGAAGTCGAACTTGACCACCGTGCGCCCCGGGGGAAGCTGCTCGCGATCGACGTGGCGGGCCATCCAGACGATCAAGAGGTCGGGGTCGAGCTCCTCGGGGCGGGGATCGGTGAACGACCAGGTCGCGCCCCACTCCCCGATGGCCTGCACGACCGGCTCCAGGTCGAGGCCGGCGAGCGTCAGGCGATAGTCCAGCGTCCTCCCCTTGGGGCCGGTGCGCCGCTCGACGATCTCGGCTCGCTCGAGCGAGCGCAGCCGATCGGCGAGGACCGAGCGCGAGATCCCTGGTAGGCCGCGGTGGAGCTCGTTGAACCCGCTCGCACCGCCCAGCATCTCGCGCACGATCAGGAGCGTCCAGCGGTCGCCGAGGACCTCGCTCGCCTTGGCGATCGGGCAGTACTGCGCGTAGCTCCGCACCCTCGAGGAATGCTAGCCCCGGATTCGGGACAGGTTCGAAATTCGAACCACTTGGTTCGAAATTCGGTCTAGTCCGTGGCGGGACACCCGCGTAGCGTCGACGACATGACCGCGACGACTCTGGCTGCGGCGACCACCGACCTCGAGCCGTCTGCGCGACTCGCTCCGCGGCCCGGTGATCGGTCCCGACGACGAGGGCTACGACGCCGCGCGCGCGATCTGGAACGGTGCGATCGACCGCCGCCCCGCCTGCGTCGCTCGCTGCACCGGAGTCGCGGACGTCGTCGCGGCGGTTCGCTTCGCGCGCGAGCGTGGCCTCCTTGTGGCGGTGCGCTCCGGCGGCCACGGCGTCGGTGGTCATGCGCTCTGCGACGGCGGCCTCGTGATCGACCTCTCGCCGATGAAGGGGATCAGGGTCGACCCGGCGGCGCGCACCGCCAGGGCCGAGGCCGGCGTGCTCTGGGGCGAGCTTGACCGCGAGACGCAGCTTCACGGCCTGGCGACGGTGGGCGGCATCGTCACCCACACCGGCATCGCGGGCCTCACCCTCGGCGGCGGCATCGGCTGGCTCATGCGAAAGCACGGCGCGACGGTCGACAACCTCCTCTCGGTCGACCTGGTGACGGCGGAGGGCGAGCTCCTCACCGCGAGCGGGGATGAGAACCCCGACCTCTTCTGGGGAATCCGCGGCGGCGGCGGGAACTTCGGGGTCGTGACCTCGTTCGAGTACCGCCTGCACCCGGTGGGGCCGACGGTGCTCGCCGGGCCGATCTTTCATCCCTTCGACGATGCACGCGAGGTGCTCGCCTTCTACCGCGAGTTCATCGCCACAGCGCCCGACGAGCTGACGACGATCTTCGAGCTGAGCGTCGCGCCGCCGCTCCCCTTCCTGCCCGAGGACGTGCACGGCAAGCCGATCGTGATGGTCGGGGCCTGCTACGCCGGCGCGCCGGAGGACGGGACCGACGTCGTCCGGCCGCTGAAGGAGTTCGGCACCCCGATCGTCGACCTGCTCGAGCCCAAGCCCTACCTGGCGCTGCAGTCGATGTTCGACCCCTTCGTGCCGCACGGCTGGCACCGCTACTGGAAGTCGGTCGAGCTGCCGCCGCTCACCGACGATGCGATCGACACGCTCGTCGAGCACTCATCGGCGCCCACCTCGCCCAAGGCCTACACCATCGTCTTCCAGCTCGGCGGAGCGTTGGCCCGCGTGGGTGAGGGCGAGACGGCCTTCAGCCAGCGCGACACCGCCCACAACGTGAACATCAACGCGGTCTGGACCGAGGACGACCCCGAGGGCGAGCGGCACGTCGCCTGGGCGCGGGACTTCTTCTCGGCCATGCAGCCGCATGCGGGCGGGCGCGTCTACGTCAACTTCCTGGGCGACGAGGGGGCCGAGCGGGTTCGCCAGGCCTACGGCGACCGGCAGTACGAGCGCTTGGTCGAGCTGAAGCGCGCATACGACCCGACGAACTTCTTCCGGCTGAACCAGAACATCGAGCCGTAGCGACAGCTCGGCGGCCTGGACCTCTTGCGTTCTTCGTCGAGGTTTGAAATACTGAACTTAATGGTTCAGTATCCACCAACCGTCGACCTCGCGTTCGCGGCCCTCGCCGACCCGAACCGGCGCGCCGTGCTCGAACGGCTCGGCGCCGGCAGCGCGACGATCAGCGAGCTCGCCGAGCCCTTCGGCATGTCGCTGACCGGGATGAAGAAGCACATCCGGCTGCTCGAGGAGGCGAACCTCGTCGCCACGGAGAAGGTCGGCCGTGCCCGCAGATGCACACTCGTGCCCGACGCCTTCGAGGGCATCAGCACGTGGCTGCAGCGGCTCGACCGCTTCGCGCAGGTCGTCGAACGCACGAAAGGAGCACGATGAGCACCACGGTCACCACGCCGAACGAGCTCGAGATCCGCGTCGAGCGGATCTTCGACGCAGCGCGCACACACGTCTACTCCGTCTGGACGGATCCGGAGCTGATCCCCGAGTGGTGGGGCGACGGAACCGTCGTCGAGGAGATGGACGTTCGTCCCGGCGGCACCTACCGGTTCCGAACCGCCTTCGGCGTGGTCGAGGGCGAGTTCCGCGAGGTCGAGCCTCCCGAGCGCCTCGTGCAGACGTTCCAGAACCACCTGCAGACGCTCGAGTTCGAGGATCTCGGTGAGCAGACGAAGCTGACGCAGACGATGCGCTTCGAGACGACCGAGCAGCGGGACACCACGATGCAGTACGGCGTCGAGGAGGGCGCAAAGGCGGGCTTCGAGCGCGTCGACGCGCTGCTGGCGAAGATCGCTGCGTGAAGCCGGTGGCAAGCGTGGACGAGATGGGGAACGCCCATCTCGTCCCGCCCTCTGCCCACTCCCGGCGAGGGAAACTCTGCACGTGACGACGCCTCGGCTCGACCTCTCACGGGCGCAAGTGCTGGCGCACCGCCGCAGGGTCGGGGCGCTCGACGAGCGGCTCCCGCGGGGTAGAGCCTCGCTCGAGCGCGCGGCGTGGGCCGGCCTGCAGGACAGCATGCCGCGCGCCGCAGTTCTCTCGATTCACGCACGCGTCGCAGGGACCGAGCCGTCAACATGGGAGGACCCGGCGCTCGTCCAGGTGTGGGGCCCGCGGTTCAGCGCCTACGTCGTCGCCGCGCGTGATCGAGCGGTGTTCACGCTCGGTCGGCTGCCCGCCGGCGGCAAGGGCCGGCAGCGCGCCGAGGACACGGCCGCTCGCTTGCACGCGTTTCTCGATGGCCGACGGTTGAGGTACGACGAGGCGGGGCGAGGGGTCGGTGTACATCCCAATGCGCTGCGGTATGCCGCGCCGACGGGCACCGTCCTGATCCGATGGGAAGGCGCACGGCTGCCGGTGATCTGGACCGTTCCGCGGCCCGAGATCGATCCACACGAGGCTCGGCTGGAGCTCGCGCGCAGGTACTTGCACGTCCTCGGGCCGACCACGCCTGCAGCCTTCGCCAAGTGGGCCGGGATCGGTTCTGCTGACGGCCCCGCGGCGTTCGACGCGCTCGCCGAGGAAGTCATGGCCGTGCGAACGCCGATCGGCGATCAGTGGATCCTGGCGAGCGACGAGCCGAGCTTCAAGGCCACTCCCGCCCCAGCAGCGCCGGCTCGGCTGCTCCCGAGCGGGGACCCGTACTGGCTGCTCCACGGCGTCGATCGCGAGGTTCTGGTCCCAGACGAGCGCCTGCAGCGCGAGCTGTGGACTCCGCGCGTCTGGCCCGGCGCGGTGCTGGTCGAGGGCGAAATCGTGGGGACCTGGCGACGAGCGAAAGCCGTCGTGGAGATCCAGACATGGCGACGCCTCTCCGCCGTCGAACGCCAAGCCGTCGAGGCAGAAGCGGAATCCCTTCCGCTTCCCGGTCTAGGCGGGCAGATCGTCGTCCGTTGGGACGACTGAGGAGGAGACCTATGCAGATCACGCGGAATACCCTCGACACCGCAGCGGGGCCTGAAGACTGGTTCACCGGCTCGGTCTACCTCGACGCCGTCGCAGCGCCTTCAGGCGGATCACGCCTGAGCGCGAGCAGCGTCCACTTCACGCCCGGTGCACGTACGGCCTGGCACACGCACCCGAACGGCCAGACGATCTGGGTGCTCGAGGGCGTGGGCCTCACGCAGCGGCGCGGCGGCCCGATCGAGGTCATCCGGCCCGGCGACCGCGTCTTGTTCGAGCCCGGTGAAGAGCACTGGCACGGCGCCGCTCCGAACCGGTTCATGACGCACATCGCGATGCTCGAGGTCGACGAGGAAGGCACCCCCGCAACCTGGGGCGATCACGTCAGCGACGAGGAGTACGCGTCAGCGCCGTCGATCGAAGCCTGAGCGGTGAACGGGAGCGACGCAGGACTGTCTAGGCGCAGCGGACGAGCCGGATCAGAAGCTCGACGGCGTCGGCCTCAGGCAGCTCTTGCCTCCGCACGAGCGACTCCCAGGTCGAGAGGTCGAGGCTGTGCGCCATCGCCGCCAGGAGCGCTTGCCGGTGGCGGCCACGCCGGTTCCAGCCTCGCGCGAGCACGTCTCGCATCTCTTCCCACTTCGCGAGATGGGGGGCATTCAGCGCCGCCAGCGTCGGCACGTGCGGGAAGTCGCGGACGATGACCGTGAGTGCGTCGCCGACGCTGCCGTAATACCCATAGAGCTCGGTAAGGGCAGTTCGGAGCCGTCGTTCGGGATCGGTGATCTTCGCCCACGCTCGGTGATCTGGTGGCGGAAAGCTCTCCCACCCCTGCGTGACGCAGGCGCGCAGCAGCTCCTCCCGCGGGAAGTGTCGATAGACGGTCAGCCGCTCGACCCCTGCCTGCTCGGCGATCGCGCTGATCGTTGTCCTTGCCGGCCCGACAGTCATGTGGAGTCGAATCGCCGCGTCGACGATGCGCCCTCGCGTCTCCGTGCTCGCCTGTGCGCGCCTGGTCTGCCGATAGGTGCGCTCCTTCATGTAACAGTAGTGTTACATGAATACTTGACAGACCCGCCAGGGCGCGATACTGATACACGAGTGTTCACCGAATATGTCGTGGTGAGCGAGCTTCAGAACGGAGGACGTTCTTGAAGGAGATGAAGCGGGCGGCCGTCGACGGTCTCGAGCTCGACTACGAGCTCCACGGATCAGGCGAGCCAGTCGTGCTGATCCACTGGGGTGTGGGCGTCACCTGGGCCGAGCCGCTCTTAGGGGAGCCCGCGCTTGCCGACCACTACCGGCTGCTCAGCTACCACCGCGCCGGATTCGGAGGCAGCAGCCCGATCGAAGGGCCGATCAGCATCGCCGACCATGCCGAGCATTGCAGTCTCCTCATGCGTCATCTCGGCATCGAGCGTGCCCACATCGTGGGCCACTCCTCGAGCGCGGTGATCGCGCTGCAGCTGGCCCTCGACTTCCCGGAGGCGGTTCACACCCTCGTCCTCATGGAAGCGGCGCGGCCGGTTCCGCCCACCGAGGTGCAAGCAGCGTTCCTCCGCGAGTTCGTCGAGCCCGCGGTCCAGCGGTATCGCGCCGGCGACCCGGCCGGTGGAGTCGACACGTTCTTCGAGGGAGTGTTCGGATCCGGCTACCGTCGCCGGCTGGACGAGGGGCTGCCGGGCGCCTTCGAGGACGCCGTCGCCGATGCGGACGCGTTCTTCACCCAGGAGCTGCCCGCCCTGCAGCACTGGTCGTTCACTCAGGAGGACGCGAGTCGCATCACCCAACCTGTCCTCGCCGTTCTCGGGGAAAACACCGCTCCGACCTTTCCAGAGCGACGAGAGGTGCTGCTCTCCTGGCTTCCGGACGTCGAGCCGTTCGATCTTCCCGGCGCGACGCACCTGCTGCATGTCCAGAAGCCTCGAGGCATGGCCGAGGGCCTCGTCGCCTTCTACGCTCGGCATCGTCACTCGATTGCTTCGAGGATCTCCCACTGATCGGGAACGCCTTTCAAGGCGTGGCTGCCGCGCTCGACAAACGTGAGGCCCGAGCCCGTGACGAGATCCCTCACCGTCCGGGAGACGAGCACTTCGCCTGCCCCGGCGAGCCCGTTCACACGAGCGGCGATATGCACGCCGATCCCGGCGATCCCGCCACTGCGTCGCTCCACCTCGCCCGTGTGGAGACCGGCGCGCATGTCCAGGTCGAGCGTTCGCAGGCGGTCCCGGAGGGCGAACGCGCAGCGAACGGCGCGCGCCGGGCCGTCGAAGGTTGCGAGCAGCCCGTCACCCGCGAAGTCGGAGATCGTTCCGCCGAAGCGAGCGACCTCGGTCGCCGACAGCTCGTCGTGCCGCTCGAGCAGCTCCCGCCACCGGGCGTCGCCTAGCTCGACCGCCCGTGGGGTGGAGTCGACGATGTCCGTGAACAGCACGGTGGCGAGGACACGGTCGGTGGCGTGCGCCGGCCGGGAGCCCGTGAGGAACTCCTCCACCTCGTCGATGAGGACGTCGATGTCGCCAACTCCCAGCCCGTAGTCAGCGCCCGGCACCGCGACGAAGATCGCGCCGTCGATGTGCTCCGCGACATACCGTCCCTGGTCGACGGTGACGATCGGGTTGTCCCGGCGGTGGACGACGAGCGTGGGCACCCTGATCGACGGAAGGACGTCCCGTACGTCGAGCTCGAAAAGCATGCGCATGACGGCCGCAGCCGTTGCCGGGCTGGCGGAGAGGCGAAGGAAGCGTCCCCAGGCTTCCACGGCAGCGGTATCGCCGGCGAGGCTCGGATTGATCGCAGCGATGATGTCGCCGCGACCCCACGTCTGCTCGACCATCGAGACGAGGCCCTCCTGCACTTCCGGCGGTGCGCCGATCTCGTATCCCGGCGCTGCTGAGATGCGCGCGGTCGCGTTCATCAGGACGAGTGCGCTCGTACGCTCGGGATACGTGGCGGCGAAGAGCTCTGCCATCGGCGAGGCCTCGCCCGCGCCGGCGATCACGGCACGCTCGAGACCGACGGCATCCATGACTGCGGACACGTCGTCCATCCAGTCCTCTAGCGGGGGTAGCTCCCTGGACGGGATCGGATCGGACAGGCCGATTCCGTACTTGTCGAACGAGACCAGCCTGCTGAACGAGGCGAGGCGGCTCAGATAGTGCGCATAGCCCGGCAGATCCCACCGAGCCTCGACATGGCTGAACCACGTGGAGACGAGCACGATGTCGTGCGGGTTGCCCTCGCCGACGATCTGGTACGCAATGTGCGCGTCGCCCTTTTTCGCGTACTGCGTCTCCGGCACCACTCCAAGAGAGTAGGAGACGACGATGCGGCCGGGTTTGCCTAGACCGACGCGCGTAGCCGGCGCTTGCCCAGGATCTCGCGGGCGGCGTTGAGGCCGGGCGTGCCCATGACGCCGCCGCCTGGGTGGGCGGCGGCGCCGCACAGGTAGAGGCCGGCGACCGGCGTCCGGTAGCGGGCGTAGCCGGGCACCGGTCGGAAGGCGAAGAGCTGGCTGGGAGTCATCGCGCCCTGGAAGATGTTGCCGCCGGTGAGGTTGAAGACCCGCTCGAGGTCGGGTGGCGCCAGCACCTGCCGGTCGAGGACGGCGTCCTTGAAGTTCGGTGCGTAGTCGTTCACCAGGTCGAAGCAGCGGTCGGCGAACGTGTCGCGCTGGTCGTCCCAGGACCCCTCGCGGAGGTCGTACGGCGCGTACTGGACGAACATCGACATCAGGTGGCGGCCGGGCGGCGCCACGGTCGGGTCGACGGCCGACGGGATCGTGCACTCGAGCACGGGCTCCGCAGAGGGCCGGCCGTACTTGGCGTCGTCGAAAGCGCGCTCGATGTAGTCCTGGTCGGGACAGAGGTGGATGGTGCCGCGGTGCTGAGGGCCCGGCTCGGTGCCCGGTAGCGCTTGGAAGTCCGGCAGCTCCGCCAGAGCGACGTTGATCTTGAGCGAAGCGCTTGCGTAGCTGATCCGCTCGACGTCGGCAACGAACGCCTCCGGAAGTGTGCTCCGGTCGAGCAGCCGCAGGAACGTCACGTTGGCGTCGGCGTTGCTCGCCACGACCGGGGCGTGGTACTCGTCGCCCTCGGCGAGCGCCACGCCGACAGCCCGGCCGTCGCGCACGAGGATGCGCTCCACCTCGGCCTCGCAGCGAATGTCGACAGCGAGGTCGCGGGCGGCCGACGCCAGCGCCTGCGTGAGCCCGCCCATGCCGCCGCGGACGTACGCCCAGACACCTCGCGCGCCGCCGCTCTCGCCCATCACGTGGTGGAACAGCACGTACGCGGTTCCCGGCATCGAGGGGGCCGCCATCGCCCCGATGACCGCGTCGGTCGCCAGCGTCCCCTTCAGCTCCTCCGATTCGAACCAGCGGTCGAGGATCGGCCGCGCCGCGCCGGTGAGGATCTCGACCGCCTCGCCGGCCGCGTCTCCCAGCCGCCGAAACGACCGTCCCAGCGAGAGCAGCGTCCGGAGGTCGCGTGAGGCGCGGGTGCAGCAGATCCGGCGGCGCCATCGTCAGCGTCGGCTCGACCACCGCCGCGACGCGCTCGAGCATCGCCTCGTACTGCGGATAGCGCTCGGCGTCGCGCGCGCTGAACTTGGCGATCTCCCTGCGAGTGAGGTCGGCGTCTGGGCCCATCGTCAGCGAGCGCCCGTCGGCGAACGGCGTGAACGACGAGGGGTCGCGGGGGAGGATCTCGTAGCCGTAGGAAGCCAGCCTCAGGTCGCGGACGATCGCCGTGTGGAAGAGGCTGTTGACGTACGCGGCTGTGGAGACCTTGTAGCCCGGAAAGGTCTCCTCGGTGACGCAGGCGCCGCCGACGACGTGACGCCGCTCGAGCACCAGTACCCGCCGGCCGGCGCGGGCCAGGTAGCACGCGGTCACCAGCCCGTTGTGGCCGGCCCCGATCACGATCGCGTCGTAGCTCGAAGGGCCTGGCACTAGCGGACCGCAGTTGACTTGTGCAGGGTCCAGCCGAGCCCTGCACCGGGGTGGCCCGCGAGGCTGCGCAGGTCCTCAAGCCCCGCGCGCAACTCCTCCTCTTCGGCGCCGGGCTGCTGCGCAAGCGCGCTCTCCACCACGTCGGCCGCGTAATTCGCCTGGCCGGACAGATCGGGATCCTGCCACCAGAATGTGCGCTCGCCCTCCTCGACCTCACGGAACCCGGCCTCGCGGAGCCAGCCTGGCAGCCGTGTGCCGGCGTCGCTCCAGCCCGAGGCAGCCATGCCCTCGACCATCGAGCGGAACAGCGCCTCGAGTGCGTCCGTGGACGGCTCGGCGCGGACGGTCGAGTAGTCGACTTCGATCGCGGTGATCGCGCCGCCCGGGGCGAGCACGCGTCGGGCCTCGCGCAGCACGGCGGGCGGATCGGCGACGTGCTCGAGGAACCACATCATCCAGACGTGGTCGAACGACTCGTCCTCGAACGGGAGCTCGAGCGCATCGGCCTGGAGCAAGGTGGCGTCGACTCCGGCCCGCTCGAGGTGCCCGCGGGCGTAGTCGAGCTGCTTGGGCTCGATGTCGACGCCGGTCAGGCTGACGCCGGGGAACTCCTGGCCGAGTACCGCGAGCACGGCGCCCACGCCGCACCCCACCTCGAGCAAGCGCGTGCCGGGCTCGAGCTGCGTGCCGTCGCGGATCAGCCGGTGGCGCCAGTGCTCCGCCTGCTCCACGAGCCGCTCCTGCTCGGGCGTCCCGTAGCCGTGCACGTAACCGGTCACGGTCTGCATGATTGTCGACGTGACGAGCGTCGCGCGTGAGGGTGGTTGCGCTTGTGGAGCGGTTCGCTACCGGCTTACGTCGGATCCGCTCTTCACGAACTGCTGTCACTGCCTGAGTTGCCAGCGGCAGACCGGGAGCGCCTTCGTCATCAACCTGCTGATCGAGGCCGACCGTGTGGAGCTGCTCGCGGCAGCCCCGCAACCGGTGGACGTGCCCCGCGACGACGGCAGCAAGCAGCGGATCTATCGCTGTCCGACCTGCCAGGTTGCGGTCTACAGCGAGTACGGCCGTCCCGAGGTGCTGTTCGTTCGCGGTGGAACGCTCGATCAGCCGTGGACGGTCACGCCGGACGTCCACATCTTCACCAAGTCCAAGCTCAGCTGGGTGACGCTCCCGGACTCGGTGCCGGCCTTCGAGGTCTACTACGACAGGAAGGTCCTGTGGCCGGCCGCAAGCCTCGAGCGGCTCGAAGCAATCTTGGCGCCGGGCTCCGACGCCTAGAAGACCCGACTGTCACGCAGCCCTGCGAAGCCGGCTGCCCGCGAGGTGCGCGGTGATCCGCCCGGAGTCGAGCGGCAGCACCGCGAGCTCCGGCGGCGGACGGCGAACGAAACCGTCGAGGAGAAGGAGGTCTTCCGCCTGGTGGGGCGCGAGGGTGTCTCCGGTGCGCTCGCGGGCGGTTCGGCAGAGCGCAAGCCCGGCATCGACCTCGAGGCGCGCTCCCCCACCGGGAGGCAGCGAGCGAACGGCGCAAACCTCACCGCCGCAGACGAAGAAGGCCTTCCGCCAGCCCTGATCGACCGCCGGAGCGATCAGGCAGACCTCGAGAGCACGCAGCCGCTCCAGTCGGCGCAGACGGTCGAGGACGTGCTCGAGCGCCTCGATGCGATCGCGAAGCCGGGCTGCCTCCTCGTAGCGGAGGGACTCGGACAGGTGCGAGAGGCGCGCTTGGAGTCGCGGCAGCGGCCCGTCCCGGAGGAGGTCGTCGAGCTCCTCGGTCGTGCTTAAGGCAAGCGCGCGGGCCGCGAGCGACGCTTTTCGGCGGCTGCCGATCGGGCCGAGCGGGGTCGCGGTCTTGCTCACGACGAAGTCCTCGCCGCGGCGCTTGAGGTAGACGCCGTGCTCCTTCCGGCGGCTGCGGGAATTGGCCGGCGGCTGGAGCTCGCGGATCAGCCGGACTTCCTCGAGGGCGGCCTCGAGCTCGGAGCCCAGGACGCGCCACTCGATGCGGTGGAGCGCCAGCAGCGCGGCCTCGACCGACGGCCGCTGGCCTTCGCTTCGGAAGTAGGAGCGGAGGCGAGCGCGCAGGTCGCGGGCACGACCGACGTACAGCACCTGCTCGTGGCGGTCGCGAAAGAGATACACGCCGGGCCGGGTGGGCGCGCCGCGGGCGAGGGACCGCTTGTCGTAGACCCGGCGCTTGCGAGGCGCCGCGAGAACGTGGAGCTCGGAGAGCCGCCGCGCGCCGAGCTCCTGCGCCAGCCCGATCAGGTGCACCAGCACCTGGGCGGTCGCCTCGGCATCGGGCAGTGCCCGATGGCAGGGCCTGGTCGGGACGCCGAAGAAGTCGGCGAGCGAGGCGAGCCCGACGCGGCGCCGGCGGCCCGCGAGCAGCCGACGGGCGAGCGCCGCGGTGCACAGCGGCGGCTCCGACAGGCGCCGGCCGTGAGCGAAGAGCAGCTGCCGCTCGAGGAAGCGCTGGTCGAACCGGGCGTTGTGGGCGACGAGCAGCGCGTCGCCCGCGAAGGAGAGGAAGCGGCGGAGAACGGTCGAGACGGACGGCGCGTGCCTCAGCTCCTGTTCGCGCAAGCCGGTGAGCCGGGCCACCTGTTCCGGGAGCTTCACTCCCGGATTCACCAGCGACTGAAAGGTCTCGACCGGTTCGAGCGCCCGGACGCGAACGGCCCCGATCTCGCAGATGCGGTCGCGGGCGGCCGAGAGCCCGGTCGTCTCGAGGTCGAAGACGACGAACTCGGCTTCTTCCAACAGTGGATCGGCTCGCGTTCCGGCGAGGGAGACGGTGGCGCCGGCGGCGACGAGCCGGCTGTCGCCCGCGGTCACCTCCGCCAGCAGCGAGCAGGCGAGCCCCTCGGAGATCGTGGAGGTCGCGAAGAGGGAGCGGGCCGCCTCGACTGCCGACAGCGGGCCGCGTTCCTCCAGTGTGTCTACGAGCCGGTCGAGAGCATCGAGCGCGAGCTGCACACGGCAGATGAAAGCGAACATATGTTCGCAAGGCAAGCTCGGAGGAGCGCGGAGGTGGCCGGGAGTGCCCGGCCACCTCCGGTTTCGAGCTAGTCGTTCACTCGGACGACGGTGCCGGCGCCTGGGCCGAACACCGCACCGGTCGTGACGTAGAGGTCACCGTCGCGGGCGACCGCGACTCCGCCGGGGAAGAGCAGCGTTCCCGGCACGAGCTCCGTCTTCGTCCCGCGCTTCACGCGCCAGAGCGCGCCGATCGGCGGGCCGGGGTTGGGGCCCTCGGTCGAGAGCAGGCCCTCCTTGACGATCTCGAGCACATACATCGTCCCGTGACGCCCGAACGCGAGGTCGATCACGTTCGTGAATCCTGAGGCGACGCTGCGGCAGCGCCAGTTCGGCGCCGCGGGATCGCAGGTCGCTTCCTCGCTGCCGGGGTGGATCCGGAAGATCCGCGCCGAGCCCTTTGTGAACGGGAAGCCCACCAGCTGTGAGACGTACCAGGCACCGTCCGGGCCGACCGCGACCGCCGTAGGGACCGCCTCGGCCGCGAACAGCGCGGGGGGCGGAGCGAACGGGTGCGGCACCATCGTCGGCTTGAAGCGAGCGACCGTCGTGATCTTGTGCCGCTTCGCGTCGACGAGCAACAGGTCGTTGTTCGCGGCGTCCGCGACGAGGAACTTGTCGTGCCCCAGGACAGCCAGCCCGTTCGGGTTCGACTCCTCCGGGAAGGCAGGTACGGCCGTGTCGTATGGATCGGGGTCGTCCGCCTGGTAGTCGGCGATGTCCGCGATCTCTCGGGTCGAGCCGTTGCGGCGCACCTGGAGGAGCTGGGCGAACCCTTGGATTCCTCCACGGGGCGGGCCGCTCATGAGGACGTACTTCTTGCCGGAGCCCGAGACGACCACCTCGACCGGTCCGAGCGCGGGCGGGTCGTCCTCGGGGCCGCCCGGCAAGGTCGGCAGCGTGGCGAAGGTCGAGACCTTCGGTGCATGCCTCCCTCTCAGCCGGATCTTCGTGATCTCCCCGGAGCCCGACTCGGCGACGAACAAGTTTCCGCGTGGGCTGACGTCAATACCGCGCGGGTTGAACAGACCACCGACGACCACGCCGCCCGGATCGTGATGGCCCACCGCAGCAGGAGCGCCGAGCGCCGCAAGGACGGCGACGAGCGCACCGAACAACACAGTTCTCTTCAAGAGACTCCCCTTTCCGCAGGATTGCCGGAGGCACCCCAGCAGGTCCCGCTCCAGCGGTCAAGCGAGCGCGCTCGCCTAGAGTGCTTCGGATGTCCCCCGCTCGGGCCAGGGGAGATACGGAAGCTGTGCGAACGGGGCAAGTCGAGGGTGCCCGCCGGTCGTACGAAGCACGCGTGTGGCTGGACGCCTACGAAGGCTTCGTACGGGCCGACGAGTCGAGCCCGCTGGGGGCGGAGGACCTCGAGCTCCTGTCGACGTCGGCCTACATGCTCGGCCGCGACGACGAGTACCTGAGAGCTCTCGAGCGCGCTCACCAGGCGTACGTCGAGGCGGATGAGCCTCTGCGCGCCGCGCGTTGCGCGGGTTGGATCGGAACGACGCGCGCTCTCCGGGGTGAGATGGGCGTTGCGACGGGGTGGTTCGGCCGCGCGCAACGGCTGATCGAAAGCTACGGGCGCGACTGTGTGGAGCGCGGTTGGATGTTGATGCCCCTGATGTTCCAGCACGAGGCTGCGGGTGACTACGTGGCTGCGGCCGACGCTGCGGCGTCCGCTGCGGAGATCGGCCAGCGCTTCGGCGACGCGGACCTGGTCGCGTTCTCCCTGTACTCGCGGGGCGCGATGCTGATCAAGCAGGGGCGGGTCGATGAGGGTCTTGCACTGCTGGACGAGGCGATGGTCGCGGTCACGACCGGGGAGCTGTCGCCGATCCTGACCGGGATCGTCTATTGCGCCGTGATTCTCACCTGTCAAGAGGTGTACGAGGTCCGCCGGGCTCGGGAGTGGACGGCAGCGCTGACTCGGTGGTGCGCGGACCAGCCCGGCCTCGTTGCCTTCACCGGCCGCTGCCTGGTGCACCGCGCCGAGATCATGCAGCTCGACGGTGCGTGGTCCCACGCACTGCAAGAGGCGCGGCGCGCGAGTCGACGATTGGTGGAGACGATGAATTCCGCCGCGGGCCTCGCCCACTACCGGGAGGGCGAGCTGCTTCGCCTGCAGGGCGACTTCGAGGCGGCCGAGGAGGCATATCGAGAGGCGAGCCGCTGGGGCTGGGAGCCTCAGCCGGGGCTCGCCCAGTTGCGGCTGGCACAGGGCCGAACCGATGTCGCGGCGGCCGCGATCCGACGGGCGGCCGGCGAGGTCTCCGAGCCGATGAAGCGGGCGGGGCTGCTGGCGGCCTACGTTGAGATCGTTCTCGCAGCCGGCGACCCGGAGGACGCGCGCGAGGCTTGCAGCGAGCTCGGCGACATCGCCGAGAGCTACGACAGCGGCATGCTGGCGGCGATGGTCGAGCAGGCTCGCGGAGCAGTCGACCTCGAAGGTGATCCGCAGTCTGCTCTGGTCGCGCTGCGTCGTGCCTGGCGGCTGTGGCACGAGCTCGAGGCGCCCTACGAGGTCGCCCGCGCCCGCGTGCTCATCGGGCTCGCCTGTCGCGCGCTCGGCGACGACGACACCGCCGCGCTGGAGCTGGAGGCTGCGCGCTCCGTCTTCGCAGAGCTGGGAGCGGCGCCGGATCTCGCCCGCCTCGACGCTCTCGACCCCGCGTCCCTGGATGCTCACGGTCTGACGTCGCGTGAGCTGGAGGTGCTGCGTCAGGTCGCCGCCGGGAAGACCAACAAATCGATCGCCGCCGAGCTGGTCGTGAGTCAGAGGACGGTGGACCGGCACATCAGCAACATCTTCCGCAAGCTCGATGTCTCGTCGCGCGCTGCGGCCACGGCCTACGCGTACGAGCAGAAGCTCGTCTGAGCGCTCTCCGGTAGGCGGAAACTACCCACGTCGTCGTGGGCCGAAGTTGGGTGGTTGCGCCGATGCGAGACGCCTCCGTGCCGCGCAGCCTGTCTCCATCACGACCAAAAGGAGACGCGCAGCATGAGCACGAGCACGATCGACATCGCCACGCTCGAAGGCGGACGAGTCAACCTGATGCCCGGCCACGTCGATGACCTCGACTCGCGGATCGAGGGCTCGCTGCTCCAGCCGGGCAATCAAGGCTGGGACGAGGCCGTGCTGGTCTGGAACGGCATGGTGGCCGCGCTGCCGGCGCTCGTCGTCCAGCCGGTGTCCGCTCGCGACGTCGCAACGGCCATCGGGTTCGCGCGCGACCACGGGCTCCGGCTCAGCATCAAGGGCGGTGGTCACAACATCGCCGGAACTTCGATCGCCGAGGACGGCCTGACGCTCGACATGTCGCGGATGCGCGAGATCGCCGTCGACTCGGAGGCCAGGCTCGCGCACGTCGGGCCGGGCTGCCTGCTCCAGGACGTCGACCGGGCTACGCAGGAGCACGGGCTGGCGACAGTGCTCGGATTCATCTCCGAGGTCGGCGTCGCCGGGCTCACGCTCGGCGGCGGCCTCGGCTACCTGACGCGCCGCTTCGGCTGGACGGCCGACAATCTCGAGGAGGTCGAAATCGTGACCGCGGACGGCGAGATCCGCACCGCCGGCCGCGACGAGCACGCCGATCTCTTCTGGGCGGTCAGGGGCGGCGGCGGCAACTTCGGTGTCGTCACTCGGTTCACGCTGCGTCTCCACGAGGTGGGCCCGACCGTCTTCGGCGGCTTGATCGCGTGGCCCTTCGAGCGGGCCGACGAGATCCTTCGCGCGTACCGGAGGATCACCTCAGAGTCGCCCAGGGAGCTTGCCGTCTGGATGGTCCTCCTCCATGCGCCTCCGCTGCCCTTCGTCCCTCCGGAGTGGCACGGCCGCAAGTGCTGCACCATGGTCCTCTGCTACAGCGGTGACCTCGCCAAGACCGAGGAAGTCCTCGCGCCCATCCGGGCAATCGGCGAGCCCCTCGTCGACCAGCTGCAGGAGTGGCCGTACACGCAGCAGCAGTCGTTTCTCGACGAGAGCGAGCCCAAGGGCGCCCACTACTACTGGAAGACGGAGTACGTTTCGGAGTTGAGCGACGGCTTGCTGGAGGCGGTACGGGACGTGTTCGCCGAGTGCCAGATCCCCGAAGCCCAGGTGGGCTTCCTTCAGCTCGGCGGCGCGCTCAACGAGCGCGACGAAGACGACGGAGCCGTCGGCAACCGTGATGCGCGGTATGTCATGGGCGTGAACGGCATGTGGGAGGCCGGCACGCCGAGCGCCGACGCCTTCAGCCAGTGGGTTCGTGACGGTTGGGCGCGTGTCCGACCGTTCTCGACCGGTCGCACGTACATCAACTTCCAGACTGCGGAGGAGGGCGAGGAGCGCGTCCGGGCGACGTACGGCGCGAACTGGGACCGCCTCGTCGAGATCAAGAGGGCGTACGACCCGGACAACCTGTTCCGGGCAAACCGGAACATCAGTCCTTGATACGAGCGCCTGATCTCCGTGTTCTGATCGTCGGCGCCGGCATCGCCGGTCTCGCGCTGGCCCGCGCCCTTAAGCAGCGCGGTGTCACGCCTGAGGTCGTCGAGCGGGTCGCCGAGTGGGAACCGAGCGGCGCCGGCATGTACCTGCCGGCGAACGCCGTTCGTGCGCTGGACGGGCTCGGCATCGGGCCTGCGGTGGCTGCCCATGCGAACCAGATCGGGCATCAGCGCTTCCTCGACCATCGCGGCCGCGCCCTGGCGGACATCGAGCTCGACCGAATCTGGAGCAGCGTCGGCGAGTGCGTCGCGATCCATCGCGAAGCCCTCCACGAGCTGCTGCGCGAGGCGACTGCCGACGTACCTGTCCGGCTCGGCACGTCCGTGAACCGCATTGAGGACGGCGAGTCTCCGCAAGTGACATTCACCGACGGCTCGAGCGGCACATACGACCTGGTCGTCGGCGCGGACGGCATCCGCTCGAAGGTGCGTGAGCTTGCCCTGGGCGGCCCGGATGCCGGCTACGTCGGACAGGCGTCGTGGCGTTTCGTCTCCGACGGCTTTCCGGAGCTGAGCGACTGGACCGTCATGCTGGGCCGAGGCCGCAGCTTCCTCACCGTGGCGCTCGGCGACGGGGTCGTCTACTGCTACGCGGACATCAACACTCGCGACCCGGCCAACGTTGCGAACGGAGACTGGCGCGAGTTGTTCGCCGACTTCGCCGACCCGGTCCCGCGCCTGCTCGAAGGCGCCAGGGTGGCGCACTTCGCGCCGATCGAGGAGGTGGTGCCTCCAGCCTGGAGAGCTGGTCGTACGGTCCTCGTCGGCGACGCCGCTCACGCCAGCTCGCCGAACATGGCACAGGGCGTGGCCATGGCGGTCGAGGATGCGCTCGTACTCGCCGAGGTGCTGACCGCTGACCAACCCGTCGAAGAGGCGCTCGCTGCCTACGAGAAGCGACGCCACGCGCGGGTCGCCTTCGTCCAGGAGCAGACCCATCGCCGGGACCGGACGAGGAGCCTGCCCGCGGCCGTTCGGAATCTCACGCTGCGGCTGGCCGCCGAGCGCATCTTCAGATCCAACTACGCGCCTCTGCTGGCCCTGCCGTAGACGCGAGTCGCTTACAGCGCTACCAGCTCGCTATCACCCTGCAAGGCCCGCCCGAGCCCTCCTCCCACGGGATCAAGCCGACGTAGGCGACGGCACCTTTGGGCGGGATCCTGTCCAGGTTGTTCAGGTTCTCCAGTCCATACCGGTCGGTCGCGAGGAAGTCGACGTGGACCGGGAACGTCGTCGAGTTGCCCGGGTCGAGGCTCATCGTGTCGACGCCGATGCCCGTCACGTCCCGGCGCTCGGCGAGCCACATGGCGGCTTCGGCGCTGAAGCCCGGGAAGTGGTAGTCGGGAAAGGCGGGACCGCCCTTGAACTCCAGTGGGTCGTCGACCTTGTCGGCCCAGCCGGAATCCATGCACACGATCGACCCGTCAGGGATGCGCCCGTGGCGCCGCTCGAACCGGCGGAGGTCGTCGACGGTCAGCATCGCGTCCGGATCCCGCTCGGCGCGCCGCGAGATGTCGACCACGACGATCGGCACGAGCAGCTCCTCCAGCGTGATCTCCGGCGAGAACCTGCCTCCCGGAACGAAGTGGCCGGGAGCGTCCATATGGGTTCCGGAGTGCTCACCGAAGGTCCACTGCTGCGCGTAGAACCCGCCGGTGGGGATCGTGACGAGGGTCTCCCTCGACGGGGGGTCGAACGAGAAGACCGGGAAGCCCTCCGTGAAGACATGCGTGAGGTCCTGCAGCCGCTTCTTTCCGTGGTGGTGCGAGGGACGCCCTGCGGACGCGAGGCCGGGGAAGGCGGCGGCAACGGCTGCTCCGACGCCTGTCAGGACGGCCGTGCGGCGGTCGATACCGCCTGGGCTCTTCTGCTCGACCTGTCCGCGAACGACTTCGACGGTTCCGGGGAGACACATTGGCTCGTTCCTCCTCTCAGATCGGTAAACGCGAGTCTAGGCGCCTTGTCGCGTGCGTGCCCGGAGCGACCGTCACTCACCCGGGGGATGGCGCTTACTCGGCCTCGGGCGATACGAAAGCCAGCCGCCCATGAGTTACGACGACTACGACTACTCGGCCCGCGGAACGTGGCTGCGCAGCCCGTGGATTCCACTGGTGCTCGCCGTGCTCGCGATCGTGATCGCGGTCATGTCGTTCGTGCGGCAGCAGAGCGCGCTGGACGCGGCGAACGTCGCCCAGCTCAAGGCGCAGCGCATCGAACGTGAGCTCGGCCTCGTGCACAAGGACAACGACAAGCTCGCCGGGAGGATCAAGTCGACCGAGCGAGAGCTTCGGGTGACCGGGCTCGCCGGGCGCGCCAAGAAGAGCGTCTTCACGGTCGTCGCCGGCCGGAGCATCGGCACGGCGTTCGCGGCGTGGCGGACTGCAGAGGGGACGTTCTTCGTGACCGCCAACCACGTCGTGGACGGGTGGAACGGCGCCGTCGTCCTCCAGAAGAAGCAGGGCACGTGGGACGGCGACGTCGTCCGCCGCGATCCGAAGAACGACCTTGCGCTCGTCCTCGTCGAGGGCCGGCCCGACGGTGCCAAGCCCCTCTGGCAGAAGCGGCTCCGGGCGAAGCCGAAGGTGGGCGACCGGCTGCTCCTCGTCGGCAGCCCTTATGGGCTCGGCGGCACGGTCACGACCGGGATCGTGAGCCGCGTGACGCCGAAGACGGTCCAGACCGACGCCGCCGCGAACCCCGGAAACTCGGGCGGCCCTGCGCTCGACCGGAAGGGACGCGTCGTAGGTGTCCTCGTCTCCGGCGGCGGCCAGAACATCAACTTCGCCGTCCGCATCGAAAAGGCTTGCTCGAAGCTCCGCCGCTGCTGAGGCGGCCACCTCGGGTCGAGCGCCTAGGATGGCCGACGTGGCCACTCCTGCCGCCACCGAGCTCGAGCTCCAGCTCGAGCAGCACCGCGGAGAGCTGACGGCGTACTGCTACCGCATGCTCGCCTCGCCGTTCGAGGCGGAAGACGCTGTGCAGGAGACGATGCTCCGCGCCTGGCGCGGCTTCAGCCGGTTCGAGGGACGGTCGGCGCTGCGGTCCTGGCTGTACCGGATCGCGACGAACGTCTGCCTCGACATGCTCAACGGGCGCGAGCGTCGTGCCCGGCCGATGGATCTCGGCCCCTCGCGGGAGCCGGTCGAGTCCAGCCTCAACGTCCTTCCGGAGGTGACCTGGGTCGAGCCGATTCCCGACAGCCGGATCGCGGCCGGCAGCGATCCCGCCGCCGTGACGGAGACGCGCGAGACGATCCGCCTCGCCTTCGTCGCGGCGCTCCAGCATCTTCCTCCACGGCAGCGCGCGGTGTTGATCCTCTGCGAGGTGCTGCGCTGGAAGGCGAGCGAGGTCGCGGAGCTGCTCGAGACGAGTGTCGCGTCGGTGAACAGCGCGCTCCAGCGGGCCCGCGCCACGCTGGAGGCGAGCAAGGTGAGCGCGACGGAGACGCCGGCCTCGGTCGACGAGGCGGACGCCGAGCTGCTCGCCCGGTACGTCCGGGCGTTCGAGGACTACGACATGGACGCGCTGACGTCGCTGATCCGGGAGGACGCGACCCAGTCGATGCCGCCGTTCGACATGTGGCTGCGCGGCCGCGACGACATCTTCGCCTGGTGGTGGGGCCCGGGCATCGCCTGCAAGGGCTCCCGTGTCATTCCGACGGTCTCGGCCAACGGCTCGCCCGCGTTCGGGCAGTACAAGCCGAGCCCGGGCGGCGGCTACGAGGCGTGGGCGCTCCAGGTCGTCGAGATCCAGGACGGCGGCATCGCCGAGCTCACGTTCTTCCTCGACACCGACACGGTCTTCCCGCTGTTCGGCCTGCCGCCCCGACTCGAGTCCTAGCGCGGTCTCGGTCCAACCGCCACCGACCGGGTGGGTCGTCCAAGCAGGACAGCCACCACCGGCAGCAGCTGCGGGCAGTGTCGCTCGGTCTCGGCCTGGACGACCACGTGGGCGAGACTCGGCGCACTTTCGTCACGAACTCCATGGCCCCGCGAGCCGGGTCCGAGGGACAGTCCCTCGCGGTTCGCGGCTCAGTCGGGCAGGACGTCCGCCAGGCCCATGAACTCCACGAGCTCGAGGAGCTCGCGCGACGCGTGGCGGAGCCGCACCTCGCACCCGTGCCTCCGCGCGCCGAGCTGGAGCCGGCAGAGCGCATCGACCGTCACGGCGTCCGGCTCCACGCCGTGGACGTCGCAGAGGACGACGCCTCCGGCGGCCTCACCGAGAAACGCGCAGACGCGGTCGCACAGACCGGACAGGTCGGCGCGCGTGATCGGGCCGCGAATCGCGAGGCCGACGGTCCTTGGCGCGGTTGCGCCCATTGCTCCTAAGACCGAGTGCCCCGCCAAAACTCATCGCGGGATGACCGATGAGTTCCGATGCGTTGTCCCGTCTTAAGCCTGTGAACACGACGACACCGCCGAAAGGAACGGCTTCATGACCAATCTGGACATGCGACGACGATGGCTCGCCCTGTACGTCCTCTGCCTCGGCGATCTGATGATCGTCCTGGACGGCACGATCGTGAACGTCGCGCTGCCGTCGATCCGGGACGACCTCGGGTTCTCGCAGACCTCGCTCGCCTGGGTCGTGAACGCGTACCTGCTGACGTTCGGCGGCTTCCTGCTGCTGGGCGGCCGGCTGGGCGACCTGTTCGGGCACCGGCGGATGTTCCTCTCCGGCATCGCGCTCTTCACCGCCGCCTCGCTCGCGTGCGGCGTCGCGTCGTCGCAGGGATTCCTGATCGCGGCGCGCGCGGTGCAGGGAGTCGGCGGCGCAGTCGTCTCTGCGGTCGCGCTCTCGCTGCTGATGATGCTCTTCACCGAGCAGGCCGACCGCGCGAAGGCGATGGGCGTCTTCGGCTTCGTCCTCTCCGGTGGCGGGATCATCGGCGTGCTCGCCGGAGGGATCCTCACGGACCTCCTCAGCTGGAACTGGATCTTCCTCGTCAACCTGCCCGTGGGCATCGCGGTCTTCCTGCTCACGCTCCGGCTGCTGCCGGCCGACGGGGAGGCGATGGCGACCGGACGCGTGGACTACGCCGGAGCGATCACGGTCACCGGTTCGCTGATGCTCGCCGTGTACGCGATCGTCAACGGCAACGAGGAGGGGTGGACCTCGGCGCAGACGCTCGGAATGCTCGGCGCCTCGGCGGCCCTGATGGTCGTCTTCCTGGTGATCGAGTCGCGGATCGCGTCGCCGCTGATGCCGCTCGGCATCTTCCGGAACCGCAGCGTCTCGACCGCGAACATCGTCGGCGCGCTGATGGCCGCCGGCCTGTTCGGCTACTTCTTCATGTCCGCCCTCTACATGCAGCTCGTGCTGGGCTACAGCCCGATGGAGGTCGGCCTCGCCTACCTCCCGGGCACGGTCCTGTGGGGCGCGTCTTCGCTCCTGCTCTCGGACCGGCTGGTCATGCGCTTCGGGATCAAGCCGCCGCTGATCACCGGGCTCGGGCTGATGACGCTCGGACTCCTCCTGTTCGCGCGTGTCCCGGTGGACGGCAACTGGCTGGTCGACATCCTGCCGGCCACGCTCGCGGCGAGCCTCGGCGCCGGCATCGGGTTCAACCCGATCCTCCTGGCCGCAATGAGCGGCGTCGGTCAGGAGCGGGCCGGTCTGGCCTCTGGCGTCGTCAACACGGCCTTCATGATGGGCGGCGCCGTCGGGCTCGCAGCGCTTGCCGCGATTGCGGACGCTCGGACCGAGAGCCTTGCCGATTCCGGCGAAAGCGCGATTGAGGCGCTGAACGGCGGTTACAACGTCGCCTTCCTGGTCGCGGCGATCTTTGTCGTCGCCTCCGCGGTCGTCGCTGTCACACTCCCGCGCGGTGAGGCCGTGGGCGCGCACGGCGAAGAGCCGCACGGCGTCCCGGCAGCAGCCGAAGCCGAGTAGCGATCTCGAGAGGCCCCGCGCCGTCGGGGCCTCTCTTTCGCCTTGACATATCGACGAACATCGTTACGATGGACATCGATATGAGAACGCTCGATGCGATCGACTGCTGCCGGCCCCTAGGCGCGCCGACCCTCGACGATGAGGAGGTCGAGGCGACTGCGGCGGTCTTCAAGGCACTCTCGGATCCCGCCCGCGTGAGGATCGTGAACATGCTTGCCCAGGCGGACGAGCCGGTGTGCGCCTGCGAGTTCATACCGGGCCTCGGCCTCAGCCAGGCGACGGTCAGCCACCACCTGAAAAAGCTGACCGCTTCCGGGCTGCTCGATCGAGAGCAACGCGGCAAGTGGGCGTACTTCAGTCTCAATCCCGAGGCGGTCTCGAATCTCGAGGGCCTCGTTCGAATCCCGGAGGTCGTTGGATGAGCACAACACAGGACGATTTGCGCGAGCAGGTTCGCGAGCGCTACGCGCAGGCGGCGCTGTCGGTCGATCGAGGCGGTTGCGGCTGCAACGACGACGGCGGCTGCTGCGGCAACGCCGGCTGCGACGGGGAGGACGGCGCCTTCGGCGAGCGGCTCTACACGATCGAGCAGCGCGGCGAGCTTCCCGCGGCTGCCGCGCTCGCCTCGCTCGGCTGCGGCAACCCGACTGCGGTCGCTGAGCTTCGAGCGGGTGAGGTCGTCCTTGACCTCGGCTCCGGCGGCGGTATCGACGTGATCCTGTCCGCGAAGCGGGTGGGACCCACCGGCACCGCGTACGGGGTCGACATGACGGACGAGATGCTCGCGCTGGCGCGGCGGAACGCAGCCGAGGCGGGCGTGCGCAACGTCCACTTTCTCAAGGGCATGATCGAAGCCGTCCCGCTTCCGGCCGGCTCGGTCGACGTGGTGATCTCCAACTGTGTCATCAACCTCTCGACCGACAAGGCGGCCGCGCTCGCCGAGATTGCGCGAGTCCTGAAGCCGGGCGGTCGGATCGGCGTCTCGGACGTCGTGGCCGAGGACCGGCTAAGCCAACAGGAGCGGGCCGAGCGGGGGAGCTACGTCGGGTGCGTCGCCGGCGCCCTCTCGGAAGGCGAGTACGTCACGGGCCTCGAGGCTGCGGGGTTCGTCGACGTGACCGTCGAGTTCACGCACCACGTCGCCGACGGCATGCACGGCGCGATCGTCAGAGGCGTGAAGGCCGCCTAGCCGGAGCCGGGCGCGGGCGCGCTCGAGGCTCTGACTACGATCACGGGGCGGGACTGAATCCCGCCAGACGCATGGACCAGGCCTCCTCGGCAACCGTCGACGCCCCGCGCCGCTGGACCGGCGTCGTCCGCCTGCCCGAAGAGGACCCGGGCGTGCCGGACACGCGCTCGCCCGCGCGGCTCCTCCTCTGGGTCGGACGCCACCAGGTCCCGACGCTCGTGGCGGGTGTCTTCTTCGGCGTCGTCTGGATGGTCGCCCAGGCCCTGATGCCCTTCGCGATCGGGCAGGCGATCGAGGCCGGGATCGTGAACGGGAACAACCGCGCGCTCGGGGCGTGGGCGCTGGGGCTGCTGGCCCTCGGGGCCGTCCAGGCGGGGGCCGGGATCATGCGCCACCGCTACGCAGTCTTCAACTGGCTCCAGGCGTCCTTCCGGATGGCGCAGGTCGTCTCGCACCACTCGGCCCGCTCCGGCCCGGCCGTGCGAGGCCGTCTCTCGACGGGCGAGGTGGTCGCGACGGTCTCCAACGACGCGATGCGCGCGGGCGGCGCCTTCGACATCACGGCGCGGCTCTCGGGCGCGCTCGTCGCGTACGTCGTCGTCGCCTTCATCCTGCTCTCGGCGTCCGTGGTGCTCGGGCTCGTCGTCCTGCTCGGAGTGCCGGTGCTCGTGCTCCTGCTCGGGACCGTGATCAAGCCGCTTCAGGCACGGCAGCGGGTCCAGCGCGAGGAGGTCGGCAAGCTGACTGCGCTCGGCGCCGACACCGCTGCCGGGCTGCGGGTGCTCCGCGGGATCGGCGGTGAGCAGGCGTTCTACGACCGGTACCGCGACCGGTCGCAGGAGGTCCGGTTCGCCGGCGTCCGCGTCGCGCTTCCGCAGTCCACGCTCGACGCTGCTCAGGTCTTCGTCCCGGGCATCTTCGTCGTGCTCGTCACCTGGCTCGGCGCGCGATACGCCGTGTCAGGGCAGATCGACGTCGGCGAGCTCGTCGCGTTCTACGGCTACGCGGCGTTCCTGGTCCTCCCGCTGAGGACCGCCGCGGAGGCGGTGGACAAGATCACGCGCGCGTACGTCGGCGCCCGGCAGATGTTGCAGGTGCTCACCGTGGAGCCGCACGTATCCGACCCCGAGTCTCCTGCGGACGAGCCGCCGGCCGGCGTTCCGCTCCTGGACAAGCGCTCGGACCTCGTGGTCGAGCCGGGTTTGGTGACCTGCATCGTGTCCTCCTGGCCGCAGGAGTCGACGGCAATCGCGGACCGGCTTGGGCGGTTCGGGAGCGGGGAGGGCGTGCTCCTCGGCGAGACGCCGCTCGAGGAGCTGCGCCTGAACGCCGTGCGTCGCCGGATCGTCGTCAGCGAGGCGGACCCGGTCCTCTTCGCGGGCACCTTGCGCTCCGAGCTCGACCCCTGGGGCCGCGCGGACGACGAGGAGATCCTCCGGGCGATCTCGGTCGCGAACGCAGAAGACGTCCTCGACGCGCTGCCCGAGGGGCTCGACGCCGAAATCGACGAGCGGGGCCGGTCATTCTCCGGGGGCCAGCGCCAGCGCCTCGTCCTTGCCCGTGCGCTCCTCGCCGACCCCGAGGTGCTCGTCCTCGTGGAGCCGACGAGCGCCGTCGACGCCCATACGGAGGTGAGGATCGCGCGCCGGCTCCGGGATGCGCGCGCGGGCCGGACGACCGTGATCGTCACGACGAGCCCGCTCGTGCTCGACCAGGCCGACAAGGTCGTCCTCGTCCGCGGAGGCCGGGTCGTCGCGGAGGGCACGCACCGCGAGCTGCTCAACGATCGCCCGGACTACCGCGAGACGGTCACGCGCGGGGTGGACGTGTGAGCGAGCTGCTCCCGATCGCAGACGGCCCGGAGCTCCGGGCCCAGGCGCGGATGCTGGCGGGCAACCATCGACCGGCGCTGCTCGGAATGGTCGGTCTGCACGCCGCTGCGGCGACAGCGGGCCTCGCCGGGCCGGCGGTGCTCGGCCGCATGGTGCAGTCCGTGGAGGACGGGACTACGACTGCGTACGTCGACAAGCTCGTGCTGGTGCTCGCCGCGTTCCTCGTCGCGCAGACGGTGCTGACCTGGCTCGCGCGCCGCGCCTCGTTCGTCCTTGCCGAAGAGATCTTCGCGGAGCTCCGGGAGGACTTCATGCGCCGCGTGCTCGGCCTGCCGCTCTCGACGGTCGAGCGGGCCGGAACCGGAGACCTCATCTCGCGGACGACAGCCGACGTCGACTCGCTGGCCCGGACGATCCGCTTCGCCGTTCCCGAGACGCTGATCGCGGCGGTCACGACGGTCCTCACCGTCGGCGCCGCTTTCTGGGTCAACCCGGTCGCCGCGCTGCCTTGCGTCGTCGGTGTCCCGGCGCTGTGGATCGGCACGCGCTGGTACCTGAAGCGCGCGCCCGACGCGTATCTGTGGGAGCGAGCGACCTATGCAACGCTCGCCGGCCGCGTGGGGGAGACGGTCGAGGGCGGGCGGACGATCGACGCGCTCGGCCTGCGCGAGGAGCGCGTCGACCGGATCGACGCCGACCTGGAGGACGCATACCGGGCAGAGCGACGCACGCTCAGGCTCCGCACGATCTGGTTCCCGACGGCGGAGTTCTCTTACGTGCTTCCCGTCGCTGCCGCGCTCGCCTGGGGCGGCTGGCTGGTCTCGAACGGGAATGCCACCATCGGTGAGGTCACTGCGATCTCGCTCTACGTCGTGCAGCTCGCCGACCCGGTCGACCGGCTGATCTCCTGGCTCGACGAGATCCAGGTCGGCGCGACGTCGTTCGCTCGGCTCGTCGGGATCGCGCGCGTCCCGCCGGACCGCACGGCGACCGACGACCAGCCGCAGGGCGACGACCTCTCCGCACGCGACGTGCGCTACGCGTACATCGCCGAACGGGACGTCCTGCACGGGATCGACCTCGACCTCGCTCCGGGGGAGCGCGTCGCCGTGGTCGGGCCGTCGGGCGCGGGCAAGTCCACGCTCGGCCGCCTGCTGGCCGGCATCCACCCGCCGCGCATAGGCCGCGTCGAGGTCGGCGGCGTGCGGCTCGTCGACCTCCCGCTCGACACGCTCCGGAAGGAGGTCGCCCTCGTCACGCAGGAGCAGCACGTCTTCGTCGGGACGCTCGCGGAGAACCTCCGGCTCGCCCGGCCCGGCGCCTCGGATGACCAGCTACGCCAGTCGCTCGAAGCGGTGGACGCGCTCGGTTGGGCGGAGGCGCTCCCCGACGGGCTCGAGACAGTCGTCGGCGCGGGCGGGCGCGCGCTCACCCCGGCCCAGGCACAGCAGCTGGCACTCGCGAGGCTCGTCCTCGCCGACCCGCACACACTCGTCCTCGACGAGGCGACCTCGCTGCTGGATCCACGCGCCGCGCGCCACCTCGAGCGGTCGCTCGGCTCGGTGCTCGAGGGCCGGACGGTCGTGGCGATCGCGCACCGGCTCCACACGGCGCACGACGCGGACCGCGTCGCCGTCGTGGAAGAGGGACTGCTCGCCGAGGTGGGGACGCACGACGAGCTCGTCGAGCAGCAAGGCTCGTACGCCTCGCTCTGGGATTCCTGGCACGGCGATCGTTGACCGACTAGCGCCCAGCCGCGGCGGTCCGGCGACTAGCGGTTGTGGTTGACGAGCTCGATGTTGTGTCCGTCGGGATCGACGACGAACGCGCCGTAGTAGCCCTCGTGGTACTTCCGGCGCTCGCCCGGCCCGCCGTTGTCCCGGTAGCCCTGGCCGACGAGGTCCGCGTGGAAGGCCTCGACTGTGCCGTTGTCCTCGGTCGGGAACGCCATATGGAACGGATCGGTCCGCTCGCCCGCCACCAGGGAGAACGATCCAGACGGGGAGCCGACGAACTGCACGCGCTCGGGGCTGTTGTGATTGAGGCGGTACCCGGCGTGGCGCCCGACGGCCTCGTAGAACTCCTTCGCCGCGGCGAGGTCCGCGACCCGGAACCAGAGGTGGTCGATCTTGCCGATCTCGCGCATCGCGCCGTGGTAGACCGCCTCTGCGCTGTTCCCGTCCGGATCGAGGAGGAAGGCTCCGTAGTAGTCGTCCCGGTACTCCGGCCGCTGGCCTGGCTCGCCGTCGCTCCGGTACCCGGCGCCGGTGCCGGCGCGCCAGAACTCGTCGACCGCCTCGTGCGACGGCGCCACGAAGGCCACGTGCAGCCTGCGTGTGACGGGCTTGCCGGGGCTCCAGCCGGAGAGCGAGAAGTCGTCCCACTCGGCGAAGTCGTCCTCGGAATTGGTCCGCTCGATCCCGAGCGTCGGGAGCACGAGGTCGTAGAAGGCCTCGGACGCCAGCCCGTCCGACACCCGGATCGTCACATGGTCAAACACCGACGGAGAGCACGCGAGCGCGCCACGAGCTCTTGGGGGCATGGACGTCGACCTCGTCACCCGCCTTCGCGCCGAGCAGCGCCCGGCCGAGCGGTGAGTCGGGAGAGACGCCGCCCACGCTCGAGATCTCCACGCTCATCCGCTCCCCGTGCTCGTCCTCGATCTCGGCCTTCGAGCCGACGCCGATCGTGCCGGTCGTCGGGGATGTCTCGTCGACCAGCACGGAGCGGTCCAGCCGGTCGCGGATCTGCCTGATCCGGTGCTCGAGCAGACCCTGGTCGTTCTTGGCCGCGTGGTACTCGAAGTTCTCCGACAGGTCGCCGAACCCGCGGGCGGTCGCGATCGCCTGGACGACCTCGGCTCGCCCCGGGCCTTCGAGCTCGCGCAGCTCCGACTCGAGCTGCGCCTTCTGGGCCTGCGTCATCGGTTCCGGCTTTTCGCTGGGCACTGGCTCAGCGTACCGGCGGTACCCTGGCCGGTCTTGCCCGCGCGCCCGCATCTCACCGCCAGGAGAGACGATCTCCGGAACGTCGCCATCGTCGCGCACGTCGACCACGGGAAGACGACGCTGGTCGACGCGCTCCTCTGGCAATCCGGCTCGTTCCGCGCGAACCAGGAGGTCGCGGAGCGCGTCCTCGACTCGATGGATCTCGAGCGCGAGAAGGGCATCACGATCCTCGCGAAGAACACGGCGGTCCAGATCGGCGACACGAAAGTGAACATCGTCGACACGCCCGGGCATGCCGACTTCGGTGGGGAGGTCGAGCGCGGCCTGACGATGGTCGACGGGGTGCTCTTGCTGGTCGACGCGAGCGAGGGCCCGCTTCCGCAGACCCGTTTCGTCCTGCGCAAGGCGCTGGAGGCACGGCTGCCGGTCGTGCTCGTCGTGAACAAGGTCGACAGGCCCGACGCCCGTCCGGCCGAGGTCGTGAACGAGGCCTACGAGCTCTTCCTCGACCTCGACGCCGACGAGTCACAGATCGAGTTCCCGATCGTGTACGCGAATGCGCGGGAAGGCCGTGCGGGCCTCGCCGTCGACGACCTCGCCGACGATCTCGGCCCGCTCGTGGAGACGCTGCTCGAGACCATTCCGCCGCCCTCGTACGACCCCGAGCACCCCCTCCAGGCGCTCGTCACGAACCTCGACGCGTCGCCGTACGTCGGTCGGCTCGCCCTCCTCCGCGTCCTGCACGGGGCGATCCGCAAGGGCGAGGACGTCGCCTGGTGCCGCGCCGACGGAACGATCCAGAAGGCTCGCGTGACCGAGCTGTACGTGACCGAGGCACTGGACCGCGTTCCTGCCGAGGAGGCCGGGCCGGGTGAGATCGTCGCGCTCGCCGGCCTGCCCGAGGTGACGATCGGAGAGACGATCGCCGATGTCGAGGATCCACGTCCGCTGCCCGTGACCGCGGTCGACGAGCCCTCGCTCGCGATGACGCTCGGGATCAACACCTCGCCACTCTCGGGCACGGACGGCGACAAGCTGACGGCGAGCGCGCTGATCGGGCGTCTGGAGCAGGAGCTCGTGGGCAATGTCTCGCTGCGCGTGCGGCCGACCGCGCGCCCCGACGTCTGGGAGGTGCAGGGTCGCGGCGAGCTCCAGCTGGCCGTGCTCGTCGAGATCATGCGTCGCGAGGGCTTCGAGCTCACCGTCGGCAAGCCGGAGGTCCTGACCCGGGAGATCGACGGGAAGACGCACGAGCCAGTCGAGCGCGTTTCGATCGACGTCCCCGAGGACTTCATCGGCGTCGTCACGCAAATGCTCGCGCTGCGCAAGGGCCGGATGCAGCAGATGGTCAACCACGGGACCGGCTGGGCCCGAATGGACTACCTCGTCCCGGCGCGAGGGCTGATCGGCTTCCGTACGGAATTCCTCACCGAGACGCGCGGCTCGGGGATCCTCCACCACGTGTTCGAGCGTTGGGAGCCGTGGCACGGCGAGATGCGAACGCGGCCGACGGGGAGCCTCGTCGCCGACCGCACGGGGCAGGCGACGGCGTTCGCCATCACCGCGCTCCAGGAGCGAGGGTCGCTCTTCATCGGCCCGCGGGAGGACCTGTACGAGGGCATGGTCGTCGGGGAGAACGCCCGCGGTGAGGACCTCGACGTGAACGCGAGCAAGGAGAAGAAGCTGACCAACATGCGCTCCGCCTCGGCTGAGGAGCTCGTCCGGCTGATCCCGCCGCGACCGCTCTCGCTCGAGCAGGCGCTCGAGTTCATCCGGGAAGACGAATGCGTCGAGGTGACGCCCAAGAGCATCCGCCTGCGCAAGGTCGAGCTGTCGGCGACGAAGCGCCAGACGCTCGCCTCCCGGCGCAAGCGTGAGCGCGAGGCGGCACCGGCGTAGCGCCGGAACTACATGGCGTCGACGAGCAGCTCCTGCAACCAGGAGAGGTAGGCGTAGAGCGCGAGCTCGGGCGCCCGCGGCGTCGACTGGTCGAACGCGTCCCAGTCGAAGTCCTCGGTGATGTCGAGCCGGGTCCCGAGAACGAGCCGGGCGTCGTTGAGCGCCCTGAGCCAGGCGTCCGCCTCGTCGCTCGTCAGTAGCTCGCGGTCCGCGGTGTCTGCGAGCAAGTCGAGGCTCTTCTCCCGGCCGGCCACCAGCTGGTCCCTCGTGAGCTCGCGGTAGTCGCGCTCGCGTGCGGGATCCTCGTGGGCGGTGGGGAAGAGGCGGCGGAGCGACGGGTCCTCAGGCTCCTCGCGGAGGAGCTCGCGCAGCTCCTCGGCGACCTGGCGGAGGAGACCGCGCTCCTCCTCGGAGAGGTCGAGGCGGACGTTTCCGTCGGGGCCTCGGCGGATCGAGCTTCGCAACATCAGTCCTGCTGCATCGTCGCCCACAGCCCGTAGGCGTGGAGCCGGGTGACGTCCAGCTCGGCCTTCTCGCGGGTGCCGGCCGACACGACGGACTTCCCCTCGTGGTGTACCTGGAGCATCAGCTTCGTCGCGTGCTCGAGCGAGTAGCCGAAGAGCTTCTGGAAGACGTGGGTCACATAGGACATCAGGTTGATCGGGTCGTTCCAGACGATCACGACCCAGGGACTGTCGTGCTCGGGAATGTCGTCCTCGAGTGGACGGGTGACCTCGACCTCCGCAGGTGCGAGCGTCGTCATTAGAAGGGGTCAGTCGAGGATCTTCAACGCGGTGTCGAAGCCCGCGCCGAGCGCGTTCTGCGCGGCGATCTGCGTGAAGGCCGCGTTCTCGAGCTGCCGGGCCCGGCGAAGCGGCCCGAGGTCGATCGGACGCATGCCGCCGCCCTGGACGAGCGCAGCGACCGTCGCCTTTGCGTCCTCGTCGTCGCCCGCCATCGGGACGTCCAGCGGGACACCGTTCTTCTCGCCGCTTACGAGCGTGCGCGCGAAGGTCGTGCAGAACGCCTTGACGACCGGAGTGCCTTCGGGCAGGAGCTTCTGCACTTCTTCGCCGGCCGAACTGTCGGTCGGAACGACGAACCCGTCCATCGTGTCCCAGTCGAGCGGGACGCAGATGTCGACGACGACCTTGCCGCTCAACCCGTCGCCGTACTGCTCGACGGCCTCGGCGATGGACGCGTAGTAGAGAGCAAGGACGACCAGATCGCCTCCGATCGGGCCGCCCGGCTCGACGGCCGTTGCCCCGCCGCCCAGCTCGGCTGCGAGCGCCTGCGCGTCCTCGGGGTTGCGGTCGACGACCTCGACGTCGTTGCCGCCGGCGACCGCGCGCATCCCGATCCCGCGCCCCATGTTCCCCGCGCCGATGATGGTGACCTTCACGCCTGGAACCATGCCTGAAGCCGCGCGGCTCGCGTGATACCTCTTTCTCTATTGTCTCGGGATGCCGGGGCGGCTGTTCAGGCTGATCTGGGGCGACGACGTCGACCCGGCGCTGCGCCCGCTCCTGTTCGTCGGCTTCGTGGGGTCGCTCGCCGGCTCCGCCTGCTGGACGTTCATCGGGATCTGGGCGATCGACGAGCTCGACGCCTCTTCGTCCCAGCTCGGGCTCTATTTCGTCGCCGCCGCGGTCATCTCGGCGAGCATGGGCTACCTCGGCGGCCACGTCTCGGACCACCTCGGGCGCCGTCCGGTGATCCTGGCCGGCTGGGGGCTGACGGCGTTCGTCCCGCTCAGCTGGACCCTCGTCGACGACTACATGACGGCCCTCCCGCTGCTCCTGCTCCTCTCGCTGTTCGGACCGGTCGCGATGGGGGCGACGCAGGCGCTCGTCGCGGACGTCGTGCCGCCGGAGCGCCACGAGCATTCGTACGCCTCCCTTCGGGTGGCGAGCAACCTCGGCGTGACGCTCGGGCCGCCGATCGGCGGCGCCCTGCTCCTCACCGGGAACTACGACGTCCTCTGGATCGGAGTGACGGCTGATCGGTGCGCTCGTGCTCTTCCTCGCCTGGCGCCTCTTGCCCGCCCGCGGTGAGTACGCGCCGGACGAGCCGCCAGCGCGTGGCTCGTTCGGGGTCATTCGGCGGGACGGGGCATTCCTGCTCTTCCTCGCAGCGATGGTGCTCGCCCACCTCGTCTATTTCGCGTTCGAGGCCGTGCTGCCGATCACCGCGGTCGACTCGTACGGTCTGACCCCTGCGGCCTGGGGCTTTCTCGTGATCGTCAACCCGCTGCTCGTCACGCTCTTCCAGATGCGCCTGACCCGTCGGGTCGAGCGGTACCCGGCGGCCCCGAAGTTCGCGATCGCGATGCTGCTGATGGGCTGGCCGTTCCTTCTGCTCTCGGTGAACGCCTCGGTCGCGGTGATCGCGCTTGTGATCGTGATCTTCGTCCTCGGCGAGATGCTCTGGATCCCGACCTCCCAGGCGATCGCAGCCGGTCTCGCGCCGGCGGACCTCCGCGGTGCCTACATGGGCGCATTCGCGAGCACCTCCTCCGCGGGGTTCGCGCTCGGGCCGTTCTTCGGGCTCCAGATCCGCGGCGAGCTGGGCGACACGGCGATGTGGACGTTCTTCGCCGGGACGGCCGTGGTCGGCGCGATCCTCGGCGTCGTCGCCTGCCGCTACGCGTTCGAGATCCGGAAGGCGCGTCTAGCCGCGGCCTAGGCGGCGCGCAGAGCCTCGATCTCGCGGTTGATCGCGAGGCGCTCGAGCGCTCTGGCCTCGAGCTGGCGCACCCGCTCGCGCGTGAGGCCGAGCCGGTGGCCGATCTCCTCCAGCGACTGCGGGCTGCTGTCGCCGTTGAGCCCGTAGCGAAGCTTGACGACCACCTGCTCACGGTCCGGCAGGCTTGCGATCGCCCGGCGCAGGACGTCCTGGTCGAGGCTGACCTGGATGAGCTCTTCGGGCGGTGGGTCGTCGCCGGCGAAGAGGTCGCCGTACGACGCCTCTCCCTCCCCGACGGGCCTGTCGAGGCTCGTGACCGCGCGGGCCGCCTCCCGGACCTCGCGCACCTGCTTGAGCGGCAGCTTCGAGGCTTTCGCGACCTCCTCCTCCGTCGGCGCGCGGCCGAGCTTGACTACCAGCTCCCGCTCCGCGCGGGCGATCTTGCGCTCGCGGTCGACGATGTGGACGGGGATCCGGATCTCGCGCGCCTTGTTCGCGACGCCGCGCTGCACCGCCTGGCGGATCCACCAGGTCGCATAGGTCGAGAACTTGAAGCCCCGGCGCCAGTCGAACTTCTCGACGGCGCGGATCAGGCCGATGATCCCTTCCTGGATCAGGTCGAGCAGCGAGAGGCCGTGGCCCTGGTACTTCTTCGCGATCGAGACGACGAGCCGGAGGTTCGAGTTGATCATCAGCTCCTTCGCCTCGTGGTCGCCCCGCTCGATCCGCTTCGCGAGCTCGACCTCCTGGTCGGCGGTCAGGAGCTCGTAGCGGCCGACCTCGTTGAGGAAGAGCTGGAGCGCGTCGGTCGTGGCGTGGGCCAGGTCGCCGTTCACGTACGTGGCGTCGGTCGTCGCCCGCCCGCAGTCGTCGGAGAGCTCGATGCCGCGCTGCTGGATGTCCTGGTACAGGCGCTCCACGTCGTCCTCGTCGAGCCCCGCTTCCTCGATGGCGCGCGACACCTCGGAGAGCTCGAGGCAGCCCTCGCGCTCGCCGAGCTCGATCAGCGCGCTTACGTGCACGTCCGCCATCTCAGGAGGTAAATACCACCCTGCCGCCGCCGAGAAACGCGACGCCGTATTGTGCGCGCCCGTGACCGACGTGAAACAGGAGGCGAAGGACGTTGCGCGTGGGCCGTTCGGCGAGGCGATGGCGCGCTGGGGACTGGTCTCGAAGGGCGCGCTCTACGTCCTCGTCGGCGTGATCGCAGCCGACGTGGCAATCGCCGGCGGCCAGCGGCTCCGGGACCGGGGCGGGGCGGTCTCTGAGGTCGCGGATACCTGGTACGGGAAGGCGCTCATCTTCCTCCTCGCGATCGGTCTGGCCGGCTACGCGGCGTGGAGGTTCGCCCAGGGCGTGCTCGGCCGGCCGCTCGAGGGCGGCAAGAAGGAAGGGCCGCTGAAGCGCATCGGCTACTTCGCGCGCTCCGCCTGGTACCTCTTCTTGCTCTGGGTCGTCCTCGCGGCGCTGGCCGGCGCGGATGAGGAAAGCGGCTCGAGAGAAGAGGACCGCGCGACGGCCCGCGTGATGGACTGGCCGCTCGGGCGCTGGATCGTTGGCGCCGCCGGGCTCGCGCTCATCGGCGTCGGCGTCTTCAACTACTGGCGCGCGATCACGCTGGACTTCAAGAAGAAGCTGAAGCTTCGAAAGATGAGCGAGCTCGAAGAGAAGGTGTTCACGATCGTCGGCGTCGTCGGCCACATCGCGCGGGCGATCGTGTTCGGACTGATCGGCTTCTTCCTCGTGCGTGCTGCATGGCAGTACGACCCGGAGGAAGCCGTCGGCCTCGACGGCGCCCTGGCGAAGATCCTCCAGCAGGACTACGGCGACACGATGCTCGGGATCGTCTCGGCGGGGCTCATCGCCTACGGCCTCTACTGCTTCGTGGAGGCGCGCTACCGCAAGGTTTGATCACGGCGCGCCTTCAGCCGTAGGCGCAGGTGCAGGAGCACGACGCAGAGGGCGACCCAGGCGAGTCCCAGGCTGAACCCGGCGATCACGTCGCTCAGGTAGTGCACGCCGAGGTAGAGGCGGCTGAGCCCGATGAGGAGGATGAGCGCCGCGGCGCCCGCGAGGATCCCCACCTGCCGCCGCCTCGTAGCGGCGTGGCGGGCCGCGATGTAGCCGATCGTCCCGTAGACGGCGAGCGACACCGAGGCGTGGCCGCTCGGGAACGAGTACGTGCTCTCGGTCGCCAGCGGGTCGGGGAAGAACGGCCGCTCGCGCTCGAAGCCCAGCTTCAGGCCGAAGGTGAGGATCTGGGCCCCGACGGCGGCGAGCAGCAACAGCTCCAGCTCGGTCCTGAGCCCCTTCCTCGCGAGGATGACCGCCGCCACCAGGGTCACGGCGACGAGCACCGGCACGTTGCCGAGCCGCGTCACGTTCTCGAAGAACGTCGTCCAGCCGGGTGTCGCCTGCTCGTGGAGCCAGGACGCGAAACGGGTGTCCAGGTGCGTGTCGCCCTCGGAAAGCTCCTCGACGGTGAGGCCGAAGATCCAGGCGCTGAGCGTGAGGACGACGAGCCCGCCGAGCAGCTCGAGCCCGACGATGTTGACGAACCTGGCGACTCGGGCAGGCATCCGGCCATTGTTACCCTCATCCCGTATGCGCTCAGTCATCGTCTCCGCCGTCCGCACGCCGTTCGGGAAGCTCGGCGGCGGCCTGAAGAACCTCGAGGCGACCGAGCTCGGTTCGATCGTGATCCGGAACGCGCTCGACCGGGTCGGGCTCGACAACGAGGACGTCGAGTACGTCGTCATGGGGCAGGTGCTCCAGGGCGGCGCGGGCCAGGCGCCCGCGCGCCAGGCGGCGATCGGCGCCGGCCTCCCCATCGAGGTTCCGGCGGACACGATCAACAAGGTCTGCGCGTCGTCGGTGCGGGCGGTTCAGCTCGCCGACCTGATGATCCGGTCGGGCGACCACCGCGCCGTCGTTGCCGGCGGGATGGAGTCGATGTCGAACGCGCCCTACATCCTGAAGAAGGCCCGGTTCGGCTACCGGCTCGGCGACGGCACGCTCATCGACCTGATGACCCACGACGGCCTGACGTCGACGTTCGACAACAAGCACATGGTCGAGCAGGCGTCGTTCGTCGCCCGCGAGCTCGGGATCCCGCGCGAGGACCAGGACGCGTGGGCGCTCCGCTCGCACGAGCGCGCCGTGAAGGCGCAGGACGAGGGGCGCTTCGCGGAGGAGATCGTCCCGGTCGGCGAGCTCGACCACGACGAGGGGCCAAGGCGCGACACGTCGCTCGAGAGGTTGGCGGCGCTCAAGCCGGTGTTCGACCCCGAGGGGACGACGACGGCGGGCAACGCACCCGGGGTGAACGACGGAGCGGGCGCGCTCGTCGTCACCAGCGAGGAGTTCGCGAAGGAGCGCGGGCTCGAGCCGCTTGCGACCATCGTCTCGCAGGGCTACGTCGCCGACGACTTCGCCTACCTCGCGCGCACCCCGGCCAAGGCGGGCGCAATCGCGCTGGACAGGGCCGGCAAGTCGATCGAGGACGTCGAGCGCGTCGAGGTCAACGAAGCGTTTTCGTCGGTCGCGCTCAACTCGACGGCGATGCTCGGCGTCGATCCCGAGAAGGTGAACGTGAACGGCGGTGCCGTCGCGCTCGGTCATCCGATCGGCGCCTCGGGCGCGCGAATCCTCTCCACGATGATCTACGAGCTACGGCGGAACGGCGGCGGGCTGGGCCTCGCGGCGATCTGCTCGGGCGGCGGCCAGGGCGACGCGCTGCTGCTCGAGGTTTGACGCTTCGTTAAGCCTTGTAACCCGGAAGGGGGATCTTTTCGCACGACCCCAACCGGGCAACCCATACTGCGTCTGAGCAAATGATGAGGAAGAGTTCCCTGGGCGTGCGGCCACGCCGGGGGGCTTGGGCGGGGAGTCGACAGGCGAAAGCGGTAGCAGCCGCATGCTTTGCGGTGCTCGCGTTCGCTCTTGCGCAGCCGCAACAGGCGGCCGCTTACCCCTGCAGCGACGGCGTCGTCCCCGCGACCCCGCCGCGCACCCTCTCCTCGCTCTCCTCGGTCTCGTCGGACGAGTGCCGCGTCCCCGAGAAACTCCGGCGGACCAAGCCTGCGCCGCGCACGAAGAAGACGGGCAGCGTGAGCGGCCTGACCGTGTTCGTCCTGGCGATCGCCGGTGCCCTTCTGATCCCGATCGGCCGGAACGGCCTGCCGCACGGCCGCGACCCGTTCGGGCAGGACCCGACCCACGAACCGAAGTACTAGA
Source organism: uncultured Actinomycetes bacterium (assembly GCA_963733015.1). Taxonomy (GTDB): domain Bacteria; phylum Actinomycetota; class Thermoleophilia; order Gaiellales; family Gaiellaceae; genus JACDAN01. The sequence goes on along the minus strand of CAVTBO010000001.1, from coordinate 528,090 downwards.
GACCCGAGAGAAAGGCGAGAATCAGATGCGAGAGCTCTTCAGGCGCCCGCCAGGGAATCATGTGATCGGCCTCCTCGATTACGGCCGACTGAGCACCGGGAATCTCCCGGGCGAGCCGGTCGCCGATCTCGTTGATCCCGCGGACGTCCCGGCCCCCCGTGATCACCAGCGTGGGGGCGGCTATGCCGCTCACCCGCTCGGCGATGGGCTCGTCGGTGGTCGGGTCTTCGCTGTTCGACCCGACAGCGTTCTCGAGAAACATCGCCCGTAGCTCGGCGTCGGCGCCCATCGGCGCCCACGCGTCCATGTCGAGCTTCGCCATCGCGGGCCAGTCGTCGTCGGCTTCGGCTTGCTCCCACCGCGCGATCTGCTCGGGCGTCCAGTCCACGTCGAGCGGCGCGCCCGGCAGGGCGGACCCGAGCAGGACGAGCGCTGACACGCGCTCGGGCCGCTCGACTGCGGTCGTCAGCGCGATCGCTCCACCTCGAGAAGCGGCGACGAGAGCGGCATCGTCCACGCCGGCGGCGTCGAGGATCGACACCAGGTCCGTTACGACCGAGTAGGGCCCATCAGGCATGGGCGAGCGCCCGAAGCCGCGCTGGTCGTACCGGATCACGCGGTAGCGCTCCGCGAGCAGCGGCACGACCGGCTCCCAGATCCGCGAGTCGACGACGCCTTCGTGCAGGAGCACGAGCGGCGGCCCGTCGCCCGTTTCGTCGTACCAGAGGTCGGTCACTGTCGTTGACGTTAGCCTGCCGCGGCGTGGAGTTCGAGCATGTCCTCGTCGTCGGCGCCGGCCAGATGGGCGGCGGCATTGCCCAGGTCGCGGCGGCCGCGGGCTGCCGGGTCTCGCTGCACGACGCCGCGCCGGGCGCGACCGACAAGGCGCTCGAGACGATCCGTCGCAGCGCTGCCAAGCTCGCAGAGAAGGGGGGAGCCGATCCCGACGACGTGCTCGGGAGGATCGAGCCGGTCGACGACGTCGTCCCCGCCGACCTGATGGTCGAGGCCGTGGTCGAGGACCTCGCCGTGAAGGAGGAGATCTTTCGCCGGGCCGACGCGACGCTCCCGGGCGAGTCGGTGCTCGCGTCCAACACGTCCTCGATCCCGATCGGCTCGCTCGCCGCAGCGACGGGACGGCCGGACCGCGTGATCGGCATGCATTTCTTCAACCCCGTTCCGGTGCTCAAGCTCGTCGAGGTGATCCGCGGCGATCAGACCTCGGACGAGACGGCCCGCTCCGTCGTCGCCTTCGCCGAGGAGCTCGGCAAGGTGCCGGCCCAGGCGAACGACTTCCCGGGCTTCGTCTCCAACCGGATCCTGATGCCGTTCATCAACGAGGCCGTCTGGGCGCTGCACACGGGCGTCGCCGAGCCGGAGGCGATCGACACGATCGCGAAGCTCGGGTTCGCGCACCCGATGGGCCCGCTGGCGCTCGCCGACCTGATCGGGCTCGACACGTGCGTGGCGATCATGGAGGTGCTGCACGAGGGGCTGGGCGACGAGAAGTACGCCCCGTGCCCGCTCCTTCGCGAGCACGTCGAAGCGGGGCGCCTGGGCCGGAAGTCGGGGCAGGGCTTCTACAGTTACTCGTAGTGCACTTCGACCTCACCGACGACCAGCGGCAGATCCAGGCGCTCACACGTGAGCTCGCGGACGCCGAGATCGCGCCACACGCCTCGGACTGGGACCGCGAGCACCGATTCCCGCGCGACCTCTATCCGAAGCTCGCCGAGCTCGGGCTCATGGGCGTCTGTGTCCCTGAGGAGTACGGCGGCGCGGGTGCCGACTTCCTGTCCTACGTTCTCGTGCTCGAGGAGCTCTCGCGCGCCGACGCGGGAGTGGGCGTCACGGTCGCGGTGCACACGAGCGCCTGCACGCTCCCGATCCTCGCCTTCGGCACCGACGAGCAACGGTCGCGCTTCGTCCCGCCGCTTGCGCGCGGCGAGGGCATCGGCGCCTTCGCGCTGACCGAGCCCGAAGCCGGCTCCGATGCCGGCTCCCTTCGCACGAAGGCCGAGCAGAACGGCGACGGCTGGACGATCACCGGCGCCAAGCAATGGATCACGAATGGCGAGCACGCCTCGACGTTCCTGCTCTTCGCCCGCACCGACGCCGACACGCCGGGGGCCAAGGGCGTCTCGGCGTTCGTCCTCGACGCCGACCATGTACGAATCACGCGGGAGGAGGAGAAGCTCGGCCTCAATTCCTCCGTGACGAACGACATCGTGGTCGAGGGCGCCGAGGTCGGGCGGGACCGGCTGCTCCACGAGGAGGGCAAGGGCTTCACCGTCGCGATGGCGACGCTCGACGGCGGCCGGATCGGGATCGCCGCGCAGGCCCTCGGGATCGCGCAGGCCGCATACGACGTCGCTCGCGACTACGCGAAGGAGCGCCGCACCTTCGGTAAGGCGATCGGGGAGCACCAGGCGATCCAGTGGAAGCTCGCCGACATGACCACGGAGATCGACGCCGCGCGCCTGCTCGTCTACCGGGCGGCGTGGCTCAAGGAACAGGGGCGGCCGCACACCGAGGAGGGGGCGAAGGCCAAGCTCTTCGCGTCGGAGATGGCTCGGCGCCAGACGGCCGAGGCGATCCAGATCCTCGGGGGCTACGGCTACACCAAGGAGTTCCCGGTCGAGCGCTTCTACCGCGACGCGAAGATCACGGAGATCTACGAAGGCACGAGCGAGATCCAGCGGCTCGTGATCGCGAGATCCGTGCTCGAGCTGAAGAAGCGCGAGCTGGCGGCGGGCTAGCTGGACACCTACCTGACGCTGATCCTCGCTGACCAGCATCCCGAGCTGGCCGCGGCGCACGACGAGCTCTACCCCGAGCGGATCCCCGAAGGGCTGCCGCTTTCACTCACCCTGCTTTATCCGTTCGCCCCGGTCGACGAGGTCGATGCGCATCGTGACGAGCTCCGCGACGTCTTCGCCGCCTACGAGCCGTTCGAGCTCGTGCTCGCGCGGCTCGAGCAGTGGGAGGACGGAGGGGCCGTGTACGCGGCGCCGGATCCGGAGGAGCCGCTTCGCGGGATGATGCGGGCGCTCTGGCGGCGTTTCCCCCAGTTCCCGCCGTACCGCGAACCCGGCATCGACCCGCCGCCGCACGCCTCGCTGATCCTCACCGGCGGCGACGAGCCGGCCGTGGCGCTCGCGCGCGTCGAGAAGCGCGTTGCGGGCCTACTGCCGGCGCGTTTCCAGATCCACGAGGTGACGCTGATGGAGGAGGTCGAGCCCGACTGGTGGCGTCCGCGCGAGACGCTCCGGCTCGGCGCCTAAGCTTTCGCTGTGCCACGCGCCAAGGACGAGCCAGTTCGGCTGACCCGCATCTACACGCGGGCCGGCGACCACGGGGAGACGAGCCTCGGCGACGGCAGCCGGGTGCCGAAGCTCGACTGCCGGATCGCGGCGTTCGGCACGGTGGATGAGGTCAACTCGCTGCTGGGGCTCGCGCTTGCCGCCGGACCGCCGGCGGAGATGTCCAGCGTCCTCGAACGCGTGCAAAATGAGCTCTTCGACGTCGGGGCAGACGTCAGCGTCCCGTTCGGGGTTGCCGACCGGCTACGGATCAACCAGGCGCAGATCGACTCGCTCGAGGCGGATTGCGACCGGTTCAACGCCGGCCTGCCGGAGCTCAAGAGCTTCGTCCTCCCAGGCGGGAGCGAGCTCGCCGCGCGGCTCCATGTCGCCCGCGCCACCTGCCGGCGCGCAGAGCGCGACGTCCTCGACGCCTCCGAGCGCGTCGACATCAACCCGCTCGTGATCGCCTATCTGAACCGGCTTTCCGACCTGCTCTTCATCCTCGCCCGGGCTTCCAACCCCGAAACGGAAGTTCTCTGGAAGCCTGGGAGCTCGCGCTAGCGTTCCTTGCGTCGTTCGCGGCCGGCTACCTCGGCGCCGCGGTCGGCCTCGTGCTCGGGACGCTTCGCCTGCCGGCGATCCTGCTCCTCTCGGGCGACGCGTCCGCCGGTGCGGGGACGAACATCGCCATCAGCGCCGCCTCCGCCGCCTCGGGCGGCTACCGCCATGCCCGCGAAGGACGCGTCGACCGGCGGATCGTTGCGTGGATGACCCCGCCGTCGGTCGTCGGCGCCGTCGTCGGGGCGCTGCTCACGGACGAGCTGCCGACCAAGCTTCTGCTCCTCGCGATCGCGGCAATCCTGGCGTGGAACGGGATCGACCTGCTCGTCCGGCCGGTGCGTCCGCGTGAGGCGGCCGAGCCGAAGATCACGCCTGCCGTTGTCTTCGGGTTCCTGATCGGCGTCCTCGGCGGCGCCGTCGGGGTGATCCTCGGGACGCTGCGCATGCCGGCGCTGCTCCGGGGTGTCGGCCTGACGGCGAAACTCGCGGTCGGGACGAACCTCGTGATCGGCTTCGCGTTGGGGGCCGTCGCCTTCGTCACTCACGCGTTCCTGGGAAACGTCGAATGGCCCGTTCTCGCGGTGGGAATCGCCGGCGCGCTTCCGGGCGGCTGGTTCGGCGCTCGCCTGACCGGCCGGATCGCGGAGGAGACGCTCCGACGGGCGATCGGCGTCGCCCTGTTAGCGGTCTCGCTCGCGTTCCTCGCCGAGGCGGTTTTCGGCTAGCAGCGCTTGAGCGGGGAGACGATGAGCGGACCGATCGACCACGCCGGCCCTCCCGAGCCCGGGTCGAGCCACGAGCTGGACTGCCGCAGCTCGACCGCATGCGCGCCGGGCTCCAGCGTGACCTCCCCGAGTGAGACGTACTGGCCCTCGGAGCTCAGCTGGTGCCGTGCCGAGCCGATCTCTCGGCCGTCCACGAGCGCCGAGAGCTTGCCGCGGAACGATCCGCCGACCCAGATCTCGTAGCGCCCGGGTCGAACAACGCGCAAGGCGAGCGGTCCGCGTCGCGAGGGAAGCTGCGTCGCTCGACCCGAGCACGGAAGGGCTGCGCCGATCGCGATCGCCTCGCCTCGCTGCCAGACCTCGTAGTAGTGCCCCGACCAGGTGAGCCGGTAGGCGGCCGGCGGCCGGCTCGCGACGGGCGAGCGCCGTAGGACGAGCGTCCGGTACTCGTTGACGCCGCTCGGCAGGAATGCGGACAGATCGGCGAAGCGGCCCTTCGCGAGCATCGAGCCGTCCCGTAGGAAGACCGGGCGGCGTCGCAGCTCGGACGCGCCTTCCGCGTCCAGCCGGCGCAGGAAATGGCGAACGCCGTACGGCTGATACTCCGTCATCAGAGCAGGGCCGGAGCCGGCGTACATCTCGCCGATCTGCTCGAGCTCGGCGAGCTGCGCGCGAGGCGCGAGGTTGACGTGCTGGTAGGCGAGAGCGTTCGACCAGAAGACCCCGAGCGCGACGGCCGCGAGCGCGACGAGCCCTTCCACGCGCCTGCCGCGTGCCATGAGCGCGGAGCACCCGACAACCGCCGAGAAGACGATGACCGGCGACGCGATCGCGAACGCCTTCGCCTCGAGCCACGGTGAGCCGAGCGCGGCGAACCCGACCGCCGCGACGAGCGCGCTGGCCGCGTACACGCCGATCTCCCACGCGCGGCGCGCGACGGCGACCGCGATCCCCAGGATCGCGGCGAACACGACCACCGCGAGGAGCACGTACGTGAGCGTCAGGTCGTCGGGCCGGAGCCGAAAGTCGCCGGTGGGCCAGATGCCGCCGAGCTGCAAGGGGCTGAGCGGCGCAAGCAGGTTGCCGAGCTCGCCCGAGTTGCGGAGTGACCCGAGCACTCCATCCCCCAGGACGAAGCGCGCCACGGTCAGCGAGGGGATCACGAGCGCGACCGCGCAGACCGCCAGGAGGAGCGGTCTGCGGCTCTCGCGCCGGCGCATGAGCGCCCACACGGCCAGAGCGATTGTCGGGAGGAGCCACGCTGCGGCGCCGATGCTGAGCACTCCGACGAGCGCGGCGCCGGCGACGGCGAGCGGGATGACGGCAAGGCCGCGGCGGCTCGAGGGGAGGAGCGAGCCGGTCAGGGCCGCCACGAGCGCGACGAGCGGCGCTGCGGCGAGCTCCTTGACGCCGCCCCAGAGGGCGTAGCCGTAGAGAAGCGCCGCCTGTGCTCCGAGAATCGCAGCGGTGGCGCGCAGCGGCCGCGAGGCGATCACGAGCGACGCGAGCTGATAGAGCACGAGCGCGAGCAGCGAGGCGAGGAAGGCGAGCAGCGGCTGGAAGAGCCAGGCCGCGTCCTGTCCGGTCAGCGCGGATCCCATTCCGAGCGAGAGGAGCGATCCGAGCGGGTAGAAGTGAAGGTTGAAGGCGAGGGCCGCCTCGTACGAGGACGGAGCGAGCCCGTCGAGGCTCCGCCCGTGTTCCAGCGCCCGGTCCGCGAGGGCGAGGAACGTCGCCGTGTCGTCGAGCTTGATGTAGCCGGCGAACGTCGCGTCCCCGGACAGCACGACCGGCGCGGCGAACACGGCGAAGACGACAAGGGCGGATCCGACCGCCCACGGATCGACCCGAGGGAGCCTGCGGGGGACCGAGCTCGCGAGGCCGAGGGCAGCGACGGCGAGCACCGTCGGAAGCGTCAGGCGGGCAGTGTGAGCCGAGAGCGTGGTGAAGAGCCCGATGACGACGACCGCGGCGAATCCGACCGGCAGCACGAGCGGCCCCTGGATCGGTGTCCCGCTAGAGCGCTCGACCGCGAGACCACACCCGAGGCAGATCGCCGCCAGGAGCAGCGGGAAGACCAGCCAGCAGAGAAAGAGCGTCATGGCGCCGCCTCCCGGCGGAGCTCAGTCGACGGGAACGATCTGGCCCGAGAGCGCGAGGCGTCGAGCCTCGTCCGGCGAGGGGTTGAAGACCTCGACCTGGTACTTGGCCTCGGGGAAGCCCAGATAGACGCTGGTTGGCCGCGTCTCGCTGAAGACCGCCAGGCCGTCGTCCCCGACCTTGAGGCTGACTGCGTCCTTCGCCTTGGCAGCACGCTGCAGCTCCGCGAACGCGCCGGCCCGGGGGTAGGTCCCGACCGTGAGGAACTGCGAGCGGGAATCGCCGACATCGGTGCCTTCGGGCAGGTAGCGGACGTAGACGAGCCCGTTCGCCGTCTGCGTCAGCTCGTAGGTGTAGCCGTCCTTGGGCCCGGCCCAGTAGACGGGGTGGGAGACCGAGTTTGCGAAGGACTTCAGCTCCGACTCCGACACGGCGGACGCGCCGCTCCCGGGGGCCGGGGGCGAGTCGCCGCCCTGGTTCATCACGATCCACCCGACGATGAACGCGGCCAGGCCGGCTGCGATCAGAGCGCCGAGACGGAGATGGGGGAGACGAAGAGACGACACGGTGGCGGCCTTGTTCACCGAACGCCGGTTTTCCGCGCCGCGCACTGAGGTCCTCTGTTCTGTCATCACGGTGTTATTCATCGGCAGCCGACATCCCTGACTTGAGGGATACGCACTAGTTGGGATAGAGCGAGCCCCACGAGTACGTCTTCACGCTGACGCTCGTTCCGTGTCTCGCTGCGGAACCGCGGCGAGAGCGTGCCCGACGGCGGCACCGGTTCGGATCACGCCGTGGATCCGGGCCACGTGGGTTGTGTCGACGGCCGGACTGTTATTCCCGACGACCGTGTCGTCGTAGGCGGTGCCCCAACCCGAGAAGAGCGCGCCGGTTCCGTCGGTCGCGCTCGTCGGGATGTTCACCGAGTAGCTGATCATTGTCGGCGTCGCCGGACCGGTGAGGGCGAGGCCGATGCCGGTGTTCGTCGCCGCGCTCGTGAAGAGGATGTAGTACTCGAAGCTGTACGTGGTGTTGGCCGCGAGGGCGAGGCCCAGGCCGCGTGGGGCTCTGGGGCGTGACGGCCGTCGTCGCATTGTCGCCGTCGGTCTTGCGCACAGTCGTGATGCCCGGAGCACCCTGTGGACCTGTCGGGCCGGCCGGGCCCTGAGGGCCGGTCGCGCCCGGTCGCGCCGTTCGTGCCGTTCGTGCCGTTGGTGCCGGCGGGTCCCTGCGTGCCTTGCGGTCCCTGAGGGCCGGTTGCGCCGGTCGGTCCGGCGGGGCCCTGAGCGCCGTTGGCGCCTGGTGTGCCGGTTGCGCCCTGCGAACCCGTCGCGCCCTGTGCGCCGGCGTTGCCCTGCGCGCCCTGCGAACCGGTGGCACCTGTGTTGCCCTGGACGCCCTGCGCGCCCTGTGCGCCGGTGGCGCCGATCGGTCCCTGCGGGCCGGCCGGGCCCTGGATTCCCTGCGGGCCCTGTGCGCCCGTTGCTCCGGTTGCGCCCGTCGCGCCGACCGGGCCCTGCGGGCCTGCTGGGCCCTGGGCGCCGTTTGCGCCGTCGGCTCCCGCGGCGCCGGTCGCGCCGGTCGCTCCGGTCTCACCCTGAATTCCCTGGATTCCCTGTGCGCCCTGAGCGCCGGTTGCCCCGGTTGCGCCGACCGGGCCCTGCGGCCCGGCGGGGCCCTGGGCGCCGTCTGCGCCGTCGGCTCCCGCGCGCCGGTTGCGCCGGTCGCTCCGGTCTCGCCCTGAATTCCCTGGTTGCCCTGTGCGCCCTGGCTCCGGTTGCGCCGGTGGCGCCGGTCTCACCCTGAGCGCCCTGCGGGCCTTGCGGTCCGGCGCACCGGTCGCGCCGGTCTCGCCCTGGATGCCCTGGATTCCCTGCGGCGCCGGTTGCACCCGTCGCGCCGGTCGCTCCGGTCTCACCCTGAATTCCCTGGATTCCCTGCGCGCCCTGGGCTCCGGTGGCGCCGGTCTCGCCCTGACTGCCCTGGATTCCCTGTGCGCCCTGGGCTCCGGTCGCACCGGTCTCGCCCTGGATGCCCTGGTTGCCCTGTGCGCCCTGTGCTCCGGTGGCGCCGATCGGCCCCTGGGGGCCGGTCGGGCCTTGAGCTCCCGTCGCGCCGGTCGCGCCCGTCTCGCCCTGAATTCCCTGGATGCCCTGTGCGCCGGTTGCACCCGTCGCGCCGGTCTCACCCTGAATGCCCTGCGGGCCGGTGATGCCCTGCGCACCTGTTGCGCCGGTCTCGCCCTGGATGCCCTGGATTCCCTGTGCGCCCTGGGCTCCTGTCGCGCCGGTGGCGCCGATCGGGCCCTGTGGGCCGGGCGGGCCCTGGGCGCCAGTCGCGCCGGTTGCACCGGTCTCGCCCTGAATTCCCTGGGTTCCCTGAGCGCCTGTGGCGCCGGTCTCGCCCTGGATTCCCTGTGTGCCCTGGGCACCTGTCGCACCCGTTGCGCCAGTCTCGCCCTGGATGCCCTGGATTCCCTGAGCGCCCTGTGCTCCGGTCGCGCCGGTGGCCCCGACTGGGCCCTGCGGTCCTGGCGGGCCCTGCGCGCCGGTGGCGCCGGTTGCGCCGGTCTCGCCCTGAATTCCCTGAGCGCCCTGAGCGCCTGTCGCGCCCGTGGTTCCCTGAATGCCTTGAGCTCCGGTTGCGCCGGTTGCACCCTTTGCGCCGACTGCGCCGACTGCTCCGGCCGGGCCCATCGGGCCCTGTGGCCCCTGGGCGCCAACCAGACCCTGCGGGCCGGTGGGGCCACCGGAGGGACCGGGAGGACCGGAAGGACCAGGAGGCCCGGCTGCGCCGGGCTGACCCTGCGAGCCGTCCTTGCCGTCCGAGCCGGCCGGGCCGGCCGATCCGTCTGTGCCAGGAGCGCCCGGCGGGCCCGCGTCCCCCTGGGGACCTGCGGGCCCGTCCGCTCCGGGCTGTGCGCTGTCGCTGTTGCGCGTCGAGGAAAAATCGTTGGACGGAGAGGCGCTGCCGCTGTCTCCGAGATCAATGTCGTTCCCAGTCGAATCGTTCCCGGCGTCGTTCGTGCCGGAGGACGCCGCATCGCCCTCCACACTGTTGTCGCCTCGGCTTCCCTGACCGTCGCCGCGACGATCGTTCGAGCCCGTGCCGTCCGCAGGAAGCACGACCTCGGAAAGGGCCGAGCGCGGGCGCTTGCTGTCGCTCTCGCCGCCGCCGGCGATTACAACTGCACCCAGAACCGCCGCTGCCGCCACTATGGCTCCGACGCTGCCGAGGATTCGAAGAGGAATTCTTGTCATCTCTGTCACGCCTCCCCGTCCTGGTGAGGCAGACACCTCTTCGTGAGCGCAAGCCGGAGGGCCGCAGGAATTCGGTATGAAAACGGTTTGGACTCTCCAGAAATCACCCCTCCGAGGGAGGAAAGCCAGGTTTTCGGGCGTCCGTGGCCACTCGTAGGCTCTGCGGCGTGAGCGGCCAGCGCATCCTCGTCGTCGACGACGACACCGACATCCGGGGGCTCCTGCGCGAGCTCCTGGAGCGGCGCGGCTTCTTGGTCACGGAGGCGATGGACGGCCGGCAGGCGCTCCAGGAGTTCTACGGGGCGCGGCCGGACCTCGTAATCCTCGACGTCGGTATGCCGGCGATGGACGGGTGGACGACGCTCGAGCGCATCCGCGAGCTCAGCGACGTCCCGGTGGTGATGCTGACCGCGCGCTCCACCGAGCTCGAAAAGACGCGCGGGCTGCGAGCCGGCGCCGACGACTACGTCACAAAGCCGTTCGGGCGGCAGGAGCTCCTCGCGAGGATCGAGGGGCTGCTCCGGCGCGCCGGCGGGCGCGAGACCGCGCGCCGAGTCGTACTCGGACTCCTTCTTGACGATCGACTTCGCGCAGCGTGAGGTCACGGCGCGCGGGAAAGCTGGTCGAGCTCACGCCGCTCGAGTTCAGGCTCCTCACCGTTTTCGTGCGAAACCCGAACCAGGTGCTGTCGAACGAGCAGCTGCTGGTGCTCGTGTGGGGTGACAGCGACACGTCGCGTGAGCAGGTCAAGCTCTACGTCGGGTACCTGCGCAGGAAGCTGTCCCCCGACGCGCCGGAGGAGGCTCCGATCGAGACCCGGCGTGGCTTCGGCTACGCCTACCGCCCGGGCCGAACGGGCTAGGAGGTCGCGAGCCTCGAGCGGGGGCGCCGCCCGAGGATCAGCGACGCCGTGGTCGAGAGCAGGTCGCGCGGGCTGAACGGCTTCTTCATGTACGCGTCGGCGCCTGCCTCGAGTGCCTTGGCCGCCTGGCTTTCCTCCGCAGCGGCGGTGACGATCACGATCGGAACGTCCCTCGTCGCCTGGTCTCTGCGCATGCGGCGCGTGACCTCGTACCCATCGAGGCCCGGCATCATCAGGTCGATGAGCGCGAGGTGCGGCACGCGCTCGACCGCGGCCTTCAGCGCGCTGACGCCGTCCTTGGCCGCCACGACCTCGTAGCCGTCCCGCTCGAGGGTGACCGTGATCAGCAGCAGGATGTCCGGATCGTCGTCCGCGACCAGCACGAGGGGTCTGGGGCTCAAGCCGCGACGTCCTCGGCGACGGCGGCACCGAGCGGAAGCCTGACGCGAACCGTCGTGCCCTTCCCTTCGGCGCTCTCGATCTCGATCGAGCCCTCGTGGCGCTCGACGATCGTCTTCGCGATCGTCAGGCCGAGGCCCGTTCCCGGGATCGCCTGTTCCGTCGCGTTCGAGCTGCGGAAGAAGCGCTCGAAGAGCCGTTCCTGCTCCTCCGCGGGAATCCCGACTCCGGTGTCCGAGACCTCGACGAGCGCTTCGCGCCCGGTTCGCGAGACCCGGACCGAGACCCGACCCGAGGATGGCGTGAACTTGAGGGCGTTGGAGATCAGATTGTCCAGCACCTGGGCAAGGCGTGACCGGTCTCCCAGCATCGAGGGCGTGTCCGCGAGGTCGGCCACGAGCTCGATCTGCTTGTCGTCCGCCACGGGCTTCGCCGCCTCGAGGCACTCGGCCAGCACCTCCTTCAGATCGACCTCCTCGAGGTCGAGCGCGAGCTTGCCGGCCTCGACCTGCGCCATGAAGAGCAGGTCGCCGACGAGCTGCATGAGCCGCTTCGAGTTCCGCTCGACGACGGTCAGGAAGCGCTCCTGCTCCGGGGCGAGCTCGCCGGCGCCGCCGTCGAGCACGAGCTCCAGGTAGCCGTGGATGGACGTCAGCGGCGTGCGGAGCTCGTGTGAGACGAGCGCGATGAACTCGTCCTTCAAACGGTCGAGCTCTCGGAGCCGCTCGTTCTGCTCGGCGAGCGCCTGCTGCGCGTCCTCGGCGTCGGCGCGCGCCGTTCGCTCCTTCGAAAGCAGTGCCTGGAGCTGAGCCTGCTGGCGCTTCAGGTGCGTGATGTCCCGTGCGATCACCGCTGTGCCCGTGACGACACCGTCGTCCAGGATCGGCGAGGCCGTCAGCGAGACGTCGACCTGCGTGCCGTCCTTGCGAAGCGCCCGGGTCTCATGATCCTCGACGCCCTCTCCGGCGTTGATCTTCCGCGCCACAGAGGAAAGTTCTTCGAGGCGGTCCGGCGGAACGACGACGGCCAGCTTCCGGCCGATGATCTCCTCCGAGCCCCAACCGAAGAGCCGTTCGGCGCCGGAGTTCCAGGTGACGACTGTCCCGTCTGACGAGGTCCGGGTGATCGCGTCGTCGGAGGCCTCGACGATGGCCGCGAGCTGAGCGACGTCGCGGGCCTGCTCCGCGAGCTGACGGTTGCGCGCGTGGAGCTGGTTCGTCGTTCGCCGGAGCAGCGGGATCAGTGAGACCCAGAGGGCGAGCAGCGCCAGCCCGAGGATGACGGCCGCGTGCTTGAAGGCCTCGCTGATCTCCAGGTCGATCGTGCGGTAGTCCTGTGCGATCGAGAGCGCGCCGATCGGCGCCTGGGTGCTCCCGGCCCGGACCGGGACCATCGTCCGTAGGACCTTCGTGCGCTTCCCGCCGACGTCGAGCCATCGGACCGTCCGGTCCGCCTGGCCCTGGAGAGCGGACTCGAGCGTGTCGCTCGGCCTTCGCTGGCCGATGAGCGAGCGCTGCGTCGAGTACGTGATGCGGCGGTTGTCGTCGAACAACGTGGCCTGGACGACACCGGCGAGGAACACCCGGTCCTGGAAGACCATGTCCAGCTTGGCGCGGCGCTTGGCCGACACCGGCCGGGCGAAGTCCGCCCGGGTCAGGTGTTGCCTGAACGTCGCCTCGGCGACCGCACGCGATTGGGACTCGACCCGCTGCTCCGCCCCCGACGTGATGTCCCGCTCGAGGATGTAGAGCATCGCCAGCCCGGCGATGAGCAGCACGAGGCCCGTGTAGACCGCGAAGCGCAGGACGAGGCGCGGCGGCCGTTCGGTTCTCGACATGCGGGCAGGCGAAGAGGTTTCCATGGCTTTTCGATCCCTCTATCGGGTGCATTCAGGAGGGACATGAGGCCGGCCTTCGTACACTTCAAACGGTATGGCGACTACTGAGGACCGCTCCGCAGCGCTCGACGGCATCGCCGAGTGGCGTCGCCAGCTCTACGAGGCGTCACCCGAGCGTCAGGGCGAGCTCTTCTCGACGATCTCCGGCCTCGAGGTCGATCCGCTCTACACGGTCGACTCGGTCGAGATCGACGAAGAGCGCGACCTCGGCTACCCCGGCGTCTATCCGTTCACGCGCGGGGTCTATCCGTCGATGTACCGCGGCAAGCTCTGGACGATGCGCCAGTTCGCCGGGTTCGGGACTGCGGCGGAGACGAACGAGCGATTCCGCTACCTCCTCGACCACGGCCAGACCGGGCTCTCCACCGCGTTCGACATGCCCTCGCTGATGGGCTACGACTCCGACCATCCGCGCTCCCTCGGCGAGGTCGGCCGCGAGGGAGTCGCGATCGACTCGCTCGAGGACATGGAGACCCTGTTCTCCGGCATCCCGCTCGGCGAGGTCTCCACCTCGATGACGATCAACTGCACGGCGCCGATCGCGCTCGCCTTCTACGTCTGCGTCGCCGAGGAGCAGGGAGTCCCGCGCTCGGAGCTCCGAGGGACGATCCAGACCGACATCCTCAAGGAGTACATCGCGCAGAAGGAGTGGATCTACCCGCCGGAGCCCTCGATGCGCCTGGTCACCGACATGGTGGAGTTCTGCGCGCGGGAGATGCCGCTGTGGCATCCGATCTCCATCTCCGGCTACCACATCCGCGAGGCAGGCTCGAACGCGCCCCAGGAGCTCGCGTTCACGCTGATGAACGGTTTCACCTACGTGGAGGCCGCGATGGAGCGTGGCCTCGACGTGGACGACTTCGCGCCGCGGCTCTCGTTCTTCTTCAACGCGCACCTGGACTTCTTCGAGGAGATCGCCAAGTACCGGGCGGCGCGGCGGATCTGGGCCCGTGAGATGCGGGAGCGCTACGGCGCGAAGAACCCGCGCTCCTGGCTGATGCGCTTCCACACCCAGACGGCCGGCGTGTCGCTGACCGCCCAGCAGCCGGAGGTGAACATCGTCCGGACCGCGCTCGAGGCGCTCTCGGCGGTGCTCGGCGGGACGCAGTCGCTCCACACGAACTCCTTCGACGAGGCCCTCGCGCTGCCGACGGAGAACGCGGTCCGCCTGGCGCTGCGCACGCAGCAGGTGATCGCGCACGAGACGGGCGTCGTGAACACGATCGACCCCCTTGGCGGTTCCTACTTCGTCGAGGAACTGACGAACAGGCTCGAGACCGAGGCGTACGAGTACTTCGACCGGATCCGCGCGCTCGGGGGCGTGGTGCCCGCGATCAAGGAGAACTTCTTCCAGCGCGAGATCGCCGACGCCTCGTTCCGCTACCAGTCCGAGGTCGAGGCGAAGCAGCGGATCATCGTCGGCGTCAACCGGTACCAGCAGCAGGACGACACCGAGCTCGAGATCCTTCGGATCGACCCGGCGCTCGAGACGGAGCAGATCGATCGCGTGACCGCGCTGCGCGCCCGCCGTGACCCGGCGAAGGTGGAAGCGGCGCTGGCCGCCCTCCGGCGCGGCGCCGAGGGAGACGAGAACCTCATGCCCCTGATCGTCGACGCGTCCCGCGCCTACGTGACGATGGGGGAGATGTGCGACACGCTCCGCGAGGTCTGGGGCGTTTGGCGCGAGACGCCCGTCTTCTAGCAGCCTGACCGTTCCAGCACCCGGCTAACGCCGTTAACACCGCTTAATCAGGCGCTAACCGGAGTCCCGAAAATCGCGTCTAACCTGTGACGAGACGTGGAAGGCGGCCTTTTCAGCTCCAGATCGTTCAACCGTGCCCTGCCCTGGCTGGCAGGGGCCGTGTTGCTGCTCGGCGTGCTCGCGTTCTGGCAGACGCAGGTTCGGGCTGACGATCCCAAGGAGACCTTCAGCAACGAGCCGGCGACGAACGTGGCCGCGGACAAGACCGTTCCGCTGCCCCCGGAGGCGCGGCAGATCGCCGTCCAGTTCATCAAGACCGCGGTGGTCAGGAAGAACCTCCGCGATGCCTGGGCGATCTCCGGCCCGAGCATCAAGCAGAACATGACGCTCGAGCAGTGGATGACGGGCGAGATCCCGGTCGTCCCGTATCCGAACGCGGCCGTCAACGAGTCGCCTGTGAAGGTCGACTGGTCGTATCCGAACGACGTCTCGCTTCAGGTCGTCATGCAGCCGGGGAAGGGCTCGAAGGAGAAGCCGCAGGTCTTCTTCATCGGGCTGAAGAAGTTCGGCTCGGGCGCGAACGCGAAGTGGCTCGTCGATTACTGGGCACCGTACGCTCCGCCGCCCATTCCGAGCGCGCCACAGCAGGGGTAACCACCCGACCCCGACCTATGCTCCGGGCGTGAAGAGCATTCTCTTCTCGGCTCGGACGCGCAGGCGGCTGGCCTGGATCGGAGGCGCGGTCGTGGTCGTCGCCGGCCTTGTCGCCGTCGGGGTCATGTGGCCCAACACGCGCAGCGATCCGCCGGAGGAGTTCTCCGGCGAGCAGGCGTACGTCTACAACGAGCCCAAGCGTGCCGAGCTCACGCGGGTCGACCGCGCCAAGGCGCTGGCGACCGCGGCCAACTTCGTCACGTACGCCGTTGCGCGCCGCAAGGTCGAGCGTTCGTACGACCTGACCGCGCCGAGCCTGAAGGCCGGGCTCTCGAGGGCGGAGTGGAGCACGCAGGACATCCCGGTCGTGCCGTTCCCGGTCGAGGAGGCCCGGTGGAAGATCGAGTACTCGTACACCGACGCGCTCGGGCTCCAGGTGATGCTGTTCCCGACGGCGGCTTCGAAGCTTCGGCCCTCGATGTTCGCGATGGAGCTGACGCCGACCGGAAAGGGCGAGAACAGGTGGCTCGTCTCCTCCTGGGCTCCGGTCGGAATGACGGGCGCGAACGCAGCCGGGGCCGCACCGGCCGCTCAGCCCAGCGGGTCGGGCGGCGTCCCGAACCTCGGTGACTCCTCGCTGCAGGGCGGCGACGCGCGACTCGACGCGAAGTGGCTGCTCGCCCCCCTTGGGCTCCTCCTCTTGGTGCCGCTGATCATCAGCGGGTTCTACGTGCGCGGCTGGCGTCGCGGCCGCCGGGCAGAGGCCGCGTATCGCGCCGACCACGCGCGCTAGCGGCTAGATCTCCGTCTCGAAACCGTCGTGCACCTGCTCGAACTCGGGCTCGAGCGGGCGTTCCTTCGGGCGGTGCGTGAGCAGGAGCCGCTTGGCTCCCGAGGCCTGAAATGCCTCGTTCGCCTCGTCGGCGGCGAGGTGCCCCCGGGTGCCGCCCTCGGGGTTCGGCTCGAGCAGCGTCGCTTCGCACAGGAACAGGTCGGCGTCGCGCGCGAGCTCCGCGAGCTCGTCGCTGGGCCCGCTGTCGCCCGAGTAGGCGATCGTCTTGCCGTTGCACGAGACCCGGAAGCCGAAGGCCAGGAGCTCGTAGTGGAGGACGTGCCTGGGCGTGATCCGGAAGCCTGCCGTCTCGAAATCTTTGCCGTCGGCGTACTCCTTGATCGTGAAGGCCTGGTGGAACATGTCCGGGGTTCCCAGCCGCTGGCCGATCTCGCTCAGCAGCTTGTCGCCGCCTGGCGGCACCCAGAGGTCCGGACGGGGGTGCTCGGCGGCAGGGCCGAACCAGAGCGCCCAGACCCACGGGACGACATCGCCCCAGTGGTCGAGGTGGAAGTGCGTGAGGCAGATTGCGTCGATTCGCGGCCAGTCCTCCAGCTCGCGGAGCTTCGCGAGCACCCCGGCGCCGCAATCGAGAAGGACGCGTCCTGGAGGCCCCTCGACGAGGTAACCCGACTGCGCTCCTCCGGGATTGGGCCACGCCGGCGAGCAGCCGATCACCCTGAGCCTCATTTCCATAGTTTCGCCTATACCGGGACGGCGGTTCACCCGATCCTCTTCCGTGGAAACGTCGTTCCTATACTCATGCCGGGATGGCCGGGAAGATCAGAGTCGTGATTGCGAAGCCGGGCCTCGACGGTCACGACCGCGGGGCGAAGATCATCGCGCGGGCGCTGCGGGACGCCGGCATGGAGGTGATCTACACCGGTCTGCACCAGACCCCGGAGCAGATCGTGGAGACCGCGATCCAGGAGGACGCCGACGCGGTGGGGATCTCGATCCTCTCCGGCGCGCACATGACGCTGGTGCCGAAGATCGTCGACGGGTTGAGGGAGAACGGCCTGGACGACGTGCTCGTGGTCGTCGGAGGGACGATCCCGCGCGAGGACACGGAGGAGCTCAAGCGCAAGGGCGTCGCCGAAGTGTTCACCCCTGGCGCGCCGACCAGCGAGATCGTCGAGTTCCTGCGCGAGAAGGTCCCGGTCAGCTGATCGACGTCCGGCACGAGGGGCCGGTTGCGATCGTCACCGTCGATCGCCCCGAGGCGCTGAACGCGCTCGACGTCGAGACGCTGACTGCGCTGCGCGACCGGCTGGCGGAGCTCGCCACCGATGGAGACACGCGGGTCGTCGTGCTCACCGGCGCAGGCGACCGGGCCTTCATCGCCGGGGCGGACATCAAGTACATGAGCGGGCTGGGCGTCGAGGAGGCGAAGGCCTGGGGCGGCCTCGGCCACGAGGCGGGCCGGCTGCTCGAGACCATGCGCCAGCCGACGATCGCGGCGATCAACGGATTCGCCCTCGGGGGCGGCTGCGAGCTCGCGCTCGCCTGCGACCTCCGGTACGCGTCCACGAAGGCCAAGCTCGGCCAGCCTGAGATCAACCTCGGGATCATCCCCGGGTGGGGAGGGACGCAGCGACTGGCGCGCGCGACGACGATCGGCTTCGCCAAGGAGCTGATCCTCACCGGCCGCACCGTCGATGCGGAGGAGGCGCGAGAGCGGGGGCTCGTGACTGCCGTCTATGAGCCCGACGAGCTGATGCCGCGCGTGCTGGAGCTCGCAACCGCGCTGGCGGCGAAGAGCCCGCTCGCGCTCGAGACGGCGAAGGCGGCCATCAACCGAGCCCTCGCGGGCGACCACGCAGAGAACCTCGAGCGTGAAGGCGAGCGCTTCGGCGAGCTCTTCGCGAGCGAGGACGCAAAGGAAGGCCTCACCGCGTTCGCCGAAAAGCGCGAGCCGAGGTTCACCGGCCGGTAACCCGGCGCTGCCCCGGTTAGCTGGAGAGGAGGACGCGCTCGGCCGTGATGGCGTTCGGCTTGCCGAGCTGTGCGTCGAGCGTGTTCGGGAAGATCTCCGTCCAGACCGTCGCCCGATTGCCGGCGAGGCGGCCGGCCACGGTCTGGATGACCGTGAACGGTGAGATGGCCAGCTGCACCGGGCGGCTGATCCCGTTCAGCTTCAGGCCGGTGGTCCGGACGCCGAGGCTGTTGACGATCACCTTCAGCGCCTCGGGCTGCTGCGCCATGACGATGCCCTTCAGCCAGAGTGCGGTGTCGGCCTTGCCCGGAGCGGAGAACAGGAGCCGGTACGCGCGGTTCAGGTACACGAACGGATTGGTCGAGGCGCCGTCGTTCGGATGCATCTCGAAGTGGAGGTGCGGCTCGATGCCGTTCGCATCGCCCGAGTCTCCGACGAAACCGATCGGCTCGCCCGCGGCGACCCTCATCCCGCTCTTCAGGCCGGGCGCGAAGGAGACGCCGGCCTTGCAGCCCCCGCGGTTGTCGTTCGTCATGCCGAGGTCGTTGTTGAGGTGGATGTAGAGGTACGTCGTCCCGCTGAGGCCGTTGAGGTACAGCATGCACCCGGCTCGCGAAGACGTGACGTGGAACTTGACCCGGCCCGCCTCGGCCGCCAATGCGAGCGACTTGCGTGGCGCCATGATGTCGATTCCCTGGTGCGCGCCCTGGCCACGCGGATCGCCGTAGGAGTTGTCGTAGCGGAACTTGCCGAGGACGGGGAAGATCATCCGCTTGCCAGACGGCTGCTGCTGCGTCGTCCCGGAGACGGCCTTCCTCGTGGGCACGTATCCGGAGTCGGGAATCGCAGCTGCCGGTCCGGCGGTCGCGCCGACGATTGCAAGCAAAAGGATTCCTCGGGCTGTCGTCCGGTGGCGTCTCATTGCTGGGACCTCAGCGCTCCGGTTCGCGCTCGAAGGGCGAGACCCTAGCAGAGCATTCGGCGACATCCCTCTCTGACTTGAGCCCCCCGCGCCGTCAGTAGAGTCTCGGGCCGTGAAGATCGCCGTCTGTGTCAAGCACGTGCCGGAGCAGGCACGGAAGATCGATCCGGGGACGAAAAGGCTCGACCGGTCGGGCGAGGGCGCGATCAATCCTTTCGACGTCCACGCCGTCGAGGAGGCGCTCCGGATCAAGGAGGCAAGCGGCGGCGAGGTCCTGATCGTGACCATGGGCCCGGCCGCCGCGCAGGACTCTGTTCGCAAGGCGCTCGCCATGGGCGCGGACGAGGCGCTGCTGATCAGCGACGAGGCCGCGGAGGGCTCCGACCTCGTGGCGACGACCAACGCCCTGGCCGCGGCGCTGGAGAAGGAGGGCGCCGACCTGATCGTCTTCGGCCAGCAGTCGAGCGACTCGGACGGCGCCGTGCTCTGGGCCTCCGTCGCCGACCGGCTCCGGCTGCCCGTGATCTCGCAGGTCGCCGAGCTCGAGGTCTCCGACGGAAAAGTGCGCGGCAAGCGCCAGACGGAGTTCGGCTACGACACGATCGAGGCGCCGACCCCGGCCGTGCTCGCTGTCTCCGACGCGATCAACGAGCCCCGGTATCCGTCTCTGAAGGGGATCATGGGCGCCCGCTCCAAGCCCCAGCGGACAGTCTCCGTCTCCGACCTCGGCGTGGACGGCGTCGGTGAGGCCGGCTCCAAGACGACCGTCGAGGCGCTCAACGACCCTCCGCCGCGCGGCGACACCGTGAAGATCGAAGACGACGGCGGCGCCGCGGACAAGATCGTCGAGTTCATCCTCGAGACGGAAGCTGATCTGATGCCGACCCTGGTCTTCCTGGAGCACCACGACAGCGAGCTGCTGAAGCCGTCGCTGGGCGTGCTGTCCAAGGCAGCGACGCTCGGCGACGACGTGACCGGCGTCGTGCTCGGGTCAGGCGTCAAGGAGATCGCCGCCCAGGCCGGGAAGTTCGGCGCCGCCAAGGTGCTGGTCGTCGACAAGCCGGAGCTCGAGGCGCCGCTGCCCCAGCCGCGCGTGGACGCCCTCGCGTCGATCGTCAAGGAGCGCGGCTACGACACCGTCCTCTTCGCGGCTTCCGTGCTGTCGGCGGACGTCGCGTCCGGGCTCTCGGCCCGCCTCCAGGCAGGACTGAACTGGGACCTGACCGACCTCGTCCAGCAGGACGGCGGCCTGATCGGCAAGCGCCCGGCGCTCGGCGACTCGGTCTTCGTGGATGTCGGTTGGCGCTCCGAGCCCCGTCTCGCGCTGATCCGTGCCGGCACCTTCGACCCCGATCCTGAGGCGCGTAGCGCTGAGGCCGAGGTCGAGGAGGTCGACGCACAGTTCGAGGACTTCTCCACGGCGGCGACGATGGTCGAGCGCGCGCACGCGGAGAGCGAGGGACCTTCGATCGAGGAGGCCGACATCATCGTCGCCGGCGGCCGCGGGCTCGGCGCGCCGGAGAACTTCAAGCTCGTCGAGGAGCTGGCGCAGGCTCTCGGCGGCGCCGTCGCCGCGACGCGGGCGGTCGTCGACGCAGGCTGGTACCCCTACTCGACACAGGTCGGCCAGACCGGCAAGACGGTCTCCCCGAAGCTCTACATCGCGTGCGGGATCTCGGGGGCGATCCAGCACAAGGTCGGCATGCAGTCCTCCGGCGTGATCGTCGCGATCAACAAGGATCCGAACGCGCCGATCTTCGAGTACTCCGACCTCGGCGTCGTCGGCGACCTGAACGAGGTGGTCCCGAAGCTGACCCAGCTCGTCCGCCAGCGCAAGTCGTGAAGCCCGCCGAGTTCGCACCGCCTTTCGACCCCCTCGACTACGTCACGCCTCCTACCGACCCGCCGGAGGAGCGGATCGACGTCGGCGTCCTGATCGTCGGCGCCGGGCCCGCCGGGCTCGCGTGCGCGATCCGGCTCGGCCAGCTGCTCGAGGAGTCGCCCGAGACCGCCGAGCGGCTCGGCGAGGTCCCGGTCGCCGTGCTCGAGAAAGGCAAGGCGGTCGGCGCGCACTCTCTCTCCGGCGCCGTGGTCAACCCGCGCGCGCTGCGCCGGCTCTTCCGCGACCGGGTCCGCGTCGAGGAGATGCCGTTCTACGGTCCGGTCGAACGCGAGGGCGTCTACTACCTGACAAAGGGCTCCGCGCTTCGGATCCCGGCGCCGCCGACGATGCGCAACGACGGGAACTACGTCGCGTCGCTCGCCCAGCTCACACGCTGGCTGGGCGAGCAGGCGGAGGCAGGAGGCGCGTACATCCTCCCCGAGACCTCAGGGGAGAAGCTGCTCGTCGACGGGGCGCGAGCCGTGGGCGTGCGAACGGGCGACAAGGGACGCGGTCGCGACGGCGAGCCGCTCCCGAACTTCGAGCCCGGCTCCGACGTGACGGCCAAGGTGACCGTCCTCGCGGAGGGGACGCAGGGGCATCTGACCGGGGTCGCGATGGACCGGTTCGGCCTGGCGGGCGAGAACCCGCAGGTCTGGGCGCTCGGCGTCAAGGAGATCTGGAAGGTCCCGAAGCCGCTCCACCGCATCATCCACACGATGGGCTGGCCGCTGCGGGGCGGGCACGAGTACCGGGAGTTCGGCGGTTCCTTCATCTACCCGATGGGCGACGACATGGTCACCGTCGGGATGGTCGTCGGGCTCGACTACCGCGACATCGAGGTCTCGCCCCACGACCTCCTCCAGCAGCTGAAGACCCACCCTCTGCTCCGGAAGGTCCTTGCCGGCGGCGAGCGGATCGGCTGGGGCGCAAAGACCATCCCCGAAGGCGGGTTCGTCGCCGTGCCGCAGCGCATGCACGCGCCCGGCCTGCTGATCACCGGAGACGGCGCCGGCTTCGTGAACGTGCCGGCGCTGAAGGGCATCCACTACGCGATCGAATCGGGGCGGCTCGCCGCGGAGGCGGCGTTCGCCGCGCTCCAGCGCGGGCGGACGCCCTGGACGCCCGGCGTGCTGGCCTCGTACGACCAGGCGATCCGGGACACGTTCATCTGGGACGACCTCAAGCGCGTCCGCAACATGCGCCAGCCCTTCGGCCACGGCTTCTGGTTCGGCAGCGCGATGGCGGCCATGTCCACCATGAGCTTCGGCATGTTCCCGCCGGGCAACAGGAAGACGCATCGAGACGCCGAGCAGGACCTGATCAAGACGAAACGGGCGTCGCGCTATCCAAAGCCGGACGGCAAGCTCACGTTCGACAAGCTCTCGTCCGTCTTCCTCTCCGGAAACAAGACGCGGGACGACGCCCCGAACCACATCCAGGTCCGGACGGACGTGCCCGAAGGGGTGGCGAGGTTGTGGGAGCACATGTGCCCGGCGCAGGTCTACGAGGCGAAGGAGGGCGGCGGCGTCGAGATCACGCCGTCGAACTGCGTCCAGTGCGGGGCGATCACCGCGAAGGGCGGCCGCCTGACCCCGCCCGAAGGCGGCGCCGGCCCCGAGTACAAGCTCACCTAGCCGGGGCCGCGCCACGTCCATCACTCGCGACGACGTCCTGGCTGCCCGCGAGGCGATCGCCGGGAGGCTGCACCGGACGCCGACGTTCAGCTCGGCGACGCTCGGCCCGCGGGTCTTCCTGAAGGCCGAGCTCTTCCAGCGCACGGGGTCCTTCAAGCCGCGCGGCGTCCTCAACTCCCTGAGCCGGCTTTCCGAGGAGGAGCGGCGCCGCGGGGTGATCGCCGCCTCGGCGGGGAACCACGCGCAGGCGCTTGCCTACTGCTCGGCCCTCGAGGGAATCGATGCGCTCCTCGTGATGTGGCGGACGGCCAGCGAGGCGAAGATCGCGGCCACGCGCGACTACGGCGCCGAGGTCGATCTCGAGGCCTGGGGCCCGGCGGAGGTGTTCGAGCGGCTCGAGGAGCTCCGGCGGGAGACCGGCCGGACCCTCGTGCATCCGTTCGATGCCGCGAACACGATCGCCGGCCAGGGGACGGTCGGGCTCGAGATCGGAGAGGACGTGCCGGACGTCGACGTCGTCGTCGTCCCGGTGGGAGGCGGCGGACTCATCTCCGGGGTCGCGACAGCTCTTCCCGGCGTGCGTGTGATCGGTGTCGAGCCGGTGCTCTCGAACGCCCTCACCGCGGCGCTCGACGCCGGCCGGCCGGTGCCCGTCACCCCGACGTCGATCGCGGACGGCCTGAACGCGCCGTTCGCCGGTGCGCTTCCCCTGGAGATCGCGCAGGAGCACGGGATCACGACGGTGCCTGTCGAGGAGGAGGAGATCGAGTCCGCGATGCAGTTCCTCTACGAGCGGGCGAAGCTGGCCTGCGAGCCGGCCGGAGCGGTCGCCGTCGCCGCGCTCAGAAGCGGGAAAGTGGCTGCACAGGACGACGAAACCGTCGTCTGCGTCGTCACGGGCGGCAACGTCTCAGCCGAGACCGCCGCTGCTATCCTGGCCCGGCGATGAAGCCGGACATCCATCCCGAGTACGTCCTTGCGACCGTGCAGTGCTCCTGCGGGAACACCTTCGAGACGCGGTCGACGAAGGCCGAGATGCACGTCGAGATCTGCTCGAACTGCCACCCGTTCTACACGGGCAAGCAGAAGCTGGTCGACACGGGCGGCCGGGTGGAGCGCTTCCAGCGGCGTCTGGAGCGCGCCGGCGGCGCTCGGCGCGGCTAAGCCGAAGCTGATCAGATGAGCGCACCGATCGGCGGACAGGCCGTCCTCGAGGGCGTGATGATGCGCGGCCCTTCGAACTGGACGCTCGCGGTCCGGAAGGTGGACGGCGAGATCGCCACGGTCGAGCGCGACATCAACTCGGTGATGCTCCGGCACCGCGTCTTCCGGCTCCCGATCATCCGCGGGATCATCGCGCTCGGCGAGTCGCTCGCAATCGGCTTCCGCGCGCTCGCGATCTCCGCCAATTACGCCGCGCAGGAGGAAGGCGACGACGAGGAGGTCTCGACCGAGATCGGCCGCGGCGCGCTCATCTTCGCCTTCGTGATCGCGATCGGCTTTGCCCTCGTCCTCTTCAAGGTCACCCCGGCGCTGATCACGAACTTTCTGCCCATCGACCAGACCCCGCTGTTCGTCGTGGTCGAGGGCCTGATCCGCGTCTCGATCTTCATCCTCTACCTCGTCCTGATCTCGTTCCTGCCGGACCTCAAGCGCGTGTTCCAGTACCACGCCGCCGAGCACAAGGCGATCAACGCGTACGAGGCCGGCGAGGACCTCACCCCCGAGCGGGTGCAGACGTTCAGCCTCATCCACCCTCGGTGCGGGACGGCGTTCCTGCTCTGGGTGATGGTGATCGCGATCTTCGTCTTCGCGTTCTTCGGCCAACCCCCCTGGCACTGGCTGATCCTCTCGCGGATCGCGCTGCTCCCGGTCATCGCCGGCATCGCCTACGAGCTGATCCGCTTCGCCGGCAAGCACACCGGGAACCGGGTGCTGATGGCGCTGCTCGCGCCGGGCCTGTGGCTGCAGCGCCTCACGACCCGCGAGCCCAGCCTCGACCAGCTCGAGGTCTCCATCGCCGCGCTGAAGGACGTCCTTCAGCGCGAAGGCCGACTCGACCCTGCCGAGCGCAAGGTCGAGGTCATGGCCTAGCTACTCGAGCTCGATCCGTACCCGCGCGCGGAGCTCCTCCGTGCTCGCCTCGAGCGACGCGACGAGCTCCTTTCCCTGGAGCGGGAACGGGAAGAAATCGCCGAGGTCCCGGCTGATCTTCGCGAGGTCCGCGCGCAGGACACCGGCTCCCTGCGCCCCTTCGGCGGGCTCGGTGTCCGCGGCGGCGATCTCCCTCGCGCGCTGCTCGTCGGACGCGACGACGAAGACGTCGCCGATCAGTCCCAGGTAGAGCTCCGCGGGGCCGTCGCCGGTCAGGCCGGAGATGCGATAGAGACCGTCCGGGCTCGTGGGCGGATCGACTTTCACGCCCTTCATCGGCGCTGCGGCCGGCGCGTCGGGCGCAAACAGGAAGAGCAGCGCCATGCCCTCCGACTCGAGCCCTTGCAGGCCCTCCACCAGTGCAGGCAGGTGCGGCGCGATCCGCGGGAGAAGCTCGCGCAGCGCCTCGGGGTCGCGCACCTCGCTGCGCGCGGCGAACGTTCGACCGTCCGGGCTCACGTACGAGGCGCTCGGGCCGTTGAACTGCCGGAGGATCTCCTCCTCGAAGCTGATGCCGAGCTCCTCGTCCATTGCGTCGACCGCCCTGACGAACCGCGAGTTCGGGTAGGCGGCCTGCACGGCTCGGAGAAGAAAGACGGTCGTCTGGCTCTGGTTGAGGTTGCCACCGGAGATCTCGGTGTCGCGCGGGACAATCTCAGGTGAGTCCTCGCCGCTGACGAGTGGCAGGTCTTCCTCCTCGACCTGCTCTTCGTCGAGGCGGACGGCGACTTCCGCGTTTAGCTCGTCCTGCTCGAACCGAACCGCGGCGGCCCATGTCTCGAGGACCTCGAGGAACCCAACGTTTGCGAAGCGGCGCAGCTGCTCCTGCTCGGCGAGCCCCTCGAGCGTCCCGAAGCCGCGCAGGAAGGAGTCCGAGGGAAGGTCTGCGAGCTCCTCCGCGACGGTGTCGTCGTCGAGCCCGTCGCCGGCATCACGGCGCACGAGTGCGCTCCGCAGCGCAGCCTCGTTCTCGGCGGTCAGAAAGACGCCGTCCTCGACGGCGAAGACGTCGTCGCCCTGCTTCTCGGTATAGAGCGTCGCACCGTTTGCCTCTCCGGCGGGTTTCCAACCCGCCTCTTCGAGAACCGCTTCGATGTCGCCGCCTCGCGTGTCGAGCGCGACGACGAACGAGGACTCGCCATCTCCACGCAGCAGCCCGATCGGGTCACCCTCGACCCCGATTGCGATGTCGTTTCCGAGCAGCGGCTTGACGTCCTCCTCCCAGTCGACGCCCTCCGACTCCCTGAACGCTTCCTCGGCGTACTCGTCAAGCGACTTCTGAGCTTCGTTGTCGTCCGCGATCCGGCGCACCACAAGGCGGTCGAGCGCATCCCACTGCTCGCCGTCGACGTCCGTGGAGAGAAGGAGGACGGTCGAGGCGTCCGCTGGCAGGTACGCGAGCGCGTCTCCGGCGCTGCCACTTCCGGTGTCGCCGGAGGAGCCGCAGCCACCGAGGGCAACGGCCAGCAGGACCATCACGAGCAGCCGCATCGCCATCGATCGGTGAAGTACCCGCACGGGGCTGATCTAACCTTTCTCGATGGCCGGGATCGATGACCTCGTCGACGAGCTGGAGCGCTCGTACACGGAGGCGCAGGAGCGCATGTCCGACCCTGCCGTGTACAACGACCACCGGCAGGCGGCTGACGCCGGGCGCCGCCTGAAGGAGCTCGAGGCTCCCTACAAGCTGGCGCAGCAGTGGCGCGCGGCGCAGGAAGACCTGCAGACGGCGCGCGAGGATCCCGAGCTCGCGTCGCTGGCGCCCGACCCCGCCGAGATCGCCCAGCTCGAGGAGGATCTGAAGCTCGCGCTCGTCGAGGCCGACCCTGCGGACCGAAAGGACGTGATCGTCGAGGTCCGCCAGGGCGTCGGCGGGGACGAGGCCGGTCTGTGGGCCGGCGACGTCTACCGGATGCTCAGCCGCTACGCCGAGCGCCGGGGCTTCACACCGGAGCAGCTCTCGGCCAGCCCCAACGAGGGCGGCGGCTTCAAGGAGGTCACCTTCGCCGTCAAGGGCGACGGCGCGTACTCGGTCTTCAAGTGGGAAGGCGGCACACATCGCGTGCAGCGCGTGCCGGCCACGGAGTCGCAGGGGCGGATCCACACTTCGACGGCGACGGTTGCGGTGATGCCGGAGGCCGAAGAGGTCGAGGTCGAGATCGACCCCAACGACCTGAAGATCGACGTGTACCGGTCGACCGGCCCGGGCGGGCAGAGCGTCAACACGACGGATTCCGCCGTCCGGATCACGCACCTGCCCACGAACCTCGTCGTCTCGATGCAGGACGAGAAGTCCCAGATCCAGAACCGGGCCAAGGCGCTGCGCGTGCTGCGTGCGCGGCTGTACGAGCTCGAGCGGGCGAAGCAGCGGGCCGAGCTCGAGAGCGCCCGGCGGTCGCAGATCGGGAGCGGTGAGCGTGCGGAGAAGATCCGCACCTACAACTTCCCGGAGAATCGAGTCACGGATCACCGGGTCAAGCTGACGGCGCACCGGCTCGACGCCGTGCTCGGCGGCGAGCTCGACGAGTTCACCGGCGCGCTCAGCGACGAGGAGCGCCGCCTGGCGCTCGAAGCCGCAGCGGTGTGACGGTCCGCGAGGCCCTCGCGGAGGCGACCGCGGCGCTCGAGGGAGCGGGCGTCCCGTCGCCGGGCGTCGACGCCGAGTGGCTGCTCGCCCACGTGCTCGGCGTTCGCCGATCGGAGCTCTACGGCGCGGAGCTGAACGGCCGGCTCGACGAGTTCCGCGCGCTCGTCCGGCGGCGTGCGGCGCGAGAGCCGCTGGCATACATCCTCGGCGAATGGGGCTTCCGCGGCCTGACCTTGGTCGTCGACCCGCGCGTGCTGGTCCCGCGGCCCGAAACCGAAGCGGTCGTGGAGCGCTGCCTCGTGCTGCTGGCGAACGTCGAGGGCCCGGTCATCCTGGACATCGGCGTCGGGTCTGGCGCGATTGCGCTCGCGCTTGCCCACGAGCGGCCCGACGCGCGTGTCGTCGGCACCGATACGTCGAGCGCCGCTCTCGAGGTCGCGGAGGAGAACCGCCGCAGAACCGGCCTCGGCGAGCGAGTCCGCTTCGTCCACGGAGACCTGCTGGCCGGGGAGAGCGGGCCGTTCGACCTCGTCGTCTCGAATCCGCCGTACGTCGCGCCGGACGAGCTGGGGCAGCTGGAGCCGGAGCTGCTCCTCGAGCCTGCCGAGGCGCTCGTCGGTATGGGCGGCCACCAGGCGATTGCACAAGCAGCCGCAGGCGTTCTCCGCTCCGGAAGCCCGCTCGTGCTCGAGGTGGGCGACGGTCAGGCCTGTGACGTCGCACCGCTGCTCGTGGCACTGGGCTACGTGCACGTGCGGGTCTCGGAGGATCTCGCCGGACGGCAACGGATCGTCGACGGCGTTCGTCCGTGATCGAGGAGGTCGTCGAGGCGATCCGCGCAGGTCGGCCCGTGATCCTTCCGACGGACACCGTGTACGGGCTCTGCGCCGACGCATCCGAGGAGAGCGTCGGCAAGGCTGTACGCACTCAAGGGGCGGGGGACGGCGCAGCCGACTGCGCTGCTTGCCGCCAGCGTCGATGCAGCCCTCGCGGCCGTCCCGGAGCTCCGCGGCCAGGCGCTTCTGCCGGGCCCGTTCACGCTGATCCTCCCGAACCCGGCTCGTCGCTTCCCGTGGCTGACCGGTGACCGTCCGGAGACGATCGGCGTCCGCATTCCGGAGCTCGTCGCCGAGGCGCGCGCCGTCCTCGATCGGGTCGGCGTCGTCGCAGCGACGAGCGCCAACCTTCCCGGTGGCCCAGATCCACGCCGTCTGGCCGATGTTCCGCCGGAGCTTCGAACCGGTGCGGCAGCCGAGCTGGACGGCGGCGAGCTGCCGGGAACGCCGTCGACGGTGATCGACCTCACAGGCTCCGAGCCGGTCGTCCTCCGGGAGGGCGCGGTTCCGTCCGAACAGGCGCTCGCCCAGCTCGCAATCGCCTGAGGCCCGGATACGATGGCGGCGATGGCCGTTGCGCAGGAGACGCTCGACCAGCTCCGCACCGCGGGTCTCACCGACGTCGATCCCGAGATCGCCGCGCTGCTCGGCCAGGAGCTCGAGCGGCAGCGGGGGCAGATCGAGCTCATCGCCTCCGAGAACTTCACCTGGCCCAGCGTCTTCGAGGCGATCGGCAGCACGCCGACCAACAAGTACGCGGAGGGCTACCCCGGCAAGCGCTACTACGGCGGCTGCGAGGTCGTCGACGAGATCGAGCAGCTCGCGATCGACCGCGCGAAGTCGCTGTTCGGAGCCGACCACGCGAATGTCCAGCCGCACGCCGGCGCGCAGACGAACATGGCCGTCTACCTGGCGGCGCTCA
This sequence comes from uncultured Actinomycetes bacterium, assembly GCA_963733015.1. GTDB lineage: Bacteria > Actinomycetota > Thermoleophilia > Gaiellales > Gaiellaceae > JACDAN01. The sequence goes on along the minus strand of CAVTBO010000001.1, from coordinate 498,914 downwards.
AGCCCGGCGACACGATCCTGTCGCTCGAGCTCTCGCACGGCGGCCACCTCACGCACGGCCTCAAGGTCAACTTCTCCGGCCGCCTCTACACGATCGTCCACTACGGCGTCTCGCGCGAGACGAACATGGTCGACTACGACGACGTGCTCCACCTCGCGAAGGAGCACCGGCCGAGCCTGATCGTCTGCGGCGGGTCGGCATACCCACGCACCGTGGAGACCGACCAGTTCCGGAGGATCGCGGACGAGGTCGGCGCTCTGCTCCTCTGCGACATGGCGCACTTCGCCGGGCTCGTCGCCGCCGGGCTCCATCCGAACCCGGTCGAGCACTGCGACTTCGTCACCTCGACGACGCACAAGACCCTCGCCGGGCCACGAGCCGGCTTCGTGCTCTGCCGCGAGGAGCACGCGCAGGCCGTCGACCGGGCGGTCTTCCCCGGAATGCAGGGCGGGCCGCTCCAGCACACGATCGCGGCGAAGGCGACCTGCTTCCGGATCGCCGCCACCGAGGCGTTCAGGGACTACCAGGGCCAGGTGCGCGCAAACGCGGACACGCTCTCGGACACCCTGATGAAGGGCGGCCTGGACGTCCTGACGGGAGGCACCGACACGCACCTCCTCCAGCTCGACCTGCGCAACACCGACTGGACCGGCAAGGACGCGGAGGAGCGGCTCGCCGAGGTCAAGCTGACCGTGAACCGCAACACGGTGCCGTTCGACGAGCAGCCGCCGACGGTCGCGTCGGGCGTCCGGATCGGCACGCCTGCGGCCACCATGCGCGGTTTCGCCGAGGAGGACTTCGCCGAGGTGGGCCGGGTCATCGTCGAGGCGCTGGGCGACGGCGCCGACATCGGTGTTCTCGCGGCACGGAGCGCGGCGCTCTGCGACAAGCATCCGCTCTATCCAGGGTTCCGCGGGTTCACGACGTACGTCGCGTGACCGCCGTCGCCACCGACAAGCTGATCGAGGTCAAGCATCCGCTCGTCGAGCACAAGCTCTCGTACCTGCGCGAGAAGGACACGCCGACCGTCCACTTCCGCAAGATCGCGAACGAGGTCACGCTGCTCCTCACCTACGAGGCGACGAAGGACTTCCCGACGGAGGACGTCGAGATCGACACGCCGCTCGAGCGGACGACGGTGCAGCGGATCTCCGGGAAGAAGGTCGCCGTCTGCCCGGTGCTCCGGGCCGGGATGGGGATGCTCGACGGTGTGCTCTCGCTGGTCTCCGGGGCGCGCGTCGGCTTCATCGGCCTCTACCGAGACGAGGAGACGCTCGAGCCGGTCGAGTACTACGTCAAGCTGCCGAACGACCTCGAGGACCGCGACGCGATCGTGCTCGACCCGATGCTCGCGACCGGCAACTCGAGCGTCGCGGCGATCACGAAGGTGAAGGATGCCGGGGCCAGGACGGTCACGCTGGTGTGTCTCGTCGCGGCGCCGGAAGGGATCGAGCGCGTCCACGCGGAGCATCCCGAGGTGCGCATCGTCACGGCGTCGGTCGACCGGGGGCTGAACGAGAAGGGCTACATCGTCCCCGGGCTCGGCGACGCCGGAGACCGCCTGTACGGCACGAAGTAAGGGTCAGTGGACACTCTTCGCGACAACCCGGAGGTCGTCTGGGGGTTCCTGCTCGCGCTCGTAGTCGTCCTGCTTCTGACGCCGGGGGTCGGGCGATTCGCGCGGTTTCTCGGCGTCGTGGACGAGCCGGGGGAGACCCGCCGGGTCCACACGCATCCGGTGCCGAGGCTCGGCGGGATCGCCCTTCTGCTCGGGATCTTCGTGCCGGCGCTTGCCTTCCTCGAGCTGGACGGCCCCTACCGCGGGATCCTGCTCGGAGCCGCGATCGCGACGACGGTCGGCGCGATCGACGACTTCCGCGGTCTGCCGTGGTGGGGGAAGCTCGGCGGGCAGGTCGCCGCCGGAGCGGTCGCCGTCGGCTTCGGGGTGACCGTCGACCGCTTCACGTTCCCGGGCTTCGGCAGCCAGGAGCTGCCCGAGTGGGGGGCCGGCGCCGCGACGATCGTCTGGGTCGTCGCGATCATGAACATGGTCAACTTCCTCGACGGGATGGACGGCCTGGCGGCCGGCATCTGCGCGATCGCCGGCTCGACCTTCGCGATCATCGGCCTCTCACTCGGCGTCCCTGAGGCGGCGCTGCTCTCGGCGATCGTCGCTGGCGCCTGCTTCGGGTTCCTGCACCACAACTTCTATCCGGCGCGGATCTTCATGGGCGACTCGGGTGCGCTCTTACTGGGCTTCCTGCTCGCGACGCTCGCGATCGAGGGCCTCGTCAAGACGGCGGCGTTGGCGACGCTCGTCCTCCCGCTGCTCGTGCTCGCGATCCCGATCGTGGACACGTCGTTCGTCGTCGCGAAGCGGCTCAAGTACCGACAGCCGCTGTACGAAGCCGACCGGACGCACCTCCACCACCGGTTCATGAACATCGGCTTCTCGCAGAAGCGCGCCGTCGTCTACATGTACGCCTGGTGCGGGATCCTCGCCGCGGCCGCGCTGTCGACGCGCTTCCTGCCCCCGCGCCCGCACGGCGAGTGGGATCTCTCGAACACCCTGATCGCCGGCGGCATGACGCTCTTGGCGCTCGCGGCCTCGCTCTACATCGCCTACTTGCTCGAGATCATCAAGCTCGCGAACCCCCGCATCCGCCGGCGGGAGGAGCGGGCCAGGGACGAAGCTCGCCGCAGCGCATAGGTAGGAGGGTTCGGCGCAAAGGCAGCTGAGCCGCCGGGCCGCGCTGCTCGATCCCATGCTGCGTCCTCAGTCGCGCCCGTATCTCATCGATACGAACGCTCCCTGCGTCCTTGCCTGGAACCGAGCATCACACCCCGGCAACGAGCACCTTTACGCCGAACCCTCCCACGCTACAAGCTCGCGCAGTTTTCGCTGAACCATGCGGGTTTCCGCTGTTACAAGCTTTGGTATGCTCGGCCCGGAATGGAGCGCGCCCCTCGCGAGTCGCTAGACCCGGCTGGGGCAGGCGCCGTCCTTCTCGGCACCACGGTGGCCGGCATCGGCGTCGGCGCGCTCGTGGGCTGGCTGGCGGGCGCCTGGCCGATTGGAGCCCTCGTCGGGGCGATCGTCAGCATCCCCGCCGGGATCTTCGTGGTCTACCGCCGCTACCGCGGAGTGTTCTCGTGAAGGACGTCTGGGCGACCCCGCGGCCGATTCCGAGCCGGCTCGTGCCGGTGGCCGCAGGCGCCGCCGTCGTCGCGCTCGCGCTCCCGGTCTTCGTCGCCGCCGGCTGGCCGCTTCGCGGCTGGTTGCTCGGCGCGATCCTCTGGCTCTGCGCGCAGGCGCTCGGCGTGCTGCTCTCACGCCTCCAGCTCGGCGCCGATAATCTCGCCGCCTCAGGTGTGAGGGGAGTCGGGATGATGTTCAGGCCGGTGGCCGTGATGGTGGTCGTGATCGTCGTCGCGGCGTCCAACCAGGAGGTCGGCCTCGCGGCGGGCGCCGTCTACGCCCTCGCGTACACGCTCGAGCTCGGCCTCTCGCTCCTCACCTACTTCGGGAGCCCGGCGCACCGATGAGACGCGCACTCGCATGCGTCGCCGGCCTTGCGCTCCTGCTTCCGGCGTCCGCCCTCGCCTCGACCGTCGAAGGCGAGGAGGAGAAGTTCGACCCCTCGCACGAGTGGCTGCTGCAGGAGTGGATCCCGATCCACCTCGGCCCCATCGACCTCTCGATCAACAAGGCGGTCGCCTACCTCATGCTCGGCTCGGTTCTAACGATCCTCCTGGGCTGGCTGCTGATGCGCTGGCGCCTCGGCACCGACCCGGACCGCCGTCAAACCGTCGGCGAGTGGGTGTACGAGATCACCCAGACGCAAATCGCGGAGCAGGGGCTGCCGACGAAGGCGATCGCCCGCTGGTTCCCCTATGTTGCCTCGCTGGCCCTCTTCATCTGGGTCGTGAACATGATCGGGTTCATCCCGCTGCCGCTCTCCGACGAGACGTTCGAGCTGTTCGGCGTCGAGCTGCCGACGCTCGGGATCTACGCGGCGACCTCGACGCTGTCGGTGACCCTGACGCTCGCCCTGATGACCTTCGTCTTCACGCACGTGGAGGGGATCCGCGCGAACGGCGCGGGCAAGTACTTCAAGAGCTGGATCCCCCCCGACATCCCCAAGGCGATCTACCCGCTGATCGTCCCGCTCGAGGTCTTGGGCCAGTTCATGCGGCTGATCTCGCTGTCCGTCCGGCTCTACGCGAACATGCTCGCCGGGCACATGCTGATCCTCACCTTCATCGGCCTGATGTTCGTGCTGGAGAACGTGATTCTCGCGCCGCTCGTCGTCCCGGCCGCGACGGCCTTCTACCTCTTCGAGATCCTGATCGTGGTCTCGATCCAGGCGTACATCTTCGCCGCCCTGTCAGCCATCTACATCGGCTCGGCCATCGAGCCCGGTCACTAAAGGAGGAAGGAATGAACCTCGCTGCAATCGTCTTCGCGGCCGCCGAGGACGGCGTCGACGCCGGCAAGGCGGTCGCGCTCGCTCTCGGCATCGGCCTCGGCTCGCTCGGCGCCGGCATCGGCATCGGGAACATCTTCGGCTCGATGATCCAGGCCGTCGCGCGGCAGCCGGAGCTCCGGGCCGAGCTGACGGGCATCCAGTGGCTCGGCTTCGCGCTCACCGAGGCAGTCGTCTTCTACGGCTTGATCGGCGGGCTGCTCGCCTTCGTCCTGGTCTAGCGATGGCAGTCGTCGCCGCCAACCCCCTCATCGAGGTCGTGCCCGGCCTCATGATCTGGACCCTCGTGTGCTTCGGCATCACGTTCTTCGTGCTGCGGAAGTGGATCTTCGGGCCGGTGCAGAAGGCGATCGACGCCCGCCGTGAGCGGATCCGGCAGGCGATCGAGGAGGCCGACAAGGCCCGCGCCGAGGCGCGCAGCCTGCTCGAGGAGCACCGCGCGATGATCCAGCAGGCACGCGGCGACGCCGAGCAGATCCTCGCCGAGGCGAGGCGCGTGGCGGACTCGCAGCGCGAACGGATGAAGGAGGAGCTCGAGGCCGAGCGCCAGCGCCGGCTCGACGACACGGCGAAGCAGATCGAGGCCGAGACGCGCCGGGCGCTGGAGCAGATCCGCGGCGAGGTCGCGGATCTCACCGTGATCGCGACGAGCAAGGTGACCGGCAAGGTCCTCACCGACGAGGATCACCGTCGCCTGATCGACGAGGCGGTCGGCGACCTCGACTTCTCGGTCCTCGAGGAGGGCTCCCGCAACTAATGCCCCTCCAGGCGGCACACACAGGGCAGCGACGCCCGAAGGGGCATTAATGGCCGTCGCACAGCGCATCTATGCGAACGCGCTCTTCGAGGCCGCGAAGGAGAAGGGCAGCCTCGACACGGTCCGCCAGGAGCTCCAGGAGTTCGTCTCCGCCATGGAGCAGGTGCCCGAGCTGCGCGCGCTGCTCGAGAGCCCGGAGATCGACACGCATGAGCGTGTCGCAGCGCTGCGCTCGATCCTCGGCGATGCCGACGAGCTCGTCCGCAACTTCCTGCTCCTCACCGCAGAGAAGGGACGGACGCACGAGCTCCCAGCGATCCTGCAGGAGTTCGAGAACCTGGTCGCGCGCGAGGAGGGGATCCTCGACGTCGAGCTCACGACTGCCGTCGAGCTGTCCGACGACGCAGCGCGCCAGATCCTCGAGCGGATCGAGGGCGTCTCCGACCGCAAGCTTCGTGCGACCCGCAAGGTCGACCCCAATCTCATCGGAGGATTCGTGCTGCAGGCCGGATCGCATCGCGTCGACGCGAGCGTCCGGTCCCGCCTGGACACCCTCCGCCGTCAGCTGACAGGAACTGGAAGGAGCTAAACGCAGTGCGTCTACGCCCAGAAGAGATCACCTCGATCCTCAAGGAGCGGATCGAGCAGTACGACGTCGAGACCGACCTCGCCGAGGTGGGCGGAGTGCTGCAGGTCGGCGACGGCATCGCCCGTATTCACGGCCTCGAGAACGCCGTCGCGCTCGAGCTGCTCGAGCTCGAGCACGGCGTCAGCGGCATCGCTCTCAACCTCGAGGAGGACAACGTCGGCGCGGCGCTCTTCGGGGACTGGGCGCTCGTCAAGGAAGGCCAGCCCGTCCGCCGCACCGGCCAGGTTGCGAGCGTGCCCGTCGGGGACGCCCTGGTCGGCCGCATCGTCGATCCCCTCGGGAACCCACTCGACGGCGGCCCGCCGATCGAGACGACCGAGCGCAGGCCGCTCGAGTTCAAGGCGCCCGGAGTCGTCGACCGGCAGCCGGTGCACGAGCCGCTGCAGACGGGCCTGAAGGCGATCGACTCGATGGTCCCGATCGGCCGTGGCCAGCGCGAGCTGATCATCGGCGACCGCTCGACCGGCAAGACCGCGATCCTCGTCGACACGATCCTCAACCAGCGCGGCCAGGACATGATCTGCATCTACGTCGCGATCGGCCAGAAGGCATCGACGGTCGCCCAGGTCTACGAGCGGCTGCGGGACGAGGGCGCGATGGACTACACGATCATCGTCAGCGCCTCGGCCGCGGAGGCAGCTCCGATCAAGTGGATGGCGCCGTTCGCCGGCGCCGCCATGGGCGAGCACTTCCTCTTCGACGGGCGCCACGCGGTGTGCATGTACGACGACCTGTCCAAGCACGCCGATGCGTACCGGCAGATGTCGTTGCTCCTTCGCCGCCCGCCCGGTCGCGAGGCGTACCCCGGCGACGTCTTCTACCTCCACTCGAGGCTTCTCGAGCGGGCCGTGAAGCTCTCGGACGAGCTCGGCGGCGGATCGCTCACGGCGCTGCCGGTGATCGAGACCCAGGCCGGCGACATCTCGGCCTACATCCCGACGAACGTCATCTCGATCACCGACGGGCAGATCTTCCTCGAGACCGACCTGTTCTTCTCCGGCGTCCGGCCGGCGATCAACGTCGGCGTCTCGGTGTCTCGGGTCGGCGGGAACGCGCAGACGAAGGCGATGAAGAAGGTCGCCGGACGCTTGCGCCTCGACCTCGCCCAGTACCGTGAGCTGGAGGCGTTCGCGCAGTTCGGGTCGGAGCTCGACCCGCAGACGCAGCGCACACTTGCTCGCGGCGAGCGGATGGTCGCGACCCTGAACCAGCCGCAGTACAGGCCGTGGCCGATGGAGGAGCAGGTCGTCGCGATCTGGGTCGCCGTCAACGGCCATCTCGACGAGGTGCCGGTCGACGAGGTGCCGCGGTTCCAGGAGGAGCTGCGGGAGTACCTGCGCACCGACGCTGCGATCTACGGCCAGATCCGCGACTCGGGCGACCTTCCCGGCGAGCTCGAGGAGACGCTGAAGGGCGAGGTCGAGAAGTTCGTCAACAGCTTCTCCGTGCAGGAGAAGGCAGCGGTCTAGTTGGCGCAAGTCCAGGACATCAAGCGCCGGATCCGCTCGGTCCGGAACACGCGCAAGATCACGAAGGCGATGGAGCTCGTCGCCGGCGCTCGCCTGCGGCGGGCCCAGGCCCGCATCGAGGCCATGCGGCCCTACGCGGACCGGATGATGGAGCTCATGGTCGGCACCGCCCGCGCCAGCACCTCGGTTCGGGGCCTGCCGCTGCTCCAGCGACGGGAGATCAAGACCGCCGCCATCCTCGGCCTGACCGGCGACCGGGGCCTGGCCGGCGCGTTCAACGCGCAGGTCCTCCGTCACGTGTTCGCGGTCGAGCGCCGGCTTCGGGGCGAAGGCGTCGACGTGAAGTGGCTCGTGTCCGGTCGCAAGGGCGCCTCGACGCTGAGGTTCCGCCGCTACGAGCTCGGACAGTCCTGGATCGGGTTCAGCGACCGCCCCGCGTACGCGGACGCCCAGGCGATCGCGCACCACATCGCCGAGCTCTACACGGAGGGCGAGGTGGACTGCGTCATCGTCGTCTACAACCACTTCGAGTCGCCGCTCGTCCAGCGCGTTGTCGAGCAGGAGATCCTTCCGATCCCCGAGAGCGTCCTCGAGTCGGGCGACGAGGCCCCGACGCTCGTCGGCGACTTCATCTACGAGCCGGAGCCGGAGCTGATCCTCGAGAGGCTGCTCCCCGTCTATGTCGAGACCGAGCTGTACCGCGCGCTGCTCGAATCGGCGGCGTCCGAGCAGGGAGCGCGGATGACGGCGATGCGCAATGCCTCGAAAAACGCGGCCGAGCTGATCGACAGCCTGACGCTGGCGATGAACCGGGCACGCCAGGCGGAGATCACGCAGGAGATCCTCGAAGTCGTCGCCGGCGCCGACGCGTTGACGACTTAGGCGCCTGCCGCGGAACCGGCTCTGCCGGTTCCGCTCACCCGCTCACGGCCAATCGCTTTCGTTCAGCGGTCGGCGAACGCGCGGCGCGGAGCGCCGCCCGGCTTCCAGAGGGTCGCCGAAAGTCGTGAGACTTTCGGCGAAGAGCGAAGCGGGGGTTCCTAACCCCGTTGCCGATCAGAACGTCTAATCGAGGGCAGGCGCTTCGCGCGTTTATGCTTCGGTCCCCCAATGGCGCAAAAAGAATCCGGTAGAGAAGTCCTCTCGGCAGGCGCGGGCCTCGCTGCCGAGGTCGCGCTCGAGAGCGGGGGTCAGCTCGGCGAGATCCAGGCGGTTCGCGCCCGCGGCTACTGGGAGCAGGTCTGGATCCGCTTCAGGAAGGACAAGGTCGCGATCGCGAGCGGCTTCCTCATCATCCTGATGATCCTGGCCGCCTTCCCCGGCGCGCCGCTTGCCGAGAAGTGGCTCGGGCACGGGCCGAACGACATCTTCCCGACCCCGGGCGTCGGCGTCGACATGAACCTCGTCCCCGTCGGGCCGAACACCCACGCCAAGAACTTCAACCCCGAGACGGGAGTGGAGGAGGACGTCTACTTCCCGCTCGGCACCGCGGACACCCTCGGCCGCGACGAGCTGCTGCGCCTGATGTACGGCGCGCGGGTCTCGCTGGAGGTGGCGATCGGGGCGACGTTCCTCTCGATGCTCATCGGCGTGCTCCTCGGGGCGACTGCCGGCTACTTCAGAGGCTCGATCGACGCCCTGATCTCCCGCTTGACGGAGATCGTGATGGCGTTCCCATTACTCCTGTTCGTCATCGCGCTCGCGGCGACGGTCGGCGACCGGCTGCAGGACATCACGCTCGGCGGGCTCTTATCGCCCGGAGTGCTGATGCTCGTCCTGGTGGGCGGCGTCTTCGGCTGGTTCTACCCGGCCCGGATCATCCGCGCCCAGGTGCTGTCGCTGCGCGAGAAGGAGTTCATCGAGGCGGCGCAAATGGTCGGCTCGAGCGACTGGCGCATCATCCGGTCGCATCTGCTGCCCCATCTGGTTGCGCCGATGATCGTCTACTCGACGCTGATCGTCGCCCAGTTCGTGCTCTTCGAGGCCGGACTCTCGTTCCTCGGCGTGGGCATCGAGCTGCCGACCGCGAGCTGGGGGGCGCTGCTCTCGACGGCTCCAGACTTCTACCTCCAGCAGCCGTGGCTGATGGTCTGGCCCGGCGCTGCCGTGCTGATCACGACACTCTCGTTCAATCTCCTCGGCGACGGCCTGAGGGACGCGTTCGATCCGCGGGGATCGGCCCACTGATACGGGCCAAGAAGTTCTCTTAATCACCCGCTAACTAACTCTGATCACCCTCGTCTGATGAGACGGGACACGTATGTGTCCTGGGCCGACGCGACCGCCTGTGTCGGCTCGAAACGCGGAAAGGAGTCTCATGCACAGACGACTCATGCTTTCGGTCGCGATGCTCCTGGTTGGTGCCGGGCTGCTTGCGGCGTCCGCAGTTGCGGGCCCGCAGGTTGCCGCGTCGCCCCAGGCAAGCGAGACCGGAGACGCAAGAGTCGGCGGCACGTTTAAGCACAGCCTGAGCGTCGACATCGACTATGTCGATCCGTCGCTCTGGTACTACGTGCCGTCGTGGACGATCGCGTACTCGACGTGCTCGATGCTCCTGAACTACCCGCATGCGCCCGCCCCGAGAGGGTCGCGGCTCACGCCTGAAGTAGCTCAGGGGTTCCCGCGCATTTCGAGTAACGGTCTGATCTACACCTTCACGCTGAAGAGGTCGTACAAGCTCAGCAACGGGCAGCCGCTCAACGCACGCAACTTCGCGTGGGCGATCAACCGTGCGCTGCAGAAGCGGATGGCTTCTCCGGCTCAGCCGTTCATCGAGGACATCGCCGGCGCCTCGGCCGTCATCGACGGTCGTGCGTCGCGGGCCTCGGGCATCACGACTCCGAATGCGTACACGCTTCGGATTCGGATGTCCAAGCGGGCACCTGACCTGCTGTCTCGTCTCGCGATGCCGTTCTTCTGCGGTATGCCGACGAACATGCCGGTCAACCCGGACGGTGTCTCGGCCCCAGTTGTCGGGTCGGGCCCGTACTTCATCAAGGAGTGGACGAAGAACCGGCGCATCGTGCTGGCTCGGAACCCGCACTATCGCGGCCCCAACAAGGGCAACGTGAACTCCTTCGTGATCGACATCGGGCTCCCGCTCGAGACGATCAAGCTGAACATCGACCGCGGCGCCACCGACACGGGTGACATCCCGCCGGCAGCGCACGCGGACCTCGGTCGACGGTACGGCGTCAAGAAGGCGTCGCCGGGTCGCTACTTCGCGAACCCTGCGCCGACGATCCTGTACCTGGCGATGAACCACGAGCGGCGGCTCTTCGGGGCCCCGAGCGGCGGTCGGCATAACACTGCCGGCAACGTTCGGCTCAAGAAGGCCGTGAACTTCGCCATCGACCGTCAGGCGATGCTCACGCAGCGTGGTGCCTATGCAGGCGTCACGAACGACCAGTACATGCCGCCGAGCATGCGCGGCTTCCGGAACGTCGCCATCTACCCGCGGCGGCCCAATCTGAGCCAGGCGAGAGCACTCTCGAATGGCCAGCAGCGGGGCGGGGACGGCACGTTCTACTGCTCGAACCGGGCTCCGGCTCCGGCGACGTGTCAGATCGTCCAGGCGAACCTGCGGAACATCGGCTTGAACATGGACATCAAGCTGTTCCCGCGGGCTACGCAGTTCGAGCTCACGGGACGGCGTGGTGAGCCGTTCGACCTGACCCTCGAGGGTTGGCACATGGACTACTTCGATCCGTACGACTTCATCTTCCTCGTCGACGGAACGACGATCCGGCCTGCCAACAACGTCAACTTCTCGTACTTCAACTCGGCTGCCTTCAACAACAAGATCAGCCGTGCGAAGACGCTCGTTGGCGTGCCGCGCTATCGCGCGTTCTCGAACCTCGATCACGACCTCGTTCGCAACGGTGCGCCGCTCGCGACGTACTCGAGCCCGAACGATCGTCACTACGTCTCCTCGCGCGTCGGGTGCTACCACTATCACCCGGTGTTCACGTGGGACTACAGCGCGCTCTGCCTCACCAGGTAGATCGCGTCTGACTGAAAGGGCGCCGGCTTCGGCCGGCGCCCTTTCGCTTCATTCAATGCGGCGCAATGGAACCACCGGCGGTAAGCTTGTGACCCCTCCTCACTCGACCCAGGGGCGGCTCGAATGTACAGGTATCTGATCAGGCGACTCTTGTGGGCGGGAGTGCTCTTTCTCTCCGTCACCATTGTCTCGTACATCATCTTCTTTCTCGTTCCAGCCGAACCGGCGCGCCTGATGGCAGGCCCGCAGGCGCCGCCCGACCAGGTCGCGCGTATCCGGAAGCAGATGGGGCTCGACGACCCCGTCTATGTCCAGTACGGGCGCTTCCTCGGCGGTCTCATGCCGGTCAGCTTCGACGGCGGCCCACACCTCAAGCCACCCTCGCTCGGCCGCTCCTACGCGACGCGTCAGCCGGTCACCGAGATCATCAAGGACGCTGCCCCGGTCACGGCCTCCCTCGTCTTCGGCGGCGCGATACTGTGGATGCTGATCGCGGTGCCGATCGGGATCCTCTCGGCGTTGAGGCCACGATCGCTGTTAGACCGGTCCGCGATGGTCTTCGTCCTGATCGGGATCTCCGCCCATCCGGTCTGGATCGGCCTGATCCTCATCTACTTCGTCGGGTACAAGGCCGGGCTGACGCCGCTCGGTGGGTACTGCGACATGATCAACCCGTCCACCGACTGCGGTGGCCCGGTCGAGTGGGCGCACTCGCTCATCCTCCCGTGGATTACGTTCGCGATCCTCTTCGCGGCGCTCTACGTCCGAATGATTCGTGCGAACACCCTCGAAGCTATGAACGAGGACTACGTCCGCACCGCCCGCGCGAAGGGCGCGCCCGAATGGCTGGTCATGCGCTCGCACGTGCTGCGCAACGCGATGCTGCCGGTGGTGACCATGCTCGGCATGGACATCGGGGTGGCGCTGGGAGGAGCGATCTTCACCGAGGCCGTCTTCGGTCTCCCCGGGCTCGGCCGGAGCGCGCTCCAGGCCCTCGAGGGCTTCGACCTGCCGGCGGTGATGGGAATCGTCGTATTCGCAACCATTTGCGTCATCGTCTTCAACCTGTTCGTCGATCTTCTGTACGCGATCATCGATCCGCGCATTAGGCTCTCGTAGCCCCAACCCAGGAGACGCGCTAGATGGCCCTGCTCGAGGTCAATGATCTAAAGACCTACTTCCGCACCGACGACGGAATCGTCAAGGCCGTCGACGGGGTCAACTTCACGGTCGAGAAGGGGAAGACGCTCGGAATCGTGGGCGAATCGGGCTGCGGGAAGAGCGTCACGTGCCTGACGATGATGGGGCTGAACAACCGCCGGAACACGATCACGAGCGGCGAGGCCCTGTTCAAGGGCGAGGACCTCCTGACGATGAAGCAGAGCAAGCTTCGGGACATTCGCGGGAACGACATCGCGATGATCTTCCAGGACCCGATGACGTCGCTGAACCCGGTGCACACGATCGGCCGGCAACTCGTCGAGGCGATCCAGCTTCACCGCGACGTCACGACGAAGGCCGCCAAGACACGGGCGCTCGAGCTCCTCCAGGCGGTCGGGATCCCGCGGGCAGAAAGGCGGATCGGCGACTACCCGCATCAGTTCTCGGGCGGAATGCGGCAGCGCGTGATGATCGCCATGGCGCTGGTCAACGACCCGGACCTCCTGATCGCCGACGAGCCGACGACCGCGCTCGACGTCACGACGCAGGCGCAGATTCTCGAGCTGATGAACCGGCTCCAGCGCGAGTTCGGCAGCGCGATCATCCTGGTCACGCACGACCTCGGCGTCGTTGCGGAGACCGCGGACGACGTGGTCGTCATGTACGCGGCGCGGGTTGTCGAGAATGCGCCGGTCGAGAACCTCTTCAACCGCCCTCATATGCCGTACACGTGGGGGCTGCTGGGGTCGCTGCCGCGGCTGGACGCCGACATGGAGCGGCTGACGCAGATCCCGGGCCAGCCGCCGTCGCTGCTGAACCCGCCGCGCGGCTGCCGGTTCAACCCCCGGTGCCCGTACGTGATGAGCATCTGCAAGGAGAAGGAGCCCGAGCTGCGGCCGATCAGCAACGACCCGTCGCACCTCCAGGCGTGCCACCTCGACGAGCAGACGAAGGACCGGGAGGCCGCCAAGCTCCTCGCCGGAACCCTCGCGGAGGTCTCGTAGGTGTCAACCGACGTCTCGGCGAACGACCGGCCGACGACGAGTGGCGACGAACTGCTTGTCGTCGAGGATCTGAAGAAGCACTTCCCGGTCACGCGGGGCATCGTCTTCCAGAAGGAGGTCGCGTCGGTCAAGGCGGTCGACGGGGTCTCGTTCACCGTGCGGGCGGGCGAGACGCTCGGAGTCGTCGGCGAGTCGGGCTGCGGAAAGTCGACGATGGCGCGCTGCGTCATGCGGCTGCTCGATCCAACCGGCGGCAAGGTCATCTTCGACGGCCGGGACATCACGAACCTGTCCCGCGCCGACATGCGGCCGATCCGGCGCGAGCTGATGATGATCTTTCAGGACCCATTCGCGTCGCTGAACGCGCGGAAACGGGTCGGGTTCATCATCGCGGAGGCCCTCGAGGTCCACAAGATGGGCACCGCCGCCGAGAACAAGCGCCGCGTGCAGGAGCTGCTCGAGGTCGTGGGTCTGAACCCGGAGCACTACAACCGCTTCCCGCACGAGTTCTCGGGCGGCCAGCGCCAGCGGATCGGCGTCGCACGCGCGCTCGCCGTCAACCCGAAGCTGATCGTCTGCGACGAGCCGGTGTCCGCGCTCGACGTGTCCGTGCAGGCGCAGATCCTGAACCTGCTGAAGGACCTCCAGGATCAGTTCGGCCTCACCTACATCTTCATCGCGCACGACCTGAACGTCGTCCGCCACATCTCGGACCGGGTGCTCGTGATGTACCTCGGGAAGGTGGCGGAGACGGCGAACCGCGACCAGCTGTACTCCGAGCCGAAGCATCCGTACACCGGGGCGCTCCTGTCCGCCGTGCCGATCCCGAACCCGAAGCTCGGACGCGCGCGCAAGCCGATCGTGCTCCAGGGCGACGTTCCCAGCCCGCTGAACCCGCCGTCCGCCTGCAACTTCCACCCGCGCTGCCCGCGGTTCCAGGAAGGCCATTGCGACGTCGAGGACCCGCCGCTGTACTCGTTCGGTGAAGGCCATATCGCGGCCTGCCACTATCCGCTCGAGGGCTGGCCGCTGACCGAGGAAGAGATACGGCGGCCGAGCGGACGAGCCGTATCGGCTGAGGCCGAGCAGTCGGCCGAGCCGACGCCGACGACCTAGATGTGGACTGCGGCGCTCCGCCGCATCGCCGGGCTCTTCCTGCTCGCCTCGGCGGTGACGATCGTCGGCGCGCTCGTGTTCGGGATCGCGCTCGGCGCCGATGCCGCTCGGTCGATCTCGGTGGGCTTCTACCTGACCGGATCGTTCATGCTCGTCGCCGGGTTCTTCGTCGGAAATCGCGGGCCCGTGCGCTTCCGCCGCGACAAAGAGGCGCCGCTTTTCTGGGGATCGCGATTCGTGCGCTGGGCGGAGCCGGCAGAGCGCGACGAGAACATCAACCTCTCCGCAATCTTCGTCGTCCTCGGATTCGTGCTCATTCTCATCGGAGTCGTTGCCGACAATCGTTATGACCTGGTTTGAATCTCGCATGGCGGGCAGCCGCTCGCCTAACTATGTTTCGGATGCTCCGTCATAAATGGACGTGCAACTGGTGAAACCACTGACGAAACAATGCGAGCGCGCCCGCGAATGTGCGTCGCTGCGCCTTGACGGCGAGCTCTCCGAGTTCGAGCAGGCGCTCCTGGGCGCGCACCTCGCGCGCTGCGAGCCGTGCCGGTCGTTCGCGCACGAGCTCGATTCGCTGACGGATCACATGCGCTCCACGCCGCTCGCCCGCCTCGAGCAGCCGGTTTCGCTGCCGGCGCGCCGCAGGCTCGGAGCCCGGCGTCCGGTCGAGATCGCTGCCGCGGCGGCGCTCATGCTCACCACGCTCGGCGTCGCCGGTGCGCTCAGGGAAGTCGAGACCAACAACCCGACGCTCAGCTTCGGCGCCCCGGGCGTTTCCAACACGCTCGAGAGCCGCGAGTTCAGCGACATCCGCCGCGAGATGCTCCGGCGACCGCCCCGCCAGGTTTCCCCCGGCGGCCTCAACCTTCCTATTACCTAGGAGCGGACGGGTACGGTTGAGGCGTGTACGCCTCGCCGATCACGTCTTACGTCTGAGCGCTCGACCATGCCGCCAGGTTGGCGGACGCGTCAGAGCGGCACGCTTTTCTGATCTCGGAGCAGGAACGCTCCGATAGACTTCCGAGCGGCAGGCGCCCGCCCAGACGGCGCCGCCCATTTCTACTTCGACTGAGGATGCGGGAGGCTCGTGGCAACTAATTCGGACCAGAAGAACAGGGGCAAGATTGTCGAGATCAAGGGCGTCGTTATCGACGCCGTCTTCCCGAACGAGCTCCCCGCGATCTACTCCGCGCTCCGGATCACCGTCGGCGACCGTGACCTGATCGCCGAGGTTCAGCAGCACCTCGGCGACGACCGCGTCCGCGCGGTCGCGATGGACTCGACTGACGGGCTCGCACGCGGGCTCGACGTCGAGAACACCGGCCAGCCGATCTCCGTGCCAGTCGGGGACGCGACGCTCGGCCGGCTCTGGAACGTAATCGGCGACCCGATCGACAAGGGTGACGAGCTGCCGTCCGACACCGAGCGCTGGCCGATCCACCGCGACCCGCCGAGCTTCCGCGAGCTCTCCCCGACGGTTGAGATCTTCGAGACCGGGATCAAGGTCATCGACCTGATCGCCCCGTACGTGCAGGGCGGCAAGGTCGGCCTCTTCGGAGGCGCCGGCGTCGGGAAGACCGTTCTGATCCAGGAGCTGATCCACAACGTCGCCCAGGAGCACGGCGGCGTCTCGGTCTTCGCCGGCGTCGGCGAGCGAACCCGCGAGGGCAACGACCTCTGGCTCGAGATGGAGGAGTCCGGGGTGCTCAACAAGGTCGCGCTCGTCTACGGGCAGATGAACGAGCCGCCTGGGGCCCGGCTGCGCGTCGGTCTCTCCGGGCTGACGATGGCGGAGTACTTCCGCGACCAGGGCCAGAACACCCTGCTCTTCATCGACAACATCTTCCGCTTCGTCCAGGCGGGCTCCGAGGTCTCCGCGCTGCTCGGCCGCATGCCGAGCGCCGTCGGCTACCAGCCGACGCTGGCGACCGAGATGGGCCAGCTCCAGGAGCGGATCACCTCGACGCGCACCGGCTCGGTCACCTCGGTGCAGGCGATCTACGTCCCGGCCGACGACCTGACCGATCCGGCCCCGGCCAACACGTTCGCCCACCTCGACGCCACGACGGTGCTGTCCCGGGCGATCGTGGAGCAGGGGATCTACCCGGCCGTCGACCCGCTCGACTCGTTCTCCCGCGCGCTCCAGCCGGGGATCGTCTCGGACGAGCACTACGAGACGGCGACCCGCGTCCAGGAGGTCCTCCAGCGGTACCGCGACCTGCAGGACATCATCGCGATCCTCGGCATGGACGAGCTCTCGGACGAGGACAAGGTCGTCGTCCAGCGCGCCCGCAAGATCCAGCGCTTCCTCTCGCAGCCGAACTTCGTCGCCGAGCAGTTCACCGGCACGCCCGGCAAGTACGTCAAGCTCGAGGACACGATCGAAGGCTTCCGCCAGATCCTGGACGGCAAGCACGACGATCTCCCCGAGCAGGCGTTCTACATGGTCGGGACGATCGACGAGGCCGTGCAGAAGGGCCGCGAGATGAGCGGCGAGGAGCCGGAGCAGGCCGAGGCCGAGGAGGAAGAGACGCCGTCCGAAGCCGAGACCGCTGAGCCGGTCCCGGCCTAGTGGCCACCGAAGGCAGGCACACATTCGACCTCTCGCTCGTCACCCCGGACGGGGCGGCGTTCGAGGGTGAGGTCGAGATGCTCATCGTCCCCGGCCAGGACGGCGAGATCGGCATCCTCGCGCGGCACGCACCGCTCGTCGCGACCCTGAAGGCGGGAGGGACGCGTGTCCATCTGCGGCGTGACGAGGAGATCCGCGAATTCGCGACCGGGCCGGGCTTCTTCAAGGTCGAGCAGGATCGGGCCCTCGCGCTCGTCGACGACGCCGTCGACGCACGCGAGATCGACCCCGATCGGGCCCGCGAGCAACTCGAGGAGGCGCAGGCCGAGCTCCAGCGCATCGAGAGCGGCGAGTCGCAGGCCGACCGCTGGCAGGTGGAACAGCGTGTCCGGCACGCCGAGAACCAGCTCGAGGTCTACTCGGGCGGCGGGGGCGGACGCATCCGCACGATCGCGCCCCCCGGCTAGCGCACGCGGTACGTCAGATGCGCGACGTGCGGTGACTCCACCGCGCGTACGAGCTCGAGCGCGCCGGGGTCGGCCGACTCGAACAGCCGCACGCCGCCGCCGAGCACCTGCGGCGCCACGTGGATGTGCAGCTCGTCCAGGAGGCCGGCGTTGAGTGCCTGCTGGGCGACGCTCGCGCCACCGCTGATCTGGACGCCCCGGTCACCGGCCGCCTCGCGTGCCTGCCGGACCGCCTCCTCGACGCCGTCTACGAACGTGAACGTGGTCGAGCCGAGGACGAGCGGCTCGCGGGCGTGGTGCGTCACGACGTAGACCGGGCCGTCGAAGGGCGGGTCGTCGCCCCACCAGCCGTTGGCCTTCGGATCATTCTCCCACGGCCCGGAGCCGCTGCTGAACATGCGCCGGCCCATGACGAACGCGCCGGTCCGCTCGTGCGTCTCGCGCATGATGTCGTCGTCCACGTTCTGCTCGCCGCCTTCGAGCCCGTGTTGCGTGCGCCAGCTCTCGAGCACGACGGCCCACTCGTGCAGCGTCTCGCCGCGCTCGCCGAGCGGCTCTTCCAGTGTCTGGTTCGGCCCCGCGACGAACCCGTCGAGGGACATCGAGATGTTGAGAAATGTCGTCATGCCCTTTGGACTGGGGAGACTGCGAAAAATCATCGTAGAATCGGCGGTGCGTTCGAGGACGCATCCGGTCCGCGGGCAGGGCAGTGCCCACCTCGGGAGCGCAACACCCATAACTGATCTCTTCTCCGCCCGAACCGCGGACACGGGCCCAGGGAGGGAGGTCGCGTGAATCTCGAACAGCTGAGAAAGCAGGCGAAGGAGCTCGTCAAGGCGGCGCGGGCTGGTGACGAGGCGGCCACGAGCAGGTTCGGCGGCCGCGACACGATCCTGGCAAACGCCCAGCTGATGCTCGCCCGGGAGCACGGATACCGGAGCTGGCCGGAGCTCGTCGTGGCCGCAGAAGCAAGCGTCGATGCCTTCGTGGAGGCAGCCACGAGTGGACGGCGCGAGCGGGCGGACGCCCTGCTCGCCGCACGGCCCGAAATCGAGCAAGACCCGTGGACGCGGCTGGTGCTCGCGCGCGGCTGGGACGGCGACCCGAACCAGCCGGGCGGGCCACAGAACTGGGCACCGATCCTCTACGCCTGCCACTCGGTCTATGCGAGCGTCGAGCTCGTCGGTGAGCTCTTGGCGCGCGGCGCCGATCCGAACGCGACCTTCACGAACGAGTACGGCGAGATGTCGGCGCTCTACGGAGCGGCCGGCGTTGTGCACCATCCAGAGCTCACCCGCGTCTTGCTCGAGGCGGGCGCGAATCCGGACGACGGCGAGTCCGTGTACCACTCCCTCGAGGCAGACGATCCGGCGTGCCTGCGACTCCTGCTGGAAGCGGGCGCGCAGACTCGCGGCACGAACGGGCTCGGGCATGCGCTCGACTACGACCGGATCGAGCCGGTCCGCATGCTGCTCGAGGCCGGCGGCGATGCGAACGAGGGAGCCTTGCTTGCGCACGCCGTCCGCCGCGGGCGCGGGCCGGAGTTTCTCGAGTTGCTCGTAGAGCATGGAGCGGAGCTCGATCGGCGCGGAGGGGAGACCTGGCGCGGCGACATTCCGCTCCGCACGGCGTACGCGCACGCCGTGCTCCGTAATCGAGAGGACAACGCCGAGCTCCTCGCTCGCCTCGGCGCGTCGACCGAGCTGGACGCCGCCGACGCGGCGGTCGCAGCCCTCGCGCGTGGTGAGCGTCAGTCCGAGCCGCTCCCGGCCGTGCTCGACGTGGATCAGCAGGAGGTGCTGATCCTCGCTGCGATCCGGGGCAACCTGGAACCAATCGTCGAGGCCGTCGGCCCGCACTTCAGCGGCGTTGTCGGCGGCTCACCCGAAGGGACGCTGCTCCACCACGCCGCATGGATGGGAAATGCGAAGGCCGTTCGCGACCTGCTGGCGCTGGGCGCGGATGCGTCGGCCGACTCCGGCGACGAGTTCGCGACGCCGCTCGCGTGGGCGGTGCTCGCTTCGAGCTACTACCACGACTTGCCGGGACGGGACTTCGTCGGCGTGGCCCGATCGCTCGTGGAGCACGGGACACACATCGAGCCTCGTTTCCTCGACGTCGCGGCCGGGCCGCTGCTCGAGTGGCTACAGTTACGAATACCTGGAGAGCTTTGAAGGCAGCTTGGCGACCAGGATAAAAAACGCCTAAAGAGCCGCGGAGCCTCCGCTCCCGCACTCTTTAGGACGGGAGCATTTTCGTGAAGGCAACGATCGCACAACTCAGGGATCTCCTCGAAGAGCGGATCGTCGTGCTCGACGGCTCGTACGGCGTGCTGATCCAGAAGACTGTCAAGGGGGAGGAGGCATACCGGGGCGAGCGCTTCGCCGACCACCCGCAGGACGTCGCCGGCGATCCCGACCTCCTGAACCTGACACAGCCGGACGTCGTCCGCGACATCCACCGGTCGTACCTCGATGCCGGCGCCGACGTCGTCACGACGAACACCTTCACGGCAACGACGATCGGCCAGACCGACTACGGGCTCGAACAGTTCGCGTACGAGATGAACGTCGAGGGCACGCGGCTCGCGCGTGAGGCGGCGGACGAGCTCGACCGGCCCGCCTGGGTCGCCGGCTCGATCGGCCCGCTCAACGTTGCGCTCTCGCTGTCACCCAAGGTTGACGACGCGGCGTATCGCAGCGCCACGTTCGACCAGGTACAGGAGGCGTACGCCGACCAGATCCGCGGCCTCTCGGAGGGAGGCGTCGACATCCTCATGATCGAGACGATCTTCGACACCCTGAACTCGAAGGCCGCGATCGTCGCAGCGCAGGACGTCGCGCCCGACCTGCCGCTCTGGATCTCGTTCACCGCGATCGACAAGAGCGGCCGGAACCTTTCCGGCCAGACCGTGGAAGCGTTCTGGACGTCCGTCGAGCACGCCGATCCGTTGATCGTCGGCGTCAACTGCTCGCTCGGCGCGACCGAGATGCGGCCGTTCGTCGAGGACCTCTCCAGGGTCGCCACGACGTACGTCGCGTGCCATCCGAATGCGGGCCTGCCGAATGCGATGGGCGAGCACGACGAGCAGCCGGGCGACACGAGCCGGGTCCTGGGCGAGTTCGCTCGCGACGGCCTCGTCAACGTCGTCGGCGGCTGCTGCGGTACGACGCCTGAGCACGTGAAGGCGATCGCCGAGGTCGTGAACGCGTGAAGCCGCGCGAGCTGCCCACCGGCGAGCGGCGCACACGGTTCAGCGGCCTGGAGCCGTTCGAGATCGGGCCGGACACCGGCTTCGTGATGGTCGGCGAGCGGACGAACGTAACCGGTTCGGCCAGGTTCCGCCGTCTGATCGAGGCCGATGACTTCCAGGGCGCCGTCGACGTCGCGCTGGAGCAGGTCCGCGGTGGCGCGAACCTCCTCGACGTGAACATGGACGCCGACCTGCTCGACTCCGTGGAGGCGATGACGACCTTCCTGAACGTGGTCGCCACCGAGCCGGAGGTCGCCCGGATCCCGATCATGGTCGACAGCTCGCGCTGGTCGGTGCTCGAGGCCGGTCTGAAGTGCATCCAGGGCAAGGGCGTCGTCAACTCGATCAGCCTCAAGGAGGGCGAGGAGTCCTTCCTCGAGCAGGCGCGCATCGTCCGACGCTACGGCGCCGGCGTCGTCGTCATGGCCTTCGACGAGCAGGGCCAGGCCGAGACCGTCGAGCGCAAGGTCGGGATCTGCGAGCGGGCGTACCGGCTGCTCGTGGACGAGGTGGGCTTCCCGCCCGAGGACCTGATCTTCGACGCCAACGTCCTCGCCGTCGCGACGGGGATCGAGGAGCACGACGAGTTCGCGAAGAACTTCATCGAGGCGCTGCCGCTGATCAAGGAGCGCTGTCCGGGCGCCCGCACGAGCGGCGGGATCTCGAACCTCTCGTTCTCGTTCCGCGGCAACGACGTGGTCCGCGAGGCGATGCACGCGGCGTTCCTCTACCACGCCATCCAGGCCGGCCTGGACATGGGCATCGTCAATGCGGGCCAGCTCGCGGTCTACCAGGACATCCCGGCCGAGCTCCTGGAGCACGTTGAGGACGTGATCTTCAACCGGCGCCCCGACTCCACGGAGCGGCTCGTCGCACTCGCGGAGAACGTCGGCGGCGAGGGGACGAAGCGGGAGCTCGACATCGCCTGGCGCGACGCTCCGGTCGAGAAGCGCATCGAGCACGCCCTCGTCCACGGGATCGTCGACCACATCGAGGAGGACACCGAAGAGGCCCGCCAGGAGCTGCCGCGGCCGCTCGACGTGATCGAGGGCCCGCTCATGCGTGGGATGCAGGTCGTGGGCGATCTGTTCGGCTCCGGGCAGATGTTCCTCCCGCAGGTCGTGAAGAGCGCCCGCGCCATGAAGCGCGCGGTCGCGTATCTCGAGCCGTTCATGGAGGACGACGCCGCGGAGGACGGTGGCCGCCCGCCGGCCGCCAAGGTCGTCCTCGCGACGGTCAAGGGCGACGTCCACGACATCGGCAAGAACATCGTCGGGGTCGTGCTCGGCTGCAACAACTACGAGGTTCTCGACCTCGGCGTGATGGTGCCGGCCGACCGGATCCTCGACACCGCCCTCGACGAGGGTTGCGCTGTCGTCGGTCTCTCGGGCCTGATCACGCCGTCGCTCGACGAGATGGTCAACGTCGCTCGGGAGATGGAACGGCGGGGGATGGACCTCCCGCTCCTGATCGGAGGCGCCACGACCTCCAAGCAGCACACCGCGGTTCGGATCGCGCCCGCGTACAACCAGCCGACGATCCACGTCCTCGATGCCTCCCGTGTCGTGGGGGTCGTCTCCGACCTCCTCGACTCCGCCCGGCGCGTCACGCTTCAAGAGGAGAACGCCGAGCTCCAAGAGCGGCTCCGCGACCAGCATGCGGAGAAGGAGCGGAAGCCGCTGCTTCCGATCGAGGAAGCGAAGGCGAACGCCGAGGGCGTCGACTTCAGCGAGCTGTCGGAGCCGGCATTCACCGGCACACGGCTCGTCGAGCCCGACCTCCCGACCCTCGTCCGCTACGTGGATTGGCAGTTCTTCTTCCACGCCTGGGAGCTGAAGGGCAAGTTCCCGGCGATCCTCGAGCAGCCCGCGGCCAGGGAGCTCTTCGACGACGCGCAGGCGCTCCTGACGCAGATCGTCGAGGGAGAGCTGCTCCAGGCGAAGGGCGCCTACGGCTTCTGGCCCGCAAGCTCCGACGGCGACGACATCAATCTCGAAGACGGGACGCGGCTCGCGATGCTGCGCCAGCAGTCTGCGTACGGCGATGCCCGCCCCAACCGGTCGCTCGCCGACTACGTGGCGCCGGAGAACGACCATATCGGCGGCTTCGCGGTCGCGATCCACGGCGCGGACGAGCTCGCCGCCGCCTACGAGGCCGAGCACGACGACTACCACGCGATCATGGTCAAGGCACTCGCCGACCGCCTCGCGGAGGCCTTCGCCGAGTACCTCCACCAGCAGGCGCGGCGGGACTGGTACGAAATCGGCCCCGAGCTGTCCAGCGAGGAGCTGATCGCCGAGCGCTTCCGCGGGATCAGGCCCGCCTACGGCTACCCCGCGTGCCCCGACCACACCGAGAAGCGGACCCTCTTCGGCCTGCTGCCGGTTTCAGAGGTCGGCGTCGAGCTCACCGAGACCTGTGCGATGTTGCCCGCGTCCGCCGTCAGCGGGATCTACCTCGCCCATCCGCAGGCCCGCTACTTCTCGGTCGGCCGGATCGGCCGCGATCAGGTCGAGGATTACGCGGTCAGAAAGGGAATCTCGGTCGAGGAGGCCGAACGGTGGCTCAGACCCAACCTCGCATACGACCCGGAGGCAGAAGCCGCTCCCGCCGCGGTCTGAGCTATCCTCCTCGGGAGGCGCCCGTGAGGGCGTCTGTCGTATTTCTATGAGAACGACGCTGAAGCGAGGAGTCGGTCGGGCGACCGGCGGAAACGGCAATGGCTATGGAGCGCTGCCTTCTGTCGGCCTGACCGCGATCAGCCACTACCGGCAGCCGCGCCGGCGCGGCGGGATCCCGGGGCTGATCGCACGGATCCTGTTCGTCTTGCTCGCTCTTGCGACCTCACTCGTCTTCGGTGTTGCCGGGGGCTACTGGCTCGACGGCGAGCAGACGGTGGTCGACATCGACCGCGCCTCGCGGAAGGACCCGCAGATCCGCAAGGCCGCGCAGAAGCTCGACATCGCGCTGCCCGGCCGCCCGGCGATCATGATGATCGTCGGTCAGGACTTCCGGAAGTGGGCCACGGCCGAGGAGAGGGGCGGCCGCGCAGACACGGTGATGCTGATGCGCGCTGACCCGAACCTCGGGACGATGTCGACGATGTCCTTCCCTCGTGACCTGATGGTCGACATCCACTGCCCGGGCCGCTCGCCGTTCCCCGGCCCTATCAACTCGGCCTTTGCGCTGTGCGGGCTCCAGGGGACCGTGGAGACGGTCAAGCAGCTGACGGGCCTTCCGGTGCACTACCTCGTCACGATCGACTATCGCGGCTTCATCCAGACGGTCGACAAGATGGGCGGCGTCTGGATCGACGTCGACCGCCGCTACTTCAACGACAACTCGGGCGGCGGGCCGACCTTCCCGCCGATCGACCTCCAGCCCGGCTACCAGCAGGTCTCGGGCCGCGCGGCGCTCTCGTACGTCCGCTACCGGCACACGGACTCCGACCTCTACCGCATCGAGCGGCAGCGGCTGTTCATGCGCGCGCTCAGCGAACGGGTCTCGAGCGCGTTCAGCATCACCTCGCCCGGCACCATCCCGAAGTTGACGAAGATTGCGCGCGACAACGTCAGGATCGCCAAGGGAGCAGAGAAAGCCCTAGAGCCGGAGGAGTTCCGGGCCTGGGCCTTCTTCGCGCTCCAGCTGCCGCCGGGCCGGATCTTCCAGTCGAAGATCGGCGGCATCTACGGCTCTGGGACGGCCGGCGACCCGCTGCGCACCGACGGGTCGAACATCCAGGCCGCGGTCGAGGAGTTCCAGACCCCGGACGTCGTCGCGGGCGAGAAGGCGACGGCTGCCGCGCTCGGGCAGCGGCCGCGACTCCCCGGTGCGAAGGCGCCGCCGCCCGGCCGGACGTCCATGGTCGTCCTGAACGGGAACGGCGTCACAGGCTCGGCAGCCAACGCGAGCTACCTGCTCGACCGCCGCGGCTACCGGACGCTGCCGCCGCCAGAAGGCGTGCTGGCAAACGCGCCGCCGCCCAACCGGTTCAAGACGGAGGTCTACTTCGACCCGCGCCAGCGCGGATCGCGAGCCGCGGCCCGCGCGGTCCGGAACCTCTTCGGCTCGGCCGTCGTCAAGGGAGCCATGACGCCGGAGATCGCCGGCTTCGCGAACACCGCGATGCTCGTCGTCGTCGTCGGGACGACGTTCCACAACAATCTTGCTCCCGCGCCGACCGACCGGACGCCGAAGCGCCAGCCGCCGAACACGGTCCGCAACCCCTCCGCCACGCTCTCGCAGCTGCGCGCGATCCGACACCGCGCGGACTTCCCGCTGATGGTGCCGAGCCTGATCGAGCGCAGCTCCACGCTCCACTTCGAGCACCCGGTGCGGGTCTACGCGATGAAGAAGGGGGAGCGGGCGGTTCGGATGACGTTCCGCACGGGCTCCCAGGAGTACTGGGGCATCCAGCAGACGAGCTGGAAGGACGCGCCCGTGCTCCAGAGCAAGAACGTGAGCAGGCGGCTCGGAAACCGGGACTTCGACCTGTACTACGACGGCGCGCGGCTTCACATGGTCGTCCTCCGCACCGACGAAGGGACGTACTGGGTCGTGAACACCCTCCGCGACACGCTCTCCAACGAGACGATGCTCTCGATCGCCCGCGGTCTGAGGCCGCTCGGGGGGAAGAAGCAGTGAGCAAGATCGGGTTCTTCGGCGCCGGCTGGGTCGGCGTCGTCACAGGAGCCTGCTTCGCCGAGCTCGGCCACGACGTCGTGATCAGGGATGTCTCCACCGAGCGGATCGACGCGCTGCGGAAAGGCGGGCTTCCGTTCCACGAGCCCGGCCTCGTCGAGCTCGTCGAGCGGAACGCCGAGCGGATGACGTTCACGCTCGACGCGGTGGAGGCGGCTGCGGACGCCGAGTTCCTCTACGTGTGCGTCGGGACCCCGTCGACGTACTCCGGCGACGCCGATCTCTCGTACGTCTGGAGCGTCCTCGACGACCTGCCCGAGCTCTCCGGTAATCCCGTGCTCGTCATGAAGAGCACGGTGCCTGTCGGGACTGGTGAAAAGGTGCGTGCGGCGCTCGACGCCCGAGGGCTGGAACACGTGGGCTACGCCTCGAATCCGGAGTTCCTCTCCGAGGGGACGGCCGTGCAGGACTTCATGTCGCCCGACCGGATCGTCATCGGCGCCTTCGACCAGGCCGACGGCGACAGGGTCGAGGAGCTCCATTCGAGCCTCGACGCGCCCGTCGTCCGGTCCGACGTTCCGTCGGCGGAGATGATCAAGCTCGCCGCGAACGCGTTTCTGATGACGCGGATCAGCTTCATCAACGAGATCGCGAACGTGTGTGAGCTCGTCGGCGCCGACGTGCAGGAAGTTGCGCGCGGGATCGGCCTCGACCACCGACTCGGCCCGCATTTCCTGCGCGCGGGGATCGGCTACGGCGGATCATGCTTCCCGAAGGACGCGTCCGCGCTCAAGCAGCTCGCTTCGAACTCGGGCTACCACTTCCAGCTGCTCTCGGCGGTGATCGAGGTGAACGAGCTCCAGAAGCGCCGCGTCGTCGCCAAGCTCCAGAAGCATCTCGGGAAGCTCCGCGGCAAGCGGGTGGCGCTCCTCGGGCTTGCGTTCAAGCCGAACACGGACGACATGCGCGAGGCACCGAGCATCGTTCTCGCCTCCCGGCTGCTCGCCGAAGGGGCGGAGGTGCGCGGGTGGGACCCGGTTGCGAGCCCCGGCCCGCTGATGAACGGGGTGGACATCTGCGAGTCGGTCGCCGACGCCGTGAAGGACGCCGACGCCGCGGTGATCGTCACCGAGTGGGCGGAGCTGCGCGACCTGGCGACGCCTGAGATTCTCGACGCGATGCGGAACCCGTTGATCGTCGACGGCCGGAACATCCTCGATCCGGACGCCGTGCGGCAGGCCGGATTCGCGTACGAGGGCGTCGGTCGCCCCACCTCGCCGCTCTCGGGCCTGCCCGAGACCAGCGAGCCCGAGCACGAACTCGCTTAGGCGTCGTGGAGGCGATCATCCTCGCCGGCGGAAAGGCCGAGCGGCTCGGCGAGGCAGCCGAGGGTCGGCCCAAGGCGCTCGTCCCGGTTGGGGGTCGCCCGCTCGCTGCGTATCAGATCGCCCTGCTCGCCGAGGCCGGCGTCGAGCGGGTGCTGATCAGCTGCGCCGGCGGCCAGGAAGCGGTGTTCTCGGAGGAGCTCGAGGGCCTCGGGGTCGAGCTCGTGCTCGTCGGCGAGCCGGAGCCGCTCGGACGCGGTGGGGGCCTTCGGCTGGCGGCGCAGCAGCGGCGCGAGACCGGCCCCGTCTACGCCCTGAACGGCGACGAGCTCTTCGACATCGACCTCTCGGAGTTGCTCGCCGCGCACGTCGAGAAGAGCCCCGCAGCGACGATCACCGTCGCGCCGCTCCGTAGCCATCTGGGCGTCGTCGACGTGGGCCCGGACGACTCGGTCGCGGGCTTCCGCGAAGCGCCGCTCCTCCCCTTCTGGGTCAACACGGGCCTCTATGTGCTCGACGACGAGGCGATCGCGAGCCTCCCGGAGCGCGGCGACCACGAGACGACGACCTTTCCCGAGCTCGCGGCTGAGGGGCGGCTCCGAGCCTGGCGGCACGAGGGCCTCTGGCTGACCGTGAACACGCCCAAGGACCTCCGTGTCGCACAGGAGTTCGTTGAATCGCACCCAGAGCGATTCCGCTAGGGCGGTGAGATGATCGCCATGTGTCGAGGGACCGCTTGTCGCCGAACCTGACGCTGCTCGACCGCTGGGCATTCGAGCCCAGGCGTGTGGACAAGCCGTGGGGCTACGAGCTGATCTGGGCGCTCACGGATGACTACTGCGGCAAGCTGCTCGTCGTCCACGCCGGCCAGGCTCTCTCGATGCAGTTCCACCGGGAGAAGGACGAGTCCTGGTACGTGCTCGAGGGCCGGGCGGAGATCGAGATGGCGGGGGCGGGGGAGAAGTCGCCTGCCCGCGAGGTGGTGACGCCGGGCGCCTCCTTCCGGATCACGCCGGGCACCGTGCACCGCGTCCGGGCGCTCGAGGACACGACGATCCTCGAGGTCTCGACCCCGGAGATCGACGACGTCGTCCGTCTCGAGGACGAGTACGGACGGAAGGGAACCTCCGCGCCGTAACACCTTGACACGCGTGTGTTAAGGTTCTTTCCGATGGACGGGCTGACAGTGGGCGCGGCGGCGAATGCGACCGGATGGTCGGCGCGCATGCTGCGGTACCTCGAAGGGGCCCGGCTCGTCGTCCCGCGTCGTTCCGCCGCCGGCTACCGGCTCTACGGCCTGCGCGAGCTGAACCAGCTGCGCTCGCTCGGGCAGCTACGAAGCCGGTTCGGCGCCGAGCTCACCGACATCGCCTTCGCCGCCCGGCTGCGCCGCGAGCCTGCGCTCCGCGGCGCCGTCGACACGTGGCTTGCAGGCTCCGACACCGGATCGGCCGACTGGGTCGACTGGGAGCAGCGAAAGCACGAGCGGCTTCTCGCCGCCTAACTACACTCCCGCAGTCAACGAGACAGAGAGAGAGCTGATGGCAACTACGAAGCGCTACGACGTCAAAGACCTGTCCCTCGCCGCCGAGGGCGTGCGGCGGATCGCCTGGGCGGACCGGCAGATGCCGGTGCTCGCCGCGATCCGCGAGCGCTTCGAGGCCGAACAGCCGCTGTCGGGCTACCGGATTGCGGCGTGCCTCCACGTCACGACCGAGACGGCAAACCTTGCCCGCACCCTCAAGGCCGGCGGCGCCGACGTCGTGCTCTGCGCGTCGAACCCGCTCTCGACGCAGGACGACGTCGCTGCAGCGCTGGTGGACGAATTCGACGTATCTGTCTTCGCCATCAAGGGCGAGGACAACGACACCTACTACCAGCACATCGAGGCTGCCGTCGACCACAAGCCGCAGCTGACGATGGACGACGGCGCAGACGTCATCGGCGTCCTTCATGCGCACCGCCGCGAGCAGCTCGGAGACATCATCGCCGGCACCGAGGAGACCACCACCGGCGTCATCCGGCTGAAGGCGCTCGAGGCAGACGGCGCGCTCGGGTTCCCGATCATCGCCGTCAACGAGGCGCAGACGAAGCATCTGTTCGACAACCGGTACGGCACCGGCCAGTCGACGATCGACGGGATCATCCGCGCGACGAACGTGCTCCTCGCCGGCAAGCGCTTCGTCGTCTCCGGCTACGGATGGGTCGGCAAGGGCGTCGCGATGCGGGCGAAGGGGATGGGCGCGCACGTGATCGTCACCGAGGTAGATCCACTGCGCGCGATCGAGGCCGCGATGGACGGGTTCGAGCTGATGCCGATGGCGGAGGCCGCCCAGGTCGGCGACATCTTCTGCACGGCGACGGGCGACAAGTCCGTCCTCGCCCGCGAGCACATGGAGCGCATGAAGGACGGCGCGATCCTCGCGAACACCGGTCACTTCAACGTCGAGATCGAGATCTCGGCGCTCCGCCAGCTGGCGGTCGAGTCGCGCGAGGCCCGGGCCTTCGTCGAGGAGTTCACGCTCGAGGACGGCCGCAGGCTGTACCTCCTGGGCGAGGGCCGGCTGATCAACCTGGCCGCGGCCGAGGGACATCCGGCAATCGTCATGGACATGTCGTTCGCGAACCAGGCTCTTTCCGCCGAGTACGCGGTGGACCACGCCGCCGAGCTCGAGCGCAAGGTCTACCCGGTGCCCGACGAGATCGATCGCGAGATCGCCCGGCTCAAGCTGGCGACGATGGGGATCACGATCGACGAGCTGACCGAGGAACAGGCGAACTACCTGGCCTCCTGGAACGAGGGGACCTAGTAGCGCCCCTCCAGGCAATGCACGCCTGCCTCTGGCCCGCGATCACGCGGCGCCAGAGCCCACCCTCCTCCTCACCAAGGCTGCCTAGCCTTGGCTCGTCGGAGCGCGGCCTCTGGCTTGGTGCTCGCGAACCAGAGGCGGGGCAGCATCACCTGAAGGGGCGCATCTGAAAGCCGTCGTGTTGGCGGCCGGGTACGCCACCCGGCTCCGGCCGCTCACCGACCAGGTCGCAAAGCCGCTCCTGCCGCTGGCGGGACGGCCGATGCTCGACTACCTCTACGACCGGATCGCCGAGACCGGCTCGGTGGACGAGGTGCACGTCGTGACGAACTCTCGATTCGCGGCGGACTTCCGCGACTGGGCGGAGAGCGGGGAGCGTGAGCTGTCCGTGGTCGTCCACGACGACGGGACGACGTCCAACGACGATCGGCTCGGCGCCGTCGGCGACATGGCGTTCGCAATCGAGCGAGGTGGCCTCGCGGGGGAGGACCTGCTCGTGCTTGCCGGGGACAACCTGATCGGCTACCGGCTCGACGAGCTCGTCTCGTTCTGGCGAGAGAAGGGCGGTGAGGCGGCGATTGCCGTGCACCGCGTCGAGGACGCCGAGCTCATCAAGCAATACGGCGTCGCCGAGCTCGATGAGGACGACCGCGTCGTCTCGCTCGAGGAGAAGCCCTCGGAGCCGCGGAGCGACCTCGCCGTCACCGCGTCGTACGTCTTCTCGGCGAAGCTCGCCGCTTTGATCCCTGCCTATCTCGCGGAGGGGCGATCGCCCGATGCGCCCGGGAACTTCGTCGTCTGGCTCCACACGCGTCAGCCGGTCTACGGATACCGCTTCACGGGCGACTGGATGGACATCGGCGACCCGCACCAGCTCCTCGTTGCGGACAACCTGATGCGCGAGCGTGCCGGGCTACCGGCGCGCGCCGACTACTCGCTCGAGAAGTAACACCTTTGGCGCAGATTCGCGTGCCACTTGTGCGGATTTCCCGGCTAGCGTCGAGGCGATGTGCTTCTCGACCTTCTCCTGCCTCGCCGCTGCGTTTCCTGCGCCCGTCTGGGTGAGGATCTCTGCACGGACTGCCGGGCTGCCCTCCCGCTCCTGCTCGGCACCCACTGCGCGCGTTGCGGCGCGCCGACAGCGTGGCCGGTGCGGCGCTGCCGCGAATGCTCGGGCCGTCGGCTCGCGTTCGCCTCCGCCCGCGCGGCCGTGGCATACGAGTCGTCCGTGCCCGCGGTCGTGGCCGCGTGGAAGGAGCGCGGGCTCAGGCGGCTGGCCGAGCTGGCGGCGGACGTCGTCGCCGAGGCCCTGGCCTGCCCGCTCGCCGACGCCATAGCGTTCATTCCGCCCGACGGCGACAGGAGCGTCCGTCGCGGCCACCATCCGGCGGAGCGTCTCGCCCGAGAGGTTGGGCGACGCTGGAGGCTGCCCGTGATCGCCTCGCTGGGCCGAACTCGCGCTCCGCGGCCCCAGCGTGGGCTGGCGCTGCCCGACCGCCGCCGGAATGTCGCCGGTGCGTTCTCGGCCGACAAGCCGGTCCCGAAGCGGCTCGTGCTCGTGGACGACGTCTACACCACCGGGGCGACAGTGACGGCCGCCGCCTCGGCGCTGCGCAAGGCCGGAGCCACCCGCGTCGACGTCGTGACCTTCGCGCGTGCCGTGCGGTCAATACAATCGACTACTCGACCGGCAACGGCGATCTCGGGAGGGCTTGGTGCGACTCCAGGTGAAGGGCAAGAACGTCGAGGTCACCGACTCGATTCGTGAGTATGCGGAGGAGAAGCTCTCGAAGCTCGGGCGTCAGCTTGCTGACCCGACGCGCGTGGAGCTCGAGCTCGCGGTCGAGCGGAACCCCTCGATCTCGCAGAACCATGTCGCTGAGGCGACGATCTGGACGAAGGGGCCGATCCTTCGGGCGCGAGAGGCGTCCGCGGATCACAGGGCCTCGATCGACCAACTGGTGGACAAGCTGGAACGCCAGGTCAAGCGCTACCGCGACAAGCGGCGGTCGAGGCGCGATCGCCAGTTGCCCGAGGCAGGAATCCCGGAGGAGGCGATTCCGATCGACGAGGAACCAAGAATCGTGAAGTCGAAGCAGTTCGCGGTCAAGCCGATGGGACCGGAGGAAGCAGTGCTCCAGCTCGAGCTGGTCGGACACGACTTCTTCGTGTTCCAGAACGGAGACACGGGCGACGTGAACGTCGTCTACCGTCGGCGCGACGGCGCATACGGCCTGATCGAGCCGCAGATCTGAGAGCAACGGGGTGCCGTTTCTCCGCAGGCGCGAGAAGCCGCTGCACGAGCAGCTCGCCGAAGGCACAGGCCTCTTGGAGTGGCGCTCGAAGCACGCGCCGGTCTATCCGGACTCCTTCGCCGGCACCCTGGACGTCCTCCACGGCGGCAAGCCGCGCCAGTGGGACGCGGTCGGGACCGCCGAAGCCCCCGGCCTCACGGGCGACGCACTCGAGTTCGCTGCGCTTCCCGACGGCATCCTCCTCGTCGAGGAAGAGCTGCCGGAGGACGCCCTCGCGCCGCTGGCGGAAGTCGTGGAACAGTCGATCGCGCCGCCCTACCGGGCCCGGGCGGTCCGCAGCGAGGGGGACCTGTGGGCGGTCGCAGCCAATGCGATCCAGGTGGTGGAGCTGGCCGAGGAGATCCCGGGTGACACCATCAGCCTCGCGGTGCAGGACGGCGAGCGAACGCTCCTGGTCGACGAGCGGCCCGGCTGGGAGAGCATTCCCGCCCTGGAGCAATACGGTGCCGCCGTCAACTCCGACTTCGTTCTGAGCGCCGAGCGGCTCGACGGGAAGCTCTGGTCCGTCGAGGTAAACCCTTTGTGAACGCGTAGTTCGCGCTCAGGGTCGGGCACCGTGCCTCCGATACCCTAGGTCTGTGGCGACTGACCTCGGCAACTTCGAGAAATTCCTTCGTGTCGGCGAAGGCCGGCGTCTCAAGCGGCTGGGCAAGCAGGCGGTCTACATCGGCACCCTGGAAGAGGAGTTCGAGGGCGCAGATCTTCCGGCGAAGACGGCCGAGTTCCGCCAACGCATCGAGAACGGGGAGACGACGGAGGACATCCTCTTCGAGGCCTACGCAGCCGTCCGCGAGGCGTTCAAGCGGACGATGGACGTCCGGCTCTTCGACGTCCAGCTGATGGGAGGAATCGCGCTCCACGAGGGCGACATCGGCGAGATGAAGACGGGTGAGGGCAAGACGTTCGTTGCGACGATGCCCCTGTACCTGAACGCGCTGACGGGCAGCAACGTCCACCTCGTCACCGTCAACGACTACCTTGCCAAGCGCGACCCCGAGTGGACGAAGCCCGTCTGGGACGCCCTCGGGATGAAGGTCGGCTTCATCCAGAACATGATGCCGTTCGCCGAGCGCAAGCGAGCGTACGAGGCGGACGTCACCTACGGGACGAACTCGGAGTTCGGCTTCGACTACCTCCGCGACAACATGGCCGTCGCGCTCGAGGGGACCGTCCAGCGCGGGTACGCCTACGCGATCGTCGACGAGGTGGACTCCATCCTGATCGACGAGGCGCGGACGCCGCTGATCATCTCCGGCGAGCCGGAGGTTGCGGCGAGCACGTACTACGACTTTGCCCGCGTCGTGAAGACCCTGGAGGGGCAACAGAGCGAAGGGGTGACGCCGAAGGGGATCGACGAGACCGAGCAGTCGGGAGTCGACTACACCTTCGACGAGAAGCACAAGACCGTGTCCCCCAGCCAGTCAGCACTCGACCAGGTCGAGCGCGCGCTCGGCATCGAGAACCTCTACGACCCCCGCAACGTCCAGCTTGTAAACCACCTGAACCAGGCCCTGAAGGCGCAGGCGCTCTACCACCGCGACCAGGACTACGTCGTCCAGGACGGCGAGGTGAAGATCGTCGACGAGTTCACCGGCCGGATCATGGAAGGACGCCGCTGGTCGGAGGGCCTGCACCAGGCGATCGAGGCGAAGGAGGGCGTCCGGATCCAGGAGGAGAACGTCACCCTGGCCACGATCACGCTCCAGAACTACTTCCGCCTCTACGAGAAGCTCGCGGGCATGACCGGCACGGCGAAGACCGAGGAGAAGGAGTTCGTCGAGATCTACGGGCTCAACGTCGTCGAGATCCCGACGAACGTCCAGGTCGCGCGCGCGGACAACAACGACCTGATCTTCAAGACCAAGGATTCGAAGTTCGACGCGGTCATCGAGGACATCGTCGAGCGCAACGAAATCGGCCAGCCCGTCCTCGTCGGCACGATCGACGTCGAGACCTCCGAGCACCTGGCGCAGCGGCTGGAGCGTCGCGGCGTTCCGCACAGCGTCCTGAACGCGAAGCAGCACGAGCGCGAGGCCGAGATCATCAAGGACGCCGGCCAGGTCGGCGCCGTCACGATCGCGACGAACATGGCCGGCCGCGGCGTCGACATCAAGCTCGGCGAGGGTGTCGTCGAGCTCGGCGGCCTCTACGTCCTCGGCACCGAGCGCCACGAGGCGCGCAGAATCGACAACCAGCTTCGCGGCCGCTCGGGCCGGCAGGGCGACCCCGGCGAGTCACGCTACTACCTCTCCGGCCAGGACCAGGTCGTCCGCCTGTTCGCCGGCGACCGGATCTACAACATCATGGAGCGCTTCAAGCTCCCGGACGACCAGCCCATGGAGGCCTCGATCCTCTCGAAGCAGATCGAGAACGCGCAGAAGAAGGTCGAGGAGCAGAACTTCGTCATGCGGAAAAACGTCCTCAAGTACGACGACGTCCTCAACGTCCAGCGCCAGGTCATCTACGAGCAGCGCCGCCGCGTCCTCGAAGGCGACGACCTCTCCGGTGACGTCAAGAGCTGGATCGACGACGTCGTCGAGGGCCTCGTCGCCGAGTACACCGCCGAGGATTTCGTCGAGGAGTGGGACATCGCCGAGCTTGTCAAGGCGATGAACGACCTCTTCGGGACGGACATCACCGAGGAGGAGATCCGCGAGGACATCACGGAGCTGACGCGCGAGGCGCTCGTCGACGACTTCGCCGAGACCGCGCAGGAGGAGTACGACGACCGCACGAAGGCGTGGGGCGACGAGGTCGCGCGCCAGGTGGAGCGGTACGTGATCCTCCAGGTCGTCGACCAGCGGTGGCGCGAGCATCTCGAGAACATGGACTACCTCCGCGAGGGCGTTCACCTCCGCGCGATGGCGCAGAAGGATCCGCTCGTCGAGTACCGGCACGAGGGCCATCTGATGTTCGAGGAGCTCGGCCAGTTGATCCGCAGCGAGGTCGTCTCGCTCCTCTTCCACGCCGAGGTGCAGGCCGACGACGCTCAGGCGCTCCAGGATCTGCAGGAGTTCGAGGACGACGGCGACGGTTACGCCTACGAGCACCAGTCGCTCGCAGGCTCCGAGGCGATCGCGGCAGCGGGCGCAACAGCCGCGGTCGGGGCTTCGGCCACGGCGGTCGCCGCAGGCGCGGTCGGCGGCGGGGGAGGGTCGGTCGCGACGAAGCAGCGCGTGACCTCCGAGTTCGACAAGGTCGGGCGCAACGACCCCTGTCCGTGCGGCTCGGGCAAGAAGTACAAGAAGTGCCACGGCGCTTGACCCGGCTGCGCCGGGTCTTTCGCTGAAAGTCTCACGACTTTCAGCGACCTTCCGCAAGCCGGTCGGCGCTTCGCGCCGCGCGGCGAGGATGCCGGGTCTCGTGCGGTGGTGATGTCCGTTCGTCGCGGCGGGGCGTTGGCGCGAGCGCGCTGCGTGGCGCGAGGGACTGTCCCTCGGACCTGGCGGGAACGGCCGGGGCTTGTGTGTCAATTGTGTGCCGATTTCTCCCCGAGCCGGCGGTTTCCACGTCTGAGCCGCTGAACTGGGCGGTCTGCACGGCCGTGGCCCCGAGGTCAGCAGCCGGCTGAGCTGCGCCGGCCGTCGCTCGGCTCTGGTCCAGAAACCGCGCCGGTGAGCCTAGTCGCCGCCTGGCGCTACCATCACGCCGCGATGGCAGAGACGACACAGACCGTCGAGGAGCGCCTCCAGGGGATCGGGACCCAGCTCGCCTGGGTCCGTGAGTACCTTTGACCCCGCTTCGCTGAACACCCGCACCGCCGAGCTCGAGCAGACGATGGGCGAGCCCGGCTTCTGGGACAACCAGCGGCGCGCAGCGGACATCTCCGCCGAGCACGCGCGGCTGACGAAGCGCCTCGAGCGGTACGGGCGCCTCGTCCGCGACTACGAGGACGCCCAGGAGCTCCTCGCGCTCGACGGCGACCTCGCCGGCGAGCTGGACGAGCACCTGCGCCCGATCGAGCAGGATCTCGACCGCCTCCGCGAGGACGCCCTCTTCTCCGGCGAGTACGACGCCGGCGACGCGCTCGTGACGATCCACGCAGGCGAAGGCGGAACCGACGCCCAGGACTGGACCGAGATGCTCGTCCGCATGTACCTGCGCTGGGCCGAGCGTCGTGGCTTCAAGGCGGAGACGATCGAAGCCAGCCCCGGCGAGGAGGCGGGGCTCAAGTCCGCAGCGATCACGGTTACGGGCGAGAACGCCTACGGCACGCTCAAGGCCGAGCGCGGCGTGCACCGGCTGGTCCGCCTGTCGCCCTTCGACTCCGCGCATCGGCGCCAGACCTCATTCGCACAGGTGATCGTGGCGCCGCTCGTCACGGACGACGCCGAGCTCGAGATCGACGAGGGCGATCTCCGCATCGACACGTACCGCGCGAGTGGCGCCGGCGGCCAGCACGTGAACAAGACCGACTCGGCGGTCCGGATCACCCACATCCCGTCGGGGATCGTCGTCCAGTGCCAGAACGAGCGCTCGCAGTCGTCGAACAAGCAGACAGCGCTTCGGCTGCTCCGCTCCCGGCTCGCCGAGCTCGCCGAGGAGGAGCGGGAGGCCGAGCTCGCGCGCGAGCGCGGCGAGGCGCAGAACACCGGCTTCGGCAGCCAGATCCGGAGTTACGTCCTCCACCCGTACCAGATGGTGAAGGACCATCGGACCGACCACGAGACCGGGAACACGGATGCCGTGCTCGACGGCGACCTCGACCCCTTCATCCAGGCGTACCTGCTCGAAAAGGCCGCCGGAAAGGTCGTCTAGCAGGGGCTTTAGCTAAGCTGGTGCGTCGTTCAAGGCCCAGCCGCGGCGGCCTGAGCCCGCCCACTGCGATGACAGCCGTAGAGGAAGACATCTTCGTGACAGACACGCCAACTGCCCTGGCCGAGCCGGGCGAACAGCAGCCCACGACCGCCGCGCCGGGCCCCGGGGCGATGATCGCCTTCGAGAACGTCTCGAAGACGTACGACCCCCACGTCGTCGCGCTCGAAGCGGCGTCGTTCGTGATCGAGAAGGGCGAGTTCGTCTTCCTGGTCGGCCCGTCCGGGTCGGGCAAGTCGACGATGATCCGCCTCCTGCTGAAGGAGCTCGAGCCTACGACAGGCCGCATCATCATCGGCGGCCGCGACCTCGGACGGCTCCCGCACCGCAAGGTGCCCCAGCTCCGCCGCAACATCGGCTGCGTCTTCCAGGACTTCAAGCTCCTCTCCGACCGGACGACCTCGGAGAACGTCGCCTACGCGCTCAAGGTGCAGGGCGAGAGCCGCAACGCAATCCGGCGGAAGGTGCCCGAAGTGCTCGGCCTGGTCGGCCTGACGCACAAGGGAAACTCCTATCCGGACGAGCTCTCGGGCGGCGAGCAGCAGCGCGTCTCCATCGCGCGCGCGTTCGTCAACCACCCGCCGCTGCTGGTCTGCGACGAGCCGACCGGCAACCTCGACCCAGACACGTCCGTCGGGATCATGCAGCTCCTCTACCGGATCAACCGCTCGGGCACCACGATCCTGATGGCGACCCACGACCGCGAGATGGTCGACAAGATGCGCCGCCGCGTGATCGCGCTCGAGGACGGCCGCATCGCGCGCGACGAGCGGCGCGGAGGGTACGCGTCCGAATGAGGCTCAAGATGATGCTGAGCGAGGCGGTCCGCTCGATCGGAGCGAACCTCTCGACGACCGTCGCCGCCACGATGACCGTGCTGATCGGGATGTTCCTGCTCGGCCTCGTGATCGCGTTTGCCACCTATGCGCGCTCGTGGAGCGACGACGTCAAGGCCGGCCTGGTCGTCAAGGTCTTCCACGACCGGGACGCGACGCCCCAGCAGGTCAACGCCGTGCGGGTGATGCTCGAGCAGAATCCGCGCGTCGACAAGGAGCGCATCGAGTTCATCTCCGCTGAGGAAGGTCTCCGCGAGATGCGGCGCCAGCGGCCCGACATCTTCAGCAACGATCTCCCGTACAACCCGCTCGGCCCAGCCTGGACGGTGTACCCGACCCAGGCCGAGAACGTGGAGGAGATCGCAGCTGCCGTCGGGACGGGAACCAAGGCGAGCCCCTACCCGGAGGGCGTCCACAACGTGACGTATGGGAAGGAGAAGGCGAAGCGGATCCTGCGGGTCGCGAACATCATCAACGCGATCTTCGGGATCGCCGTGCTCGTGCTCCTCTCCGCCGCCGCCATCCTGATCGCGAACACGATCCGCCTCTCGATCTTCGCTCGACGCCGCGAGATCGAGGTGATGAAGCTCGTGGGGGCCACGAACTGGTTCGTGCGAGGCCCGTTCATGCTCGAGGGTCTGATCTGCGGCCTCGTCGGCTCGCTGCTCGCGGTGGTCCTGCTCTTCGTGAGCAAGGAGGCGGCCCTGCCGTCGCTGCTTCCGCGGCTGACGAGCGATCCGGACGTGCAGGCGCTCGGCTTCTGGCTGATCTCCCTGATCCTCCTGGGTCTCGGACTGTTGCTCGGCGCCGCCGGCTCCGGTCTCACGCTCCGCCGCTTCCTCCGCGTCTGACCGACCGACTCGTCGTCGAGGTCGCTCGGCGCGGGCGCTTTCTCGTCGGCGACCCGTTCTTCACGCCCGGCCTGCCGCTGACGCTGGACAAGCGTGGGCTCGGCGAGGTCGGCCCGGGCGACCTCGCAGTTGTGACCACGGGGCGGGGGAGGGCCCGAGTCGAGAAGGCCCTCGGACGGGCCGACCGGCTCGACAACGTCCTCGAGGCGCTGCTCGAGCAGGAGGGGACGAGGACGGAGTTCGAGCCGCACGACCCGCCGGCCCCGAACTTTGACGGCCGCGTCGACCTCCGCGAGGAGGTCTGCTTCACGATCGATCCCGACACCGCGCAGGACTTCGACGACGCGATCGCGGTCCGCCGGGAGGGAGACGGCTTTCGCGTTTGGGTCCACATCGCGGATGTCTCGCACTTCGTCCCGGCCGGCTCGCCGCTCGACCGCGGTGCGGCGGACCGCGCCTTCTCCCTGTACATCCCGGGCCGCGTCGCCCCGATGCTGCCGCCGGAGCTCTCAAACGACCTGTGCAGCCTGCGCCCCCGGGAGGATCGCCTCTGCGTCACCGTCGAGGTGCCGTTCGACGCGAACATGGAGCTCGGCGAGCCGGCGTTCTACCGGTCGGTCATTCGCAGCCGAGCACGGTTGACCTACGGCCAAGTGGAGCGGATCCTTGGCGGGGGCGAGAGCGCCGAGCCCGAGATCGAGGAGGGCCTCCGGCTGGCGGAGACGGTCGCGCTCGAACTGCGCGGCCGCCGTTTCGCCCGCGGCGCGCTCCGCGTCACGAGCCGCGAGGTCGCGTTTGCCTTCGACGAAGACGGTGGCGTCGAACGTGCCTGGCTCGAGTCCGAGCCGCACGCGCACACGCTCGTCGAGGAGCTGATGATCCTCGCGAACGAAGCCGTCGGCGGCCTGCTGGCGGGTCGACGGCGCGAAGCTCTCTACCGCGTCCACGAGCGGCCAGATCCGCAGGCCGTCCTGCACCTGCTCGCGAAGCTCGGCGCGCTCGAGGTTCCGACCCCGCCGGCGCCCGAGCGAGAGCGATTGACCCCGGGCCTCGCCGCGAAGCTCGCCGCGGAGACGAGCGAGCGTGTCTCGGACTACGTCGAGCAGTCGGCCCGGGGCTCCGAGGCTTTCCCGGCCCTCGTGCTCCGCGCGCTCAAGCAGGCGCGGTACGACGTTCGCAACCTCGGCCACTCGGGTCTCGCCAGCCCCGCGTACGCGCACTTCACGTCGCCGATCCGCCGGTATCCCGACCTCGTCGTCCACCGAGCGCTCCTGAGGGAACTCGGCGTCGCCGACGAGCCGCTGTCCGAGGATCTCGGCGAGGCCGCTGAGCACGCGTCAGTCCAGGAGCGCCGGTTCGCCGACATCGAGTACCGGGCGGACGACATCTGCCTCGCCTGGCTGCTCGAGTCGGTGCTCTTCGAGCGCGGCTGGGACGCGACGTTCGAAGGCGAGATCAACGGCGTCATCGGCTCCGGGTTGTTCGCCCGCTTCGGCGAGGTCTTCGAAGGCTATGTCCCGGTGCGGCGCCTGACCGGCGACTACTACGAGGTGAACGAGCTCGGCACCGCCCTCGTCGGTCGCCGGACGAAACGCACCTTCAGGCTGGGCGACCCGATCGAGGTCGCCGTCACCGAGATCAACCGCTCAGACGGCAAGGTCGAGCTCCGCGTCGGCAGCAGCCACAATTGACGCTATGGCTGCCGGCGAGAAAATGATTGCGGAGAACCGCAAGGCGCGACACGAGTACCACTTGCTCGAGCGCCACGAGGCGGGCCTCGTGCTGACGGGATCGGAAGTGAAGTCGCTCCGTCAGGGCCAGGCCCAGCTTCAGCGTGCATACGCGGACATCCGCGGCGGCGAGCTCTGGCTCGTCGGGTCGCACATCGCTCCCTACGCGCAGGCGGGCGACGGAAGTCACGAGCCCGACCGCGATCGAAAGCTGCTTCTGCACCGCCGGGAGATCTCCTCGCTGATCGGCAAGGTTCAGGAGCGGGGCTTCACGCTCGTGCCGACCCGCCTGTACTTCAAGGACGGGCGCGCCAAGGTCGAGATCGCGCTGGCGAAGGGCAAGGACGTTCGCGACAAGCGCCGCGACATCTCGCGGCGAGACGCCGATCGTCAGATGGAGCGGGCGCTGAAAGAGCGATCCCGCTAGACGCCGCTCTACGGCACGATCGCACAGACCGCGAAGGCGGTTATGGCGGCCGCCTGGGTGTTCGTGAAGTTCGCGGTGACGACCGCGGAAACCGACCATCCGGTTGCGGTCGGTTGGGATGTGCGAAGGGTGATCCGCGTCGCGTTCACGCCGGTGGTCGGGGCGATCGAAACCCCGCCTCCGAGCGGCACCTTGCCCGTCGGGCAGTTCACCGAGGCCGGGACGTTCGTTCCGTTCGCAGGGTTGTTGCCGGTTGTGAAGGTGGCCTGAACGACCTCGCGGCCCGAGACGCCCGGCGGCCCGGCGGGGCCGGTCGCTCCCGCGGGGCCAGTTGGCCCGGCGGCGCCGGTGGGTCCGGCGGAGCCGGTTGGCCCGGTCAGTCCCTGTGGGCCCTGAGGACCTGTGGCGCCTTGCGGACCTGCCGGGCCCTGGGGGCCGGTTGCTCCAGGTGTGCCGGGAGTCCCAGGTGGTCCTTGGGTGCCTTGCGGTCCGGGAGTGCCTTGTGGCCCTGTCGGCCCGTCAGGCCCCTCCGGTCCCTCGGGCCCGATTGGACCCTGTGGCCCTGGTGGTCCTTGTGCTCCGGCTGGTCCTTGGAGGCCCTGTGGCCCCTCAGGGCCGGTTGGTCCCTGGGGCCCCGTTGCTCCCTGTGGGCCTGCTGGTCCTTGCGGTCCGTCTGGCCCTTCAGGCCCGGTGGGTCCCTCTGGCCCTTCGGCCCTCGGGCCCTCTGGCCCTTCAGGCCCGGTTGGGCCCTGTGGCCCCTGCTGGTCCTTGCTGCTCCGGCTGTCCTTCGGCCCTGTGGCCCATCGGTCCGGTGGGCCTGTCTGGTCCTTGGCAGTCCTCTGGCCCTTCGGGCCCGGTGGGTCCCTGGGCCCGGCTGGCCCGACTGGGCCCTGAGGTCCCGGCGGGCCGACGACGCCCTGCGGGCCTCGGTCTCCGTTCGAGCTGTTCCACGTGATGGGCCGCTCGCCGGGTGGGCAGCGAGGGCCGCGGCGGATCTTGATGTCCCCGCGCGTCATCGCCGGGCCGCGCGTCTCGATGCAAGCCTGAATCACGCGCGCCTGCTTCTCTGCGGCCACGCTTGCGCTGCTCACGGTCAGGAGGAAGACCGCCGTCCCTGCCGCAGCAAGCAAGCGAAACATCGTTGTTGGCCCCCTTCGAAACGCAACTCCCCGACTGCCGTCGGGTTGATGGTCAGGACGGTATCTCCCCGCGGGGTTTATCTCAAATGCCTAGCTACAATATGTATCGACATACGGGGGCGACCAGGTTTCGACGTGGTCGGTTCTCCGGCAGAGTTGCAAGCCGAGGTCCCCGGTCGGCCTCGTAAAACAACCGGGAAAAACACGCAAGTGCGGATAACAATCGCGCACTCGCTCTCGCTGCCTAACCCGTAGCGAGGGCGCGTCGCTCCGAGCTGGGCCCGTGGCTCGGTCAGCGGCGTCAACTAACGGGCTCGGCGCCGAGGGAACGTCATCGCCCGACGCGCGACACCAAAGGATGACTAGCCCGGCGGTTGGTCGGCTGTCCACCGGCCGGCGGGCGAATCTGAAGGGCAGCCTACGCTTGTAGACGCTCTGCACGGAGCGGCCTCGGACGGGGGTTCGATTCCCCCCGCCTCCACCTTTGGCTCACCTACAGGGCCCTCTTTCCGAGTACTGCGCGCCTCCCAGCGTGATCTGGGAGGCGGCGGCGCGCCCGCACGCAGAAGAAAGGACTGAACTACATGGCTGACAAGAAGGTTTGGTTCATCACTGGCTCCGGCCGGGGTATGGGCGTCGACATCACCCAGGCCGCGCTCGCCGCCGGCCACGCAGTCGTTGCGACTGGCCGCAACACCGAAGCCGTGGCCGACGCCGTCGGCGAGGCTGACGACCTGCTCGTCGTCGAGCTCGACATCACGAGGCTGGCATCGGCGGAGGCGGCGGTACAGGCCGCGCTTGAGCGCTTCGGCCGCATCGACGTGCTGGTCAACAACGCCGGCAACTTCTATGCCGGTTACTTCGAGGAGCTCTCGCCTGAGCAGATCGAGCGGTCGCTGACGACGAACCTTGGCGGGCCGATGAACGTCACGCGTGCGGTCCTTCCCGTGATGCGCAAGCAGCGGTCGGGGAACGTCGTCACGATCACGTCGACCGCCGGCATCGTAGGGCAGGAGTTCTGCTCGGCCTACGCGGCCGCGAAGTTCGGAGTTGAGGGGTGGATGGAGTCGCTCCGGTTCGAGGTCGAGCCGTTCGGCATCCGGACCACAATCGTGGAGCCGGGCTTCTTCCGCACCGCACTCCTCGAAAAGGAGTCGACGGCCTACGCCGACCTGTCGATCGACGACTACGCCGAGCGAACCGCGCAGACCCGCCCCGCCTGGGAGGCGATGAGCGGCAAGCAGGGCGGCGACCCCGCGAAGCTCGCGAAAGCTCTGGTCACCGTTGTCGACGAGAAAAAGCCGCCCCTGCGCTGGGTTGCAGGCGCGGATGCGGTGGAGACCGTCGAGCAAAAAGCCAAGGAGCTGCTCGCGCAGGTCGATGCCCATCGCGAACTCTCGACGTCACTCGCGATTGACGAGCCGGCGGATGGGTCGCACGAGGGAAGCAGCAGCGCATGACCTCGGCTCCGTTGTGCGGAAGTTCGCACCGTTCGAACCCCCGCCTCCATCCGCTTGGTTGAGCCATTCATGGAACGTGACGATCGCCAACGCACGATCGGTGGAGCTGCGGTACATCAGATTGTCGCCACTGGGAATCGGACTGCGGCGCGAGTGAGCGTTACATCGCGACGGTGGTGAACCATGCGAATCGGTGCTTACAAGGCTCGTCGTAAGGTGAAGCGTCGGCCGCGCGCGGGGGATCGCGCCGATCCGCACGTATGCCAACTGGCCCACGTCAGGCGGCGAAGGCGCGTGGGTTGGAGTTCCCGACTGGGGCGCATATCCTCGGTGCGATGCGTTTCTGCGGCCTGAGCGCGGCCAGGGCGACTTTC
This sequence comes from uncultured Actinomycetes bacterium, assembly GCA_963733015.1. Classification (GTDB taxonomy): domain Bacteria; phylum Actinomycetota; class Thermoleophilia; order Gaiellales; family Gaiellaceae; genus JACDAN01. The sequence goes on along the minus strand of CAVTBO010000001.1, from coordinate 455,247 downwards.
AACCGATATCTCGACGCGGCGGCGAGTTGACCGAGGCCATGGAGACCCTGCTCGGCTTCGTTCTGCTCGCTGTCTTCGTCGCCTGGGGCTGCGTTGCCGTTCGTTCCCGCTGGAGGAAGTGGACGGGCACCAAGGAGAAGAGGCGCGTCTCCAGCAGGTCTGTGAAAGAGACGATCGAGAACGCGCGCGCGGTCGCACTCCAGTTCAGCTGGGAGGAGATCAACGTCGAACGGCTCGCGCGCAAGCCGGAGGCCCAGGAACAGATCGAGATCCTCCGCCGGCCGGAGATCCCTTTCGTCGAGGTGCAACGCCTCGCCAAGAACGAGAACGCCGGAGTCTGCGCGCTCGGGCTCGCGGCGATCGCCGAGCGCGATGACATCCCGAGCGAGTGGACGACCCAGGCAATCAAGCTGCTTGCGAGCGTCGCGAATGAGCTCGAGCCGTTCATCTATCAGACCCTGCTGAAGACACGCCGGCCCGTGATCGGACTTGTGATGTCCAAGCTCGACGAGGGGGTCGAGTGGTCGGCGCTCGCGCGTTTCATCGAGAAGCGCCGCGAGCTGCGCCGAGAGGTCATCGATCTGGACACATTCAAGGGCAACCTGCCGGGGCGGTTCGTGCCTACCGTCGAGCTCTTCATCGACCGCTACGAGAACTACCTCGGCGACGAGTTCCGCGGCTTCTACGAGGAGTGGCGGCGGATCGCCGTCGACCTCGAGTTCCTCGGCCAGCTGGGGCGCGTGCTTGAGCCGCCCTACAACGACCCACCCGTCTTCCTCTCCGGCAGGCGCAGCGAGCTCGTCGAGCTGATCGAAGGTGCGCTCGAGCAGACGCCGCGCCGTTCGGTGCTCCTCGTCGGCGAGCATGGGGTCGGGAAGTCGAGACTCGTGCGCGCAGCTCTCGACCGCCTCGGTGAGCGGTACGTCGTCTTCGAGGCGAGCGCCTCCGAGATCAATGCCGGGGCGATGTGGGTCGGCGAGCTCGAAGGCCGGATCAAGGAGCTCGCGGAGAAGGTGCAAGGGCATGCGTTCATCTGGCTGATGCCCGGCTTCGACGAGGCGCTCTACGCAGGCCAGCACGCCCGTAGCCCGATGGGGATGCTCGACGCGCTGCTTCCGCTCGTCGACCGCGGCGAGATCACGATCGTCGGGGAGATCCTGCCCGCAGGGCTGGAGCGACTGCTTGCGGAGCGGCCGCGGGTCGCCGGCGCCTTCGAGATCGTCCGCGTCCGCCCGCTCGACGAGGAGACGACGATCGCCGTCGCCGAGCACAAGCTCACAGATGAGAAGGTGACTGCGTCGATGGCGACCCTGACCGAGGCCTACGACCTCGCCCAGCAGTTCCTTCCGCAAATCGCTCCGCCGGGGAACCTGCTCAAGCTCGTCGACTCGACCCTCGACGAGGTCGAGGAGCAGGGCCGAAGCGAGTTCGAGACCTCGGACGTGCTCGCCGCGCTCGGCGCCTCCTCGGGCCTGCCGCTGGCGATGCTCGACCCGAACGCCCCGCTCGAGCTTGAAGCCGTGCAGGACTACTTCGAGGGGCGGGTGCTCGCCCAGGCGGAGGCGGTTGGAGCGATCGTCGAGCGGATCGCGATGATCAAGGCGGGCCTGACCGACCCGACCCGGCCACTCGGCGTCTTCCTCTTCATCGGCCCGACCGGGACGGGCAAGACGGAGATCGCGAAGGCCCTTGCCGAGTTCCTGTTCGGCTCCGAGCGCCGGCTCGTTCGCCTGGACATGAGTGAGTTCCAGACCCCGGATGCCCTCGAGCGCCTGCTCTCGGATCCGAGCGTCGACCAGCGCGGCTCGGTGTTGATGTCGTCTGTGCGCAAGGATCCGTTCGCGGTCGTCCTCCTGGACGAGTTCGAGAAGGCGGCGGCACCGATCTGGGATCTCTTCCTGCAGGTCTTCGACGACGGGCGCCTGACCGACCAGCAGGGCCGCACCGCCGACTTCCGCCGCTCCGTGATCATCCTGACCTCGAACGTCGGCTCCGCGTTCGCGCACAAGCCGGGGCTCGGCTTCGAGGCCGAGCACGGGAGCTTCCGGCAGGAGCTGATTGAGGCCGAGTTGAAGCGGACGTTCCGGCCCGAGTTCCTGAACCGGATCGACCAGGTGGTGATCTTCCAGCCCTTCGAGCGCGCGGAGATGCGGGCGCTGCTCGAGAAGGAGCTTGCCGACGCGCTCGCCCGGCGGGGCCTGCGCTCGCGGCCGTGGGCGGTCGAGCTGGACGAGTCGGCGATCGCCTTCCTGGTCGACCAGGGCTTCAGCCCCGAGCTCGGCGCCCGCCCGCTCAAGCGCGCTCTCGACAAGCACCTGCTCTCGCAGATCGCACGGCCGATCGTCGAGCAGGCCGTCCCGGAGGGAGACCAGTTCCTCTTCGTCTCCGCCGGTGCCGAGGGCATCGAGGTCAGCTTCGTCGACCCGGACGCAGGCGAGGAGGCTGAGCAGGATGAGCGTGACTCCGACACGGAGACTCCGGCTGCTTTCGACCTGCGCGCACTTGCACTCCATGGCCAGGCCGACGACAGGGCTGCGCGCTACCTGGCCGACGAACTGCGCCGGGTGCGGAGCGCGGTCGAGGGGGAGCTGCGCGGGCGGAAGGACGCGGCCCTCGCGGCGATGCAGAAGCCGGGGTTCTGGGACGACGAAGGACGCTTTGCGGTCTTGCACGAGGCCGAGTACCTGGACAGGCTCGAGGCTGCGTTCACGACAACGAGGCGACTCGGAGAGCGGCTCGCCCGTCAGGCCGACAAGTCGAACGGCGCCGGCGACCTCACAGAGCTCGTCTCCCTGCGGCTCTATGTGCTCCAGTCGGCGATCAAGGCTCTCGGCGAGGGCGAGACCTCCGATCTCTTCCTGCGCCTGCGCCCGGCTCGCGTCGACGACGAGATGAAGGCGAGGAAGTGGGCAGCGGAGCTCGCCGGCATGTACGAGGCCTGGGCAAAGCGGCGGGGCATGCGGCTCCAGGAACTCGATGCGAGCGAGCATCTGTACGTGGTCAGTGGGCTCGGCGCCGCGACGATCCTGCGACCGGAAGCAGGCCTGCACCTGCTCGAGCTCGCCGAGCAGTCCTCAAACGGCGAGCGAGTCGAGCGGGTGCACATGCAAGTCGAGATCGCTCCGCGGCCGCTGGCGCCGTTCGCGGATGGCCGTCTGGCGGCGGAGGCCCGTAGTGCGCTCGACCGGGCGACTTCGGCGACCACGGTCGTGCGGCGCTACCGCTTCGAGCCCGCCCCGCTTGTCCGTGACGCTGTCCGCGGCTACCGCACCGGGCGGATCGACCGAGTACTCGCCGGTGATTTCGACCTCTTCTGACGGGGGGCTGCGCTCGAACGAGAGAGGTGCTACAAGGTGGTAGTGCTGCGGTCGTACGAGATCGGATCAGAGTTCGCTGGTTACCGGATCGACGCTCTGATCGGTCGCGGCGGCATGGGCGAGGTCTACCGCGCCTGGAACCCGCGCCTGGAGACCAGGCTCGCTCTGAAGCTGCTCGGGCCCGAGTTCGCCGACAACGATCTCTTCCGCGAGCGCTTCATCCGTGAGGCTCGCGCCGCGGCCTCGCTCGATCACCCGAACGTGATCCCGGTCTTCGACGTCTCCGAGAGCGAGGGAATCCCCTACATCGCGATGCGCTACGTCGAGGGCAGCGACTTGAAGACGATGATCGAGGCCCAGGGAGCGCTCGGCCTCGAGCGGACGCTCGAGCTGCTCGCACCGATCGCCGGCGCGCTCGACCTCGCACACTCATACGGCCTGATCCACCGGGACGTGAAGCCGGCCAACATCCTCGTCGAGGCTGCGAGCGGCTCGAAGCCGGAGACCGTCTACCTGTCCGACTTCGGGGTCGCGAAGACGGGGCTCAGCAAGGGGCTGACGAAGGCGAACGAGTTCGTCGGCACGATCGAGTACGTTGCCCCGGAGCAGATCTCCGGCAAGCCGATCGACGGCCGCGCGGACATCTACGCCCTCGGTTGCATCCTCTATGAGTGCCTGACCGGTGAGGTGCCCTTCGAGCGCGACTCCGCGGTCAGCCTGATGTACGCGCACCTGGAGTCGCCGCCTCCGCGGCCCTCGGAGCGCGAGCCCACTCTGCCTCCGGAGCTCGACGAGGTGATTCAGACGGCTCTTGCGAAGGCTCCCGACGATCGCTACGCGACGGGCGCCACGCTGATCGCTGCGGCAGCCGAGACAGCGGTCGCAAGCCGCAAGCCACGCGCCGCCCCGACAGTGATCTCGCCGCGGGCGCCTGCCGGCAAGACCGTCATCTCCGAGCGAGAGGAGGTCGTCGAAGTCGAGGAGGCTCCTGTTCCCGAGGCTCCCGTCCCGACAGCCGGTAAGACCGTGATCAGCGCCGCCGTCGCCAGCGAGATCGCAGACGAGAAGCGGGCCGCTGCGGGCGAGACGGTCGTGCGAGCGCGCGAGCCCGAGTCAGACACGGATGCTGTCGCCCCTGCGGCCGACGTTGACGGCGCAACGACGATCAGCGTGCGCGAGGAAGCGGAAGCCGCCCCGCAAGAGCCCTCTCAGAACGGGCGTCGTCTGACGCGCAGGTCTGCACTTGCGCTCGCCGCCGCACTCCTGGTGCTCGCCCTCGCCGCCGGCGGAGCCCAGGCCTTCATCTTCGGAGGATCGTCAGAGAGCACGAGCTCGTCAGGTGGCGGAGGCGGCGGTGGAGCTCCATCTTCGGATCCGCCTCCGCCTCCACCGCCGCCCGTCGGAAACGGGGACGAGGGTGGGGGAAACCCGCCGCCTCGCCTCCGGTCGTTCGCTGCAAGGTGGCGAAGGTAACCGGGCTGCAGCTGATCGCAGCGAGAAGGTTGCTGCGCGAGAACGACTGCCGCCTCGGGCGAGTGCGCCGCTTTTACTCGGCGAAGGTTGGCAGCGGAAGAGTGATCTCGCAGAGGCCTCGTCCCGGCGCACTGCTGCCTCGAAACGGCCGCGTCAACATCGCCCTCAGCCGCGGCGTGAAGCCGGTGCCGAAGCCGCTGCCTCCGCCACCTCCACCGCCCTCGCCATCGAACCCTCCGCCATCGCCGTCGAACCCTCCACCTGCCGCCGCCGCCGTCGGATCCGTGCGACCGGATCCGCTGTGACCCTCCGCCTCCGCCGCCTCCGTGCGACCGGATTCGCTGCTGATTGGGCTCGCCAAATGGCCAGGTTTGCGCGCCTTTTAGGCCCAGTTCGAGGCTTGTGCTCTTCCCTTTCACGGGTTGACCTTCCATACTCGTAGGCGAAGTCTCGCGTCAACTAGCACGAACTCTGAGGGAGGGTCGAATGCAAACTGCGGAACGGCGAGCGCTGCTGCGCCTGCGCCGATTGGTCCCGTCTCCGGCGATGGTTGTCGCGATGATCGCACTGCTCGCGGCAACGACCGGCACGGCGATCGCGAACCACGGCAAGCCTCATGGGCCTCCTGGGCTTGTCAACAGCCTCGACGTCCAGAACAACTCACTCACCGGCGCCGACGTCAAGAACAAGTCGCTGACGCCGGCCGACTTCCGCGGCTCGGTGCGCGGCCCTCGTGGCCTGACGGGTGCGCGTGGGCCCGGAGGCCCACAGGGGCCGCCAGGTGCGAACGGAGCGAACGGGGGCCAGGGCCCTCCTGGTCCGGTCAGCCTGGCTTACGTCACAAATGGGCCGATCGCGATCGGGGCAAATCCTGCCGCCGTTGTCCCTGGCACAGTCTTCTGTCCGCCTAACACCTATCCAGTCGGTGGCGGAGCAAGCACAACCACCGGTACTCAGTATCTGAACGAGAGTCGTCCAGATTTGCCGACAAGGAGCTGGCAGTGTCTTCCTAGGGAATGGCGCGAATGCTGGCTTCTTCACGGTCTACGCCGTCTGTGCGCCCGCGGCAAGCGCCACTGCTGCTGCTCTCGACCGGGGCGTAAGCGCCCTCAAGGACTGATTCCCTTGAACAGGTGGAATCTTCCGAGCAGTTTCCTCGCGCCAAACCAGGAAACACCAACCCATGAAAGGCGGCCTTCCATGCTGCGGCAAGGCAGAACTGTTCTACTCAGTCTCGTGAGCGTTGCCGTCTGCGGCCTCGCTCTCGGGGCCGGGCCCGCACTCGGCGAGGTAACGCCGACTGCACCCTCTGGAATCGAACGGTCAATCGCGCTGACGAACCCCTCGCTCGTCCTGATCGAGACACGGGCGAACGTCAACGTGCGGATCAACGACCCCTTCTACGGCAAGATCTCGTCGGTCACGGTCAACCGCGGGGCCGGAATCGGCAGCGGCTTCATCGTCAATCCGACCGGCACGATCGTCACCGCGAGCCACGTCGTCGACCCTGACCCACAGGAGATGCGCGCAGAGGCTGTCGTCGCTGCTTTCACTCCTGACCGCAGGGCCGCTCGGACGCCCGCCCAGGTGCAGGATGTTCGAGCAGCCCAGCTCCGTTGCGCCCAGGCGATCACCTGCCAGTTCTCGATTCGCCCGGTCGTGAAAGTGCACACCGGCTTTGCGATCGGTCGCGAACGAGCCCTGAGCTCTCTGCCGGCACGAATCCTGCACCGGACCGGCTTCAACAGCACCGATGTCGCAGTCATCCAGGTTGTCGAGACAAGCCTGCCGACTGTCCCACTCGCGGAGACATCGGAAGGCTTGAGGGAGGGTCAGCCGATCGCCGCGGTCGGCTACCCGAACTCGGCGCTTCGCAGCCGTGACAGCGCCCTGACCGAGCCGCGCAGCCGCCCTGGACAGGTCGACCGCGTCGGCACACAGGACGCGACGCGCGAAATCGAGATCAACGCCGACATCGAGCGGGGTATGAGCGGGGGCCCGGTCGTCAATGAGAGCGGGGAAGTGATCGGCCTGGTCTCAGCGACCCTGCTGCAGACAGATGGCGAGGCCGGTGGCAAGATCGTGCGCACGGTTGACGACATCCGAGCGGCTCTGAGTGAAGTCGGCACACAGGCCTCACGCGGAGCAATCGACACCGCCTTCACGGCCGGCATGGACAAGTTCTGGCGCAGCGAGTTCACTGACTCTCAGCCCGACCTGCGCACAGTCCTTGACCTCCAACCCGGCCACATCCAGGCCCGCAACACGCTCAACATCGCCGTCCGCGATGCGGGCACAGCAACCGACGAGTCACCCTCGCTCGAGGATGACAGCGGCTTCCCCTGGTGGGGAATCGCGCTGATCGTCCTTGCCGCGATCGCACTCGGGGCAGGCATCGTCTACCTGCTGATGCGGCGCTCCATGGGAGCTGGTCGCGAGAAGCGGGCAGCTCCGGCTCCGGTTGCCGGACAGCCCGTGCCCGGACGAGGAGGAGGGACAGTGGTCTCGACCCGGCCGGGTGCTGAGATCGACGAGCCGACGCTCGTGATCCAGACCGGTGTCGGAGTCGGGCAGCGCTACCCGATCACCCAGGACACGATGCTCGGACGCGAGGACTCGGACGTGATCATCGACGACTCCGAGGTCTCCCGTCGGCACGCCCTGGTCAGGCCCGCGAACGGGAAACTGGAGATCTCAGACCTGCGCTCGTCGAACGGGACGCGTGTGAACGGGTCGGCGGTCAACGGCGTCTACGAACTCTCCGCCGGAGACGTGATCGAGCTCGGTAAGACACAGCTCGTCGTCGAGCTGCCCGGCGGAACAGCGACCTCGCACCAGCAGCAGCGCTAGGAGAGAGAAGATCGTGGGGCCGGCCCTGGAAGCGGAGTCGGCCCCACTTCCTTCTTAATGAAGGACCCCGCAGATCGCGGGGTTTTTCTGTGGACCCGTGCTGGGGAACCAGCATGGGCGACTTGGGAGAATGTCCCCGGACCACGGCGACGCAAGGGGGTTCGTATGTCCCAGCATGCGGTGGTGGTGGTTGGCGGAGGGCCGACGGGGTTGACGCTGGCGGGGGAGTTGGCGTTGGCAGGGGTGGACGTCGCCATCGTCGAGCGCCGTGCAAGCCAGGAGCTTGCCGGCCAGAGGGCGGGCGGCCTGCACGCTCGCACCATCGAGGTGCTCGATCAGCGCGGCATCGTCGATCGATTCCTGGCCGAGGGACAGGCGATGCAGGTTGCGGCATTCGCCGGGACGCCGCTGGACATCAGCGACTTCCCTACTCGGCACCCCTACGGGCTTGCGTTGCGGCAGGTCCACATCGAGCGCCTGCTCGCCGAATGGGTCGACGAGCTCGCGGTGCCGATCGATCGCGGGCGTGAGGTGACGGGCTTCGCGCAGGACGACACCGGGGTCGACGTCGAGCTGGCCGATGGCCAGTCGATCCGGGCCGAATACCTCGTCGGGTGCGATGGCGGTCGCAGCGTGGTCCGCAAGGCAGCAGGCATCGAGTTCCCCGGGTGGGAACCGACGACGAGCTTCCTGATCGCCGAGGTCGAGCTGGCCGATGAACCGGAATGGGGCCTTCACCACGACGCCATCGGCCGCCATGCATTCAGCCCTCCGCAGGATGGAGGGCCGGCGGGGGTCATGGTGACCCAGGAACACGTCGCATCCATCAGCAAGGTCACGCTGCGGAACCTCAGCGAGGCGCTCACCGCCGTTTGGGGAACCGACTACGGGGTCCACAGCCCCACCTCGATCTCCAGGTTCACCGATGAGGCCCGCCAGGCGGATGCGTATCGCGACCGGCGGGTGCTGCTGGCCGGCGACGCCGCGCACGTGCACAACCCGGTGGGCGGCCAGGGCCTCAACATCGGCGTGCAGGACGCAGCGAACCTGGGCTGGAAGCTCGCCCGGGTGCTCAAGCAGACATCGCCCGACAGCCTCCTGGACACGTACCACGCCGAGCGCCACCCGGTCGCTGCCCGCGTGCTGCGCGACACGATCGCGCAGGTCACGCTGTTCCCCGATGACGAGCGGCTCAACGCCGTGGGCGACACCTTTGCGGAGCTCCTCGCGATGGACGAGCCGCGCAGGCGATTCGCCGCGAGGATGTCTGGCCTGGACGTCCACTACGACCTCGGCGAAGGCCACCCGCTGCTCGGACGCCGCATGCCCGATCTCGACCTGGTCACCGCCGACGGGCCGCTGCGGCTCTTCGAGCTGCTGCACGCTGCTCGGCCGGTGTTCCTGAACCTCGGCGAGCCCGGCGCCTTCGAAATCGCTCCATGGGCGGATCGGGTTCAGGTGGTCAACGCCACCTACGCCGGCGCGTGGGAGCTTCCCGCTCTTGGGGAAGTCCCTGCTCCCACAGCCGTGTTGATCCGGCCCGACGGATATGTCGCCTGGGTTGGAGACCGCACCGACCAGGGGCTCGCCGAGGCGCTCACAACCTGGTTCGGACCGCGTACCGCGGCGTAGCTCGCCGGGTCACCCCTGCTGTGCGAGTGCCGCAAGCGGTTCGGGACGACATCAGCCCGGAGGCGCTTTTCGCGCCTCGAGCTTGTCGCTACGGTGAGCCGCCGCTTAGGCCGGGACCGGCGCAGTCACCGCGGTCTCGATCATCGTGACGACCTCGTCCGGGTGGGAGACCATGGCCACGTGATTCGTCGCTACCTCCGTGGTCATTGCCCCCATACGTGCGGCGAATTGTCGCTGCGCGTCAGGTGGGATCGTCTGATCGCCCTCCGCGACGAGAAACCAGGACGGGAGCGACTTCCAGGCCGGCGGCCCCATGACCTCATCCAACGCGGACGCGTGGAGCGGTTGCTGAACGGCGTACATGACGCGGGCTTTCGCCGGATCGACGTCGGCGGCGAAATGGTTCAGGAAGTCTTCCTCGGGCAGCCACGCGAAGCCTTGGTCGTCGATGTCGAGGTGTGCGATCGCAGGGGTCGGAGGTACTTGTTCCAGCAGGGCTCCGATCGATTCTCCTTCGTCGAGCCCGAACCCGGCGATGTACACGAGCCCGATGGCGTTCGGCGCATCGTCGCCAAGCGCGGTCATGATCTGGCCGCCGTATGAATGGCCTACCACGATCGTCGGCCCATCCTGGCGGGCCAGTACGTGCCTGAGCCGAGCGACGTCGTCCGCCAGCTTCGTGATCGCGAACTGTGGCGCCGTGACGCGGTACCCGGCGGCTTGCAGGCGCTCGATGGCCGCGCTCCAGCTGGAGCCGTCGGCCCAAGCGCCGTGGACGAGAACGATATTCGGCCGATCACCCATTGAGGTCTCCTTCCTTCAGGCGATGGCAAAAAAAGCTGCCGGTCCATGGTGCCAGAGGCGCGTGAGTGTTGACGCCGAGCGCGCCGCGCCCTCACCGCCTTTGACACATTGTGCGTCTGGCTACAGCGGCCGCGGCCCTTGGGGCGGCTTGGAAATCTCAGCCAGCATCTCGCCCACGGACTTGTCCTTCGCCTCGATCGCGACGTCGGCCTGGGACACCACGCCGACGAGCCGGTTCTCGTCGTCCACGACCGGCAGACGCCGCACCTGATGGTGTGCCATCAGCTGAAGCGCGTCCGAAAGATCGTGATCGGGCCCCACCGTGACGACATCGCTCGACGAGATCTCGCTCGTGGGCATACCTCGCGGATCCTTCCCCTTGGCGATCGCTCGAACGACGATGTCGCGATCGGTGATCATTCCTGCGAGCTGGTCCCCATCGACGACGGGAATCGCGCCAATGTCTTCGGCCTCCATCAGCTCGGCGACCTGACTGAGCGGCGTATCGGGCGCCGCGCAGCGCGGGCGCGCGGTCATCACATCGCGTACGTTCATTCCCATCCTCCCTCGTCTAGGTGACGCAGATTACTGCTACCCGGTCGGTGGTCAGAATGCGTTCGCGGCCGATTTCCACTCCCGGAGGCGCTGCGCGATGAGCTGGGTCCGCTCCTCCTCGCTCCCGCCGTCCAGCACCTCGAGGTCTGAGGGGTCGGCTCGAAGGTAGATGCCTGCGGTTCGGGCATTCAGCCCGGGGTCGCGATCCGAACGTGTCGTCCAGTACCCGGTGGCGCGGTCGGCGGTCTCCACGCTGATCTCGCCGGTGCCCTCGAGCTGCGGGGCATTCGGGTGTCGAGGGCGCTCGCCCTTCCAGAAGTAGAGGACGCCGGCCGGATCTCTGCGCTCCTTCGCAGCCTCGCTCCAGTAGCGGGCCGAAAGCGTCCCGTCCTCCTGCCAGGCGCGGCCGGTCACGTTCAGGTCACCGTCCCGGTCCCGCGAGACGCGCAGGAGGCTCACCGCGGACGGCTCTTCCTCGCTCCGAATGGTGAGCGAGAGCTGCCACCACAGCCCCTCGACCAGCCCGCGGCGACCCTCGGTCTCGATCGCCTTGCGGAGCTTCTGGTTGATCGCGCGAACCTCCGCCGGGCTGGCTGCCGGGTCGTAGCGGACGGAGGTCAGCCCGAGCAGGTCGCTCGGCAGCTTCGAACCGTTCGCGTGGAGGATGAACGTGCGCCGGATGCCGAGGGCGCCGCCGAACAGCCCGGCCTCGAACACCACGTTGTCGCGCGGCGATGCCAAGCTGTCCTGTGAGGCATCCGTCGTGGTCCAGTCGTCCTGGGCGAACACGAACGCTGCGAAATCGACCTCCTGGGAGAGCTCGACGAGCCGGTCGAGGGTGGACCGCCCCGGGTTGAACGTGGTCGTCCAGGGCTCGACGTCGGCGACGTCCTCGAGCCCGCGCGTGATCGCCTGGAGCAGTTTGGCCTGCTTGCCCGACGACCCGAGGAAGATGCGCGGCTTGTTCATGGGCGCTCAGTCCTTCGTTAGCGTCCGTCCCCTGCATAGGCGGGCGCGGCCACTCCCGGCGGGCGAAGGTAGCCCTGCTCGACGATGCGGTCGCTCATCTCGTCGTACATGGCGGGGTCGGTGGGCGTCCAGGTCGCGAGCCCGTCGACGTAGCGGTTGTACATACAGAAGGCGGCCGCGATCAGCACGGTGTCGTGGATCTCGACGTCGGTCGCGCCCTCCTGTCGCGCACGCTCGACGTCTTCCGACGTGACCGTTCGGCCGTCGTCCTGCACCTTCGCGGCCACAGCGAGCAGCGCACGCAGCTTGTCGCTGATCGGAGCGCCCTCGGGGTCGAGCTTCACCTGGTCGACGAGCTCCATGCCGTCGTCGAGCTGCTTCGCCGCGAACCAGCTGTGGGACGTCTGGCAGAAGACGCACTCGTTCAGGTTCGAGACGTAGGCGGCGATCAGCTCGCGCTCGCCACGGCTGAGCGAGTTGTCGCTGCGGAGCAGCACCTCGGCGAGCTGGCCGAGTGGCGCGGCGGTCTCGGGCCGGAACATCATCGCGCTCCGGATTCCGGGAACGCCTTCGGGCAGATCGATGTGGGGCACGGCTCTCTCCTTCGTCTGGACCGCCATAGGATTGCAGCCCACGCACGTCTAGCATGCGCCCGATGGGCGCGTCCGCCGTGGTCGACGCACGCAAGCCGGTGGTCCGCATCCGAGGCACCGCGTACCCCGTGCTGCTGCCCACGCTGCGCGACCCGCGGCTCCACCGCCGGATCGCGACCGTCGAGGCGCTGGTCGTCCGTTTCCCGGACGACCGCACGGTCCGTCGCGAGAACGTCGCCTCAAACCAGGTCGTGACGGTTGGCTGAGGCCGCTCCCGCTACAAATTGTCGACCGTGGACATCACCACGACTTCAGGAGAGCTTGCACAGGAGGGAAGGATGAGCGCAAAGAAGACCACGCAGAAGTCCGCCAAGAGCACCACCGCGACCAGCAAGAAGTCCAAGGGATTCTCGGCGGAGGAACGGGCCGCGATGAAGGAGCGTGCCCAAGAGCTGAAGGCGGAAGCGGCCAAGGCGGACGGCGAGAGCGCCCTGCTCGCGAAGGTCGCAGAGATGAAGGGAACGGATCGCACGATGGCCAAGCGAATCCATGCGATCGTCAAAGCCAGCGCGCCGGCACTCTCGCCGAAAACCTGGTACGGGATGCCCGCCTATGCCAAGGACGGCAAAGTCGTCTGCTACTTCCAGAGCGCGGAGAAGTTCAATTCGAGGTATGCGACGTTCGGCTTCAGCGACGAGGCGAACATCGACCAAGGCGTCATGTGGCCGACCTCGTTTGCGCTGAAGAAGTTGACCGCCGCCGAAGAGGCAAAGATCGGCAAACTCGTGAAGAAAGCGGTGAGCTGAGGACTGACCTCACCACTGCGGTCGCGCCTCTGACGGGCCCCTTGCACCAGCCCATCAACGGAGAGGCGGGCCAACAACCTCTACGCCGCGCTCTCTCAGGATCTCGTCGAAGCGCTCCGGCTGGGTGAAAGCGTCCTCGAGCCCGCCCGGCAGGAACAGAACGAGTACCCGCGAGGGCTCTTCGCTGATTCCCAGGAACGTGTGCGCCACTCCGCACGGAAGAAAAACGAACGCGCCGGCCTCGGCACGGAAACGCCGATCGCTGCAGACGAAGTCGACCGCTCCGGTGAGGACATAGAGCGCCTCGTGTTCGTGGCGGTGAACGTGCAGCGGCGTACTGTGGCCTGCCGGGATCGCCGTCTCGATGAGCCCCAGCGCTCCGCCGGTGCCGACCGCATCCGCCTTGACGCCGTCGCCGCCGGACGCGACGAACAACGGGGGCAGCGCCGCCGAATCGTCGGCCGTTGAATCGCGGCTCGACTCGTCCATCGCCAGAGAATAGGGGCACGGCTCGACGCGACTACCCTTCTGAACGCGCGCCTGGCTTCAGCGGGCCCTGGTGGCGCGTTCGAGAACCCGACCGACCCAAGGCATGTGTGGAGTGCGCCATACGTGTCGCTCTTCGAAGGGCCAGGCGTAGACGGGGTTGCCTTCGCGAACCAGCTCGAGCAGACGTGGCTCGCCGAGCTCCGCGGCGGACCACTCGTAGAGGCGTTGCAACCGCGGAACGATCACCGCGTAGTCGAGCAGCCGGCCAAGACGCTGTTCGTCGGCGATGTAGCGCTTCACGTCGAGCGCGAGCGGGTAGCGGTTCGGGAGCACTCGGCGGAGTGAGAGAAAGACACCGGCCATCCCGAGCCGGGGGTCGCCGAGCAGGCGGCTGAGCGGAGCGAGGCGTCCCAGCGCAAGCCGCGGCGCCCCGACGAGAGCGTGCGCGTAGAGCACGCGGACGAGGGCGACGTTCATGAAGAAGCGCTCCGGCGCGCTCTCCGCCTTGGCGAGGTCGCGGTGCTCCAGGTAGGCAACCACGATGCTTGCGTTGTGCGCTCGGTACCAGTTCCGCCCGGTCGGTCTCTCGATGAACTCCAGCCACAGCCGCACGGGCTGCGATGACGGCTCTCCTGCCTGGCCGCCGACGAGTGCGACCGCTTCGCATCCGTCCCGCAGTAGTCGCTCGTTGACCGCCCGCCACCACACGCTGCCGGGCGGCGAGGCCTCGAGCGGATCGAGCACACCGCGGTGCGCCTGCCAGTGCATGAACGACAACGCCGCCCGTCGGAACGGCAGGTGTCGCGGGGCGTGGCCGGTCGGCCCGTGGTACGTCCGCACGACCAACGCAACGCGCGCCGCCGGATCGTCGCGCGCAGCGGCAACCTGCGCCTCGGCCGACGCCAGGGCAGCGCCTGCGTGCTGGCTCATCGCCGAGTAGTGATAGCGAAGTGAGCCTCGGACAGTGGTTAAGGGGGGCGCCTCGCGGCGCCCCCTTAGACCATCGTCCTAATCGTCGTCGTCGTCGTCGTCCTGCCCGCCGTGCCTGAAGGAGTCGGCGAGGTCGTCCAGCGCGTCACGCAGGTCGCGGTACTGGCTTCCGCGGAGGTGCCTTTCGGCCGCATGGAGCTCGGCCGCCGCGGCGGAGCGCTTGCCGCGCTTGCGCAACCACTCCGCGCGGTCGATGTGCCGATCGACCTTGTCGAGTGTCCGCCTCGGGATCTCGTCGGCCCGTACGAGCTGGTCGAGGAATGACCGCACGACGGCGAAGCTCGGCTTCCACCTGATCCGCGGCTGATGCTGCGGCGTCAGCCGGCTGAGCTTCACCTCGGCCGCGGCCTTGATCTCGTTCCGGGAGAGGTACTCGGTCGGAGTCAGCTTGAACGTGTCGAAGCCGCGCGCGAGCTCCGAGCCGTAGATCGAGCCGTTGAAGTAGTAGTTCGACCAGAAACCGCCGATGATCAGGTTCGTCCCGGTGCTGATCGGCCCCCGGTCGAAGAACCCGATCTCCTTGGGATGCCGCGAGTCGGTGAAGTCGATCAACGATGCGCCGCCCTGGTACCAGGCCTGGACCATGAGGTCGCGACCCGGGACCGGAATCAGCGACGGCAGGTGCGAGACGCAGTTCTCCTGGAGCGTCTGCGCCGCCGGCATCTTGAAGTAGCTCCGGAACTCGAGCTCGCCGTTCACGATGTCGTAGATCGCGTTCCCGCCCCACTGAGGCTGGTCGGTCTCACGGCAGCGCGGGTTCGTGCCGCCGCCCCACTCGTCAGTGAAGACGACGGTTTTGCCGTCGTTCGCGAACGTCGCGCCGTGCCAGTACGCCCAGTTCGGGTCGGACACCTCATCGATCCGGCGGGGGTTTACCGGGTCACGGATGTCGAGGAGCAGGCCGTTGCCCTCACAGGCCCCGGCCGCGAGCCCGATCTCGGGATACGTCGTCAGGTCATGGCAGGAATCGGTCGTCGGCGAGGGCTGCCATGGAATGCCGGACGGATGCAGCGGCGCCGGCGGTGTGTTCTGGAGGCCGTTGATCGCACCGGTCGCGGGATCGGTGAACAGGTGCGGCCGGTTTACGTTCACGGCGTCCTGCGGAGCGTCCAACGGGACCTTGATCACCTCGATGCGCCAGAGAGCGCCGGTCGGATCCGTCGGCGGCGTGTTGACACAACCAGGCAGCTCGGTCGCCGAGCGGACGCCGCCGGTCCCGGAGACGTAGACGTAGATGTTCTTGTGGTCGCGCGGGCTCTTCAACAACGTGTGCGTGTGCGATCCGCGGCAGGTCTGGACGGTCGCAACCTGCACCGGAGCGTTGATGTTGCTGACGTCGAAGATCCGCACGCCCCGGAACCGGAGCGGATCCCCGCTCGGGACGGCGGGCGCGCCGCAGTCGGTGCGGGAGCGCGACTCCTCGGCGGACATGAAGACCAGGTTCCTGTACACGGAGACCTCTCCCTGTCCGCCCGGGCAGACGACGGTCGTCCGGATCGTGGGATTGGCCGGATTCGAGATGTCGTAGATCTGGAAGCCGTTGAAGTTCCCGACGAACGCGTGCTTCCCCTCGAACGCGAGATCCGAGTTCAGGAATCCGAAGTCCCCGGGATTCGCCGGATTGAAGAAGCCTGCGGGCTTCGGTCTGTTCGCGAGCAGCTCGAGCCCGCTCGCGGCGACGCCTGGGTTTTCGAATCCAGGTGCGAGGCCGACCCGTGGATCGGCGGTCACCTGGGCGACGGCAACCGAGGCCAGCACGGTGACCGCGGCCAAAGCTCCCAGCGCGGTGAGCGTCGTGCGATGCCGCGAAGATCGCCTGCGTCGCAGGGCGGTAAAGGGCTTCGTCATGGGTCCCCCCGTGTCGTTCGACAGCCGACAACCGCAGTGAATAGTGAGACTAATATCGATCCGTGACCACCGTCAACCGGCAACGCGCGCGCTGGCTCGTTGTCGCGGTCTCGCTGGTGCTCGCCGGCTGCAGCGGCGGGTCCGACGAGCCCGACTCAGGCGAACCGGCGCCGAACATCGTTCAACCAGGGGCTCCCGGCGAAGGGACGAGGACCCTCACTCCCGAAGAGCTCGAGGGGATCGAGCGGACTGAGCACACGGAAGCGGACGTCCGCTTCATGCAGGGGATGATCCAGCACCACGCCCAGGCTCTCCGGATGACGAGCTTCGTGCCGACGCGAAGCCGGCGCCGGGCAATCGCGCTGCTTGCGAAGCGCATCGACCTGTCCCAGGCGGGCGAGATCGAGCAGATTCGCAGTTGGCTCGAAGCGCGCGATGAGGAGGCTCCGCAGCTCCACCGGGCCCACGGGCATGCGCACGGCGCCGGGATCGGGCGCTTGATGCCGGGGATGCTCACCGAGGCGCAGATCAATCAGCTCGCGGCGCGGCGCGGCGCCTCCTTCGACCGTCTCTTCCTCCAGTCCATGATCCGCCACCACGAGGGAGCGGTGACGATGGTCGACCAGCTCTACGCGGGCGATGCCGGCGCGGAGCCCGAGATCGACGCCTTCGCGAGGCACGTGGACTCGGACCAACAGATCGAGATCGATCGGATGCGCGCACTGTTGGCGGCATTGCCGCCGGCGACCCGCTGAGCGTCTAGCCCGGCGCCGCCTCCTCGAGGACGTTCGGCCCGTGCTTTTCCTCGAACTTGTCGAGCACGCCGGTGTCCACGAGGCGCCTCCGCGACTCCTGCGCCTCCTCTGCGCCGAGAGCGCTAGGCCAAGCGGTCTCGATCGCGATCGACGCCGAGCGTTCGAACGACCTGGGTGAGCAAGAGCGTTCCCAGGACGGCGATCACAAGGAGGAGCAGGCCGATGACGGTGAGCACGAATGGATCGTCCACCGGGCTCTCGTCGACGGCATCGGTGACCCGGCGGGTCACGCCGTCGAGCAGGGTCTTCGTGGCTCCGGCGACCGCTCCGACCGCGGTTGCGATCGGCAGCTCGGCCCGTTCCGGGCGCCCGCCGCTCGAGCCTTGGCCGCTGCCCTCTCCCGGGGCTGAGACGACGCCGAGATCCGCGATCGGCTCGGTGCACGTGCTGCCGTTCCGTGCCTTGCGCAGCGCCGCCGGCGAGGTCTTTCCGCGCGCGATCACGATCGGGATCGCAGCGGCGTCACGCTCAGCGCCGCGGGCACGGACGACGAGGCGATAGCCGCCCGCGGGGAGTGCTCGCCCACGGAACCGCCCGCGGAAGCGAACGCGGTTCTCACCGGCGCGGGCCCGGACCGTGAAGCTGCCGAGCCGCTTGCACGACGGGTAGACGCGCACGATCGTGATCCGCAGGACGGCGGGCCCCGAGAGCCGGAAGATCAGGGTGGTCGCCCCGGTCTTCTTGCCTGGGCGAAGGACGGTGCGCGAGGCGCGTACCGGCCTGCGCTGCTCCTCGCCGCTACAGGGGTTCGGCTGCGGTTGGCAATCGCTGCTGCTCAGTGTGAACGGCCCGACCGTGGAGCCCGAGCTCCCGCTCGACCCGGGTGCCGCCGCTCCTGGCGCGCCTGGGGCGCCCGCCGAACCCGTTCCTGCCTGTCCGCTCCCGGAGCCGTTGCTCGCCGGAGCCTGTCCGCTTCCGGATGCCCCCGGCGTCGTAGTCGTCGACCCCGGTGAGCTCGGCGTCGTCCCCGCGGTCGTGGACGTCCTTGGGGTAGTCGACGTGGGCGGCGGCGCGGCCGGAGGCCGGACGGGCGGCGGCGGGACCGGCAGGTTCGGCAGGTTCGGCGGCGGCGGCGCGGGCGGCAGCGCCGGCGGAGGCGGTAGCGGCGGAGGCGGAGGAAGCGGCGGTGGCGGAGGAAGGTTTGGTGGCGGAGGCGGTGGTGGGAGCGGTGGTGGCGGAGGAAGGTTCGGTGGCGGAGGCGGTGGTGGAAGAGGAGGCGGCGGAGGGAGGGGTGGTGGCGGAGGAAGCGGTGGTGGCGGCGGTGGCGGAGGAAGCGCAAGCTCGGACGCCTGACCCGCCTGGAGATCGACCGGCGTACCGGCAGGCGCGAGGACGAGGCAGGCCATCGCCGTTACCAGCGAGGCGATCAGCCGTCGGTTGTTCACCGCAGTTCCGCAGACTGTGGAAACATCTTCACTGTTGACCTACCCAGCCGCGCGGAAACGAATCCTCACCGCGCGTGGTTGCTGGCAAGACTGGCCGGAAGTCCGGGTGTCAACAGGGTGTGGATAAACGAGCCGCGAGCCACGGTGCTACCTTTCAGCGCGAGACAACAGGAGTCCAACGGTGTGCGAGAGGCTCGGTTCATCTGCGGGCCCGCTCGCGGCTCTGATGGCCGCGCTCCTGGTTTCGCTCGGGGCTGGTACCGCATCTGCTGGCACGAAGCCGTGCTGGGAGCGTGTGATGGACGACTGGGCGGACAACGCGGTCGTCAACGAGGCCTACTCCGTGTCCTGCCTCCAGGAGGCGCTCGATCGCGCGCCCGAGGACATCCGGGCATACAGCGACATCGAGGACCAGATCCGGCAGGCTCTGCGAGAAGCGGCCGTCCGGCGGCCTCAGAGCAGCAGCGGCAGCTCGGACGGGCCGATCCAGCAGGCGCTGGGCGTTGACACGAACGACGCCCGCTCGATTCCGATCCCGCTCCTGGTTCTCGCCGCCTGCGCGTCGGCGCTGATCGTCTCCGGCGGAGTGGGCATCGCGGTGCGCAAGCTTCGCCGGTGAGCGTCTGACGCCAGGCGCAGCACCGCACCGCTCAGCGGAGTAGATTCGCGCCCGTGATTCGCTTGATCGTTCGCACGCTCGTGGCGCTCGCGGCGAACGCCGTCGGCTTGCTCGTTGCCGCCGCCCTGCTCGACGACATGCACCTCGACGCAAGCGGCTTCGTCGTCGCGGTCATCGTCTTCACCATCGTGTTTGCGCTGTTGCAGCCGTTCCTCATGGTCCAGCTGCGGGGAGCGGGCTCGGCGGCACTCGGCGGTGTCGCGCTGATCGCGACGCTGATCTCGCTGATCGTCACCGACCTCATCTCGGACGGCTTCTCGATCGACGGCGCCGTCACATGGCTCCTCGCCGCTGTGATCGTGTGGGGCGCCGCCGTGCTCGCGGCGTTCATCCTCCCCTTCCTCGGGCTGAAGAAGTACCTCGACGAGCGGCGCGACTAGCGCGTCGCGGCCAGCTGGCCGCAGGCGGCGGCGATGTCGCGCCCGCGCGTAAGGCGCACGGTGGACGGGATCCGCGCTCGGTCCAGCACCCGCTTGAACGCGGCGATCGCGTCGCGCGAAGAGCCGTCGTACATCCCGGTCGGGTTGTACGGGATCAGGTTCACCTTGAAGACCTTCGCGTCGAGCAGCTCCACGAGCTGGGCGGCGCGCTCGGGCGAGTCGTTCACGCCGGCGAGCAGCACGTACTCCACGAAGACCTTGCGGCGCCGTAGCTCGAAGTAGCGGCGACACTCGTCGAGGACGGACGGAAGCGGATAGCGGTCGTTGACGGGCATCAGCTCCGACCGGAGGCGCGGGTCGGCGGCGTGGATGGAGAGCGCAAGGCGGATCGGCTCCTCGACCTCGTCGACGTAGCGCGTGAGGCCGGGCATCCAGCCGACCGTCGAAATCGTCGTCCGGCGGTGGGTGATCCCGATCTCGGGCAGGCAGCGCGCGGCAGCCACCACCTCGTCGTAGTTCAGGAACGGCTCGCCCATGCCCATGAACACGAGGTGGTTCACCGGCTCGATGCGCCGGAAGTGGAGTACCTGGTCGAGGATCTCCGACGCCTTCAGGTTGCGCCCGAAGCGCATCTGGCCCGTCGCGCAGAACGTGCAGGTGAGCGGACAGCCCGACTGGGAGGAGACGCAGACGGATCTCCGCCCGTCCCGGTAGCGCATGAGCACCGCTTCGACCGGATGGCCGTCGGACGTGTGGAACAGCGCCTTGACCGTGCCGTCGGCGGCGGTCGCCTCGTCCTCGACCGAGAGCGACGAGAACGGAACGTGCTCGTCGAGCCGTGCACGGAGTGCCAGCGGGAGGTTCGTCATTTCGTCGTAGCCGGCCGCGCCGCGCGCCGCCCACTCCCAGACCTGCCGGAAGCGGAACGGGGGCTCCCCGGCGTCGGTCAGCGTGCGCTCGAGCAGCGCGAGATCCACGCCGTCACGGTAGCGCTACGGCTTGAGCGGCAGGCGGAAGCGGAGCGTCGGGCCGAGCGCCCTCGAACCGAGCCGCCAGGTGACGCGGTAGGTGCCCGGGCCGGAGTAGGGGAACTGCCCCGCGAACCTGACCCTCGAAGACGACAGTCGCCCGAGTCGCATCGAGTACGGCCGGCAGCGCGCGGCTCCCGTCGGCGGCCGGACGCAGAGGCGGTAACGGAGGAAGTAGTGCGCAGCCGTCGTCAGGTCGAAATAGACGGCACCGCTCCTGGAGACGACGCCGTAGCAGATGTCCCCGCTGAGGCTGCAGTGGTTCGCGATCACCTTGCGTGGGACCGGCGAGGCCGACGCCGAGGCCGCGGCGACGGTCGCCACGAGGACGGTGATGAGGAGGGCGCCGCGCATGGCCGAATGCTTCGTTTCACCGTATACGGTTCCTGCGTGCGGGTCCTCCGGCACCTCGTGGTCGTGCTGTGCGTACTCGCGCTCTTCCCACCGGTGGCTGGAGCGGCGGTGTCCTCCGGTGCCTACGGCAGCCTCGCCCGCTTCGACCGCCTGACCGGCCAGAAGACCGAGTCGGGCCTCGTCTTCCTGGGGTGGGACCAGGGACGGACGTGGGGCTCGAAGTACGAGGTCTTCCTGAGCCGGCTGGGAGAGCGGCCGCACATCGCTCTGCACCCCGAGGGTCGTGGAGCGATGCTGACGCCCAGCGCGATCGCGCTCGGGAAGGGCGATGCGCACCTGATCGGCCTCGCACAGGCGATCGCCGACTCCGGGAAGCAGGCGATCATTCGTCCGCTCGGTGAGATGAACAACTCGAAGAACCCGTACTGCGCGTTCACTCCGAGCGGCGGCCGGCGCGGGGCCGCCTACTCGGCCCGCTGGTACCGAAGGGCCTTCCAGCGGATCTTCATCCTCATGCACGGGGGCACTGCGCAGGCGATGACCACGCGGCTGCGGTCCCTGCGGCTACCCGGGGTGCGCACCGACATCCCCGCCGTCCGGGCGCCAAAGATGACCGTCGTCTGGAACCCGCTGGCCGTCGGCGTCCCGAACGTCGCGGGCAACCACTATCGCGCGTACTTTCCCGGTGCTCGCTACGTCGACGCCTACGGCAACAACTACTACAACACGGGCGGCGGCTACGCCTTCTTCCGGACGGAGGAGCTCTACCGGGCCTTCCCGCGCACGCCGTTCATGTTCCCGGAGTGGGGGCTCTCGGTGGACGACCCTGGCTACGTCCAGGCCTTCGCAACCTTTGTCCGAAGACACCCTCGCGTCCGGTTCATGAGCTTCTACAACGGCCCTGCGGGAGGCGCCTACGACATCGGGACGAAGCCGCGAAGCCGGGCCGCCTACAGGCGCTTCATCGTGCCGTTGACACGGTGAGGCCGACCGCATGACCTACGTCCCCGCAGAGGTGCGCTACGACCGGATGGAGTACCGGCGGAGCGGCCGGAGCGGCCTGCTCCTTCCCGCCGTCTCGCTCGGGCTCTGGCACAACTTCGGGCACGACGACCGGCCGCTCGAGATCGGGCGCGAGATCATCCGCCGCGCCTTCGACCTCGGGATCACGCACTTCGACCTGGCCAACAACTACGGGCCGCCGTACGGCTCGGCGGAGGAGAACTTCGGGCGGATCCTCCGCGACGACCTCGCGCCGTACCGCGACGAGCTCATCATCTCCTCGAAGGCCGGGTACGACATGTGGCCGGGCCCGTACGGGGAGTGGGGATCGCGGAAGTACCTGCTTGCGAGCCTCGACCAGAGCCTTGGCCGCATGGGCATCGACTACGTGGACATCTTCTATTCGCACCGGTTCGACCCGGACACGCCGCTCGAGGAGACGATGGGGGCCCTGGACACCGCCGTCCGCCAGGGCAAGGCGCTCTACGTCGGGATCTCGTCGTACTCGGCCGTGAAGACCGAGGAGGCGGCGGCGATCCTGCGTGCCATCGGGACGCCGTTCGTCATCCACCAGCCCTCGTATTCGCTGCTGAACCGTTGGATCGAGGAGGAGCTGCTCGCCACCCTGGATGAGCTCGGCCTCGGCTGCATCGTCTTCTCACCCCTCGCGCAGGGGCTGCTGACGAACAGGTATCTCGAGGGGATCCCGGAGGGATCCCGGGCGGCGACGGACGGCAGCGCGCTCTCGCCGGAGCTCCTGACCGAGGAGACCATGGGGAAGGTGCGCGGGCTGAACGAGATCGCGGCGCGGCGGGGTCAGTCGCTCGCGCAGATGGCGATCGCGTGGACGCTCCGCGACCAGCGCGTGACGTCCTCGCTGATCGGCGCGAGCAGCGTCGCGCAGCTGGAGGACAGCCTGGCGGCGCTGGACCGCCTCGACTTCACGGAGGACGAGCTGGCCGAGATCGACCAGTTCGCGACGGACGGCGCGATCAACCTCTGGGCCGAGTCGAGTCGGGAGTAGCGGGCAGCAGCGGGACCACTTCCTCGGCGAAGCGCCGAACGCGATCCTCGAGATCCGGCGCCTCGTAGTCGAGGTTGACGACGAAGCCGTCGCAGCCGGCGTCGACGTACTCCGCCAGACGCTCGGCGACCCACTCCGGAGGCCCGGCGACCGCGTGGCGCCCTCGTTCGTCCTCGCCGTCGTCAGGCTCGTCCTGGAAATAGGCGCCGATCCGGAGGATCACCCGGCCGTCAGCGCGCCGGTCCCGGAACTCGGCGGCCATGATTCGTAGCTCGTCGGGCTGGAGGGCGACGGGATGCCACACGCCTGTCAGCGCAGCGCGCCGGATGGTCGCGCGAGAGACGCCGGCGATCCAGACCTCCGGGCCGCCGGGCCGGACGAGCGCCGGCGCGAGCCAGCCTTCCCCGGCTGGGACCTCGATCGGGCCGGGCATCTGCTCGAACGCCGCCTGCGAGGTCCGCACCCACTCGTCCAGCCGCTTGCCGCGGCTCGGGAAATCAGCGCCGAGCAGCTCGAATTCGCCCTCCATCCATCCGGCCGCCACCGCCGTCACGATCCGGCCGCCAGAGAGGAGGTCGAGAGTTGTGAGCTGCTTCAGAACGACGAGCGGGTTCCGCAGGGGGACGACGAGCGCCGACACGCCGAGTTGGAGCCGCTCCGTGCGGCCGGCGAGGAAGCCGAGCGAGACGAGCGCCTCGGCGATCGTTCCGTAGATCGGCGCGTGCTCGGGCGGCACGAAGACGTGGTCGGTCACCCAGCCGGAGTCGAACCCGGCCTGCTCGGCCACCACGGCCGAGCTTGCGAGTCGCTCGGCGTCGAGGCCTTCGCCGTAGTTCGGAAGGATCAGGCCGAGGTGCGGTCGGGCCACGCTCCAACGCTAACGGCAACAATTCCGTCCGTGGCGCTGCTTGCGACTCCACCACCGGCACCGGTCGTGACATCGCCCGCTGCGTACGAGGTCTCGTTCGGCCGGGTCATCGGCCGCGTGAGCGCGGGGACGCGGAGGGTGGTCGTGAGCATCGACGGTCGCGTCGTGGGGAGCAAGGACGTCGGCCGCAAGCGATTCGACTTCGCGGTCCCGCTCCCGGCGCGGGACGTCCGCGTCACGATCAAGGCAGTCGACGAGAGTGGACGCGGCGCCTCGACGACGATCGGCCCGGTCTTCTCGCTCCCGGCTGCCGCCGAGCCGCGCGGGCCGCCGGCCAGGAGCGTCGAGGATCCGCGCCTGGCCCGCACGGTTCGCTCGCTGGCCCGCGCGTTTCCCGGCATCTGCGGTGTCTACGTGCAGGACCTGCGCACCGGCGCAGGCGCCGCCTGGAACGCCGCCGCGCGCTTCCCGGCCGCGTCGACCGTCAAGGTCGCGATCGCGATCGAGGTGCTCCGCAGGCTCGGCGGGAAGCCGCCGCGCGGCAGCCGGCTCGACGCGCTGCTGCGCAAGGCGATCATCCCGTCCGACGACAGGGCGGCAAACGATCTGCTCACCTGGCTCGGGGGATCGACGAGCGGCGGCGCGGCGTACGTGAACCAGCTCTTTCGCGCGCTTCGCATGGACGACACGGACATGTACGGCGGCTACATCGTCACGCAGGGTCAGATCCCGATCCGGGTCGGCGCGCAACCGCGTTTCGTCGGCAAGCGGACGACGGCGGCAGACCTCGCGACGCTGATGCGCTCGCTGAACCTCGCGGCGGTCGGGCAGGGCGGGCTGGCACGGCGCGGGTTCCGGCCTTCGCAGGCTCGCTTCCTCCTCTACCTGCTCGCGCACTCGCAGGTGAGCCGGATCGACAGGTTCCTTCCGACGGGCCCGACGGTCACGCTCCAGAAGGCCGGGTGGATCAGCACCGCCCTGCACGACACGGGCCTCGTCTACTGGCGGGACGGGAGCTTCGTCGCCAGCGTCCTGACCTGGAACGCCCGGGGCACCGGGGTCGCCTCGGACCTGCTCGCCGGACGCATCGGGCGCGCGGCGTACGCCCGGTTCGGACGTGGCTGACTACGACGAGGTCCTCGGTCGGATCCGTGAGCTCTGCCTGGCGCTGCCGGAGACCAGCGAGCGCCTGAGCCACGGCCAGCCGACGTTCTTCGTCCGCGGCAAGCGCTCGTTCGCAATGGTGCTGAACGACCATCACGGCGATGGGCGGTTCGCCCTGTGGGCGGCTGCGGAGGACGGCGTCCAGCAGATGCTCGTCGAGGCGGATCCGGAGCGGTTCTTCCGCCCGCCCTACGTCGGGCATCGCGGCTGGATCGGCCTGCGGCTCGACCGGGAGCTTCACTGGGACGAGCTCGCCGGCATCCTCGAGGACGCTTACGTGGAGGTCGCGCCGCCGAAGCTCGTCGAAGTGGCGCGCCGCCGCGGCGAGCCGTAGTCAGCCGGCAGGAGCCTGCTGCTGTACGGTCGCGGCCGGAACGTCGTCGCGCCTGAGGACGCCCCAGGCGACCCCGGCGGCGAGCAGGGCGAAGACCGAGGCGACCGCGAAGCCCCAGTTGTAGCCGCCGGTCAGTGCGGACAGCGGGTCCTCGCCCTCCGTCGTGAGCGTGTCGGCTCGCTCGTTGGAGATCGTCGAGATCAGCGCGACCCCGACCGCCCCCCCGAGCTGCTGCGAGGTGTTGAGCAGGCCCGAGGCGACACCGGCAACCCGATCCTCGATACGGGAGAGCGCGGCGAGGGACATGGGGATGAAGATGAACGACAGGCCGAAGCCGCTGATCACGAACGGGATGAACAGGTTCGCCCAGAACGTCCCGTCGACGGGAAGCTGCGTGTACCAGAGGTAGGCGAAGGCCAGGAACGCGGTGCCGACCATCATCACCGGCTTCACGCCTGTGCGCGTGATGACGGTTTGCGCGATCGCCGCGCCGGGGATCGTCATCCCGGCCGTGGCGAGGAAGGCGAGCCCAGCCTCGAGCGGCGAGTACCCGAGGACGGTCTGCATGTAGAGGGTGAGCAGGAAGAAGCCGCCGAAGATCGTCGCGCCGAGGAGCACGCCGACCGCGTTCGCCACGAAGACCGGCCGGATCTTGAAGAGCCCGAGCGGCACGATCGGCGTCGGTGTGCGGGCCTCCCACCAGAAGAAGGCGGCGACGAGCGCGACCGAGAGCGCCGTGAGCCCGAGCGTCTGAGCGCTTCCCCAACCGGCGTCTGGCGCCTCCGACATCGTGTACACGAAGAGCACGAGGCCGGAGGTGACGAGAACTGCGCCAAGGACGTCCACTCGCCGGTCCGCACCCTCGATCCGGCCTTCGGAGATCAGCGTGGGCGCCAGGGCGAAGATCGCGATGCCGACCGGGACGTTCACGAAGAAGATCGCCTCCCAGCCGATGTACTCGACCAGGATGCCGCCGAGCAGGACGCCGGCCGCGGCCCCGCTGCCCGCGACGGCGCCCCAGATCCCGAACGCCTTGTTGCGCTCGGCCTGGTCGTGGCGGAACGAGTCGCTGATGATCGCCAGCGTCGCCGGCGAGACGATCGCGCCGCCGAGGCCCTGAATCGCCCGGAAGATGATCAACTGCGTCCCGCTGTCGGCGAGCCCGCAGGCGAGCGATCCGCCTGTGAAGAGCACCATTCCGAACATGAACACCTTGCGCCGGCCGAGGAGGTCCGCGGCGCGGCCGCCGAGGAGCAGGAAGCCGCCGAACGCGAGCGAGTAGGCGGTCACGATCCACTGGAGCGTGTCGCGGGAGATCCCGAGGTCCTCCTGGATCGACGGCAGCGCGACGTTGACGATCGCCACGTCGAGAATGACCATGAAGAAGGCGACACAGACGAGCGCCAGCGCTCGCCATCGCCTGGGGTCGGGGGCGACGCCGGGCTCCATGCGGCGCGAACCCTACTGATCTGCGCCCAGGACGTGACCGGCATCCCCCTGAATGGGGGAATCGCCCCTCCAGATCGGCCTCACCGTGCCGATTAAGGGGGGTGAAATGCTGCGGATCTCGCCGACGGTCATCGCGGCCGTTGCGCTCTGCGTTGTTGCCAGCCCCGGAGTGGCCGACGCCGCCGGGACGGCGAAGCCTGCTCGCATGGCCGTGACGATGACGGACCGGGCGTGCAAGGTCGGCCGCACAGCTCGGCCGGGACGCACCCAGTTTCGGATCGCAAACCGCGGGAAGCGGCCGAGGACCTTCTCGATCGGCGGACGTCGTAGTCCCTTCGTCAAGCCGCGCAGGAAGGCGACGCTCACGGTCAGGCTCGTGCGCGGGCGCTTGTACCGCTGGACGTGCACGGCCCGTGGTCGCCCGCGCAGCGTGAAGCGGGGGAAGCTCCGCGTCTCCCGTCCCAAACAGCTCGGGCCGCCGCGCAACCAGCCTCCGCCTCCGCCCGCCACCACCGCCGCCGCCACCGCCGCCCCCACCGCCGCCGGCGGGACCGCCGCCTCCGCCGGGGCCACCTCCTCCGCCTCCACCGCCCGCGCACGCGATCGGGGTGCGCACCGTCGGCGGCTCGGGAGAGCTGTTCGCGAAGGGGAGCGGGGCGACGTTCGTGACCCGCGGCGCGTCCTACGAGCGGCTCGACGGCGGGGGCCAGCCCGTCACCTTCGACGTCGGCGTCTACGACGCGACGGCGGCGGACTCGGCGCTCGCTGATCTGGACCTCTACGGCTACAACACCGTGCGCGTCTTCGTGGGCGGCGCTTCCCTGGCCGACGTCTCGACGCCCGACGACCTCTCGACCGCGTACGTCGCGA
This sequence comes from uncultured Actinomycetes bacterium, assembly GCA_963733015.1. GTDB lineage: Bacteria > Actinomycetota > Thermoleophilia > Gaiellales > Gaiellaceae > JACDAN01. The sequence goes on along the minus strand of CAVTBO010000001.1, from coordinate 427,569 downwards.
ATGTCATCGACTTCCTCGGAAAGGCGCGGGCACGCGGCGTCCAGGTGATCCTCGTCGGAGAAGGCGTCCCGCCGGGGACGTCCTATGCCACGCAGGTCGCCGGCGGCGCGACCGCCGACTTTGCCGGAGAGAACGTCCAGTACCTGACGGCGGCCGGCGTGAACGCCAACGCAGCGTTCTGGGCTGCGCTCGTCGGGCGGCTGACCGCCCAGCCGACCCTTCGCGAGACGATCCTCTCCTACGAGCTACGGCGTGAGGCGTACTTCCGCACCGACCATGCGCCGCTCTCGCTTCCGTCCGGGACCGTGACGGCGGCGAACGGCCAGGCCTACGACCTGGCAGTCCCCGCCCGGCGGCAGGCGCTGATGGACGAAGGCCTCGTCCACTGGGCGAACGCGGTGCGGGCGACGATCCGCGCCGTCGACTCCACCGCGCTGGTGTCGCTCGGCTTCCTCTGGCCGCAGGGCCCGAACCCGGCTCGGATCGGAGACCCGCGCGTGAGCCGGATGCGCGCCGTCCTCGACAACTCGCAGGTCGACTTCGTCAGCCCGCGGGTGATCCCCGGGCTCGAGCTGACGCTGCCGCAGTACGTGGCGAACTACGAGCTGCCCGCGATCACCGCCAAGCCTGTGCTGATGGCGGAGCTCGGCGCGCCGACGGCGTCCAACGCGACCGCGGCCATCGCGGCCGAGGCGCTGCAGACCTGGCAGGCCGACTCGTGCGCGTCGGGCTTCGACGGCTGGCTGCTCTGGACCTGGGACACGAACGGCGAGCGGGCAGGCGAGCCGGCGATGTGGGACGGTCAGGACGCAGGCGGAATGCTCGAGCGCGTCCTCGCACCGACGATTCGCACCGACCCGTGTGCGCCCACGAATCTCGCGTTCGGGAAGCCATTAATCGCCTCCACGTCCGCCCCCGAGGGGCCGAAGGAGTACGCCGTCGACGGGCTCCTGGGGACGTACTGGAACGCCATGGGTGAAGTGCCGGGCTGGATCGAGGTCGACCTCGGGGCCCCGCACGACATCGCCCTCCTCAGGCTCGTCGTCGCGCAGACCCCTGCGGGCCGCACTGTGCACAAGATCCTCGGTCGTGCGACCGCGGCCGATCCGTGGACGGAGCACGACGAGCTGGACAAATGGACGGTGGACGGCGAGACCGTCGAGATCGCGCCGACGACGCCGTGGCCAAGCGTGCGCCACCTCAGGATCCACACCGTCGGGGGCCCGTCCTGGCCCGCCTGGCGCGAGATCCAGGTCTACAACGCGCTCTAGGAACTCCCGTTTCCCGCGCATACACTGCGTCCGCGCTCGCCCTTTTGCCATCAGGAGGTTTTCTCGTGAGAACGGGTCTCTTCACAACGCTTGCCGCCGTCGTCGTGGCAGGCGCCCTCGCAGCTCCCGCCGCCGCGGCGACGCCGACGGAGCGGAAGCTCGCGAAGCAGATCAAGACGATGCAGCGACAGGTCAAGGTCCTGCAGGGACAGGTCAAGAAGCTTCGGACGGACATGCGCGAGGTGCAGGGGATCTCAGCGAGTGCGCTCGTCTTCACCGCCTGCTCCACGGCTGCGACCGCGGATGCGTTCCAGGGAACCTGGGAGACGATCGACGGGCTCAACGCTGCCGTCGCCCGGCCCGACCAGTATCCGGCGCCGACTCCGGCGGCCGACCCGCTGAACTCGTGCCAGCTGCTCGAGGTCCAGCGTCAGCCGAGCGCGGTTCCACCGACCACGAACGTCTTCGCGGCGCTGCTGAACATCTTCCGCTGATCTCGAGTCGCTAGATGTGTCGGCGGGGCACGACGCCGAGCTCCTCGACCATCGTGAAGAACGCCTTGGCGTAGGGCGAGTCGCGCGTGCTCCGGCGAACCGCGAGCCAGTCGATGCGCTCGCGGAGCGCGCGCGCGAACTCCAGCGGGCGCTCGAAGTCGAGCTCGTGCTCGTCGAGGGCGAGGAGCTTCGTGATCATGACGTCCTCGAGTGACATGACCTGCATGGGGACAGCGTTCACCTCGAGCTCCTGCGCGCGCTCGAACAGGCCGTCGTCGACGTCCTTTCCGACCGGTCGGAAGATGAGGTCCACGAGGACGTCGCCGTCCCACGCCTTGTAGAGCCAGCCCTCGGGAGGCTTCTCCGTGCGCATGCCGGCCTCGGAGAGCGCCTGCAGCGCCCGATCGGCGTGCTCCGGGCGGATCATCACGTCGAGGTCGTGGCCGGTTCCCGGGCCGCCGTACGCCCACGCGGCGAGCCCGCCTCCGAGCAGGAAGGGCACGTCGGCCTCGCGTAGCGCGGCAGCGACGCGCTTGACGCTGTCCTTGATCTCCGCGAAGGGCTGTTCGTCCGGCACGATTGACTCGTTACCCGACAGGCCTGAGGGGGAATCACCGGCACATGACCGTTCGCGTCGCAGCGGCGGGCGACATCCATTGCTCCGAGGAGGAGCGGGCCCGCCTCGAGACCGCGTTCATGGACGCCGAGCGCGAGAGCGAGCTGATCCTGCTCGCGGGCGACCTGACGACCTACGGCGAGCCCGAGCAGGCCGCCGTGCTGGCGGACGTGGCGCGCGGTATCGGTGTCCCTGTCTACGCCGTGCTGGGGAACCACGACTGGCACGCGAACCGACACGAGGAGCTCGTCTCGGCCCTGCGCGGTGGCGGCATTCATGTCCTCGAGCGGTCGGCGGAGATCGTCCCGGTCGCCGGCATGGACGTCGGGATCGTCGGGACGAAGGGCTTCATCGGCGGTTTCACCGGCTCGCTGCTGCCCGACTTCGGCGAGCCGCTGTTGCGGCGCGTCTACGCCGAGACGAGCGCCGAGGTCTCGGCCCTCGACCGCGGCCTGCGCCGGGTTTGCGACTGCGCCGTCCGCATCGTCCTACTCCACTACGCCCCGACGAAGGCGACGATCGAGGGCGAGCCGGAGGCGATCTGGACGTTTCTCGGCAGCGAGCGCCTCGCAGAGCCGATCGCCGAGCACAAGCCGGACCTCGTTCTCCACGGGCACGGCCACCGCGGCACGTTCGCCGGCGCGATCGACGGCATCCCGGTGTTCAACGTCGGCGTCCCGGTCATGGGACGGGACTTCTGGGTCTTCGAATTCGACGAGACCGGGCTGGCGCGGGAGCCCGAAGCGGTCGAGTCCGCTCGCTAGGCGCCGACGACCTGAACGAGCCAGCGGCGATCGCGCTCGCGGTCCAGCTCGACGAACAGCACGCGCTGCCAGGTTCCCAGGCAGAGCTGGCCGTCACGCACCGGGATCGACTCGCCGGCGCTGCCGAGGAGCATCGACATGCAGTGGGCGTGGCCGTTGCCGCGCTCCATGTCCTCCTCGCAGATGTTCTCGGTGCGCCGGTCCCAGTCGTCGTGCGCGTAGTAGCTCTCGCTCGGGACGAGCCGGCGGAGCAGGGCGGCGAAGTCTTCCAGGAAGCCGTTCTCGAACTCGTTGACACGGACGCAGCAGGTCGTGTGCGGCGAGTAGACGCAGGCGATTCCGTTCTGGACACCGCTTTCGCGAACGGCCTCCGCGACCTCGTCCGTGATGTCCCGAACGGCCAGCCAGCCCTCGGTGCGCAGCCGCTGCTCGCCCTGGTACGCCTTCATCGGCGGAAATCCTATCCCGGGGCGCGGCGGTACTCTGGCCGACCGAGGTGGAGGACGTCGTCGTACGCCGACCGACCCTGGAGGACGCCGAAGGCGTCGCTTCGCTGCTCCTCGCCCGGGACCGGGCCGATTTCGGAGAAGACGACCCGCTCGAGTTCACAGCCAAGGACCTGCGCGAGTGGTGGGCGATGGACGAGCCCGGGCTCGCGACCGACGCGTGGGTCGCGGTTCGCGACGACGAGACCGTCGCGTACGCCCTTGCACGGCGCGAGGGCGACCTTGCGAACCTGGCCGACGAGTCCTGCGTGCATCCCGGCGCCCGCGGCCAGGGAATCGGCTCGCACCTCGTCGCCGAGGCGGAGCAGTGGGCCCGCGAGCGGGGCCTGGCCCGGTTCCAGGTGCACGTCGTGAACGAGGGTGGGAAGCAACTCGCGCTCCAGCGGGGGCACGAGCTCGTGCGGTTCTTCTGGCGGATGGAGATCAAGCTCCGCGAGGAGCCGCAGCTGCCCGAGTTGCCCGCCGGCGTGACGATTCGGGAGTACCGCCCCGGCGAGGACGACGAGGCCGTCCATGCGATGCACCAGGAAGCCTTTGCGGAGCACTGGGAGTTCACGCCGAGCCCGCTCGAGGACTGGCTGAGGTGGCGTCACGCTCGAAGCGACTACCACCCGTCGCTCTGGCGGATCGCCGAGGAGGGCGGCGAGATCGCCGGCGCCGCCCTGTGCTTCGGCGAGGGCAGCTTCGGCTGGGTGCTCGATCTCGCGGTCCGGCCGGCTTCCCGTCGTGCCGGGCTTGGCCTCGTGCTGCTCCAGTCGGGCTTCGCCGCGCTCTGGCGGAATGGGTACGCGCGGGTGGGGCTCGAGGTCGACTCGGAGAACGAGACGGGCGCGACGAGGCTCTATGAACGGGCGGGCATGAAGGTCACGCGTCGCTATGCGACCTACGAGAAGGTGCTCGCGTAGCGCGGTTACGCTGTCCGGCGAGGGCCCGTAGCTCAGCTGGTTAGAGCAGCCGACTCATAATCGGTTGGTCCCTGGTTCGAGTCCAGGCGGGCCCAATTCCACCTCGCTGGTCATGCGGCTTTCGCATGGTTGAGCGGGACAGGCGTGCCCGTAAGGGGCAGAAATGACCACCGCGTGCGTGCGCCGGTGCTACCCCGCTGAGCCCTCCCGAGTAGGTCGACGGCCGCCGATTGAACCCTCGGTGCGGGCAGTGACGTTCTACCCGGCGGATGATCCCGCGGAGAACAACTCGTGCTCCCGCTCCAGGCCCTTGAGGCGGTATCGCCCGCGCGACTTGAACGCCAGCCCTACAGCGCCCTCGGCTAGGTCGCGCGTGGTGCCGGATACGAGCACCTCGGCCGAGTCCGCCTCGGCCAGGACGCGAGCTGCAGCGTGGACCGCCACGCCCCGGACTCGTTCGCCGGACAGTGCCACCTCGCCGCTGTGAATGCCGACGCGGATGGAGACCCGTATAGCCGCCAGGGCCTCAACGAGCTCCAGTCCGCAGCGAATCGCGCGCTCGGCGCCGTCGAACACGATGAGAAACGAATCCCCCGCGGTCTCGACCTCCCGGCCGCCGAAGCGGACCATTACGGTGCGGACGACGTCTTCGTGCATGGTCACGGTGCGCTTCCAGGCCGCGTCGCCCGCCGTTCGCGCGTGGACCGTGGAGTCGACGATGTCGGTGAACAGGATGGTGGCCATCACGCGTGCGTCGCCCCTGCCCGGCGGCGGGTCGAATCCGGCCCCCCCGGCCCAGTCGACCATCACCAGCTCCTCGTCGCCCTCCACCCAGGTGACGTGACCGGGTGGCAAGTCGAACACCTGGTTGGGCCCGATGACCACCTCCTCGCCCTCGTCCGTCCGGATGCCCATCCGTCCCCTGATGACCACACCGCGGTGAAAAAGCTCGCAGGAGGCCGTGCCGACCTCTGGCTGGGCGTGTTCCTCCCAGCTCCAGCCCGGCTGCAGGACATGGCGGGTGACCACCGTTCCGGCCAGGCGCACCTGGAAACTTTCACCCAGCGGACCAGTCACCACCGCCTCGGGCTCGCCGAGGTCGCGGACCTCGACCGGGCTCACGGTGATCCTCCCCGCCGGGACTCCGAGCCCCCGTGCATCACATCGAGACCGTAGCGCTTCGACGTTTCGTAGATCGAGGAGGGCCGGGAAGGCGCGGCAAGCGCCCGGGCGTTCGGATCGCCGCCCGGCTCTGCCCTCTCCTGGCAGAAACCCTGAATAGGGCGGGTACCGTGTCCTCGTGCCGGTAGTGCTGGTGACGGGAATGTCCGGGACGGGGAAGTCGACGGCCGTAGCCGAGCTGGCCCGCAGGGGGCATCGAGTCGTGGACACGGACTACGGCGGTTTCTCCGAGGAAGTGCCAGCTTCCGATGGGCGGGAGAGGGAACAGTTGTGGCGCGAGGATCGGATCGACGCGCTGCTCGACCAGCACGATGACGGCGTGCTGTTCATCGCGGGGTGCGTCTCGAACCAGGGGAACTTCTACCCGCGGTTCGACGCGGTCGTGCTGCTGAGTGCACCCGCGGACGTCATCCTCGAACGTGTGGCCGAGGCGGAAGACGAACGACTTCGGCAAGACGGACGCTGAACGCGCTCTGATCGTCCAGGACCTGGCCACCTTCGAGCAGCTGCTGCGCACGACTTCGACGGCGGAGATCGACACTCGGGCGCCGGTCGACGAGGTCGTCGACGCGCTCGAGCGCATCGCAAACACGCTTAACCGAGCCAGCGCTTGCTCTTGAATAGCAACGCTCGCTCCAGGGCAGCGGCGAGCGTGGCGATGCCGAGCATGAAGTTGGCGGCTCCGGGCAACATGATCGGCGGCTGGAAGTCAGCGCCTATGACCCGGCCAAGCAGGGCGATCAGCTGCGGCACTTCGTAGACCAGCGCGAAGGCCAGCACGGTCCACGAGATCGCGCCGATCAGACGACTGACCCCGGAACGCTCGCGCTCTAGCTGGAACCGCCACGCCTCGGCCGTCCCCGCGACCGGTGTCAGCATGGTTCTCTCGCCTTCGACGACAAGGTCGACCTGTCGCATTCCCAGAAGGCCCATCGACGCCTCGATCGTGGCGCTCGTGCCCAAGTGGAACGTCGCAGGCGACTTCTGCAGGTCTACTTCGACCCCGTCGCGGTATAGATGCAGCTTCTCGCCGAAGTCGAAGTAGTCCAGGTCGACGGTCCACACGTGCCCGTCGTGGGGCGTCTCGAACCTGCCGCGGGAAACGAAGTCCCAGCCGCCGAGCGGCCTCAGGGAACGCGATGACGCCACGCCGGTTCTATACCCGCAAACGGGTGACCGGTCTCCTGAGACCAGGGTGATGCGGAGCCCGCTTGGTTGAGCGGGTCAAGTCTGCCAGGGAGGGCGGAAGCGCACGTCCTGCCACGTCAGCGCGGTGACGCCGAACAGCGTCAGCATTCAGCTATCCGAAGATGATGCGGAGCACGGCGGCGTTGCTCTCGTCGGTCTCGACGGTCAGCTCGAGCGAGTCGTTCGCGTCCGCGAGGCCGAAGCGGAGGAAAGAGCAGCATTCGTGCTCCGCTGCCGCGAGAGCGCGTACGCGCTCCGTCAGGTCGCTTCGGAACAGGAAGCGGACGCCGCCGTTGAGATCCTCGCGGGCCTCGGCGCTGGCAAGCAGAGATTTCCATTCGTCCAGCCGCTTGCGATAGTCGCCAGCGTCCAGAGAGCAGGCGATCACGGGCAGGCTCGTTCCCACAATCTGATGATGCCTAGCCCGTCAAGCTCGTCAGGCGCCATGCTCGGCGTTCGCTGGTCGTGTCCGAGCCGTCCGGGAAGATCCTGGCGCGTCGTCACGTCGTGTGATGATGGTCACGTGGAAGAAGACATGGCGTTGAGACATCCCCGGCGGGCGGCGCGGGCCACGTTTGCCGCGCTCGTCACTGTCGTTGTCTCGGTTTCGGCGACGACGCTCGCCGGGGCCGCGCCGGCCGCGCCCGCACCCGCCGCGTGGAAGACCATTCCCGGCGTCCGCGCGGACTTCGGACAAGGCATCGCAGCCGTCGGTTGGGCCTCGGGCCGCGCCTGGGTCGCGCTGACAGGCGCGGGCGGGAACACGATGTCCGTCACGAGCGCCAGGGTCGCCGGCCGGAGTCTGGGCGGATTCGCGACGGCTCGCCTGAACGCCAGCCTGTACGTGCGGATGATCGCCGGCTCCGAGCTCGTGTACTCCGTCTCGCAGACCAACTCGGACTCGCTCGTGGCGAGGCCGCTGCTTCCCAACGGCCGACTCGGGCCGCCGACCGTTCCTCTGGATCCGAAGCCGATCGCCCCCAACCAGGACCTCTCCGCGCAGGCCGCTCTCCGCGTCGGTGGGCGCACCGTCTGGGCCCTCCCCGGCGGGATCCAGAACCGGCTCCGTCCTGTGGGTTTGTTGCGCGGCCGACGGATCCGGGCAGAACCTCACGCGATTCGTCCCTCGCCAGTCGTCGCCGGCGAGGCCTGTCTACCTGGGGCTCGACGGGCGCGGGCGGCTGTGGCTGGCCTGGCACGACGCGAGCGGCGTCAAGATCGTCGAGCTCGACCCTACGACCTTGGTGCCGCGCACGGCGACCCCGATCCGCGCTCCGGGGCGCTCGGTCGAGCGGTTCCACATGGTCTGCGCAGCGACCTGCCGGCTCGTGATCGAGTCCTTCAACGTGGGAATCTTCTCGTGGGCGCCGGGGGAACGCTCACCCACGACCATCGCGAGGGCGACAAAAGTGTTCGGCGAGACGCGTGCGCCCTGGCTCCTGGCCGCTGGCTACCGCTCGGGCAAGCTCGCCGTCGCGTACATCCCCAACGACGCTCCCCTCGGAGTTCGCGTCGTCCGCGGTGACGCCCGAGGCGCGCGGTCCCGCCGCGTCGGCCGGCTCAGGAAGTCCTTCGAGGGAGTGAGCACGCACGCCGCGTTCGGTCCCGCGGGGCTCGTCGCAGTCACACCCGTGAACGCCTTCGACCTTTCCGCCGTGCGGATCGGCCTGATTCGGCTTCCCTGACCCGGCAACGCCGCCAGGCGGGCTCCAATTCCAGCCGTGTGTAGTTTGCGACCATGAACACCAGACCGATCGTCCTGGTTCCAGGGTTCTGGCTCGGAGCATGGGCGTGGGACGAGGTCGCCGGGGCCTTGCGCGCCGCTGGGCACGACGTCACGCCGTTGACGCTTCCCGGTCTCGAGTCGGCCGACGCCGACCGGTCCTCGATCACGCTCGCCGATCACGTCGACGCCATCTGTGAGGCCGTGACGGCGGCGGGCCCGCCCGTCGTCCTCGCCGTGCACAGCGGGGCCGGGGCTCCCGGCTACGCGGTCACGGACCGCATCCCCGAGCAGATCGCCGCGATGGTCTACGTCGACACCGGGCCGGCGATCGGGGCGCTCGACCCAGATTTCACCGGGGAGGAGAAGGCGCTGCCCTCGCCGGAGGAGCTGGCGGCGGGGGAGAACCTCGACGGGCTCAGCGACGAGCAGCTCGAGACCTTCCGTGCGCGGGCAGTCCCCCAGCCGGGTTCCGCGCTCCGCGAGGCCGCGGAGCTGACAAACGACGCGCGCCTCGACGTCCCGAGCACGGTTGTGTGCACGGGTTTCACCTCGGAGGAGTACAAGGATGCGGTGAAGGAGGGGTATCCCTTCGTCGCCGGCCTGGCGGAGCTGCGCAACGTGACATACGTCGATCTGCCGACGAGCCACTGGCCGATGTGGTCTCGCCCGTTGGAACTGGCTGAGATCATCGGTGATGTCGCAAGGGGCGCATCAACGGGCTGACGATCGACTCGAGCAAGAGCGAGCAGCGTGCAGGGCTCGCGCTGTTCTTCCTGGTCACGCTCCTCTGGGCGCTCTGGTGCTCGCTGGGGCTGACGAGGTGGGACGACATCCCTGCAGTCGCCTCGCCGGCCGACGTCGGCGGAGTGCTCGCCGCATTGCCCTCCGTCCTCAGCGTCGTCGCAACCGGCTACCTGCTCGGGAAGAGAACGACCCTGATCTGGCTGGGCTTGATCCCGGGGGCCGTGATGACGGCGATCGGCGCGGTCGGGTTCAACACCGACCTCGTGTGGCTCCTCTACTTCGGTCTGCCGCTGCTCATCTTCGGGTGGCCGTGCTACTTCCTACCGCTGCTCGGCCTCGGCGCGTATCTGCGGGGAAGGCGCGTGAAGCGTCGCGTCGCGTCGGTTCTCGTCGTTGATTCAGGTACAAGGCTTGCTGAATGAGGCTCGTGCTCGCCCTCGCCGTCTCCGCCGCGATCCTGGCCACGGGTTGCGGTTCCGACGACTCCGCCGCTCCGCCGCCGCCGCCGACGACAACGTCGGGCGGGTCGGAGGCGCTGTCCTCCGAGGACGTCGAAAAGGCGTTCCGTGCCGACGTCGCGGGCGGCGGCGTGGTCAACCTCGACGACACCTCGCCGAAGTCGATCCAGTGCGAGAAAGGGGAGGGCGATCGGCAATGGCGCTGTGAGGTTTCCCCGACCGGCGGCGGCGACGATGGCCGCCTCTGCATCATCTTCGTCGACCCCGCGACGCGCACCGTGACGCAGCGCACCTGTGGCCGGATCGACAACTGATCCGACCTACTGCCGGCGGAGCAGCGCTCGCAAGCTGTCGATCGTGTCCGCCTCCTCCGCGTTCTTGTCCGGCCGGTAACGCTTCACTCGCGCGAAACGGAGCGCGACCCCACCGGGGTAGCGCGTCGAGGACTGCACGCCGTCCAGGGCGATCTCGACTACGAGCTCGGGCCGCGCCAGCACGGCGATCCCACGGCGGTCGATCTCGCGCTCGAGAAGCTCCTTCGTCTGCCACTCGAGAAGCTCGTCGGTCAGGCCCTTGAAGCACTTCCCGACCATCACGAATTCGCCGCTCCCCGGATCGCGGGCCCCGAGGTGGAGGTTCGAGAGCCAGCCTTCACGCCGTCCATGTCCCCACTCGGCCCCGAGCACGACGAGGTCGTACGTCCGAACCGGCTTCACCTTTCTCCACGACTTCCCTCGTCGGCCGGCCGCGTACAGTGACTCCGCGTCCTTGACGACGACGCCCTCGTGCCCGGCGCTCAGCGCCTCGTCGAGCACGCGATCTGCCTCCTCCGGTGCAGAGGTGAGGAGCCCCGGGATCTTCAGGTCCGGTGCGATCGCCTCGAGGCGCGCCGCGCGCTCTTCGAGCGGTGTGTCGAGGAGCTCCTCGCCGTCCACGTGCAGCAGGTCGAAGAGGAACGTCACGACCGCCTCCGGTGGCGCGTCCCGGTCGATCCTCGAGACGGTCTCCTGGAACGCGGCCGGCCCCTCGTCCCCCATCCAGAGTGCCTCGCCGTCCAGCACGGCCTGCCGCACCGGAAGGCCGCGGACGGCTTCTGCGATCCCGGGCAGGGAGCTCGTGATCTCGTTCAGGTTCCGCGTGTAGATGCGAACCGCGTCATCGCGGCGATGGATCTGGATGCGGATCCCGTCCAGCTTCCATTCGACCATCGCGCGCTCGAAGCTCTCCACTGCGTCGCTGACGCTCTCGGCGGTGGAGGCGAGCATCGGCAGGATTGGGCGGAAGATCTCGAAGCCGACCTCGCGGAGCCCTTGCTCACCTGCGGTCATCGCGATCTCGGCCGTCCGAGTGAGATCGCCCGAGAGCATCAGGGCCCGACGCGTGACGTTCCCCGGAACCTCAGCTGCCTTCGCGACCGCGTCCGTCATCACGCCCGCGAGGGCGCCCTGCCTGAGCTCGCCGGTGAGGAGCCGCTTGACGAAGTCGGCCTCCTCGGCTGTCGCCCGGCCCAGGAGCTCGCCGAGGATCTCTTTCCGCCTGGCTCCCGATCCGCTTCCGGTCGCCTCCTGCACCTCCGTGATCGCTCCGTCGAGGTCGGCGATTGTGAGCGATGTCTGATCGGTCGCCCGGCGCTCGATGCCGTACACGGTTCGGTAGCCGACGCCGATGCGGCCCTGCCGCGGCACGCCGGTGAGGAAGCCGACGGCGATCGGAACCTCGGCCGGCTCGAGCGCCCTCAACAGGTCGGCGAGGATCGTGACCTTCCGGGTGCGGGAGCTGGTGCCGGCGACCTCGCGCGAGGCGGCGACGACGTCCGCGAGCAGCGTCATCTCAGTGCGGGCGGTAGGTGCGAGCGGCGGCGAGCCGCTCCTGCGCCGTCGGGTGGCTGAAGAAGAACAGGTACGCAACCTTGGGCGGATCGAGGTCGCCGAGGTTCGAGAGAGCAAGGTTGCGGTGCGTCGCCTCGTACGCCTCGGGGTCCCCGGTCAGCTCGAGGGAGAAGCGGTCGGCGTCTCGCTCCCACCGGCGCGAGAGCGCGAGACCGAACGGCCGGAGCACGAGCTCGGCAACCGTGCCGGCGAAGAGGACGAACGGGATCACGCGCGGGTCCCCGGGCCCGTCTGCTCCGATCGCGGCGAGGAGCTCGGCCCACTGGAACAGCAACCAGAGCCCCAGGACGAAGAGCGCCGTGCCGGCCATTCCGATTGCGGTCCCGATCGCGACGTGCCGGAAGCGGCGGTGGCCCAGCTCGTGGGCGACGACCAGCCGCACCTCGCCCGGCGCTCCCCGGTCGAGCAGCGTGTCCCAGAGGACCACCCTGCGGGTCTTGCCGATCCCCGACACGTAGGCGTTGTGCTTCGTCGTCCGCCGGCTCGCGTCCGCGACGAGCACGTCGCGCACCGGCACGCCGGCGCGGTCGGCCAGCTGCCGGAGGTCCTCCGCGAGGTCGTCGTCTCGCAAGGGCGCGAAGCGGTTGAACACCGGCTCCAGAAGCACGGGTGCGAGAAACGTGAGGACGAAGACGATCGCCGCGCCGCCCAGCGCCGCGACGACCGGCCACCACGAGGGAAAGACATGCACCGACGCGATCAGCCCCAGCATCGGGATCACGGTCAACACCACGCCGATCGCGATCCCCTTCGCCCGGTCCGTCGCCCAGCCCCCGAGCGTCTGCGTGGAGAACCCCCAGCGTCGCTCGTGGAGGTAGCCGCGCCAGAACGCGATCGGCGTCGCGACCAGCGAGCCGACGAGCGCGACGAGCGCCGAGAAGGCGACCGCCTCGCCCCACCACGCAAGCCCGTCCACGAGCGCGAAGAGCCAGTCGCCGAGCCCGCCGAAGCTGAGCGCACCGAGCACGAGTAGCCCGAGAGCGATGCCGGCGACGCGCGCCAGATAGGCCGGACGGTGGTACCGGCGCGCCCGTTCGACCTGCTCGGAATCGAAGATCTGACCGCCGCTACTTAACGTACTGTCCATCAAACGTGAACATTCGCACGTCTAAATTCTGACGATGGCATCGAGCGAGGGCCTCGTCGGGCTGCCGTCCGAAGAGGCAACGAAGGAACTCACGCTCCAGTGGCGGCGGCTGATCCGGACCGCCACCGCCGTCGCCGTCCTCACCAGCCCGGTCGTCTACTTCTTCTTCCGCGAGGAGGTCGGCATCAGCCGGTGGTACTCGCTCTTCTGGACGTTCATCGCGGTGATCGCCTTCCGCGGCCTGATGGACATCATCGTCCGCCGCTTCATCCCGTGGCCGAGCCTTTTCGGCTCCGACGAGCCCGCGGCGCGCGAGGAGGACGTCGTCAACCGGCGCCGCGCCTGGTACTGGACCAAGCGGTATCGGCTGGTCGTCTGGATCTTCGGAATCATCACGTTCTTCTGGATCATTCGGCTGCTGATCCCCGGCGGCGACACGAGCTGGATCTCGACGATCACGGATCCGTGGGAGGCGTTGAAGCCGATCCTCACGAATCCCTCGATGCTCCTCTACGCGATCATCTTCCCGCTCTTCTTCATCATGAACTTCGTCATCTTGCTCGGCCCGATGATGCTGATGGGCATCACCCAGATGCAGGGCTTCGAGCCGGGCGACGCGGAGTGGGGTGTCAAGCTGGACGACGTCCGCGGGCAGGCCGAGGCGAAGGAAGAGGTTCGCCGCGTCGTATCGATCTGGCAGTCGGGCGAGGCGTTCGAGGCGGCCGGAGGAAAGCGCGAGCGCGGGCTCCTGTTCCTGGGCGCTCCCGGAACCGGTAAGACGATGCTCTCGAAGGCGATCGCCACAGGCTTCAACTGCCCATTCGTTTCCATGCCGGGGTCGGGCTTTGCCCAGACCTTCATGGGCATGGACGTGATCATCGTCCGCTACCTGGCCTGGAAGGCCAAGAAACTCGCCCGCAAGTGGGGCGGCCAGTGCATCGTCTTCATCGACGAGATCGACGCCGTGGGCCGGCGGCGTTCCGCACTGGGTGACGGAGGGATGGGAGGCTTCGCGACGCCGATGCCCTCGACCTTCGAGGACTTCGCGTTCCACGGACGCAACGGCTCGCTCACCTCCACCGGCGACCTCGTGCTCGAGACCCGCGCCTGGCGCGAGAAGCTCTTCACCAATCGCACGCCTGAGCGACGCCCGAGCGCATTCGGCCGAGTCAGCGCAATCGTCAACCAGGCGTTTCCCGGGGCGATGATGGGCGGTCAGGGCCAGCTGGCCCTGAACCAGCTGCTCGTCGTCATGGACGGGATCGACAATCCGCCGTTCACGAAGAGGTTGTTCACCAACAGGATCAACACGTTCCTCGACGCGACGTACATCGTCCCGCGCCGCGTCCGCAGCCGGTCTCTGCGCATGCCGCCTCCGCGCCCGCGCACCGAGCAGATCTACTTCATCGGCGCTACGAACGTCCCGCTCGAAGCGCTCGACCCGGCCCTGACGCGGCCGGGCCGGATGGGCCGCTACGTGTGGCTGCGCACGCCAACGAAGAAGGACCGGCTCGACATCTTCGACCTCTACCTCAACAAGGTCTCGCACGACCCAGAGCTCGACTCGGAGAAGCGGCGCGACGAGATCGCGCGCATCACGAACGGGTACTCGCCGGCCATGATCGAGCAGGTCTGTTCGATGGCGCTGACCTATGCCCACCACGAGGGGAAGCCGCGCTTCGGCTGGGAGGAGATCGTCGAGGCCATGACGACCATCGAGTCGGGGATGGCGATCAACATCGAGTACATCCCGGAGGAGACCCGGGCGATCGCTGTCCACGAAGCGGGCCACGCGGTCGCCGGTCACGCGTACATGAAGGGCGCCGAGTCCACCCGGCTCTCGATCCGCCGGCGCGGCGAGGCCCTCGGCCACCACCAGGCTCTCGAGAAGGAGGAGCGCTTCAGCTCCTGGCGCAGCGAGGAGCTGGCACGGCTGATCTGGACGCTCGGCGCGATGGCCGCGGAGCGCGTCTTCTACGGAGAGAACTCGACAGGCGTCGGCGGCGACGTCCAGAGCGCAACGGCCCGCTCGGCCTGGATGGTCGGAGCCTGCGCGATGGCTCCCGAGCGGATCGAGTTCGCAGACGGGTTCAAGCCACCGAAGGGCAAGACCGAGGACGAGGTCCGCGAGGAGATCGCCAAGAAGTACCAGCGAATCGGCGATCAGATCATGAACCGCTCCGGAAACGGAGCCCACGGGGACCCGCTGGCCGGCGTGCTCGGCGATCCGACGAAGCGCGCGATGGCCTCCCAGCTGCTCGGCTACGCGTATGTCGCCGCGCACCAGCTGATCGAGCACAATCGTGACGGAGTCGCCAAGGTCGCCGACACGCTCGTCGAGCGGCGCGAGCTGCACGGGGACGAGATCCTCAAGCTGTTGGACTCGATCAACCTCGAAATCCCCACTGCCGATCCCCTGAAGGACGAGTCGTGGCCGAAGCTGTAGTCCCCGAGCCCTCCCAGCAGACCTCCCAGGCGGAAGAGGCGCTGCCGCGCTTCGAGCGCCGGCAGGCGGTTCAAGGTGGGCGCTTCATGATCGGCTATGCGGTGATCGTCGTGATGGTCCTCGCGGCGCTGCTGACTCTCGGCCTCATGAGCCGCGACGAGTCCAGCACGACGAGAGCGGCGGGCGGCCTCACGACCGAGGAGGGCGGCTTCCAGCGGGCGCGCGAGATCGCGACCGAAGTCGGTCGCCAGTACCGCGGCGCGAACGGCGAGCAGCTCGTCGCCGTCACCGCGCAGACCGGCGAGGTCTCCGGCCTTCCACTCCAGTACATCGCGCTCCGCCACGGCCGCAACCGGCAGCTGACGCAAGGCGACGTCTCCGTCGTCCAGCCCGGCGAGACCGCGCTCTTCAGCTTCTGCGGCCTCGCCGGCGAACAGAACTGCGCGCTCCCGGGCCAGGCGACGCCGGAGCGCCTCATGCTGCTCCGCCGCGAGGCGGTCGAGCTGTCGTACTACACCTTCAAGCTCCTCCCGGAGATCGAGACCGTCGTCTCGCTGCTGCCCCCGGTGCCACGTGGCGAGGGCCAGCCGCCGCAGACCTTTGCCGTCTACTTCCAGCGCAGGCACATGGACGGGATCCTCGGGAGCGACCTCACGAGGGCCCTTCCGGAGAAGCCGCCGTTCGCCGACGGGGACCTGACTCCCGGCGAGGCCGAGATGATCAACCGCCTCACCGAGACGCGCCTCTTCAGCTCCTCGTTCGAGCAGCTGCCGACGCAAGGCGTGATGCTCAGCCTCTCGCCGCCGAGCGCCTGATCCGGACGAGAAGCGTCCGTTCGGGGGATCGTGCGATCGCATGCTCGCTCCGACGATGTTCTCCGTAACCCCCTGCGGAAACGAAAGGCGGCAAACATGGCTGCGGATGACCTCCGTCGCAGGCTTCGGACCTTCCAGGTCGCAGGCCTGCTCCAGCGGATCGCGACGGCTCGGTAGTCGAGTCGTCGCCCCAGTCGGGGGAGGGCGGCGAGGCACACCGTCCAAGGTGCACTTCGCCGCTGCTCTACTCGTGGGGCTGGCGATTCTCCTGCCCGGCGCCGGCCGGGCGCAACCGCCGAACGCCTATCGGATCATCGCGTTCGGCGACTTCGGCGTCGGCGGAGACTTCCAGCGGAGCTTCGGCCAGGCCGTGCGCGCCTTCGAGGCGCGCAACCGGTCGAACATGCTCCTGGCGCTCGGGGACAACGACTACACCGAGAGCCCCACGGCGTTCCGCGCGAACTGGGCTGCGAGCTTCGGTTGGGGCCGCAGTCGCGGGCTCGCCGTCGCCGGTGTGATCGGCAACCACGACGCCCGCGTCCAGGGAGGGCGGTACGAGTTCTCCACGCTCGGGATGCGCGGCCGGTACTACAAACGGGCAGCAGGGCCGGCCGAGTTGTTCCTCCTCGACTCGAACCGCATCGACGCCGCGCAGACGGCGTGGCTCGCGCGAAGCCTCGCCCGGTCGAAGGCCCGCTGGAAGATCGCCGTCTTCCACCACCCGGCCTACACGTGTGGGACCTACCGCGCCCATCAGGAGATCGTGCGGCGCTGGGTGCCGCTTCTCGAGCGGCACGGTGTCGTGCTCGCCCTGTCGGGCCACGACCACAACTACCAGCGGCTGGGCCCGAAGCGGGGGGTTCGATACGTCGTCCACGGCGGCGGAAACTCGCGTCTGTACCCGATCGCCTCCTGCCCCTCGGGGTACCCGCGCCGGGCACGCGGGCTTGCGGAGAACGGATTCGTGTACCTCGCGATCCGTCCCGATCGACTCGACGGCTGGGCCGTCGCGCCGAACGGCCGTCGGCGGGATCACTTCGTCGTGGCTGGCTAGGATGAAGGCAATGGCGGAGCTCGGAACCATGCGGGTCAAGGGCGGCCTGGCCGAGATGCTCAAGGGCGGCGTGATCATGGACGTCACGACCTCCGAGCAGGCCCTGATCGCCGAGGAGGCAGGCGCGGTCGCAGTCATGGCGCTGGAGCGCGTGCCTGCCGACATCCGCGCACAGGGCGGCGTCGCCCGCATGGCCGACCCCGACAAGATCGCCGAGATCCAGGAGGCCGTGACGATCCCGGTCATGGCCAAGGCGCGCATCGGCCACTTCGTCGAGGCGCAGATCCTGGAGGCGCTCGAGGTCGACTACATCGACGAGAGCGAGGTGCTGACGCCGGCCGACACCGCTCACCACATCGACAAGTGGAAGTTCACCGTCCCGTTCGTCTGCGGCTGCACGAACCTCGGGGAGGCGCTGCGCAGGATCTCCGAGGGCGCCGCGATGATCCGGACGAAGGGCGAGGCGGGAACCGGCGACATCGTCAACGCGGTCACGCACATGCGCTCGGTCTTCGGTGGGATGCGGCGGCTGGGCTCGCTCGCGGAGGAGGAGCTCTACTCCGAGGCCAAGAACCTCCAGGCCCCGCTCGACCTCGTCCGCTGGGTTGCGGAGCACGGGCGTCTCCCCGTCGTGACGTTCACGGCCGGCGGGATCGCCACACCCGCCGACGCGGCCCTCTGCATGCAGCTCGGCGCGGACGGCGTCTTCGTCGGCTCGGGGATCTTCAAGGCCGCCGATCCGCCGTCCGTCGCGAAGGCGATCGTCGAGGCGACAACGCACTTCAAGGACGCTGAGATCCTCGCCCGCGTCTCGCGCGGCCTCGGCGACGCGATGAGCGGCCTGTCGACGGCCACGCTGGCTCCCGAAGAGCTGCTCGAGACCCGGGGCTGGTAGCACCAGCGAGGACCGCGTAGTGCTCTCCCGTACTGCGGCCTTCGCGTGCATCGCACTCTTCCTCGCCGGTTGCGGGGGCAGCGAGTCGGCCTCGCACGTGGCCGAGTTGGGCGCCTACGACGAGAAGCTGCCGTTGCGAACGAAGGTCGAGGCCGAGAACTCGGGGTCGACCGACATCACGTTCCAGAGCCCGCGTGGGGGCGACGTCGAGGCGACGGTGGTCCTTCCGCCGGACGCCGCGGAGGGGAAGCGCTACCCGGCCGCGGTCTACCTCCACCCGTACCGCTTCTCGAGGTCGTTCTACTACCGCGAGGCGTTCGACCTGGCTGAGCGCGGGGTCGCCGTGCTGCTCGTCGGCGGCGTGATGTCCAGGGAGGACGTCCCGCAGGTGGACCTTCTGGATCCCGTGTACTCAGCGGACGCCTTCCGGTCGATCGTGCGGCACGATCTCGTCGACCTCCGCCGGGCCCTCGACTACCTCGAGGGGAGAGACGACATCGACGACCGGATCGGAGTCGTCGGCCAGGAGTACGGAGCCCTGCCGGCCGGCGGTCTCGCGGCGGTGGACGACCGCGTCGACGCGCTAGTGCTGTCCGCGGTGCCGGCCGAGCCGAGCCGGTACTGGGCCAAGGAGTTCGTCCCGCAGGAGACCTTCGACAGCTTCCACGAACTGTTGCGCGACTTCGACCCGGTCCGGCTGCTGGGCTCGTTCGACGGCGACGTCCTGATCCAGAATCCACGGCGCGACGACGACTGGCCGCTCAAGGAGTACGAGCGCCTGGCCGAGGACGCCGACGGCGCCGACGTGAAGTGGTACCCCGACTACGGGCACTTCATGGGCCCGGACGCCGACACCGATCGGCAGGAATGGCTCGCCCAGAAGCTCACCCAGCGGTGAGTACGATTTCCCCGATGCGCATCGGGGTGCTGGCGATCCAGGGGGACTTCCGGGAGCACGCAGGCGTGCTCCGGCGACTGGGCGCAGAGCCTGTCGAGGTTCGCAAGGCGGACGAGCTCGAGGGGCTCGACGGCCTGGTGATTCCGGGCGGCGAGTCCACGGCGATCATGCGCCTCGCGAGGATCTACGGGCTCGAGGAGGCGCTTCGGAGCTTCGGCCAGCCGGTGTTCGGCACCTGCGCCGGGATGATCCTCCTCGACCGGGACCACCTCGGTTTGATGGACGTCTCGGTTCGGCGAAACGCCTACGGGCGACAGGTGGCGAGCTTCGAGGCCGACCTCGAGGTGGCCGGGGAACCGGTGCGCGGCGTGTTCATTCGCGCTCCGCGCGTCGCCGACACCGGCCCGGATGTCGAGGTGCTCGCCGAGCTCGACGGCGAGCCGGTGCTGCTCCGCGAGGGCCGCTTCCTGGTTGCGTCCTTCCACCCGGAGCTGACCGACGACACGCGAGTGCACGAGCTCTTTCTCGACATGGTCCGGGAGGCGGTGTCCGCCGGTGTCCGGTCACTCTAAGTGGGCGTCGATCAAGCGAAAGAAGGGCGCCACCGACGCGAAGCGGGGCCAGCTCTTCTCGAAGCTGGCACGGGCGATCATCGTCGCGGCTCGGGAGGGAGGGCCAGATCCCGCTGCGAATCTCGCGCTCCAGAACGCGATCGAGAAGGCGAGGGAAGCCTCGATGCCCAAGGACAACATCGAGCGCGCGATCGCGCGGGGCGCCGGTCCCGCCGGCGACGGCGCCGCGTACGAAACGATCACGTACGAGGGCTACGGACCGTCTGGGATCGCCGTCTACGTCGAGGCGGTGACCGACAATCGCAACCGCACTGCGGCCGATGTACGGCACATCTTCACGAAGAGCGACGGGAGCCTCGGCGAGTCCGGATCCGTCGCCTGGCTGTTCGAGCGGCGCGCCGTAGTGCTGGTCGACGGGAGCGCCGACGAGGACGAGCTCATGCTCGCGGCCGCCGAGGGCGGCGCCGACGACGTCGAGCGCGAGGGCGACAGCTGGCGAGTGGTCGCTGCACCGGAGGCGCGCGCAAGCGTCCGTGGGGCGATCGAGGCGGCGGGGATGGCCGTGGAGTCGGCCGACGTCACGATGGTGCCGAAGACGACCGTCGAGGTCGATGACGAATCCGCCGCGAAGAAGGTCGTGCGACTCATGGAAGCCCTCGAGGACAACGACGACGTCCAGGACGTCTACGCGAACTTCGATATCCCGGAACGGATGCTCGAAGCCGTCGCGACCTAGCGCGTGGCGAGGATCCTGACGAGCCCGCTGGTCGCCGAGAAGCGCGATCCCAGCTGCGCGCGTGCGCGGTACGTCCCCGGGGCGACTCTGAACCGGTAGCCGCCGATGCGCGTGGTCCGCACGGTCGCGACGCGGCGCCAGGCGCTGCCGGTCCGGCGCTCGAGGACGACCGGGATCCCGACGACCGGGTGGCGCACGAAGTCGAGAGCGAAGCCCGAGATCGCGCGGCCGCCGCGCCGGGCGCGGATCGACACGAGCGACGGAGGGAGGTTCCCCTCGAGCCGAACGCGCGACATCGCGACGAACGCCTGCCCGCGGTTCCAGCTCGACGCGAGGATCGTGCCGTTGACGTAGAAGTCGTTCGATTCCGGCTTGGTGAGGAGGAAGCGCACGTACGCGTGCAGGTCCCGGCTCAGCCGGAAGGCGACCACGAGCTCGCTCGGCGCGGACCTCCGTTCGACCTGGAGGACGAAGAAGCCGGGGATGTCGCCGACGATCCGGCCGCCGACGACGTGCGGGATCGACGCGCCGGCGCGCTGGTCCTCCTGCCAGTCGCGGGTGAGGTTCGCGAGCGCGACGCGCTCGGTGTCGAGCGGTCGTGCGTCGTAGCCGACCTCCCAGTCGATCGCGGTGTTTCCCCACGGGTTCGGCGCACCGAACGGCGCGTAGCCCGGCCCCACCCAACTCCCTCGCCCGCCGAAAACGGAGCGACGGGAATAGGCGTCGGGTGAGCCGACGACGATGAAGAGGCCGGGCGGAACGCTCGCCACGGGAGGATTCGGCGACACGCGGACGCGGTCGATGCTCTGGCCAGGCGCCAGCTGGGCGACCGAGAGCGCTATTCCGACCCCGGCCGCGAGGGTTGCGAGCGCGGCCCACCGCACGGCGGAAGAGGCTAGCCGATGCGTATTCGGGCCGTGTAAGGGCGAGCAGCGCCACCGATCGTCAGGCGGGCGACGTAGGTGCTGCGCGGCAACGTGCGCCGCAGGCGGAGGCGAAGCTCGTTGCGTCCCACCTTGAAGCGCTTCCGCGCACTCGTCACGGTGCGGTTCCGGCGTAGGAGCTGGACCCGCGCCGCGGCGGCCTTCGTGACCCTTGCCCGCGCGACGAGCCAGCGACGCGCGCCCGATCGCACGACGCGCAGGCGAACTCCCGACACGGACTGGGTGGCTCGTGGGCCGGCCGGAGGTGGCGGAGCTGGGGGAGGGGGAGGCGCTGGTGGGGGTGGCGGAGAAGGCGGAGGAGGGGGCGGCGGGGGAGCCGTCCCGACTACGACCGTGCCTGGCATGACGTGGCCGGGGATCGCGCAGTCGTAGCCGTACGAGCCGCTGCTCGGGAAGACGTGCCGGAACGTCTGGCCCTGATCGAGAGTGCCCGAGTTGAACGCGCCTGTGTTCGAGGTGACCGTGTGCGTGTAGAAGTCATCGTGCGTCCAGCAAACCGCACCTCCGGGCATGATCGTCACCGAAGGCGGCGAGAACGCAAACGCGCTGATCAAGACCGGCGTGTCTCCCGGAAGACACCCGCCCTGAGCCCGGGCGTCCGAGCCGAAAGCGATAACGGTTGCAGCAGCGATTCCGCAGGCGCCGGTCAGGGCGGCAAGCGCCTTCATGTCCGGCTGTACGGCCCTGCTGCCGCGGCGGTTTCGCCCGGGCAGGAACGTCCGGTCTGCTGCCTAATCTCGATTCGTGACGGTTCTCGGCATCGACCCAGGGACGGCGTCATGCGGATTCGGCGTAGTCATCGAAAAGGGCGGCCGTCTACGGGCGGTGGACTTCGGATGCTGGAAAACCACCGCGTCCCAGCGGCCGGAAGAGCGTCTCCTCAAGATCCACGACGGCGTCGCCGAGCTCATCGACCGCTACAGGCCGAAGGCGGTCGCAATCGAGGAGTCGTTTGTCGGCGTCGACGCCCGCACCGCGCTCTCTGTCGGGCAGGCTCGAGGCGCCGTGGTCGTCGCGGCCGGGCTCGCCGGCGTCGGCTGCGCTGAGTACTCCCCCTCTCACGTGAAGCTCGCCGTCACCGGCTACGGCCGCGCCGAGAAGGCGCAGGTTCAGCGCATGGTGCAGGCGATCCTGCGCCTCGACGCACCGCCTGCCCCTCACCATGCGGCCGACGCGCTCGCCGTCGCGATCTGCCACGCCATGGCGCCGGAGCTCCTGCGGGCGACGGGATGATCTCCTCGCTGAGGGGCAACGTCGTCGCGCGGATGCTCGACGGCGTCGTCCTCGACGTCAACGGCGTCGGCTACCGCGTCCAGACGACGCTCCGTGCGCTCCGTAAGGCGCAGGCGAAGGGCGAGGTCACGCTGGACACCTACCTGCACGTCCGCGAGGACGCGCTCCAGCTGTACGGGTTCGCCGACCCCTCCGAGCGGGAGCTCTTCGAATATTTCCTCTCCGTCTCCGGCGTGGGGCCGAAGGTCGCGCTCGCGATCCTCTCGGGCTCGACTCCGGCGGATCTCCGTCGCGCCATCGTCCTGGAGGACACGACGCGGTTCATCGCCATCCCCGGGATCGGCAAGAAGACTGCAGAGCGAGTCGTCCTCGAGCTGAAGGAGAAGATCGGCCCGATCGATTCCCTGCCCGGCGCGCCCGAGCACGAGCTGGTCGCTCGCGACGCCCTCGTCGAGCTCGGATACTCGGTCGTCGAGGCGGAACGGGCCCTCGCGTCGACCGATCCCCAGGCCGAGCCCGAGGAGCGGGTGCGCCAGGCGCTGAGGGCGGCATGAGCACAGCGCCGCAGTTCCTCGCACCGACCGTAGGACCGGACGAGGACGAGCTCGAGCGGTCGCTACGCCCGCGCTCGCTCGACGACTTCGTCGGTCAGACGCGGGTCAAGGAGCAGCTCTCAATCGCGCTCGAGGCGGCGAAGACGCGGGGCGAGGCGCTCGACCACGTCCTGTTGGTCGGGCCGCCCGGCCTCGGGAAGACGAGCCTCGCGTACATCGTCCGGGAGGAGCTCGGCGTCGGGATTCGCACGGTTGCCGGGCCGGCCCTCGAACGGAAGGGCGACCTGGCCGCGATCCTGACCGCACTGGAGGCGCGCGATGTCCTCTTCGTGGACGAGATCCACCGGCTGAGCTCGGCGGTCGAGGAGGTGCTGTACCCGGCGCTCGAGGACTTCCGCCTGGACATCATCGTCGGGCAGGGCCCGGCCGCCCGCACGCTGACCCTCGACGTGCCGCCCTTCACACTCGTCGGCGCAACGACCCGCACCGGGCTGCTGACGACACCGCTCCGCGACCGCTTCGGGATGACGTTCCGGCTGGACTACTACGAGCCCGAAGAGCTTGCGTTGATCGTGCGGCGCTCGGCGGCCATCCTCGGCGTGGAGATCGGCGACGACGCGGCAGAGGAGATCTCGCGCCGCTCGCGCGGAACCCCGCGTGTCGCGAACCGCATCCTTCGCCGGGTGAGAGACGTCGCGGAAGTGCGCCATCAAGGTGCCATCACTCCGGAGATCGCACGCGAGGCGCTCGAGCTGCTGGAGGTCGACGGCTGCGGGCTGGAGCGAACCGACCGGGCGCTCCTCAGGGCGATCGTCGAGCGCTTCGACGGCGGTCCCGTCGGGCTCTCGACTCTCGCAGTGGCTCTGGGCGAGGAACCGGACACGGTCGAGGACGTCTACGAGCCGTACCTGCTCCAGCTCGGCTTCATCCAGCGCACACCGCGGGGACGAATCGTCACGAAGTCGGGACGGAAGCACCTCGGGGTCGCCGGCGACGACGGCGCGCCGGGCGGCGAGCCTGTTCTAGGCCCGCCGCCCGTTCGCCTCCAGGTCAGTCTGCGTCGGCGAGCGACGTCGTCCAGACGCTGCGACCGTAGGTCGCCGCGTAGAGCGTGTCGCTGCCGTCGGGCAGGTCGATGTCGTTGACCGGCACGAGCGGGAGGTTCGTCTCCGACCTTCTTCCACATCTTCCCGAGGTTCGTTCGTGCGGAAGACGCCGACATCGGTGGCGACGAACAGCCACTTCGACTTCGTCGGGTGACGGATCACGTCGTTGATGGGTGCCTGCGGGATGCGCTTGCCCGCAATGTCCTCCCACTTCTTGCCGCCGTCGCTCGTCATGATGATGTGCGGGTAGGCGTCACCGTCCGCCAACCTGAGAAGGTCGCCCAGGCGATCTTCGCGTTCTGCGGGTCGACCGTGATCCGCGTGACCCAGCGGCCCGGGAAGACCGGGCTCTTGAGCTTCGTCCAGGTCACCGCCGCTGGATCGGCCATTGCGTTGCGGCTGACCCACATCCGTCCGCTGTCGCTGCCGGCGTAGACGAGATTTGCATCCGTCCGCTCGTGCCGAGCGCCGTGACGTGCCGAAGCCCGGTGCACGCGGAGTTCGGTGCCCTCGGTGAGGTCCCGGCTGATCCGCTGCCACACGCGCTGGCCGATGTCCGGCTCGGTGTTCATCCGATAGACGAACTCGCTGGCGCCGAACATGAACTTCGGGTCGGCGGCGAACTCGATCGGCGTCGACCCAGTTCTTGCGTCGGCCCCGGGATCGTCATGGCGACTTCGTTTGCGACGTGCCGGGCCGACGAAGCCGCGGCAACCGCCGTTCTGGGAGCAGGCGTAGTACTTCCGGTCGTTCGTCGGGTCGATCCGGTTCATCATCCCGTCGCCGCCGACGTAAGCTGATCCAGTCGCCGTTGACGGTGTTGTCGAGCGCCCAGGACTTCAACGAGTCGTTGTCCTGCGAGCCGGCGTTGACGCGCGTTCCGTCCTGGACCGAGACGTCCATCGCGTAGAACTGCGTCACGGGTAGGCGCGGGGTCTTCGAACCACAGCCCTCGGCGGTGCCGTTCTGGTTCGAGCGTAGAAGCCGCCGTCGTTGCCGAGGTAGACCTGGCCCGGTGTGAGCGGATCGAACTCGAGGCCGTGCTGGTCGGCGTGGATCACGTTCGTGGACCGGTCGTCCAGGTGGACCGCCGTTCAGGCTTTCGGCCAGGCTGACGCCGGCGACGAAGACGTGGTCGGGATTGACTCGGATCGACGTACACGCGCCCGAACCACCACGCGAAACCGCCGCTGATCGACTGCAGCGTGCCGCTGTTCTGGACGACCGGTGTCCACGTCGCGCCGGCATCGTTGCTCACGAAGAGGCCGTTGAAGTTCCCGCGGGCCGTGCTCGAGATCAGGTAGGCCCGGGTCGGGACGCTGTCGCTGAAGTCGACGCCCATCCGGCCGACGAGGTTGTCCGGCGTCTGCAGCGCCGGGTTGGTCTCGCTCTGCGGAAGCGGCGCGTTGTGGACGTTCGTCCACGTGCGGCCGCCGTCGGTCGAGCGGTAGAGGTAGGCGTGCGGGCCGTAGACGCGCGACTTCTCGTCGCGGATCTTGTCCCACGTCGTCGCGAGCATGATGTCGGGGTTCGTCTTGTTGATCGTCACGTCGACGGCGCCCGGTGTTGGTGCTCTCCGGGGTCGAGGACGCGAGTCCAGGTGGTCCCGCCGTCCTCGGTCATGAACAGGCCGCGGTCCGGGTCATCCAGGTCGTGCAGGGCGCCCATGACCGCGACGAAGACCCGGTCGTCGTCGCGCGGGTCGATGACGATCTGCCCGATCGTGTCGCCGTCGCGCAGGCCCATGTTCGTCCACGTGGCGCCGTCGTCGGTCGACTTGTAGATGCCCTTGCCGTAGTACGCCGAGCCGCCGCCGTGGTCGACCTCACCGCGTGCCGGCCCAGACGACGCCCTTGGAGTCGACTGCGACCGCGCCCATCGACTGCGGCAGATGGGAATCCCACGCGGTGGCGAACGTCGCGCCGGCGTCGGTCGACTTCCAGAGGCCTCCGGAGCCGGTGGCGATGTAGACGACGTCCTTCGTCGCTCGGATCGGCAGCGACGTCGCGGACCCGGCCGCCGATGTTGCTTGGGCCGAGCTCGGTCCAGACCTGGTCGGTGGCCGGGGAGCCTTTGCTCGCCTGGCCCATGGCCTTGGACTGTGATATCGCCTCGTTGACGGCTGCGTCCGGAATCGTCCCGTCGGCGTTCGCCCGCTGGAGGTACATCCAGTCCTCGGCGCCATCCGGTTCGGGCGTGGCGGCCGGCACGACTGCCGGGACGGGCTCCGACCCGTCACCTCTCGTCACGATTGCGGCGGCGATGACTAACAGCGTCATCAGAGCCGCCACGACCGCAGTCGGAGCCAAACTTCTGGTGTGCATCGGCACGTGTACCTCCCCGTTTTAGGCGCCCATTGCGCCACTCTCCCACCGCGCCGGGTGCGCCTTCCAGGTGATATCACCCGGGCCACGCTCCGTCGCGGCGTTACCCTAACCGAATATAGGATCGCATACGAGTCGCTCGCGCTCTGACTGCAGAAACGTCGCGAGAATCCCGTCGTGGTCGAACGCCGTTTTCGTCGCCGTCAGCTCCTGCTGCTGGCGATCCCCGTCGTTGTCCTGGCGTTCGTCCTGAGTTTCAGGGTCTTCGATCCGAAGGACCCGTGCCGGAGCCGAGCGCCGCGCCGGCCGCTCAAACAGCGCTCTTGCCGGCAGGGTTGTCCTTCGACCAGATCGGGACGGTCACGGGCGTGCGGAAAGACGACCGTCATATCATCGTGCAGGCGGTGACGACGAAGCCGCCGGACGAGGCCTCGGTGCTGATCCAGGAGGCCGTGACCGCCGCCGGCTACCGCTTCGTTGGAGCGGATAGCGAGGGCGTCGAAGCGGAGGTCTTCTTCAGCCTCGGGGCGTTTGCCGGAGGCCAGGCGCATGTGCAACCGGCCGCCTGCGCGGGCCGGTGGGACATCGAGGCCGTCCTCCTCGATCCCGACGCCGTGCCGTAGATGCTCTAGCGCCGGAACTGCAGCTCGTGCCACGAGGGCACGGGAGCGAGCTCGAGGAGGGCCCGGTCGCCGCGGGGATCCCGGTAGCCGAACTCCGCGACGTCCTCGTCGAAGTCCACGTCCAGCAGCCCGAGCTTGACCCGCTGGTCGAGCCACGCGCCGCGGAAGACGAGCTTCCGCAGCCAGTAGACGAGCGACTCGCCGTCCACGGCCGCCAGCGCCTCCCAGTGCCGGACGAGGTAGCGGCCGAGCTCGCTCCGCGCCTCCTCGATCCGCTGGTCCGCGGTCAGCTCGACCAGGTCCGCGGCCTCTTCCTCCTCGAGGTCGTTGCTGCCGACCAGCCCGAGCTTGACGGCGGCCCCGATCACGCGCTCCTCGAAATCCTCGGCATTGAACGCGAACCTGTACCCCAGGAACTGCACGACGTAGTCGTCGCCGGACTCGTAGTTCGCATCGCTCACCTGCCCTGAGGATACGTCGGGCAGATGCTGTCCGGCGGCCTCCCTACGGTGTTCATCCGCGATGCACGAGGCAACCTGGACGATCACCTCGTGCTCGCACCGGGAGTCGGCCCAGCTGGCTCAGGAGCTCGGAATCAGCGAGACGACCGCTCGAGTGCTCCTCCGGCGCGGGCACGGCGACGCCGCCACGGCGCGGGCATTCCTGGCCGGGGCGGATCCGGGCCACGACCCCCGGCTGCTCGGCGACATGGACGCGGCATGCGAAAGAATTCGCGCCGCTATTGCGTCGAAACAGCGCATTTGCGTGCACGGCGACTACGACGCGGACGGCATCTGCGCCACGGCGCTTGCCGTCCTCGTCCTGCGCGAGCTCGGTGCCGACGTCTCCTGGCATCTCCCGAGCCGGTTCGAGGAGGGCTACGGCGTCTCCGGCGAGACGCTCGACAGGCTGGCTGAGAACGGATGCGGGCTCGTCGTCACCGTCGACTGCGGGATCACCGCCGCGGCCGAAGTCGCCCGGGCGAAGGAGCTTGGGCTCGACGTCGTCATCACCGACCACCACCGGCCGGGCGACGAGCTGCCGGACTGCCCGATCGTCGCGACCAGGCCGTCCGACTACCCCTTCCCCGAGCTCTGTGGCACGGGAGTCGTCTACAAGCTCGGCCAGGCCTTGCTCGGGGCCGGGTCGGAGGAGCTGCGGCGGCACCTGGATCTGGTCGCCATCGCCACGATCTCGGACGTCGTTCCGCTCGTGGACGAGAACCGCTACCTGGCGCGTGCCGGGCTGAAGGCGCTCGCACGGACGCAGAAGCCTGGGCTGCGGGCGCTCATGCGCTCGGCCGGTGTCGACCCTGCCGCCGTCGACGCCGGCGCAGTGGGGTTCCGCCTGGCGCCTCGGATCAACGCCGCCGGGCGGCTATCGCATCCCGAAACCGCGCTCCAGCTGCTCTTGACCGCGGACGACACCGAGGCCGCCGAGCTCGCGGGCCGGCTCGAGGAGCTGAACCGGGAGCGGCAGGCGGTCGAGGACAGAATCGTCCGGGAGGCGGTCGCGCAGGTCGAGGCATGGCCGGAGAGCCGTCAGCGGCGCCGCGGCTACGTCGTCGCGCACGAGGACTGGCACGAGGGCGTGATCGGGATCGTCGCTTCGCGGCTCGTCGAGCGGTTCAACCGGCCCGTCGTCCTGATCGCGGGAACCGACGGCGACTGGAAGGGATCCGGAAGGTCGATCCCGTCGTTCGACCTCCATGGTGCTCTCGGCGCCTGCTCCGAGCATCTCTCGCGGTTCGGGGGGCACCGCGCCGCCGCGGGGTTGTCGATCGACCCTGCCAGGCTCGGAGCCTTCGCGGAGGCCTTCGCCGAGGCCGTCGACGCGGAGCTTCCAGAGGAGGACCTCCAGCCGCGGATCGCTGTGGATGCCGTCGTGTCCGGCGAGGAGCTGACCCTCGACCTCTCCACCGAGCTCGGCCAGCTGGCGCCATTCGGCCTCGGCAACCCGGGGGTGACGCTTCTCCTCCCGTCGTGCGATCTCTCCGAGGTGACGCCGACGGCGGACGGAAAGCATCTTCGCTTCCGCGTGCGCCACCGCGACCGGCCGGCCGGCTCGGCGATCGCGTTCGGCCTCGGCCGCCATGCGGACCGGGCGCGGCGCGAGGTGCGGCACGACGTGCTCTTCCGGCTCGAGGAGAACCGCTGGAATGGCACGGTCGCTCCGCAGCTCGTCGTGCGTCAGATCCTCGAGACGCTCGAGCGGCACGAGAGCCTCCGTGAGTGGCTGGCCGAGGAGTTCCGCAAGGACGCCTCGGCGAGAGACGCGACTGCGCAGGCGATTTTCGCCGAGCTCGGCCTGGAGGCAGGGGCGCCTAGGCGGCAGCTGCTCGAGTCGGACGCCTTCCGCGCGCTGCTGGAGGCCGAGCCCGCTGTGGTCGCGGAGGCTGCCTAGGCCTTCCGTGGCTCCCAGAACCGCTCGCGGCGGGCCTGGGAGTCGAGGCTCGCGAGCAGCCGGGCAAGAGCCAGGATCCTGCGTCTCTGACGGAGTGAAGTTCGCATGGACCGGGTGTTTTCGCGGCCGGAAGGTCAGCTCCTACCTGCGGAGTACCATTCGTACATGACGCTGCTCGAGGCTCCGGAACGACATCAAGACCTCATCAACGAGCTCATCGCCGAGGTCGCCGAGTACAACCCGGACCTCGATCGCGACCTGATCGCTCGCGCATTCCGCTTCGCCGCGGCCGCTCACGAGGGCCAGCAGCGGCGGTCCGGCGAGGAGTTCATCCACCATCCGTACTCGGTCGCGCGCATCTGCGCCGAGCTTCAGCTTGACGACGAGACGATCGCCGCAGCGCTGCTCCACGACGTCGTCGAGGACACCGAGGTCACGCTCGACGACGTCAAGGCCGAGTACGGCGAAGAGATCGCCCAGCTCGTCGACGGCGTCACGAAGCTGACGCGCGTCACCTTCCAGAGCCGCGAGCAGGCCCAGGCCGAGAACTACCGGAAGATGGTCCTGGCGATGGCGGAGGACCTCCGGGTCATCTTCATCAAGCTCGCCGACCGGCTCCACAACCTCCGCACGATCGAGTACCTCGGCAAGCAGAAGCAGGTCCAGAAGGCACGGGAGGCGCTCGAGGTGTACGCGCCGCTCGCGCACCGGCTCGGGATCCACCAGATGAAGTGGGAGCTCGAGGATCTCGCCTTCGAGGCGCTGCACCCGCGCAAGTACACGGAGATCAAGGCGATGGTCAACGAGCGGCGCGCCAACCGAGAAGAGCATGTCCGCGAAGCCGCTTACGTCCTTCAGCGCGAGCTCGACAAGGTCGACATCCCGGCGGACATCTCTGGCCGCGCCAAGCACTTCTACTCCATCTACGACAAGATGGCCCGGAAGGGCAAGGAGTTCAACGAGATCTACGACCTCACCGCGATGCGCGTCATCGTCGAGCGCTCAGCGGAGGAGGGGACGCGCGACTGCTACGGCGCGCTGGGCCTGATCCACTCGCTCTGGAAGCCGATGCCCGGCCGCTTCAAGGACCACATCGCGATGCCGAAGCTGAACGGCTACCGCGCCCTCCACACGACCGTGATCGGGCCGCAGGGGCGGCCGCTCGAGATCCAGGTCCGCACCAAGGAGATGCACGAGACGGCCGAGCTCGGCGTCGCCGCGCACTGGCTGTACAAGCGTGGAGGGAAGGGCCGGAAGCCCGACGAGCGCTGGCTCGCCTGGGTTCGCCAGCTTCGCGACTGGAACGACGAGTCCGATCCCCGCGAGTACAAGAAGTCGATGCTCGGCGACCTGTTCGTCGACGAGGTCTACGTCTACACGCCCAAGGGCGAGGTGAAGATGCTCCCTGCGGGCTCGACGCCGATCGACTTCGCCTACGCCGTGCACACGGACGTCGGTCACAAGACGGTCGGCGCGCGCGTCAACGGTCGCATCGTGCCGCTGCACTACTCGCTCCAGAGCGGCGACTTCGTCGAGGTCCTGACGACGAAGAGCGGGCGAGGCCCGTCACGCGACTGGCTGACGCTCGCGAAGTCCTCCCGTGCTCGAAACAAGATTCGCCAGTGGTTCTCGCGCGAGACGCGTGAGGAGACCGAGCAGAGGGGCCGCGAGGCACTCGAGCAAGCCCTGAAGGCGCAGAAGCTGCCGTACCGCAAGATCGCCGGCTCCGCCGTCCTCGCCCAGGTGATCCGGGAGGCGGGCTTCAGGAAGGCCGAGGATTTCTATCTCGCCCTCGGTTCCGGGAAGCTCCCGACGAGTCAGATCGTCAACAAGGTGCTCCAGCGCCTGAAGACGACCGAGGTCGCAGAGGAGGACACGGTCCCGCTCAAGCCGACGAGGTCGGCAGAGGCGGTCGGGAGCACCCAGCTCGGCATCAACGTCGAGGGCATCCAGGACGTCCTCGTCCGGCTCGCGAAGTGCTGCACGCCGGTGCCGAGCGACGAGATCGTCGGCTACATCTCGCTGGGCAAGGGAATCACGATCCACCGCGAGGACTGCCCGAACGTCCGCGCGCTGCGCCGTAACCCGGAGCGGTTCACTCCGGTGAGCTGGGACGGCGGCTCGACGAAGAGCTTCCGGGTGCAGATCGCGGTCGACGCCTGGGATCGCCCTCGGCTGCTCGAGGACGTCGCGAGGACGTTTGCCGAGCACGGGTCGAACATCGTTTCGTACGGCGGCACCGTGGAGGACCAGCTGGCGAAGAACTGGTACACGGCCGAGGTCGGCGACGTGAAGTCGCTTCGCGGCCTGCTCAGCTCGCTCCGCAACGTCGATTCCGTCTTCGACGCCTACCGAGTTACACCGAGCTGATCCCTCATTCGAGGGATTCGCCGCCTCGAACGGGTGCGTCGGGAAGCCAAAAAGCCCCGCTAATGGGGCAAATCACCCTTTTGGGGGATGATCCCTCGAACGGGAGGGGTACCTCGAACGAGGGATAGACGCCGCGAGCGTCCGGACTACAACGAGTGCAGGGGGAGAGGGCAGCTGCCGCGCCCGTCCGCTCGTCGGATGGGCGCGCGGCTCCAGTTCTCTCGGGTGAGAGCCGCTTGAGTCGAGGCGCCGCCTAGCTGTCGAGGGCGGCGCCTTCGAACTCCTGGATCCGCTCGCGGTACCACTCCGGGATCGGGCAGGGCCTTCGCTCGTCCAGGTCGACCAGCACGAGCGTCTGGTTCGCCGTCACCATCAGCACGTCGTCCTCGACCCGGTACGCGGCGCACTCGTACGTGATGCTCGTCCGGCCGAGCCGCGCGACCCGGATGAAGACCTCGATCAGGTCGTCGAACCGCGCCGGCGCCAGGTACTCGACGTTGGTCGCGCGCATGACGAACTGGCGCTCCTCGTCGGGGCTGGTGTACAGCTGGCCGAGGTGCCGGTGGTATTCGACACGGGCCGTGTCGAAGTACGGGAGGTAGCGGCCGTAGTAGACGATCCCCTGGGCGTCCGTGTCGGAGAAGCCGACACGGGTGAGCGCCGAGAGCTTGAACGGCTGCTTGCGGTCGGTTACTCGCCCGGCCTCAAGCACGGATGACGTCGAGCACTTCGTCGCGCTTCTGCTCCATCAGCTCCTTCGAGCGGGCCTCGAGGTTGAGACGCAGGAGCGGCTCGGTGTTCGACGGGCGGACGTTGAAGTGCCAGTCGTCGGCGTCCACCGAGATCCCGTCGAGGTGCGAGACCTCCCCCTGGCGCCCGAACCGTTCCTTCAGCTCTTCGAGCTTGAGCGCGACGTCGGGCACCGGAGTGTTCAGCTCTCCGGTGATGAAGTACCGCTCGCGGTAGGGCCGCAGGATCTCGGACAGCTTCTGGCCGCGGCGCGAGACGAGCTCGAGCATGAGGAGGAACGGCACGACGCCCGAGTCCGCCTGGCTGAACTCGCTGAAGTAGTAGTGGCCCGACACCTCGCCGCCGAAGACGGCCTCCTCCTCGCGCATGCGGTGCTTGATGTACGCGTGGCCGACGCGGTTGATCAGCGGGGTGCCACCGGCCTCCTCGACTGTCTCCGGGACGGCCCAGCTGGCGCGGAGGTCGTAGATGATCTTTCCGCCCGGGCTCTTCGCCAGCACGGACTCGGCGAGCAGCGCGGTCACGAAGTCTCCAGGGACGAACTCGCCCTCGTCGTCCACGAAGAAACAGCGGTCGGCATCGCCGTCGAACGCCACGCCGAAGTCGGCGCCCTCGGTCGTCGTCTGCTCGACGATGAACGCACGGTTCTCGGGGAGCAGCGGATTGGGCTCGTGGTTCGGAAAGGTCCCGTCCGGCTCGAAATAGCAGCGGATCGCCTCGATCGGGAGGCGCTCGAGCACCGGCGGGAGCATGACGCCGGCCATCCCGTTCGCGGCGTCGATGACGACGCGGAGGGGCTTGATGGCCGGCATGTCCACGAACGAGAGGACGCGTTCGACATAGGCGGGCCAGACGTCGTGCTCCTGGACGTGTCCGAGTGACTGTCCCTCGGACGTGTCTTCTAGCGCCATGGCCCTATCGCGGATCTCGAGCAGCCCCGAGTCTCCGCCGACGGGCAGCGCCCCGCGACGGACGATCTTCATCCCCGTGTACTCCTTGGGGTTGTGCGAGGCCGTGACTGCCACGCCGCCGTCAAGCTCGAGCTCGCCGACCGCGAAATAGACCATCTCCGTGCCGACGAGGCCGAGGTCGAGGACGTCGGCTCCGGCCTCGGTCACTCCACGGATCAGCGCGGCGGCCATGGAAGGAGCCGAGACTCGCATGTCGCGGCCCACCGCGATCCGACGTGGCCCGAACACCTCCACGTAAGCGCGGCCGATTGCGTACGCGCCGTCCTCGTCCAGCTCGGTCGGGTGAATCCCGCGAACGTCGTACGCCTTGAACACCTTTGGATCGAGCACAGGCGGAGGACTCTATCCCCGGAACCGTGCGCTCGATAACGGTGCGGCATCGCGCCTGGCGGCCCAAGACAGCCTGAAAAACTCGCGAGAGCGGGAGTTTTCCGGCGTCCTCATTCGTTCATACACTTGAAGGGTGGAGCGCAAGCTCGCAACAGTCCTGTTCGTCGATCTCGTCGGCTCGACAGCGATGATCACCGGAATCGATCCGGAGGTCGCGCGCCGGCGCGTACAGCAGTACTTCGACAGGGCGTCTCACTGCGTCATGACCCACGGCGGGATCGTGGAGAAGTTCGCCGGGGACGCGGTGATGGCGGCGTTCGGGATCCCGCAGGCGCACGAGGACGACGCCGAGCGCGCGGTTCGCGCGGCGCTCAGCATCCTCGAATCGGTGCGTGAGCTGGGTATCGACGTCCGGATCGGGATCGAGTCCGGCGAGGTCGTCGTCGACGACGAATCGGAGTCCACGTTCGCCACCGGTGAGGCCCTGAACATTGCCGCGCGGCTGCAGCAGGCGGCACCGGTCAACAGCATCATGATCGGCCCTGGCGCGCACCGGCTCACGCTCGGCCGGTTCGAGGTCGAGGACGAGGGGCCCGTGGAGATCCGCGGCCGCGCAGAACCCGTCTGGGCCTGGCGCATCATCTGCCTCACGGGTGGCCCGGACCGGGCCGGAGTCCGGCGGGCGCCGCTCGTCGGCCGGGACGCCGAGCTCGACCTGCTCGAGAACACGTACAGCCGTGCCGTCCGGGACCGGCGTGCTCACCTGTTCACGATCTACGGCGACCCCGGCGTCGGGAAGAGCCGCCTGACGAACGAGTTCGTCGGCAGTCTCGAGGGTGCCACGGTGCTCTACGGCCGCGCCCTTCCCTACGGCGAGGGCGTCACGTACTCGGCTCTCTCGGACATGGTCAAGACGGCCGCCGGAATCGCGGACGACGACCCGCTCGACGACGCGCTCGAGAAGCTGCGCGACTGCTGCCCCGACGAGGCGGTGGCCGACCTGCTCGCGCTCGCCTCCGGCGTCCTCGAGGCGGTCAAGGGCGAGCGGAATCAGCAGGAGATCGCGTGGGCGGCGCGCGAGTGGGCGGAGAAGCTGGCCGAGCCGCAGCCGCTCGTGCTCGTCTTCGAGGACATCCACTGGGCGGAAGATGCGCTGCTCGAGCTGATCGAGCACATGTCCACCTGGGTCAAGAACGTCCCGATCCTGCTGCTCTGCCTGGCCCGGCCCGAGCTCCTCGACCTGCGCCCAGGCTGGAGCGGAGGCCGCGTGCGCGCGACGGCGATCGAGCTCGAGCCGCTGGGCCGGGCCGACAGCGAGGCGCTGGTCGAAGCGCTGCTCGACGGTGATCTGGCGGTCGGCTCGCGCCAGGCGCTCCTGGACAAGACCGAAGGCAACCCGCTCTTCGTCGAGGAGACCGTCCGGATGCTCTCGGAGGCGAACGGTGGCGGTGTCGAGCGGATCCCCGACACACTTCAAGCGCTCATCGCAGCCCGGATCGACCACCTGCCACCGGGCGGGAAGGAGCTGCTGCAGGGTGCGGCGGTCATGGGTCGGATCTTCTGGAAGGGCGCGCTGGGAGAGCTCGTCCTCGAGGGAACCGACATCGACCCGCTCCTCGAGGACCTCCACCTCCGCGAGTTCGTGCTCCCGGAGGTTCGCTCGTCGATCTCCGGCGAGCAGGCGTTCAAGTTCAAGCACGTGCTGATCCGCGAGGTCGCGTACAGCGGCCTCTCGAAGGCGGCCCGCGCCGGATACCACCAGCGCTTCGCCGAGTGGCTGCGAAAGCGCGCCGGCGAGGAGCTGCTGGAGATCCGCGCGTACCACCTCGACCACGCAACGGCTCTGCTCGCGGAGCTCGACGGATCGCCGCCGGAGCGTCTTGCGACCGAGGCCGCAGCCGCCTTGGAAGAGGCCGGCCGCCGCGCGCTCGCGCGCGAGGCGAACGCGACCGCGCGCAAGCTGCTCGTCCGGGCCGTCGAGCTCGAGCCGACGCTCGAGCGGCGCTTCCAGGCCGCGAGGGCCGCGTGGCGGATGAGCGAGTTCCCGGTCGTCTCCCCGGAGATGCAGGAGGTCCTCCGGCTCGCGCGGGAGGAGGGAGACAAGGATCTCGAGGCCCGCGCACTTGTCGCCCTCGCCGAAGTCAGCATCTTCCGCGAGGGGGACGTCAGCCGCGGCGAGGAGCTGGCACGAGAGGCCCTCGCGGTCGCCGAGCGCGACGAGAGCAAGGTCTTCGCGCTCGAGGTGCTCAACACCGTCGCCTGGTGGCGCGGGCGGCTCACCGAGGGAGAGGGATACGCGCAGGAGCAGCTCGAGATCGCTCGGCGGATGGGCCGTGCGGACCTCGAGAGCGAGGCGCTGCTCTCCCTCGCCGGCATCTACACGTCGCGCCAGGAGGACGATCGGGCGGAGCCGCTGATCGAGCGGGCCAAGGCGCTCGCCGAGGAGAGCGGATCGCTCACGGCGCGGGCGCACGCGTACATGCAGTCCGGTGAGCTCTACGGGTGGCGCCACCGGGACGACGAGGCACTGGAGGAGTACGAAAGGGCGCGCGACCTCTTCGAGGAAGTCGGCGCGGCGACCCACCTGGCTCGAGCGATGCTCCGGATCGCGTCCAGCGTCCGCCGGACCGGCGACCTCGAGAAGGCGGAGAAGCTCGCACGAGAGGGCATCCGGATCCTGAAGCCGCTCGAGGACAGGGGAACGCTCTGCGAGGTGCAACGCTTCCTCGCCGAGGTCCTGCTCGACCAGGGGAAGCTCGACGAGGCGGAGCTCTACGCGTTGAAGGCCGTGGAGACGGTCGGCCCGCAGGACGTCAGCTCACAGGCATCGACGAAGCTGTCGCTCGCACTCGTCCGCGCCCAACAGGGCAGGGACGAGGAGGCCGAGGCCCTCCTGCAGGAGGCGATCGACATCCTCGAGCGAAGCGAGTACAGCCGGTTCCTGTCGGATCCGCTCGAGGCGATGATTCAGTTCCTGGAGGAACGCGAGCGGTTCGAGGAGATCGAGGTCTTCGAGCGTCGCCTCGAGGAGCTTCGCGCCGGCGACGTCGCCGAGAGCGCCGCGTAGCGGCGGCCTCCAGCGTTGATGCTCGGCACCCGCTACGACGCGATCGGGGCTGAGTACGCAGTCACACGCCGGGAGGATCCACGGATCGCGGCGCTGATCCACGCTGCGCTGGGTGGCGCACGCACGATCGTGAACGTCGGCGCCGGCGCGGGCTCGTACGAGCCGCCTGACCGACACGTTCTCGCGGTCGAGCCGAGCGAGGTGATGGTTGCCCAGCGGGACCCGGGGCTGCCGCCGGCGATCATCGGCGGGGCGTACCCACTGCCCTTCGACGATCGAAGCATGGACGCCGCAATGGCGGTTCTGACGATCCACCACTGGGACGAGGACCAGGAGCGGGGGGTCAGAGAGATGCGCCGCGTCGCACGCGGCCCCGTCGTGATCCTCACCTACGACCCCGAGGTCAGCGGCCGCATGTGGCTGATGGAGGACTACCTCCCGGAGGTCGCTGAGCTCGATCGGCGCATCTTCCCCCCGCTCGACACGCTCAGTCGATGGCTCGGCGCGGAGGTCGACGTGCGCGAGGTGCCGATTCCGCGCGATACGCCCGACTGGTCGCTTGGTTCGTTCTGGGCTCATCCCGAGCGGGTCCTCGACGCCCAGGCGCGCAACGCAACCTCTGGCTTCGCACGGATGCCTTCGGAGGTGGTGGACCGCGTGGTGGCGGCGGTTGCGCGTGACCTCCAGGACGGATCATGGGATGCGCGCCACGGTCATCTACGCGAGTTCGACGAGTACGACGCGGGACTGCGCCTCGTCGTCTCTGGGCCCGGCTAGCGCGAGCTTGCAGCCGCCAGCAGAATCTCCCGGATTGCTTGGTGGCTCTCCTCGTCCGGAGATTCGCTGATCACCGTCGCGGGCCGCTTGAGCTGCGAGAGCGCCTCCGCCAACGGCTCGGCGCGGAGGGTGCCCTCTCCGTAAGGGAGGTGCTTCGTCTCGTTTCGGTTCGCGTAGGCGATGTCCGAGAAGTGGATATGGAACGGGGCGTCCGCTGGAAGGAGCGCGTCCGCGCGGCCGAGGACATCGGAGAATGCGGCGACCTCGGTGAACGCGCCGTCCGAGGTCGCGTGCATGTGGGCGAAATCGAGCACGGGGCGGACCCAGGGCACTCGCTCCGCGATCGCGAGCACGTCGTCGATCGTCCCGAGCTCGCGCACCCGGCCCATGACCTCGACCCCGAACGGCACGCCGCGGCCCTTCTTCTCCAGGCGCTCACGCAGCTCTCCCGCCTGCTCGACGACATCGTCGAGCGCCTGCTCGCGCTCACGCCCGAGCAGGAAGCCCGGATGGAACACGACCAGCTCGGCGCCGGCGGCGAGAGCGATTCCCGCCGAGTGGTCGAGCATGCCGATCGCCATGTTCAGCTTCTTGCCGCGCTCGGCGTGGCCCACAAAGCCGGCGATCGGCGCGTGGACCGAGAGGACTATGCCCGCGTCCCGCGCGAGCTCTCCGAGCCGCTCCGCCCAGGGGTAGTCCATCCAGAACTTGCCCTCGAAGTCGATCTCGCAGGCGGAATAGCCGCGCTCCTGGAGGAGCGCGACCGCCTCTTCCGGCGATTCGCGCGAAGGGATGCGCGCCGGCCCGAATCGAAGCTCGCCCATGCCCTGACCGTAAACCACAACGGATGGCGTCCGATGCCGTTCCTACCCTGAGCGCTATGGCCAAACGCCCCTCCAGAATCGATCTGCTCGAGCTCGACATCGACCTCCGCCTGATGGACCTCTGGCGCGAGGCGGCCGACGTCGGCGAGTGGAATCTCGAGATCGTGGCCGCCTTCATGCGGGCTGCGTACGGGAAGGGCTATTGCGACGCGCTGACCGAGGACACGCCGGGCAGCCTGTGCGAGGAGCACGGGTACCGGATCCCGGACCGGCGGCGCCCCGCTCCCAGCCGCGAAGGCTGATCTCACAAAGGGCTGATCTCACCAGGGCTAGACTGACGGCGTGGCGCGCCGTTCCAGCCCCGCCCGCCTCGTAATCGCGCTCTCCGTGGCCGCGATGCTGGCCGTCTTCCTGCTCTACACCTCGATCGCCGGCGGGACGCCGCAGCTTCGGCCGAGCCAGCTGAACGGCCGCACGGGCGAGATCACGGTCGTCGGCAAGGTCGTAGCGCCGGTCCAGCGAAGCGGTCGGACGATCCGATTTCGCATCGAGGACATCGAGGGCAGCTCGTCGGTCCGGCTGCCGGTCACCTACACGGGCTCGGTGCCCGACATGTTCAAGGTCGGCCGCGACATCTCCCTGAAGGGCCGGCTCCGGAACGGCACCTTCGTCGGCGCCCCCGGCACGCTCGTCACGAAGTGCCCCTCGAAGTACTCCTCTAAGAAAGAGACTTAGTGCTCCTCCAGGCGACACACGCCGGCTTCTGGCCCGCGATCACGCTGCGCCAGAGCCGACCCTCCTCCTCACCAAGGCTGCCTAGCCTTGGCTCGTCGGAGTGCGCGCTCTGGCTTGGTGCTCACGACCCAGAAGCTCGGCAGCATCACCTGAAGGAGCACTAATGCCCGAGCTCGGGCGCGCAGCGCTCATCGTCTGCCTCGGGCTGGCCCTGTACGCGGTCGTAGCGGGGGCGCTGGCCGCCTGGCAGCGGCGTCGGCGGCTCGCCGAATCCGCGCAGAACGCGGTCGTCGCCTCCTTCGCTGCCGCCCTCGTCGGCTCGCTCGTCCTGCTCGTGGCCCTCGTCCAAAACGACTTCAGCTTCGTCTACGTCGCCGACCACACCAGCCGCGATCTGCCACTCGGCTACACGATCTCGGCCTTCTGGGGTGGCCAGGAAGGGTCGCTGCTCCTGTGGCTCCTGATCCTCACGGGTTTCTCCGCCGTCGCGGTGCTGCTCGCTCGGCGATCGGCGCCGACCCTCCTCGCGTGGTCCGTGCCGATCCTCGGCGGCGTGATCACGTTCTTCGCGTTCATGCTCGTCGCGGTGTCCAGCCCGTTCGCGACGCAGTCGGGGGTTTCGGATGGGGCGGGCCTCAACCCGAGCCTCCAGAACCCGTACATGCTCGCCCACCCGCCGATGCTCTATCTCGGGTTCGTCGGGCTGACGATCCCCTTCGCCTTCGCGATGGGCGCTCTGGCGGCGCGGCGGAACGACGAGCTCTGGATCGTCGTCACCCGCCGGTGGACGCTCCTCGCCTGGACGTTTCTCGGGTTCGGCCAGCTCCTCGGCGCCCACTGGGCCTACGTCGAGGTGGGCTGGGGCGGCTACTTCGCGTGGGATCCCGTCGAGAACGCGGCGTTGATGCCATGGCTCGCGGCGACGGCGTTCCTGCACTCCGTGATGATCCAGGAGAAGCGCGGGATGCTGAAGATCTGGAACGTCGTCCTCGTGATCGGGGCCTTCGCGCTTGCCCTGTTCGGAACCTTCCTGACGCGCTCCGGGATCATCAGCTCGATCCATTCCTTCACGGAGAGCTCGATCGGGCCGTGGTTCCTCGGCTTCATCGGGATCGTGCTGGCCGGGTCGATCCTGCTCGTCCTGTCCCGGCTTCCGCTGCTCCGCTCGAAGACCCGCCTCGAGTCGCCCATCTCGCGTGAGGCCACCTTCCTCTACAACAACCTGCTGCTGATCGCGCTCTGCCTGACGATCCTCTGGGGCGTTCTCTACCCGATCCTGACCGAGGCGCTGCGCGGCGAGCCAGTCACGGTGGGCCCGCCGTACTACAACTTCTTCCTCAGGGCCTTCGGCCTGCCGCTGCTCCTACTCATGGGGATCGGGCCACTGATCGCCTGGCGCCGGGCGTCGCTGCGCGGCCTGGGGAGGACGTTCGCGTGGCCCGCGGGCGTGGCGCTCGCGTTCGGCGCGATCCTGATCGCATTCGGCGCGGGCTCGTCGATACCCGGCCTCGTCGGTTACACCTTCTGCGCCTTCGTCCTCGCGTCGATCGTGCTCGAGTTCGTGCGCGGGACACGGGCACGGCACGCGCTCGGCAGCTCGTCCTGGATGGGCGCCTTCACCTCGCTCGTCGGCCGCAACCGCCGGCGGTACGGCGGCTATGTCGTCCATGCGTCGATCGTGCTCCTCGCGATCGGCGTCGTCGGCTCCAGCGCTTACGACACCGTCGCCGACCAGCGGCTGCGGCCGGGACAGGCGCTGTCGGTCGGAGGCTACGACCTCCGTTACCGGGGCATCGAGGAGTCGCGCGGAGCAAATGCACAGGAGATCAGAGCGCTCGTGGACGTCTCACGAAACGGCGAGTCGCTCGGAACGCTGCGGCCGGGCAAGAACCGCTACTTCGCCGAGCAGCAGGTCTCCAACGAGGCGGCCATCCGGTCCGACCGGCTGAACGGGGAGGACCTGTTCCTGATCGCCGACCAGATCGACCCCGACGGCACGCTCTTCCTTCGGGCGCTCGTGAAGCCGCTGGTCAACGTGATCTGGATCGCCGGCTTCGTCTTCCTCGCCGGCGCCGCGATCGCGCTCTGGCCGGATGCTCGGGAGCAGCGGCGGCTGGCGGTGCGCTACGGCCGCAGCGAGGCACTCGCCCGCGTGTGAGCACCGAGCTCCTGCTCGGCGCGCTGCTGGCGGCGGCCGCGGTCGTCTTCGTGGCGGTCCCGTTCCTGCGGGCCAACGAGCCGCCTGCGCCGCCGGCTCCCACCGACGAGGCGCTGGCGGCCGCAGAAGAGCGAGATCGGGTCCTCGCCGAGCTCAAAGAGCTCGAATTCGACCACCGTACGGGCAAGATCACCGACGAGGACTACCGGAAGCAGGTCTATCCGCTCCGGCGGCAGGCGGCGGCGCTGTTGCCATCCGAGGCCACAAAAGAGGCCCTAGAGCAGCAGTTTTCGCCGCCAAGGCTCCCATCTAGCCGATCCGACGGGTAGGATTCCGCGAATTCCGGGCTTGGGAGGGAGGTCTCCCCGGTTCGCGAACACGGTCCCTATGGCTCGACTACTCGTCTGCAGCCTCGTCTTCGTATTGCTCGTCGCGGCTCCCGCGTCGGGGAGCCTTTACGACCGCAAGCAGCGGCTCGACGACCAGGCGCAGTCGCTGCAATCGAAGGCGGACCAGGCCCGCGCACGTGAGGAGGCGCTCCGCGCGGAGATCGCGTCGGTCTCGCAGCGGATCCAGGCGCTCGAGGCCGAGGTCGGAGACGTCTCCAGCCGGCTGGCCGCGCTCGAGGAGGATCTCGCGCTACACCAGCGGAAGCTCGAGGCGGTCAAGGCGCTGTACCGCATCCAGAGCGAGCGCCTCGCGTATCTGCGCGGGCAGTACGCGGTCGCACAGATGCGACTCGCCGACCGCCTCGTGGCGATCTACGAGGGAGAGGATCCGAGCACGCTCGACATCGTCCTCGAGGCTGGGAGCTTCAGCGACGCGCTCGACCAGATCGACTATCTCGACTCGATCGCAGAGCAGGACCGGCGGGTCGTGCGGCACGTGACCGGCGCGCGGGACCACATGCGGGAGCTCAAGCAGCGCACGGGGAGGACGAAGGCGCGAGTCGCCGCCGTCACGCGTGTCGTCGAGATCAGGACGCAGCAGCAGCGCGCCGTCTTCGACCAGCTGCTGATCTCGCGCCAGGGGCTCGCGGAGGCGCGGAGCGACAAGCGCCAGGCAAGAGACGAGGCCCACGATGCCGCGGAGCGCTACGAGGGTAGGGCAGAGGAGCTGCTCAAGGTCAGCGCTCAGCTGGCTGCCAGGATCAACGCGGCCCAGTCGGGCCCGAGCTACTCCAGCACGGGCGACGGGACGGTTTCGGCGAGCGGAATGATCTGGCCGGTCGGAGGCGCCGTGGTCAGCGGTTTCGGCTGGCGCTGGGGCCGGATGCACGAGGGCATCGACATCGCCGCCGGCTACGGGACGCCGATCCAGGCGTCGGCGTCGGGCAATGTCATCTACGCCGGCTGGATGGGCGGCTACGGGAACCTGATCATCATCGACCACGGCAACGGCGTCGCAACCGCTTATGCCCACCAGTCGAGCTTCGTCGTGGGCGGCGGATCCGTGGCGCAGGGGCAGACGATCGGCTACGTCGGCTGCACCGGCCACTGCTTCGGCGCACACCTCCACTTCGAGGTCCGGGTCAACGGTGCGGCCGTCGATCCGCTCGGCTACCTGTAGGCCCGAGGGGCGAGAAGCCCCCATTTTGCAAGCAGTGCCCTTATAGTTTCCGCGCTGCAAGCCTCGCGCGCTCTTGGCTTGCGGCACTGTCGTCTCCCGACGGCGCCGGCCGCCCTCAGGGCGGCCGGTCGTTTC
This sequence comes from uncultured Actinomycetes bacterium, assembly GCA_963733015.1. Classification (GTDB taxonomy): domain Bacteria; phylum Actinomycetota; class Thermoleophilia; order Gaiellales; family Gaiellaceae; genus JACDAN01. Next base: position 384,450 of record CAVTBO010000001.1, on the reverse strand, counting down.
TCGTCAGCGCAGCAGGCGCAGGTCCGGGAGGTTGCGCCAGCGGCCGTCGAGGTCGAACCCGTAGCCGACGAAGAACTCGTCCGGCACCGTGAAGCCGACGTACCTGACGGGAAGATCCTCCACGAGGCGCCGGTAGGGCCGGTCGAGGAGCGCCACGGCGGCAAGAGAGGCCGGCTCGCGCAGCGCGAGCGTCTTGACGAGGAAGTTGAGTGTCATTCCGGTGTCGACGACGTCCTCGACGAGGAGCACGTCCCGGCCCTTGATGCTCAGCGTGAGGTCCTTCAGAAGGCGCACGCGCGCTCCGCCGCCCCCGTTGCCCTCGTAGCCGGCCAGAGCGATGAAGTCGAGGTTGTGTGCAATCGGCAGCGCGCGGGAGAGGTCGGAGAGGAAGACGGTGGCCGTCTTCAGCGAGGCGACGAGAATCGGCTCGCGGCCCTCGTAGTCGGCCGCGATCGTGGCTCCGAGTTCGCCGACGCGGGCCCGGATGTCCTCGGCGGAGAGATAGACCTCGCCGATGCGTGCGTCCGGTTCGGACGCTAGGAGGCCAGATCCAGACGGTATCGCTGTGCCAGTCGCTCGATGTCCCGACGATAGAAGAGCTTCACGTTCACTCCGGGATACCGCTCACGAAGCTTCCGCAGCTTGCGGTTCTTCCGTGTGACGAGCGACTGCTTCATCACGGTCAGCTCGACATAGAGCTCCTGCTCGGGGAGGTAGAAGTCCGGCGCGAACGCCTCGATCACCCGGCCGTCCGGGCCCCTCTCGAGCACGAACGTGTGTGGCTCGTACATCCACGGAATCTCGTAGTAGTCGAGGAGCTTCGCGCATTCGAGCTCGACCTCGTGCGCGAAGCACGGCTGCCCCTCTCCACGATATGCCTGGAAATCCGGAACTTTTTCGACCACCCGCAGCTGAGAGTAGCGGGAGCCTCGGACATCGCCCCTGATCGCCGACGCCCTACACTTCGAGCATGCCGGGCCGCGACAGGACGATCGCCCACATCTCGGACATCCACTGCGGTGGCCCCGACTTCGTGCCGAGCCTGATGGAGCGCGCGGTCGCGGAGATCAACGAGCTCGAACCGGATCTGATCATCTGCTCTGGCGACCTGACGACCTTCGGGTTCAAGCAGGAATACCTGATGGCGCGGGGGTACCTCGACCGGCTGAACTGTGACCAGATGGTCGTCATCCCGGGCAACCACGACTCGCGAAACGTCGGCTATCTGCACTTCGAGGAGTTCTTCGGCGACCGCCACTCGGTGCTGCGCATGGAAGAGATCACCGTCGTCGCAGTGGACTCCAGCGAGCCGGACCTCGACCACGGCCAGATCGGCCGCGCGCGGTACTCGTGGATCGAGGAGCAGTTCGCCCCGCCGGCGGACTTCAGGATCTTCGTCATGCACCACCACCTCCTCCCGGTGCCGGGAACCGGGCGAGAGCGGAACATCGTCTACGACGCCGGCGACGTGATCGAGTGCCTCCAGGGCGCGCAGGTCGATCTCGTGCTCTCGGGCCACAAGCACGTTCCGTACGCCTGGCGCCTCGAGGACATGTTCGTGGTCAACACCGGCACGGTCTCCTCGATCCGGCTGCGAGGCAACACGAGGCCCTGTTACAACGTGATCGAGGTTCACGGCAAGCACGTGGACGTGTGGCGCAAGTACCCGTTCCACGGGCAGGAGCGGATCATCCAGTTCTCGCTCGACACCCGGGCGTTCGAGAAGTACACGGCCCGGATCGAGGGCGAGGTGACGACCAGGTGAGGGCTCTGGCGCTAATCGATGGGGAGCACTACGCGCCGGTGGTGCGCGATGCGCTGGTCGAGATCCCGCACGACGTCGTGGGCGCGCTCCTGGTCGGGGGTACGGAGAAGCTCGTGGGCGGAGACGAGTACGGCGTCCCGGTCGCGGCGGACTTCGAGGAGGCTGTCTCCCGGTTCGAGCCCGAGGTCGCTGTGGACGTCTCGGACGAGCCGGTGCTCGGGCCACGCGAGCGGTTCCGGCTCGCAAGCCGGTTCCTGGCGCTCGGGATCGCGTACGAGGGCGCGGACTTCTCGCTTCGCGTCCCGCAGTACGAGCCGTTCGAGCTCCCGTCGCTCGCCGTGATCGGCACCGGCAAGCGCCTCGGCAAGACCGCCGTCACCGGGTACGTTGCGCGTCTGCTCGCCGACGATCACGACCTCGTCGTCGTCTCGATGGGACGTGGAGGCCCCGCGGAGCCGCAGGTCGCCGACCTCCGCCCGACGGTCGACGATCTCCTGGAGCTCGCACGTGAAGGCGCTCACGCTGCGTCGGACTACCTCGAGACCGCCGCGCTTTCCGGCGTCCCGACGATCGGCTGCCGGCGCGCGGGCGGCGGGCTCGCCGGCGTGCCGTGGACGAGCAACGTCGCCGAGGGAGTCCAGAAGGCGCTCGGCCGGGAGCCCGAGTTCGTGATCTTCGACGGGAGCGGCGCCGCGATCCCACCGGTCGCGACGCGGAAGCGCGTGCTCGTCGCCGGCGCCCACCAGCCGCCGGAGCTCGTCGTGGGCTACCTGAACGCCTATCGCATCCTCATCTCGGACCTCGTCGTCTTGACGATGGCCGAGCAAGGAACTCGCCACGAGGCGCTTGCCGATGCGATCCGCGACGTCAAGGACATTCCTGTCGTCGCCACCGTGCTCCGTCCGCGGCCGATCGAGCCCATCGAGGGCAAGAGCGTCGCGTTCTTCACCACGGCCGACCCGTCCGCCGCCGAGCTCCTCGAGCAGCACCTCCGCGACGAGCACGGCGCCAAGAGCGTGACGATCTCCTGCAACCTGTCGCGCCGCGAGGAGCTCCGCGAGGACGTCCGGGCCGCGGACGCCGACGTCTTCGTTGTCGAAATCAAGGCTGCGGGCATCGACGTCGTCGCCAAGGCGGCGGCCGATCGGGAGATCTCGGTGGTGTTCGCCGACAACGACGTCGTGCCGCTGGAAGGCCAGCCGAGTCTGGACGACGAACTGCGTGCGCTCGCCGAGACCGCCCAGCCGGAGCCCGTGAGCTAGTGCCCCACCCAGCGACACACGCCTGCTTCTCGCCCGCGATCACGCGGCGCCAGAGCGCACCCTCGACCTTGCCAAGGCGTTCTAGCCTGGGCGCGGCCGAGTGCACTCTCTGGCTTGGTGCTCGCGACCGAGAAGCGGGGCAGCATCACTGGGAGGAGCACTAATGCCCGAGCGCCGCCGCTTCGACCCGCTCCACCTCGGCACCGACGAGCATCCGTACTCGAAGGGCCTGATGGCGAGGGCGCTGATGCGCACCGGGCTGGGCGTTGCCGGGGCATACGAGGTGGCACGCCGCGTCGAACAGGATCTCGGGGCGACCGGGAAGCGGACGGCCGACTTCGACCGGATCGAGGAGCTCGCGATCGAGGTCCTCGGCGAGCAGGACGGCGCGCTCGCGATCGACCGGCTCCGTCGCTACCAGGAGCTGGACGAGCTGGACATGCCGCTCATCATCCTGATCGGCGGCGCCACCGGCACGGGCAAGTCGACGGTGGCCGCCGAGGTGGCGTACCGGCTCGGGATCACGCGCGTGACGTCGACGGACTTCGTGCGGCAGACCATGCGCTCGCTCTTCACACCCGAGTTCCTGCCGGCGATCCACTACTCGAGCTTCGACGCCGGGCGCGCGCTACCGACGGCGCAGGAAGAAGAGGTCGACCCGCTCCTCCACGGCTTCCTCGAGCAGACGCGCCACGTGCTCGTCGGTGTCCAGGCGGCGATCGACCGCTCGCTCGAAGAGGGCTGGTCGATGGTGATCGAGGGCGTTCACCTCGTGCCCGGGATGCTCCCGCGCATGGTCGAGAACGCGCTCGTCGTCGACTGCGTGGTCACGATCGACAGCGAGGAGACGCACGCCGGCCACTTCTGGATCCGGGACATTGCCTCCGAGGGCCTCAGGCCTCTGGACAAGTACCTCGAGCGCCTGGGCGACATCCGCTACCTCCAGGACTACATCGTCGAGCGCGCGCAGGTGGAGGACATCCCGGTGATCGAGAACTCCGAGCGGGAGAAGGCGATCGGCGGCGTGCTGGAGCTCGTCCTGGCTGCGGTCGACCGGGTGCGGGTCTCTCCGTGACAGACGTCGCCGCCAAGAGCACAGAACTGGACGCCGGGAGCGAGGGCACGCTCCGAACCTGTCTCTGCGAGAGCTTTGCGCGCGGAACCGAGCGCGCGGCGCTCGCGAGCGCCCGCTGGCTCGGTCGGGCGGACGAGGCGGCGGCACTGGAGGCCGCGACCTCCGGGATGCTCGAGGCGCTGGAACACCTCCCCATCGACGGCACGGTCGTGATCGGCGCTGCCGGTGAGGGTGAGCGGCTCCAGACGGGCACGAAGCTCGGCGCGGGGGGCGAAGAGGTCGAGCTGGCCGTCGATCCCCTCGAAGGCAGCGGCATCGTCGCGCGCGGCGGCAGCGGTGCGATGTCGATGATCGCGGTCGGAGAGCCCGGATCGCTGCAGACCCTTCCTGACATGTACATGCGGAAGATGGCCGTAGGCCCCGTCGCGCGCGGCAGCATCGACCTGAGGCGTCCGGTCGGAGAGAACGTCGAGGCGATCGCCGAGGCGTTCGGCCGTCGGGTGGGCGACATCACGACGCTCGTCCTCGAACGGCCGAGACACCACGACCTGATCGAGGAGATCCGCGCCGCGGGCGCCCGGATCAAGCTGATTCAGGACGGCGACGTCACCGCGTCGATCTCCGCCGCCATCCGCGGCACGAACGACCACCTGGCGATCGGCATCGGTGGCACGCGGCAGGCCGTGCTGGCCGCCGCCGCGCTGCGCTGTCTCGGCGGCGAGCTCCAGGCCCAGCTCTGGCCGGTGTCACGCCGGGAGATCGACGAGGCGCGCGAGCGGGGGATCGAGGACGTCGAGCGCATCTTCACGACCGACGACCTCGCGCCCAAGGAAGCGATCGTCTGCGCCACCGGGGTCTCGAACAGCGATCTCCTCCGCGGCGTCCGTTTCCGCGCAGACAGTGCCTGGACGCACACGCTGGTCATGTGCACGAGATGCAACTGGGTCCGCTTCACCGAGGGCATCCACTTCTTCCAGCGCGAGCGCCGAGAAGAGGTTCGGCTCCCGGGCTTCTAGGGGTACGCTGGGCTCATGGCAATGAGAGACGACGTCGTCGAGGCGCTGCGCCAGGTCGAGGACCCCGAGCTCGGGATGGACATCGTCGACCTCGGGCTCATGTACGACGTCGAGGTCGAGGGCCCGAAGGTGAAGGTGATCTACACGCTCACGTCGATGGGCTGCCCGGTCGGCCCGATGATCGACGAGCAGATCAACCAGGTCACCGCCCAGGTGCCCGGCGTCGAGGAGGTCGAGACCGAGCTGACCTGGGACCCGCCCTGGTCGCCGGAGAAGATGTCCGACGACGCCAAGTTCATATTGGGTTTCGGCTAACGAAAGAGCGGGGCCGGAGCCCCGCTCTCTCATGCCATCGTGCGGTACGAGCTACTTGGCGGGTGAGGTCGTGGCCCCACTCGGCGTCTCGAACTGGCGCTCGATTGCCTCGAGCTCTTCCTGGCTGCCCTGCACGACCGGGCCCTTGAACCACTTGCGGGCCGACAGGACGTACCAGCCGCCGAAGAGGAGGAATGCGCCTCCGACGAGCGGCCCCGTGTAGTTGAAGAAGTCCCAGGTGAAACCGTCGTTTCCGGGGATGCCTGTGGACGCGAACGGGAGCACGAACGCGATCGCGATGAATGCGACCCAGATGATCGCCGCCCAGTCGACCAGCTTGTAGTAGCGGCCGAGGTTCCAGGGGCCCTGCTGGAAGGAGCTCCCAGCCTTCACGCGCAGGATGACCGGCAGGATGAATGCGATGTACAGGCCGATCACCGAGATCTGCGTGCCGACGGCGTAGCCGACGAACGCGTTGGAGAGCGTCGGAATCATCAGCGCGAACGAAAGGATGCAGATCGCCCAGACGGCGTAGACCGGCACGCGATCGGCCTTGGAGACACGCCGCCAGAGCTTGTGTCCAGGGACGGCGCCGTCGCGTGAGAACGCGAACATCATCCGCGACGCCGACGTCACCGAGGCGATCGTGCAGAAGGTCTGCGCGACCACGACGATGAAGAGCATGAATTCAGCCCACCGCGTACTCGTCGATTCCGTCCAGATCAGAGTGACGATGCCTTGCCCGGACGCGACGAGATCGTCGTTGGTCAGCCCCGGGATCGCGAACGTCACGGCGACGAGGAGGATGAAACCGAAGATCACCGACACGACGACCGCCATCACCATGCCCCAGGCGGCGGCGAGCGACGCTTTCCTCGTCTCCTCGCTCATGTGCGCAGAGGCGTCGAAGCCGGTGATCGTGTACTGGGCCATGATCAAGCCGGTGATGAAGACGTAGATGAACATGAAGCTGCTCCAGCTCTGCCCGGAGAAGCCGGTGTTGTTCAGCGTCTCGCCGAAGACGTAGCCGACGGACTTGTGGTTGTCGGGGACGACGATCAGGATCCCGACGATGACGAGCACTCCGACCATGTGCCACCAGGCGGAGAACGCGTTCAGCATCGCCGTGATCGAGATCTTGAACATGTTCACGAGGGCGGCCGCGAGCAGGATCATCCCGTAGGTGAACAGGACCCAGCTCGTCGAGTTCGGGTAATCCCAGAGCAGGTTCAGCAACGCCGTCGTGAAGACCGCACAGCCGTAACCGATCGCGGCGGTCACCGCGATCTGGCCAATCAGGTTGAACCAGCCGGTGAACCAGCCCCAGGCGGGGCTCCCGAGCTTCGATGCCCAGTAATAGAGGCCTCCTGCAGTGGGGTAGACGGAGGCGATCTCTCCCATGGCCATCGCGACGATCGTGCTGAAGAGGCCGACGAGCAGCCAGCCCCAGGTGATCGCGACGGGCCCGCCCTGGTTGTACGCGATGTAGTACGAAGTCAGGCATCCCGCCAGGATCGAGATGATCGTGAAAGAGATGGCGAAGTTCTGGAACCCACCCATCGAGCGGAAGAGCTCCTGCGCGTAGCCGAGCCTGTGCAGGAGACTTCTGTCGTCGTCCAGGTGGTCGCTTCGCGGTTCAGCCGCAGGGTCGGTGCTCAATGCAGCCTCCTATTCGCCGATGACGTGTGCCGCATTGACCCACCTTTTCTGCGCTTGTGTCAATCGCCCTCTGCGCTCGCAGCGCGAATCTTCGTTCCGTCGGGGTCGTAAAGCGGCTCCCGGGCGACCTCGCCGGCGATCCAGTCGCCGAAGATCTCGATCTCGACCGGCGTTCCGACTTCGGCCTTCTCGGCCGGGACGTAGGCGTACGCGATCGAGCGCTCGACCGTGTAGCCGTAGCCGCCGCTGGTGACGCGCCCGACGGTGTCGCTGTCGATCCGCACGGGTTCGGACCCGAGCGCGACCGCGCGCGGGTCGTCGAGCGTGATGCAGACGAGGCGCCGCTCGGGCTCCTGCTTCTCCACGAGCGCCTCGCGGCCCAGGAACTCGCCCTTGTCGAGCTTGACCGCGAACCCGAGCCCGGCCTCCCATGGCGTGTCCTCCGGCGTGATGTCCGAGCCCCACACGCGGTAGCCCTTCTCGAGCCGGCAGGAGTCGATCGCCTTGTAGCCGCCTGCGACGAGCTCGTGCTCGCGGCCCGACTCCCAGATCGTGTCCCAGAGCCGGAGCCCGAACTCGCTCGGGCAGTAGAGCTCCCAACCGAGCTCGCCGACGTAGGTCACGCGCAGGGCGAGGCACGGCACCGGCCCGACGGCGATCTCTCGCGACCGCATGTACGGGAAGTCGAGCGGCCCGGCGAGCGGCTCGAGGATCTCGCGCGACCGCGGGCCCCAGATTCCGAGGCACGCAAGCTGGGAAGTGACGTCCTCGACGCGGACGGAGCCGTCATCCGGCGCATGGGACTGGATCCAGGCGAGATCGTGCCGCCCGAACGCCGTGCCGGTGACGATCCGGAACCGGTCCTCGCCGAGCCGCGTGACGGTGAAGTCGCACTCGATCCCGCCGCGCTCGTTCAGCATCGACGTGTACGTGATCGCGCCGACGTCGCGCGCCACCTCGTTGTCGCAGAGACGCTCGAGGAAGTCCGCGGCGCCTTCCCCGAACACCTCGATCTTGGCGAAGGACGTCTCGTCGAAGATCGCCGCCGCCTCGCGCGTCGCGCGGTGCTCCGCCCCGATCGCGGGCGACCACAGGCGGCCCGCCCAGCCCCGCGGCCGGAGCGACTCGTCTCCGGCGGCGGCGTTGGGCTCGAACCAGTTCGCGCGCTCCCAGCCGGACTTCTCGCCGAAGGCCGCGCCGAGCTCGGCGAGCCGCGGGTAGGCGGGAGAGAGGCGTAGAGGCCTGCCGGCCTCGCGTTCGTGCCCGGGGTACTTGACGTCGTAGTAGGTCGAGTAGACCTCGAGCGTGCGGGCGAGCGTGTAGTCCCGGCTCCGGTAATGGCGGCCGAAACGCCGTGAGTCCATCTCCCAGACGTCGAGGCCCGGGACCCCCTCGACGATCCACTCGGCCACGAGCTTGCCCATGCCGCCGGCTCCGGCCAGCCCGTGCGCGCAGAAGCCCGCGGCGACCCAGAAGCCGCGCACGTCGGTCGGGCCGAGGATGAACTCGCCGTCGGGAGTGAAGGCCTCCGGCCCGTTGATCAGCCGCAGTACCTCGGCGTCCTCCAGCATGGGCACCCGGACGATCGCGTTCTCCATCAGCTCCTGGAACCGGTCCCAGTCCTCGTCGAGGAGCCGCCCGTTGAAGTCAGCAGGGATGCCGTCGAGACCCCACGGCGCGGGGCTCCGCTCGTAGCCGCCCATGACCAGGCCGCCGGACTCGCCGCGGAAGTAGACGAGGAGCGAGGGGTCCCGCATCGTCGGAAGCTCGAGCGGCAGGTCCGCCGGGCGTGTGACGAGGTACTCGTGCGCCATCGGGATCACGGGGACGACGACTCCGGCGAGCGCCCCGATCTCGGCGGCGAACATCCCGCCGGCGTTGACGACGATCTCGGTCTCGATGCGGCCCTTGTCGGTCTCGACCGCCTGCACCCGGCCGCGCTCGACCTCGATCCCGGTCACCCGCGTGTTCGTCTCGATCTCGGCGCCGCCGCGCCTGGCGCCCTCGGCGAGCGCGAAGGTGAGCTGGCTCGGGTCGATGTAGCCGTCCGTGGGGAGGTAGGCGGCGCCGCGGACACCGTCGGCCGACATCGGAGGGAAGAGCCGCTGGGCCTCCTGCGCCGAGATCAGCTCGAGCGGCAGGCCGAACGTCTTCGCCCAGCCGGCCTGGCGCGCGAGCTCCTCCATGCGCTCCTCCGAGGACGCGAGCCGGAGCGAGCCGACCTCGTGCCAGCCGGTCTCGAGCCCGACCTCGTCGCCGAGCGTCCGGTACAGGTCGACCGAGCTCATCATCATCTTCGTGAGGCTCAACGAGCCGCGGAGCTGCCCGACGAGGCCGGCGGAATGGAACGTCGAGCCGCTTGTCAGGTCGGCTCGCTCGACGAGCACGACGTCGTCCCAGCCGAGCTTCGTCAGCCAGTAGAGGACGGCGCAGCCGCCGACTCCGCCGCCGATGACGACGACCCTGGCCCGGTCTCTCACGAGAGCGCCCGCTCGAAGTGCCGGTTCGTGTACTCCTCGTAGTCGAAGTCGAGCTTCGAGATCCCCTGCTGGACGACGCCCCACATCGCCTCCCGGAAGTCCGACATGAACCGCATCTGACGGAGGTGGTCTCGATGCGCCTCAATCAGCTCGCCGAAGTAGGCCTCGAGCAGCGCGTCGCTCTCCTCTTCCGTCAGCTCGTGGTTCACGGAGAAGTTCGCGAGGTCGAAGAACGGGTCGCCCATGCCGGCGTACTCCCAGTCCACGATCCGGATCCCGTCCGACGAGCGGATGAAGTTGGCGTTCAACAGGTCGTTGTGGCACGGCTGCTCTCGCCGCGGGCCGAGTGTGCGCTCGATCTCGTCTGCGCGGGCCTTGGCCTCGTCGAAGAGCGGCGGGATGCGGACGCCGTGGGCGACGGCCGTCTCGCGGTAGGTCTCGACGACCCGAAACGCATCGAAGCTGCCCGGGAAGGCTGGGCCCTCGTGGATGCGCCGGAGCAGCCCGGCGACCTCGCGTAGGCAATCCGGCGTGCGGATCTCCTCGACTGGGACGATGCCGCCCTCGACGAAGCACGTGATCAGCGATCCCTCGACGAAGCCGACGACCTCGGGCCCGACGCCGAGCTCCGCGGCTGTCCGTGCGGCCTCGTGCTCGGCCTCGCGGTCGATTCCGAGCAGACCGGTGTCCGCGCCGGCGATCCGAAGCACGTAGGCCTTCCCGTCGACGCGAACGACGAAGTTGTGGTTGGTGATCCCGCCGCCGAGCGGCTCGATCTCGAGCTCGTGATTCGGCCAGACGCGCGCCGCTATCTGCTCCGCCCGCACCGGCCGATCCTAAGCTGCTCCCGTGCGTGCCCTCCTGCTCGACTTCAACGGGACGATCTCCGACGACGAGCCGCTGCTCTGCCGGATCTTCATCGAGCTCTTCGCGGACGAGAAGCCCTTGAGCGAGAACGAGTACTACGAGCGGCTCGCCGGGTTGGCCGATCGGGAGATCGTCCGGGTGTGGTTGGGCCGCGACGATCCTGCGCTCGTCGAGCGGAAGATCGAGCGCTACGGCGAGCTCGCGAACGGAACGACGGTGACGCACGAGGCCCGCGACGCCGTCGAGTACGCCGCCGGTCGCGCGGAGGTCGCGGTCGTCTCGGGCTCCGCGCGGGCGGAGATCGAGCCTGTCCTGGCGAAGACCGGTCTGATGAAGTCGGTCGCCGCGATCGTCGCTTCCGACGACATCCAGCGGAGCAAGCCCGATCCGGAGGGGTACCTGATCGCGCTCGATCTGCTGGGGGTTTCGGCCGGGGACGCGGCCGCCGTCGAGGACTCCGAAGCCGGGGTCGAGGCGGCGAAGGCGGCCGGTCTCTACTGCGCCGCGGTGACGACGACGCTCCCGGCGGAGCGGCTGTCGGCGGCCGACGAAATCGCCCCTCGGTTTGATCGAGACCTGATCGCCGGACTACTCTCGCGCTCGTGATCTCTCTTGACGAACTGCGGTCGGAGGTCGAGAGCGGCGCGATCGACACCGATCGTCGTCGCCTTCACCGACATGCAGGGCCGCCTCATGGGCAAGCGACGTCCACGGGGAGTTCTTCGTCGAGGAAGCGGCGGACCACGGCATCGAGGGCTGCGACTACCTGCTCGCGCTCGAGATGGAGATGGACCCGGTTCCGGGCTATGCCCTCGCGAGCTGGGATACGGGCTACGGCGACTTCCGGCTCGCGCCGGACTTCGACACCCTCCGGCGCATTCCATGGCTCGAAGGCACGGCGCTCGTGCTCTGCGACGTGCTCGCGCACGACGGCTCGGACGTCAAGCCCTCACCGCGTCAGGTCCTGAAAGCGCAGGTCGCCCGCGCAGAAGCCCTGGGCTACACGCCGAAGTTCGGCTCCGAGCTCGAGTTCTACGTGCTGAAGGAGAGCTACGAGGAGGCGCACGCGAAGCACTACCGCGACCTGACCCCGTCGGTCCCGTACATCCTCGACTACCACATCCTCGCCGCGACCTACGACGAGCCGCTGATCCGCCAGATCCGCAACGGGATGCACGGTGCAGGCATCAAGGTGGAGACCTCCAAGGGCGAGGCCTGGCCCGGCCAGCACGAGATCAACTTCCGCTACGACGACGCGGTCGCGATGGCCGACAACCACGTGATCTACAAGAACGGCGCGAAGGAGATCGCGCACCTGAACGGCTGCTCGGTCACCTTCATGGCGAAGCCGGACCACAGCTGGATCGGCAGCTCGTGCCACGTCCACTCGAGCCTCTGGCAGGACGAGGCGAACGCGTTCGAGGGCGAGTCCGACATCTTCAAGCAGTACCTGGCCGGCCAGATCGCCGCTCTGGCCGAGCTAGCGGTCTTCGTCGCGCCGACGATCAACTCGTACAAGCGCTTCGCGGCGGGCAGCTGGGCGCCGACGACGCTCGCCTGGGGTCACGACAACCGCACGTGCGGCTTCCGCATCGTCGGGCACGGGCAGGCGCTCCGGACTGAGACACGGATCCCGGGGGGTGACGTCAATCCCTATCTGGCGTTCGCGGCGCTGCTTGCCGCCGGGCTCCACGGGATCGAGAACGAGCTCGAGCTGCCACCCGCGCTCGAGGGCAACGCGTACGAGTCCGACGCCGAGCGCTTCCCGCACTCGCTGCGCGACGCGATTACTGCGCTCGAAGGGGGGTCGGTCGCTCGGCAGGCGCTCGGCGACGAGGTCGTCGACCACTACCTCAACTACGCGCGCACGGAGCAGCGGCTCTTCGACGAGGTCGTCACCTGCTACGAGCGGGAGCGGATGTTCGAGCGCGGATGAGGCCGCTGATCGGGATCACGTCCTATGCGGAGGAAGTCAGCTGGGGCGTCTGGACCGAGAACGCCGCCCTCATCCCCTTGGCGTACGTTCGAGCCGTCGAACGTGCCGGCGGCCGGCCGCTCGTCGTCCCACCGACCGAGGATGGCCTGGAGGAGACTCTGGACGCCCTCGACGGCGTGATCTTCTCGGGCGGCGGAGACCTCGACCCCGAGCTGTACGGCGCCGATGCGCATGAGGCGACCGACGTCCCACGCAAGGAGCGCGACGCGGCCGAGCTGCGTCTCCTCGAGGCGGCGCTCAACCGTGACATGCCGGTTCTGGCCATCTGCCGTGGCTCTCAGCTTCTGAACATCGTCCGTGGCGGCGACCTCGACCAGCACCTCCCGGAGTCCGTCGGCCACGAGCAGCACCGGCACGACCCGGGCTCGTTCTCGGATCACGACGTGGACGTCGCTGCCGACAGCCGGCTCGGTGGGCTGCTCGGCGACCGCACGCCCGTGAAGTCGCACCATCACCAGGGCTATGGACGCATCGGCTCGGGGCTGCGCGAGGTTGCGTGGGCCGAGGACGGTGTCGTGGAGGGGCTCGAGGACGCGGACAAGCGGTTTGCGCTCGGCGTCCTCTGGCATCCCGAGGAGGGCGAGGACTTCGCGCTCTTCAAGGGCCTCGTCGACGAGGCGCGCCGCTACCGGCTGGAGCGGTCATGACCGTCGTGGTCAACCCGGCAACCGAGGAGGCGATCGCCGAGGTCCCCGAGGCGACGGCCGACGACGCGGATCGCGCGGTCGAGGCGGCGCAGCGGGCGTTTCCTGCGTGGCGTGCGTTGGCGCCGGGTGACCGCGTACGGCTGTTGCGCCGACTGGCGTCTGCGGTCGAGGAGCACGGCGAGGAGCTGGCCCGGCTCGAGACACGGAATGTCGGCAAGCCGATCGGCGACTCGCGCGGCGAGGTGCAGATGGTCGCCGACGTCTTTCACTTCTACGCCGGAGCCGTCGACAAGCACTACGGGGAGACGATCCCGGTCCCCGGAGGCGTCGACCTCACCTTCCGGGAGCCGCTCGGGGTCGTCGGGCTGATCGTCCCGTGGAACTTCCCGATCGCGATCTCGAGCTGGAAGCTCGGGCCTGCGCTCGCCTGCGGGAACACCGTCGTGCTGAAGCCGGCCGAGCTGACGCCGCTGACGGCGGTTCGACTCGGCGAGATCGCCCTCGAGGCGGGGCTGCCGGAGGGCGTCCTGAACGTGGTCACCGGCCGTGGCTCCGTCGTCGGGCAGCGGCTCGTCGAGCATCCCGGCGTGGCGAAGATCGGGTTCACGGGCTCGACCGAGGTCGGCCGCGGCGTCATGGAAGGCGCGGCGTCGACGATCAAGCGGGTCACGCTCGAGCTGGGAGGCAAGTCGGCGAACCTTGTCTTTGCCGACGCGGACCTCGAGGCGGCCGCGGCCGGCGCCCCGTCCGCGGTCTTCGGCAACGCCGGCCAGGACTGCTGCGCCCGGTCCCGCATCCTCGTCGAGCGCGGCATCTACGACCGGTTCCTCGAGCTCCTCGTCGAGCGCACGGCCGGCGTCCGCGTAGGCGACCCAGAGGACGACGCGACGGAGATGGGACCGCTGATCTCCGCCGACCACCGGGAGAAGGTGTCGTCCTACGCCAACGGTACCGTTGCCTTTCGTGGCGACAAACCCGACAGCCCTGGCTTCTGGTTCCCCTGCACGCTCGTCGAGGCATCCAACGACGACCGCGTCGCGCGGGAGGAGGTGTTCGGCCCGGTCGCCGCCGTGATCCCATTCGAGGACGAGGCCGACGCCGTGCGGATCGCGAACGACACTCCGTATGGGCTGTCGGGGTCGATCTGGACCCGTGACGTCGGTCGGGCGATGCGCGTCGCCCGAGCGGTGGACACGGGCGTCCTCTCCGTCAATTCGAATACGTCCGTTCGCGTCTCGACGCCCTTCGGCGGGTTCAAGCAGTCCGGGTTCGGCCGGGAGCTCGGGATGCATGCGCTCGAGGGCTATTCCGAGGTCAAGAACGTCTACGTCGCGACCGGGGAGGCGTAGGCGCTGGGCCGGCTCGACGGCAAGGTCGTCGTCATCACGGGCGCCGGCGGCGGCATGGGCCGGGATGCTGCGCTCCTCTTCTCGGAGGAGGGCGCGAGCGTGTGCGTCGCGGACGTCGATCTCGCGACCGCCGAGGAGACCGCCTCCGAGGCGAGAGGGGCCTTCGCGGTCCAGGTCGACGTGGCCGATTCGGACAGCGTCCAGGCGATGTACGTGGCGACCGCGGAGCGCTACGGCGGGATCGACGTGCTCTACAACAACGCCGGGATCTCGCCGGCGGACGACGACTCGATCCTCGAGACCGGGGAGGAGGCGTGGCAGCGCGTCCAGGATGTGAACACGAAGGGCGTGTACCTCTGCTGCAAGCACGGGATCCCGTACCTGCTGGAGCGGGGTGGAGGCTCCGTGATCAACGTCGCCTCCTTCGTCGCGCTCGTCGGGGCGGCGACGTCGCAGATCTCGTACACGGCCTCGAAGGGTGCGGTCCTCGCCATGTCGCGGGAGCTCGGCGTGCAGTTCGCGCGGCAAGGTGTCCGCGTCAACGCTCTCTGCCCGGGCCCCGTCGAGACGCCGCTTCTGCTCCGGATCTTCGGCGACGACCCCGCCGCGTACGAGCGGCGGCGCATCCACCTGCCCATGGGGCGGCTGGCGAAACCGCGCGAGATCGTGAACGCAGCGCTCTTCCTGGCCAGCGACGAGTCGTCGTACGTGAACGGCGCGACGTTCCTCGTCGACGGCGGCCTGACCGCCGCCTACGTCACGCCCGAGTAGATGTCACCCAGGCGACGAGGGGGCTCCGCGTGATACCCAAGCCCCGTCCTCGGGAAAGCGGCATGGCGGTGAGCGCCGACGGAACCGAGATCGCGTGGCATCGCTACGGCGAGGGTGAACGGGCGATCCTGTTCATGCCGACCTGGAACCTCGTCGATGCGCGCGTCGTCGGGCACCAGGTCGTCGCACTCGAGTCGCATGCCACGGTCGTCACGTACGACCCGCGAGGGGCGGGCGCGAGTGACCGGCCGAAGAGCGGTTACGACTTCCCTCGCCATGCAGCCGACGCGCTCGCGGTGCTTGCTGCCACCGGGATCGAGCGCACGGCGCTTGTCACCGCCTCCAGGGGTTTGAACCCGGCCGTGCTGCTCGCCGCGGACGACCCGGAGCGATTCGTTCGGCTTGTCGCGATCGCGCCGTACATGCGACTCGAGGCGGAGCCGGTTCCTCCCAGCCCGAAATGGGTCGAATCCCTGCGGACCGACTGGCCGGGCTTCATCGTGCCGTTCATACACTCGGTCTTCACGGAGCCCGACTCGGCCGACGTGATCGAAGAGATGACCGCGATCGGGCTCGAGGCGACGCCCGACGTCATCGCCACACAGGAGCTCGAACTGGACTGGCGGCGGCCCGCCGGTCTCCTCGGGCAGGTCACCTGCCCTGCACTCGTCATCCACGGCGACGCGGACGAGCCCGTCCCGGTCGAAGGTCGCCGAGGGCATCGTCGCAGCGATGCCGAACGCCCGGCTCGAGCTGATCGGAGAGGGTGGGCACCGGCCCGACATCCGCACGCCGGAGCTCGTGAACCCGCTGCTGCTCGAGTTTCTCCTCGGCGACTAGCGGGGCGGCGGGTAGTCCATCCCGATCACGACGCCGGCCGTCACGGGATCGACAGGACGAGCTTGCCGAAGTGCTCGCCGGCCTCCATACGCTCGTGTGCCGCGCGGGCCTCGGCGAGCGGGTAGACGGAGTCCACGACCGGCTTCGCCTTCCCGCTCTTCACGAGCTCGAAGGCGCCCTCGAAGTCCTCCTTCGTGCCCATGGTCGATCCGAGGATCGTCAGCTGCTTCCACCAGACACGGTGGAGCGCCGCCTTCGGGTTCGGCCCGGTCGTCGCGCCACAAACCACGATCCGGCCGTGTGGCCGCACCGCCTGGAGCGAGGACTGCCACGTCGCCTCGCCGACATGCTCGACGACGACGTCTGCCCCGGCGCCGCCCGTCGCCTCCCGGACAGCCTCGACAGCGTCGTCCGTCTTGTGGTTGACGACCGCCTCCGCGCCGAGGCCGCGCGCGAGCTCGAGCTTGGCATCGCTCGACGAGGTCGCCACGACACGAGCGCCGAGCGCCCTCCCGAGCACGATCGCCGCCGAGCCGATCCCGCTGCCGGCTCCCCAGACGAGCACCCACTCCCCCTCGCGCAGCCCGGCGCGGGTGACGAGCATCCGATAGACGGTCTCGAAGACGAGCGGGAAGGCGGCCGCCTCCTCAAACGAGAGCTCGTCCGGAATCGGGTAGACGTTCGACTCGGGCACCGCGATCAGCTCCGCGTGCGTCCCGTCCATGTGCTCGCCCACGACGCTGATCCGGTCGCCGTGCTCGATGCCCGGGTTGATGACCACCCGCTGTCCCTCAGGATCGATCCCCGCGCCGTCCGCACCGAGGATTCGCGGTTTCGGAACGGATGGAAGACCGGAACGGACCCAGAGGTCGAGACGGTTCAGGGACGCGGCCCGCAGCTGAATCAGGACTTCGCCCGGGCCCGGCTCCGGATCCGGCGCGTCCTCGTAGCGCAGGACCTCGGGCCCGCCGTCCTCGTGGATCCGGATCGCCTTCATTCGGCGCGACTCTAGGCACAATCATGCGAATGACGGCCGCTGAACTCGAACAGTTGGCCGTGGAGCTCGGGATTGACGCGATCGGCGCAACGCCGGCCGAGCCTTACACGGAGACTGAGCGCCACATCGGCGAGCGGAAGGAGCGTGGCCTCTTCGCCGACCTGAAGTTCACGATGGCCCAGCCGGAGGTGTCGTGTCATCCGGAGACGCTCCTCCGAGGTGCGCGGACGGTCGTCGCCGCCGCGCTCTGCTACTACGCCGACGGCCCGGAGCTCCAGCCCGGGGAGGGACGCCTCCCGCGTTACACGTGGAGCGACGCCTACGAAGAGCTTCGCGAGCGCCTCGACGGGCTCGGGCGCCGGCTCGGCAGCGACTACCGAGTCCTGGTCGACGCGAACCAACACGTCGACCGTGAGGCTGCGGCCCGCTCCGGCGTCGGCTTCTACGGGAAGAACACCATGCTGATCACGCGGAAGCACGGATCGTGGGTCGTGCTCGGGACGCTCGTGACGACCGCCGCCCTCGAGCCGACACCACCCCTTGGCCTCGACTGCGGCTCCTGCCGCCTCTGCATCGACGCCTGCCCGACGAACGCGCTGGACGAACCGGGCGTCCTGGACACGAATGCGTGTCTCTCCTACTGGACGCAATCGCGCCACTCCATCCCCGAGCCGGTCCGCGTCGCGCTCGAGGACCGCGTCTACGGCTGCGACATCTGCCAGGACGTCTGCCCGTGGAACCGTGGCGTCGAGAAGCGTCGAGCCGGCGCGCCGACGCCCGACGCCGAGACCCATGTCTCGCTCGTGGACTGGCTCGAAGCCGAGGACGCGGAGCTCCGCGTCCGCTACGAGCGGCTCTTCGTCCCGCGCAACGACCCGCGCTACCTGCGCCGGAACGCGCTCGTCGCACTCGGGAACACCGGTAATCCGGAGCACCGCGAGCACGCCGAGCGCTACGCCCGGTCGGAGGACGACCTGCTCCGCGAGCACGCTGAGTGGGCGCTCGCCCGCCTGGACGAACGGCACAATTCGTAGCCGCGTGAGCCAGGACGCGAGACGACGCTCTCGGACAGAGGTCGGGATGGCGTGGGTGCGGCTTCTGGCCGCGCTGTTCGCCGTCCTGGAGGTCGGGCTGCTCAAGGACGACTACCCGCCGGGGTACGAGCGCTGGGCGTGGGCGCTCACCGCGCTCCTCGCGGTCGGTTCCGTCGTTCTGCTCTGGCTCGCCTACCGGGTGCCGTCCCGAGCGGCGTGGCGGCGGATCGGGCTCGGCGCGCTGGTGCTCGACACAGTCGTCGTCTACGGGTACGTGCTCGTCTACACCTTCGAGCCGGGAACCCCGATCCGGCAGCTGGTCTTCGTCCCGCTGATCGAGGCTGCGCTGCGCTACGGGATCGTCGGCGCCCTCGCGATGTCCGCGTTCTCGGCCTTGATGCTCACGTTCGCCGAATGGTGGCGGGAGGAGCACTTTCCCCCGCAGGACTTCGACCTCGACCGGATCGTTCTTCCGGTGGGAGTGCAGCTGATCCTGGGGCTGATCGTCGGCTCGCTTGTCAACCGGCTGCGCGACGAGCGGAGAGGAGCGCGAGAGCGGGTGGCCGAGGCGGAGGCGCTGCGGGACGAGCTGGGTCGCCGCTCGGACATCCTCGACGCGACCAACCGAGCCGCCCGGGCGCTCGGCTCATCCCTCGACCAGGAGCACGCATTCGCCGCGTTCATCCGCGAGCTGCGCGGCCTGATCCCGTTCGAGCGGACGGCCATCGTGATGATCGAGGACGGAACCCTGCGGGTGTTCGCGGCGGCCGGGGAGGGGGTCGAGAAGGTCTTCCCGCCCGGAACGGTCGTCTCGGTCGAGGGCTCGGTCGTGGAAGACGTCGTCGCCGGCGGGCACACGATCTCGCGGGTGGACATGTCGGAGCCGAAGTACGCCGAGGAGACGGACTTCCTCGCCCTCGGTCTCCGCTCGCGCGTGGTCGCTCCGATTCTTTCGGGCGCTGCGACGATCGGTGCGATCTCCGTCGTCCGCCGCGAGCCCGATGCATTCAGTGACGGCGAGATCGAGCTTCTCAGCCTGCTCGGTCGTCTGGTCGGGAGCGCCATCCAGAACATGCGTGCCTACGAGGCCGAGCGCACGACGGTCGAGGAGCTTCGGAGACTCTCCGCCCTTCGCGCCGACTTCGTCGCGCTCGTCTCGCACGAGCTCCGAAGCCCGATGGCGTCGGTCATCGGCTCGGCGCGGACGCTCGAGCAGCGGTGGCGCGAGCTGTCGCCCGAGCAGCGGGAGTCGTTCCTCGCGCTGATCGCGCACGAGACCTCACGCCTGGCGGAGCTGATCGGAGACGTTCTCGACACGTCGAGGATCGAGGCCGGCACGTTCAGCTACTCCTTCGACGAGGTCGACCTGGGACGGCTCGTGCGCGACTCGGCGGCGGCCGCCGAGCACGGGCAGGACGAAGTCGCGGTCGAGGCCGTCGTGCGGGAGCCGCTGCCGGCGGTCCGAGGCGATCGCGACCGACTCCGGCAGGTGCTCGTCAACCTGATCGACAACGCAGTCAAGTACTCGCCGCCGGGGGATCGGGTCCGAGTGGAAGCCGAGAGCACGGACGGACGAGTCGTGATCGAGGTTCGAGACCGGGGCCCGGGGATCTCGCCGGAGCACCAGCGCCTCATCTTCGAGAAATTCGGCCGTGCCAACGTGGCCGAGCACGCGAAGCCGGGGACCGGCCTGGGGCTCTTCATCGCGCGCTCGATCGCCGAAGCGCACGGGGGCGCTCTCGAGGTTCGCTCCGCGCCCGGTCGGGGCGCGACTTTCAGGCTCTCGTTGCCGGTCTGAGCGCCCGCAAGCGGGTTCGCCGAGTGTGATATCACTTTCTCGACCCTCGAAAACCGCATAACCAAGCCAAAAATATCGCCCTTGACGGGGCGGCGGACGGGCGTCTTGAATCCTGCCAGTGGCCCGTTTCCGAATCGTCGCCGTCGCGGGCCTCGCGGCGCTGACTCTTGCCCTTGCTGTCGCCTGCGGTGGCGATTCCGGGAGCGACGAGGCCTCGGGCTCGATCAGCTTCCTGATCTTCGGCGACCCCGCCGAGATCAACGCCTACCGCACGCTGATCAAGTCCTTCAACGAGGAGGAGCCGGACATCGACGTCCAGCTGATCGAGGCCAGCGACCGCGAGGACCTGATCGCACGGCTGTCGACGTCGCTCGCCGGCGGCTCCCCGCCCGACCTCTTCCTCATGAACTACCGCTTCTACGGGCAGTTCGCCGCCCGCGACGCGCTCGAGCCGCTCGCGCCGTACGTCGAGGACTCGGATGCCTTCGAAGAGGAGGACTTCTACAAGGAGGCGCTCGATGCGTTCCGCTGGAAGGGCGAGCTGACCTGCCTGCCTCAGAACATCTCGAGCTTGATCGTCTACTACAACCGCGACCTCTTCAAGCGCTTCGGCGTGCCGCTTCCGAAGGACGGCATGCGGTGGAACGAGCTCGTGGTCCGGGCGCAGCAGATGACGCGGGACAAGAACGGCCAGCCGGTGCGAGGCGCAGATCCGGACCTTCCGCAGGCGAACACCGCCCAGGCCGAGACCTACGGGCTTGGCGTCGAGCCGTCGATCATCCGCGTTGCGCCGTTCGTCTGGTCGAACGGCGGCGAGATCGTCGACGACACCGAGAATCCGACGCGGTTCACCCTCGACACCCCCGAGGCGAAGCAGGTGGTCGAGGCGTTCTTCCAGCTCCGGACGCTCTACGGCGTCGTGCCATCCGATCAGGAGGTCGAGGCTGAGGACGACGAGAGCCGCTTCGTGAACGGCCGGCTCGCGATGCTGCTCGACTCGCGTCGAGCGGTTCCGAGTCTCCGGGAGGCGGCCGAGTTCGACTGGGACGTCGCCTCGCTTCCCTACTTCCAGGAGCCGGCGAACATCCTCCACTCGGACGCGTACTGCATGACCGAGGCGTCGGACTCGAAGGACGCGGCCTGGCGCTTCGTCGAGTACGCGCTGGGGCCGGAGGGTGCCACGGTCGTCGCGAAGACGGGGCGAACGGTGCCGTCGCTCCGCTCGGTGGCCGAGTCGGACGCCTTCCTCGATCCGACGCAGAAGCCAAAGAACTCGCAGGCGTTCCTCGATGCGATCGAGACGATCCAGCACGTGCCGACCGTCTCGACCTGGCCGGAGATCGAGGACGTGACGAACGGGCTCCTCGAGAACGGGATGTATCTCGCCCAGCCCGTTGACCGGGTTGTGACCGAGATCGACGTGAAGACCCGGCCGCTCTTCGCGCGCGCCGAGAGCGCCGAGGAGTAGCTCTAGACTCGGCGGCACCGTGAGGGCCGGCGAGCGCAGGTGGGGAGGCTGGCGACAGCCGGCCGCGATCGCGGTGGCCGTCGCCTTTCTGCTCCCGCTCTGGTTCATGGTCAGCGGGTCGCTCCGCGAGCCCGGCCTGCCGCCGCCGCGGGCCCCTGAGCTGCTCCCCCGGCCGGTCTCGACGGAGAGCTATCACCGTGCGTTCGAGCTCGTCGACCTGGCGCGGTACACCGTCAATTCCCTGCTCGTGGCGGCCTTGACGGTGCCACTGGCCGTGCTGGTTGCCTCGCTGGCCGGCTTTGCGCTGCTCCTTCTCGCCGGACGGGCCCGCGCCATCCTGATCGGGCTGTCGTTCGCCGCGCTGATGGTCCCGGTGACGGCGCTGCTCGTCCCACGCTTCACGATGTTCCGCTGGCTCGGCCTGACGGACACCTGGGTACCGCTCGTCGCGCCGGCGCTGCTCGGCCTTTCGCCGTTCTACGTCCTGCTCTTCTACTGGAGCTTCAGGCGGCTGCCGACCGAGCTGCTCGAGGCGGCGCGCCTCGAGGGGATGCAGCCGTTCGCGATGTGGCGCCGGGTCGGGATGCCGCTCGTCCGGCCTGTGACGTTCGCGGTCGGGCTGCTCGCGTTCATCGCGTCATGGGGGAACTTCCTCGAGCCGCTCGTCTATCTCTTCAACCCCGACCTGTACACCCTGCCGCTCGGGCTCAGGTCGCTCGAAGTCCTCGACCGCACGAACTATCCGATGCTGCTCGCCGGCGCCGTGGTCGCGACGGCGCCCGTGGTGCTCGCTTTCGTGATCGCCCAGCGGTTCTTCCTGCACGAGGACCGCGGAGCGGGCTGGTTGGGCCGATGAGCCGAATCGCTCTCGGCGGCGTCCGGAAGCGCTTCGGCGAGACGACTGCGCTCGACGGCGTGGACCTCGAGGCGAACGACGGCGAGCTCCTCGTCGTGGTCGGGCCGTCCGGGTGTGGCAAGAGCACCCTGCTCCGCTGCATCGCAGGGCTTGAAGCGGTCGACGAGGGGACGATCCGCATCGGCGAACGTGACGTCACGCAGGTGAGACCGGCAGCGCGTAACGTCTCGATGGTCTTCCAGAGCTACGCGCTCTTCCCGCACCTGACGGTGCGCGAGAACATCGCCTTTGGCCTCGTCGTGCGCGAGGAACCGAAGCAGGTCGTCCGCGAGCGAGTCGCCGAGGCATCGGAGCTCGTCGGCGTCGTGGACTTCCTCGAGCGGCGGCCGTACGAGCTCTCGGGGGGCGAGCGTCAGCGGGTAGCGCTCGCAAGGGCTCTCGTGCGGCGACCCGACGCGTTCCTCCTCGACGAGCCGCTGTCGAACCTCGATGCGGGCACGAGAGTGCAGATGCGGACGGAGCTGCGCCGGCTCCACCGGGAGATCGGATCGACGATGGTGCACGTCACGCACGACCAGGTCGAGGCGCTGACGCTCGGCGACCGGATCGCGGTGCTCGACTCCGGCCGAGTCCGGCAGGTCGGGACGCCGGACGAGGTGTACTCCCGGCCACATGACCGTTTCGTCGCCTCGTTCCTCGGCACCCCGGCGATGAACTTTCTCGGCCCGGAGATGGCGAGGTCGTTCTACGAGATCCCGGACGGAACGCTGCTCGGGGTCCGGCCGGAGCACGTCAGGATCGGGCCGGACGGCGTCCGGGCGCGAGTCGACCTCGTCGAGGTGGCGGGGAGCGATGCTTATGTCCATCTCGAGCGAGGACTTATTGCCCGGGTTTCGGCTGACTTGCGGCCCGCGGAAGGCGCCCGAGTCGGCGCCGCCTTCGATCGTGCGGCCGCCCATCTCTTCGACGAGGCGACCGGCGAGCGGCGGGAGTGGCAGTGACCGAGCGGCGCCAGGTCTTCCTCATGCTTGCGCCCTACGTCTTCGGGCTCGTCGCCCTCGTCGCGGTGCCGGCGCTCGTCACCTTTGGGCTCGCGTTCACCGAGTACGACCTGCTCCGCCCGCCCGAGTTCAACGGTCTGGACAACTTCCGCGAGCTCCTGAACGACGAGATCTTCGGGATCGCGCTGAAGAACTCGCTCGTGTTCGCCCTCGTGGCGGTGCCCCTTCGTCTCGCCGGCGCGCTCGGGCTGGCCCTCTTGCTGCACCGGAGGTTCACTGGCGTCGGCACCTACCGCTCGTCCGCAGCGCTTCCGACCGTGATCCCCGACATCGCGTACGGGCTCGTCTGGCTCTGGCTCTTCAACCCGCTCTACGGGCCGATCAACCTGCTGCTGCGCTGGCAGGGCGACAGCCCGACGACGACAGCCTGGGGTGTTCAGCCGCCGCAGTGGCTCACGCATCCGAACGATGCCCGCGCGGCGATCATCATCATGAGCCTCTTCGTGATCGGGGAGGGCTTCGTGATTCTCCTCGTCACCCGTCAGGGGCTGCCGTCGGAGCTCTACGACCTCGCGGCCCTGGAGGATGCGACGGCGTGGGGGGTCTTCAGGCGGGTCACGCTGCCCCTGATGGCGCCGATCCTTCTTCTCCTGCTCGCGCGGGACACGATCTTCAGCCTCCAGTGGACGTTCGTCCCGGCGCTCGTCGTGACCGACGGTGGGCCACCGGAGTTCTCCACGACGTATGTGCCGCTCTTCGTCTACCGGAACGCGTTCGAGTTCCTGCGTTACGGCTACGCGTCCGCGGCGACGCTCTGCATGTTCGCCTTGACGGCGCTGATCGTGTGGCTGCAGTGGCGCATCGTGCGCCGCTGGCGCAAGGGGTTCGCGGTCTAGCGCGCCGCCGCGGTCACGCGGCTGAGACCGAGCTCCCGCGAGAGCTCCTTCGCGCGGGACGTGACGCGCTTCCTGAGGTCCGGCTCGAGGACGACCGCCTCGCCGCGGAACGAGAGGATCTCGCCGACGAGCCACTCCTCGCCCGCGGTCGTCTCCCGTACGGCCGAGCCGTCGGTGAGCGGCGTCGCTCCTCGCTCGACCTCCCAGCGCGCCACCTCCGGCGAGTACCAGATCCGCACCGGCCTGGTCCCTTCGAACTCGTTCGGGTCGAAGCCCTCCCGCGGCTCGAAACGCTCGCGCTGCTTCTTCGCGCTGCGAATGCGGTCGAGCCGGAAGCTGCGCTCGCTGTCCTTGTCGCGGTCCCAGGTGTGGACGTACCAGAACGGCAGCCGGCGCTCCAGCCGGTACGGCTCGACCGTCCGGGTCGTCGAGTCTCGGTCGCCCTCCTTCAGGTGCTCGATCTCGACGAGCTTCCGCTGGCTGATCGCGTCGCTGAAGGTCGCCACGAGATCGACCTCGGAGCGAGGCACATCCGGGTGCGGCGTCTGCGCGAGCTCGAACTCGCCGAAGGTGGTCTCCAGCTTCTTCCGGACGCGGTCGAGCGGCGTGTGGGCGTCCGCGGCGATCATCGGCCCGACGAACTCGAGCGCGAGCCTGATCGCCCGAGCTTCGAGCGGTGTCAGCCTCGGCGGCGCGCGGAACGTGTCGCCGAAGAGCTCCTTGTCGACGTGGACTCGGTCCCCGCGAAGCTCGGCGTAGACGGCGTAGCACCCGCCGCCGAAGTTGACGAGGTTCAGGAGCGACAGGTGCTCCTCGAGCGCCTCGGGCGGAATGTGGAAGCGCTCGCTCAGCTCGGCGGCCGGGATGTCGGTGCTCGTGCTCTCACCGCAGCGGTCGAGCAGGTAGGCCAGCAGCGCCTGGAGCAGCCCGAAGCGCTCGGGCGCCACCGGTGAGCCGGGCCGCTCGATCGGCTCCAGATCCTCCTGCTTGGCCTCCTTGGCGAGCGTCGGGGGATCGGCTTCGTGGCGCTCGCGGGCGAGCTCGAGCGCCGCCTTCACCTCGCGGCGCAGCTGCGGAGGCGCCACCGGCACCGCGCGGCCGTCCTGACGAAGGATCCAGCGGACGAGCGGCTCGAGGCTCGCGTACTTGGTGACGAAGACGCCGTCCTCGATGCGCCCGGCGCGGCCGTACACGCGCTCCACCCACCACGCCGTGTCGCCGGCGACCTCCACGCGCGCCTCGCCGACCAGATCGCCGATCTGCCAGTGCGCCCGTCCGCGGTGCGCCTCGACGTCGAAGTCCTCGGGGAGCCGGAAGTCGCGCTCACGCCTCGTTGCCAGCCGGATCTCGCCCCGGATTCGCGAGACCCGGAAGGTCCGGTTCGCGTCACGGTCGTGGTCGCGGCCGATCACGTACCAGCGGCCCGCGTCGAGGAGCAGGGCGTACGGGTCGATCGTCCGCTCCTTTTCCTTGTTTCTCGAGATCGCGCGGTAGTTGAACTTGACCGTGCGCTGCTTCGAGATCGCTCCTTCGAGCTTGGCGAGCCTTCCGGCCGTCTCCGGCGAGTAGTCGACCTCGCGGATCTGCACGCGATCCGCGGCGCCGCTCGGCGGACGCTCGAGCCCGGGACGGCCGAGCGCCAGGTTCTGGAGGGCGAGCCGGAGCGGCTCCGCGTAGGCGAAGCGCCCCTCGAGCAGGAAGAAGGCCGTCTGGAGCGCCGCCAGCTCGTCGTCGGTGAGCTCGAGCTCTCCCAGGAAGTAGCGCTCGGAGCGGAGCGTGTACAGCTCCTCGCCCGTGAACTCGTCCCGCTGGGAGTCCAGCGGCACGCCGAGAGCGAGCAGCTCCGCGCGGTCCGAGTAGAAGCGCCGCGCGAACGCTTCGTCCGACATCTCCGAGTAGCCCTCGACGTTTCCCTTCACGTCTCGGGCCGTGAGCGCACGTCGCTCTGCCATCAGAAAGGCGACGAGAGAGAGCTGCCGGATCAGCTTGTCGGTGTCGTGCGACACGGGGCGGCCTATTCTTGCCTATTGCCCCTCGTTGCCGTCTCAGGCAAGTTCGGGGCCGACTTTGTAACAGCGGCCCGAACTGGTTATGCTCCTGCGCAAGACCCCGGGTGGAAGGCCGTTAAAGCGTGCTTAACAGACATTTGCGGGCGCTTAATCGAGGAGCTGATACTTAGAGAGATGGACGCTCAGAAACTCGCGATTCAGAACCGTATGTATCAGTACTCACGGGCGATTTATCGCTCGATCAAAGATCTCATCGACCCGCATGTCCCTCGTGACACGCAGCTCGAGTACCGTCGAGAGGTGCTCGCGGCGTGCGAGGACACGATGGAGCGGCTCGCTCGCGACCCGCTCTACTTCTCGAAGCCCGAGCGGTCGCTCTTCCAGGACATCCGCCGCTACTTCCCGATCACGGCGCAGGCCCAGGTCGCCTGGGCGGTCGAGGAGGGCGTGACCGCGGCGGTCGCCTTCATCACGGAGCAGATCGAGGCAGGCGCCTTCGACGGGGGCGTCCCGCGCTGCCGCGCGACGACTCGCAAGGGCAAGCCGTGCCAGCGCACGCCGCTTCCCGAGCGGGAGTACTGCCCCTCGCATCAGCACCTCGCTGACGCGGCGGCCTAAGAAGTCACTCGGCGCGCATACGCGTTCTCGAAGCCGGCTTCCGCTGCGTCGGACACCGCGTCCTGTGCCGCCGCGATCGTCGGGTAGACGCCGCTGAAGACGACGTAGTAGCCGGGGTGGAGGCTCGCGTACTCCGCCGAGTCGAGCACGCCGACGTCGTCGAGGCCGGCGCGAACCGCCTCGCGCGCTCTCCCGACTGCCTGCGGCCGGCCCGCGGTGGTGGGGAGGGAGACGAGGACGAGCGTCCAGCCATTTCGACCCTGTGGCCACTCGATCAGCGCCCGTCTGGCGGGAGGGCGCCGCGGCGCAGTCGTGGTCGGGCGTGTCTGGGTCGGGACCGTCGCAGCCGGCGCCGTCGGCACGCTCTCGGTCGTCTGCACGGTCGGGAGCGGCGCGGTGTCGCCGACGACCGTCGTGCTCGCCGCGCTGCTCGCATCCCTCGTCCACCAGATCGCGCCGGCGGCGGCGATCACCGCGACGACCAGCGCCAGGAGCGAGGGCCACACCCAGTCGCCCGGATACCAGTGGAGACGCCGCTGCCAGCCGCTCGCGAGGCTCGGGACGACGCCGCCCCCGCGGACGCGGAGCCCGCACTCGAGGCAGTACTCCTGGAGTGGCTCGACCGTCGCCCCACAGCGCGGGCAGGTCGTGTCGGTCGGGCTCACGAGTCCCGTCCGCCGGCGGCAGCCACGGCGTCGGCGTCCATGGGCTCGCCGTCCGGCTCGGTGTCCTCGGGAAGCTCCGTCGACAGCTCGACGGGTGTCCCGCAGCTGCTGCAGAACCGGACGTCGGCCGGAAGCGGCGCGCCACAGCGCGCACAGGCGACAACGGGTCGCGGTCCGGCCGGGCGACCGCAGTTCTGGCAGAAGTGCGCGCCCCACGGGATGGGCGCGCCGCACTCGCAGCGCGGCCCGCGGGTCGTCGCGGCGGAGAGCAGCGCGTCGATCTCGTCGATGCGGTCGTCCAGCGAGGCAAGTGTCCGGCAGCGGTCGGTCACCAGCTCGACGCGAAAGCGGTCGAGCCGGAACATCTCGTAGACGATCCCCCCGAGATCACGCACGAGCTGCTCGCGCTCCCGGACCAGGGCGCGTCGTTCACGTTTGAGCGCGCCCGGTGACGAAGCGCGCCTGGGGGCGACGTCGGGGCCGCGGGAACGGCGGAATGGCCAGAGCCTTGCCATCTGGCGTCGAATCTAGCGAACGCGGATGAAGGCCAAGCCCCGCCGGCCGGGACTAGAGGTCGATAACGACGACGCGCTCGTCCGTCAGCTCGCGGACGGCGTACGCCGGGCCTTCCTTCGTGTTGCCGGACTCCTTGACGCCGCCGTACGGCATCTGGTCGGCGCGGAAGGTCGGTGCCTCGTTGACGGTCACGCCGCCGAACTCGAGCTCCTGTGCCGCCTTCATCGCAGTCCGGATGCTCCCGGTGAAGATGCCGGCCTGGAGGCCGAACTCGGTGCCGTTCGCGAGGTCGATCGCCTCGTCGATCGAGACGTACCGATTCACGGTGACGACCGGGCCGAAGACCTCCTGGCAGGAGACCTTCAGGTCGGGAGCCGCGTTCGCGATCACCGTCGGCCGGACGAGGTCGCCGTCGAGCTCGCCCCCCGTGAGGATCTCGGCGCCGCCGGAGCGCGCCTCGTCGATCCACTCCAGGATCCGGTCGCGGGCGTCATCGTCGATGACCGGGCCGACATCGGTCTCCTCGTCGGCCGGGTCGCCCAGCTTCAGACCCTCGACCCTCGGCACGAGGGCGGAGACGAACTCGTCGTAGACGCCGTCCTGCACATAAACCCGCTGGATCGAGATGCAGCTTTGGCCGGCGAAGGAGAAGCCGTGCTGCGCGGTCGCCGCCACTGCGGCGTCGAGGTCCGCGTCGGCCTCGACGATCAACGGGGTCGAGTTGCCGAGCTCGAGGTTGACACGCTTCCGCGGCGAGCGCTCGGCGAGCTTCCAGCCGACGCCGCTCGAGCCGGTGAAGGTGATCACCTTCACGCGGTCGTCCTCGACCAGGACGTCGCCGATCTCGGACGAGGGGCCCACGACCACGTTCAGCCAGCCGGGTGGGAGCCCGGCCTCGTCCTCGAGCTCCGCGAGCAGCAGCGCCGAGAGCGGCGTCTGCGCCGCGGGCTTGAGCACGACCGCGCAACCCGCCGCCAGCGACGGCGCGATCTTGTGCGCGACGAGGTTGAGCGGGAAGTTGAACGGGCTGATCGCGCCGACGACGCCAAGCGGGCGGCGGAGGGTGAACGCGAGCTTGCCCTCGCCCGCCTGGGAAGCATCCATCGGGATCGTCCCGCCGGAGAGCTTGCGCGCCTCGACGGCGGAGAACGTGTAGGTCGACATCGCGCGGCTCGCCTCGACCCGGGCCGCTTTCATCGGCTTTCCAGCCTCGTCCGAGATCAGCCGTGCAACCTCGTCGTGGCGGCGGCCGAGCAGGCCGGCGACGCGAACCAGGATCTCGGCGCGCTTGTGCGCCGGCAGCGGCTCTCGCATCGCCGTCTCGGCCGCGTCGATCGCACGCCTAGTCTCCGCCGCTCCTGCCTTGGCCACTCGCCCGACAACGTCGCCGGAGTAGGGAGATCGCACCTCCTGCCATTCGCCGGTCTCGACCCATTCGCCGGCGATCAGCAGCGGCCGCTCGGCGGTCGTGATAGCCATAGTTGAAGCCTATGCCTCCGGAGGCGCAGTACGCCAAGAGCGGGGACGTCAACATCGCCTACCAGGTCGTCGGCGACGGCCCGATCGATCTCGTGCTCGTGCACGGCTGGGTGCAGAGCTTCGATCCCAGCTGGGAGATCGAGGCGATCAGGCGGTTCTATCTTCGGCTGGCGTCGTTTTCGCGCCTGATCCTGTTCGACAAGCGGGGGACGGGGCTCTCGGACCGCGTCCCGCCCGACGATCTCCCGACGCTCGAGACCCGCATGGACGACATGCGGGCGGTTCTGGATGCGGTCGGTTCCGAGCGAGCGGCAGTGCTCGGCCACTCGGAGGGCGGGACGATGTGCGCGCTCCATGCGGCCACGTATCCCGACCGGACACGAGCCCTCGTGGTGGTCGGCGGCGCGGCAAGGACGAGGTGGGCGCCCGACTATCCGATCGGATCGACGGACGAGGAGCTCGAGGAGCTGGAGACATCGGTCCTCGAGGGCTGGGGCGCCGAGAGCATCCGTCCGATCCTGCAGCAGCTCGCTCCGTCGATCGTCGACGACGAGGAGTTGGTTCACGCGTACGCTCGCGCGGCGGTTCGCTCCGCGAGCCCGGCCGCGGCCGCCGCGCTCACGCGCATGACCGCGATGAACGACATCCGGCATGTCCTGCCGGCGATACGCGTGCCGACACTGGTGCTGCACCGTTCGGACGAGATCCTCGCCGAGGCGGGCCGGTACATGGGCGAGCGGATCCCCGGAGCCAAAGTCGTCGAGCTGCCGGGCGCCGATCACCTGCCCTGGCTGGGGGATCAAGACGGCGTCCTCGAGGAGATCGAGGAGTTCCTCACCGGCGCCCGGCCACATCCGGCGCTGGACCGGGTTCTTGCGACGGTGCTGTTCACGGACATCGTCGGCTCGACGGAGCTGGCCGCAGACCTCGGTGACCGCAGCTGGCGGGATCTGCTCGAGCGGCACAACACGCTGGTCAGGCGCGAGCTCGACCGGTTTCGCGGCCGGGAGCTGAGCACTGCGGGCGACGGCTTTCTGGCCACGTTCGACGGACCGGCCCGCGCAATCGCCTGTGCGGTCTCCATTCGGGAAGACGCGCGGTCCCTCGGCCTCCAGATCCGGTTCGGCCTCCACACCGGCGAGTTGGAGGTCGTCGGGTCCGATGTCCGAGGGATCGCAGTCCACACCGGCGCGCGTGTGGCCGGAAAGGCCGGTTCGGGGGAGGTGCTCGTTTCCAGCACCGTGAAGGATCTCGTCGCCGGCTCGGGACTTGAGTTCGCCGACCGCGGGACGCACGAGCTCAAGGGTGTGCCCGGCGAGTGGCGGCTCTACGCAGTGGAGCAATGAGCGCGCCGGAGACGCGCTACGCCAAGAGCGGCGACATCAACGTTGCGTATCAGGTCGTCGGCGAGGGCCCGTTCGACCTGGTCTATGTCCCGGGTTGGATCTCGAATATCGAGCTGATGTGGGAGGAGCCCACGCTCGCGCGGCTCCTGCGGCGGCTTGCGTCCTTCTCGCGGCTGATTCTCTTCGACAAGCCGGGGACGGGGATGTCCGATCCGGTTCCGCTCGACCGGCTGCCGACGCTCGAGCAGCGCATGGACGCCGTCCGAGCGGTGATGGACGCGGCCGGCTCGGAGCGCGCAGCGTTGTTCGGCTCGTCGGAGGGCGGCCTCATGAGCGTCCTCTTCGCAGCCACCTACCCGGAGCGGACGCGCGCGCTCGTCACCTTGGCGATCTACGCGAAGCGGCTCTGGAGCGCCGACTATCCGTGGGCGCCCACGCCGGAGGCCCGCGCCGCCGAGATCGAGGAGATCGAGACGGCGTGGGGCGGCGAGATGGACATCTCGAGTCTCGTGCCAAGCGCCGACGAGGCGTTCAAGCGGCGAGCGGTGGCGTACCTCCGTCGCAGCGCGAGCCCCGGCGCCGCCGTCGCGCTCCTGCGCATGAACTCCCAGATCGACGTCCGCGCCGTGCTGCCGACGATCCGTGTTCCGACGCTCGTGCTCCAGCGAGTCGACGACCGTGACGTGGACGTCGAAGAGGGACGCTGGATCGCGAGGCAGATCCCGGGCGCGAAGTACGTGGAGCTTCCCGGCGACGAGCATCTGATCTGGGCGGGCGACGTCGACGGGGTCGTGGACGAGGTAGAGGAGTTCCTGACGGGGACGCGGCCCCTGCACCATGCGGACCGAGTGCTCGCCACCGTGCTGTTCACGGACATTGCCGGTTCGACGGAGCGCGCGGCCGAGCTCGGCGACCGTCGCTGGCACGAAGTGCTCGACGAGCACAACGGCCGCGTGCGCCGCCAGCTCGAGCTGTTCCGCGGCAGGGAGGTCGACACGGCCGGCGACGGCTTCTTCGCAACGTTCGACGGTCCCGCCCGTGCGATCCGCGCCGCCTGCGCGATCCGGGAGAGCGTCCGCGAGCTGGGTCTCGACATCCGGGCAGGGCTCCACACCGGCGAGTGCGAGCTGATGGGGGACAAGGTCGGGGGCATCGCCGTGCACACCGGTGCCCGGGTCGCCGACGCTGCGCGGGCGGGGGAGGTCTTCGTCTCGAGCACGGTCCGTGACCTCGTCGCCGGCTCCGGGCTCAAGTTCGAGGACCGCGGAGTTCACGAGCTGAAGGGCGTTCCGGGCGAGTGGCGTCTCTACGCTGTACTCCAATGACCACGGAGGCCTTCGTCGTCGACGCGGTTCGCAGCCCGATCGGCCGGCGCAACGGCGCGCTGTCGTCCATCCGGGGTGACGAGCTTGCCGCCCAGGTGCTCAACGGCCTCGTCGAGCGGAACTCGCTCGATCCCGGCGAGGTCGAGGACGTTCAGCTCGGCTGCGTCACGCAGATCGGGGAGCAGGGCTGGAACATCGGCCGGATGGTGCCGATGGTCGCCGGTTGGCCGGAGACCGTCTGCGGGACGACCGTCGACCGCCAGTGTGGCTCGTCGATGCAGACGAATTTCAACGCGGCCGCGGCGATCTGGTCCGGCCAGCTGGACGTGATCATCTCCGCGGGCGTCGAGATGATGTCGCGAGTCCCGATGGGATCGAACGGCGGCGACCTCTCGGACAAGCTGCTCGACCGCTGGGAGATCGTCCCGCAGGGGATCTCCGCCGAGGTGATCGCGGATGAGTGGGATCTTTCGCGCGAGGAGCTCGACGCGTACTCGCTCGAGTCGCACGGGCGCGCGATCGAGGCGATCGACGAGGGACGCTTCGAGCGGGAGATCGTGCCGGTCGAGGTGAGCAACCCGCACACCGGCGTCCTCGTCGGCGTGGATGAGACTCCGCGGCGTGACACCTCCGCGGAGAAGCTCGCCGAGCTGACTCCGGCGTTTCGCCCCGACGGAAAGGTCACGGCGGGCAACTCGAGCCAGATCTGCGACGGCGCCGCCGGTGTTCTCGTCGCGTCCGAGTCGGCGGTCAATCGGCTCGGCCTCGAGCCGCGTGCGCGGTTCGTGTCCTTCGGGCTCTCGGGCGTCGACCCGCACCGGATGCTCCACGGGAACCCGGAGGCATGCGCGAAGGCGCTTTCGCGTGCAGGCCTCACCTGGGACGACATCTCGGTGATCGAGGTCAACGAAGCCTTCGCGTCCGTCGTCCTCCAGTTCCTGCACGACACGGGGCTCGAGGATCGTCGCGGCGACGTGAACCCGAACGGCGGCGGCATCTCGCTCGGCCATCCGCTCGGTGCCACCGGGGCCCGGGTGACGGCGACACTGCTCGGCGAGCTCGAGCGCCGCGAGGAGCGCTACGGCGTGGCGTGCATGTGCATCGGCTTCGGCCAGGCGATCGCTGCGGTCGTCGAGCGCGTCTGACCCGGTGGCTGCTCGTCCGCGGCCGGGGCGACCGGCCGCTCGATCCGGCGATCGATCCGGCTGAGCTCCAAGCCCACTCGTCGTCGAAGCGGCCGTCGGTACAGGAGGGCGAGCTGGCGGTGCTCTACGCGGCCGTGTGGCAGGCGGTCTTCGCGGTGGTGGAGATCACCGGCCCGCCGGAGAACGACCCGAGCAGGACGCGGTGGTCGTGGCGCTTCCCGATCCACCCTCTCGCGACGGTCGCGGATCTCCACGACGCGTCGGCGGTCGAGGAGGCCGGGATCTTTCCGCAGAGCCTCTGGCGCCACTCGCACATCCGTCTGAGCGAGGAGCAGTTTGAGCGCGCCAGGACGCTCATCGAGTCGCGTGTCCAGGCCGGTTTGCCGCCTGCCTGACCGGGAACACGAGGCTCAACCGAGGAAAGGAGTCACCGTGGACAGCGACCGCATCGAAGGCGAGTTGAAGGAGCAGGAAGGCAAGCTCACGGACGACGAGGTCCGCGAGAAGCAGGGCCAGGCCCAAGAGAAGCTCGGCGAGGCGAAGGACAAGGCGGACGAGCTGAAGGACGAGATCAAAGACAAGATCTGAGGCTCAGACGCAAGGCCGCGCTGCTCGTAGACCTAGCTGCCTAGGCTGCGAGCAGCGCGGGCCGCTCGCCTCGCGCGAGCTGGGCGACGGCGCCGATCACGGCGAGGGTGACGAGCCCCGCGAGCGCCAGTCCGAGAAGAATCCGCCTCCGCCTCATTCGTTCCTAGACGCGCGGCGGCACGCTCTTCTTCCCTAAGCTCTCGCGCCGATGGAGATTCGCCGCGTAGGAGTCGTCGGTCTCGGGACCATGGGCGCCGGGATCGCCCAGGTCGCCCTTCAGGCCGGCAACGAGGTCGTCGGCCGCGAGGTCACCGCCGAGCTGGGCGAGCAGGCCAGGTCGAAGATCGACCACTTCCTGACCCGCGCGGTCGAGAAGGGCCGTATGGAGCAAGCTGACAAGGACATCGCCATTGGCCGTCTCACGACCACCACCGAGGTTGGAGACCTGGCCGATGCCGACCTGGTCGTCGAGGCGATCGTCGAGGAGCTGGAACCGAAGCGGGAGCTGTTCGCGGAGCTCGACCGCATCACCCGGCCGGAAGCAATCCTCGCAACGAACACGTCCGCGCTGTCGGTCTCGCAGATTGCAGAGGCGACCGAACGGCCCGAGCGCGTCATCGGCATGCACTTCTTCAACCCCGCGCCCCTCCTGCCGCTCGTGGAGATCGTCCGGACCGAGCGCAGCTCCGACGACGCCGTCGACGCCGCCTACGCCTGGGCCGAAGGGGCAGGAAAGCAGCCCGTTCGCTGCAACGACACGCCGGGTTTCATCGTCAACCGGGTCCTCATCCCGCTCCTCAACGACTGCGTGCGCGTGCTGGACGAGGCCGGCGTGACGCCCGAGGACCTCGACAAGGCGATGACGAACGGCGCCGGCTGGCCGATGGGGCCCTGCGAGCTCTTGGATCTCGTCGGCCTCGACATCCACAACCACGCCTCCGAAGCGCTGCACGCCGCGCTCGGCGAGGACCGCATGGCACCGCCTGAGCGGCTCCTCCAGATGCAGCGGGAGGGCAAGCTCGGCCGCAAGAGCGGCGAGGGGTTCTTCAGGTACTGACGACGGTTCGCATCGGGATCCCCAGCCGGCGAGCGACCCACGGAATGGTCGAGCCCTGGACGAGGACCGAGAAGGCGACGACGACGAAGACGATGTCGTAGACCCGTTCCGCGTCGTCGACTGCCGCGACCAGGGCGAATGCGGCCAGCAGGATCGGGACGGCGCCGCGTAACCCGCCCCAGACGATGAAGATCCGCTCGTTCTGCCGCATCTTCACGGGGACGAGCAGCGGATAGACGGCGAGCGGGCGGGCGATCAGCGCCAGGATCACCGCCAGCGCGAGGCCCTCGAGCAAGCGGGTGCTCGTCAGGAGGTTCGTGAGGTCCATGGTCAGGCCGAGCGCCGCGAAGACCACGACCTCGGCGAGGCTTGCGAGCGAGGTGTGGAACCGCTCGATCTCGTCGCGGCGCGGCACGTTGGCGTCGCCGAGGAACACGCCGGCTACGAAGACGGCGAGGAAGCCGGAGCCGTGTGCCGTCGCGGCGATGCCGTAGATGACGCCGGCGACCGCCAGTGAACGGAGCGGGTAGAGGCCGGGGTTCGGCAGCGAGACCCGCATCAGCGGCAGCATCGCGGCAGTCCCGAGCAGCCCGACCACCAGTCCGACGGCCATCTCGACGGTGAACTCCTCGACCACGACCCAGAACGTTCCGTCGTCCTGCGTCGCGAGCTCGATCATCCCGATCATCAGGGCGATCCCGACCGGGTCGTTGACCCCGGACTCGCCCTCGAGGATCGTCCCGGCGCGGCCGCGGATCTCCTTGTTCCCTAGCACGGAGAACATCACGGCGGGATCGGTTGGCGCGAGCGCGGCGCCAAGGATCCCGGCGATCGTCCACGAGAAGTCGAAGAGGTAGTGGGCGGCCACCGCGATGATCCCCGCCGTCGCGAAGGTCCCCAGGATCCCCAGCGAGAAGATCGGCACCGCGGCGACCCGGAAGCGGCGCCAGCCGACCAGCGTTCCGCCGTTGAAGAGGATCACGATCAGCGCGACAACGCCAATGCGCTCGACCTCGAGGATTGTCAGGCTCTCGGCGAGCCGGGGGAAGATGTCCGAGGCGACGGCCGCGAGCAGGAGGAAGATCACGGGCTCGGGAATCGGGAAGCGCTGGCTGAGCTTGATCAGAAGCAGAGCCAGGAGCAGTCCGCCCGACACGACGAGCACGACTCCCCCGAAGACGGTGAGCTCGTCCACGGAAGCGAGCCTAAATCGCGCGTGGCGATAACGGTTTCCTTACAGATCGCTAAGCGCGGTCCCATGCGGGCTGGCGATACTTCTGACATGCGTCTTGCGCGCCTCATGCTGCTCGCGGCTGTCGCCGCCACTTGCCTCGCGCTCACCGCGCTGGCCTCGGCGCAGCGCGCCGCGGCCCGGCCCTGTCGAGGACGGCACGCTGTCCGTCCGCGACGGTCGCGCGGCGCTCCAGCTTCGGCTGAAGGGTGGCGTGATCGGCCGGCTCGGCCGTGGCAAGCTGACGGTCGTCGATGCGCTCGGCGAGACGAGCACGGTCGTCGTCCGCGGCGCCGAGAGGACCACGTCGCCGAACGAGCGCACGACGGTCTACCAGGGTCGGAACATCCGGTTCCGGATCGCCGATGCCCAGGAGGTTCGTCGTCCGGATCACCGGGTCGAAGATCAACTTCTCCGCTGTCGGGCGCGGCGACGGCTGGCTCGACGGCTGGGGAAATCCCGCCAAGGGCGTCTACTTCGACGGCTCGTATTCGCTCAACGGCGACGCGTACAAGTCGATCCCGGACGTTCGGGGTCCCATCCAGCTTTCGGCGCTGCCAACCGCCGGCTGAGCGGCGGGGTCTATCCTGAGAGGCGCGATGGCATCGCCCGACGCGCAAACCGTGTTGGTGGTCGAGGACGAGGCGTCGATCGCCTCGTTCGTGGCCATGTACCTGCGCAACGCCGGGTACGACGTCACGGTCGCCCCGACCGGGCGTGACGCGCTTAACCTGGCCGACTCCCAGTCGCCGGCGCTCGTCGTCCTCGACCTGATGCTGCCGGACATCGACGGCATCGAGGTCTGCAGGCGGCTGCGCCACACCTCGGACGTGCCGATCCTGATGCTGACGGCGCGCGACGAGGACGTGGACAAGATCGTCGGGCTCGAGGTCGGCGCCGACGACTACCTGACGAAGCCTTTCAACCCACGTGAGCTCGTCGCCCGGGTGAAGTCGATCCTCCGCCGCTCGACGTCCGAGCGGAAGCAGCCGAAGACGACGCAGATCCGTCACGGCCAGCTGCTCGTCGACTCCGGCCGTCGGGAGGTGCAGGTCGACGGGAACGACGTGCAGCTCGCGCCCAAGGAGTTCGACCTCCTCTGGGAGCTGCTCGACCACAACGGTCTCGTCCTCACCCGCGACCAGTTGCTGGAGCGGGTCTGGGGGTACACGTTCGCCGGCGACACGCGAACCGTCGACGTCCACATCCGGCAGCTCCGGCGCAAGCTCGGAGACGCGTCACCGATCGTCACCGTGTGGGGAGTCGGGTACAAGGCGGCGCCCGCGAAGGACTCCTCCAAGGACACGGTCACCGCCTGAGTGCGCCTTCAGGTGATGCTGCCCGCTTCGGGTCGTGAGCACCAAGCCAGGGGCCGCACTCCGACGAGTCAAGGCTAGGCAGCCTTGCGAGGAGGAGGGTGGTTCTGGCGCCGCGTGTATCGCCTGATGGCGCACTAAATAGGTCATGCAGATGTTCCGGTCGCTGCGCTTCCGCCTTCCGGCGTTCTTCCTGGCTGGCGCGGTTCTCGCCGGGCTGATCTCGACGCTGATCGCCCTCGGGCTCTTCCAGGACTACACGGAGGACCGGCTCGTCGCCGAGCTCCGCCGTGAGGCCCGCGGCCTGTCGACGCTCTACGCCGAGCAGGCGATCCGGGCGCAGGACACGGATCGTCCCTACTACGTCGCTCCGGAGCGGCTCGAGCAGGCGAGCGGCAGCCGCCTCTTCTACGTCGGCGTGCGGATCGTCTTCCGCGGCACCACCGGGCCTGGAGACGCTCCCGCTCCAGACGGTCGACTGGAAGGACGGCCAGGCCAAGGTCTTCGAGTTCACGCCGCCCGGCGCGAGTCGCGAGTTCCTGGCGGTTGCGCATCCGGTCCGGATCGACGGCCGCGTCTACGGCGCGCTCGTTGCCGCGAAGCCGAAGGCGGAGCTGCGCGAGCGCTGGACGACGCTGATCGAGCGGCTGACGCTCGCCGGCTTCTTCGGGATCGTGGTTGCCGGGGCGCTGGCCTGGTACCTCTCGCGCCGCATCACGGAGCCCGTCCAGGCGCTCTCGGTGGCGGCTGACAACATCGCCGGCGGCCTCTACGAGGTCCCCGAGATCCACGCGAGCGGAGAGATCGGCCAGCTCGCGGAGCGATTCCGAGAGATGGCGGCGCGGCTCCAGGAGGCGGAAGAGCTCGAGCGCAACTTCCTGATGACGGTCTCGCACGAGCTGCGCACGCCGCTGACGGCGATCCGCGGCCACGTCGAGGCGCTCCGCGAGGGCGTCGCGCAGGACGAGGAGTCGCGGCAGGACTCGCTGAACGTGATCGCCCACGAGGCGGTGCGCCTCGAGCGGCTGGTCGGCGACGTCCTCGACCTCGCGAAGCTCGACACCCGCCGGTTCACGCTCCGTCGCGAGGAGGTCGACATGGGCCACCTGCTCGAGCGGGCATACAACTCGTTCGCCGAGGAGGCGCGGCGGCGAGACATCGACTACCGCCAGGACATCTCCGCCCGGCCGGTGATCGTGGCGGACGGCGACCGGGTGCTCCAGATCATCTCGAACCTGCTCTCGAACGCGTTTCGGTGGACGCCCGACGGCGGCCGCGTCGACCTCGAGCTCGGCGCCGAGAACGGCAGCGTCTCGGTTGCGGTCGAGGACTCCGGGCCCGGCATCACGCCGGAGGAGCAGGAGCGGATCTTCCGGCCGTTCTGGACGCGCGACGGCACGGGCACCGGCCTCGGGCTCGCGATTGCGCGGGAGCTCGCGGTCGCGCACGGCGGCCGGATCCGTCTGAAGTCAGCTCCGGGCGAGGGGGCGCGATTCGAGCTCGTGCTCCCGCTTGTTGCCGACGGATGTCGGCGACTGAGCCCGCCGCCTCGGGCGGCTTGCTCGCGGCGATGCGGCCGCGGCAGTGGACGAAGAACCTTCTTCTCTATGCCGGGATCGTCTTCGCCGCCGAGCTGGACGACCCGGAGCGCTGGGTGCAGGCGACGGCGGCGTTCGCCGCCTACTGCCTGGCCTCGAGCGCCGCGTACATCTTCAACGACGTCCGCGACGCCGAACGCGACAGGCTTCACCCGCTCAAGCGCCTTACGGCCGATCGCGAGCGGGCGGGTTCGTCCCGAGCGCGCGCTCAACATCGCGGCGATCCTCGCGACGCTCGCGTTCGCGGTCGTCGCGCCGCTCGGCTGGGGCTCGCTCGCGTACATGGCCGGCTTCGTCGCGCTCCAGGCCGCCTACAGCCTGGGCCTGAAGAACCTTCCGCTGATCGACGTCATGGCGATCTCGGGGCTGTTCGTGATCCGTGCGGCCGCCGGCGCGGAGGCGGTGGACGTGCGGATCTCGCCCTGGCTGATCGTCTGCACGGCGCTGCTGGCGCTCTTCCTCGCGCTGGCGAAGCGTCGCGGCGAGCTGGCGACGACGGGCGTGGAGGCCGGCCGCCCAGTGCTCTCCGGCTACTCGCTCGCGCTCGTCGACCAGCTGGTGACGATCGTCGCCGCCTGCACCATCGTCGCGTACTCGCTCTACACGTTCGAGGCGCGCGAGGGGAGCGCGATGATGGCGACGATCCCGTTCGTCGTCTACGGACTGTTCCGGTACATCGAGCTGATGCACCGTGAGGACCTCGGCGAGGAGCCCGAGAACGTGCTGCTGACCGACGTGCCGATCCTGGTGACGATCGCCGGCTGGGCGATCACGTCGGCGGCGATCCTGGCGCTGGTCTAGAGGGCTTGCCCCTCCTTAGCCGGCGCGGCGCTCTTGGGCGTCTTCGAGGCGGTAGACGATCGCTCCGCTCGTCTGCTGGACGGCCGTCTCGATCTTCGAGAGCCGCTCGTCCACGCTCTTCCAGCCCGAGGAGATCAGGTCGACGAGGAGCCCGAGGTCGTCTACCCGAGCATGGCGCTCGGCGAGGTTGTCGTTCTCCATCCGCTCGAGCCTGCGGATCGTCTGGCCGGAGAGCCCGCGCACCTCTGCGAGCTGGCGGGCGACCGGCAGCGCCTCCGCGCGCATCCCGTCCTGCACGGCATCTCCGACGGCGGCGGGGATGGCGGTCTCCAGCCGCGCCGCGAGCTCTCCGAGCTCCTCGACCTGCATCCGAGCCCGCTCCAGCGCGGCCTCGACGTCGCCCGGCTGGGTGCGCGATTGGGCGGCAGCTTCCAGCCGCTCACGGGCCCGTTCGACGGCCGCGTAGTCCACGGGGCGACTGTAGCGTTGACCCCGGATGGACACCTCGGCGCTGGAGTACGAGCTCCCGCCGGAGCTGATCGCCCAGCGGCCGGCGGAGCGGCGGGACGAATCGCGGCTCCTCGTCTACGAGCGTGCGACCGGCGAGGTCCGGCACCGCCGGTTCTCCGAGCTCCCCGCGGAGCTCGCTCCGGACGAGCTCGTCGTCGTCAACGAGACCCGCGTGATCCCGGCGCGCCTACGGCTCGAGCGGCCGGGTGGGGGAGAGGCGGAGGTGCTGCTGCTCGAACGCGTCGGGGCGAACGGTCTCTGGGAAGGGCTCGCGCGGCCCTCACGGAGGCTGCGGCCGGGGCAGCGCCTCGGCCCGGTTGAGCTCGTCGAGCCCCTCGGCGGGGGTCGCTGGCGGCTGCGGCTCGAGGGCGAGCCGGAGGGTGAGACTCCGCTGCCGCCGTACATCACCGAGCCGCTGTCCGATCCCGGCCGGTACCAGACGGTCTACGCCCGTGAGGAGGGCTCGGCCGCGGCGCCGACCGCGGGGCTCCACTTCACGCCGGAGCTGCTCTCCGGCCTCGACGTGGAACGCATCACCCTGCATGTCGGCCTCGACACCTTCCGGCCTGTCGAGTCCGACACGCTCGAGGAGCACGAGATCCATACGGAGCGCTACTCGGTCGAGCCGGCGGCCTGGGAGCGAATCCGGACGGCCGAGCGCGTGCTCGCGGTAGGCACCACGACCACCCGAGTCCTCGAGACGCTGGCAAGTAACAACTTGTTACAAGCGACTGAGGCGCCGCGCGATTCCGCCTCGGAAGCCGATGCGCCGGGTGGCCGCGAGTCAAGTAACAACTTGTTACAAGGCCGGACGGGCCTCTTCATCACGCCTGGGTTCGAGTTCAAGCGGGTCGACTCGCTCCTGACGAACTTCCACCTCCCGCGCTCGACGCTCCTCGCCCTGGTGATGGCCTTCGCGGGCATCGAGGAGACCCGCCATCTTTACGAGCTCGCGATCGCCGAGCGGTACCGCTTCTACTCGTTCGGCGACGCGATGCTGATCCGGTGAGCTTCCGTGTCGTCGCCACCGACGGCGCAGCACGCGCCGGAGTCCTGCAGACCGCGCACGGGGAGGTGCCGACCCCCGCGTTCATGCCCGTGGGGACGAAGGCCACTGTCAAGACGCTTCACCCCGACGAGGTGCGCGAGAGCGGCGCCTCGATCCTGCTCGGCAACACGTACCACCTGCACTTCCGCCCTGGCGACGAGCTCATTGCCGAGGCCGGCGGCCTGCACGCGTTCATGGGCTGGGACGGCGCGATCCTCACCGACTCCGGCGGCTACCAGGTCTTTTCGCTCCGGGACACGATCCTCGAAGCGGACGACGAGGGCGTCACATTCCGGTCCGTGTACGACGGCTCGCCTGCCCGCTTCACGCCCGAGTCCGTCGCCCGGATCCAGGCGAATCTCGCCTCCGACGTCGCGATGTGCCTGGACGTCTGCCCGCCGGCAGGACTTCCGCGCGACGAGCTCGAGGACGCTGTCCGCAGGACGACGCTCTGGGCGCAGCGTCAGCGCGCAGCCCCGCGCGCGCCCGGGCAACTCGTCTTCGGGATCACGCAGGGAGCATCCGACCCGGAGCTCCGCCGCCGCTCGCTCGAGGAGATCACGAGCCTCGACTTCGATGGCTACGCGCTCGGCGGCCTCTCCGTCGGCGAGCCGCGCGAGCTCACCCTCGACGCGACCGCCTGGGCGGCGCCGCTGCTCCCGGAGAACAAGGCGCGGTACTTCATGGGCATCGGCGACGCCGCCGGGATCCTGGAAGTGATCGAGCGCGGGATCGACATGTTCGACTGCGTCCTCCCGACCCGCACGGCGCGAACCGGCTCCGCTCTGACCTGGGAGGGACGCCTGAACATGCGGAACGCGCGCTTCGCCCGCGACTCCCGACCGCTCGACGAGAGCTGCGCCTGCGCCGCCTGCGCGCGCTTCTCTCGCGCCTACATACGCCACCTCGTCAACCAGCAGGAGGTGCTCGGAATTCGCTTACTCACGCTTCACAATCTTCGGTTCGTCCTGGACGTCACAGCAGGAGCAAGGGACGCGATCGAGAACGGCCGGCTGGCATCCTTCAAGGCCGAGTCCCTGGAACGCCTGGGCAAAATGGAGAACTCGAAGACGAACGCATGGAGCCGTTAATTTTTCTTGCCGCGCTTGCCGCGGTCTTCTGGTTTCTCCTCGTCCGGCCGCAAAGGCGGCGTCAGGCGCACCACCGGACGATGCTGGCCGAGCTGGCCACCGGCGACGAGGTCATCACCGCCGGCGGCGTCTTCGCCAAGGTGCGCACGATCGCCGACGATCACCTCGTGGTCGAGATCGCGCCCGGCACCGAGGTCAGGCTCGCCAAGGATGCGGTCGCCAACGTGGTTCCGAAGCCCGAGGCGGAGCCCGCTGACTCCGAAAAAACACAGCTAACCTAAGGGGTCGCGGTGGCTACCAGACGCGGAAATCTCACCCTGCTCGGCTTCGTTCTCGCGGCGCTCGTCGGCGTCGCACTCCTCGCGATCCCGCAGTCGCCGCTCCACCGCGAGATCAAGCTCGGCCTCGACCTCCAGGGCGGCGTCGAGCTCGTCCTGAAGGCGATTCCGCCCGAGGGCGAGGAGGTCACCGAGGAGAACCTCGACCTCGCGATCGAGGTCATCCGGAACCGCGTCGACGCACTCGGCGTCGCCGAGCCGGAGATTCGGCAGCAGGGACAGGACCAGATCTCGATCCAGCTCCCGGGCGTCGCGGACGCCGACAAGGCCGCAGAGCTGATCGGCAAGACCGCCCAGCTCTGGCTCTTCGACGTCAACGAGAACACGCTCGACCCGACGCGGGACGAGAACGGCTTCCCCGTCCCGTCCGCGAACCAGTTCCAGCTCCTCAAGGAGCTCCAGCCGCGGACAAAGACGGGCGAGATCCCGGAGTACTACCTCGTCGATCCGAAGGCGAAGAAGGTGATCTCCGGTCCCGAGGACTCCGAGGAGCGGATCCGCCAGTCATATCGGACGCGCACCGGCAAGGCGATCCCGAAGGGCTTCCAGATCTGGGGGATCCCGGAGAAGACGATCATCCTCAGCTGCGGCGTCGGCGAGCGCTACTGCCCGGGCGTCAACGAGGCGCCTCCCACGCAGAACTACTACTACCTCTTCCGCTTCGATCCGCAGAACACGGAGAACCCCGTCCCGGAGATGACGGGCGCCGACCTGAAGCTGGACGGAACCCGGAACGACTTCAGCCAGACCGACGGCGCGATCGTCCTCATGGAGTTCACGGACGACGGCGGCAACAAGTTCCACGACGTCACGCGGGACATCGCCCAGCGCGGACAGCTGCTCTCGGGCCAGGTCGGGAAGGACCGGGCGCTCCAGGGCTTCGCGATCGTCCTCGACCGGGAGATCAAGTCGGCGCCGACGATCGACTGGGATCGCAACCCGGACGGCATCGCCGGCGGCTCCGCGGAGATCACCGGGATCGGCGACGTCAGCGAGGCGCAGGACCTCGCGCTCGTCCTCCGCAGCGGTGCGCTCCCGTACGAGTTCGAGCAGGTCGACTTCACCCGCGTCTCGGCGACGCTCGGGAAGGAGTCGCTCGACCAGGCGATCAAGGCCTCGCTGATCGGCCTCGCCGTCGTCTTCCTCTTCCTGCT
This sequence comes from uncultured Actinomycetes bacterium, assembly GCA_963733015.1. Classification (GTDB taxonomy): domain Bacteria; phylum Actinomycetota; class Thermoleophilia; order Gaiellales; family Gaiellaceae; genus JACDAN01. The sequence continues at coordinate 340,523 of CAVTBO010000001.1, read as the reverse complement.
CCTCGTCTACCGCTTCCTCGGCGTCATCGCGGTCATGGGCCTCGCGCTGAACGCCGCCTTCCTCTACGCGGTGATCGTGCTCTTCGAGGTCACGATGACGCTGCCCGGCTTCGCGGGATTGATCCTCGCGATCGGGGTCGCGGCCGACGCGAACATCGTCATCTTCGAACGCATCAAGGAGGAGGCGGCTGCCCGGAACTCGGTGCGCGCCGCCATTGCGTCGGGCTACAAGAAGGGCTTCGCGACCATCGTCGACGCGAACGTGGTCACGGCGATCACGGCGCTCGTCCTGTTCGCGGTCGCGACCGGTGGAGTGCGCGGGTTCGCCTTCATGCTCCTCCTCGGCACCGTCATCTCGATCTTCACCGCCGTCTTCGCGACGCGCGCCTTCCTCGGGCTCCTCGCCGGCTTCCGCTGGTTCGACAACCCGCGGTTCATGGGCGCCGAGAAGCAGGAGATGAAGCGCTGGCAGATGTTCGACGCGGTCGGCAAGCGCCGGATCTGGTTCACGATCGCCGGCGTCCTGATCGCACTGTCGATCGGCTCACTGATCTTCAAGGGGCTGAACCTCGGAATCGACTTCCGCGGCGGCACCGAGATCGAGTTCGCCTCCGAGCAGCCCGTCGACCCGGCGGCGTGACCGCCGAGATGACGGAGCTCGGCGAGCCGGACGCGATCGTCCAGGGGCGCGGGGACGAGGCGCCTGGAGGGGGCTTCAACGAGTTCACGGTCCGGACCGAGCCGCTGGAGCCGGCCGGGGTCCGGGAGATCACGGGCGCGGTCACCTCGGAGTTCGACGCGGTTCAGCGTGGCGTGCGCAATGTGTCCGCGAGCTTCTCGGATCAGATCCTCCGCGGTGCGCTCTACGCGATCCTGATCTCGTTCATCCTGATCACGATCTACATCTCGCTCCGCTTCCAGTGGCGGTTCGCGGTGCCGATCCTGCGGACGATCGTGAACGACGGCCTGATCGCGCTGGGGATTTACTCGTTCTCGGGCCGGGAGGTGAGCGCGGCGACCGTGGCCGCATTCCTGACCATCATCGGCTACTCGATCTACGACACGATCATCATCTTCGACCGCGTGCGCGAGAACCTGCCGATCATGCGGCGGTCCTCGATCAAGACGATCATCAACACCTCGCTGTGGGAGACCGTCCGCCGTTCGCTGGCGACCACGATCATCACCCTGCTCCCTGTCGGCGCCCTGTACCTCTTCGGCGGCGAGGTGCTCCAGGACTTCTCGTTCGCGATCCTGATCGGCATCGGGATCAGTGCGTTCTCCACGATCTTCATCGCCGCCCCGTTCCTCGCCGTGCTCCTCGAGAAGGCGCCGGAGTACAGGGGCCGCAAGGCTTTCGACGACCCGGTGCAACTGCCCGACGACCGCGAGCCCGAGCCGGTCCCCGTCGGTGCGGCCGACGAGCCGGATGGCGGTGGCGACGGAGAGGTCGTCACTCCGGTTCCGGCGCCCGCAATGGCGCCGGCTGGATCCGACGCGTCGAAGCGCGAGCGCCGACGGCAGCGCCGCCGCGCTCGCCCTCATGGCCGAGCCAGATAGCAACGGCGCTGCCCGCGATCTCCTCGAGCGCATCGCGCTCGCCGCGGTCGGCGCGGCCACGCTGACAGCCGAGCGGGCGGACGCGCTCGCCGACGAGCTCGCCGACCGCGGGATGGTGCGGCGCGACGAGGCGCGGGCGCTCATCGAGGAGGTCTCGTCGCGCTGGCGCGGGGACGCGATTCGCTTCGGCGAGAAGGCGGGGACGACGCTCGACCGGCTCTTTCGCGAGCTTGGCCTGGTGACGAAGGACGACGTGGAGGAGCTGGAGCTCCGGATCGCCCAGCTGGAGCACCGCCTGCGGCTGCTCGAGGATCCCCCCGAAAGGGGTTCCTCGAACCGCGTGCAACACTGATTACGTGCCCCTCCAAGCGGTACACGCCGGCTTCTGGCCCGCGATCACGCGGCGCCAGAGCGCACCCTCCTCCTCGCCAAGGCACTCGAGCCTTGACTCGTCGGAGTCCGCCCTCTGGCTTGGTGCTCGCGACCCAGAAGCGGGGCAGCACCACTTGAAGGGGCACTGATGGCTCAGGCGCCTCCGCGAAGCCTGGGGCGCATCTCCGAGATCGCCCAGGTCGCCGTTCGCCACGGGTTCGGTTACTTCTTCGCCCGCAACAAGCTGACCGACCTCGTCGGCGAGAACGGCCAGGTCGTCGCCGACGCCCCGTCCGAGCGCGGGCGCCACCTGCGCGAGATGCTCGACGAGCTCGGCCCGACCTTCGTCAAGTTCGGCCAGCTCCTCTCGATGCGGCCGGACGTCCTGCCGCCGGACATCATCGCCGAGCTCCGCGGCCTCCAGGACGACGTCACGCCGTTTTCCTACGAGGAGGCCGCGCAGATGATCGAGGAAGAGCTCGGCCAGCCGGTCGAGCGGCTGTTCCTGGAGTTCGACCCCGTGCCGATGGCGGCCGCCTCGATCGGGCAGGTCCATCGCGCCGTTCTGCCGAACGGCCGCCGCGTCGCCGTCAAGGTGCAGCGACCTGGAGCCCCGCGGCAGATCGAGGCCGACCTCAACCTGATGTACCAGGCTGCGCGCCTGGCCAAGGAGCGGGTCCGGGCGCTCGACTTCATCGACGCACGCGAGCTGGTCGACGAGTTCGCACGTGCGATCCGGCAGGAGCTCGACTACCGCCTCGAGGCGCGCAACGCCGAGACCTTCCGCAAGAACTTCGCCGGGCACCCGCACGTCCAGGTCCCCCGGGTCTACTGGAGCTATACGCGGCCGCGCGTGCTCACGCTCGAGCACGTGGACGGGACGCAGCTGGCCGACGTCGAGACGCTCGAGTACAGCGTGGAGGACCGCCGCCGGCTCGCCGAGGTGCTCACTGATACGTGGATGACGATGATCTTCCGCCACGGCGTCTTCCACGGCGATCCCCATCCGGCCAACATCCTCGTCCTCGCGCCCGACCGGATCGGCCTCGTGGACTTCGGGCTCGCGGGACGGTTGACCGACGAGGACGTCTCCAAGGCCACGCGCCTGTTCATTGACGTCGCGAACGAAAACGTGGAGGCGCTGCCGAAACGCCTCGGCGAGCTGGGCGTGCGATACCCGCTCGAGCGCGAGGAGGAGTTCGTGTCCGAGCTCCGCGAGCTTTTCTATCGCTACTACGGCGCGACGCTCGAGGAGATCGACCCGCTCCAGGTCATGCGCGAGGTCTTCGGGATGATCTACCGGATGAACCTCCGCCTGCCGACGAGGTTCGTCCTGCTCGACCGCGCGATCGCCACGCTCGGGTCGGTGACGGTCGAGCTCTCGCCGGACTTCAACGTCTTCGAGGTCGCGAAGCCGTACGCCCGCAGCCTGTTGCTCGGGCGCTACACGCCGTCGCGGATCGCGGCGCGCGCACGACGCGAGGGCTGGAACCTGGCGAGGATCCTGGCGGAGACCCCGTACCAGATCCACGACACGCTCGATCAGGTGCGGGACGGCCAGATCGAGGTCGGCTTCGTCCACAAAGGCCTGGACGAGTTCATGGACCGGCTCGTGCTGACCATGAACCGGCTCGTGATCGCCCTCGTCGTCGCAGCCGGGCTCCTGGCATCGAGCCTCCTCGGGATCTTCGCGACCGGAGGCCCCCAGATTCTCGGGATCAACGCGCTGTCCGTCGTCGGCTTCCTGGTCTCCGGGATCCTCGGCTTTTGGCTTCTCTGGGGCGTTCTCCGCTCGGGACGACTTTGACGCTTCCCTCTTTCGAGGGAGGCGCGACACACGGAAAGCAAGAGATAGTAGGGCTATGCGGCCCGGGCTTACCCTGCCCTCATCTCTGCACGGCTCGACTGCGTATGCCACCGCGCTGCTCGGCGGCGTCGCGGTCTACGTCGCGATGCTCCTCGCGGACATCGGCGGCACCGGCTACGACCAGCTGAGGGACGTCATCTTCTACAACTCGCTGCTCGTCGCGGCCGCGCTCTTTTGCCTTGCCCGGCCGGCGTTCCGCAAGGAGGCGCGCCTGCCCTGGACGCTCGTCGGGCTCGGCCTGCTGGCCTGGGTGGTAGGCGACCTCTACTACGAGCTCGCCTTCGCGAACGCGGACGAAGTGCCCTTCCCGTCGTTGGCCGACGGGTTCTACCTCCTGCTCTATCCGCTGGTGTACGCAGGCCTCGCACTGCTCCTCTACAGCAGACTCCAGGACATCCGCACCGACCTCTGGGTCGACGGCGTGATTGCCGCGCTGGCGATCGCCGCGGTCGGCGCTGCGCTCGTCTTCAACGTGATCGTCGAAACCACGGGCGGCGATTTCTGGACCGTCTGGACGAACATGGCCTACGTCATCGCCGACCTCGGGCTGATCGGGGTCGTGACCTTCGTCCTCGCCATCACCGGCTGGCATCTCGACCGGTCCTGGATCTTCGTTCTCGTCGGCTGCTTCGTCTTCAGCGTCGCCGACACGGCCTATCTGTACGCGACTGCCACCGAGACGTACCAGGAAGGCGCGCTCCTCGACGCCGGCTGGGTCGCCGGTATCTCGCTGATCGCGGTCGCCGCCTGGCAGCCGCGCCGCCCGGTCGTCGCCGTTCGCGTGGACGGCTTCTGGGCCTTCGCGCTCCCTACGGCCTTCGGTGCGCTCGCACTCGGCCTGCTTGTCTACGACCACTTCCGCGCTGTCAACACGATTGCTCTCGTGCTTTCCGGCGCCGCCGTGGCAGCGGTGATCGTCCGCATGGTGGTCACGTTCAGACGGAACGCGCACCTGCTCGAGACGAGCCGGCGCGACGCGGAGACCGACGAGCTGACCGGGCTTGCGAACAGGCGCCTGTTGCTCCACGACCTCGAGAACCGCATCGAGGCAGGCGTGCCGACGATCCTGCTGATGTTCGACCTCGACGGCTTCAAGTCGTACAACGACGCCTTCGGTCACGGTGCCGGCGACGCGCTGCTCCACCGGCTCGCGGGCAGGCTCGACGTCGCTGCCGAGCCCTTCGGGCGCGCCTACCGCATGGGCGGCGACGAGTTCTGCGTCATCGCCGACGGGGACAATCTCGACCGCGGCCGCATCGTCTCCACGGCCCTTCGCGCGCTGCGCGACGAGGGCGACGGCTTTCAGATCAGCTCCGCGTACGGCGCCGCGATGCTGCCCGACGAAGCGAACGAGCTCTCCGAAGCGCTCCGGATCGCGGACACGCGCCTGTACGGCAACAAGGACAGCCGCCGCGCCTCCGCCGGGAGGCAGACGCGCGAAGTGCTCCTCAGTGTGCTCCACGAGCGGGACGCCGACCTCCACGGCCACCACTCGGCGGTCGCCCAGCTGGCCCGCGCGGTGGGCGAGCGGCTCCACCTGCCGGATGCCGAGCTCCACGATCTGACGCTCACTGCCGAGCTGCACGACGTCGGCAAGCTCGCGATTCCGGACTCGATCCTCTCGAAGGACGACGCGCTCACCGAGGACGAGTGGATCTTCGTGCACCGGCACACCGTGATCGGTGAGCGGATCCTCGCCTCCGCGCCGGCACTAACCCGCATTTCTCGCCTCGTCCGCTCGACGCACGAGCGGCTGGACGGCAGGGGCTACCCGGACGGCCTGTCAGGCGAGCAGATCCCGCTGCTCGCGCGGATCGTGTCTGCGTGCGACGCATTCCACGCGATGATCGAGGAGCGGCCATACCGGCCGGCCTTGAGCGAGGAGAACGCGATCGCGGAGCTCCGGCGCTGCAGCGGCACGCAGTTCGACCCGCTGGTCGTCGAGGCGCTCATCGAGGCCCGCAGCCAGGCGTTCCAGCTCGTCGCTTAGTCACTAGGCCGCTTTCGGCACCTCTGGACTCTTCGTCGCAGATCTGCGCGAAAGGACATCTATCGCCCGCGGGAGGCCGTTGCTAGCTTCGCCTCCATGACGAGCGCGCTGCTTCTCGCAGAACCGGAATCAGCGACGCGAGGGTTCCTCGAGCGCCACCTGCGGCAGGACGGGTTCGAGGTCTTGGAGGCGCGCGACGGCGAGGCGCTCGAGCTGGCGGAACTGTCGCGACCCGACCTCGTGCTCGCCTCGGACTCGCTCGCGCTGGAGCTGTGCCGGCGGGTCTCCGACGTGCCGGTCATCGTCCTCGGCCGGCCCGACTCGGACGCCGTCGACCGCGTTCGCGCGTTCGCCGGCGGCTGCGACGACTACCTCGCGCGACCGTTCCACTACGAGGAGCTGCTCGCTCGGATTCGCGCCGTGCTGCGCCGTGTCGCGCCGCCCGAGCGCGACTACCTGGAGGTGGGGGAGCTCCAGATCGACCGCGCCGCCAGACGCGTCCTGGTTGCGGGTGTGCCTGTCGTTCTCGCCGCGAAGGAGTACGACCTGCTCGTCAAGCTGGCGGGCGACCCGACCCGCGTCTTCACAAAGGAAGAGCTCTTGCGGGAGGTGTGGGGCTTCCGCTCGCTCGGCCGCACCCGGACGCTGGACTCGCACGCGTCCCGCCTGCGGCGAAAGCTCTCCGCCGCAGGCGGTGACTTCGTGCGAAACGTCTGGGGCGTGGGCTACTCGCTGCTGAACGACTCGGTGTAGCGGCCGAGCACGTGATCCCAGCCGGGGCCGTAGTTCGCACGCCCCTCGGGGTCGTCCCAGCCGCGGTGCTCGAGGTCGACCCGGGTCTTGTTGCCCTCGGTCGTGAAGCGGATCTCGAGCTCGGTCGGGCCGCGCTCCGGGTTCACGCGCCAGCGCAGCAGAAACCGGTCGTGCGGCTCCCACGCTAGGACGTCGGCCCAGTCGGACTCCTCGCCCTCCGTGCTCCGCTCGTACAGGCGGCCGCCGACGCGCTCGTCGAAGACGATCTCTGCAACCTTGTCCTCGAAGATGGTGTGGCTTTTCGGCCACCAGCTCGTCGCCTGCCGCGTGAAGGTCTCGAACGCGGTCTCCTGCGACGCCTCCACCATGATCGTCTTGTTGATCGCCGCTAGTGCTTCCGTCGTGCTCATCCCTTGCTCCTTTCCCTCCGTTCAGCCTCCGCCTTGAAGTCGGCGAGGGCCTGATCCCAGAAGCGGTCGAAGTAGCTCCGGACGGCCGCGACGCCGTCCAGGTCGACGCGATAGACGCGCCGGGTTCCTTCCGCCCGCTCGCGGACGAGGCCTGCGTCCTTCAGCACGCGGAGGTGCTGAGAGACGGCCGGGCGGCTGACGGGGAGCTCACCCGCCAGCTCCCCGACTGCCATCGGCCTCCGGGCAAGCCGCTCGAAGATCGTTCTCCGAGTCGGGTCGCCGAGGGCGTTCATCGCTACTGCGTAAGCTTCCACTTACCGTAAGCGTAGACTTACTGTAAGCCGATGTCAAGCCTCGGCGTTCCCGCTTCCAGGTCGAGGAGCAGCCGTTTGCGCTCGAGCCCGCCGCCGTAGCCCACGAGGCTGCCGTTCGAGCCGACGACGCGGTGGCACGGAAGCACGATCGGGATCGGATTGCGGTTCATGATCGTCCCGACCGCGCGGGCGGCGCGGGGATTGCCGGCCTCGACGGCCAGCGACTTGTAGGTCGTGACCTCGCCGTAGGGCACCTGCGCGAGGCGCTCGAGGATGTCGAGCGAGAAGCCTTCCCGGCCGCGCAGGTCGAGCGGCAGGTCGAAGTCTCGGCGACGGCCCTCGAAGTACTCGTCGAGCTCGCGCCTCACCGGATCGAGCTGGCGGGGCGCTCGCAGGACACGCACTCCGAACGTCCGGGCGAGCGTCTCGGTCTCGCGTTCCGGGTCAGGATCGAACGAGATGCGGCAGAGGCCTCGCTCGGTCACTGCGAGAAGGAGCTGGCCGATCTGCGTGTCGGCGACGTCGAACGAGACGTCGACGAGCCCCGTCTCGGTCGCAGCCTCCCTGAAACGGCGGTCGAGTTCGTTCGGAACGGCGGTCATTGGAGCCTCCTTCGCAGGCGCCGCACGCCCGAGGACGCGGCCTGGCGGGCCGCCTCCTCACTGGACCCGAGTGCGGTGCCGATGTCCGAGTAGGACAGGTCGTAGCCGTACCGCAGCACGACGGCGGCGCGCTCCTTGTCCGGGAGCTCGTCCGCGAGATGCTCGATCTGCGCGTACGTGGGCCGATCGTCCGTGCTCTCGCCGTCGAGCTCCGCCGCGGGTTCGGGGCGTCGCTTGCGACCCTCGTCGGCGGCGACCCGGGTCGCGATGGTGAATACCCACGCGCGCAGGTAGCGGCCGTGCCGCAGGCTGTCGTAGCCGCGGAGCGCTCGGAGAAACGTCTCCTGGAACGCGTCCTCGGCTCGCTGCCGCCCGAGTAGCCGGACGAGGTGCGCGAACACGGCGTCGCGGTTCTCCGCGTAGAAGTGTTCGAACGGCGGAACGGTCATCACTTCCATCATCCTCTTCAACGTGGAGGTCGCGGAGGGTGTGAGATGCGCGGTCGTCGGTCACGTCGAGTGGGTCGACTTCGTGCCGGTCGAGCGCGTGCCGAAGGCCGGCGAGATCCTGACGACCAGCGAGCATTGGGCAGAACCGGCAGGCGGCGGCGGGGTCTCTGCGACCGAGCTCCGGCGGCTCGGCGCCGAGACGACGTTCTTCACCGCCGTCGGGGAGGACGAGCTGGGCCGCCGCGCGGAGGAGGCGCTCCGCGCGCTCGGGCTACGGCTCGAGGTTGCGGTTCGGGCCGCGCCGCAGCGTCGCGCGCTCACATACTTGGACTCGAACGGCGAGCGCACGATCACCGTGCTCGGTGACAAGCTGCATCCGCTCGGGGAGGATCCGCTCGCGTGGGAGGAGCTGGATCACACCGACGGGGTCTACTTCACCGCGGGAGACGAGGCGGCGCTGCGCCATGCGCGTCGCGCCCGCATCCTGGTGGCGACCGCGCGGGAGCTCCCGACTCTTCGCTCCGCAGGCGTTCAGCTCGACGCACTCGTCCACAGCGCGCGCGATCCGGCCGAGGGGTACAAGCCTGGTGAGCTCGACCCGGCGCCGAGGCTCGTCGTCTCCACCGAGGGCTCCGATGGCGGGCGGTACGTCGGAGATGGGGAGGAGGGCAGCTGGGATCCAGCGCCGCTCCCGGGGCCGCTCGCCGACACCTACGGGGCGGGCGACTCCTTCGCCGCGGGCCTGACCTTCGCGCTCGCCCAGGGGCGCTCTCCGCAAGAGGCGGTCGAGCTCGCCGCAGTATCGGGCTCGCGTGCGATGACGCGACGCGGAGCCGCCCGCGGCGGCGGTTCATCGGTCTGACAAAGTGCCTCCATGCCCGAAGACCACTTCGGCGAACCGGTGGCCGCGCGCTACGACGAGTCGTCCCCGGAAATGTTCGACCCTGAGGTGGTCGACCCGGTCGTCGACTTCCTCGTCGACCTGGCCGGCGACGGCGCGGCGCTCGAGCTCGGCATCGGCACCGGCCGCATCGCGCTGCCGCTGGCGCGGCGCGGCGTCCGCGTGCACGGGATCGATCTCTCCGAGGCGATGGTGGCAAGGCTGCGGGCGAAGCCGGGCGCCGAGGAGATCGGTGTCACGATCGGCGACTTCGCCACGACGAAGGTCGAGGAGAAGCTTCTCGGTCGCATACCTCGTCTTCAACACCATCAACAACCTGACGACGCAGGACGAGCAGGTCGCGTGCTTCCAGAACGTCGCGGCGCACCTCGAGCCGGGCGGGTGCTTCGTGATCGAGGTGGGCACTCCGCAGCTCCAGCGGCTCCCGCCCGGAGAGACCTTCCGCCCGTTCGACGTCAGCCCCGATCATCTCGGCTTCGACGAGTACGAGATCGTCTCGCAGGGGCTGATCTCCCACCACTACTCGCTGGTGGACGGTGCATGGGAGGCCGCGTCGACCCCGTTTCGCTACGTCTGGCCCGCGGAGCTCGACCTGATGGCGCGCCTCGCCGGCATGAGGCTGCGCGAGCGCTGGAGCGGCTGGAAGCGCGAGCCGTTCACCAGCGAGAGCAGGAAACAGGTGTCCGTCTGGGAGAAACCAGCTTCGTGAGCTGAGCCATGGCGACGATCGAGGACGTGCGGGCGCTGACGGTCGGGCTGCCCAGGTCGTACGAAGCCCTGGTGCGTGGTCGGGTCAAGTTTCGCGTTGGGCAGATCGTCTACCTGTCGTTCTCGCGCGACGAGAAGGTCATGGGCTTCGCCTTCCCCAAGGAGGAACGGGATGCGCTGATCCAGACCTGGCCCGAGAAGTTCATGCAGCCCGATCCGGGTGACCTCCGTTACAACTGGGTGCACGCCCGGCTGGATGCGATCGACGAGCAGGAGCTGCTCGAGCTCGTCTTCGACGCGTGGCGGATGGTGGTGCCGAAGTTCCTGGCCGCGGCCTCCGACGACGACCTTCGGCAGGGCCAAGTCACGGACCTGACCTGACGAACGCCCTGGAGGAGGCCTCCCCCCGTTAGGCCTCCTTGCGTTTACCCCCGACTGCGCTCTAGCGACAGCACGCCCGTCCGGTCGAGGGCAGTTGGGGTCATGCGTCGAGTCGGAGCACGACTTCGTCCGTTTCCTCGTTGCGCCCATGAGCGAATCCGCGCCCCTCGCCCACGATCAGGAAACCGCACTTCGTCAACACACGAATCGATGCGGCGTTGTCGCTCGCGGCGCGAGCGTAAAGCGGACGGGTTGCCTCCAGCTGCAAGAACGCTTGTAGGGCGCGCGTGGCAATGCCGCGGCCCCAATCCTCACGGCCGATCCAATAGGTGACCTCGCGGTGACCCTCCAAATCGAAGCTCGCAATGTGACCCACAACTCGACCGTCGATCTCGACGACCCTGTTCGTCGTCGAGCCGTCGGCCCTCAGCCGCGCCCACCGTCGCTCGAACTTCGTTCGATCATCGGCCTCCGGCGAGGTGAACGCGGCCATCCGTATAGCCTCGCGATCCCTCGAGTGCTCGAACAGCACGCCGAGATCACGATCTTCGATCTCGCGAAGGACAAGCTGTCCCGAGCCCTCCTGCACGGCCGTTAACGCTAACTGCCGCAGACTCGGGTGACATTCCCGAACACTGGCCTAGTCGATGGGCCGACTACGAGGAAAGTCGCTCAGTTGAAGCCGCATTCTCGAGATACCGAGCGATCGGCCACGCGCCATCGCTCGTGTTCGAGATCACCGTGAGCGTCACGCGTGCGCGCGGATCGTGTATGGACCGGAACGAGACACCCGCGTCGTACCCCTCCAGGAGGACGGCGTCGTTCGACGCGTGGAGCCAGAAGCCCAGCCCGTAGCGCTTCGAGTGTTTCGGCGCGTCGCTGCGCGGCCGAACCATCTCCGAGACCCAGTCCGTGGAGACGATCCGACCGGCGAAGAACGCCCGCCAGAACGAGCTCATGTCCGCGGCCGTGGAGTAGATCCCCCCGTCGCCGCTCCCCCGCACGGGGAGATGGAAGACGTTGCTCCTCCACGCGCCGTTGACCTCGACGTAACCGAGGGCGGTCCGGGCGGGGAGCTCGTCGGAGCGCAGGAACGCCGTGTCCGTCAATCCGGCGCGCCGGCACACGCGCTGCTCGACCAGCTCGTGGAAGGGCATGCCGCTCGCGCGTTCGGCAATGAGCGCCAGCACGACGTAGCCGGCGTTGCAGTACGCGAAGCGCTCGCCGGGCGCGTACTTGCTCGCGTGGCCGTCGAGCACCGCGACGTAGTCCTCGGTGGTCGCGAGCTCGTGCACTGGTACCGGCATCACGTACTCCTCGACCTCGAATCCGGCTTCCTCGTCGAGGTAGTCGCCGATGCCCGACCGGTGCGACAGGAGGTGTTCGACCGTCACGCCGTCGTCGATCAGCGGCAGATCGCTGCCGAGGACGGAGCGGGCGGGCGTCGAGAGCTCGAGCACGCCTTCCTCGATCAGGCTCACGACGGCGAGCGCCGTGAAGCCTTTCGCCCCGCTCGCGAGTCCGAAGCGCGTGTCCATCGCGTTCGGGATCTCGAAGCCGCGATGCGCAAGGCCGTACGCCCTAGCGAGCTCGATCCGGTCGCTTTGGTCAATCCGAACGACACCCGAGAACCCTGTCCCGGACGCAAGCGCGTCGAGCTCGCCCCGAGATCAGACATGCGGCAGACGCTAGCCGGTGCGTGCATCCGGCCGCCCTGTCGGGGTGAACAGTTTCCAGTGCCCCTCGGAGACGACTTCTACGGTGCCGTCGGTCACTTTGATGGCGGTTTGGTCGTCGATCGCGTAGCAGGGCACCGGCATGCCGGCGGCCCATCTTTCTGCGTCGGCCATGGTGTTCTCCGGCAGGTCCTCGTGATCCAGGTGCGGGAAGATCGAGAAGTCAACGATTCCCAGCGTGCTGTCGTCACCGGTGGGCGGCTTCCACCCGACGAAGTCCTCCCCGATACGGGGGGTCATCACCATGCTCCCAGCGCTCAGCCCCACCCAGACCGTCTCGCGCAGCGACGGCAAGAGATCCGCCAGCCCGGACTGCCGTATCCAGTGGCACAGGTACAAGGCGTCGCCGCCATTCACCAGCAGCACGTCTGTCTCCCGGACCCACGGGACCCAGCGCTCTTCACCGATGCTCGGCAGCGCGGTGAGCTCCAGCACTCCCAAGGACTTCCAACCCAGCTCGCACATGGGGCACCTGGGTTCTTGTCCGCTGATGAACCGCCATGCCGCGCCAGGACCGGCCATGGGGTGCCCGTACGCCGCGGTGGGAATGCACAGGGCGTTGGACTCGGCAATCGGTTTGCCCAGTAGGTCGACCAGCGCGTTGTGGACGCTCGTGTTCTTGATGCCAGCGGACGTGAGAAGAAGCCTCAAGGTGCCTCCTGGGTTGCCGGTAGATGTTGTTCTGGGATAGACCGCTCGGCGACCAGTAACTCATCGTCTCTGCCTAGGCTGCGTCAGGGTCATTCCGAACACTGGCCCAGGTGACGATTCGCTCGCCCGGCTCCACTTGAGCCAACGTTCTACGATCGCTCGCGTGGACGAGTTCGTGCCGCGCGAATTCGACGTCCCTCGGCGGCTCGAGACGCCGCAGTTCGTGCTCGAGCCGCTCGGCCCCGAGCACAACGACCAGGACTACGACGCGTGGACCTCGTCGGGGGAGCACATCCATGCGACGCCTGGGTGGGAGGAGAGCAGCTGGCCGCGGGAGATGACGCCGGACGAGAACCGGGCAGACCTGCAGCGCCATGCCGACGACTTCGGCAACCGGACGGGGTTCACGTACACGGTGCTCGATCCGGCGAGCCGCGACGTGATCGGGTGCGTGTACATCTACCCGCTGCCCGACAGCGAGTACGACGCCCGTGCGCTGTCCTGGGTGCGGGCGAGCCACGCGCATCTGGACACCCCGCTCTGGCGTGTCGTGACCGAGTGGCTCGCGTCCGACTGGCCGTTCGGCAGAGTCGAGTACGCGCCACGCGCCTAGGCGCCCCAAGCAGCAGTGCAGCCTTCTTCCGGTCGGGGACACTCCTGAACACTCGCGCAGGCGATGGTGGGCGAACGGCGAAACGCGACACGCCTTCCGCCGCCTCTCGCGGATGGCCTTGATCAGGGCGAAGAGCCGGGCAGGAACTCGCGAACCTCCTGCGCACAACGGCAGGCGACGGCGATCCTGCCAGCCCACTCCAGCGCCTCCTCGCGTGAGGGAACGTCGACAACCGAGAATCCGCCGATGTACGCCTTGCTCTCAGGGTATGGGCCGTCGGTGACCGTCCCGTCGGTGGCCACCACGCTCACCTCTTCGTGGGAATGCAGCCCGCCGCCGAACACCCAAACGCCGGCGTCCTTTGCCTCTTGCACCACCGCGTGCGCTGCCTCGGCCACGTCGGGGAGATCCTCCTCGGGAAACGTCATTGCGCCGTCATCGAACGAGATCAGATACCGCGTCATCTCACGACTCCTTTCTCGGCGGCCTGCTCCGGCCGCATCTCACCCTGCTGCGGACACACGCGCAATGGAGACCGACAAACCACCGAGAACTCATCGGTCCGGCCCACGCAAGTGCTTTGCACGATTCGCCGGTACCCCGCCCGCGCAGGGCTACTCCCACGCGGTGGGCAGCAGCCGCAGCAGCGGTGTCGTGACCTGACCTGAGGGCCGCTGCCTTCGGCTAGTCGCGGACCGGGAGGACCTCGGCCAGCCACCGCTGGGCTTCGAGGACGAGCACGGCGTTCGTCTCCAACGTGTAGTACGAGAGCGCCATCAGCGACTGAGAGAGCGCCAGCCCGCGAGCGCGAGCCCAGGTCGCATCATCGACCGCCAGCGCGGCTCGGAAGGTCTTGCGGGACTCGCGGGAGAGCATCTTCCAGGCGACCATGACGTCGTAGGCGGGATCGCCGACTCCGAGACAGCCGAAATCGACCACGGCAGTGACGCGGCCGTGTTCGGCAAGGACGTTTCGTGAATCGAGATCTCCATGGATCCAGACGGGCTTGCTCTGCCACTCGGTTGCTCGCAGAGCTGCTTCCCAGGCGGCCGTGACCGCGTAGTCGTCGATCGACGTGCTCAGTGAGGCAATCGCCGACCGGGTGGCCTCGTCCCGCTCCGCCAACGGTACGCCGCGGAAAGCATTGTGCTCTCCCGGCGCCGGCCCGTCTGCCGGGTCGATCCGCTGCAGCGCGGCGACGAACTGCGCCAGGTCGTTCGCTGCCCGATTCGGGTCGGTGAGTCGCTCGAGCGTGGCGTTCACGCCTCTCAGCCAGCTGTAGACGGACCACATGAGGGGAAAGGTGTCGCTGGGCGTTCCCTCCGCCAGCGGGACCGGGACGGTGAGCGGGAGCAGCGGCGCGAGCTTCGGAAGCCACCGCCGCTCCTTCTCCAGGACGACGCTGTCCTGCGGGCGGCGAGGAAGCCGGACGACCATGTCGTCGCCGAGCCGGAAGAGCGCGTTGTCAGTGCCCATTGGGAGAACGGGTGCGATCGGAAGGTCAGCCCAATCAGGGAACTGCTCGGAGAGCAGTTGCTCGACGAGAGTCGAGTCGATGTCGAGCTCGTCGGCGTGCATTTTCCTCGAAGGCATTGACGAAGTGGGGAAAAGTGGTCTAAAGTGGTGGAAAGTGGGAGACTGCTGATGGCCCGAACATGCTGCTTGGAGAGTACGAACACACCATCGACGACAAGAACCGGCTCACGCTTCCTGCCCGGTTCAGAGACGCCATGTCAGAAGGCGTCGTCGTCACGCGCGGCATGGACGGCTGCCTCTACGCATACCCGCGCGAAGACTGGCAGGAGCGCTTCCAGTCACGCGTCGCGGGTCTCGATCCGCTCACCAGTGAGGGCCGCAAGCTGCAGCGCCACTTCTTCTCCGGCGCGGCCGAGGCGGACCTGGACAAGCAGGGAAGGATCATGATCCCAGGAGCCCTGCTCCGCTACGCCGGCCTCGAGCGGGAAGTCGTTGTCGCCGGAATCCACGATCACCTGGAGATCTGGGATCGGGAGACCTGGCGGCGGGAGCTCAACGAGGTCGAAGGGAGTGCGGAGCATGTTGCCGAGCGTCTTGCAGCCAAACGCGACTGATCACGTTCCCGTCCTCGCCGAGGAGGTGCGGCGCCTGCTCGACGTGCAGCCGGGAGACACCGTCGTCGACGCAACCTTCGGGGCGGGCGGGCATGCCGCCGTGCTCGCCGAGGACCTCAAGGGCAAGGGCAGGTACGTCGCGATCGACCGCGACCCGAGCGTCAAGCCGTACTTCGAGTCATTCAGGCGGCACGCAGGTGTGAAGGCGCGGTTCCTGGCCGGCGACTTCGCCGACGTCCTCGAACGATTTGCCGACAACGGCCGAGGTGCCGACGCGATCCTCTTCGACCTCGGTGTCTCGAGCATGCAGCTCGACCGCCCGGAGCGCGGCTTCTCGTACGCGGCGGACGCGCCGCTCGACATGCGAATGGATCCGACCGCCGACGTCTCGGCCCGCGAGCTGGTGAACGAGGCGAGCGAGCGGGAGCTGACGGAGATCTTCCGCTCGTACGGCGAGGAGCGCTACGCGCGGCAGATCGCGAAGCGCATCGCGCGTGAGCGGCGCGAGCACCTGTTCGAGACGACGGGCGAGCTCGTCGAGACGATCAAGTCTGCGATCCCGACGCCGGCGCGGTTTGGCGAGGGCCATCCCGCTCGACGTGTCTTCCAGGCTCTCAGGATCGCGGTCAACGACGAGCTCGGCGCGCTCGAGTCCGCACTCCCGGCGGCGCTCGAAATGCTCGCGCCGGGTGGCAGGGTCGCGGTGATCAGCTTCCACTCGCTCGAGGACCGCATCGTCAAGCGCTTCTTCCGTGCCGAGGCGCACGGCTGCACGTGCCCGCCCGACTTCCCCGTCTGCGTCTGCGGGAAGGAGCCGTCGCTTCGGGTCCTGACCCGGAAGGCGGTGCGGCCGAGCGCCCAGGAGATCGCCCTGAACCCGCGCGCCGCGTCGGCGCGCCTGCGGGGAGCGGTCAAGAGCTGATGGCCGTCGCGGTCGCACGTGCCCGCACGGCCCCTCGTGCGAAGAGCCGGTCGAAAACCCGGGGCAAGGCTCAACGGCGGACCGCCGGAGGCGCGGTCTGGATCGTCCTCGTCGGCGTTCTGCTCGCCGGTGTCGTCGCCCTCAACGTCGCCGTCCTGCGGCTCAACCTTCAGTTCGACCAGCTCGCAAGGGACCGCGACAAGCTTCGTGCCGAGTCGGCCGAGCTCGCGTCCGAGCTTGCGACACGCTCGGCATCTGCACGGACGAGCAGTCTCGCCCGGAACCGCCTGGGCTACCTGCCCGCCGATCCGGCCACGACGACGTACCTCGACCTCGGCGGTCGGTGAACCGGCGGCTTCCGAACCGCCGGATCAGGCTCCTCCTGGTCCTCTTCACGCTCGCCTTCGCCGGCCTCTTCGGGCGAGCAGTCTGGCTCCAGGCCGTGCATGCGCGGGGGCTCGACAGAATCGCGCAGGGCCAGCACCATGCGACCGTCGTGGTCCCGGCGCCACGCGGCGCAATGGTCGACCGGAACGGCGTGCAGCTGGCGATCGGCCGGCGTGCCACGACGGTGTACGCGAACCCGAAGCACATCGCCAACCCGCAGGCCGCCGCGATCGCGGCCGGCAAGGCGCTCCGGCTGGACCCGGACGAGCTCTACGGCCCGCTTGCCGATCAGTCGCGCGGCTTCGTCTACGTCGCTCGCAAAGCGGATGCCAAGCACGCCGATGCGCTGCAGCGGAAGGGGATCCAGGGCCTCGGGTTCTACTCCGAGGAGCGCCGTGTCTACCCACAGGGCCCTGTCGGCGCCCATGTTCTCGGCTACGCGGGGGTGGACAACAAGGGTCTGTCCGGGCTCGAGCTGGCGCTGAACGAGACGCTGGCGGGCCGCCCGGGCCGCGAAACGGTCGTCCGTGACCCCTTCGGCCGCGCGCTGGACGTCCTCCAGGCGACGCCGGCCGTCGAGGGCCGTGACGTCCGCCTGACGCTCGACGCGACGCTGCAGGGGAACGCCGAGTCGATCCTGCGCTCGACGGTGCGCCGCTGGGGCGCGCTCGCCGCGAGCGCCGTGGTGCTCGACCCGCACAGCGGGGAGGTGCTCGCGCTGGCCGTGGAGCCGGGCTTCGACGCGAACCGCTTCCCGCAGACCTCGCGAGACGTGCAGCGGAACCGCGCCGTCACGGACACGTACGAGCCCGGCTCGACGCTGAAGGTCGTGACCGTCGCCGGCGCCCTGTCCGAGGGGCTCGTCAGCCCGACCACGCAGTTCACCCTCGCGCCGAAGATCCAGGTGGCCGACCGCGAGATCCACGAGGCGCACCGGACCGGCACCGAGCGGATGACGGTCGCGTCGATCCTGGCGCAGTCCTCGAACATCGGGACGATCACGCTCGCCCAGCTCCTCGGACGCGACCGGCTGACCACGTGGCTCCGCCGGTTCGGGTTCGGCAAGAAGACCGGCATCGACTTCCCCGGCGAGACGCAGGGAATCCTCCCGAGCTATTGGTCGGGCTCGACGATCGGCACGTTGCCGATAGGACACGGGATCGCGGTCACGCCGGTCCAGATGGCGGCCGCCTACGCGGCGGTGGCAAACGGCGGCGTGTGGAAGCAGCCGCACCTCGTGAAGTCGGACAGTGTCAAGCAGCGCCGCGTCGTCTCCCGCGCAGTGTCCGACCAGCTGATGTCGATGATGCGCGACGTCGTCCTCGAGGGCACGGGAACAGAGGCGGCGGTCGAGGGCTATCAGGTCGCCGGGAAGACCGGGACCGCCGCCAAGCCCGACCCGCGCGGCGGCTACTCGACCTCCCGTTACGTCGCCTCGTTCGTCGGCGCCGTGCCGGCGAGCGACCCGAGGCTCGTGATCCTGGTCACCGTGGACGAGCCGAGCACGATCTGGGGTGGGACGGTCGCTGCGCCGGCATTCCAGCAGATCGCGCGCTTTGCGCTCCAGTACCTCGAGATCCCGCCCGACGCGGCCTCCTGAGCTAGCCTCCAGCGGGACGTGGATCTCGAGCGGCTGATCACCGCGCTTGGCCCCATGGAGGTCCGCGGGGGCGCTCCGACGGACATCACCGACCTCGCCTACGACACGCGCGAGGTTCGTCCCGGCGCGCTCTTCTTCTGCGCGCCCGGGGAGACCGTCGACCGGCACGATCTCGCCGGTGAGGCAGTCGACCGTGGTGCCGTCGCACTCGTCGTCGAGCGGCCGCTCGACCTCGACGTTCCACAGCTCTTGGTGGAGTCGGCTCGCGCCGCGATGCCCGTCGCGGCCGACGAGTTCTTCGAGCGGCCGACGGAGGAGCTCCTCCTCGCCGGCGTCACCGGAACGAACGGGAAGACGACCACCGCCTACCTGCTCCACTCGATCTTCGACGCGGCCGGCATGCGGCCGGGCCTGATCGGGACGATCGAGTCGCGCGTCGGCGGCGAGTCGCGCCCGGCCGTGAGAACGACGCCCGAGTCGATCGACCTCCAGCGCATGTTCCGCGAGATGCTCGACGCCGGCGATCGGAGCGCCGCGATGGAAGCGACGTCTCATGGCTCCGTCCTCGGCCGCCTCGACCGCGTCCGCTTCAAGGCGCTCGCGTTCACGAACCTGACGCAGGACCACCTCGATTTCCACGGCTCGATGGACGAGTACTACGAGGCGAAGCGGCGGCTCTTCACCGAGCACGAGCCGGCGCCGGCGTCGGCCATCAACGTGGGAGACGAGTGGGGGAGGCGCCTCGCGCAGGAGCTCCGCACGCTCGACCGAGCGCCGCTCCTCACCTTCGGTCTGGTCGACGACGCCGAGGTCCGCGAGGCGCCGACGAGCCGCCTGCAGGGCCGCTTCAACCAGGAGAACATCCTCGCCGCCGTCGCCCTTGCCCGCCTCGTCGGCGTGCCGGAGGCGGCCATCGAGCAGGGCGTGGCGGGCGCGCAGAGCGTCCCCGGTCGCTTCGAGTCGGTCGACGAGGGTCAGCCGTTCCCGGTGATCGTCGACTACGCCCACACTCCTGACTCGCTTGCGAATGTCCTGCGGACGGCCCGGGAGCTGACCGCAGGGCGGCTCATCTGCGTGTTCGGGTGCGGCGGCGACCGTGACCGCGGCAAGCGGCCCGAGATGGGGCGGATCGCGGCCGAGCTCTCGGACGTCCCGATCGTGACCTCCGACAACCCTCGCAGCGAGGAGCCGCTCGCGATCATCGACGAGATCCTCGCCGGAATGGACGGTGAGCCCGAGGTCGAGCCAGACCGTCGCGCCGCCATCGGCAAGGCCGTGAGCCTGGCGCGGGAAGGAGACGTGGTCGTCGTCGCCGGCAAGGGCCACGAGCAGGGCCAGGAGTTCGACGACCGCAAGATCCCGTTCGACGACCGCGAGGTCGCGCGTGAGGCGTTGAGGCAGCTGAGGGCGCCGGCGTGATCCCGTTGCCCGTCTCCGAGCTTGCGGGCCTCGGACGCCTCGAGACGACGGCCGACGAGGTCACCGGCGTCCAGATCGACTCCAGGCGGATCGCGCCGGGGGATCTCTTCGTCGCGGTGCGCGGCGGCGTCGACTACCTCGACGAGGCGCGCAGCGCGGGCGCTGCCGCAACCCTCGTCCCGGGCGAAGACTTCGCCGCCCTGGCCGCGATCGGCCGCGCCGTGCGCGACAGGAGCAAGGCGGAGGTCGTCGGGATCACGGGCTCTACGGGCAAGACGTCCACGAAGGACATCCTCGCCGCGCTCGTCCGCCCGCACCGGAAGACGATCGCCGCCGAGGCCAGCTACAACGCCGAGCTCGGAGTTCCACTCACCCTCGCTCGCCTGGAGCCCGACACGGAGGTGCTGATCGCCGAGCTCGCAATGCGCGGGTTCGGCCAGATCGGCGAGCTCTGCGAGATCGCACAGCCGACGCTCGGTGCGATCACGGCCGTCGGGCCCGTCCACCTCGAGTTCGTCGGCGACGTCGCCGGCGTCGCCCGCGCGAAGGCGGAGCTGCTCGAGGCGCTGCCTGCCGGTGCCACGGCCGTCGTCCCCGCAGGGATCCCGGAGCTGGAGCCGCACCTGCGCGACGATCTGAAGGTGATTCGAGTCGGGGAGGACGCTCGCCTGCGGGGATGGACGGACGGCCACCTCGAGGCGGAGGTTCTCGGCGGAGTCGTCTCGCTGGAGCTCCCGTTCCGCGAGCGCCACCAGGCCGAGAACGCGCTTGTCGCGCTCACGGTCTACGCGGCGCTCGGACTCCCGCTCGACCGGGCGAACGAAGGCGCGAGCCGGATCGAGCTGTCCCGCCTCCGGGGCGAGGAGATCGAGCTCGCCGGCGGCGGGGTTCTCGTCAACGACTGCTGGAATGCCAACCCCGCTTCGATGCGGGCGGCGCTCGAGGAGCTTGCGAGGCGAAACGGCGGCCGGCGGATCGCGGTGGTCGGCGGCATGGCCGAGCTCGGCGCCGAGGCGCCGCGCTATCACCGCGAGATCGGGAAGCTGCTCGATCCCCTCGACCACGTCATCGCGGTCGGAGACCTTGCTCGCGGCTACGGCACCGGCGAGTGGGTGCAGGACGCCGACACGGCCGCCGAGCGCCTCAGGGAGCTGCTTCAGCCGGGCGACGTCGTGCTCGTCAAGGGCTCGCGCTCGGTAGGCCTCGAGCGGGTCGCGCAGAACCTCACGCAGTAATGGAACGAGTCCTCGCCGCGGGCCTGCTGGCCATGGTCATCTCGATCGTCGCCGGACCGAAGTTCATCGAGTTCCTCCGCCGGAACGAGATGGGCCAGCACATCCGCGAGGAGGGCCCCGAGAGTCACCGCGTCAAGCAGGGGACGCCGACCATGGGCGGCCTCTTGCTGGTCTTCTCTGCCTCCGTCGCCTTCCTCGCGCTCAGCCACTACACGATCGAAGGGCTGGCCGTCTTCGGCGTGATGCTCGGCTGCGGCGCGATCGGCTTCGTGGACGACTACATGAAGCTCCGGCACCGCCGCTCGCTCGGCCTCGCCGGCCGCTGGAAGCTCGTTCTCCTGGCGGCGATCACCGTCGGGCTCGCTCTCGCGGTCGAAGACGTGAACGCGCCGAGCGAGCTCTACGTGCCCGTCGCGGACTGGCGCTTCGGCCTCTCCCTCGGCTTTTACCTCTTGCTCTTCCTGATCGTCGCCGGTGCGGCGAACGGCGCGAACCTGACGGACGGGGTCGACGGCCTCGCTGCAGGAATCGGGATCATCGCCCTGCTCACGTTTACGGCGATGAACGTCGTCGCCTACACGCGGTCGGGTCAGTTCCAGGCCGAGCAGGACCTGGCCTCCTTGGACATGGCGATCCTCGGCGCGGCACTGATCGGAGGCGCGATCGGGTTCCTCTGGTACAACGCCTTCCCCGCCGAGGTGCAGATGGGGGACACCGGCTCGATGGCGATCGGCGGCGCGATCGGCGCGTTCGCGGTCATGAGCCGCAGCGAGCTGCTCCTGCTCCTCATCGGCGGGATCTTCGTGATCGAGGCGCTCTCGGTGATCCTGCAGGTCTTCTCGTTCAAGTACTGGGGCCGCCGGATCTTCCTGATGGCGCCGATCCACCACCACTTCGAGATGAAGGCGTGGTCGGAGACGAAGATCATGGTGCGCTTCTGGATCGTTGCGGCGATCCTGTGCGGCGCGGCGTTCGCGCTCTACTACCGCTACTTCCCGTCCTTCCGCCCCGACCTCGTCGGATGACCGCCCTGGTTCTGGGCCTGGCGCGCTCGGGCCGGGCGGCGGCGCTGGCGCTCGCTCGTCGAGGCGATCGCGTCGTGGCCGTGGACCGCTCGACGGAGGCCGATCCCGGCAGGCTCGCCGAGGCGGGCGTCGAAGTCCACCTCGGAACCGAGGAGACCGCGTTGCTGGAGGGAGTCGACGTCCTGATCAAGAGCCCCGGGGTGCCGTCCGAGGCACCCCTCGTCAGCGTTGCCCGCGAGCGCGGCATTCCCGTCTGGAGCGAGATCGAGCTCGGCGGTCGGCTGCTCTCGACACCCATCCTCGGCGTGACCGGGACGAACGGGAAGACGACGACGACCGCGCTCCTCGGCGAGATGCTCGGCGCGCCGGTGGCGGGCAACATCGGCCGTGCGCTGACCGAGGTCGACGACGGAGCCCGTTGGATCGTCTGCGAGCTTTCGAGCTTCCAGCTGGAGGACATCCACGAGTTCCGTCCGCGAATCGCGGTGCTCCTCAATCTCGAGCCCGACCACCTCGACCGGCACGGGACGTGGGAGGCGTACCGGGACGCGAAGCTTCGGATCTTCGAAAACCAGGAGGCGGACGACGTCGCCGTCGTCCCATGCGGGTTCGGCGGGATCCCCGGCCGCGGGAGACGTGTCGAGTTCGCTGGTGACGACGCGCTGCCGGCCGAGCCGCGG
This sequence comes from uncultured Actinomycetes bacterium, assembly GCA_963733015.1. Classification (GTDB taxonomy): domain Bacteria; phylum Actinomycetota; class Thermoleophilia; order Gaiellales; family Gaiellaceae; genus JACDAN01. The sequence continues at coordinate 317,858 of CAVTBO010000001.1, read as the reverse complement.
ATCCGCGGAGAGCACAACCGCGAGAACGCCGCCGCCGCGGTCGCCGCAGCCCGCGAGGCGGGCGCCGGCGAGCAGGCGATCGCGAACGCGCTGCGCGAGTTCCCGGGCGTGCCGCACCGCCTCGAGGAGGTCGCCGAGATCGGCGGCGTGCGCTTCGTCAACGACTCGAAAGCGACCAACGCAGCCGCGGCGCGCCGTGCGATCGCGTCCTACGACGAGCCGCTGCACGTCATCCTCGGCGGGCTCGGCAAGAACGAGAGCTACGCGGAGCTCGCGGCCGACCTGCGTGCTCACGACGCCCGCGCGTACCTGATCGGCGCCGCGGCGGGCGAGCTGGCCGCGGCGATCGAGCAGCATGAGCTCTGCGGCGATCTCGCCGCTGCGGTGAGCGCCGCCGCCGAGGCCGCCGAGCCGGGTGAGGTCGTCCTGCTCTCTCCGGCCTGCGCCAGCTACGACCAGTTCACGGACTTCGAGCAGCGTGGAGACGAGTTCCGCCGGCTCGTCGAGGAGCTCCGGTGAAGTCCCTCACGACCCTGGGGCGGCGCTGGGAAGGGAGGCAAGTCCGAGCCGCGCAGGACAGTGCTAAGCGGCACGGACAAGCGGCTCGGACGCAGCATCCCGCAGCCAGCGTCGTCAGCCTTCGGCGGAGCCCGGCTCCGCCGGGCGGGAGCCGAAGGCGGCCAGGCTCGTGAGGAAAGGGCAGTTCGAGGGGCAGCTCCTGCTGTTGATCACGCTCGCGCTCGTGGCGTTCGGCCTCGTGATGGTCTTCAGCGCCACCTCGGGGCAGGCGACGCTCGGGAACGGCGACGCGTCCTACTACCTCCGGAAGCAGGGCCTCTACGCGCTCGTCGGTCTCGTCCTGCTGGTGCTGCTCCGCCGGACGAGCTATCGCACTCTCAGGCCGCTCGCGCCGACGCTGCTCGTCGCCAGCCTCGGGCTGCTCCTCGCCGTGCTCGCGATCGGGACGACCGTGAACGGCGCGAAGCGCTGGCTCCAGCTCGGCCCGGCGGTCTTCCAGCCGTCCGAGCTCGCGAAGCTGGCACTCGTCATCTGGCTCGCCGCCTACCTGTCGCGCCACCCTGCGCCACGCACGCTGGGAGAGCTCTTCAAGCCGATCGGGCTCGTCGTCGGCATCTTCTGCGTGCTCTTCCTGGTCGAGCCCGACCTGGGAACGGCGATCACGGTCGTCGTCATGCTCGGCGGCGTCCTCGTCGTGTCCGGCGCGCCCGGCCGGCTCCTCGCCACCTCCGGGGCGCTCGCCGCCGGACTCGTGCTCACCGCCGCCTGGTTCGAGCCGTACCGGCGCGCGCGGCTCCTGAGCTTCCTCAACCCGTGGGACGATCCGCAGGGGGCCGGCTACCAGACCGTGCAGGCGATGATCGGCCTGGGCTCCGGAGGGATCTTCGGCGTCGGGCTCGGCGAGGGGATCTCGAAGAACTTCTACCTCCCCGAGGCGCACACGGACATGATCTTCGCGATCGTCGGCGAGGAGCTCGGGCTCGTCGGGACGACGGCGCTGATCGGCGCCTATGCGGCATTCGGCTACGCGGGCTTCCGGCTGGCGCTGGGCTGCAAAGACCCGTTCGGGAAGCGGCTCGCAGCCGGGATCACGACGCTCGTCTGCGGCCAGGCGCTCATCAACGTGGCGGCCGTCATGGGCGTCGCGCCGCTGACGGGGATCACGCTCCCGTTCGTCTCCTACGGCGGGTCGAGCCTCGTCGTGGGGCTCGCGGGCGTCGGCATCCTCCTTAACATCGCGGGCGACCATGGCCGAGCAACCAGGGCCCAAGTGCCTGATCGCGGCAGGAGGAACAGCCGGACACGTGCTGCCGGCGATCGCGGTCGGCGAGGCGCTCCGCGAACGCGGAGCCGTCGTGACGTTCGCCGGGTCGCCAGATCGCGTTGAGGCGCGGCTCGTGCCGGAGGCGGGCTTCGAGCTCGACTCGTTCGAGATCTCCGCACTGCCGCGGCGCCCCAGCGCGGAGCTCGTGCGTTCGATCGTTCGAGCAGGCGGCGCGGTTCGGGAGAGCCGTCGCATCCTGAAGCGGCGCCGGCCGGACGTCGTCCTCGGCGCGGGAAGCTTCGTCGCCGGACCGATGGTGGTCGCCGCCTCCTCGATGCGGATCCCGACGGCGCTGACCGAGGCGGACGCGCATCTCGGCCTCGCCAACCGCCTCGCCGCCCCGTTTGCCGAGCGCGTGTTCCTCTCGTATGAGCTCGACGGGCGCGGGCCGCCGAAGTACCGCGTCGTGGGGCGGCCGATTCCCGCTCAGTCGAGGCCGGTGCCGCGTGGCGAGGCCCGGGAACGGCTCGGGCTCCCGCCGGACGGGAAGATCCTGGGCGTGTTCGGCGCGCGCGCGGGTGCCAAAGCCCTCAACGACTTCGCGGTCGAGACCTGGGGCGAGAGCGGGCCCGTCGTGCTCCATCTCTCGGGCGAGCGCGATCACGACGAGCTGCGGCCGCGGGTGCGGCGCCCCGACTACCACCTCCTACCGACCGTCGACGACTTCGGCGCGGCGCTCTCGGCGGTCGACCTTGCACTCTCCCGATCGGGTGGGACGGTCTGGGAGCTGGCGGCAGCCGGGTTGCCCGCGGTGCTCGTGCCGTATCCCCACGCCACGGCCGATCACCAGGCGAAGAACGCGGCGTACTTCGAACGGGGCGGCGGCGCCGTCGTCGTGCCCGAGGCGCGGCTGAGTGCCGCGCGGGCCGTAGTCGAGTCGCTCCTGGAGGACGACTCGAGACTCCGAGCGATGACCGACGCGATGCGCGGCCTCGCGCGTGAGGACGCAGCCGAGAGGATCGCCGAGGAGGTGCTCGAGCTTGCAGCCGCTCGCCGGTAGACGGCTGCACTTCGTCGGGATCGGCGGCGCCGGGCTCTCCGGCTACGCGCTGCTCGCGCGCGCCTGGGGCGCCGACGTGTCGGGCTGGGACCGCTACGAGACGCCGTATCTCGCCCATCTTCCGCCGGAGATCGACGTGACGATCTCGCCCGAGCCCACGTCCCCTGACGGCGCGGAGGCGATCGTCTCCACCGCGTTCGCAGGCACGGTCGACGGCCGGTCGCGCGCCGAGTTTCTCGCCGAGCTGGTCTCGCTCCAGGACTCGATCGTCGTCGCCGGTGCGCACGGCAAGACGACGACCGCCGCGATGATCGCTTTCGTCCTCGACCGTCTCGGCCGCGATCCGGGGTTCCTGATCGGCGCCGAGGTGCCGCAGCTCGGCGCCAACGCCCGTGCCGGCTCCGGTTGGCTCGTCGTCGAGGGCGACGAGTCGGATCGGACGATCGAGCTGCTCCGGCCGAAGATCGCCGTTCTCACGAACGTCGACCTCGACCACCACACGGAGTTCGCGTCGCGCTCCGAGGTGAGCGACCTGTTCGAGCGCTGGCTCGCGGAAGTGCCCCTGACGGTTCGCGGCGACTCCCTCGAGCCGTACGACGGCGAGCTGACGATCCCCGGCCGGCACAACCGGGTCAACGCCGCCACGGCGCTCGCCGCGCTCGAGCTTGCAGGTGTCGACGGGCGCCAGGCGTGGCCCGTGCTGCGCGAGTTTCGCGGCGCCGGGCGCAGGCTCGAGGAGGTCGGCGTCGCGGGCGACGTGCGGATCGTGGACGACTACGCGCACCATCCGGCCGAGATTCGCGTGACGCTCGCGGCGTTGCGCGAGCAGGGCATCGGCCGGATTCTCGCGCTCTTCCAACCTCACCTCTACTCGCGCACCAGGCATCTCGCGCGCGAGACGGCGGCGGCGCTCGCCGAAGCCGACGTCGTCGCCGTCACCGACGTCTATGCGGCCCGAGAGGAGCCCGTCGAGGGCGTCAGCGGGAAGCTCGTGGTCGACGCGCTGGCCGAGCTTCGTCCGGGGATGCAGATCGGCTGGACGCCGTCGGTCGAAGACGGCGCGCGCTTCCTTGCGCGCCGGGCCCGGCCGGGGGACGTCGTCCTCACGATCGGGGCGGGGGATGTCGACCGCGGCGCCGACCTCGTCTTCAGGGAGCTCGCGTGACCATCGAGGAACGCGTGCCGCTGTCCAAGTTCACGACGCTGGGAACCGGCGGCCCGGCCCGGTGGTTCGCCAAGCCGACGACACAGGAGGAGCTCCAAGACGCGCTCACGTGGGCCGCGGAGCGCGAGGCGGCGGTCTCGGTGGTCGGGCTCGGCTCGAACCTGCTCGTGGCGGACGAGGGCGTCGAGGCGCTCGTGCTCAAGCTCTCCGGGGATCTGGCCGCAGCCGAGGTCGAAGGCGAGGTCCTGCGGGCCGGTGGGGGAGCACCGCTCGCCGTCTGCCTCCACCGGGCCAGGGCAGCCTCGCTCGGAGACTTCGAGTTCGCGTGCGCAATCCCCGGCACGGCGGGCGGCGGCGTCTGGATGAACGCCGGCGCCTATGGAGGAGACATCGCGGGGGTGCTCGAGCGCGCGCTCGTCGCCGACGCGGCGGGCTCCTCCTGGCGCACGCCGGAGGAGCTCGGGCTCGAGTACCGCCGCTCGGCGTTGCGTCCCGGCGAGGTCGTCGCCGCCGCCGAGTTTCGCCTGCGGCCCCGGCCGATCGACGAGATCAAGGCGACGGTCGCAGAGATGCAGGCCGCGAGGAAGGCGGCGCAACCGACGAACAAGCGGACATTCGGCAGCGTCTTCAAGAACCCGGAGCACGAGCTGTCGGCCGGGCGGATGCTCGAGGCCTGCGGGCTCCGCGGCCACCGGATCGGCGGTGCGCAGATCTCCCCGAGGCACGCCAACTTCATCGAGAACGCCGACGGCGCCCTGTCGGGCGACGCGATCGAGCTCATGGCCGAGGCTCGTCGGCGAGCGCTGGAGGAGTTCGGCGTGGAGCTGGAGCACGAGGTTCAGCTCCTGGGCCCGATTCAGCTGCCTGCCGCGGGGGAGCGGGTGTAGGAGCAACCTCCGCCGCGGCGAAGTTGGCGCCGTGGCGTATCTCTCGGCGTCCCCCGCCCTTCGGCTGGTCCCATCCGGCCGCTCGCTCGCGATCGGCTTCGGGCTCCTCGCCGCCGCGCTGGGGCTCTTCTTCGCGGCGCGGGAAACCGGTGTCTTCGCGGTGCGCGACGTGGAGGTCGAGTCGATCCCGCGCGGGCAATCGGGCCTGGTCGGGCGGGCACTCGAAGACCTTCAGGGCACCAGCCTCCTCCGGATCGACCAAAAGGAGATCCAGCGGCGCCTGGACAAGCTGCCGCACGTCCACCTCCTCGCCTACGACCGCGCATTCCCCGACAGCCTTCGCGTCAAGGTGAGCGTCGAGCGGCCGGTGGCCGTGGCTCGGCGAGGCGACGAGAACTGGCTCGTGTCGGCGGAGGGACGCGTGCTTCGGCCTCTCGAGCGTCGGCTCCGACGCCCCCTGCCCGTCGTCTGGCTCGAACGCACCGTCGATCCTCACGTGGGCTCGATCCTCGGTGCCGCAGAGCCCGCACGCGCGATCCGGACCGTCGCTGCAATCCATGCGGCGGCACCGGGCCTCGCGCCGCGCGTCTGGTACGTGAAGACGGGGGAGGGCGGAAGCGCGACCGCCGTCCTCGACGACCGGTTCGAGATCAGGCTGGGCTCGACCACGGAGCTGCCGCTCAAGCTGGCCGTGTCGCGTCGCGTGCTTGCGACGATGCGCCGCGAGGGGGACGTTGGCGCGTACCTCGACGTCAGCGTTCCCGCGCGGCCCGTCGTTGGCGAAAGCCTCGAGTCTCAGGTTGAGCCTGAGAGTGAAGAGTCCGCAGACCCGTTGACAGCGCAATAGATCGCCCCTAGTCTGGAGCGTTGCCGGTGGCTTACGAAGGCGTGAGCTACAGTCGAGCTTGAGGTGGAGGGACGTTGAGCGTACGCGATCAGACAGGGAACTACCTCGCAGTGATCAAGGTCGTCGGGGTCGGTGGCGGAGGGTCGAACGCGGTTAGCCGGATGGTCGACGCGGGCCTGAGCGGTGTCGACTTCATCGCGGCGAACACGGACGCCCAGGCGCTCCTCGTCGTCGATGCGGACATGAAGGTCCACATCGGCGCCGAGTCGACGCGCGGCCTGGGCGCCGGGGCGGACCCGGAGGTGGGGAAGGCCGCGGCGACAGAGAGCCGCGACGAGCTGAAGGACGCGATCAAGGGCTCGGACATGGTGTTCGTCACCGCCGGCGAAGGCGGCGGCACCGGGACGGGTGGCGCGCCGATCGTTGCGGAGATCGCCCGCGAGCTGGGAGCCCTGACGGTCGGGGTGGTCACGAGGCCGTTCGCCTTCGAGGGCCGGAAGCGCGCGGACCAGGCGATGATGGGCATCGAGGAGCTTCGCGACAATGTCGACACGCTGATCGTGATCGAGAACGACCGCCTTCTTCAGGTGGTCGAGAAGCGCACCTCCATCGTCGACGCGTTCCGCATGGCCGACGACATCCTCCGGCAGGGGGTCCAGGGGATCACCGATCTGATCACGGTGCCCGGGATCGTCAACCTCGACTTCGCCGACGTGCGGGCGATCATGTCCGACGCCGGCTCGGCCCTGATGGGCATCGGCACGGCTTCGGGTGAGAATCGCGCGGCCGAAGCGGCGCACACCGCGGTCTCGTCCCCGCTGCTCGAGTCGTCCATCGAAGGCGCGACGGGCATCCTCCTGAACATCACCGGCCCGCCGGACATGGGGCTGTTCGAGGTGAACGAGGCGGCCGAGGTGGTCACCAGCGCGGCGGACCAGAACGCAAACGTGATCTTCGGCGCGGTCATCGACGACGCGCTGAAGGACGAGGTGCGGGTCACCGTCATCGCGACCGGCTTCGGCCCGCAGGCGCATCGGCGCCGTCGTCGCACGACGGTGAGCGAGGATGAGCCGGCGACGCGGACGCCTGAGGAGCGCGAGCGCTTCGACGTCGGAGAGGACGTCCTCGAAGTTCCGTCCTTCCTCCGCGAATAGCGGCGGGTCCCCCGAACCCACGGCGGTAGCATCCGGCGCGTCGTGCAGACGCTGCGCCGAACTCCGCTCCACGAGCGCCATCTCGCGCTCGGCGCGCGTCTCGTTCCCTTCGCTGGCTGGGAGATGCCCGTCCAGTACGAGGGCGTCATTCCCGAGCACCGAGCCGTGCGCCAGGACGCCGGCGTGTTCGACGTCTCGCACATGGGCGAGCTCGAGGTCGAAGGGCCGAAGGCGCACGAGCTCCTCCAGAGCGTCCTGTCCAACGACCTCGACCGCGTCGAGCCCGGCCGGGCCCAGTACACGCTGCTAACGAACGAGCGCGGCGGCATCGTCGACGACCTGATCGCGTATCGGCTCGAGCCCGGCCGGTACCTGCTGATCGTCAACGCGTCGAACAGCGACACGGACTTCCAGTGGCTGAAGGAACGGGAGATCCCGGGGTCGGACGTGCGCGACATCTCGAACGACTACGCATTGCTCGCCGTCCAGGGGCCCCGCTCGCTCGAGCGGCTCGGCCTCGACGAAGCACCGGCGTTCACGTTCTCGATGGACGAGATCGACGGGATCGAGGTCATGGTCAACCGCACGGGCTACACGGGCGAGACCGGAGTGGAGCTGATGGTGCCCGCAGAGGAAGGCGCTGCGCTCTGGGACGCCGTCCTGGCCCGTGGGGTCAAGCCGGCCGGCCTCGGCGCACGTGACACGCTGCGCCTGGAGGTCTGCTACCCGCTGCACGGGAACGACATCGGGCCCGACACCGACGCGATCTCCGCCGGGCTCGGCTGGGTCGCGGCGCTCGACAAGGACTTCACCGGAGCCGACGAGCTCCGGCGGGTCAAGGCCGAAGGCCCGTCGAGGAAGCTGGCGGCCTTTGTCATGGAGGACGCGGGGATCCCGCGGCAGGGCATGGCGATCGACGGCGGGGGTGAGGTCACCTCCGGCACGCACTCGCCGATGCTCGACCAGGGCATCGGGATGGGCTACGTCGCCGCCGAGCGGGCCGCGCCCGGCGAGGAGCTGACAATCGACGTTCGCGGCAAGCAGCGGCGCGCCCGCGTCGTCCAGAAACCGATCTACAAGCGCGAGGAGGATTGATGGCGGCTGCGGAGAGCTACCCGGACGAGCTGGCCTACCACCCGCAGCACGACTGGGCGCGGGTCGAGAACGGCGAGGCCGTGCTGGGGATCACCTGGTACGCACAGGATGCGCTCGGCGACCTCGTGCACTTCGAGCCGCCCGAGGTCGGCGATTCGGTCGCGAAGGACGGCGTCTACGGCGAGGTGGAGTCGGTGAAGGCGGTCTCCGACGTCGTCTCGCCGCTCTCCGGCGAGGTGCTCGAGGTCAACCAGGCAGTCGTCGGCGGCCCCGAGACCGTGAACGAGGATCCGTACGGTGACGGCTGGCTGATCAGGATCCGGCTCTCCGATGCGTCCGAGGTGGACAGCCTCATGGACGCCGACACCTACAAGGCGCACCTCGCCGACCAGTGACCTACGAGACGCTGACCGGCGCCGATCGCGAGGCGATGCTGGAGACGATCGGCGTCTCGAGCATCGAGGAGCTTTTCCGCGACATCCCTGCCGGTGTCCGATTCGACCGGCCACTCGAGCTCGGCGACCCGCTCACCGAGCAGGAGATCGTCGAGCGGCTCGAGGAGCTCGCGGCGCGGAACGTCCACGCCGGCGAGGAGCTCTCGTTTGTCGGCGCGGGCGTCTACGACCATTACGTCCCGGCCGTCGTCGAGTACCTCCTCGGGCGCGGCGAGTTCCTGACCGCGTACACGCCGTACCAGCCGGAGATGAGCCAGGGCGTCCTCCAGGCCATCTTCGAGTACCAGACGGTGATCTGCGAGCTGACGGGCATGGATGTGTCCAACGCGTCCGGGTACGACGGGACAACGGTCGCCGCGGATGCCTGCTACATCGCGAAGCACGCGACCGGCCGGTCCAAGATCGTCCTCGCCGAGACCGTGAACCCGCAGGTTCGCCAGGTCGTCCGTACGTACGCGCCGGGCTTCGGCATGGAGGTCGTCGACGTCCCGCACCGCGACGGCGTCACCGATCCCGAGGAGTTTCGGGCAGCCGTCGAGGACGCGGCGTGCGCGATCTTCCAGCAGCCCAACTTCTTCGGCTGCCTCGAGCCGGCGCCAGACCTGGCGGCCGCCGCGAACGACGCCGAGGCGCTCGCGGTCGCGCACGTCGACCCGATGTCGCTCGGCGTGCTCGAGGCTCCAGGCAACTACGGCTGCGCAATCGCGATCGGCGAAGGGCAGTCGGCCGGCAACCCGCTCTCCTACGGCGGGCCGCACTACGGCTTCGTCGCCGCGCGCGAGGAGTTCACGCGTCGAATGCCTGGACGGATCGTCGGCGAGACGACCGACGTCGAGGGACGCCGAGGCTACGTCCTCACCCTTCAGACGCGCGAGCAGCACATCCGGCGCGAGAAGGCGACGTCGAACATCACCACCAACCAGACCCTGTTGGCGCTGGGCGGCCTCATCTACTTGTGTTGGCTCGGGCCCGAAGGGATTCGGGAGGTGGGCGAGACCTGTATGGCGCTCGCCGAGCACGCGAAGGAGCGGCTGGAGCTTCCACTGCTGTTTCCGGATCAGGCAACGTTCAAGGAGTTTGGCGTCCGCGTCGGACGGCAGGCGCAGGAGGCGATCCGCGAGGCGCGAACGCACGGCATCAACCCCGGCTATCCCGTCGGCCGCGATTACCCCGGGATGGACGACGCGATCCTCGTCGCCGTCACGGAGCGGCGCACCATCGACGACATCGACCGCCTGGCGGAGGCGCTGGCGGTATGAAGCTCGTTTTCGAGAAGTCGCGTCCAGGTCGCCGAGCCGGGCGAGTGCCGCGGCCGGCCGAGCTGTCCACCGCGGCCGTGCCGGACGAGCTGCGCCGCGAGCGGCCGCCGCGCTTGCCGGAAGTTCCCGAGATCGAGCTCGTCCGCCACTTCACCGAGCTGACGACCCGCAACTTCGGGATCGACACCGGCTTCTACCCGCTCGGCTCGTGCACGATGAAGTACAACCCGCGCGTCAACGAGCGGGTTGCCGCGCTGCCCGGGTTCCGCGACCTTCATCCGCATCAGGACGAAGAGGGCGCGCAGGGCGCGCTCGAGCTGATGCACGACCTCCAGGAGATCCTCGCTGAGGTCACCGGGCTCGACGCGGTCTCACTTCAGCCGGCCGCGGGGTCGCAGGGAGAGCTCACCGGTCTGATGCTCATGCGCGCCTACTTCGCCGACCGCGGGGAGGCCGAGCAGCGGCGCACCATCGTCGTCGCAGACACGGCGCACGGCACGAATCCCGCGAGCGTGACGATGGCCGGCTACGAGCTCCAGAAAGTCGCGACGGACGCACGCGGCAACATCGACCTCGACGACCTCCGGAGCCGTGTGGACGAATCGACGGCCGGCCTGATGCTGACGAACCCGTCCACGCTCGGCCTCTTCGACGAGCACATCGAAGAGGTGGCGAAGATCTTTCACGGCGTCGGCGCGCTTCTGTACTACGACGGCGCCAATCTCAACGCCGTCTGCGGGATCTCGCGGCCCGGCGACATGGGCTTCGACATCGTCCACATCAACCTGCACAAGACGTTCTCGCAGCCCCACGGTGGCGGCGGGCCCGGCGGCGGGCCGATCGCGGTCCGCGACCGGCTGGAGCCGTACCTGCCGGTGCCCGCCGTCGTCCGGGACGGGAATCGCTTCAGCCTGGACTACGACCGCCCGAAGTCGATCGGGAAGGTGCGCGCGTTCACCGGGCCGTTCGGGGTCTTCGTCCGCTCCTACGCCTTCATCCTGGCCTGGGGCAAGGAGCTCCGGACGATGTCGGAGGACTCGGTCCTGAACGCGAACTACCTGCTCGCCCGGCTCAAAGACGCGTACGACCTGCCCTTCGACCGCCTCTGCATGCACGAGTTCGTGCTGTCAGCGCGCAACCTCAAGAAGGAGCACGGGATCACCGCATTGGACGTCGCCAAGCGCCTGATGGACTACGGCTTCCACCCGCCGACGATCTACTTCCCGCTGGTCGTGCCCGAGGCGCTGATGGTCGAGCCGACCGAGACGGAGACGAAGGAGACCCTCGACGCCTTCGCCGACGCGATGCTCGCGATCGCCCGGGAAGCCGCCGAAGAGCCGGAGGCGATCAAGGCCGCCCCGCACGATCGGCCCGTCGGCCGGCTCGACGAAGTGAAGGCCGCGAAGCGGGCGATCGTCCGTTACCGCTTCGAGGACCACCCGGATCTCTCTGCCGAGCCGACCGCCGCGGCGGAGGTCGAAGCGCCGAAGGGCGTGTAGCCCTAGAGCAGGTCGGTGTCGTCCGGGAGCTCGCCTCGGCGGCGCATCAGGAGCCAGACGGTGCCGGCGACGGCGGGGATGAAGATCAGCATCCGGAGATCCGCCCACGCGGCCGCGAGCCAGACGATGCCCAGGGAGACCCAGGCGCCGCGGCGGACGAGATAGTCGTCTCTGACCAGCTGCCACAGAGAAGCCGCTGTTTCGCTCATGCCGCTTCTCCTTTCTTCCAAAGTGAGGATCGGCCGCGCGGCGAGGAATCGCATCCCTCTTCCGGTGAGAATGAGCGCATGAGCGAGCTGCCGAGCCCGGAGTCCGAGCTGCTGGAAGCGCTCTACCGTGGCGATCGCGACACGGTCGAGGCGAAGCTGGCCCTTCGACCCGAGCTCACGCTGTTCGAAGCTGCGGCTGTGGGGGACACGGCCCGCGTGCGCGAGCTGGTGTCCCTCGATCCCGACTCGGTCTCCGCGTGGTCGCCCGACGGCTTCACGGCGCTTCATCTCGCGTCGTTCTTCGGGCACGAAGACGCCGCTGCTGCGCTCCTCGAAAGCGGCGCCGACGTCAACGCCGTCGCGAGGAACTCGATGCGCGTCCAGCCGTTGCACAGCGCGGCCGCCGGTGGGCACACGGCCGTAGCGCGCCTCCTGCTCGAGGACGGCGCCGATCCGAACGCCCGGCAGGAGGGCGGCTTCACGCCGATTCATGCGGCGGCTCAGGCCGGGAACGACGAGCTGTACGAGCTGCTGGTCGCGAGCGGCGCGGATCAGGGCGCCGCGACCGACGACGGCCGCACCGCGGCCGACTTCCGCCCCGACTCGTAGCGCGGCGCCAGCTCACGGAGGATCTCGACCATGGCGGTGATCGCCGGCGGCTGGAGCGCGCCCGGGAGCGAGACCGCGAAGACGTCTCGCCGAGGGCCCGACGGCTTCAACGGCCGGATCACGATGTCTTTCCGCGAGTGCGGCACCGACAGGCTGGACACGAGCGTCACCCCGAGGCCGGCCGCTACCAGGCCCTGCGTGATCGGCGCGTGGTCGCTGAGGTGGACGATCCGCGGCTCGAAGCCCGCCGCGAGACAGGCGCGGTAGGTGATTCCGGTCGGGCCTGCCTCGACCGCCTGGATCCAGCCCTCGTTCCGGAGGTCGCGCAAGCGGACGGCGTCCTTCCCGGCGAGCGGGTGGTCCTTGGCCAGCGCGACGAAGAGCGGATCGACGAGTAGGTGGTCGGCGTGGAGGCCTTCCCAGGACCGCGGTGCCGGCTGCCCGCGCTCACGAAACGCGAGGGCGAGATCCACGTCACCGGCGCGCAGCCGCTGGACGCTTGCCCTCGTGCCGGCCTCGAGAAATGACAGCTCAACGCCGGGGTGGCGGCGTCGGAACACGCCGATCGCCTCCAACGCGAGAGTGGACGCCACGGTCGGGAACGCACTTATCCGCAGCCTCCCGGCGCTCACGGTTGCGATCGCCTCGAGCTCGGCCTCGGCTGCTGCGAGGTGGCCGGCGATCGCCTCCGCACGGTCGAGGGCAACCCGGCCGGCGTCCGTGAGCCGCAGTCCGCCCGGGGTTCGCTCGAGGAGCCGGACACCGACCTCGCGCTCGAGCTTCGCGACCTGGCGGGACACGGCGGGCTGGGTGAGGAAGAGCGCCTGCGCGGCCTTCGAGAACGATCCGTGCCGGACAACCTCCCGGAGCAGCGCGAGGCGGCGAGGGTCGAGCATTACCGAAGTGTATAGCTGAGCAAAGAATCGGCATTGGCGCGCATGGATGACGATCGCCACAGTGCGTCCGTGCTCAGCTTCAAGCGGCTCTTCGGGGGCGAGGTCGACCCCGTGCTCCGCCCGGTGCTCGCATCGGTCGGCTTTGGCGCGCTCGGCCAGTTCGCGTTCTTCGCGTTCTTCGCGATCTGGGCGCTGACCGAGCGCGACGCCGAGGCGACGGAGGTCGGAATCGCCTATACGTGCTCGGGACTGGCCGCGGTCGCCGGCGCGCTGATCGGAGGCCGTCTCTCGGATCGCGTCGGCAGGCAGCCCGTGATCGTGGCGGCGTCGATCGTCCAGATGACCACGCCGGCAATCCTGCTCGTCCCGGACCTTCCGATCCTCGCTGCGTATGGAGTTCTCGTCGTCATGGGCTTCAGCCAACCCGTGCGCGGTACTTCCCAGCGCGCACTCCTCGCCGACCTGATCGGCGAGGAGGGGCGTGAGGAGGCGTACGGCGCCTTCCGCGTCGTCCTGAACGCGGGGGCGACGTTCGGGCCGCTGCTCGGCGCCGTGTTGGTCACGTGGCGCTGGGAACCGCTCTTCGCGGGGATCGTCGGCGCCTACGTGCTGGCGTTCGTCGCGGCGCTCCGGCTGCCGGAGAGTGCGCGCCACGTGGACACCGGAGGCGCCGCGCCCTCCCTGCGCCCGCTCGCCCGCGACGCTGCGCTGCTCACGGTGTTCGTGGCTGCGATGGGCGGCTGGTGCTCGTACGCGGCGTTCGAGCTGCTGCTCCCGATCTCGCTGACGCAGACACACGGTCTCGCGCCCGCGACGTGGGGGCTCCTGTTCGCGATGAACCCGATCGTGATCGTCCTCCTCCAGATGCGGGTCACCCGCTGGACTACCGGCGTCTCGCGAGGAGCCAAACTCGCCGCGGGTGTGCTGCTGATGGCCTCGCCGTACCTGCTGCTCGAGGCAAGCGCGGTCCTGCCGGTCGTGATCGTCGTCCTTCTGATCGTGGTTCTCGGCGAGATGCTGTGGGCACCGGCCTCGGAAGCCCTGATCGCGAACCTGGCGCCGCCGGGCCTCCGCGGGGTGTACCTCGGCACCGCGAACGCTGCGAGCTGGCTCGGCCTCTCGCTGGCACCGGCGGTCGGTCTCCAAACGCGGGCCGCCTTCGGTGATGCCGCGATGTGGATTCTCATCGCCGCGGTCGGAGCGACTGGTGCTGCCCTGTACCTCCTCGCCTGGCGGCAGGCAGAATCTCGCCGTGATCGATCTCCGGTCGGACACCCAGACGAGGCCGAGCCCGGCGATGCGCGAGGCGATCGCGTCCGCGGAAGTCGGGGACGAGCAGAAGCGGGAAGACCCAACCGTCAACCGGCTCGAGCAGCGGGCGGCTGAGCTCCTCGGGCAGGAAGAGGCCGTCTATGTCCCGACGGCGACGATGGCGAACGAGATCGCCCTTCGGCTCCACGGCGAGCCGGGCGACGAGCTGTTCGCCGAGGAGCATTCGCACATCCTGATCTCGGAGCTCGGGGGCCCAGCTGTCTTCAGCGGCCTTCAGACGCGCCCGCTGGTCGGTGAGAACGGCCGAATCGGCGCCGACCAGATCCGCTCGGCCGCGCGCCTGTACAGCGACTTCCACACACCGAGGACGCGAGTCGTCTCGATCGAGAACACCCACAATGCCTCCGGCGGCCGTGTCTGGCCGCTCGAGGAGCTCGACGCCGTTGTCGACTGCTGCCGCGAGCTCGGTCTCAGGCTCCATCTCGACGGCGCCCGCCTCTTCCACGCGGCCGTCGCGCTCGGTGTTCCGGCGTCGCGGATCTCCGCGCGCGCAGACACGGTGACGATCTGCCTGTCGAAGGGCCTCGGCTGCCCGCTGGGCGCACTCGTCGCCGGCTCGTCCGAGCTGATGCTCCGCGCCCGCCGCTTCAAGCACATGTTCGGAGGCGCGATGCGGCAAGCGGGGATCGTCGCCGCCTCGGGCGTGTACGCGCTCGAGCACAACATCGACCGGCTTGCGGAGGACCACGCGCGCGCCCGCCGCCTCGGGGAGGGCCTCGCGTCGGCAGGGCTGCCCGTCGACCCGGACGAGGTGGAGACGAACTTCGTGCAGATCGACCTCGAGCCGCTCGGACTTTCCCAGCCGGAGGCGCTCGAGCGAGTGCACCAGGCGGGCGTCGGCATCTCGGGGACGATCCGCCCGACCCGGCTTCGCGCGGTAACGCATCTCGATGTCACCGACGACGACATCGACCAGGCGATCGAAATCATCCCGAAAGCACTCGGAGTCCTTGCCCGCGCCTGAGGGACTTGCGGCCGAGCTCTCGGGGATCATCCGGGAGGCGCAGGCCGAGAACCGGCTGCCCAGCGTCAGCGCTGCCGCGGTCCGAGACGGCGAGATCGTCTGGAGCGAGGCTGTCGGGCTCGCTGACGTCGAGAGCGGGGAGGAGGCGACGCCGGACCATCAGTACCGGATCGCCTCGATCACGAAGACCGTGACCGCCGTGGGAGTCATGCGGCTTCGCGACCAGGGTCGGCTCTCGCTCGACGACGCGCTCGACCGGCATCTGGACGGCGCCGAGCACGGCTTGACGATCCGGGGGCTGCTGTCGCATCTCTCCGGGCTTCAGCGAGAAGTGCCGGGGAACGTCTGGGAGACGCTCGAGATGCCGACTCGCGAGGAGCTCCTACCGCGGCTCGCGGAGGCCGAGAAGCCGCTCGCGCCCGGCGCGTTCTATCACTACTCCAACCTGGCGTACTCGCTCCTGGGCGAGGTGGTCGCCCGCGTGAGCGGCCGGCCCGCTGAAGAGGAGCTGAGCGAGAACGTCCTCGCGCCGGTGGGCATGACCCGGACGACGTGGACGGCCGAGGCGCCGGCGGCCGTCGGATACCTCGTCCATCCGTACACGGACGTGCCTCGACGCGAGCCGGTCGTGGAGGGCCGGGCGGTCGCGCCTGCCGCGGAGCTCTGGAGCACGCCCGAGGATCTCTGCCGCTGGGCCGCGTTCATCGCCGATCCCGATCCGGCGGTTCTGTCCAGGGAGACGGTCGGGGAGATGTCCACGTTCCAGTCGATGGTCGACTTGACGAAGTGGCGGCTCGCGTACGGGCTCGGCCTCGCGCTCTACCGGAACGGCGACGACCTCTTCGTCGGGCACGACGGCGCGCATGCCGGCTACCTGGGCCACGTCTCGGCGTTTCCCCCGAAGCGCACCGGCGCCGCGGTGCTCACGAACGACGGCGCCGGCGTGACGATTTCCGCGCTCGGGATCGAGCTCTCCCGCGCGGTCGCGGCCGCCTACCGCCCGGTCAAGGACGAGTGGCGGCCCGGTGAAGCGCCGCCGCCCGAGCTCGAGGGCGTGCTCGGCCAGTGGTTCTCGGAGGGTCATCCGATCGTGTTCTCGTACCGCGGCGGCAAGCTCGAGTCGATGTTCCCGGGGGCGCGGCTCGACCTCGGCCGCTCCGTGTACGAGCAGGAAGACGAAGACGTCTACCGCGTCGCCCGAGGGTACGAGCGCGGCGAGCTCCTTCGCATCATCCGGGACGAGGACGGCGTCCCGGTCAAGCTGTACTTCGCCACCTACCCGGTCACGCGGGAGCCGTCCACCCTCGGCGGCTAGCGGTCGCCCGCGAAGAAGAACGCGACGGCGACAGCCACGTACACGGCGATCAGCGCAATCCCACGAGCGCGGCTCGAGCGCCCCTGCGCCAGGAGCGCTGCCGTCACCAGTACGCCGACCGCGAGCGCGGCGATTTCGACGGCCCGGAAGCCGAGCGCGAGCGGGTCGATGAACAGAGCAAGCAATGTGACCGCCGGGATCAGGAACACGGCGACCTGCGCGCTCGAGGCGAGCGCAATCTCCGCGGCCAGCTTGATCTGACCACGGGCCGCAACGACTACGGCGCCCCCGTGCTCGGCTGCGTTCCCGACGATCGCCACGATCACCGCCGCGACGAAGAAGTCCGAAAGACCGACGTCCTCCGCGAACTTGTCGATCGAGCCGACGACGATCTCCGCGATCAGCGCAGTGACGACGGTGGCGACGCCGAGGACGCCCAGCGCGGTCCTGAAGCTCCAGCCGGCCATGTCCACCGCCTCGTCGGAGACGTGCATCGATCGGTGCCGCCGCAGCGAGAACCACGTCGCGGCGACATAGACCAGCAACAGCGCGATCGAGACCGGGATCGACAGGTTGACGATCAGATCCCGCTCGGGGTCGCCTTCCCAGCTCGGCACCGACGGGATCAGCAGCAGCAGCACGGCCAACGCGACGAGCCCGATCGAGAGGAAGCTGGACGGGCGGTCGATCTCCCCCCGTCCTCCGAACAGGAGCGAGAAGCCGAGGACGAGGAGGAGGTTTCCCACGACGCTTCCCGTCAGCGAGCCGCGCACGACCTCCGTGAGCCCTTCGTGGACTGCAAGCAGCGCGATGATCAGCTCCGGCGCGTTCCCGAACGTCGCGTTGAGGAAGCCGCCGACGCCTGGCCCCGTGTGGTGCGCGGCGTGCTCGGTCGCCTCGCCGATCAGCCACGCAAGGGGAATGAGCGCCGCGGCCGCGAGGATGAACTCGGCCGTGTGGCCGATGTCGGTCGCGTAATGGAGGACGATCGTGACCGGGGCAAGGGCAAGCGAGCCCCACAAGATCCTCCTGGCCACGGGGCTAGCCTATCGGCGGTGCTGGGGGCGGTTCTCTTCGACTGGGGCGGGACGCTCATGCAGGAGGAGTGGAGCGACGAGATCGCCCTCGAGGGGCACGCCGCGGGCCTCGCGGGGCTCGACCGGGAGGGCCTCCCGACGGGCGAGGACTTCACGCGCCACGTCGCGGAGAACGACGCGGAGCTGTTTCCGCCCGGCGAGGACGAGATCGACATCGTCGACGTGATGCGACGGTCGTTCTCTGCTCAGGGAGTCGAGCTCGACGACGACGACCTGCGGCTCTTCATCCGCGGCGCGCACGACGTCTGGGCGTCGCACTACTCGCTCGCATCCTCGACGCATGCGCTCCTCGAGGCGATTCGAGCGCGCGGACTGAAGCTCGCGCTCGTCTCCAACACGGCGAGCCCTGAATGGCTCCTGCGCCCCGTGCTCGAGCGGCAGGGCCTGGTCGAGCGCGTCGATGCCATCGTTCTCTCGTCGGAGGTGGGCAAGCGGAAGCCGCACCCCGCGATGTTCGAGCGAGCGCTCGACGAGGTCGGCGCCGGCCCCGACGAGGCGATGTTCGTCGGCGACCGTCTCGACACGGATGTCCTCGGCGCCTCGCGCGCCGGGATGACCACCGTGCAGGCACTCTGGTTTCGTGCCGACGACGCTTCGGTCGAGGTCGAGCCCGACTTCCAGGCGTTCACACAGATGGACGTTCTGAACATCGTCGACCGGTTGCGCGCGTCGCGCGACTAGCGCGATCGGGTTTCTCTGTCAAGTCTTGCGCGGCTCGGGGCTCGCACCCAAAATCCAGCCATGGCGTCACAACCGGCGACCCGTCCGCGGAGCCTCCCGCTCCGGCCGCAGGACGAGGTCGAGTGCCGCCGGTGCGGGGTCCATTGCGACAAGGTCGTCTACCCCGCCGCCTGTCTCGCGCGGTCGTGTCCGTTCCTCTACGCCTTCGAGGAAGTGGGTCGCACCTACGTGGGGTGCATGCAGCGGATCTTTTCCGTCGAGATCGATCTCGAGCTGCTGCAGCAAGCCGAAGCCCGAGCGCCGGGCTTCGGTGCTGTTCGAGCCAGTCGGAAGCCGCTGCCGATGTGCCGGGCGGACGTGGAGAGCACCTATGCGAGCCGCAGCGACGAGCTCGGGTGCGTCAACCCCGAGTTCCACGAGCTGCCGGTCGGCGAGCCGAGCTTCCGCGTCTTCGCGCAGGTCCGGCCGAGCGCCTAGTCCCGCGCCCGAGTACGAGGAACAGCTCGGTCGGGTCGTCGGCCTGATCCGCGACGTGCTCGGGGCGGAGGTCCTCGGCGCGTACCTCTACGGCTCGGCGATCACGGGCGGCCTGCGGCCGAGGAGCGACCTGGACGTCCTCGTCCTCACAGCGCGGCCCATGGCGACCGAGGAGAAGCGGCGGCTCGTTGTGGGGCTGCTGGCCTTGTCGGGTCGGGGGCCTAGGCTCTTGGAGGTGACGGTCGTGGCCAGGCCTGACGTCAAGCCCTGGCGGTACCCGCCGCGCTTCGACCTCCAGTTCGGCGAGTGGCACCGCGCGGCGCTCGAGCGGGGCGACGACGAGTCGTTGGCGGCAACCGACAATCCCGACGTCGCGCTGCTGCTCACGATGGTGCTCCGGGCGAGCCGCCCGCTGCTCGGGCCACCCGCGTCCGAGCTCCTCGATCCAGTCCCGTCTGAGGATCTCACCCGCGCGATGCTGCACGGGGTCGACGAGGTGATGCCCGGGCTCGTGGACGACACGCGCAACTCGGTGCTGACGCTCGCGCGGATCTGGCTCACGGTCGAGACGGGCGAGATCGGCTCCAAGGACTGCTCCGCGGACTGGGCGCTCGAGCGCCTTCCGCCGGAGCATCGTGAGGTGCTCGCGCGGGCCCGGGCGATCTACCTCGGCGAGGAGGACGAGCGCTGGGACGACCTCAGGCCGCGCGTCCGGCCTTACGCCGACCACGTCGCGAGCGAGATCCGGCGGCAGGCTGCCGCGCAGGTCAGGCCGAGTCCGAGCACTTAGCGCCGCCGGTCAGTCAGGCAGGATCGCCGAGAGGTCCCAGATCCGCGGCTCGTCCGCAGCAAGCCTGACCAGGACGCCGGGCTTCGAGCGCTCGGCTGCGTAGCGCGCGCCTTCGGTCGGTCCGAGATAGCGGCCGGCGATCTCGGCCCGGATTGGCGTGACGTCGCACTCGAGCAACTCGGGGACGCCCCGCACCTCGATGCCGCGGAACGGTGGGAAGGACTCGAAGACAACGAGGACACAGCGCGGATCGCGTGCCAGGTGGCGCAGCTTCACGTCGCCTTTCGCGATGACGACCTCGAACGCTGCGCCCGTCCAGCGGAACCAGACCGGCGTGACGAGTGCGCTGCCGTCCCTCTTGTAGGTCGTCAGGACGGCGGGTGAGGGAGCCTCCAGGAGCGTCCGGACTTGGCCGAGGTCAGCGATGGGCTTTCGACCTCGGCTTCTTCTTCCTCGTCCCGGCCTTCCACAGCTCGCGCAGCTTCCGTATCTCGTGCTCGTCCGCGCCTTTGCCCTGCTGACCCTCGGTCTCGACGACTGCGGGCAGGTCTTGCAGCCGCGGGCTGCCCAGGAATACGGACAGGCCCTTGCCGATCAAGCCTTCCTTGAGATTGGCATGCCGGTCGCGGTTCGAGCCGAGCGGCGTCTGAGAGTCGTTGACGTGGAGCGCGCGAAGGCGGGCGAGCCCGATCCGGTCGTCGAACTCGTCGAGCAGGCCGTCGAGCGCGGCTGGATCCGTGACGTCGTAGCCGGACGCCCAGAGATGGCAGGAGTCGAGGCACACGCCGAGGCGCGGATGACCGTCCAAACGTTCCACGATCAGGGCGAGCTCCTCGAGCGAGCGGCCCATCGTCCCACCCGTGCCGGCGGAGTTCTCGACCAGCAGCCAGGTCGTATCCGAGCAGCCTTCGAGCACGTGCTCGATCGCCGGCGCCGCCCGGTCGAGGCCCGCCTCGAACCCTGAGCCGAGGTGGGAACCAACGTGGAAGACGACGCCGTCGGCGCCGATTGCGCAACTCGCGTCGACCGTGGAGCGCAACGTCGAGGCCGACTTCTCGTAGAGCTCGTCGTCCGGGCTCGCAAGGTTGATCAGATAGATCGCGTGGACGAACGTCGCCTCGATCCCGGCGTCCCGTGCGCGTTTCGGAAAGGACGCGAGCACCTCGGGATCGTGGTTCGGGAAACGCCAGGCCCGCGGGCTCTGGACGAACAGCTGCAGCGCGTCGGCGCCGATCGCCTCCGCCCGCTCAGGCGCGGCCTTCACGCCGCCGCCAACATGGCCGCCGAAGAGCACGCGCCTACGATAGTGACGTGAGCCCGCCTGTCCGTGTCCGCATGGCTCCGAGCCCGACGGGGCTCCTCCACATCGGGAGCGTCCGCACGTTCCTCTTCAACTGGCTCTTCGCGCGGCCGAAGGCCGGGGAGGTGCTGCTTCGGATCGAGAACACCGACACGAGCCGCGAGGTCGCGGAAGCGACCGAGCAGATCCAGCGCTCGCTCGCGTGGCTCGGTATCGACTGGGACGGCCCCGTTCGCTTCCAGCTCGACCGGATGGACGACGCGCGCCGGCTCGGCAGGCAGCTCGTCGAGGACGGGAAGGCGTACGAGGACGAGGGCGCGATCCGGTTCCGCATGCCGGACGAGGGCGCGACAGCGTGGGACGACGTCGTCCGCGGCCGGGTCGAAGTGCCGAACGAGACCATCGAGGACGTCGTGATCGTCCGGAGCGACGGCCGTCCGACCTACAACTTCGCCAACCCGGTCGACGACATGCTCGACGGGATCACGCACGTGATCCGCGGCCAGGATCACATCTCGAACACGCCCAAGCAGCTCCTTATCCTCGAGGCGCTGGGGGCCGCGCCGCCCGTCTACGCCCACGTCCCCGACGTGCTCGGCAACGACGGCAAGAAACTCTCGAAGCGGCACGGCGCGCAGTCCGTGGACGACTTCCGGCGGGAGGGCTACATCCCGGAGGCTCTCGTGAACTTTCTCGCCAGGCTTGGGTGGGCCTACGACGACCAGAAGGAGGTCTTCACGCGGGACGAGCTGCTCGAGCTCTTCGACCTGAACACGGTGACGTCAAGCCCGGCCGTCTTCGACTTCCAGAAGCTCTCGTGGCTGAACGGCGTTCACCTCCGCGAGCTCTCGCCGGAGGACTACGCGAGCCGGGTCGTCGAGTACGTCCGCGAAGCGGGGATCGACTGGGACGAGGAGCTGGTGCGAAAGGCGGCGCCGCTCGTCCAGGACAAGATCGAGAAGCTCGACCAGTTCGCCGACTACACGCGGTTCTTTTTCGAGGACGTCAGCCCAGCCGTCCCGCTCGACGGCGCGGGTGCCGTGCTCGAGCAGGCCGAGCAGGCACTCGCCGGCGTCGAGCCGTTCCAGGCCGAGCCGATCGAGCGGGAGCTGCGTTCGCTTGCCGAGCGCCTGGAGCTGAAGCCTCGCGAGGCCTTTCAGCCGATCCGCATCGCGGTCACGGGGTCGAAGGTCTCACCGGGGCTGTTCGAGAGCCTGGAGTTGCTCGGCCGCGACGAGACGCTCAGACGTCTCGCGACCGTTCGCGGCGCAGCGGCCTAGGCGGCGCCAACGGGTCCAGCGCGCGCTGGAACTCCAGCCAGGAGCGCCGCCTGAAGCTTGCGGTCGGGCGCGGAAGGCCCTTCCACTGCCGGTCCTGTGCGGGCGGCGGGTGCGTGTGAGGCTGATTTCCCACTCCAAAGGGGGAAACGGTCGAGCTCCGGCCGGAGATACGCCGGGGCCCGCCGATACACTCGGTCTCAATGGGAGGGGAACCGGCGACCGTGCTGGTCGTCGACGACGATCCCTCGCTCAGGCTCCTCTGCCGCGTCAACCTGGAGCTCGAGGGATACCGGGTCGTCGAGGCCGAGAGCGTCGAAAGCGCGCGCGCCGCGCTCGACTCGGAGAGCATCGACGCGATCCTCCTCGACGTTCATCTCGGGAATGACGACGGTCTCGTGCTCTTGCCGTCGATCGAAGAGAACGGCCCTGCCGTCGCCCTGCTGACCGGCAGTCCGGGCGTCCATTTGCCGGACGGCGCGACCGTGATCGGCAAGCCGTTCTCGATCGACGAGCTCAGCGACACCGTGCGCGAGCTGGTCGGTCGCGCCGACTCGTCGCTCGGGTAGATTGCCCATTCCAATATGAGCGTCACGGCTGTCAGAACGCCCGCCGAGTTCGAGGCGGAGCTCCAGAGATACCTCTTCGAGCGCGCCGAGGAAGGGCGCGCCGTTCGTGTCGGCGAGAAGGAGGTCTCCGAGCGCGCCGAGATCGTCGCGCGCTACCGGGAGCTCTTCACGCGCGAGCAGCTGGACGCGCTGCACGAGGCCGAGTCGGGCGCCGACCCGGAGGAGCGCGAGCGGCTGTACCGCCTGCGGAAGACCTGCGAGTCCGGTCTCGTCGAGGTCGAGCTGAGCGCCCGCGAGGACGAGCTGGAGAACGCGATCCTCGCCGCCCGCGTCCAGTACCGCGGCGAGGACCTGCCGCTCAGGTCGGCTCAGGCGCAGCTCGCAGTCCTGCATGCCTTCGACGAGCGCGAGGAGCTGGGCGAGATCCACGGCGACGCCTCCGCCGGGTTCAACGACCAGCGGATGGAGATGCTGCAGGCGCGCGAGGAGCTCGACGCCGAGCTCTCGGGCGAGACGGACGCTGTGGCCCGGAACGAGGAGGAGAAGGGCATCTCCCTCCGCGAGCTCTCACAGGTGCTGACGGACGCCAGCCGCGCCGCGGATGAGGTCTACGGCAGCCTCTCCTCGAAGTGGTTCGACAAGCTCCTCGGCGACGGCCGTCCGGAGGTTCCGTCCTCGTACCACGTCGCCTGGCTGCGCCGGCTCTCGCCGCTCGAGTCCACGTACACGAAGGATCGCGCGACCGACGTCTGCCTCCAGACGCTCAGGCACCTCGGCTTCAACATGGACGAGGAGCCGAACATTCGCATGGATCTCGACGACCGTCCGCAGAAGTCCCCTCGGGCGTGCGTGATCGCCGCAGACCCGCCGAAGGTCGTCCACCTGATCACCCGTGCTCAGGGCGGCCTGCACGACTACCAGGCATTCCTCCACGAAGCGGGGCACGCACTGCACTACGGCAACTGCGACCCCGACCTGCCGTACACCTTCCGCAACCTCTCGCGCGACCACGCGCTGACGGAGATCTACTCGTACATCTTCGAGGCGATCTCCCGCGAGCCGGGCTGGCACGTCGAGCACTTCGGCCTCTCCGAGGAGGAGGCGAAGGAGAACGCCGAGGCGACGGTCTTCCTCGAGGCGCTTCTGTACCGCCGGTACACGGCGAAGCTCCAGTTCGAGCTCGAGTTCTGGGGCGGCTTCGAGAACGGAGCCGCGGGCCCGGCGCGGTACAACGAGCTCCTGACCAGTGCGAGCGGCGTCTCGTACCGGCCCGACGCGTACCTCGCAGACATGGACGCGGGCTTCTACTCCGCGGACTACCTCCGCGCCTGGATCCGGTCAGCGCAACTGCGGCAATGGCTGACGGCCGAGGTCGGCGAGGACTGGTGGCGGAACCGGGCAACCGGGGACCACCTGCGCTCGCTCTTCGCAGAGGGCACTCGCCCCTCCAGCGAGGAGATCGCCGGCCGCCTCGGCTTCGATCCCCACGACACGAAGCCGCTCCTTCACGAGCTAGGTGCCTAAACCGGCATTCGACCGGTTCTACCGGTACGACGAGCTAACCGAGATCCTGCAGGGCTGGGCCGACGAGCGGCCCGAGCTCTATGCCCTCGAGTCGATCGGGAAGAGCCACGAGGGCCGGGACATCTGGCTCGTCACCATCACGAACACCCAGACCGGGCCCGCGCTCGAGAAGCCCGCGCTGCTGATCGAGGCGAACATCCACGCGGTCGAGGTGACCGGCGCGACGGCCGCGCTCTACCTCGTCAACCGGCTGCTCTCGGAGTACGGCAGCGACGAGCGGGTCACGCGCGCACTCGACACGCGCGCGTTCTACGTCGTCCCTCGACTGAACCCTGACGGCGCGGAGCTGGCGCTCGCCGACCGGCCGCGATTCATCCGCTCGAGCACCCGACCGTGGCCGCTCGTCGAAGAGCTCGACGGGCTCTACGAGGAGGATCTCGACGGCGACGGCCGGGTCCTGATGATGCGAGTCAAGGACCCGAACGGGTCGTGGAAAGCTCATCCGGACGAGCCGCGGCTGATGGTCAGGCGCGACGCCGACGAGGAGGGCGGCGAGTACTTCCGGATGCTCTGGGAGGGGCGGATCCGGAACTTCGACGGCGTGACGATCAAGATCGCTCCGCCGCTCGAGGGCCTCGACCTGAACCGCAACTTCCCGATGGAGTGGGCGGTGGAGGCCGAGCAGCGAGGCGCCGGCCCGTATCCGACGTCCGAGCCGGAGATCCGCGCGATGGTGCAGGCGATCGTCGAGCGGCCGAACATCACGGCGCACTTCGCGTACCACACGTTCAGCGGCGTGCACCTGCGGCCGTACTCGAGCTACCCCGACGAGCACTACCCCACGAACGACCTGAGGACGTACCAGCTGCTCGGCGAGAAGGCGACCGAGATCACCGGCTACCCCGCCGTCTCGATCTTCCACGACTTCAAGTACGACCCGAAGCAGACAGTCAAGGGCGGTGCGAACGACTGGCTGTACGACCACCTCGGGATCTACTCGTGGACAACCGAGTTCTGGAGCCCGCAACGGGAGTCCGGGATCGAGGGCTACCAGTACATCGAGTGGATGCGCGACCACCCGCCGGAGGACGACCTCAAGCTGATCCGCTGGAGCGACGAGCAGTTGGACGGCAAGGGCTACGTCGACTGGTACGCGTTCACCCACGACCAGCTCGGCGAGGTCGAGCTCGGCGGTTGGGACCTCATGTACGTGTGGGCGAACGTCCCGCCGCAGTTCCTCGAGCGGGAAATCGCACCACACGCAGAGCTCGCGATCTGGCACCTGCTCGTGTCCCCGCGGCTGGAGATCCTGTCCCTGGAGGCCGAGGAGCTCGGCGAGGGCTCGTGGCTCGTGCGGCTCGTGCTGCACAACACGGGCTGGCTGCCGACGTCGGTGTCGGAGAAGGCTGTGGAGCGGAAAGCGGTGCGCCCTTTGGAAGCGGAGATCACGCTGCCGGACGGCGGGCGCTTGCACGGCGGTGAGAAGAAAGTCGAGCTTGGCCAGCTCGACGGCCGTGTCCACCGCCGCTCGCTGCTCTGGTGGGCGAGCGACGATGCGACGAGCGACCGGGCGAAGGCGGAGTGGGTCGTGGAGGCGCCGGCGGGCTCGTCGGTGCAGGTCGAGGCTCGCCACCAGCGCGCCGGCGTCGTTCGGCGCGAGCTCACTCTCGAGTAGGCCCGTTGGGCCACCGGCCGGACAGTTTCAAGGCCGGGCTTCGCGCCGGGATGGCCATTGCCCCCGCGGTCTTCGTAATCGCCGTGTCGTTCGGCGTCCTGGCTCGAGACCTCGGCTGGGGCGTCGTCGCGCCAATCGTCGCGTCGGTCGTCGTGTTCTCCGGATCAGCCCAGTTCGCGGTCGCGGAGGTCCTGGAGGCGGGCGGCACGGCGTTTGCGGCGATCGTCGCCGCGATCCTCGTCAATGCGCGCTTCGCCGTCATGGGCGTGGCCGTCGCATCGATCTTCCACGGCGGGCCGCTGCGACGGGCCCTGGAGGCGCAGACGACCGTGGATGCGTCGTGGGCACTCGCGAATCAGGGAGGTGGGCGGTTCGACCGCGAGCTCCTCATGGGAGCAACGCTGCCGCAGTACGTCGCGTGGGTGACCGGTACCGCTGTCGGCGTGTTCGCCGGCAACGTCGTCACCGATCCGGAGGCGATCGGCCTCGACGTCGTCTTCCCGGCGTTCTTCCTGTTCCTGCTCATCGCTGAGGTTCGACGAGGAGCGGACTTCGTCGCTGCTGCGCTGATCGCCGCCGGGATCGCGCTCGCGCTCATTCCCGTGTCGCCGCCGGGCATCCCGATCATCGCGGCCTGTGCCGGGGCCCTGCTCGGCCTGCGAAGGCGCCCGGCGTGACCGCAGTCTGGACGTCGATTCTGGTCGTGGCGGTCGCGAACTTCGCGATCAAGGCGGCCGGGCCCGTGCTGCTGGGCGGCCGCGAGCTTCCGCGACCCGTCGTCGCCGTGATCGATCTCCTCGGGCCGGCGCTGCTCATGGCTCTGGTCGTCGTCGGGACGTTCAGCGACGGCAGCAGCCTCCGCGTCGACGCCCAGGCTGCCGGCGTGGCGGTCGCCGGCGGAGCGTTTCTCCTCCGCGTGCCGATGCTCGCGGCGATCGCGCTCGGCGCGCTCACCGCGGCGCTTCTACGAGCGCTCTGACCGGCGCTACTCGCGGAAGATCGCGAGCGGAAGCACCGCGCTGACCACGTACTGGCCCGCATCGACGATCTCGGAGATCTTCAGGTCGACGGTGAGGCTCGAGAGCAGGTACGCGTCCTCGCGGCCGAGGTCGTAGTTCTCCACGAGGTAGTCGAGCATCGCGCGGATGGCCTCCTGCGCGCCGACGTAGAGGTCCGGGCCGATCCCCGTCGTGCCGTAGAAGGCGCCGTCGTCCACGCGAGGCGTCAAG
Organism: uncultured Actinomycetes bacterium; assembly: GCA_963733015.1. Lineage (GTDB taxonomy): Bacteria > Actinomycetota > Thermoleophilia > Gaiellales > Gaiellaceae > JACDAN01. The sequence continues at coordinate 290,710 of CAVTBO010000001.1, read as the reverse complement.
GGGCCGGGCGCGGTCCGGTACTGCGGTGCCGGGATCGTGCGGTCCTCGTGCAGTGTGAACCGGAGCTCGGCGTACATCGGCGACTCGAGGCCGGTGACGCAGACCTCGCCGTCTCCCTGGGCGGCGTGCGCATCTCCGCAACTGAAGAACGCGCCCTCGACCTGCACCGGTAGGAAGAGCGTCGTCCCACGAACGAGCTGCCGCGTATCCAAGTTCCCGCCGAAGGGTCCGGGCGGCATCACGGCCTGCTGGCTCGCGCCCGCCGGGCAGACACCCATGGTCCCCAGGAACGGTGCGACCGGGATCGCGATGTCGTCGCGGAGATACGTGGCGTCGCCGGTTGTGAGATCGAAGATCTTGAGGTAAGCGTCCGGGAAGTCGTCCGCCAGCAGCCCGAACCCCGGCAGGATCGCCGTCCAGCCCCAGCCCTCCGGCTGTAGGTCGACGATCTCGACGGCGAGCGTGTGGCCCGGCTCGGCGCCCTCGACCGCGATCGGGCCCGCGAGCGGGTAGACGCGGTCCCAGTCGAGCTCGGCAATCGCGTCGGCCGTCGACTCGGGCGTGATCTGGTTGTCGCTGACGTCACGGGTGTGCATCACCACGGTGTCGCCGCTCGCGACCGTCAGGACCGGCTCGTTGCCTGCGTCCCAGCTGAAGTGCACCCGATCCGCTGGGAACTCGTGCGTCTCGCCGGCCACCGGGCGAAGCTACACCTGTCGAGGCGGCGCGGCAATAGGGAGCCGCGGGAAGGCCAGGGCCGACCTGCCAAGCCCATACTTCTGCTCATGAGCGACTACGACCCCGTCGCGTTCGACGCGTTCGAAGAAGCCGGCTGGGGCGTGAAGGAGCCGACCGGCTACGACGCATTGGCCGGGCGTGTGACCTCGCAGCTGGCCGATCCGCTTCTCGATGCGGTTGGCGCCGGGCCGGGGAAGCGGGTGCTCGACATCGCGACCGGGCCCGGCTACGTCGCGGCCAGGGCGGCCGAACGGGCCGCGGACCCCGTCGGCCTCGACTTCTCCGAGACGATGCTCGCGTTCGCGCGCTCGCGCTCTCCGGGCGTCGAGTTCGTTCGCGGCGACGCGACCGAGCTGCCGTTTCCGGACGACTCGTTCGATGCGGTGACCTGTGCGTTTCTCTTGCTGCATCTCGCCCGGCCCGAGGCCGCGGTCGCAGAGGCCGCCCGCGTCCTCGTACCCGAGGGTCGCGTGTCTTTCAGCATGTGGGACGTGCCGGCGCGGGGCCGCTGGCTCGGCGTGGTCTTCGACGCCTTCGCCGCCGCGGGCGCGCTTCCACCGGCCGACGTGCCGCCCGGCCCGCCGATCTTCCGGTTCGCCGACGACGGGGAGTTCACCCGGCTCTTGGCCGACGCCGGGTTCGTCGACGTGGCCGTCGCGACCGTGGAGTTCCCGCTCCTGCTGACGAGCGCCGACGAGCTGTGGGACGGGCTCGTCCAAGGCACGGTGCGCGTGCGGCCGATGATCGTCGGGCAGCCACCCGAGACGCAGCGCGCCATACGGACACACTTCGACGAGCTGCTCGAGGAGTATCGGACCGAGGAAGGGTTCGCCGTGCCGGTCTCGGTCAAGCTGGCAATGGGGCGAAAGCCGCCGCGAGCTTAAGAGGAGTCGGTCCGGAAAGACAACGTTCCGGTTGCCCGGGATGCCGCTCTGTCGCGTCGGTGACGCTGGGAGTGTCAAACGCGCGAACGACAGGCTGAGCAACGCTTCCTATCGTCTTCGTGAGCGATGCGCCGTCGACGAAAAAGGGGGAAAGCGATGGCAACGATTGCCGACACCGTCGCGATCACGGATGAAGGATTCACCCTTCCCGGACCTCAACCGACGATGACGACAAGGCGTAACAACGGCCGACGGGGCGCGGTGGGGCGCCTGCTCGTCGGCGTCCTGCTCACTGCCGCCGTGGCCGGCGCCGCGAGCCAGTCGGCGAGTGCGGCTGTAACCGCGTCGTTCAACTCCCAGGCGGGGGTGCTCAGCGTGACTGGCGACGCCCTCGACAACTCGATCACGATCAGCCGCGACGCGGCCGGCAGGATTCTGGTGAACGGTGGGGCGGTCGTCGTGGCCGGTGGTACGCCCACGGTCGCGAACACCAGCCTCATCCAGGCCCTCGGCCAGGGCGGCAGCGACACGGTCAGCCTCGACGAGTCCGGCGGCACGCTGCCACGGGCGAATCTGTTCGGCGGAAGCGCCGGCGACACGTTGACCGGCGGCGCGGGCGACGATCTGCTGTTCGGACAGGCCGGCGACGACACCCTCCTCGGCCGCGGAGGCTTTGACTTCCTGTTCGGCGGCCCCCTGACCGATACGTTGACGGGCGGAGACGCCGACGACCAGGTGTTCGGCGAGGGCGGCAACGACCGGATGGTGTGGAACCCCGGCGACGACACCGACCTGAACGAAGGCGGCGCGGGCACCGACACGGTCGAGGTCAACGGCGGCGGCGGCGCGGAGGTGTTCACCACCACCGCCAACGGCGCGCGTGTTCGGTTCGACCGCCTCGACCCGGCGCCGTTCGCGATCGACATCGGGACCTCCGAGACGCTCATCCTCAACGCCAACGGTGGCGACGACCGCTTCTCCGCCAGTGGGAATCTGGCTGCGCTGATCCAGATCACCGTGGACGGCGGCGCCGGAGGCGACACGATCCTCGGTGGCAACGGGATCGACCTGCTGCTCGGCGGTGACGGCAACGACGTCGTCGACGGCCAGCAGGGCAACGACGTCGCCTTCCTGGGTGCCAACGAGGACGTCTTCCAGTGGGACCCGGGTGACGGGAGCGACACGGTCGAAGGCCAGGACGGCGCCGACACGATGCTGTTCAACGGCTCGGCCGGCAGCGAGATCTTCGAGGCCTCGGCCAACGGCGGTCGCGTGCTCTTCACGCGCAACCTGGGCAACATCGTGATGGACCTCGACGACGTCGAGGCGATCGACCTCAACGCGCTCGGCGGCGCCGACACCCTCACCGTCAACGACCTCTCGGGCACCGACGTCACCGAGATCAACAGCGACCTGGCCGCCGTCGGCGGTGCCGGCGACGGTCAGCCCGACAACGTGATCATTCAGGGCACGAACGACGACGACGTCAGCCTCGTCTTCGGTGACGCCTCGGGCGTATCCGCGATCGGACTGGCCGCGCAGGTGAACATCGCCGGCTCGGAGGCCGCCAACGACCGGCTGACGATCAACGCGCTGGCCGGCGACGACGTGGTGGAGGCCTCTGAGCTCTCGGCCGGGGCGATCCAGCTCACGGCCGACGGCGGCATCGGGAACGACGTCCTCGTGGGCAGCGACGGCGACGACGTGCTGCTGGGCGGCCCGGATGACGACGTGCTCATCGGCGGCCCGGGCATCGACATCCTCGACGGCGGCGAAGGTGACGACGTCGAGATCCCGATCGTCGGCGGCGACACCGTGAGGTCGGCAACCGCCGTCGGCAAGAATTGGCTCGCTGCCCACGCTCGCACCGTCCGGGGCAAGACGGTGCTCGAGGTGGGCGGCGAGGAGAGGATGCTTCCTCGGGTCGACCTGTCCGAGCCCGTTCGGGGCGTGTCCTAGTCCGGCCGGTTTCGAGCAACTGCCAGCGCCAGAACCAGACGTACGGTTCTGGCGCTGGCGCTCGGATCGAATCCTTCGCTCGTGACGCTGGAACGCTGCGCCACGGGAGGGACAGAGGATCGTCGAAGACATACCGCCTTGCCATCCCGCCAAGTTTTCGCGAGGAAATGTGATGGCTGCGCCTCAGAAAACGCCAGGGGACGTCGTGGTGTTCGTCGCATGAGTGCGGGGAGGAGCCGCGAACGGAGGGCCGCGGTGCTGGCTGGGTTGCGGCCCTCCGTTCGTCTTTGGCGTTGAGGCTATTTCGTGAAGCGGAACTCGGCGGTGTGGTCGATGCCGTCGCCGAGGTCGAGCTTGAGGGTCTTGCATGACTTCGCGTAGGTCTTCGGTGTCTTCCAGTTGAACTGGTAGTTGCCGTTGCCCTGGTTCTGCAGGCCCGAGTTGCCGCTTGCGTACTCCTCGAGCTGGTCGGGTGTTACGCCGAGGTCGCAGGCGAGGGACGTCGCCGTCACCTCGACCGAGGCCAGGTCGGTCACCGGCACGCCGTTTCCGTTGGTGACCCGGAACTTGAGCGGGATTGTCTGGCCGGAGTTCGCGCCGTTGATCCCGGTCATGTCGACGGGCTGGAAGAAACCGGTGAACACGAGGGGCGAGACGACGTCGTAACTAGCCTGCGCTGTCGCCGTGTTGCCCGCCTTGTCGGTCGCTGTGCAGCTGACCGTGTGCGAGCCGAGTGTCGAGGTATCGACGGGATCGCAGGAGGCGGTGTCGATCCCGGACAGGTTGTCGTCCGCGCCCGGACTCGCCGTGGCGCTTCCGTTCAACACGACCGAGTTCGGGCTCACGGTCGGCGCGAGCGTCGGGTCAGTTCCGTCGTACTTGTACGTGACGACGACGCTTGTGTTGAGACCGGCACCGTTCTGACAGCCGCCGAAGATCTGCTCGAACGGTGTGTCAGCCGGGCCGATCGACTGCCCGATCCCGCCTGGGCCGAACGGAGCGCCCGACCGGCAAGCGAAATTGAGGCCCGAGTTCGGGTCGAATCCGTTGAAGCTGACGCCGACCGGCGACCTGTACCAGCCGTTCGCACCGTTCGGGGGCGCATGCAAGGCCGTGACGCTGACCGGCGGAGACGAATCGATCTTCAGCGTGTGCTGGTTCACGACGTTGGACGCGAACGGTAGAAACGGGCCGGTCGGGAAGCAGACAAAGAGCACGCAGGAGTAGAACCTTCGGTCGTAGTCGGCGAGGCAGGTGACCACTGTCCCAGCTGGCGAGGTGTCACCGGACACCGTCACCGGGACATGGGCGTTCGAGGACGCCGGCCCGTGAGAGCCGACCACCGTTCCGCCGGGAGATGCCGTGCAGATGGCGTTGCTCATCTGCTCGTCGTAGTCGCCCGAGTTGATCGGCGGCTGCGCGAACCCGTCGACGTCGTAGATCATCTGCCCTGGGACAGAAGTGGCGATGTACCAGCCGTTCAGCCCGTTCGGGGGTGGGAAGTTCGAGCCCGCGGGCCCGATCGCGGAAGCCGAGCCTGTCGTGACCGCGGCGAGCGCCGCGACCATCACAACGAGGATCAGCGTCCGCGCGAGCGCGCGTACGCGAAAGCGTGAAACCGCATGCATTCAGTTCCTTCCTGTTGGCCGCAGTGGTGGACACCAGCCGTAGGCTGGCCGTCCGCAGGAAGGTGACCCCAAAGCGGATGACTAACGACCTGTGACCCTACGAGGAAACGAAGGCAGTGCGTTAGACCCAAATGAGCTAGCTACGCGGCTTCACCACCAGCACCGGCACCGGATCACCGTCAACGTTCTCGGCCAGCCGCTTGCCAACAACCCTCAAAGCTTGTTCGCTGGCGAGCGGATCGTGTCGCCGGCGTTCCACGAGATTCCGTCGGAGCTGCGAAACGTCGGCGGGTCGGCGGGTGTCCCGTCCTGGTGCTCGAGCTTGTAGATGAAGTCCATCGGTCTCCCTTCTGTTTCCGGCTGGGACCGAACGGCGTGGTCAGCGTATGCGCCTGGGGCGGCGAGCCGAACGCGTGCCAAGATCTCGTTCAACGAGCGAGAAAGGGGCGAGCACGTTGGCCAGAGTTGAGATCGGAGGCAGGCGAGGAGGTCACGACGTGTGGGCGAGGTGGATAGACGGCGCCGTGCAAGGCGACCGGGAATTCCTCAAAGTCGCCGGCCTCGATCCGGATACACGCTTCGAGGATCCGCACGCGTTCGTGGAACAAATCCAAGCGCTCCTCGACGAGGGATCGGCCACCGTCGTCCTCGACATCCCGCCCGGGCCATCGCCGAGCTCCTCTCCCAACTCGCCCGACCCGAGCTAGGAGGCTGAGATGACTTGCCTGCCCCACCACCAGAGAAAGGAACGCGGATTGTGTTCGTGGGGAGCACCAGGGATGAGCTTCTGACGGTGGACGTCAAGGAGAACGCACCCGCGGTGGAGCTGTCGGGCAGGATTTCGCAGCTCACGAGGGACGACGGTCTGCCTGTCTGGGTGAACCCTGCGAACGTGCTCTACGTGGAGCGCATCAAGCTGCAGGATCGATGAATCCCCGTCACGCTGGCGCCCGCGTCGCGGCGTGGGGCCGCCGAGGAGAGTCCGGGCGACCGAGCGAACGAGGCTCGACCGAGGAGCGCGGCTACCTAGACATGCGTCCCCGGAAGAAGTAGCCAAGGGCCAACACGACGATGACGATGATGACGATCCAGAGCCACACCGTGATCCTTTCGTTAGGGCGTGCCGACTCTAGGGCGCGCAGACCCGTACTTGCAAGAGTGCTCGGCTAAGCGGGTTCGACCACCAGCACCGGCACCGGGTCACCGTCCAAGTTCTCGTCTAGGCGCTTGCCGATGACGCGGAGAGCGCGTTCGCTGCCGAGCGAATCGTGTCGCCGGCGTTCCAGGAGATTCCGTCGGAGCTGCGAAACGTTGGCGGGTCGGCGGGTGTCCCGTCCTCGAGCTCGAGCTCGTAGACGAAGGCCATTCCGGTTCTCCTTCCGTTGTCGGCTGGGAACCGGACGGTGTGCCGAGCATAGACTCCCCTCAAGCTAAGGGGGCACGATAAAAACCCTGAATAGGTTGTCGAGCTCCGATCGTGTCAACCGCTGGACGCCACGCGTATGTCTCGGTCTTGCGGTCTTGCTCCTCGTGATCGGCGCGGCAACGCTCGTCCATACGGCTCGATTCGTCCGCGGAGCGGAACACGCCACCGGAACGGTCATCGACCTGGAAAGCCACACGTCGTCCGGTCACGACACGTCCGGGGGCCAGCTCGTCTACAACCCGGTAGTCCGCTTCACGACGGCGGAGGGGCGAACGGTGGAATTCAAGTCCTCGAGCGGCTCATCGTCGCCACCCGATGTAGGCGATAGCGTCGAGGTTCTGTACGACCCGGATGATCCCCGCGACGCTCAACTCTCGGATTTCTTCAGCCTTTGGCTGTGGCCGATTGCGCTCGGCGGCGTGGGAATTGGTCTTGCCGCGGCCGGCCTGTTCTACCCGCGGTTCGGCCCACTGGCCCGTCGGCTGCGACCGAACTCCCGCATCGCGCACTCCGGGCAATAGATGACTACTTGATCGTCGACGGTAAGCTGCGCCGCCCAGGGCGCTCGTCCTCGCTGGAGACACGGCCGCACTCGACGCACTCGAGGAGCCGCACCGATCGCACGTCGCCGGCACTGTCCACGTCGCAACCATAGAACCCGTCTCGAGCGGTATCGGCTTCGGGTAGTGCCTCCAGCCGCACTTTGAGCATTCGCGCCAGGGATGCGGTGGCGGTGGCTGACGCGGCATCGTTTGAAAATGTAGCCAGCGCAGACGACATCCTGAGGTGGCACCGGGGTAGGCACCACATGCGCTTTCACGGCATTCCTGACATGCATGAACCGCATGGTTGAGCGACGTTCGCTATCCATGCGGCCCTTGAAGGCGCATACGGGATTCGAACCCGTGCTACCGCCGTGAGAGGGCGGCGTCCTAGGCCACTAGACGAATGCGCCGGGAGGCCTGATTGTAGCGACGGCCGGGTGGGAACGCGGTCGTGCGTTGGCCGCGCGACTCCTTGCTTTCGACGACGGCGAACCGCCCGCAACCGACGATCCGCGCTCGGCCCTCTAGAGTTGCGCGGTCATGGCGGCGCGTGCTGATCGGCAGGCGGATCGCCGCCGGCAAATTCTCGACGCGGCAGTGAAGGTCTTCGCAACGAAGGGCTTTCACAGGGCACGTGTCGGCGACATCGCCAAGGAGGCGGGGGTCGCGTACGGCCTCGTCTATCACTACTTCAAGTCGAAGGACGAGCTGCTCGAGACGATCTTCCGGGACACCTGGACACAGATGCTCGCCAGGGTTCGCGAGGTCGAGAGCTCCGGCGTGCCGGCGAGCGAGCAGGTGCGTCGGGTCACGGCGCTGCTGCTTCGCACCTGGCGCCGAGACCCGGATCTCGTCCGCGTGCTCGTTCGAGAGGTGACGCGCAGCCCGCAGGTCCAGCAGGAGATCGAAGAGATCACGGAGGCGATGAAGGCGCTCGAGCGGATCATCGAGCGGGGGCAGGAGCTCGGCGAGTTCAGGCCGCAGATCGATCCACGTCTCGGGGCGGTCGTCTTCTACGGTGCGCTCGACGAGATCCTGACCGGGTGGGTGCTCGGCCAGTTGCCCGACACGGACGAGGACATCGCTCAGGCGGAAAGCAACGTCGTCGAGCTTCTCGTCGAAGGAATGCGGGAGCCTTAATTCCCGATTGATTCGTCAGTCAACGTTTCGCCGGCTCGTCGCTGATTGCTTCGAGGAATTCCTGGGTACAGATTACGGAAGCGAATTCGCGTATAGGGAGCACGCCTCCCAGGTGCGGGGTTCGCCTCCAAGGGCGAGCCCCGCGCTCCCCATGTCCGGTGCCTCTACGGAGCCAGCGGGCTCTGGAGCCGGCGGAAACGGATGCCGTGACCTTGACGCCAGAGCGGTCGCGTTCCGAACCAGACCACGCTCAGCACGACCGCGCCGACGAGCCCGGTGACGATCGCGACGGTTGCCGCTCCGCTGCTCAGCAGCCAAACCGCGATCCCCGCGGCGAACAAGACGATCGCCCAGGTCATCTTGCGCCACTGGATGAATTTCGTCATCTCACACCATCCTTCGCTTGACGTGCGTCAGGCCCGGTGTGGGAGTCGAGAGAGGAGTGCGTACGACCCTCGGCGGCTACCGCGCTAGGTCTCTAGGAGAAAGAGTTTAGCAGTGATCGTGACAACACGTACAAAGTTGCTCTAGGAGAGAGCGGTGTCGCCGGGGCGAGGCTCGACGACTCCGGTCTCTGGCGGCCCCACGACCGGAGGCGAGGTTGGGCGCAGGTAGAGCCACTCGTACGCGAGCGCACCGAGCACTCCGCCGGCGAAGGGGCCGATGTACCAGATCCAGAAGTCGTCCCAGTCGCCCGAGAGGAGCTCGGGGCCGAAAGCCCGGGCGGGGTTCATCGCGCCACCGGTGATCGGGCCGGCCATCAGGATGTCGAGCGTGATCGTGAGGCCGATCGCGAGACCGGCGATCGACTTGAACGTTCCGCGCGGATCGGCTGCTGTTGCGAAGACGACCCAGACGAGGAAGAAGGTCAGGATCGCCTCGATGATCAGCGCCGCTTCGGGCTCGAAGCCGGGCCCGACCGCCGGAGAGCCAAGGTTCCCCTGGAGGTCGCTTGGGAAGACCCACTTCAGCAGCGCGGCGGCGACGACGGCGCCTCCGAACTGTGCGATCCAGTAGGCGCCCCCAATCAACGGCGAGAGCCGACCGGTGACCAGGAAGCCGAGTGTCACGGCCGGGTTGAAGTGACCGCCGGAGATGTGGCCGACGGCGGACACCATCACGGCGATGACGAGGCCGTGAGCGAACGCGACGTCGATATTCCCGGCGCCGGTGCTCGGCGCCACGATCAGGACGGCGCCGGCTCCGACGAAGATCAGTGCGAATGTACCGACGAACTCTGCGGCCGAACGGCGGAAGACGTCCATTCCGCGCAGGAGGCTAGAGAGCGGGTCGGACGACACCCGGCGCTAGGACCCGGCGCCTCTTGAAATAGGCCGATTGGCCCATTGAAGGAGCACACGGACGCTGTCACTCTCTGCCGCGTGGAGAGGGAGAACACTGCGGGCCTGAAGCTGGCATTCGCCGCGAGCTTCATCGCGCTCTGCGTCTTCGCCGTGGCCTTGCTCGGCGGCGTCGCCTAGCAAACTAGAGGAAACAAAAAAGGCCGCGATTTGCGGCCCTTTTCTGAAGGCTGCGGGGCTAGGATTCGAACCTAGACTACTCGGTCCAGAGCCGAGCGTCCTACCATTAGACGACCCCGCAACGGGGCTCGGATTGTAGCGAGCGGCTCCTCACGCGACGTCTGCGGCCCAGTCCCCGTAGAGCGCCGTGTACAGGCCCTTCCTGGCCATGAGCTCGTGGTGGCTGCCCTGCTCGACGATCTGGCCGTGCTCGAGGACGACGATGAGGTCGGCGCCGCGGATCGTCGAGAGGCGGTGGGCGATCACGAAGGCGGTTCGGCCGGCGAGGAGCGTCCTGAGGGCAGTCTCGATCTTCCGCTCCGTTCCGATGTCGACCGACGACGTGGCCTCGTCGAGGATCAGCAGCCGCGGGTCGGCGAGGAGCGCGCGCGAGAACGCGATCAGCTGCCGCTGCCCGAGGGAGAGGCGAGTGCCGCGCTCCTGGACGTCGGTGTCGTAGCCGTCCTCGAGCCGCATGATGAACTCGTGGGCGCCGACCGCTGTGGCTGCCGCGCGGATGTCCTCGATCGTGGCGTCCGGACGTCCGAAGGCGATGTTGTCGCGGACACTTCCCGCGAAGAGGAAGCCCTCCTGCGGCACGATTCCGAGCTGGGAGCGGAGCGATTCCTGCGTGACCTCGCGCAGGTCGTGGTCGTCGACGGTGATCCGGCCCTCGACCGGGTCGTAGAAGCGCGCGAGGAGCTTCGCGATCGTGGACTTTCCCGCGCCCGTGTGGCCGACGAATGCCACCGTCGTCCCCGCCGGCACGTCGAGGTCGATGCCGTGCAGCACCTCCGGCCCCGTGCGATAGGCGAACCGGACGCCGTCGAGGCGGACGCGTCCGTCGATCGGTGGCAGCTCCTCGGCCCCGGGCGCGTCGACTACCTCCGGCTCCTCGTCCATCACGTCCATGATCTTGTCGAGGGCCGCCACGGCCGCCAGAAACGTGTTGTAGAGCTGGGAGAGCTGCTGGATCGGGTCGAAGAAGTTGGAGACGTAGAGGATGAACGCGAAGAGCGTTCCCACGCTCAGCTCTCCGCCGGAGAGCAGGTAGCCGCCGTAGCCGAGGACGACTGCCGTCGCGATTGCAGAAAGGAAGTCGACGAACGGGAAGTAGAGCCCGTTGTTGACGACGGTCTGCTGGTTTGCGACCCGGTAGTGCGCGTTGACCTCCTCGAAGTTCCGGCGGCGCGAGCTTTCGCGTGTGAACGACTGCACGACGCGCATGCCGGCGATGTCCTCGGCCAGTGTCGCCGTGACGAGGCCGAGGCGCTCGCGCACGTCGCGGTAGGCCCGCGACGAGCGGATCCGGAAGACGGCGGTCGCGATCGCCATCGCCGGCATCACGCTGAGCGTCGCGAGGGCGAGGCGCCAGTCGAGGTAGAAGAGGACCGCGGCCGAGCCGACGAGGATCAGCGTGTTCTGGACGAGCGTCGTGACGCCGTCCGTGACCAGCTGGTCGAGCGCGTCGACGTCGTTCGTCAGGCGGCTGATGATCACGCCGGCGCGGTTCCGCTCGTAGTAGCCGAGCGACAGGCCCTGGAGGTGCTTGAAGAGCTTGTTTCGGAGGTCGGCGAGGATCCGCTCGCCCGTCCAGCCCGTGAAGTAGGTCTGCGCCGAGCTCGTTGCGAGGTTGGCGAGGCCGGCGACCACGAAGAGGGCGACGATGACGGACAGGGCGTGGAGGTCGCCGTCCCGGATGCCGTCGTCCAGCGCCACCTTCGCCAGGAGCGGCGGGACGAGCGCGGTCAGGGTCGCTGCGAGCAAGGAGACGACTGCCAGCGTCGTCTGGAGCTTGTACGGCGCCGTCAGCCGAGCGAGAGTGGAAACCCGGCGCGCGGTGCGTTGCCACGACCAGTCGTCGACCTGCGCGTCTCGCTGCGCGGAGAGGTGGGAGCCGGGCTGCCAGACCTTCATCGAGACCCCCCACGTACCTGGGAAGACCCCACCGCCCCGACCCGATGGCTCGAGCCTAGTGGCGAAAAGCGCACGCGTGGGACACCGCTCCGTGCCGGAACTGTGCCGAGCCGAACCTGGCCGCGAACGCTCATGCCGTCGCCTCCGCGCGCTGCTCGACGCGCTCCGCAAACTCGCGCTCGAGGAGCCCGTGCTCGTAGATCTCCCGGTAGACCGGGCTGCGCTCGATCAGCGTGTCGTGCGTGCCGCGCGCCACGATCCGGCCGCGGTCGAGAACGACGAGCTCGTCGGCGAGCGCGAGCGTGGACAGGCGGTGGGCGATGATGATCGTCGTCCGGTTCCGCATCGCCTGCCGGAGCCCGAGCCTGATCTTGGCTTCGGTCGTCGCGTCGACGGAGGCGGTCGCATCGTCGAGGATCAGGATCCTGGGGTCGAGCAGGAGCGCCCGTGCGATCGCGATCCGCTGGCGCTGCCCGCCCGAGAGCGTGATCCCGCGCTCGCCGATCACCGTGTCGTAGCCCTCGGGCAGCCGGACGACGAAGTCGTGCGCCTGCGCGAGCCGGGCTGCGTCCTCGACTTCGGTCTGGGTCGCGTCCGGCCGGCCGAATGCGATGTTCTCGCGCACCGTGTCCGAGAAGAGGAACGGGTCCTGCGCGACGATCCCGATCGCTCGGCGCAGCGAGACCAGCTTGAGGTCGCGGACGTCGACGCCGTCCACCGTCAGCCGGCCGCCCGTCGCGTCGTAGAAGCGAGGGACGAGCGTCGCAAGCGTCGTCTTGCCCGAGCCCGTATGGCCGATCAGCGCCACCGTGCGGCCGGGAGCGAGCTCGAGGTCGATGTCTCTGAGGACCGGCCGCTCGTCGTGGTAGCCGAACGAGACCCGCTCGAAGTGCACATGGCCGTCGCCCGGCGGAAGCTCCACCGCACCCGGCCGGTCGGCCACCTCCTCGGGCTCGTCCATGACCTCGAAGATCCGCTCCCCGGAAGCCGTCGCCCGCTGCGCCTGGCCGATCCACATGCCGAGCATCCGCAGCGGCATCACGAGCATCACGACGAGGACGTTGAAGAAGATGAACGAGCCGAGGGTGAGGTCGCCGTTCACGACCATCCGCCCGCCGACGAGCAGCACGATCGCCTGGGCCACGAGCGGCAGGAACGACAGCAGCGGGACGTAGATCGCCCGCTGGCGGTTCGCCTGCACGCTCTGGTCGAAGACGGCCTCGGAGCGGCCCGCGAACTTCTGGCCCTCGGTCTGCTCCTGCGCGAACGACTTGACTACGTGGACGCCGACGATCGACTCCTCGGCGACCGTGGCGACGTCGGCCATCTTCTGCTGGACCTCACGCAGGATCGGATGCGAGACCGTCGAGTACCGGTAGGCGACGATGACGATCAGTGGTGTGATCGCCGTGGCAGCCAGCGCTAGACGCCAGTTGGCCACGTACATCACGGCCGTGACCCCGACGATCGTCGTGATGTGCTGGAAGAAGAAGATCAGTCCGTAGCCGAGGAAGAAGCGGACCGCCTGGAGATCCACGGTCGCCCTCGACATCAGCTGTCCCGTCTGGTGCAGGTCGTAGAAGCGGAAGGACAGGCGCTGGAGCTTCGCGTAGAGCCCGTTTCGCATGTCGAACTCGACGGCGAGTGCCTGCCGCCCGGAGATGAGCCGCCGGCCGACCATGAGCAGCGCCCGCACGAGACCCGCGATCAGGATCCCGACCGCGATCCACCAGATCGCCTCGCGGCTCCCGTCGGTCGTCGCCTGCTGGAGGCCGTCTCCCGTGAGGTACGCCATCACGACGGCCGCTGCCTGCGAGCCGATTGCCAGCAGAATCGAGACGATCAGCCCCCACTTGTACGGCTTGAGGAAGCCGAGCAGCCGGGCGAAGGTGGAGCGGTAGGAAGGAGCCTCGTTCACCGTCAGAATCTAGCCATGCCCTTGCCTGTGCCGGAAACGCGTTACGCGGGATCTCGTTGCCGGCTCCGGTCTGGCGTTCGCCGACCGCAGGGTCGCCGAGCTGAGGGCGTGCCTGGCGAGTGGCGGCTCTACGCGGTCGAGCGCTGAGCGGCGGCCTGGAGGCCGGGCCGGAGGTCCGACAAGCAGTTCAGGAACGAGTCCAGCGCGCCGGTAGCGGGGCCGGCGTCCCGGCGGCGTAGGACGACGATCTCGCGCTTCAGCTCGGGCGCGTCGGCGAGCCTGACCGCCACCAGCGTTCCCGCCTCCAGCTCGCCTGCGACGGCGGTGTGGGGGAGGAGCGCGACGCCGAGCCCTTGCTCGACCATCTTCTTGGCAGCATCGATGTTGTCGAGCTCCATGACGCCCCGCGGGACTGCACCGGCGCCTCGGAAGAACTCGTTCGTAAGCCGGTGATAGCTCGACGTGCGGTCGAAGAGGATCAGCTGAACGTCGCTGATCCGCTCCGTGCCGATCGCTCCTTCGCCCACGAACGCGTGCTCTGGATCGACGACGAGCACGAGCTCGTCCTCGTAGAGCGGCGTCGCCTCGACCTGGGGGTGGCGCAGCGCGCGCCCGAGGCCGACCTGCACCTGCTCCTCGAGCACGAGGTCGAGGATCTCCTCGGAGTGGCCGGTCCGGACGGCGAGCTGCACCTTCGGGTGCGTCCGCCGGAAGCGGGTGAGGATCCGAGGCAGGACGTAGGTGCTCACCGCGGGCGCCGCGCCAAGCGCGAGCTGGCCGCTCTGGCCCTTCGCGAGCTCGGTGAGGAGGCGGCGGCCGGCGGCGGCGGCGCCCAGCGACCGTTCGGCGTACGGGAGAAACGCGCGCCCGGCGTCCGACAGCCGCATTCCCCGACCCGAACGGATGAACAGGCGCGAGCCGAGCTCCTGCTCGAGCCCCTTCAGGCGCGCCGTCAGCGTCGGCTGCGTGACGAAGAGCGCCTCGGCCGCGCGGCTGACGCTGCGCCGCTGGGCGACCTCGATGAATGCCTGCAGCTGCTCCAGTCTCATATAGACGTTTTCTATCGCTCGGATCGAAACAACCTCTTTGAGTTTATAACGGAAGTCTCCTAGGGTTGGCGTTCGACGGACGAAAGGAGCGGGGATGACCCTTTTCAAGCGGCTGAAGCGGTGGAAGCCGACCGAGGCGGCACCCAAGACGGTGCTGTTCCTGAGGTCGGAGCACGCGCCTTGCACGTGCCCGGACCCCTGTGAGCGGGATCACGGAAACGAGTAACGGCGCCCAGATCCTCGGCCCGATAAGGGGCCACGAGCTCGAGATCCTGACGCCGGGTGCGCTCTCGTTTGTCGCCGAGCTGCACCGGCGCTTCGATCCCGAGCGGCGGCGACTGCTGGCCGCGCGCCAGGAACGCCAGGAGCGCCTCGATGCCGGCGAACGCCCGGACTTTCTCGCCGAGACGCGCGAGATCCGCGAGTCGGACTGGACCGTCGCGCCGGCGCCGGCCGACCTTCAGGACCGCCGGGTCGAGATCACGGGGCCGGTCGACCGGAAGATGGTCATCAACGCGCTCAACTCCGGCGCCCGCGTCTTCATGGCGGACTTCGAGGACGCGAACTCGCCGACGTGGTCGAACAACCTCGAGGGCCAGCTCAACCTGCGGGACGCAGTCGAGCGGACGATCTCCCTCGACACCGGCGAGAAGCAGTACGAGCTCGTAGACGACCCGGCCGTCCTGGTCGTGCGCCCGCGGGGCTGGCATCTGCTCGAGCGGCACATTCACGTCGACGGCGAGGCGGTCTCCGGCTCGCTCTTCGACTTCGGCCTGTATGTCTTCCACAACCCGGAGCGGCCCTGGTTCTACATTCCGAAGCTCGAGAGCCGTCTCGAAGCGCGCCTTTGGAACCAGGTCTTCGACTTCACGGAAGAGGTGCTCCGGCTCGAGCCCGGCTCGATCAAGGCCACCGTGCTGATCGAGAACGTGTTGGCGGCGTTCGAGATGGACGAGATCCTCTACGAGCTGCGCGAGCACATCGTCGGGCTGAACGCCGGCCGCTGGGACTACCTCTTCAGCCTGATCAAGCGGCTGCGCTCGCTGGACGTCGTGCTTCCCGACCGCGGCCAGCTGACGATGACGACGCCCTTCATGCGGGCGTACACGGAGCTGCTCGTCAAGACCTGCCACCGGCGCGGTGCGCACGCGATGGGCGGAATGGCGGCGTTCATCCCGAGCCGCCGTGATCCCGAGGTCAACGAGCGCGCCCTCGCCAGGGTGCGCGAGGACAAGGTGCGTGAGGCCGGCGACGGCTTCGACGGCACCTGGGTCGCGCACCCCGATCTGGTGCCGGTCGCAACCGAGGTCTTCGACGGCGTGCTCGGAGATCGGCCGAACCAGGTCGAGCGGCAGCGGGACGAGGTCTCGGTCTCGGCGTCGGAGCTCATCGACCTGCGGGTCGAGGGCGGCGCCGTCACCGACGAGGGGCTGCGCCAGAACGTCAGCGTCGGCATCCGCTACATCGAGTCGTGGCTCCGCGGCGTCGGCGCGGCCGCGATCGACAACCTGATGGAGGACGCGGCCACCGCGGAGATTTCCCGGTCGCAGGTCTGGCAGTGGGTGCACGCCGGCAGGTTCACCCTCGACCAGGTGCGCGGGGTCATCGCCGAGGAGACGCCCGAGGGCGGACGGTTTGCAGAGGCACGAGAGATCTTCGAGCGGGTGGCGTTGAGCGACGACTTCGTCGAGTTCCTGACGCTTCCGGCCTACGAGTACATCGACTGAAGGGGAGAGCAATGAGCGGCAACGGCAACGGCAAGGACACGAGGTGGGACGGCATCCGCCGGGACTGGACGGCAGACGAGGTCGAACGGCTGCGCGGCTCGGTCCAGATCGAGCACACGCTCGCCCGGCGCGGCGCCGAGCGCCTCTGGGAGCTCCTGCATACCGAGGACTACCTGCCGACGCTGGGCGCGCTCTCCGGCGCGCAGGCCGTGCAGATGGTCAAGGCCGGGGCGACGGGGATCTACGTCTCCGGCTGGCAGGTCGCGGGCGACGCGAACCTCGCCGGTGACACGTATCCCGACCAGTCGCTCTACCCGGCGAACAGCGTGCCGGCGCTCGTTCGCCGCCTGAACCGGGCGCTGATGCGCGCCGACCAGATCGAGAAGGCTGAGGGCGACGTCACGCGCGACTGGTTCGTCCCGATCGTCGCCGACGCCGAGGCCGGCTTCGGCGGCAACCTCAACTCGTTCGAGCTGATGAAGGGGATGATCGAAGCCGGCGCAGCGGGAGTCCACTTCGAGGATCAGCTCGCGTCGGAGAAGAAGTGCGGCCACCTTGGAGGCAAGGTGCTCGTGCCGACCGCGCAGTTCGTCGGCACGCTGAAGGCGGCGCGTCTGGCCGCGGACGTGCTCGCCGTGCCGACTTTGTTGATTTCCCGCACGGACGCCGACGCGGCGACGCTGCTCACGAGCGACATCGATCCGGCCGACCACGAGTTCCTCACCGGCGAGCGAACGCGGGAAGGCTTCTTCAAGGTTCGGGGCGGCGTCGAGCCGTGCATCAAGCGGTCGCTTGCCTACGCGCCCTTCGCGGACATCGTGTGGTTCGAGACCTCGAAGCCGGACCTGGAGGAGGCGCGCGAGTTCGCGTCGGCGATCCACGCCGAGTTCCCGGGCAAGCTGCTCGCCTACAACTGCTCGCCGTCGTTCAACTGGCGAAAACATCTCGGCGACGACGACATCGCCGGCTTCCAGTCCACGCTGGGCGAGCTCGGCTACAAGTTCCAGTTCATCACGCTGGCCGGGTTCCACGCGCTCAACGCGTCGATGTTCGAGCTGGCAAGGGGGTACGTGGACGAGGGCATGCCCGCGTACGTGCGGCTCCAGGAGCGCGAGTTCGAGCTCGAGGCCGCGGGCTACACGGCGACGCGGCACCAGCGCGAGGTCGGCGCCGGGTACTTCGACGCCGTGGCGCAGACGATCTCCGGCGGCGAGTCGTCGACCCTGGCGCTCAAGGGCTCGAC
The DNA here is from genome assembly GCA_963733015.1 of uncultured Actinomycetes bacterium. Lineage (GTDB taxonomy): Bacteria > Actinomycetota > Thermoleophilia > Gaiellales > Gaiellaceae > JACDAN01. The sequence continues at coordinate 273,016 of CAVTBO010000001.1, read as the reverse complement.
CGAGGAGGAGCAGTTCGAAGGCGCGAAAGCTCCTGCTTGACGACCTCGAGCGCCTCGGCGAGCCGCAGGCGGTTCGCCGGGTCGTTCAGCCAGCGGCTCGTTCCTGACGGGTGGGGCAGCGGAATCGCCGTTGCCCCACCCAATTCGTAGCGTCGGCCGATCGACTCGCCGAGGCTCCGGATCCCGAGGAGGCGCCTCGCCGAGAGGCCGCCGACCGCGAGGATCAGCTCGGGCCGGAGAAGGCGGAGCTCCCACTCCCGCCAGAGCGAGCAGAGCTCCTGCTCGCGGGGAGTCGGCGTCCGGTCCCCCGACGGAGCGCGGCCCGGGTAGCAGCGCGTGACCGAGGCGCAGTAGAACGTCGCGTAGAACTCGTCCTCGTCGAGCTCGAGCCAGCGGCGGAGCGTCTGGCCGGCGCGGCCGCGCCAGGGCAGTCGCTGCTCTCCCTCGACGACTCCGGGCGCCTGGCCGTGGATGTAGGCGCGCTGGCCCGTGTACGGCTGGACGACCGGCAGGGAGAAGAGCGGAAAGCCCTCCTCCTCGCAGGCGCGGCAGGTGCGGTTGTCGCGCTGGAGGGAGGCGATCGACCGGTACGACGAGCGTCTGCGCGTCAAGCTCGGACGGCGACGAAGTACGTGCCTTCGTGGAGGATCTCGCCGCCGCCGAGCTCGTCGGCGAGCCCGGCGCCGGTGAAGTACCGCTTGTAGACCTCCCACTGCGAGCCGTCCTTGAGCGCGCGGGGCTGCATGCCGTCCGGGTGCGAGTCCGCCCGCCGTGCGGAGTCGACGACGACCAGCTCAGGAGCCAGACGACGCGCCTCATCCAGGAAGAGCTCGCGATCGGGGTCCTCCAGGTGACCGTAGAAGTGCGACGTGAACACGCGGTCGAACGCGCCGTCCTCGAACGGCAGCTCGATCCCCTCGCCGTGGACGAACGTCGCACGAGGCGCCTGCTCGGCCGCGATCTCCAGGACCGTCGCGCTCTGATCGAGCCCAGTGACCTCGCCGGGCAGGTGCCGAGTGAGGAAGCCCGTGCCGCAGGCGACGTCGAGCGTCCTGGCCGGCTCGAGCGTCTCGATCGTCGCCACAAGGGCGCCGTACTCCTCGGGATGCTCGTCGACGTGCCAGTTCCACCAGTCGTCGTACTCGCGCGCCCGGGCGTCGTAGTAGGCCTTCAATGCTCCTCGCTCACGTTCGAAGGATGCGGCGGTGGGGAAGAGAACATGGAACTCACCCGACGAAAGGGCTTCATGTCGATCTGGCTCTGGATCATCATCATCATCCTGGTGCTCGCCCTCCTCGGTTTCTTCGGCCGCGGACGCTTCTCCAGGTAGCCGTACGCACCGATCCGGCTACCTTTCGCCGGGGAGTTCGCGGTCGCCTCCTAGAGTAGGGGCGTGCTGCCGCTTGAGTCCGTGCCGAACTTCTCGGAGGGGCGCGATGCGGCCACGATCGAGGCGATCGGTGCCGCACTGTCCACGGGAGTGCGGCTCCTGGACGTCCACTCCGATCCCGACCACCACCGGTCGGTGTTCACCGTGGTCGGCGAGGACGCCCCGCTCGTCGATGCACTCGTCCGTGCCGTCGAGGTGGCCCGCGACCGCATCGACCTGACACGACACGAGGGTGCTCATCCGAGGATCGGCGCTGCGGACGTGGTCCCACTCGTGCCGCTCCAGCCGAGCGACACGGAGCGGGCGAAGGAGGCCGCCTCGGAGCTGGGCGGTCGGCTGGGCGAGCTCGGACTGCCGGTGTTCCTCTACGGCGAGCTGGCGTCCGGCCGTGGGCCGGCGTTCTTCCGACAGGGTGGGACGGACGGGCTGGCCGCGAGGCTTGCGCAGGGCCTGACGCCGGACTTCGGGCCGCCGGCTCTCCATCCGACCGCCGGTGGGGTCATCGTCGGCGCCCGGCGTCCACTGATCGCGTTCAACGTCGACCTGCGCGGTGCGACCCTCGACGATGCGCGCACGATCGCCACGGCGATCCGGGAGCGCGACGGCGGCTTCGCGGGAGTTCGGGCTCTCGGTCTGGAGCTTCCGGGGTCCGGGCGGGTGCAGGTGAGCATGAACGTCGAGGACTGGGAGGCTTCCGCGCTGCACGAGATCGTCGCCCGGATCGACTCGGAGGCGGCAGGTCTCGGGGTCGGCGTCGAGGGCACCGAGCTGGTTGGCCTCATGCCGGCGGGGGCGGCTGCGGCAGCGGCCGGGGCGGCGCTTCGTATCGAAGGCTTCGACGGCTCGCGCCTGATCGAGACGCGGCTGCTTGAGGACTAGAGTCCTCCCCGTGGTCGAGACCCAGGTCCTGACCGGCGACGATCTCGAGGCCGACCATGTCTGGGCCGTCGCGGTCGACGGCGCACCGGCCGAGCTCTCCGAGTCGGCACGCGAACGGATGCGCGCCTCTCGAGAGGTGGTCGAGCGAGCCGCCGCCTCCCCGGAGCGCACCTACGGCGTCAACACCGGCTTCGGTCGCCTCGTCACGCAGACGATCCCGGCCGAGCTCGTCGACGAGCTCCAGATCCGGCTCCTGCGCAGCCATGCCTGCGGTGTGGGCGACCCGTATCCGGACGAGATCGTCCGCGCAGCCCTCGTCCTCAGGGTGAACGGTCTGGCGACCGGTGTCTCCGGGACGCGCGTGGAGGTCGCGGAGCAGCTCCTCGAGTGTCTGCGGCGGGGCGTCCTGCCGAGGGTGCCGAGCCGCGGGTCGGTCGGGGCCAGCGGTGATCTGGCGCCACTGGCGCACCTCGCGCTGCCGCTCATTGGGGAGGGGGAGGCATGGTTCGGCGGCGAGCTCCTGGCGGGGGGCGAGGCGCTGGAGCGTGCCGGGATCGAGCCGTTGAGGCTGCGGGCGAAGGAAGGGCTCTCGCTCATCAACGGAACGCAGTTCATGGCGGCGTTCGGCGCGCTCGGCGTCGTTCGCGCTCGCCGCCTGGCGGTTGCGGCCGACATCGCGTGCGCACTCTCGGTCGAGGCGCTCGAGGGCTCGCGAAGGGCCTTCTCCTCCGGAGTCCAGGCCGTCCGGCCCCTGCAGGGTCAGGCGGAAGCGGCCGAGAACGTTCTCCAGCTCCTCGAAGGCTCGGCGATCATGGAGTCGCACCGCTGGTGCGACCGGGTGCAGGACGCGTATTCGCTCCGCTGCGCGCCACAGGTGCACGGTGCCAGTCGTGACCTCCTTCGCTACGTCGGCGAGACCGTCACGGTGGAGCTGAACGCCGGCACCGACAATCCACTCGTCCTCGTGGACGAGGGGGAGATCGTGTCGGCTGGGAACTTCCACGGCCAGCCTGTCGCGTTCGCTCTCGACGCAATGACGATGGCGGTCTCCGAGCTGGCGAGCATCTCGGAGCGGCGGACCGAGCGGCTGGTCAATCCGAGCCTCTCGGACGGGCTTCCTGCGTTCCTCGCCGCCGACGGCGGCCTCAACTCGGGGTTCATGATCCCCCAGTACGTGGCTGCGTCGCTTGTCAGCGAGAACAAGTCCCTCGCCCACCCGGCGAGCGTGGACTCCATCCCGACGAGCGCCGGCCAAGAGGATCATGTCTCGATGGGGAACGCGTCCGGCCTGAAGGCGTGGCAGGTGCTCGGAAATGCGGAGCGGGCGGTGGCGATCGAGTTGCTCGCCGGCGCACAGGCTGTCGAGTTCCTCGCGCCGTTGTCGGCGGGCCGCGGGACCGAGGCGGCACGCCGGTTCGTCCGGTCGCTCTCTGCGCGGGTCGTCGAGGACCGACCGCTCAGCGCCGACATCGAGGCCGTAGCCTCGGCGATTCGGGAGGGGTCGGTGGCGGCTGCGGTCGAGACGGAGATCGGAGCGTTGAGGTGATCGAGGGCCAGAACGGCCGGCCGGCGAAGGAGAAGGGAACGGAGCACCCGTTCCGCGCGGCGCTGCTGTTCTACGGCGGCCTCGCCGTCGTCGGCTTCGGATTCCTCCTCCTGACGGGACAGGACGCGGGGAGGGCGGCGATCGGCGCGGGCGCGGCGTTCGTGCTCGCAACCGGCTGGACGTGGTGGCGGATGTACAGGGACCAGAAGCGGGAAGCGCGACGCGAGCGGGCGAAGCTATGACTACCGTCGACTCGATCGAGGCGACGGTCGAGTCGCTGGTCGGCGAGCCGGGTCGGATCCGCGCGCCCCGCGGTTCGGAGCTGAATGCGCGGTCATGGGCGACGGAAGCGCCGCTTCGAATGCTGCTCAACAATCTCGATCCCGAGGTCGCGGAGCGCCCTGAGGAACTGGTCGTCTACGGCGGCTCCGGGAAGGCGGCGCGCAATCCGGAAGCGCTTCGGGCTCTGGTGCGCTGCCTGCTGCGCCTGGGCGAAGACGAGACGCTCCTGGTCCAGAGCGGTAAGCCCGTCGGCGTCTTCCGGACTCACACGGCGGCTCCGCGCGTGCTGATCGCGAACTCGCTCCTCGTGCCGCGCTGGGCGACCTGGGACGAGTTTCGGCGGCTCGAGGCCCTCGGTCTGACGATGTTCGGCCAGATGACCGCCGGGAGCTGGATCTACATCGGCACCCAGGGGATCCTCCAGGGCACGTACCAGACGTTCGCAGCCGCGGGCGAGACGCACTTCGGCTCCCCCGATCTCTCGGGGCGGACGATCCTCACGGCCGGGCTCGGGGGCATGGGCGGTGCGCAGCCTCTTGCCGGGACGATGGCCGGTGCCGCGGTGCTCTGTATCGAGGTCGACCCGGACCGGATTCAGCGCCGGCTGGACACGCGGTACCTCGACGAGGCCGTCGATTCGGTCGACGAGGCGCTACAGCGTGTCCGTGCGGCGGCGCGCGAGGGACGCGCGCTGTCCGTCGGCCTGCTCGGGAACGCCGCCGACGTGGTGCCCGAGCTGGCGCGCCGAGGAGAGAGCTTCGACCTCGTCACCGATCAGACGGCTGCGCACGATCCGCTCACCGGCTACGTGCCGGTCGGCCTGGACGTTCAGGCCGCGGCGGAGCTCCGAAAGGCGGAACCTGAGACATATCTGCGCCAAGCCCGTGACTCGATAGCGACACACGTCCGTGGCCTCCTGGAGTTCGTCCGTGCGGGTAGCTACGTTTTCGATTACGGCAACAATCTGAGAGGTGAGGCCGCTGAGGCGGGCGTAGAGGACGCGTTTACATATCCGGGCTTTGTCCCGGCGTATATCCGGCCGCTGTTCTCCCGCGGCATCGGTCCTTTCCGGTGGGCGGCGCTCTCGGGCGAGCCCCGCGACATCGAGGTGATCGACGCGGCGCTGCGCGAGCTGTTCCCCGACGACGTGCTCCTGCAGCGCTGGCTGAAGCTGGCTCCCGAGCGGGTGGCTTTCCAGGGGTTGCCTGCACGGATCTGCTGGCTCGGGTTGGGCGATCGCGCGAAGGCGGGCCTCGCGATCAACGACCTCGTCCGAAGGGGCGACGTATTAGCTCCGGTCGTGATCGGGCGGGACCACCTCGACTCGGGCTCGGTGGCGTCGCCTTACCGCGAGACGGAGGCGATGCAGGACGGGTCCGACGCCATCGCCGACTGGCCGATCCTCAACGCCTTGGTGAACACCGCCGCGGGCGCGACGTGGGTCAGCGTGCACCACGGAGGTGGAGTCGGCATCGGGAACTCGATTCACGCCGGCATGGTCGTGGTCGCCGACGGCACCGACGACGCTGCGGAGCGGCTCGAGCGGGTGTTGACGGCCGATCCCGGCACCGGTGTCCTTCGGCACGCGGACGCGGGCTACTCCGAGGCGCTCGAGGCCGCCGAGGAGCACGGTCTCGAGCTGCCGATGCCGCCGCGCGCGGGGTGACGGACACGGCTGCCGGTCCCGGCCGGCTCCTCGTCCGAGACCTGGCCCAGCTGGCGACGCCCGCCGGCTCGACCGCACCGTTGCGTGGCGCGGCGCTCGGTGACGTCGATGTGCTCGAGGACGCATTCGTCCTCTGTGCCGACGGTCGTGTCGATCGCGTCGGGCGCATGCGTGACCTCGGCCGGCTCGAGGGCGACGTCGAGGAGCTCGACGGACGGGGCCTCGCTGCGATTCCGGGCCTTGTCGACTGCCACACGCACGCGTGCTTCGCCGGCGATCGGGTCGAAGAGTTCTCGCTGCGCGCCGGCGGCGCGAGCTACGAGGAGCTCCACGCGGCCGGGGGCGGGATTCTCTCGACGGTTCGCGCGACGCGAGCCGCCGGCGAGGCGGAGCTCGCCGAAGCGGTCCGGCGGCACCGCGGCTGGATGCGACGCTGCGGAACGACGACGTTCGAGGCGAAGTCGGGCTACGGCCTCGACGAGGACACCGAGCTCGCGTCGCTGCGGGCGATCGCGGCCGAGGGGGGTGTCCCGACCTACCTCGGCCTCCATGCCGTGCCGCCAGAGCTCGACGACGGAGAGTCGTACGTCGACCTCGTGATCGGCGACGTGCTCCCGGAGGCCGCGAAGCTGGCCGAGGCGGCAGACGTCTTCCTGGAACGCGGCGCGTTCGACTCTGCACAGGCGCGCCGGTACCTCGAAGCCGCGAGGGGTCACGGGCTCGCGCTTCGACTCCACGCGGACCAGTTCACGGAGGCGGGCGGCGTCGAGCTCGCGATCGAGCTCGGCGCCCGTTCGGTCGACCACCTGGAGGCCACGAGCGAGCGAGGCGTCGCGTCACTCGCACCGAGCGACGTCACTGCGGTGCTCCTGCCGGCAAGTGCGCTCTTTCTCGGCCGGCCGATGCCGCCCGGTCGCGCGTTGGTGGAGGCAGGCGCTGCGGTCGCCCTGGCGACCGATTTCAACCCCGGAAGTGCGTTCTGCGAGAGCCTCCCGATCGTGGCCTCGCTGGCCTCGACGCAGCTCGGGATGTCCCCTGCCCAGTCGCTGTCGGCGATGACGGTGAACGCGGCCCATGTCCTCGGGCGCGCAGGCCGAAAGGGACGCCTGGCGCCAGGGTATGACGCAGATCTCGTCCTGCTCGATGCCCCCGACTGGCGACACCTCTCGTACCACCTCGGCGGCGACCTGGTCGCCGCCGTGATCGAAGGCGGACGCGTGGCCTGGCGGCGCTACGCTAGTGCCGATGCCCAGTAGAAAGCAGCGCAAGCGGCGGGCAAAAGACCGCCGGCACGAGTGGGAGTACGTCTACGTCGACGACGAGACCGGCGAGGAAGTCGAGGCGCCGGAGGACACGATCTCCCGCAACGGAAAGCGCACGCCGCAGCAGGCGAAGCCCAAAGCCTCGGGCGGCCGCGAGGTGCAACCGCCGTCGTGGCGGAAGGTCGGGAAGCGCGGTCTGCTCTTCGCGCCGCTGATGTTCCTCACAGTGACCTTCCTCAGCGGCGATCTCACGATGACCCAACGGCTCGTGAACACGGCCTTCCTCCTCGCGTTCTTCCTGCCCTTCAGCTACGCGATGGACGCGCTGATGTACCGCATGTACAAGAAGCGCTCCGGCTAGGCGCTCGCGCTGCCGCGGTAATGCCCTGCCCCCGGCCAGGGGGCGAGCAGCAGCAGGAGTCGCGCGCCTTCACGGCTGGCGACGCGGTGGCGCTCTTGGGCTTCGAAGCGGAAGAGCGTCCCGGGGCCGGCCTCGACGGTGTCCTCGCCCGATCCGACCTCGACCTGGCCGTCGACGACGACGAGCCAGGCGTTCTCGTGGACCTGGTGGTCACCGAGCGCCTGTCCGGCGTTCAGCCCGATCAACACGGCCCTCGCCTCGTCCTCCGAGTGCAGGACGATGGGGCTTCGGCTCCCTTCGGGCATCTCGAGCTCCAGGAGGTTCCAGCTCTGCACCGCGGCGATCCTACCCCGCTGGGAGCCGCGAAAGACCCGTCGTTACACTCGCCCGATGGCTCCGTCCGTCGACACCTATGCGCTCGGACCCACCCAGACCAACTGCTACGTGGTCCGCGCAGGGCCGGACGTCCAGGAGGCGGTCGTGATCGATCCCGGCTTCGAGATCGCCAAGCCCGATTTCGAGGTCGCGGCGATCCTGGTCACCCATTGCCACTGGGATCATCTCGGCGGGATCGCGCCCCTCGCCGAGGCCACGGGCGCTCCGGTCTACATGGCGGAGCGGGAAGCGCCCGTCCTCGAGGATCCAGCCGCCTTCTATCCCGACCAGCGGATTCCGCCGTACCGCGCCGACGTCCGGCTCGAAGGCGGCGACACGGTCGAGGTCGCGGGCCTCACGCTCGACGTCGTCGAGGTCCCGGGCCACTCGCCGGGCCACATCGCCTTCGCGACCGATGGGGTGCTCTTCTCCGGCGATGTCCTGTTCGCCGGCAGCGTGGGCCGGACCGATCTTCCGTTCGCCGACTGGGACACGCTCGTCGACTCGATCCGAGCGCTCCTGGAACGCTTTCCTCCCGAGACGGTCGTCTACCCGGGCCACGGTCCGCCGACGACGCTCGGCACAGAGCGCGAGCGCAACCCCTTCCTCGCGGAGCTTCGCGCATCCTGACGTTTCCGGGACGATGCTGCGTGTGCGCGGCCGTAGGGGACAGTGCATCGGGCACGGCCCCGGAAGGCCGCGTGCGCGCAGCGTCGTCAGGCCGGCGCGGAGGCCGGCTTCGCCGGCCGGGAGCCTCGGTCGGCCGGAGGCGTCAGGCTTGAAGTTCGAGGCGCCGCGAGGAACGCACGACATCCTTCCGTCAGACCAGCCGCTCTGGCAGCGAGCCGTCGGCGAGGTGGAGCGACTCTGCGCGCTCTACGGCTACCGCCGGATCGTGACGCCCGGGTTCGAGGAGACCGAGCTGTTCGTTCGCACCTCGGGCGAGGGCTCGGACGTCGTCCAGAAGGAGATGTACACGTTCCAGGATCGCGGCGAGCGCTCGCTGACACTTCGCCCCGAGGCCACTGCCCCGATCTGCCGCGCGTACCTCCAGCACGGGATGCACCGGGAGCCGCAGCCGGTCAAGCTCTACACCCTCGGGCCGATGTGGCGCTACGACCGGCCGCAGAAGGGCAGGTATCGCGAGCACTGGCAGCTCTCGGTCGAGGCGATCGGATCCGACGACCCGGCCGTGGACGCCGAGATCCTCCAGGTCTACGACGAGCTCCTTCGGCGGCTCGGGGTCACCGATTACGTGCTCTCCCTGAACTCGATCGGCGATCCGAACTGTCGGCCCGCATATCTCGAGAAGCTCGAGGCTTGGCTCGACGAGCACGACTCCGACCTCGACGATGACGCGCGCGCCAAGCGCCGCACCTCGCCGCTCAGAGTCTTCGACGTGAAGAGCGAGCGGACGCAGGAGCTCCTGGCCGAGGCGCCCAGGATCGGCGAGAGCCTCTGTGACGAGTGCCGCGCGCACTTCGAGCAGGTGCGCGGCTTCCTCGACGCGACCGGTGTCCGCTACGAGCTCGACCCGACGCTCGTGCGCGGGCTCGACTACTACACGCGCACGACCTTCGAGTTCAAGGACGAGGCGATCGGCGCGCAGGATTCCATCTGCGGCGGGGGGCGCTACGACGGCCTGATCGAGGCGATCGGCGGGCCGCCAACGCCGGGAATCGGCTTCGGCGCCGGGATCGAGCGCCTGCTGCTCTCCCTCGGCGAGCCCGAGCTCGAGCCGGAGGCAATCGACGTCTTCTTCGTGGCCGACAAGGGCGCCGATCGCACCGCGATCGCGAAGGCGCTCGCCGAGCTGCGCCGCCGTGGGATCAGCGCGGACATGGACTACGCGGGCCGATCGGTGAAGGGCCAGCGCACCCAGGCCGGCCGTCTGAACGCGCGCCAGGTGGTCGTCGTCGAGCCGGGTCAGACGCCGGACGCCGACGCGATCGAGAAAGAGCTCGACCGTTGAGCTGGCGAGATCCGGTACGCGGGCGCCCTCCGGAACGGAGGACGTCGGCGAGCGACTGACGCTCGCCGGCTGGGTGGCGCGCCGTCGTGACCACGGCGGCCTGATCTTCGTCGATCTGCGAGACCACACCGGCCTCACGCAGCTCGTCATCAACCCGGAGCGGAGCCCGGACGCTGCGCGCACCGCACACGAGATCCGCAACGAGTTCGTCCTCAGGCGACCGGCGACGTCGTCGCTCGCGCTCCCGAGGCGGTCAACCCCAACCTGCCCACCGGGGAGGTCGAGCTGCAAGTCGACGAGCTGGAGATCGTTTCTCGCTCCACGCCGCTGCCGTTCCAGCTCGACGAGGAGAACGTCGACGAGACGCTCCGCCTGCGCTACCGCTGGCTCGACCTGCGTCGCGAGGACATGCAGCGGAACCTGCGGCTCTCGCACACCGTTGTCGACTCGATTCGCCGGACGATGGACACGCTCGGCTTCGTCGACGTCTGGACGCCGAGCATGACGAAGGGCACGCCCGAAGGTGCGCGCGACTTCCTCGTCCCGGTCCGGCTCCAGCCGCGGCGGTTCTTCGCGCTGGCCCAGTCGCCGCAGATCTTCAAGCAGCTCTGCGTGATCGGCGGGATCGACCGCTACTACCAAATCGCCACCTGCTGGCGGGACGAGGATCTCCGCGCCGACCGGCAGTTCGAGTTCAGGCAGCTCGACCTCGAGATGGCGTTCGTGGAGCGGGAAGACGTCCTCGACGTGCTCGAGCAGTCGGTCGTCGGCGCCTTCGAGGCCCTCGGACGGGAGCCGCCGACGCGCCCGTTCCCGAGGATGACCTTCGCCGAGGCGTTGAGCGCGGTATGGCACGGACAAGCCGGATCTCCGCTTCGGCCTAGAGATCGAGGACGCGACCGAGGTCACCCGCGGCTCGGAATTCGGGGTCTTCGCGAACGCACCGGTCGTGCGATTTCTGGTCGCGCCGCGAGCGTTCTCTCGCGCCGAGCTCGCAGAGGCTCGAGGAGGTCGCCAAGGAGTGGGGGGCGAAGGGTCTCGCGTACCTCGTCAACCGAGGACGGCGAGGTGCGATCCCCGATCGCGAAGTTCCTCTCTGACCAAGAGCTCGAGGCCTTCCGGTCGGAGCCCGGCACGACGGTCCTCTTCGCCGCCGGTGACCAGGCGACGGTCGAGCGCGTGCTCGGCGGCTCCGGATCCACCTCGGCCGAGAGCTGCAGCTGGCGACCCCGGGAGACGAGCACTTCAGCTGGGTGATCGACTTCCCACTCTTCCAGCGGGACGAGGACACCGGTCGTTGGACGTTCATGCATCACCCGTTCACGGCGCCGATCGCCGGACACGAGGGGCTCGTCGAGGGTGACCCGGGCGCCGCGCTGAGCCAGCACTACGACCTGATCTGGAACGGCTGGGAGCTCGGGTCGGGCTCGATCCGGATCCACGATCCGAACGTTCAGCGCGGCGTCTTCAGCACGATGGGCTCTGAGCCAGGACGAGGTGCGCGACAAGTTCGGGTTCCTTCTCGACGCCCTCGCGATGGGCGCGCCGCCGCACGGTGGCTTCGCAATGGGGATCGACCGCTTCGCGGCACTGATGGCGGGCGAGCCGAACATCCGCGAGATCACCGCCTTTCCCAAGGTCGCGAGCGGTGCCGATCCGCTCACCGGCGCACCGACGTCGATGCCGGACGAGCGTCCTCCGCGAGCTCGGCATCCGAGCGGTCGAGGAACCGGACACCTGAGCGCGAAGTTCGAAATCCGCCGATCTTGTCGGCATACTTTCGGCTGTCCCGCCGGAGCAAGGGAAAGGACCTGATGGCCCAAGAAGAGCGCCAGCCCGCGATTGCCGCGCTTCCGCGCGTCGAGGACCTGCCGACCGCCGAGCAGGGGTACGACGCCGACCGCGTCCGCGAGGCGTTCGACGCCTTCCGGCGCCACGTCGTCCAGCTCCAGGCGCAGCTGCGCGTGCTGCAGGCCGCCGGCCAGACCGCGAACGTCGAGCCGACCGGACACGCCGTGCGGATGGACGCGCTGCACCTGATCCGTGAGGCGTCCGCGTTTGCCGATGTCCTCGAGAACGATGCCCAGCGCGCGTCAGCCGCGCAGCTCGGCAAGACCGAGCAGGAAGTTCGACGCCGCCAGTCCGAGCTGGGCCGTCGCGAGACCGAGATCGAGCGCTACCGGCAGGAGAGCGAGCGCCAGCGCGCAGAGATCGTGAACGCGGCGCGCAACGAGGCCCGCCAGCTGATCGCAGACGCGAACCGGCAGGCGACCCAGGAGCTTCGCGAGTCCGAGGCCCGCGGCGCGAAGCTGCTCGAGCAGTCGCGCCACCAGGCGACCGAGCTCACGAACTCCGCCCGTGCAGAGGTCGAGCAGACGCTCGAGTGGGCCCGCGCTCAGGCGAACGCGATCATGGTCCGCGCCCAGCAGGGCGCCGAACAGCTGCTCTCGGCGGCCGGGCTCGGCGACGAGGCAGTCTCGGGTGTGTCCGACGAGATCGTCCGTGCCGCGCAGGCCGATGTGGCGGCCTCGGCACCGGCCGAGCTGCCTGAGCGTCCGGCCCCGGTTGCGGCCCCCGAGCAGAAAACGCCCCCTGAGCCGGCCTCGCAGGACGAGGACGAAGACAGCCCCGCGCCGCAGTAGCCTTTCTCGACAGTGCAGGGAGGATTTGGGCCGCGGCTCGCGCTCGAAGCCGGCTTCCTGATCGCGGTTGCGATCGCAGCCGGGTTCGCCGAGCTGAGCGCGACGGCGATCGTCGTCGTCATGGCGGTCGCCTGGCTGCTCGTCTGCCTGTTCGAGCTCGCGGTCTGGGCCGAGGGGCCGCGCTTCCCGAGCTTCTCGCGGGATCGGACCGTCGTGGAGGAATCGGCCGAGGAGCCGGACGAGCTGACGGATCCCGAGTCGGTCGCCGCCCCGGTGGAGCGGCGGGAAGCAGAGGGGGGCTAGGCGCTGCCCGGGATGCCCTCGGCCGCAGTCCGCTTCGCGATCGAAGCGGCGTTTCTCTTCCTCGTGGCGCTGGGAGCGGGTCTCGCCGGGCTCGATCCGCTTGTGATCGTCGCGTTGCTGGCGGTCGCCTGTGTTCCGGTGGCGCTTGTCGAGCGCGCGTACGCGCGCGAGTCCGGCCGCACCCGCACCGAAGCGCCACCTGTCGAGGAGGCGCCGCCCGAGGAGCCCACACCACAGCCGTCCGAGGTGGTGGACGCCGAGCCGCCAGCGACCGACGAAGTGGAGCCGGAGCCTCCCAAGGAGCCCGAGCTCGCTGTGAGTGAGCGGAGTGCGCGGGCGATCCTCGCGAGCGGGCCTCCCCCGGTGCCGGAACCGCCACCACCGCGCAAGCCCGAGCCCGAACCCGAGCCTGAGCCCGAGCCAGAACCAGAGCCGGAACCAGAACCAGAACCGAGCCAGAACCGGAGCCGAACCAGAACCGGAACCGGAGCCGGAACCGGAGCCCGCGTTCAGCGGCCCGCCGCGCGAGTGGAACATCTGGGAGCTCCAGGCCCTGGTGCGCGACCAGCCAGACGACGACCGGCAGGAGGAGTGGAGCGCCATGATTCTGTCGCTGCGCGACTTCGCCAGGGCCGACGGGACGCTTCCGCTCGAGTTCGACGAGCTGGTGCGCGACTCGTTCGGTGAGCTCCTCACGGTGGCGGACCTCCGGACCGAAGCGGCTGTCGCACCGTGAGCCCGGCCTTCGCACAGCGCGCATTGCTCCTCGCCGCCGTGACGCTCCTCGGCGGCGTGGTTGCCCTCAGCCTGGCCGATCGCATCGGCGATTCCGGAGACGCGCGAGAGCTCCCGGAAGCCGTCGTGCCGCCCGGCGGCGGCTGGTACGAGGCGGTCGCCGGACGGGAGCGCCGGCGTTTCTACGGACGACCCACGTCGTGCGGTCACATCGTCCAGCGCTCGACGATGGGGTTCGCCCATCCCGTGCTGCCCTGCGGCGCCAAGATCTACCTCGGCCACGGCGGCAAGGAAGTGCTCACACAGGTCGTCGCGCGCGGCGCGACGCCGGGAGGCGTGCAGTTCGGTCTGACGGACGCACTGGCGGAAGAGCTCGGTGTCGGCGACCGCGCGACGATCCGTTGGCGTTTTGCCCGCCGAAGTGCTCTACAGTGAGATCTGCTCGACCCTGTACGTGGTCTCGCGTACAAACGTGAACCAACAGACACGTGAAGGGAGCTCGGGTCCGCGCCGGCCCTCAGAAGCCGGTTCGGCTCGGCACCCACCTGGCTAGTCCAGGTTCGCACTGCGCGAGGCATCACCGGCAGGGTGGGGCACTTTTCTCGGATGGGCCTGCGGAAAGCGGGCCCATCCCGTTTCTCGGCTACGGTGGCCCGGTGATCGAGGTCGTCGGAGATTCGTCGAGGAACGGCGAGTGGCGACTCGTCCGGCTGTCCGTCGACGGCGACCGGATCGTCTCGTCCGAGGCAGAGGGGCTCGACCGGCCGCTGGAAGGCCTCACCCTGCTCGAGGCCGCCGCCGTCGGCGGCGACGAGCTCACTGTCGACGCCCTCGCCTCTGCGATCGGGCCGATCTTCCGCGCGCGGCGCGACCCGGAGCGGGTCGCGGTTGCGATGAGCGGCGGCGTGGACAGCGCCGTGGCGCTGCTCCGCGCCGGCCCACACGCGGTCGGGGTGACGCTGCGGCTGTGGATCGACCCTGAGGGGAGCGACGTCGAGCGCGCCTGCTGCTCTCCCGAGGCCGTGATCGCCGCCCGCGCGACTTGCCACCGGCTCGGGGTCCCGCACGTCACGATCGACGCGCGAGAGGAGTTCCGGCAGACGATCGTCGAGCCGTTCGTTCGCGGTTACCGGCGGGGCGAGACGCCGAACCCCTGCATCCGCTGCAACGGCTTCTTCCGGTTCGGACGACTTCTCCGCTTCGCCCGCAGCGCTGGTGCCGCCCGTCTCGCGACCGGCCACTACGCGCGCATCGTCGAGCACGGCGGACGGCTGCTCCTGGCGCGCGCCGCAGACTTGGACAAGGATCAGTCGTACATGCTCGCGCGGCTCGATCCGCGCGTCCTCGACCGCATCTGGTTCCCACTCGGAGAGCAGTCCAAGGAGGAGACGAGGGCAGAGGCGGAGCGCGCCGGGCTCGCGGCAGCCCGCCGGCCCGAGAGCCAGGAGGCCTGCTTCCTCGGCGGTGACGACTATCGCGCGTTTCTCGCGCGCCACGGCTTCGAGGCCGACGAGGGCCTCGTCGAGGACGAGCGCGGGCAGGTGCTTGGAACCCACGCGGGCTTCTGGCGCTTCACACCCGGCCAGCGGAAGGGTCTCGGCGTCTCGGCGGGCTCGCCGATCTACGCGCTTCGCACGGTCCCGAGCCGGAACGCCGTCGTCGTAGGCGCGCGCGAATCCTTGGCCCGAAAGCGGGTCCGGGCAGACGGGCGGCTCTTCGCCGACGCGCGCCGCGTCGACGTCAAGCTCCGCTACCGGTCGCCGGCGGTCCCGGGCCGCGTGGAGACGCGGTCACGCGGGTTCGACGTGCTGCTCGACGAGCCCGCGTACGGCGTCGCGCCTGGCCAGGCGGCCGTGCTGTACGACGGTGACGTCGTGGTCGGGGCCGGCCGGATCGTGTCGTCGAGCCCTTGACGTGCGTGACGGCTAGGGTGCCGCCTGCGTTGTTCGGAGGAGGGGTTCCGCACAGCCC
Organism: uncultured Actinomycetes bacterium; assembly: GCA_963733015.1. GTDB lineage: Bacteria > Actinomycetota > Thermoleophilia > Gaiellales > Gaiellaceae > JACDAN01. The sequence continues at coordinate 257,632 of CAVTBO010000001.1, read as the reverse complement.
ATGAGCAGAGACGAGATCAGCCTCACGATGCCGCGGAAGCGGCCCTACTACGGCGTTGCCCACCTGGTGCTGGGCGGCGTCGCCGCGCGTCTCGACATCACCGTCGAGCATCTCGAGGACCTCGAGCTTGCGCTCGACGGCCTGCTCGAGCGTCGTGACGGCGGCGAGGAGGTCACGCTCACCCTCCGCATCATGGACGGAAGCCTCGCCGCCGAGCTCGGGCCTTTCGGCGCACAGCTCCGGGCGGACTTCGACACCGAGCCCGACGAGGGCCTCTCGATCCGCCGGCTCCTCGACGCGGTCGTCGACGGCTGGGCGCTCGAGGAGCGCGAAGGCGGGACCTGGATCGAGCTCCGGAAGGAGACCGGCACCAGCGTGCCCGCTTAACCATGGCCGCCGACGACAAGATTCTGCTCAGGCGGTACCACGAGGACGGTGACCTCGCCGCGCGGGAGGAGCTGATCGAGCGCTACATGTCGCTCGTCCGATCGCTCGCGCGCCGCTACGCCTATCGCGGCGAGCAGCTCGACGACCTCGTCCAGATCGGCGCCATCGGCCTGATCAAGGCGATCGACCGGTTCGACCTGGAACGCGGTGTCGAGTTGACGACCTACGCGACGCCGAACATCATCGGCGAGATCAAGCGGCACTTCCGCGACAAGGGCTGGGCCGTGCGAGTCCCGCGCGGGCTCCAGGAGCTGAACGTGCAGGTCTCGAAGCTGATCGAGCAGCTGACGGTCCAGCTCGGACGCTCCCCGACGATCCCCGAGCTTGCGAAGGCCGCCGGCGTCGAGGAGGAGCAGGTGCTCGAGGCGCTCGAGAGCGGCCGCGCGTACAGCTCGGTGTCGCTCTCGACCGGCGGGGGGTCGGACGAGGACGGTGAGCTCGATCCGCTCGAGTCGCTCGGGACGATCGAGCACGAATACGAGGTCTCGGAGGATCGCGCCGTGCTCGCGCCGGGCTTCAAGGTGCTCGACGAACGCGAGCGGAAGATCCTCCACCTGCGCTTCTTCAGCGGCCTCACGCAGTCGCAGATCGCGGCCGAGATCGGCATCTCGCAAATGCACGTCTCGCGGCTGATCAGGCGATCACTGCAAAAGATCCGCGAAGAGATCACCGAAGAGTCCGAAGTAGCGTAGGTCCATGCACGTTCGAGAGTGGGGCTCGCCCGATGGGCGGCCGCTCGTGTTCTGGCACGCGCTCGGGTCGGGGACGTCCGGCGCCTACCTGACCGAGGTCGCACCGACGCTGACGGCTGCCGGGCTCTGGCTGCTCGCGCCGGATGCGCCGGGTTTCGGCGAGTCGCCCCCGCTGTCGCCCGAGCGTTACGAGACCGGGTCGGTCGTCGGCCTGGTGATGGATCTCATGGACGAGCGGAATATCGAGCGCGCGATCCTGATGGGCCACTCGTGGGGCGGGACGATCATGACGGCGCTCGCGGCGGCCCACCCGGAGCGCGTCGAGGCCCTCGTGCTCGTCGACAGCGGCCAGTTGGACTACCAGGACGCACCCGGCTTCCCGCACGGCAAGTCCTACGAGGACCTCGTCGAGGACGCGCGGGCGCCCGAGCGCACGATCCGCACCACGCCCGGGGAGTTCGAGCGCGATGCCCAGAAGGAGGTGCGACGCCCGATCACGCCTGAGCTGATGGAGGCTTTTCGTGCAGGGCTGCGCGAGGAGGGCGACCAGCTCGTCAGCATCGTCACGCCGGAGACCCGTGCCTCCGCGATGCGGGGGCTCATGGGAACTCGGGTGACGGAGAGCTGGCCCGTCATCGCCGAGGCCGAGATCCCCATTCTGTTGCTGCTCGCGACCGAGCCGGAGGAGACGGGCGAACAGAACCGGCGCGCCGCAGAGGTGTTCGCCGAGCGGTTCCCGGAGGCAAAGATCCATTTCTTCGAGAATGCCGGCCACGACCTGTTCGCCGACGCAGGCCCCGAGCTGGCTCGAATCGTCGCGGACTGGGCCGCCGGGCTCGGGCCTCGCTGACCCGCCCTGGGGCCTCCAGCCTCCACCCCGATTCGATCGTAACGAGCACGGGCGCGCGTGTCTGTGCCGGAACTGCACCGAAAGCGCCGAGGGGCGGCACGACCCGACACCTAGAATCGAACTCGTGCGGACGACCGCCGAGATCCGCGAAGGCTTCCTGGGCTTCTTCGAGGAGAAGAGCCATGCCCGCCTGCCGTCGGCGCCGGTGATCCCGCCTCCCGAGGACACCTCGACGCTGCTCATCAGCGCCGGGATGCAGCCGCTCAAGCCGTATTTCCTCGGCGTGAAAGAGCCGCCCGCAACGCTGCTGACCACGTACCAGAAGGTGTTCCGGACGACCGACATCGACGAGGTCGGCCTCGATGGCTACCACCTCTCCTTCTTCGAGATGATGGGCAACTTCTCGATCGGCGAGTACTTCAAGGAGGGCGCCGTCGAGCATGCGTGGGAGTTCATGCGCGACCGGCTCGATCTCGACTTCGAAAGGCTCTGGGTGAGCGTGTTCGCCGGGGATCCCGGGCTGGGGCTCGGCGAGGACGAGGTTGCGATCTCTGCGTGGGAGTCGGTCGGCCAGCCGCGCGAGCGGATCGTCGGCTTGCCGCGCACCGAGAACTTCTGGCAGGCAGGCGAGACGGGACCGTGCGGCCCCTGCTCCGAGATGTACTACGACCGCGGCGCCGAGCTCTCGTGCGGGCGTCCGGACTGTGCGCCGGGCTGTCCCTGCGAGCGCTACCTCGAGTTCTGGAACCTCGTCTTCATGGAGTTCGACCTCGGCGCCGACGGCACCTTGACGCCGCTTCCGGAGCCCGTGATCGACACGGGCCTGGGGCTGGAAAGGACCGCCGCGATCCAGCAGGACGTGATCACGGTGTACGAGACCGACGGCTTCCAGGCGATGATGGACTGGATCGAGTCGGAGAGCGGCGTCGCCTGGACGAGCTCCGAGAAGGCGACGAAAGCGCACCGGATCATGGCCGACCACGGCCGCGGCATGACCTTCCTCGTCGCGGACGGTGTGCTGCCCTCGAACGAGGGCCGCGGGTACGTCCTGCGCCGCGTGATTCGCCGCGCCGTCCAGCAGGCCCGCGGCATCGGCCTGACCGACTTCTGGCGGATCTCGAACCTGGTCGCCGACCAGATGGCGTACTGGTACCCGGAGCTGGAGGAGAACCGCGAGCGCATCGCCGAGGCGATCCGTGCCGAGGAGGAACGCTTCTCCCAGACGCTCGAGCGCGGCATGGGCCTGTTCGAGGAGGTCGCTGCGGCCGGTGCGATCTCCGGGGACGACGCGTTCCGGCTCCACGACACGTACGGCTTCCCGCTGGAGCTGACGCGGGAGCTTGCGCTCGAACGCGGGCTCGCCGTCGACGAGGAGGAGTTCACGCGTCTGATGGCCGAGCAGCGCGAGCGTTCGCGCTCGGCTGCCGCATTCGAGGGCGAGATCCGGGTGAGCGGGCCGCCGTCCGAGTTCGTCGGCTTCGAGACAACCGAGGTCCTGACGGCGATCCTGGCACTCGAGGACCTGGGGGACGGCACGTTCCAGGCGAAGCTCGAGCGCTCGCCCTTCTATCCCGAGGGCGGTGGACAGGTTTCTGACGGAGGCTGGATCCAGAGCGAGGAGACCGGTGACCGGGCAGAGCTCGTCCGCGCGGCGCGCGTCGGCGACGACCAGGTCCTCACCTTCCGCGGCGAGGGCTTCGCGGTCGGCGACAGGGTCAAGGCGTCGGTGCCGTGGAGCGTCCGCTTTCCGACGATGGCGAATCACACGGCGACACACCTGCTGCACAAGGCGCTCCGCGAGACGCTGGGGGACCACGTCGTGCAGGCCGGGTCCGCAGTCCGGCCGGACAAGCTCCGCTTCGACTTCAAGCACGACAAGGCGCTCACGCCGGAGGAGCGCGAGCGGGTCGAGCGCGCCGTCAACGAGAAGGTCTTCCAGAACCTGCCGGTGCGGACGTTCGTGACGCCGATCGAGGAGGCGCGGAACCTCGGCGCCATGATGCTCTTCGGAGAGAAGTACGGCGACGAGGTTCGCGTCGTCGAGGTCGACGGGTACTCGCGCGAGCTCTGCGGCGGAACGCACGTCCGCTCGACGGCGGAGATCGGGCCGTTCGTGATCCTCTCGGAGGGCTCGGTCGGCTCCGGTGTCCGCCGCATCGAGGCGATCACGGCCGGCGAGGCGTGGGCGGCGCTGAGGGCCCGTTCGGTAGAGCTCGACGAGATGCGGGCGGAGCTCGAGCGCACGCGGAAGGAGCTCGCGAAGGGACCGAAGGCCAAGGCCGACTCGGAGGTCGTGATCAGGGACGAGTCCAACGGGATCGTCGTCGCCGAGGTCCAGGACCTGAAGGGCTCGGCGCTCAAGGACCTGTCCGACCAGCTGCGTCAGTCGAAGAAGGCCGACGCCGTGCTGCTCGGGTCGGTCGACGACGGGCGCGCGTACCTGGTCGTGAACCTCGACCCGTCGCTTGTCGAGAAGGGCCTCGACGCCGTGCAGGTCGCGCGCAAGGCGGCGGAGAAGATCGGCGGCGGCGGCGGTGGGCGGCCGACGCTCGCCGAGGCCGGAGGCAAGGACCCGGACGGGCTCGCCGAGGCGTACGAGGTCGCGAAGAGCGAGATCACGGCCACTGCGTGAAGGTGCTCGCTTTGGACTACGGGTCGGCTCGCACCGGCGTCGCCGTCTCCGATCCCACGGGGACGCTCGCGAGGCCGCTCGGAACCGTCGAGAAGGCGTCCACCGAGGACGGGATGAAGCGCCTGGTCGAGCTCGTCCGCTCGGAGGGCCCCGAGCGGGTCGTCGTCGGCCTGCCGCTGACCCTGCGTGGCGAGCGCGGATCGCAGGCGGAGGAGACCGAGCGTTTCGTCGAATCCCTCATGCGGGAACTTGACGTACCGGTCGAAACCTTCGATGAGCGGTTCACGACGGCGCTGGCCGGGCCGGGTGGCGACGACGACGCCCGAGCGGCTGCTCACCTGCTGACGAGCTACCTGGAATGGTGGAAGAACCGACAACCGTGATCCCGCCGCCGCGCCCGCCGCGGCGTCACCGGGCAAAGACGTCGCGCGGGCGACTCTTTCTGCGCCGGTTGATCGCGCTCGCCTTCGTCTTCGGCGTGCTCGCGATTCTCGTCGGCTCCGCCTGGGCGATCCTCGGAGGGGGCGGCGAGGAGGCCGTTCCACCGCCGAAGCCGGTCGCGCCGGCGCCGAAGCCGCTCCGGATCATCTTCCCGGAGGGCTTCACACGGGAGCAGATGGCCGAGCGAATCGGCGAGGTGAACCAGATCGCGAAGGAGAAGCGGAACATCGAGCCACGCCTTTCCCCGCAGCGCTACCGGACGCTGTCCGGGAACCCGTCCAAGGTGCCGCGCCAGTTCCGGAGAGACCGGCCCCCGAACCTCGAGGGCTTCCTGTTCCCGGCGACGTACGAGTTCACCGGGAAGACGACGACGCGACAGCTCATGAACAAGCAGCTGGCGACCTTCCAGCGCAACTGGTCGAAGCTCAACCTGCGTGACGCGCGCTCGAAGAACCTGACGCCGTACGACGTCCTCATCATCGCGTCGATGATCGAGAAGGAGGTGATCGCACCGGAGGAGCGGGCGCTCGTCTCCGCCGTCATCTACAACCGTCTGAAGGCCCAGATGACACTCGGGATCGACGCGACCATCCGCTACGGGCTCGGCGTGCCCGGGACAGAATCGCTGCGGGAGTCGCACCTCAACGATCCGACGCCGTTCAACACGCGGAAGTATCCCGGGCTGACGCCGACGCCGATCGCGAACCCGGGGCTCGCATCGCTGCAGGCCGCCGCGCATCCCGCAAAGGCGAACTACCTCTACTTCGTGCGGAAGCCGGACCGGATCCATCACTTCTTCACGGCCAGCAAGCGCGAGTTCGACAACTACCTGATCGAAAACGGTTACTAACCCCGGCCTTGTCGCGCTGATCGGGAAGCCGGTCGCGCACTCGCTCTCGCCCCGGATGCAGAACGCGGCGTTCGCGGAGCGCGGGCTCGACTTGAGCTACGTCGCGCGCGAGGTCGAGCCCGACGAGCTCGAGGACGCCTTGAACGACCTGCCGGCGCAAGGGTTCGTCGGGGCGAACGTCACGGCGCCGTACAAGCGCGACGTCGCGCGGCTGGTCGGCTCGGACCTCGAGTCGGTCAACGTCCTGCGGTTCGATCCCCTCAGGGCGACCAGCACCGACGCGGCGATCCTGGACGGCCTGACGTTCGAGCGGGCGGTGATCGTCGGAGACGGCGGCGCGGCGGCGGCCTTTCGCGCGGCGCTGCCGGACGCACCGGTCTTCTCACGGCGAGGCGAGTGGCCGCCGGAGACGACCGGCGCCGACCTCGTCGTCAACGCCACCTCGGCGAGGGACGAGATCGTGGTGCGCGTCGCTGCGGGTCAGACCCTGGTCGACCTCCCGTACCCGGGCTCGGCGACGGCCGAGGCGGCCAGAGACGCCGGCGCCCGCGTCCTGGACGGGCTCGAGGTGCTTGTCGCGCAGGGCGCGGCGTCGTTCGAGGTGTGGACCGGCGAACCCGCGCCGGTCGAGGTGATGCGGCGCGCCGTAGGCTTGTCGGGTGCTTCGCCTCACGACAGCGGGTGAGTCGCACGGCCCGGCCCTCGTCGGGATCCTGACGGGCCTTCCCGCCGGGCTCGCGCTCGACCGGGACACGATCGACGCAGATCTCGGCCGCCGCCAGCAGGGCTATGGACGGAGTCCGCGGCAGCGGATCGAGCAGGACCGGGTCGAGGTGCTCGCGGGACTGCGTCACGGGCGGACGCTCGGGACGCCGCTCGCGCTCGTCGTCGCGAACCGCGATCACGAGAACTGGCGCTGGGGCATGAGCCCCTGGCTGCCCGAGGGCGAGCCGGAGGGAAAAGGGACGAAGCCGGTGACGCTGCCGCGGCCGGGCCATGCCGACCTCCCCGGGACGCTGAAGTTCGGCCACGACGACGTCCGAAACACTCTGGAGCGGGCGAGCGCGCGGCAGACCGCGATCACGGTCGCCGCCGGCGCGGTCTGCAAAGCGCTGCTCCGGGAGCTCGGCGTCGAGGTCACGGGCTCGGTGCTCGAGATGGGAGACGTCGACTCGGCCCGTGCCGACCGGGACACCGTTGGCGGCGTCGTGGAGGTCCGCGCAGGCGGGGCTCCGCCCGGGCTCGGCTCGTACGCGACGAAGGAGGATCGCCTGGACGCACGCCTCGCGTCTGCGCTGATGGGAATCCAGGCGGTGAAGGGGGTCGAGATCGGCGACGGCTTCGGGCTCGCGGAGCTGCGCGGCTCGCAGGCGCACGACGAGATCCTTCCGGGCCTCCGGCGGGAGACGAACCGCGCCGGCGGAATCGAAGGCGGCGTCTCGAACGGCGAGGAGATCGTCGTGCGCGCCGCGATGAAGCCCTTGCCGACATTGATGCGGCCGTTGCGCTCGGTCGACCTCGGGACCGGCGAGCCGGCCGAGGCGCTCGTCGAGCGCAGCGATGTCGCGGCCGTCGAGGCGCTGTCGGTCGTCGCCGAAGCGTCGGTCGCCTCCGAGCTCGCACGCGCCGCGCGAGAGAAGTTCGGCGGCGACTCGCTCGCGGACTTCCTCGCGGCGCACCGCGCGTACCTCGACCGCATTCCATGGCGCACGCCCTAGACCGCCACCTGGCGCTCATCGGCTTCATGGGCGCGGGCAAGACGACGCTCGGCTCGCGCGTGGCCGACCTGATCGGGCGGCAGTTCTTCGACCTCGACCAGGAGATCGAGAAGTCGGTGCGCCGCTCGATCCCCGACCTCTTCCGGCGGGAGGGCGAGGCAGGTTTTAGGGTGCTCGAGGCGGAGGAAACCCTGCGGACGCTCAAACGCGAGCGGCCCGCGGTGATCTCACTCGGCGGGGGTGCGATCGAGACACCGGCGATCCGCGAGGCGCTCCGCGAGCACGCGCTCACCGTGCTCCTGGAGGTCGAGGTCGATGCCGCATGGGAACGGGTCGCCCGGTCGGCGCGACCGCTCGCGAGCGACGAGGAGCAGTTCCGGCGGCTGTACGACCGCCGCAAGGGCCTCTACGAGGAGGCGGCCGACGCCCGCGCCCGCGACCTCGACGACGTCGTCCTCGCCGCTCTCGGCGTCCGGATCGAGCCCGGAGCCCGCCCTCAGGGGGACGTGCTGCTCGCGGACCCGCGAGCCCTCGAGCTCCATCCTCTCGAGCTCCCCGAGGTACACGAAGTGGGCGAGAAGTCGATCGAGGAAGCGCAGCGCCTCTGGACCGAGCTGCGCATCTTCCGAGACGGCACGATCGTCGGCTACGGCGGCGGGACGACGACCGATCTCGCCGGGTTCGTCGCGGCCACGTACATGCGCGGCGTGTCGTGGATCGCGGCGCCGACGACGCTCGTCGGCCAGGTCGACGCCGGGATCGGCGGCAAGACCGCGGTCGACCTTCGCGAGGGCAAGAACCTCGCCGGCGCGTTCCACTATCCGAAGGAGGTCGTGATCGACTCCGGAGCTGATCGCAACGCTCCCGGAGGAGGAGCGCCGGGCCGGGATGGCCGAGGTGGTCAAGACCGGGCTGCTGGCCGGGATCGACGTCTGGGACCTCCCCGAGGACGAGATGGTCCGCGCCTGCGCCGCCTACAAGTGCGCCGTGTGTCTCTCGGATCCCTACGAGGGCGGCCGCCGCGCGATCCTCAACCTCGGCCACACCTTCGCGCACGCACTCGAGTCGGCGTCGCTCTACACGGTGCGCCACGGCGACGCCGTCGCGCTCGGCCTCCTCGCGGCGCTACGCCTCTCGGGACTCCCGACCGACGCGGTCGACACCGTGCTCGACCCGCGCCCGGTGGCGGTCGACCGCGAGCGGGCGTGGGAGGCGCTGCAGCGCGACAAGAAGGTCCGCGAAGGCCGCGTCCGGCTCGTATTGCTCGAGGCGCCCGGGAAGCCGGTGTGGGGCGTCGAGCGGCCCGAGGCCGAGGTGCGCTCGGCGCTCGACGCGCTGATCACGGGCTAGGCTCCGGCCGTGCTCGTCGGCGTGCTCCACGGCCCGAACTTCAACGTCCTCGAGCGACGCGACGCGGCCGTCTACGGCGGGCTCTCGCTCCACGAGCTCGAGGCGAAGATCCGGGAGTGGGGGGCGGAGCTCGGCTGCGACGTCCTCTGCCGGCAGACGAACCACGAGGGCGAGTATGTGGAGTGGTGCCAAGAGCTCGGCGCATCAGCCGGTGGGCTCGTGGTCAACTCCGGCGCCTGGTCGCACTACAGCTATGCGATCCGCGACGCGCTCGAGCTGGCGCGGTGCCCGGTCGTCGAGGTGCACCTCTCGGACATCGAGAACAGGGAGGACTGGCGGCGCCACACCGTCATCGCCGACGTCGCGGCGCACCGGGTGATCGGCAAAGGCCTCGACGGCTACAAGGAGGCACTCGAATTCCTGACACGCGAATAGACCGGCTGCGCGGGCTGCTCGAGGAGCCGCTCCTCGTCACCGCGCCGACGAACGTCCTCTACCTGACCGGCTTCGAGAGCTCGAACGCGATCGTCTTGGTCGAACAAGACCGCGTTCGGCTCTTCACCGACTTCCGCTACGCAGAAAGGGCCCGTGAGCTCGAAGGGGTGGAGGTCGAGCAGACCGAGCGCTTCATCTACGGCGATCTGGCCGGGCGGATCCCGGACACGATCGGGTTCGAGGCCGCCGCCGTGACCTACGCGAACCACGAGGTCCTGCGCGAGAGCGGCGCGAGCCTGGTGCCCAGGAGCGGACTGGTCGAGTCGCTGCGGGCGGTCAAGGAGCCGGGCGAGCTCGAGGCGATCCGTGAGGCCTCCCGGATCACGGACCGCGTCTACGAGCGCCTGGCCGAGGAGCAGTTCAGCGGCCGGACCGAGAAGGAGCTCGTCTGGCGGATGACCGAGCTCTTCCACGAGCTCGGCGCCGACGAGCCTGCGTTCGAGATCGCCATCGCGGCAGGGCCGACGGCGTCCACCCCGCATGCGGTACCCGGCGACCGGGCGGTGCAGGAGGGCGACCTCGTGCTCGTGGACGCCGGCGCCAGGCTCGACCACTACTGCTCCGACTGCACCCGAACCTTCGCGGTGGGCGAGGTCTCCGACTCGCTCCGCGAGATCTACGAGGTGACGAAGGAGGCGCAGCAGGCCGGTCTCGACGCGGTGAAGGCCGGGACAAGGGGCCCCGACGCCGACGCCGCCGCACGAGCCGTCATCGCCGACGCCGGCTACGGTGAGAACTTCGGCCACGGGCTGGGCCACGGCCTCGGGCTGATGGTTCACGAGGCGCCGACGCTTCGCCCCGAGTCGAAGGACACGCTGGAGCCCGGCAACGTCGTCACCGTCGAGCCGGGCATCTACCTGAGCGGGGTCGGCGGCGTGCGGATCGAGGACCCCGTTGCGGTCACCGAGGACGGCTGCGAGGTGCTGACCGCGTTTCCCAAGGAGCTGATGAACGTCAGCTAGCCTCCCGCCGTGGCCGACGTCGTCAACACGAACCAGTTCAAGAACGGGATGCACATCGAGCTCGACGGCTCGGCCTGGCGCATCGTGGAGTTCCAGCACGTCAAGCCCGGGAAGGGCGGCGCCTTCGTCCGCACGAAGCTGAAGAACCTCGACTCGGGCGCGGTCGTGGACAAGACCTTTCGCGCAGGAGAGAAGTTCCAGCGCGTCATCACCGAGACGAAGAACGCGCAGTACCTCTACGACTCCGGCGAAGAAGTCGTTTTCATGGACGAGCAGACGTTCGAGCAGATCAGCCTCTCGCGCGAGTCGGTCTCCGAGGCGCTCGACTTCCTCCAACCGTCGAGCACCGTCCAGCTGATGACCGTCGACGGCCGTCCTTCCGGAGTTCAGCTGCCCACGTCCGTCGAGCTGACCGTGGCCGAGACGGAGCCCGGTATCCGCGGCGACACGGTCTCCAACGTGACGAAGCCGGCGAAGCTCGAGACGGGCGCGATCGTCCAGGTTCCGCTCTTCGTGAACCAGGGCGACCGGATCAAGGTCGACACGCGCGAGCGGCGCTACATCAGCCGCGCCTAGGGCACTTCTAGACTCTCCGCATGCGCTCCATGAGTGATCGGCGCGCGCTCGCCCTCGCCGCCCTCGCCCTCGCCTCGGCGTTCTGTACGTCGCTGCTCGTGGCGCGCTGGGTGTATTCCGAGCCTGGTGCGTACCGGTTCCTCGCGTGGAACCTCTTTCTCGCCTGGATCCCGCTGGTCGCGGCCGGCGCCGTCTATGACATGCAGCGCCGGGGGATCGGGGTCCTGCGGCTCCTCCCGCTCGCGGCCGTCTGGCTCCTGTTTCTCCCGAACGCGCCCTACCTCCTCACCGACCTGATCCACCTCGGCACGCGCAACGATGCGCCGCTCTGGTTCGACCTCGTCCTCTTCAGCGCCTTCGCGTGGACGGGCGCGTTCCTCGGATTCCTGTCCATCTACCTGATGCAGGTCGTCGTCCGTCGGGCCTACGGCGCGCTGCTCGGTTGGGCGCTCGTGGGTGGAAGCCTGCTCGCGAGCGGGTTCGGGATCTACCTCGGACGCTCGCTGCGCTGGAACAGCTGGGACTTCGTCACGAGCCCGGAGCCGTTGCTCGCAGACGTTTGGGCCCGCGTCTCCGACCCGCTCTCGCACCCGCGGACGCTCGGGATGACGCTTGCGCTGACCGCCCTGCTGTCGGTGCTCTACCTGGTGCTCTACGCCTTCGCGCAGTTGCCCGCCGCCGAGCGAGCCTCTCGTTAGGGTCCGGCGGATGCCCGCCCTGGTCGACACCACCGTCCGGCTCGTCAGCCAGGAACCGCTCGCGGGCCGGCTGCCGACGTCGGCGATCCTCGACCTCGCCGAGATCCTGGACGGCGCCGGGTTCGCGTCGCTGGAAGTCTCCGGCGGGGGTGTCTTCGACAGCGCTGTCCGCCGCGGGGTGGAAAGCCCCTGGGAGCGGATCCGGGCGATCAAGTCCCGGACGAAGACGCCGCTCGGCATGGCGCTTCGCGGCCGCTTCCTCGTCGGCTCGCGGCCGGTCGGCGGCGACTTCGTGCGCCGGTTCGTCCAGACGGCCGCAGAGAACGGCATCGAGGTCTTCCGGCTCCACGACCCGCTGAACGACGTCATGAACCTGCGCGAGGCGGGCGAGGCGATCACCGTCGCCGGCGGCGAGTTCGACGCCGGCCTGATCTACAGCCCCGGCCCCACGGGGGAGACCGACGCGCTCGTCGAGCAGGCGCGAAAGCTGCCCGAGCTCGGGGCCGCCAGGATCCTCCTGCACGATCCGTCCGGATCGCTCGAGCCGCACCGCGCCAGCGAGCTCACAATCGCGATCGGCGAGGCGAGCGGCCTTCCGATCGGGATCTACTGCCAGGGCTCGGCCGGCAACGCGCTCGCCGCGGCGCTCGAGGCAGCACGGGCCGGTGCTGATCGCATCGCCTGCGCGGTCTACGCCGTCGCACTCGTCCTCCACCGCGTGGCCGGCGAGGGGCTTGCCGACGTCCTCGAAGGGCTCGGTCTCGAGTCCGGGGTCGACAGCCAGCACCTCTGGCGAGCCTCCGACCTGATCGACCAGCACATCGGCGACGAGCCGGTCACGCCGCTCGCGCCCCGCATCGCCGTGCGGGCGGCGCAGCACCACCTGCCCGCCGGTCTCGTCGCCGCGCTCGACGCGCACCTGCGAACCCAGTCCATGGGCGACCGGCTGGACGAGGTGCTCGACGAGCTCGAGCGGATCCGCGGGGAGGCCGGATGGCCGCCCCTCGCCGCGCCCATCGGGCAGATCCTCGGCTCGCAGGCGCTCATCCACGTGCTTTCGGCCAGCCGTTACGGCCTCGTCGTCGATGAGCTGCGCGGCCTCTTCGAGGGCGAGTTCGGGACACCGCCCGGCGAGCTCGACGCGGACGTGAGCCGGGCGATCGAGCTCAGCTCCGACGACGAGGAGCAGGAGGTCGACGCGGCCGCCGATCTCGACGACATCCGCGAGGACGCGGAGGGCCTGGCGACGAGCGAGGAGGAGCTGCTCCTGCTCGCGCTCTTCGGCGAGGAGGCCGAGCCGCTGCTCTCGACCATCCGCGGCCGCGCAAGCGGCGAGGAGCGCCTCATCGGCGGCAGCGTCGACCAGGGCCGGGCCGAGCGGATTCGCGAGATCGTGCGCATCGTCCAGGAGAGCGGAGTCGCAGAAATCGCGATCGAGGAGTCCGGGATGCGCGTCTCGGTCCGGCGCCGCGAGGAGGTCGACGCAACCACAGTGACACCGGCTCCGGCGCCCGCACCGTCCGCTCCGACAGAGCAGGACGTCGCTCCGCCCGCGGTCGAGCCGGGGACCGACGGGGCCGTTCGCGTCGAGGCGCCGATGGTGGGGACCTTCTACCGGGCAGCCTCGCCGGGAGCGCCGCCGTTCGTCGAGGAGGGAGCGCCGGTCACCTCGGGCCAGACCCTCTGCATCCTCGAGGCGATGAAGCTGATGAACGAGATCAAGGCCGACCTCGACGGCGTCGTCCGCCGGATCCACGTCGAGAACGGCCAGCCGGTGGAGTTCGGTCAGGTGCTGTTCGAGATCGAGCCGGATCTGGGACGGCCGCTCGATGCTGTTTAGCCGGGTCCTCGTCGCCAACCGGGGCGAGGTGGCGGTGCGGGTCATCCGCGCGCTCCACGAGCTCGACATCGAGGCTGTCGCGGTCTACTCCGAGGCTGACGAGGGCTCGATGCACGTGCGCATGGCCGATCGCGCCGTGCGCATCGGGCCGGCCGCGGCGTCGGAGAGCTATCTCCGCATCCCGTCCGTCATCGCCGCGGCGACGACGACCGGCTGCGAGGCCGTGCATCCCGGCTGGGGATTCCTCGCCGAGAACCCGGCCTTCGCCGAGGCGTGCGCGGACAACGACCTCGTCTTCGTCGGCCCGACGCCGGAAGTCATGGCCCGGATGGGCAACAAGGCGTCCGCCCGCGACGAGATGGACGCCGCCGGCGTCCCGCTCGTGCCGGGCACCGGGCCCGTCTCAGCCAGCGAGGTCGGCCGCGCCGCCGACGGGCTCGGGTATCCCGTTCTGGTGAAGGCGGCGGCAGGCGGCGGCGGCAAGGGCATGCGGCTCGTCTCCGTCCCGGACGAGATCGAGGGCGCGTACGCGATGGCAGCGGCCGAGGCCGAGGCGGCGTTCGGTGACGGGCATCTCTACCTGGAGAAGGCGATCGTCCCGGCGAGGCACGTCGAGATCCAGGTTCTCGGCGACTCGCACGGCGGGATGCTCACGCTCGGCGAGCGTGAATGCTCCATCCAGCGGCGCCACCAGAAGCTGATCGAGGAGTCGCCGTCGTGCGCGCTCACCCCGGAGTCGCGCGAGCAGATGGAGGCGACCGCGGAGCGCGCGGCGCGCACGATCGGCTACACGAACGCCGGCACGTTCGAGTTCCTCGTCGGGCCCGACGGCTCGTTCTACTTCATCGAGCTCAACGCCCGGCTCCAGGTCGAGCATCCGGTCAGCGAGCTGGTCACCGGCATCGACCTCGTCCACGAACAGCTGCGGGTCGCCGCCGGCGAGCCGCTCTCCCAGACCGGCCGCGCCCCCCGCCAAGGGCACGCGATCGAAGTGCGCGTGAACGCGGAGGACCCCGCGCGCGACTTCATGCCGATGCCGGGCCGGCTGGACCGCTTCCGCCCTCCGCTCGGTCCGGGCGTGCGGGTGGACACGTTCGTCGAGGACGGCGCCGTCGTGCCGCCCCACTACGACTCCCTGCTTGCGAAGGTGGTCGCATGGGCGCCGGACCGCGATCTCGCGCTCTCGCGCTGCCTGCGGGCGCTGAACGAGTTCGAGGTCACGGGGCTGCCGACGACGATCGCCGCGGCCGCCGACGTGATCCGCAGCGAGGGCTTCGCCCGCGGCGAGTACTCCACCAGCTACCTCGAGGAGCACCCGCCGGCAGAGGCAAGTAACAGTCTGTTACTTGGATCGGAGGCGCGGTGACCCAGAGCCGCCGGGCGTCGCGCCGCGCCGCGCTCTTCATGCTGTTCCAGTGGGACGTGACGGGGAAGGACCTCGGCTCGACGTATGAGGGAGTGGTCGACGACTTCGCCTGGGAGACCGCCCAGGCCGTGGCCGAGAACGCCGAGCACCTCGACCGCCGCATCGACGAGGCGACGGTGGGTTGGCCGGCTGACCGGCTCGGCGCGCTCGAGCGGAACGTGCTCCGCCTGGCGATCTACGAGATCGAGCAAGGCGAGATCCCGCCGGAAGTCGCGATCGACGAGGGCGTGCGGTTCGCGAAGCGGTACGCCTCCAACGAGGCAGGCAAGCTCGTGAATGGGATCCTGGGCCGTATCGCCCGAGAGGAGGTCGCATGAGCGAGACGGAGACGCCGAATCCGGAGGAGAACCTGACGCGGGCCGAGGAGCTGCTCGAGCGGCTCGACGAAGCCCGCAGCAGGCTCGAGGCGGCGACCGACCCCGACCAGGCGATCGAGATCCTCAGCGAGCTCTCCGAGATCGCGAAGGACGTCGAGGCCGAGATCGCCAAGGCGAAGCGCGACGCCGATGCACAGCCCTGACGAGCTCCGAGACCGGTTCGAGCGCTTCCTCGCCGAGCTGGAGCTCTCCTCGGAGCTCGGGCGGCTGGACGAGGTCATCCGCTACGCGCTCGCAGGCGGCGGCAAGAGGATCAGGCCGGTGCTCTGCCTGGCGACGACGGAGGCGGCCGGCGGAGACGCCGACCAGGCGCTCGCCGCGGCCGCGGCCGTGGAGCTCGTCCACTCGTTCTCGCTCGTCCACGACGACCTTCCTGCTCTCGACGACGACGAGGAGCGGCGCGGCCGGCCGACGGTGCATGTCCGCTTCGGGGAGGCGCAGGCGATCCTCGCCGGCGATGCGCTCCTCAACGAGGCGTTCGCGCTCGCCCTCGGGTACGAGCAGCCGCACGTCGCCCGTGAGCTTGCGCTCGGGACGTCGGGGATGATCGCCGGGCAGTACCTCGACATCAACGGCGGCCGCGAGGACCGGCTGGAGCTGAACCGGCTCAAGACCGCCCGACTCTTCGAGGTCTCGATCGGCTGCGGGCTCTGGGTCGCCGGCGTCGCTCCGGAGGCTCAGCCCCCCTGGCGCGCGTTCGGCGCCGAGTACGGCTTCCTCTACCAGGCTGTCGACGATCTCCTCGACGGCGACGGGCTCGTGGAGGAGCGCGGTCGTCCAGCCACCATTGAGCTCGCCACGGCGGCGGAGGCCCGAGCGAGAGCGGGGCTGGACGAGATCGACGCCGACACCTCTGTGCTCGCCGGTCTGGTCGACGAGCTCGCAGTCCGCGCTCAGCAGTCCTCGGTGTAGCCCCACTCGCGGTGACGGGCGCCTGCGCCTGCGCCAGTACAGCCAGCGCGAGTGCAACGGTCAAACGTGAGGAGGATGGCCGAGCGACTCCCCATCCCTCTAGCCTACGGACCGATGAGGAAGCGGCTCGACGTTCTCCTCGTGGAGCGCGGTCTCGCTGAGTCGCGGACCCAGGCACAGGCACTCGTGATGGCTGGCCGGGTGCGCGGTTTCGACAAGGCCGGCCAGCAGGTGGACGAGTCGGTGCCGCTCGAGGTCGTCGAGCAGGCGAGATTCGTGTCGCGCGGCGGAGAGAAGCTCGCGCATGCTCTCGAAGAGCTCGGCGTGGACCCGACCGGTCGCGATGCAGTCGACGTCGGCTCGTCCACGGGCGGGTTCACGGATGTCCTTCTCCAGCACGGAGCGCGGCGCGTGATCGCGCTCGACGTCGGTCGCGCGCAGCTGCACGAGCGCGTGCGAGAGGATCCGCGCGTGACGGTGATGGAGGGCGTGAACGCGAGGCACCTGGAGGAGCTGCCGTTTGCGCCCGAGCTCGTGACCTGCGACGTCTCGTTCATCAGCCTGCGCCAGGCGCTCCCGCCTGTTCTCCGCCTCGCCGAGCCGGGCTGGGAGGCGCTCGTCCTCGTCAAGCCGCAGTTCGAGGCGGGCCGGGCCGACGTCAAGGGCGGCGTCGTCCGCGACCCGGAGATCCACCGCCGGGTGCTCCGCGAGGTCGCGGGGGCCGCACTCGACTGGGACGCCGAGACCCGCGGGATCGCCGACTCCGGCCTTCCGGGGCCGAAGGGGAACCGCGAGTTCTTCCTCCACCTGGCTCACCGGGAGCGCGCAGAGCTGCCGACCGAGCTCGCCGACTGGATCGCCGATGCCGTCGGTTAACCGAGTCACGGTCGTCGCTCACGGCCGGGCCGACGTGGCGGACGCCGTGGCCGTCGTCGAGCGCCTCGCCGCCGACCGGAAGATCGAGCTCGTCGAGGACTCGCCGGACCTCGCAGTCGTGCTCGGCGGCGACGGAACCATGCTGCGTGCGCTCAAGCGCTTCCTCGGTACGGGTGTCCCGGTAATCGGGGTCAACTACGGCCGGGTCGGGTTCCTTGCCTCCATGGGCAAGGACGAGCTGGAACCAGGACTGGGCCGCGCCTTCGAAGGCGAGTTCGAGGTGGTCGAGCTGCCGACGCTCGAGGTCGACGTCGGCGGGGAGCGGCATCCGGCCGTCAACGACGTCGTCGCCCACAGCGGCGTGCTCGGGCGGATGGTCGAGCTCCGCTGGTCGATCGCCGGCGAGGACATGGGCACCGTTCCGTGCGACGGTCTGATCGCGTCGACGCCGTCCGGCTCGACCGCCTACAACCTCTCCGGTGGAGGCCCGGTGCTCGTCTGGGGCCTCGACGCGATGGCTGTCACGTTCGTCGCGCCGCACTTGCTCCACGCTCGACCACTCGTCGTCCCGCGGAACCGCGAGCTCGCCGTCTCGAACCTGACGCCGGACGTCGAGGTGGCGCTGATCGCCGATGGGCACCAGGTGGCGGCCATCGGCGCGGATGAGCCCGTCCAGATCCGGCTGGCGGACGCCGTCAGCCTCCTCGCGACGCTGCCGGAGATGACCTTCTTCCGGCGCTACCGCGACACCTTCGCGTCCTAGCCGCTGCGTACCCTGACCGGCGTGCTGCGCCGACTGCGCATCGAGAACCTGGTCCTGATCCGGGAGGCCGAGCTCGAGCTCTCGGAGGGGCTGAACGCGATCACGGGCGAGACCGGCGCCGGCAAGACGATCCTCGCGCAGGCGGTCGGCCTGCTGCTCGGCTCGAAGGGCGACGCCAAGGCGATCGGCCCGGCCGGGAGGGAGGCCTACGTCGAGGCGGAGTTCGACGTTCCCGACGGGTTCTTCGAGGACGACGGGCTCGAGGCGCTCGCCGAACTGCGGCCCGAGGACGAAGCGGGGCTCGTGCTCGCGCGTCGGATCTTTCCGGACGGCCGGACCCGCGCCTACGCGTGGGGAAGGGCGGCCGCGCGCGAGGATCTCGCGGCGGCGACCGAGCTCCTGGTCGGAATGTCGGGCCAATTCGAGCAGCGGCGGCTCGCGCGTCCTGCCTACCAGCTGGAGGTGTTCGACTCGTTCCTGGGCGACGACCAGCTCCGGCGGCGCGCCGACCTCCGCGGTGCCTGGCGCGAGCTCACGGCCGCCCGAAGGCGCCACGACGAGATCACGGCCGACTCCGCTGCCGCGGAAGCGCGGCTCGCCGAGCTCGAGGCGCTCGTGGAGGACACGAAGGGGCTCGAGCCCGCCTCGGAAGCGTCGCTCCTCGCCGAGCGCGAGCGGCTGCGTCACCTCACGGAGCTCGCCGAGGGCTCGGCGGCCGCGGCCGAGGCGCTCTCACCCGAGGACGGAGAGGGGGCGGCCGTGCTGGCGGCGAAGGCGGAGCGCTCGATCGCGCCGCTCGAGCGGCTCGCCCCTGAGCTCTCGGCGGCGGCGACCGAGCTGCGCGACCTCCAGGTCCGCCTCGCAGACGTCGGCGCGGACCTTCGCGGTTTCCTCGATTCACTGGAGGCCGAGCCCGACCGGCTCGAGCACGTCGAAGCCGACCTCGAGCGGATCTCGGACACGAAGCGCCGCTTCCGCTGCGATTCCTACGAGGAGCTGCTCGAGCGTGCAGCCGCGGCTCGGGCCGAGCTGGAGGCGCGCGAGGCCGGCGCCGACCCGGCGGCCGAGGCGGCCGCTGCCCTCTCGGAGGCCCAGGCGCGCGTCGAGGCGGTCGCCGCGGACCTCCACGAGGCGCGCGCGTCCTCCTCCGACCGCTTTGCGGGCGCCGTAGCCGCCGAGCTCCGCGGAATCGGCCTCGGCGACGGCGAGTTCCACGTCGAGCTGGCCGACCGGGAGCTGAGCTCGACAGGACGCGACGCCGTCACGTTCCTGATCCGCCCGAACCCGGGCCTCCCGTTCGCGCCCGTCGCCGAGACGGCCTCGGGCGGCGAGCTCAGCCGCATCGCGCTTGCGCTTGCCGCGGCTGCCGGCGGCAAGATGACGCTCGTGTTCGACGAGATCGACGCGGGGATCGGCGGCCAGACGGCACACGCGGTTGCTCAGACGCTGCGAAGGCTGGGCGAGCGCTCGCAGGTGCTCACGATCACCCATCTTCCGCAGATCGCGAGCGTCGCCGACCGGCACCTCCGCGTCGAAAAGGTCCCCGGCGACCCGACGCACACACGCATCGAGCAGCTCCAGGAGAGCGAGCGGCGGGAGGAGCTCCAACGTATGCTCGGCGGTCGAGAGTTTCTCTCGACCGTTGGATGAGCTTCGTCGAGTACAAGGGCCACGCACGCCTAGACCGCCGGACGAAACACCTCGTTCGCCGTGTCTCTGCCGACGACATCGCGATCATCGACCACGCCGACCTCGATCGAGTCTCGGCCGAAGAGCTGATCGAGTCGGGCGTGCGCGTCGTCGTCAACGTGGCGAACTCGCAGACCGGCCGGTACCCCAACCCGGGGCCGCTGCTCCTCGTTCGCGGTGGAGTCCGGCTGATCGACGCCCCGGGCGCGGACCTGTTCGAGAAGGTCGACGACGGCGAGCTGCTCACGGTCCGCGGCGGAAGCCTCTTCCGGAACGGCACCCGTCTCGCCGCGGGGCAGGAGCTCCGCGCAGACGACCTCGCGGATGCGCTCCGCGAGCAACGGGGCCGGGTGACGGAAGCGCTGGAGAGCTTTGCCGAGAACACGATGCGCTATCTCCGGGAGGAGGGCCGGCTGCTGTCCGAGGGAATCGGGTTCCCGGCTCTCGAGACACGGTTCCGCGACCGTCATGCCCTCGTCGTCGTCCGGGGTCCAGGCCACAAGCGCGACCTGCGGATCGTCCGGCCGTACGTGCGCGACTTCCGCCCGGTGCTCGTGGCCGTGGACGGCGGTGCCGACGCGCTGCTCGAGGCCGGCTACAAGCCAGATGTGATCGTCGGTGACATGGACTCGGTCTCGGACCGCGCACTGAGGTCGGGTGCGGAGATCCTCCTCCACGCCTACGAAAACGGGACCGCGCCCGGGGCGGAGCGCGTGCGGGCGCTCGGGCTCGACCACCATGTCGTCCCGGCGCCGGCGACGAGCGAGGATCTCGCGCTGCTGCTCGCTTACGAGAAAGGCGCCGAGTTGATCGTCGCCGTCGGCGCCCACCTCAACCTGATCGAGTTCCTGGAGCGCAACCGCTCGGGCATGGCATCGACCTTCATGACCCGCCTCCGAGTGGGAGAGATCCTCGTCGACGCCAAGGGCGTCTCCCGCCTCGTGAGCCGCCAGGTCGGGATCTGGCCGCTCGTGCTCGTCGCGGCCGCCGGCCTGGGCGCGCTGGTCGTGGCCGTCGCGGTCTCACCGCAGCTGCGGTTCGCGCTCGAGGAGCTCGGACTGCGCCTGCGCGATTTGCTGGGCTTCTAACCTACGGCGGCTTGTTCGACCTTCGGTATCACGTCGCCTCGCTGGCGGCTGTCTTCCTGGCGCTCATCATCGGCATCCTCGTCGGTGCCGGGCTGGCGACCCGCACGGACGTCGAGGGAAGCGAGCGGCGCGTGCTCCAGGACCGGATCGAGGAGCTTCAGCAGCGCAACGACGACCTGGTTGCCCAGGCCGATCTGTTGCGCCGACAGCGGGATGCGGCCGAGGACTATGTGGCCAACACGTATCTGCCGCTGATGAACGGGCGGCTCCGCGGCAAGCGCGTCGCGCTCCTCTTCACCGGGCAGCCCGACGACGCTGCGCTCGACGCGGTCGAGCAGACGCTTCAGGACGCCTCCGGGCCCGCCGTCGTCGAACGCGAGGCGTTCGAGCTTCCGATCGATCCCGAAGCTGTCACCGACGCGCTCGAGCCTGAGTTTCAGGGGCTGTCGATGGAAGAGGTCGGCCGGCGGCTGGGTGAGGAGCTCGTCGAGGGCGGTGAGACGCCCTTCTGGGACGCGCTGATCCCTGTCCTCGTGCAGGACCACCGCGGTGATCCCTCGACGGAGTCCGACGCCGTCGTCGTCGCACACACGGGGGTTGCGACCGACGCGCCGACCCGGATGTTCCTGGACGGCCTCTACGCAGGCCTGGCGGGCAGCACCGTGCCGGTCGTCGGGATCGAGGGAACCGACCAGCGTCCTTCCCGCATCCCCGTCTACAAGGCGAACGGCATCTCGAGCGTGGACTCGGTGGACACGCAGCCAGGCAGGCTGGCGCTCGCGCTTCTGCTCGCCGGGGGCCCGGACGGTCACTACGGCCTGAAAACGTCCGCCGAAGACGGGACCCTGCCGGTGCCGATCGAGCCCTTGCCGCTCGCCCCGCTTCCGGGTGGCTAAGAGCGCGCCGGTCGCCGTCCTGGTGGCGGCCCGAAACGAGGCGGAGCGCATCGGCCCGACGGTCGCCCGGTTGCGGGAGCAGTTCCCGGGTGCCGAGGTGCTCGTGGCCGACGACGGCTCGACCGACGGCACCGCGGAGGCGGCGGAGCGGGCGGGCGCCCGGGCCCTGCGCCTGCCTGCGCGCGGAAAGGGCCAGGCGCTGACGCTCGCCGAGCGGGAAGCCCCGCCGGGCGACATCCTCGTGTGCGACGCGGATCTCGACGGCGATCTCCGTCCGCTTGCGAGTGCCGAAGCCGACTTGGCGATCGCGGTCTTCTCCGAGCGGCAGGGCGGCGGCTTCGGGATCGCAAAGAGCGCAGCGCGCGCGCTGATCCGTGCGCGCTCCGGCTTCGTCGCGACCGAGCCGCTCTCCGGCCAGCGGGCCTTCTCCGCCAAGGCGCGCGCGGCCTGCTTCCCGCTTGCGGCCGGGTTCGGCTGCGAGGTCGGTGCCTCGATCGACGCGGCACGAGCGAGGGTCTCGATCGCCGAGATCGAGCTGCCGCTCCGCCATCGTGCGACCGGCCGCGACGCCTCCGGGTTCCTGCACCGCGGACGCCAGCTGCTGGACGCCGTGCTCGCGACCGGCCCACAGGCGACGAACCACCGCGGGTTGCGACTGCCGCTCGTCGGCGCGGTGCTCGGTGCCCGCGGTGACCCGTCGGTCGCCCTCGTGGCTGCACTGGGTCTTGCGGACGATCTCTGGAGCGGGCCGGAGCGCGGCTTCCGCGCCCACCTGCAAGCGGGCGCGACGACGGGCGTCCTCAAGCTCGTCGGGATCCCGCTCGTCGGGCTGCTCGCGACGCGGAAGGTCTCCGGCGCACTGCTCGTCGGCCTCGCTGCGAACTCGCTGAACCAGCTCGACACCCGCCCTGGCCGTGCCCTGAAGGCGTACCTCGCGGGCGCCGTTCTCACCCGGTCGCCGGTCGGGATCGCCGTCCTCCTGCTTCCCTACGATCTTCGTGAGAAGACGATGCTCGGGGATACCGGATCGAACGCGCTGGGCGCGATGCTAGGGTTGAGTTCCGTGAGTCGACTCACGGCACGGGGCCGCTGGCTGGCGATCGGGGCGCTTGCCGGGCTCACCCTCCTCGGTGAACGACGCTCGCTCGGCGAGCTCATCGAGCGCACGCCGGGTCTCGCGCACATCGACGAATTCGGGCGCCGGCCGTGAGAGACCGGCCGCCGAAGTACGTCTTCATCACCGGCGGCGTCGTCTCCTCACTCGGGAAGGGCATCACGGCCGCGTCCCTCGGCCGGCTGCTGAAGGCGCGCGGCCTGAAGGTGCAGGTGCAGAAGTTCGACCCGTATCTGAACGTCGACCCCGGGACGATGAGCCCGTTCCAGCACGGCGAGGTCTTCGTCACCGAGGACGGCGCCGAGACCGATCTGGACATCGGGCACTACGAGCGCTTCATCGACGAGAACCTTGCGCGGAATGCAAACCACACCGCAGGCTCGATCTGGGACCGCGTCCTCCGCAAGGAGCGGAAGGGCGAGTACCTGGGCTCCACCGTCCAGGTGATCCCGCACATCACAAACGAGATCAAGAGCCGGATCCGCTCGATTGCCGAGGCCAGCGACACGGACGTCGTCATCTCCGAGATCGGCGGCACCGTGGGCGACATCGAGTCCCTGCCGTTCCTCGAGGCGATCCGCCAGTTCCGCCGTGAGGTCGGCCAGGAAAACGTCATCTACCTCCACGTCACACTCGTTCCGTTCATCGAGCACGCCGGCGAGCTGAAGACGAAACCGACGCAGCACTCCGTCAACGAGCTCCGGCGCATCGGTATCCACCCCGACATCGTCGTCGCGCGCTCGCGCGAGCCGCTCTCCTCGGAGATCCGGGACAAGATCGCGCTCTTCGCCGATGTCGACTCAGCTGCTGTGATCTCTGCGATCGACGTCTCGGACGTGTACCTCGTCCCGCGGGCGCTCAGCAAGCAGGGCCTCGACACGATGGTCTCCGAGAAGTTGGGCCTGCCCGTCGAAGACGCGGACTTGGCCGACTGGGACCAGCTGATCGAGCGGATCGACGAGCGTCGAGAGTCGGTCGAGATCGCGCTGGTCGGGAAGTACGTCAAGCTCCACGACGCGTACCTCTCGGTGCACGAGGCCATGAAGCACGCCGGGATACATCAGGGCGCGCGAGTCAACGTCCGCTGGGTGGACGCTGAGGGGATGTCGCTCGAGGAGGCTCGGGAGGAGCTCGAGCAAGTCGACGGCGTGCTCGTCCCAGGCGGGTTCGGCTCACGCGGTTGGGAGGGCAAGATCACCGCCTGCCGGGTCGCCCGCGAGCGGGACATCCCGTATCTCGGCATCTGCCTCGGGATGCACGTCGCGGTCTCGGAGTTCGCGCGGCACGTGGCGGGGCTCGAGGGCGCCAACTCGACGGAGATGGATCCCGAGACGCCGTACCCGGTTATCGACCTGCTTCCCGAGCAGAAGGAGGTCGAGGACCTCGGCGGCACGATGCGGCTCGGGGCACAGGCGGTCGAGCTCGCCGAGGGGACGCGGACCCGCGACGTGTACTCCGAGCAGGTCGTCAACGAGCGGCATCGCCATCGGTACGAGGTCAACAACCACTTCCGGCCGGCGCTGGAGGAGGCGGGGCTCGTCGTCTCGGGGACGTACCAGGAGGGCCGCCTGGTCGAGATCATCGAGCTGCCCGACCACCCCTGGTTCGTCGCCAGCCAGTTCCACCCCGAGTTCAAGTCGCGGCCGACCCGGCCGGCGCCCCTCTTCCGCGAGTTCATCGGCGCCGCGCTCGCCCGGGCGCGGGCCCGCGGCGGCGTCACCGCCGAGCAGGCCCGCGTACCGGCCTAGCGCTTCAGCTCGTCAGCGTTCCGCTCGCGATCTGGATCACCACCAGAACGACGATCGAGATCGCGACGATGCTGAGGACTATCGTCCTACGCGACACCGGCTTCCTTCGTGAGGGTGTTGTTGTCGTAGAAGACGATCGTCACCCACGGGTGCTTCGTCGGCCCGCACGCGTACGGGACGATGCAGAACGCGGCTGACCCTCGATACCTGAACACGACGTGGCGGGAGTACTTGACGGCGTGTGGGTAGTCGTTGTCGTTTCCCCGCCACTCCCACGGAATGCGCGTCCAGGTCATGTCGCCGTGGACGTCCGAGTAGGAGACGATCCCGTTCCCAGGCCGGTAGCAGACTCTGAAGCTGCCCCCGTACCGCATGACCGAGTAGAGGTTCGCCTGGGTGAACGTCTGCGTGAACGTCTGCCGCTTGCACCGGGCCGTTCCGAAGTACTCGAGTGACGAGCCCGATGTCTCGAAGGTTCCGACGTCGAGATCCGTGTCCGGCGGTGGCGGAGGAGGCGTGGGCGGTGGTGGTGGTGGTGGAGGGGGCGGAGGGGGCGGTGGTGGAGGCGGGGGCGGTGGTGGCGGCGGTGGAGGCGGCGGGCAGTAAGCCGGGTCTCCTCCGACCACGCACTCGGGAATCAGTTCGCTCCCGGTGCCTTCCTCGGCTGAGGCGGTGCCAGCACCGAGTACGAGCGGCACCGCGAGCGCCGGGCTGACCGCGAACAGCGAGGCCACGGCGGCGAGCGCGGCGATGAGCAGCAGGCGTTTCATGGCGTCTCCCTCGTGTAGTTGCCAGAAACGCCAACGTAGATTCAGGCTCTCCCGCCGCCGCCCGTCCGAGGAGAACCGGCGCAGATTCGGCACAGAGGCGAATCATTGGGCCTCACGTTCGTGGATTCGCCCGCGCTCGGCAAGATGGCCAAAATGGCCATGGCCATCAGGGAAAGCGGCCCACGCCAGCCCGTACACTCGCCCCATGTCGGACGTCCTCGACCTTTTCACCGAGCTGGCTGCGATCCCCAGCCCACCGGGTGAGGAGCGCTTGGTCGCCGACCGGGTCAGGGCGTATCTCGAGGGGCTCGCTCTGGAGGTGGACGAGGACGATGCCGGCCCTCGGATCGGCTCCAACGCGGGCAACCTCCTCGCCCGCCTACCCGCGACCTCTCAGAACGGTGGCGTCCCGATCTTCCTCTGCGCGCATCTCGACACGGTGCCCCCGACGGCCGCGCTCGAGCCCGTCGTCGAGGACGGGGTGGTGCGAAACGCCGGCGGCACGATCCTCGGCGCCGATAACAAGGCGGCCGTCGCGGCGATGCTGGAGGGAGCCAGAAGAATCCTGGCCGAGAATCGCCCGCACGCAGGGATCGAGCTGCTCTTCACGCCCAAGGAGGAGGTCGGGCTCCAGGGTGCCAAGGCGTTCGATGCGTCCCGACTGGAGGCCGAAACGGGGTTCGTCTACGACCAGGGAGCGCCCGTCGGCGGCGTCATCCTGGGCGCTCCGCATGCGAGTCAGATCGAGGTGGTGATCCGTGGCAGGGCCGCGCATGCGGGCATGGCTCCCGAGGAGGGTCGATCCGCGATCGCCGCCGCCTCGCGGGCCATCGCCGATCTCCGCCTCGGGCGTCTCGACGACGAGACCACGGCGAACGTCGGCCTCATCTCCGGCGGAACCGCCAAGAACATCGTCCCCGAGCGATGCTCCTTCTCGATCGACGTCCGGTCGCACACCGAGCAGAAGCTCTCCGACCTCGTGCGGGAGATCCTCGAGACGATCACCTTCGCCGCCGCGCTCGAGCAGTGCGAGGCCGAGACCACGGTCGCGGAGAGCTACCGCGGGTACCGCTTCAACCGCGGCGACCTTCCCGTCGCGCTCGCGTGCGAGGCGCTCCGGCGCACGGGCGTCGAGCCGCAGCTCGGGCTCACCGGGGGCGGTGCGGACGCGAACGTCTTCAACGAGCGCGGCAAGGCCTGCGTGAACCTCGCGAACGGGATGATGGAGATCCACACGCCCGACGAGCACATCGCGGTCGCCGACCTCGAGCGCATGGTCGACGTGACCCTCGCGCTCGTCGACGTGGCTCGCGAAGGCCATGCCGCTTAGCCTCAGGCGCGGCACGGTCACCGGAATCACGGAGGAGCACGAAGACCTGACGCGGCTCGAGGTCGACGGGGAGCCGACGATCGCCTACCCGCGCCTGACCGGGCCGGTCGAGATCGGCGACGAGGTGCTCGTGAACGTCCAGGCGCGCCAGCTCGAGCTCGGGTCGGGTGGATTCGACGTCCTGTACGCCAACCTCACGCGGGGCCTCGACGCCGGCTCGGAGGATGGGGCGCACGTGATGACCCTCCCGTATACGCCTCTCCAGGCTGCGGCGAGGCATGTCGAAGAGGACGGACCGCTGGCGGAGCGGCTCAACGGCTTGCCGGTCGTCTGCTGCTCGCTCCACAGCCAGCTTGCCCCGGTCCGCGCGGGCCTGGGGCGGGGCCTGCGGGTCGCCTACGTCCAGCTTGGCGGCGGGGCTCTCCCCGTGTCTCTGTCGGACACGGTGAGGACGTTGAAGCGCGCGGGACTGCTCGAGGTGGCGGTCGCCGCGTCGCCTTGCACCGACGGCGACGTCCAGGCCGTGACGCCCGCGTCGGCGCTCGCCTGGTGTGCGGCCCAGAGCTTCGACGCCGTCATCTGCTCGATCGGGCCTGGGATCGTCGGAACCGCGACGCCCCTTGGTCACGGCGGCATTGCCGCCGCCGTTGCCGCCAACACCGCGATCGCTCTGGGCGGGACCGCGATCCTCGCGGTGCGCATGTCGGAGGCCGACCGGCGGGAGCGTCACCTCGGCGTCTCCCATCACGTGCGCGCGATCCTCGACCTGTGCCTCGGCGACGTGACCATCGCCTGGCCGCGCGGCCTGGACGCGCCGGAGTGGCTCGAACCGCGCGAGCAAGTGGACGTCGAGGGGTGGCACGAGCATTGCGCCCGCCTGCCGATGTCGCACATGGGCCGCCGGCTCGAGGACGATCCGTGCTTCTTCATGTGCGCGTTCGCGGCCGGCGAGGTGGCGCGCGAGAAGGTCGCCGCCTGATGGAGGAGCGAAGGCTGGGGCCGGTCGTCGGCCTCGGCACGTGGGACACGTTCGGCGGCGACTCGGAACTGGCGCGGGACGTGCTGGACACTGCGCTCGCGTCCGAGACGCGTCTCGTCGACTCGTCGCCGATGTACGGGGAGGCGGAACGGTCCCTCGGCGCGGCGCTCGACGGCCGGCGCGACCAGGCGGTCGTCGCCACGAAGATCTGGGCACGGACCGTCGAGGAGGGCAGGGCGCAGTACGCGAATCAGCGCAAATGCTTCGAGCACGTCGACGTGGAGCAGGTGCACAACCTCGTCGGCTGGCGCGAGCACCTTCCGTGGCTCGAGGAGGAGCGCGAAGCCGGTCGGATCGCGCACATCGGCGTGACGCACTACGACCCCGCCGCGTTCCGCGAGCTGGCGGAGGCGATGCGAACCGGCCGCTTCCAGACCGTGCAGCTCCCGTACAACCCGGGCGAGCGCGAGTGCGAGCGGGAGCTGCTACCGCTCGCCGCCGAGCTCGGGATCGCCGTGATCGTCATGCGCCCGCTCGGCAAGGGCCGGCTGCTTCGGCGTGAGCCCGGTCCGCAGGAGCTCGAGCCGTTGCGCGAGCTCGGCGTCGAGACCTGGGCTCAGGCGCTTCTCAAGTGGGCGCTCTCGGACGACCGCGTCGACGTCGTGATCCCCGCGACGCGAAACCCGCGGCACGCAGCGGAGAACGCGCCGGCGGGGGCGCCGCCGTGGCTCGGCCCGGAGGAGCGCCTCCTCGTCGAGCGGCTTGCCGCCGCCTAGCGGAATAATCCAGACGATGAACGTCGGCGTCGCCAAGGAGATCAAGCAGGACGAGTACCGCGTCGCGCTGACGCCTGCGGGCGCGCTCGAGCTGACGCGGCACGGGCACAGCGTTGTCGTCGAGCAGGGTGCGGGCGAGGGAAGCGCGTTCCCCGACGTCGCCTACACCGCCGTCGGCGCCAGGATCGGCACCGTCGAGGAGGTCTGGGGCGACTCCGAGCTCGTGCTCAAGGTGAAGGAGCCGATCCCCGAGGAGTTCGGTCGGCTGCGAGAGGGCCAGGTCCTGTTCACGTACCTCCATCTCGCGGCGAGCGAGGAGCTCACGAGGGCGCTGATCGAGAGCGGCGCGGCCTGCGTCGCCTACGAGACCGTCGAGACCGACGACCGTGCGCTGCCGCTGCTCGCTCCGATGAGCGAGATCGCGGGGCGGCTGGCGTCACAGGCAGGAGCCACGTTCCTCGAGAAGCCGCGAGGCGGGCGCGGGCTGTTGCTCGGCGGCGTCCCCGGTGTCGCGACCGGAAAGGCCGTCGTCATCGGCGGCGGCATGGTCGGCTACAACGCTGCGGTCATCGCGCTCGGGCTGGGTGCCGAGGTGACGATCCTCGAGCGCTCGATCGACCGGATGCGGCACCTGGAGGAGGTGCTCGGCTCGCGGGTCACGCTCCTGATGTCGAATGCACTCCAGATCGAGGAGTCGGTGGCCGAGGCGGACCTCGTCATCGGCGCCGTGCTCATTCCCGGTGCGCTCGCCCCGAAGCTGATCACGCGGGAGATGGTCGCGGGCATGAAGGAAGGCTCGGTCGTCGCGGACGTCGCGATCGACCAGGGCGGCTGCGTCGAGACGTCGAAGCCGACGACGCACACGGATCCCGTCTACATGGTCGACGGAGTGACGCACTATTGCGTCGCGAACATGCCGGGCGCGGTCCCGATCACCTCGACGAAGGCGCTCACGAACGCGACGCTGCCCTACGTGGAGGCGATCGCAGATCACGGCCTGCGCGAGGCGCTCGCACGCGACCGGGCACTGGCCCGAGGCGTGAACGTGCTGGACGGACGGATCACGTACGAGGCGGTCGCCGAGGCGCACGACCTCGCCTTCACGCCGCTGGAGGACGTCCTGCCGCTCTCGCCGGTCTAGGACGCCGGTTTCGCCGAGCTCTTCTCGCGGCGCTTCGTCGGCGAGATGCGGACGATCGCGTACGTGACGCCCGCGGCGAGCGAGATCGTCCCGATGATGAAGAGGACCATGCCGATGAGGCCGAGAACGGTTTCCAAAGCAAACTTAGAATAGCCCCATGCCACGGGCGTGCGTCATCGTCCTCGACGCCGTCGGGGCGGGAGAGTTGCCGGATGCGGCGGACTACGGCGACGAAGGCTCCGACACGCTCGGAAACGTTGCCCGCGCAGTCGGTGGGCTCGATCTGCCGAATCTGGAGGCATTCGGGCTCGGGAACGTCAAGGAGCTCGAGGGCTGCCCGCCTCAACCGGGGGCGCCGGCGATCGCAGGCCGGCTGCTCGAGCGCTCGAAGGGCAAGGACACGACTGCAGGACACTGGGAGCTCATGGGCGTCGTCACCGCGCAGCCGTTCCCGACCTATCCGCACGGCTTTCCGTTCGAGGTCATCGATCCGTTCTCGCACCGGACCGGTCGAGGGGTGCTCGGAAACAAGCCGGCTTCGGGCACGGAGATCATCGACGAGCTGGGCGAGGAGCACCAGAAGACGGGCAAGTGGATCGTCTACACGTCCGGTGACAGCGTCTTCCAGATCGCCGCGCACACGGGGACGATCCCGCTGGAGGAGCTGTACGCGGGCTGCGAGACGGCCCGCGGGCTCCTGACCGGCAAGCACGCGGTCGGCCGCGTGATCGCGAGACCGTTCGAGGGCGAGCCGGGCAACTACACACGGACGCCCGACCGGCACGACTGGTCGCTGAAGCCGCGCCAGCCGAACTACCTGACCCTCGTGCGAGAGAAAGGCCACCAGGTCCACGGTGTCGGGAAGATCCGCGACATCTTCGCGGGTATGGACGTCGACGAGTCGCACCCGACGAGGTCGAACGTCGAGGGCATCACGGTCACGGAGCGGCTGCTGCAGGAGCTCGACGACGGGGTGATCTTCGTCAACCTCGTCGAGACGGACATGCTCTGGGGACACCGGAACGACCCCGTGAACTTCCACCGCTGCCTGCAGGACTTCGACCGGCGCCTCCCGGACCTGCTCGGCGCACTGAAGGACGGCGATCTCCTGATCATCACCTCCGATCACGGCTGTGACCCCACCACGCCGTCCACCGACCACTCGCGCGAGCACGCGCTGCTGCTCGCCTACGTCGAGGGCCGGAACGCCCGAGGCTCGCGGCACGACGGGGAGTTCGGCGACGTCGGGGCCACCGTGAACCGGTGGATGGGCGGTCGTTCGGGAGTGCGCGGGCTGCCCGGCGCGCCGATCGTCGAGCCATGAGCATGAGCGACCCAGCGGTCGTCGGCGCCGAGTACGTCGACGAAACGCGGCTGGCGGCTCGGAAGGCGGCCCATTCGGGCGCGGAGGGACCGGACGCACGCGAAGTGCTCTACGACGCGATCGTCGAGGCACAGCCACGCCGGATCCTCGAGCTCGGACCGGGCGAGGGCGAGCTCGCGGAGCGCCTTGTGCGGGAGCTCGGGACCGACGTCATCGCCGTCGATCAGTCCGAGCGGATGGTCGAGATCACTCGCAGCCGAGGCGTCGACGCGCGCCTGGGACGCGCCGAGCAGCTCGAGTTCGCGGACGAGAGCTTCGACTGCGTCGTTGCCGCCTGGATGCTCTACCACGTTGATCCGATCGAGCGCGGCCTGGCTGAGATGGCCCGGGTACTCGAGCCGGGAGGTCAACTCGTCGCTGTGACGAACGGGCGGGATCACCTGAGGGAGCTGTACGACCTGCTCGGGCGCGAGCGCCTGACGTCGAACTTCACGGCCGAAGACGCCGCCGAGATCCTGCCGAGCTACTTCTCGACCATCGAAACGCGCGACGCCCACGGTTGGCTCGTCTTCGCGGATGCCGACGCGGTGCATGCGTACGTGGATTCGCTAATCCTGCTCCAGGGCGCACGGGTCCCGCCCGTGACCGGGCCGATCCGGGTGCGCCGGCTGCCAACCGTCTTCGTCGCGCAGAAGTGATCCGTCCCGCTGAGCTGATCCAACGGAAACGGGACGGCGGTGAGCTCGCCGACGACGAGCTCACCGAGCTCGTGCTCGGGTACGCGCGCGACGAGATCCCCGACTACCAGCTCGCGGCGTTCTGCATGGCCGTCTATTTCCGCGGCCTGAACGGGCGCGAGACATATGCGCTCACGGACGCGATGGTGCGGAGCGGCGACACGATCGACCTGCAGGCCGAGATCGGTCGGTTGGTCGCCGACAAGCACTCGACGGGTGGCGTGGGTGACAAGGCGTCGCTCGTCGTCGGTCCGCTCGTGGCCGCCTGCGGCGTGCCGTTCGGAAAGATGAGCGGGCGCGGTCTGGGCCACACGGGCGGGACGCTCGACAAGCTCGAGTCGATCCCGGGCTTCCGGATCGAGCTCTCGCGCGACGAGTTCGTCGACCAGGTTCGTGACGTCGGCATCGCGATCATCGGCCAGACCGCCGAGCTCGTTCCCGCCGACAAGAAGCTCTACGGGCTTCGCGACGTCACCGCGACCGTCGAGGACGTCTCGCTGATCGCGGCCAGCATCATGTCCAAGAAGATTGCCGCGGGTGCGAACGCGATCGTCCTCGACGTCAAGGTCGGCGACGGTGCCTTCATGAAGTCGATCGACGACGCCCGCAAGCTGGCCGAGGCGATGCTCGAGCTGGGGCGGAGGGCCGACCGCCGCGTCGTCTGCGAGCTCACCGACATGGATCAGCCGCTCGGCCAGGCCGTCGGCAACGCGCTCGAGATTCGCGAGGCCGTCGCGACCCTCCGCGGGGAGGGGCCGGCGGATCTGACCGAGCTCTCCGTTGCGTCCGCCGCGCACCTCGTGGCGCTCTGCGACAGCGGCGACCTGAGCGATGCGCGCGCTCGCGTCGCGACGGCGCTCGACGACGGCTCCGCGCTCGGGGCATACGACCGTTGGGTCCGCGCGCAGGGCGGCGACCCCGATGAGGACGCGCTGCCGCAGGCGCCGGTCGTCCGCGAGCTCACGGCGTCGCGGGCAGGAACCGTCGCGCGCCTCGGTGCCCTCGCAGTCGGCATGGCCTCGGTCCACCTCGGCGCAGGCCGAGCCGTCAAGGACGCACCGATCGATCATGCCGTCGGCATCGTCTGCCGGGCGAAGCGCGGCGACAGCGTCGACGAGGGCGACGTCCTCGCCGAGATCCACGCTCGAGACGACGCGTCCGCCGAGGCCGCGGCAACCGAGGTCGAGGCCGCCTACGAGCTCGCGAACGAGGCTTCGCAGCCGGGCGGCGTGATCCTCGAGACGCTCACGTAGCTCTGTCCCACAAGGACGCGGCTAGGCTTGCCCTGTGCCCGAGCTGCCCGAGGTCGAGACGGTTCGCGTGCGCCTCGAGCCCGTCCTCGTCGGCCGGCGTTTCGACCGTGTCGAGATCCGCGATCCCCGCGTGACCCGGCCCGTCGAGCCACGTGAGGTCGCGGCCGAGCTCGAGGGAGAGACCGTGGCGGCCGTCGAGCGGCGCGGCAAGTATCTGGTTGTTCGGTTCGAATCCGGTCGCGTTCTCCTGATCCACCTCCGCATGACGGGGACAGTGCGACACGAGAGCGACGGAGCGCCCGAGCACGATCCGCATCTCCGAGTCGTTGTCACGCTAGACGACGGATCGGACATCATCTATCGCGACGTCAGGAGGTTCGGCACGTGGCTCCTGCTCGAGCCGGGCGAGGAAGAGGGCTATCTCGCCCAGCGTTTGGGAGAGGAGCCGCTGACCCGGGCATTCACACCCGCGAGCCTCGCCGCGCGCTTCGACCGGCGGCGTGCGCCCGTGAAGGCAGCGCTTCTGGACCAGCGCGCGGCAGCGGGGATGGGGAACATCTACGCCGACGAAGCGCTCTGGCGAGCGCAGATCCACCCGCTTCGTCCCGCCGGCGACCTGGACGCGGACGAGCTGAAGCGACTCCACAAGGCCGTCCGTGATGCACTCAAGGCGGGAATCGCGCGTCAGGGGACGACCCTGCGCGACTACCGCACGCCGGATGGCGAGCCGGGGCGCATGCAGACCGCGCTCCGCGTCTACGGCCGCGAGGGCGAGCCCTGCTACCGGTGCGGCGACCAGATCGGTAAGACACGTGCCGCGGGCCGCGGCACCTGGTACTGCCCGAGCTGCCAGCAGCTTGCGCCGAACGGAACCGGGCGCTGAGGTGAGGGTCGTCGTGACTGGCGGAGCCGGGTTCATCGGCTCGCACGTGGCCGACGCGTTCGTCGAGCAAGGCGACGAGGTGCTCGTCGTTGACGACTTCTCGGCCGGCTCGCGCGACAACGTCCCGGGCCGGGCGACCCTCGCCGAGCTCGACATCGCCGATGGCGACCGCGTCCACGAGGCGTTCGCCGGCTTCGAGCCCGAGTACGTCTGCCACCTGGCCGCCCAGGCGAGCGTGACGGTCTCCGTCAAGGAGCCGAAGCGAGACTTCGACTCGAATGTCCTGGGCACGTTCAACATCCTCAACGCCGCGACCGGGCATCAGGCGAGGACGGTCTTCGCATCCACCGGCGGCGCGCTCTACGGCGAGGGCGCGCCCATCCCGACGGACGAGTCCTACGTTGCGCAGCCGCTCTCGCCCTATGGCGCCTCGAAGCAGGCCGCGGAGGCGTTCGTTGGCGCTCTCGCCCGCTTCCACGGGATCGACCATGCCGTCTTCCGGCTCGGGAACGTCTATGGCCCGCGTCAGAGCCCCCACGGAGAGGCCGGCGTCGTCGCCATCTTCAGCGAGCGGCTCCTGCACGACCGGCCGGTCGTCGCATACGGACACGGTACGCCGACGCGCGACTACATCCATGTCGGAGACATCGCGCGCGCCTTCGTCACACTCGCGGCCACACCTGCGGCCGGGACGTTCAACCTCGGCTGGGGTCGTGAGGTGTCGGTGCTCGACGTCCTGGACGGCCTTCAGCGAGCCGCCGGGACGTCGGCCGAGCCGCAGCTGGAGCCGCTGCGGCCCGGGGAGCTGACCCGCAGCGCGATCGACTCGACCGCGGCCGCCAAGACATTCGGGTGGCGCCCCGAGATCCAGCTCGAGGACGGTCTCGCGGACACCTACCGCTGGTACGCCGAGACCTACGGCGCGTAGCTCGCCGACAGACGTCCTCTGTACCCTCTGAACGAGGTGCGCGGAGCCCAGCCCGAGAGCATCGGTGGCGATGCGGCCGCCTCAGCGGTGCGCCCGCGCACGTTCGTCCCTGACCTCTCGCACGTCGCGGTGGGGGTCGCTGCCGCCCTGGGCGTCGCGGCGCTCGGGGCCGCGGACGGCGGTTACTTCCCGCCGGCCTGGGGCTGGACGGCTCTCGTCTCGCTCTGGGTCGTCATCGCCTGGCTACTCCTCGGTCGCGCCGCGCTGCATGGCGGCCGTCTCGCCGCGGTGTTCCTCAGCGGACTGACCGCGCTCGCCGCCTGGACCTGGCTCTCGCTGCTCTGGAGCGACAACACGACCCAGACCGTGCTCGAGGGCTTCCGGATGCTCGCCTACGCAGGGGTGGCAGCAGCCTTCGTGCTGGTCGTACGGCGCGAAACGGCGCCCGCGCTCCTCCGAGGCGTGCTCGCCGGGCTCGTGCTCATCTCCGCCTACGGGCTCGCGACGCGGCTCTTCCCCGAACGGCTCGGCGCCTACGACTCGGTGTCGGAGTACCGCCTTTCCGAGCCGCTCGGGTACTGGAACGGCTTCGCCATCTTCGTCACGCTCGGACTGCTTCTCGCGCTCGGCGCGGTGGCGCGAGAGCGGAGCGTGATAGTCCGCGCGCTCGCGGCCGCGTCGTTCGTCGTGATGCTTCCCGCGCTCTACTTCACGTTCAGCCGCGGTGCGTGGATCGCGCTCATCGCGGGGCTCGCAGCCGCCGTCGCGCTCGATCCGCGCAGGCTCCAGCTCATTGTTGCGCTATTCGTCGTGGGGATTCCCGCCCTGATCGCGGCGTTGATCGGCTCGAGCTACGAAGGGCTCATCAGTCGCGACGCGCCGCTCAGCGCCGTCACCGACCAGGGCGGCGAGCTCGCGATCATCATCGTGCTGCTGGCGCTCGTCGCGGCAGGCGCCACCGTTGCGCTGTCAGTCGCCGAGCGGCGATACGAGCCGTCGCGCAACGTGCGACTGGCGTTCGCTGTCGTGGTCGCGGTGGTGGCAGTGGGTGCCCTGTCCGCAGTCGTCGTCCGGTTCGGCGGCCCCGTGGACATGGTCGAAAAGGCCTACGACTCGTTCAAGGCGCCGCCCTCGGGCTCGGGCTCGGACCTCGGCGACCGCCTGTTCACCTTCACAGGCAGCTACCGGGCTGAGCTCTGGGAGGAAGCGTGGAACCAGTGGCGGGACAACCCCATCCTCGGCGAGGGAGCAGGCACCTACGAGCAGTACTGGAACGAGCACCGACCCATCGAGCACAAGGTCCGCGACGCCCACAACCTCTACCTCGAGACACTTGGTGAGCTAGGGCCGATCGGGCTCGTCCTGCTGCTCCTGGCGCTGGCGGCTCCGGTCGCCGCCGCGTTCGGCGCCCGCCGGCACCCGCTCGCGGCCGGCGCGATCGGCGCGTACGTCGCGTACCTCGTCCACGCGGCGGTCGACTGGGACTGGGAGCTGCCGGCGGTCACGGTCGCCGCGCTCGCAGCCGGCGTGGCGTTGATCGCGCTTCGGGCGCCACCAGGCTCGGAGCTCGTTCCCGGCTTCCGGCTCAGGGTCGCAGCGGGGGTGGTCGCGGCCATGATGGCCGGCGCCGCATTCGTCGGCCTTGTCGGCTCGAGCGCGCTGGCCGCGAGCGACGATGCGGCGGTCGCGAGCCCACCCGATCTTCAAAAGTCGGCAGACGAAGCGCGCAAGGCGCAGGACTGGGCGCCGTGGTCGTCGGAGCCCTGGCAGCGGCTCGGCGAGGCGCAACTCGCCCAGGGGAACACCGCCGGCGCGCGAGAGAGCTTCCAGGAAGCGATCGACAACGAGCCCACCGACTGGCTGTTGTGGCTTCGCCTGGCGGAAGCGAGCTCCGGCGCCGAGCGGGAGGAGGCGCTCCGAGAGGCCGAACGCCTGAACCCGCTGGCGGACGAGATCCGCGAGTTCCGCGAGACCGAGGAGCCGTAGTGCTCCGCCGGGATCCGCTCGCCGACCCCGCGCCGCTGATCAAACGTGTCTACGCCTATGCGGCCTATCGCGTAGGCGACGGCCCCGACGCCGAGGACATCACGAGCGAGACCTTCGAGCGGGCCCTCCGCTACCGCCAGAGCTACGACCCGAAGAAGGGCGAGCCCGTCGCCTGGCTGCTCGGGATCGCCAAGCGGTGCGTCGACGGAAGCTGGTCGAAGACGGAGTACGCCACGGAGGACGTGGACTCGGTGGACACGACCGACGTGGAGGAGGAGACGGTCCGGCGGCTCACCGTTACGCAGGCCGTGGCGCTGCTCGACGAGCGCGACCGGGAGCTGATCGCGCTCCGGTACGGCTCCGACCTGACGGCCCGCCAGATCGCCGAGCAGCTCGACGCCAGGACGAACGCGATCGAGGTCGCGCTGCATCGGGCGCTGGGTCGCCTGCGCGGGATTCTCGGAGCTGACGACGAGGAGCCTGTAAGGAAACCGGGCGCCTCCGAGTAGTACGTGGTGCAAGACCACTGAAACTTGAATCCAGGGGGTTAACTGAATGCGTTACTGGCGGAAGCGGCACGAGGGACTCGACCTCGAAGCCGAGCTGCGGGCCAACCGTCCTGAGCCTGCACCCGAGTTCGTCCATCGTCTCGAGGCGCGTGTCAGAAACGACGGTCGCCGCTCCCGCGCAGGCTCGCTTCGCATTGCCTTCGTCGGTGCACTGACCGCCGTCATGCTGATCGCGCTCGCTTCGGTCGGCGGTGTGAGCTATGCGTCGTCGGCGGCAACGGACGCAGCAGTCAGCGTCAAGCGGGTCGTCACGCCGAAGGACGTCATCAAGGTCCTGAAGCGCGGACCGGCGATCGACCAGTACAAGAAGCCCAAGGCCAAGAAGGTCAAGAAGGCCAAGAAGAAGGGCCAGGCCACGAAGGGCAAGGTTCGCGCCCGGACACGGCCGCCCTTCACCGGGTAGGTAAAGAAAAAGCACGATTCGCGGAGAGGGCGGCCAATTGGCCGCCCTCTCTTGCTAGAACGCACGGGGGTCAAGTGAACGGGACATCGACAGCCAGAGCACGAAAGGCGCTTTTTCCTGCGCTCGTCGTTGCCGCGCTCGCGGTGCTGGCACCTGGAACGGCCGGAGGACAGGGCTCCACAGTCATCTGGCAGGGGGCGACCCCCGACAGCGGAACCGCGTACGTGGCCGCTGCCGGACGGCAGTTCCGACTCCCGCTCGAGGCGGCCGGCTCGTTTGGGTCGACGATCAGGATCCGCGTGAACCAGATGCCGCGCGGCGCGAAGCTCGTCCGGCTCGCCGATGCTCCGGCCCGCGTCGACTTTCGCTGGCGGCCCAGCGCGCGCCAGCGCGGAGAGTGGCGCTTCGTCTTCAGCGCCGCCGACGGCATCTCGGCGGCACCGCGGATCGTCGTCCGCGTGCACGTCGGCAGGATCGCGTCGCGCACGTTTCGTCTCTCGAGCCGCACGGTCGGCGGCAGCTCCCACAACGCCCTCCTGAAGTACGCGGTCGCCGCCCGCTCGGGGCCGAGCGAGAGCTCACGAGTCGTTGCCAGGTTGAAGCCCCGCACACCCGAGTTCGTGCCGCACGTACTGCTTCTCTCGAGCGGCCGGATCGATCCCCAGGGCCGTTACTGGGTGCGCGTGCCGCTGCCGCTCCTGCCGAACGGCAGGATGGGCTGGATCCCGCGTGAGGCCGTCGGCCCGTTCGTCAAGCTCGACACGCACCTCGTGATCGACCGCTCGCGGTTCCGGGCGACGCTCTACAAGCGCGGCCGGGCCGTCTTCGGCACCCACGTGGGCGTGGGGGAGCCACATTGGCCGACGCCCGCAGGGCGCTTCTACGTCCGCGAGCGGCTGACCGGTTTCACGGACCCGATCTACGGCGCGCTCGCCTTCGGGACGAACGGGCGCTCGGCCGTCCTGACCGACTGGCCGGGCGGCGGGTTCATCGGCATCCACGGGACGAACCAGCCCGGGATCCTGCCCGGCCAGGTCTCGCACGGCTGCGTCCGTCTCCCCAATCCGGCAATCAGCAGGCTCGACCGGCTGATGCGGGTCGGCACGCCCGTTACGATCCGCTGACCAGGGACGGGCCCGGCGCCCGTCGAATCAGTCGCCCAGATGACTTCTGACGTTCTGCGGTCCAGCTTCCGCGCCTCGCTCCTCGGCGTGGCAGCGCTCTGTCTCGTGCTGCCGGCCTCCGCCCAGGCTGTGGCCTGGTCGGGCCTGTCCCGAGCGAAGCCCAAGCCCGAGCGGTTCATCCTCAGCAGCGAGAAGCAGCACCTCTATCGGTACGCGTTCGTGGTCCGGCAGGGCGTCGCGCGCAGCGCGCCCCGGAAGACCGCCGCCGTCGTCAGAAGCCTGAGCCGCTGGACGCCGGAGGGCACGACCAACCTCGTGCTCACCCTGGACGGCCGCCGGACGAAGCGCGGCGTGTGGATCCGTGTTCGGCTCGCGACGCTGCCGAACGGTCGCACGGGCTGGGTGCCGCGCAGGATGCTGAGCGACTGGAAGGAGCTCCGGACAAGGCTCGTGGTCGATCGCCGCCGCCTGACGGCCACGCTCTACCGGCGCGGCAAGGTCGTCTTCCGTGCCCCGGTCGGCGTGGGGCTGTCCAGCTGGCCGACGCCGCGCGGAGAGTTCTACATCCGCAATCAGCTCTACGGGTTCGGCAACCCGGTCTACGGCCCGATCGCGTTCGGGACGAGCGCCCGCTCCGCCGTGCTGACCGACTGGCCCGGTGGAGGGTTCATCGGATTGCACGGGACGAACCAGCCGTCGCTCCTTCCCGGGCGCGTCTCGCACGGCTGCATCCGCTTGAGGAACGGGGACATCCTTCGCCTTGCGCGGCTGATGCCCGTTGGCACGCCGCTGACCGTGCGCTAGCCTCCTCCATAGAACAGCTGCGGCGCGGGCCATGCACTGGGTATCGCGCCATATACCGGCGTTGTTCTGCGGGATCGCCCTCGGCTTGCTGTTTTTCGGCGGCTCTGACGCCGCCGCACGGGTTACAAGTCTGGCTCCTACGAGTTGGGCGCCACCTACACCCGTTGAGGGAGCAAGGCTGCAGGCGGCGCCCGGCGACCCGCTCCGGTTCAACCTCGCTGCCCTCGCGCAGGAAGCGCCGGGCGCGACGATCACGATCGGTGCCGCCGGCGTGCCACCGGGCGCATCGTTCAGGACGACCCCGGGGAATCCCGCCGCTGCCGGATTCACCTGGGTTCCCGGGCCTGCGCACGCGGGGAGGACGTACTCGCTGACCTTCACGGCGCAGCCGGACGATTCGGCCGTCCCGGCGAGGACGCGCCGCGTCGACGTCCGTGTCGTGGCGAGGAAGGCGACCCGATTCGCGCTCAGCAGCGGCGCGACGGCGACCTATCGCTGGGCGTTCGTCATCCGCCGGGTGGTCGCACGGAGCGCCCCCAGCAGCACTTCCGCGCCGGTCGCACGCCTCCGGCTCCTGACGCCGGAGAACACGACGAACCTCGTGCAGGCACTCGAGGGCCGACGAACCGCGAGCGGCGTGTGGGTGCGCGTCCGGCTCGCGATCCTCCCCAACAACTCGACCGGTTGGGTGCCGAGGAGGGCGCTCGGCAACTGGCGGACCGTTCGCACGCACCTCCTCGTCGACCGCGCCCGTCTCACCCTGACGCTCTACCGCGCGGGGAAGCCGGTGTTCTGGGCGAACGTCGGAGTCGGCCGGCCGGAGTCGCCCACGCCGCCCGGCGAGTTCTTCGTGCGCAACATGCTTTACGGGTACGACGCCCCGGTCTACGGCCCGATCGCCTTCGGCACGAGCGCCCGCTCGTCCGTTCTGACCGAATGGCCGGGCGGCGGGTTCATCGGGATCCACGGGACGGACGAGCCCGACCTCCTGCCGGGCCGCGTCTCCCACGGGTGCGTCCGCCTGCGGAACGGCGACATGCTCAGGCTGGCCCGGGTCCTTCCAGTCGGAACCCCGATGACCGTTCGGTAGCTAAGCGGCTTCGGCGAGCTCGTCCAGCGCGCCTTCCCGGTCGAGCCGCCACAGCTCGCGGTAGCCGCCGATCGGCCGGCCGTCGACGAGGATCTGCGGGACCGTCCAGCCGCCCGTCCTATCCCGGACGGTCTGACGGAACTCCGGGTCGCCGTCGAGCGTGATCTCCTCGTACGGGATCCCCCGTCCTTCGAGGAGCGCCTTCGCGCGCACGCAGTAACCGCACCACTGCGTCGTGTAGACCTCGATTCGCGCCATCGGAGGTGGTTTTCCCAGCTGACCCCGCTTCTACACTTGGGCCATGGCCGGCCGGAGCTACAAGACGGAGGCGATCGTGCTCCGCTCCATCCGCTTCGGCGAGGCCGACAGAGTGCTCCACCTCTACACGCTCGAGCGCGGTCGGATCGGGGCCGTCGCCAAGGGGATCCGCCGCACCAAGTCG
The DNA here is from genome assembly GCA_963733015.1 of uncultured Actinomycetes bacterium. Lineage (GTDB taxonomy): Bacteria > Actinomycetota > Thermoleophilia > Gaiellales > Gaiellaceae > JACDAN01. Next base: position 216,653 of record CAVTBO010000001.1, on the reverse strand, counting down.
CGCTTCGGCGGCCGGCTGGAGCCGATGAGCCACGTCGAGCTCGTCCTTCACGAGGGGAGGGGGGAGCTGCAAACGATCACGGGCGTCCAGCTGATCCGCTCGCACAGCGCCGCCCGCGAAGGCCACTACCGCCTGTCGGTCGGCTTCGTCGCCCTCGAGGCGATGTTGCGGCTCTTTCCGGAGCAGGAGGCGAACGATCGCGCCTTCTCCGCGCTCGCGCGCTTCCTCGAACTCCTGGACGAGGCCGAGGGCCGCGACGGGCGGCCGGCGCTCGACCCGCTCGTCCTCGCTTTCCAGCTGAAGCTCCTCTGGCTCGCGGGCTACCTGCCGCACCTCACGAGCTGCGCCGAGTGCGGCGGTGAGGCTGGGCTCGTCGGCTACTCGCCCAGGGCCGGCGGCGCGGTGTGCGGGAACTGCCGGGCCGACGCGATCCCGCTTTCCGCGGCCGGCCTGCGCGGGATCGAGGCGCTCCTCCGAGCCCCGCTCGCCGATGCCGGCACGGTGCAGCTCAATGCGCGGGCTGCCCGGGACGCGCTCGCAGTCATCGCCTCGTCGTACGAGTTCCACGGCGGTTTCCGCCTGCGGACGCTCTCGGCGTGAGGCGCGAGCTAGCGGGGGGCCTCGAGCTCGACGACGACGTCGACCGGGTCGACATCGACGCGGTCCACGACTTCATCTCCAACCACTCGTACTGGGCGCCGGGCCGGCCGCACGAGGTGATGAAAGAGTTCGTCCAGCAGGCGATCCGCGTCGTCGGCCTCTACGACGGCGACCGGCAGGTCGGCTTCGCACGTGCCATCGGCGACTCGCACTTCGTCTACCTCGCCGACGTGTACGTGCTCCCGAAGTATCGAGGGAAGGGCCTGGGGGTAGAACTCGTCCGCGAGATGATCGAGAACGGGCCCTACGCCGACTCACGCTGGATCCTTCACACGGCGGATGCCCACCAGCTCTATGCGAAGTTCGGCTTCGGGCCGCCGTCCGAGCGGGTGATGGAGCGGCCCAAGCGCGCTCCGTGACGCAGCCGGGCGTCGAGCGGCAGAACTACAACTTCACCCTCGCGATCCTGATCTTCGCCGGGATCTCGATCGCGCTCCAACAGACGATGGTCGTCCCGGCGCTGCCCGAGCTTCAGCGCGAGTTCGACACGACGACGGCCTGGGCGACGTGGCTGCTGACGGGGTTCCTGCTCTCGGCCTCCGTGGCGACGCCGCTGCTCGGGCGGCTGGGGGACCAGTACGGGAAGGAGCGGTTGCTCCTGATCAGCCTCCTGATCTTCTTCACCGGCAGCGTGGCGGCGATCTTCGCGCCGAACATCGCTGTGCTCATCGGCTGCCGGATGCTCCAGGGTGCGGGTGCCGCAGTCTTCCCGCTCAGCTTCGCGATCATCAAGGACGAGTTTCCTGACGAGAAGGTGGGCGTCGCCGTCGGCGCCGTCTCGGCCGTGTTCGCGGTCGGCGGCGGCCTCGGGCTGGTGCTCTCGGGCGTGATCATGGACAACCTCTCGTGGCATTGGCTGTTCGTCGTCGGCGCCGTCGCAGTGGGGATCGCGGCGGTGCTCGTCCACCTCTACGTCCCCGAATCGCCGATCAAGTCTCCGTCCCGGGTGGACTTCATCGGCGCGACGCTCCTCTCGGTCGGGCTCGTCGCGCTCCTCGTCGCGCTGACCGAGGGAGAGAACTGGGGCTGGGGGTCAACCCGCGTAGTCACTCTCTTCACCGTCGCAGCTGTCGCGCTCGTCTCCTGGGGCTTCGCCGAGACCCGGGTGCCCGACCCGATGGTGGACATGCGGATGCTTGCGCGCCGGCCCGTCTTCTTCGCGAACCTGACCGGCCTGATCGCGGGGTTCGCGATGTTCGGGTCGTTCGTCCTCGTGCCGAACTTCGTCCAGATCTCCGAAGGCGTGGCCGGCTACGGGTTCGGCGCAAGTGCAACCACGACCGGCCTCTACCTCGTGCCCGCCGCTCTCGCGGGGTTCTTGATGGGCCCGCTCGCCGGAATCATGGGACGGCGCTGGGGCTCGAAGTGGCCGCTCAGCATCGGGATGACGCTCGCGACGATCGCTCTGACGATGCTCGCCGAGTGGCACGACGAGCCGTGGCAGGTCGTTGCGGCGATGCTCGTCTTCGGCCTGGGCATCCCGATGACCTTCGCGGCGATGGCGAACATCATCGTCACCGCCGTCCGGCCAACCGAGACGGGCGTGGCGACCGGGATGAACACCGTCATGCGCACGATCGGCGGCGTCATCGGGGGACAGGTGGGCGCGGCGATTCTGACGGCGGAGACAATCGAGCCCCTCGGCATCCCGCAGGAGTCCGCGTTCACGACCGCTTTCTGGATCAGCGCCGTCGCAGCGCTGACCGGCGCCGTAGTGGCGCTGCTGATCACTCCCCGCCGTGGACGGGAGGCGGCGCGCCAGCCTGTGCAGGTCAGCCCTTGACGTGCCCTCGTCCATAGGATTGCGCGACCCGTGGCGTTGAACTTCCAGGACATGATCCGCGAGCTCCAGGCGTACTGGGCGGCACGCGAGTGTGTCGTCATGCAGCCGTACCACACCGAGCTCGGCGCGGGGACGTTCAACCCGGCCACCTTCCTGCGCTGCCTCGGGCCCGAGCCCTGGCGAACCGTGTATGTCGAGCCGGTCTACCGCCCGACGGACGGCCGGTACGGCGAGAACCCGTACCGGTTCCAGCAGTACTTCCAGCTGCAGGTGATCCTGAAGCCGGCGCCGGAGGACATCCTCGACCAGTACTTCGGCTCGCTGGAAGCGATCGGGATCGACACCAAGCGGCACGACGTACGCCTCGTCGAGGACGACTGGGAAGGCCCGACGCTCGGCGCCTGGGGCCTCGGCTGGGAGATCTGGTGCGACGGGATGGAGATCACGCAGTTCACGTACTTCCAGCAGCTCGGCGGGATGGACGTGGACGTCGTCTCGGGCGAGATCACCTACGGGCTCGAGCGGCTGGCCATGTTCCTCCAGGACAAGCGCACCGCCTTCGACCTCGAGTGGGCGCCGGGCTTCACCTGGGGAGACGTCTCGCGCGAGAACGAGCGCCAGTTCTCGGCCTACAACTTCGATGAGGCCTCCGTCGAAGTGCTGATGAGGCACTTCGCCGACTACGAGGCCGAGTGCGAGCGACTCCTAGCGCGCGAGCTGCCGCTTCCGGCCTACGACCAGGTGCTGAAGGCGTCCCACACGTTCAACCTGCTGGACGCGCGCGGCGCGATCTCCGCGACCGAGCGCGCCTCCTACATCGGCCGGGTCCGCGACCTCGCCCGGCAGGTCGCCCAGGAGTACGTTGGCGAAGCTGCTGCTTGAGGTCGGCTGCGAGGAGCTTCCCGCCGCTTCGGTCTACGAGGCGGAGGCTCAGCTGCCCGTTCTGAGTGAGCGCCACCTCGGCGCCGCGCCGGACCAGGTGCTCGTCGGGCCGCGGCGCCTCGCAATCCTCGTCAACGTCGAGGAGCAAACCGGCGAGCAGTGGATCAAGGGCCCGCCGGTCTCCCTGCGCGAGAAGGCGGCCGAGGGCTTCGCGAAGCGCCACGGTGTGTCCGTCGACGACCTGGAGGAGCGAGACGGGTTCCTCGGGGTCGTGTCCGAGGGACAGTCACTGAGCCAGGCCCTCCCGGGACAGCTCGACGCGATCGTCCGCGGCCTCCGCTTCGGCAAGACCATGCGCTGGGACGACTCTGGACTGCGCTTCCCGCGCCCGATGCGCTGGACCTGCGCGCGGCTCGACGCCGACGCCGTCGAGGGCCACGGGACGACCACGCAGGGGCATCGGTTCACCCACGGAGAGGTGGAGGTGCCGAGCGCCGACGCGTATGTGAAGACGCTGCGCGAGGCCGGAGTCGAGCCCGATCAGGCAGAGCGCGGGCGCCTGATCCGGGACGGGCTCGACGGGCTCGGCGAATGGCGCGACCCGCTGCGGAAGCTCCGGGAAGTGGTCCACCTCGCCGAACAGCCGCTGGTGCTCGAAGGCAGCTTCGATGAGCGCTTCCTCTCGCTTCCCGCTGCCGTCGTCGAGACCGCGATGCAGTCGCATCAGCGGTATTTCCCACTCGGTGGCAACCGCTTCGCGTTCGTCGCGAACGGAGGGGACCCCGACGTCGTGCGACGGGGGAACGAGAACGTCCTCGAGGGCCGGCTGGACGACGCGAGCTTCACCTTCGAGCGGGACGTGAAGGCGGGCATCGACGAGCTTGCGGGACGGCTCGGCTCGATCGTGTACTTCGCCGAAGCGGGCACCTTCGCCGACAAGACGCAGCGGCTCGTCGGCCTCGTCGACCGGCTCGGCGGTGGAGAAGCGTCGCTCGAGGCCGCACGCCTCGCCAAGGCGGACCAGGCGGCGGAGCTCGTGCGGGAGTTCCCGGATCTCGAGGGAGAGATCGGTGCGGAGTACGCGCGGCTGGCCGGCTACCCAGAGGCGGTCAGCGCAGCAATCGCCGAGCAGTATCTGCCCGACTCCGCCGGCGGGCCTCTGCCCGAGACCGAGCCGGGGCGGGTGCTCGCAGCCGCCGACAAGATCGACGCCCTGACCGTGTCCTTCTCGCTCGGCCACAAGCCCACGGGCTCGCGGGACCCGTTCGGCCTCAGGCGGGCAGCGATCGGCCTCGACAGGCTGGCCACCGAGGGCGGGCTGACGATCCCGCGCGAGCTGCTGCCTCCGGAGGTCGGCGAGTTCGTCGAGGAGCGGTTCGAGGGCCTGCTCGGCGACGTCCCGGTCGAGTTCGTGCGCGCTGCGCGCGCCGCGAGCGTTCCGGACCTCGGCTCCGTCGCACGGCTCGCCCAGGCGCTGGCGGCGCTCCCGGACGAGCGGCTCGAGCCGATCCACACGGCCTACATCCGCGCGAGTCGGCTCGGCGAGAAGGAAAAGGCCGCGGCGAAGCTCGATCCGACGCTGCTGACCGAGTCGGCCGAGAAGGACGTCGCGGACGCTCTTGCCACCGTGGAGCCGGAAATCGCCGCCGCCCTCGAGACGAACGACTTCGAGGCGGCCGTCGAGGCGGGCGCCAGGCTCGGGCCGGTGCTGCACACGTTCTTCGAGGACGTGCTGGTGATGGCGGAGGACGAGAAAGTGCGCGAGAACCGTCTGCGGCTCCTCCTGGAGGTCCGGGACACGCTCCGCGCGCTGGGCGATCTGGCGCAGATTCCGCGCTAGAGCGCCTTAACGGCCCTTAACGAGAGGGCAACGTGGTTTTCAGGCGGCTCTTAGGCGGCACAGGTTCCATGGAGCCATCACAACCACCGAAAGGAACGAATCTTCATGAGCAAGCAACTGACAGCGATCGCCGCGGCGCTCCTTCTCGGAGCAGGCGTGGGAGGCGCGGTGGGCGCGGCGGTTGCGCTCGAGAGCGACTCCGAGCCGGCGGCACAGCCGACGACGGGCAATCAGCCCGTCGCCCAGACGACGTCCCCCGTGGCGGAGCTCTACAAGCGCTACAAGGATGCGGTCGTCGAGGTGCATGCGACGACCGGAGCTAGCCAGGACTCGCCGTTCGAGGGCCAGACCCCCGGCGGCCAGGCGACCGGCTCGGGCTTCGTCATCTCCGACGAGGGCCACATCGTCACGAACCAGCATGTCGTGGACAACGCCGAGTCCGTCGAGGTCGAGTTTTCCGACGGCACCGACGTCAAGGCTGAGATCGTCGGCACCGACCCTTCGACCGACATCGCCGTTCTGGACGTCGATCGTCCCGCCTCGCAGCTGACGGTGCTCGACTTCGCACCGACCGGCGCGCTCGAGGTCGGCAATCCGGTCATCGTGCTCGGCAGCCCCTTCGGGCTCGAAGGCTCCCTCACGACCGGCGTCATCAGCGCCGTGGGTCGTGAGATCCAGTCCCCGAACGGCTTCACGATCGAGAACGCCGTTCAGACCGACGCAGCGCTGAACCACGGAAACTCCGGCGGCCCCGTGCTCGACACGCAGGGTAGGGTCGTCGGCGTCGCGTCGCAGATCCGCAGCGATTCCGGCGGAAGCGACGGCGTCGGCTACGCCGTGCCGGGCGACACCGCCAAGCGGGTTGCAGCCGACCTGATCGCCGACGGCAAGGTCGAGCATGCGTACCTCGGCGTCAGGCTCGCCGACGACGGCGCGGCCAAGCTCGAGAGCCTCGTCACCAACGGGCCGGCCGCCAAGGGTGGTCTCCGGGCCGGCGACCTGGTGATCGAGGTCGACGGCAAGAAGGTCGAGACCGGCGACGAGCTGCGTGAGGCAATCGACGCGAAGAAGCCCGGCGACGAGCTCGAGCTGAAGATCCGCCGCGGGTCGGACGAGCAAGACGTCACCGTCACGCTCGGCACGAGGCCCGAGACCGCGCAGTAACGCAAGTTCCCTCCCCGAAAGACATGGCCCAGTGACAGTCACTGGGCCATGTCTGTTTCAGGCCGGCGCTAGGCTGATTCGATGGCGACGGTTGAGCTCCACGTGATCTCGGACGCCACCGGCGCGACCGCCAAGCGGCTCGTCCAGGCGCTCGAGGCTCAGTTCCCCGACCAGGACTTCGAGGACATCGTCCATCCGAGGGTCGAGACCGTGGACGACCTGCGTCTGGCAGTCGACCGTGCAAAGGGCCGGCCGGCCGTGATCCTCTACACGCTCGTCGACCAGGAGCTGCGTGAGGCGATGCGGGCACTCTGCAAGAGCGCCCGCGTCCACTACTGCGACATCCTCGGCCACCCGATCGACGCCGTCGCGCGGGTCTCCGGCCAGCCCGCGACGATGACGCCGGGCGCGCGCCCACCGCTCGACTCCAACTACTTCAAGCGCATGGCGGCGATCGAGTTCGCGGTCAAGTACGACGACGGCGTCGTTGGCGGGCTCGAGGAGGCGGACATCGTTCTCGTCGGCGTCTCGCGCACGTCGAAGACGCCGCTCTCCATGTATCTGGGCTACCTCGGCTACCGCACCGCCAATGTCCCGGTCGTGAAGGGGATCGACTTGCCGCCGGCCCTGTTCCGCCTCGACCCGAAGAAGGTCGTCGGGCTGACGATCGACGCGGAGCGGCTCGCCGAGATCCGCAGCGACCGCGCCAGGCGGCTCGGCGGGAACAACCGGAAGTACCGCGACCTGACGGAGATCTACGACGAGCTCGACGCGGCGGAGCAGCTGCACAAGCGCCTCGGTTGCCCGGTGATCGAGATCTCGGAGCTCTCGATCGAGGAGACGGCGGCGCGGGTGATACAGGTGGTCGAACGGCGCCGGCAGGCTGCCGCGCCCGCGTCGTGAGCGAGTCGGCGGCTGCAGCCCGGGCGAGGCCGGTGCCGCTCTGGCGCTGGGCGCTGTGGTGGGTGTTGCTCGCGATCGCCGGGCTGCTCTTCTACTTCCTGCTCGCGCCCTTCTGGCTCGGGCTGCGGGGCCTCGCGTGGATCGCGGAGTTCAGGGCGCGCCGCCAGGGCTGACCGTCCGGAGTCTCTCTGTCTTCGGGCTCGCGCTCTCGGCCGCGATCGTCCTGATCGTGATCGCCGTCCTCTCCCTTGTCTTGTTGGGGATCTTCTCGATGGCCGGTGAGAACACGGTCCGAATCGAGAATGGCGAGCGAGTCGCAGACTTCGGCCTGCCGTTGCGATTTGCGACCGCGCATTACCAAGATGGCTTCTATACGTCGTTCCAGGTCGGAGACGACGGGAGGTTGAACCCGTGGGAGATCAGGACGACCGGATCGTCCGCCCGGTTCTGGGCCGACTACGCGTTCTTCTTCGTCTTCTGCCTCGCTCCGATCGTCATCGCTCTAGCTCGAAAACGTGCTCAAGGCCGTCTTCCTCGTCCATCTGCTCACCCGTCTTGACGAAGCCCAGCTTGCGGACGATCGCGAGTGAGGGCTCGTTCGTCGGGGCGACGGAGAGGACGAACCGGTGGATGCCTCCCTGCTGCACGGCCAAGTCCATGAGCATCTCGACCGCTCGCGTCGCGTAACCGTTGCCGCGCCACGTGGGAAAGATCGTGTAGCCGCACTCGACCGCTTCCGGATCCTGGGCGGCGTTGACGCCGGGAGGCCCGTGGTAGCCGGCGTGGCCGATCATCGCGCCGTCGAGGACGACTGCGTATGGGCTCCAGGTCAGGAACCGCTCGTCCTCGCCCATCTGCCGGAGCCGTAGGCCGAGGAACCCGCGGTCGTGGTCGGAAGGAAACTCGTCGGGCAGGGTGGCGCCGATCGCATCCTCGGCCTCTGCACGGCGTCCGTCGAGCACGGCCTCGAGGAACACTGGAGTCATCGCGCGAAGCTCGATCACGCCGGCTTTAGCGGAGCGGCCGCGCGCGGATGCGGCGGAATGAGACGCGCGAGCCCGGATCGTGATTCTGGAGCCCCACGTAGCCGAGAGCTGCGCGCGCGCCGTCCAGCCGAGTGACCCGCGCGCCGTTCAGGATGACCGTGTAGTGCTGGCCGACGACGCGGATGTGGAAGCGGTTCCATCGTCCTACCGTCCGTGACGCCAGTCGGATGGCCGGTGCGTGGTCGTAGATCGAGCCGGTCTGGTGGGAGAGCCCGCGTGGGTCGCAGTCGTCGATCTGAACCTCGTACCCACCCGTGATCGCATCGGCGGGCGCGCGCGGCCTCGTCGGAAACCGGACGAAGACCCCCGAGTTGTCACACCGCTCCGCGACCCGCCAGTCGACCTGGAGCTCGAAGTCGCGGAATCGCCGCTTCGTGTACCAGAGGAGCCCCAGTCCGCCGGAGGTGACGAGTTCTCCGCGCTGAACCCTGAACCTTCCCGGGCCGGTCATCGCCCAGCCGGCCTTCGAGCGCCCGTCGAAGAGGACGATCCAGCCCGGAGTCGGTCGCGGGGACCGTTCGGCTGCCGCGCCGGCGGTCGCCGCCGGAAGGGCCGACACGGCAATCAGCAGGATGAGGAGCTTCATCTGAGCGGGCGTGGGAGGAGGGTAGCGCGGCCACTACCCTCCTCCCAGCGCGAGTCAGTCGTCGTCGCCGTGCCGCTCCCGCAGTCCGGCGAGGTAGTCGAAGCCGCGTTCAGCCGTCAGCAGCTGGGCGGCGTTTCGCTCGTCGCCTGGGGCCGGAGCAGGCCCAGGGAAGTTGTGGTTGTCCCGCTCGACGATGTAGTAGTGCTCGTCGGTCTCGAGGCCGTTGAAGAGCGCCCAGAGCGGCACGTTGCCGTCGCCGGGATCAACGAACTGCCAGCCGAAGGCCGTCGGTGATCCGACCTCCGTCCGCACCCCGTCCTTGGCGTGGAAGAGCGGGAAGCGCTCCGGCTGGTCCCACACGAGCTCGATCGGATCGAAGTTCGGGAACCAGCTCTTCTCCCCGGTGGGCGTGGCAACGGCCGGGGCGCCGGTTGCTCCGACGTACGCCCAGAAGATGTCGAGCTGGAAGAAGACCAGCCTCGGGTCCGTCTCCTCCATCAGGACGTCATACAGCCGCGTGCCGTCCACGACGGCGAACTCCGACGAATGGTTGTGGTGGTAGAAGCGCATCCCGCGGGCCCTCGCGGCCGCGCCGAACTCGTTGTACGCCTCGGCCGCACGCCGGTACGCGTCGACCGTCTGACGCTCGGCCGGCGGAAACAGCCCGTCGGGCTCGCTCGCCGTCCCGATGTAGGGGAGGCCGAGCGTCTCGGCGTCATCCAGCACCTGCTCGAGGTTGTCGCGGAACTGCGTGACACCGACGTGGCTGCCGATGCCTCTCAGGCGGTAGCGCCTGAGGAACGTTCGGAGTCTCTCGACGTCCGGGATCGTCGCCGGCGGCGGGTTCGGGTTCGGCACGTTCGTGTCCGGTGCCCCGTAGCCGGCGAACTCCACCCACTTGTAGCCGATCTCCGCCAGCTCGCGAAAGACCTGCTCGAATCCCAGTGCACCGATCCTGTTCCGCAGAGTGAAGAGCTGCACGGCGATCCGGTCCTTCGGCAGCAGGCGGTCGCCGCCCCGGCCGTGGTGCTTGCCGTGCGCGAGCGCGCCGGGCGCCCAGGGCCCGATCGCGGCCGCTCCGGTTGCGCCCGCCGCGACGCCGATGAACTTCCGGCGACTGATGCTCTTGTCGTTGCTCATTCCTTCCTCCCTCTTGTCGGCGGGGGGCGCCGCAGTCCGGCGCCCCCCGCCTCCGGGTCTATGGGCCCGCAGGGTTGACGTACGAGAACTTGACCAGCTGGGCGTCGGCGTTCGCGTTGAAGAAGCCGTCGCCGTAGCTGAGGACGTAGAAGTTGCCGTCCGGTCCCCACTTGGTGTCCATGGGGCTGTCGCAGAGGAACGGTTGCTGTGGGGTGCCCGTCAGTGGGTTCTGGTCCGAGCCGCAGTTGAGGACGTTGTTGATCTTGAACACCCGTCCCTTCGAGTCGAGCCGCACTTCCCGTAGGAAGTCGCGCGTGAACTCGCTGAAGATGAACGAGCCGTCGTAGTACTCGGGGAACTTCCCGGGAGCCTTCAGCTTCCGGTCGAAGTCGTAGGGCGCCGCTCCGTGCGGGCCGACTCCGCCGCCGGGGCCGAACTCCGGGAAGAGCTGCGGACAGGTCGTCGCCCCTGAGCCGTTGTAGTACGCGAAGCACGGCGTGCCGAGAGGCGTCGGGGCGTTGTTGTCGTTGAACGAGTACCAGATCTCCGCTTGGGAGACCGGTGGGCTGTAGGTGAGCCCGGTGTTGTGGCGCGACGTGTTGGCCGGCCCGCGCCTCGGGTTGTCGCAGTCGAATGTCTGCGGCGGATCCTGTGCCGGCGCAGAGGTGACGAAGTTCCACTGGTAGTAGGGGAGATCCGGCGTGTAGCAGAGCGGCCAGCCGTAGTTCGACGGCTTGCGCACCACCATCACCCGGCCCGTTCCCGCCGGGCCGCGGAAGTTCTGCGGCACGCGCGAGTCCGGCGAGTAGTCGGTGATGTACGCGTCGTCGTTCTCGTCGAGGTTGATCCGGAACGGGTTCCGGAACCCCATCGCGTAGATCTCCGGCCGGGTCTTCTCGGCGAAGTCTCGCCGCTCGTCGAACAGGTTCCCCTTCGGGATCGAGTAGCTCCCGTTCGAGTTCACCTTGATCCGCAGGATCTTGCCGCGGAGGTCGTTCGTGTTCAGCGCGGACCGCCGCGCGTCGACGAACGGTGCGTTCAGGAGCCCTCCCGGCTGCGTCGTCGTAACGGTGATCGTCGCCGGCGTGGTCCCCGACGGTGTCAGGCCGGTGCCGTCGGCGATCAGCTGCGGCACGTCGAGCTGTCGGAAGTCGATCGTCCGGTTGTTCGCGTTGTTGCCGGTGACCGTGATGTCCTCGAGGTTCGTGAGCGCCTCGAGGGCCGCCTCGACAGCCGCATTGTTGGCCGCGGCGTTCCCGGCCGTGAACGGGATCGGAGCAGTCGTCTGACCGTCGAACGTGAGCGTGAACGTGCCGCCGCTTGCGCCGGAGATCGACACTGTCTGGATCTCGTTCGTGAGCCCGTCGTTGAACGGCCCGAAGCCGCCGGAGTTGCCGCCGCCTGCCGGCGTGTCGTCTCCGGTGACGAGCCAGAGGTTGTTCTTGGAGTCGAAGGCGATGTCGCCGGCGACGTGGCAGCAGGCGCCGCGGTTCACCGGGACCTTGAGGATCTTCTGCTCCGAGGACAGGTCGAGGTGCGGTGTGGGCGACTCGACGAGCTTGAACCGGCTGAGCTGGAAGTAGCCGAGCCACGGATCCCAGACGTCCTCGGTCGCGCCGAACGTCGGGGCGTTCCCAGGCGGCGTCGCAGCCGGGAACGGCGGCTCCATCACCGCCGGCGAGTAGTAGAGGTACACCCACTTGTTCTGCTTGAAGTTGTTGTCGATGGCCGGGCCGTAGAGCCCGTCCTCGCTGTTGTTGTAGACGAGGAACTGGGCGAGGATCGTGTGGGTCGTTCCGTCCGCAGAATGGAGCCAGAGCTGTGCGTTCTGGATGTTCTGTGCCGGCGGTGTCTGCCCCGGCAGGATGCCCTGGCCGCGGGTCGTCTGGATCACGCGGCCGTCCGTGAAGACGTCGAAGCCGATCGGCTCGCCGACGTGGTTCGTGGTCGTCGGCCCATTCCGCTCGATGTTCTCGGCGAGCACCGTCATGCGGTAGTTCGAGAGCACGGTCGCGCCGCAGTCACCCTTCTCTTCGCGGGCCGCCCACTCGATTGCGCCGAGCAGATGCTCGCGCAGGGAGTCCGTCGAGTAGCTCTCGGATGTCCCTCCGCGGCCGGTGTACAAGACACGCCCGCCCTGGAATGCCTGGCACCAGGCGATCGGATGGTCGAAGCCCATCGTCCCGCCGGTGTAGGTGCTCTCGTCCACGGTCGCGAGCACGTGCTGGAACCCGCGGACGTTCGTGTCGAAGTTGTACCAACGGTCTGTCCGCGCCCAGTACTCGGGCAGGTCCTCCGAAGCCGGATGCACGCGATCGGCGACCTTGACGGTCGCTCGCTGGCTGTCGGAGATGCCGCTTGCCCGAGCGCCGAGGGCGTCGGTCAGGAACTGCCAGCCGGACTCGGTCTCGATCGCGGAATGGACAGCGACCAAGCCACCGCCGGCCTGGATGTAGCGCTCGAACGCCCCCTGTTGCGCGTCGTCGAGCACGTCGCCGGACGTGTTCAGGAACACCACGGCGGCGTAGTTCGCCAGCGCTGTGTCCGTGAACGTCCCGGCGTTGTTCGTCGCGGTCACGTCGAAGTCGTTGCGGGCGCCGAGCGCTCTGATCGCGCTGACCCCCGCCGCCGTGGCCGGATGCTCCCCGCTCGCCGCCTTCGTGAAGACGAGCACCTGAAAGTCCGATCGACTCCCCGAGCTCGCAGCCGAAGTCGCAGCCGGCAGCGTCAATGCGAGGACCGCAATGCTCGCCCAGGCGAGCCTGCTTCCCCACTTCATGTTGCCTCCTTCCCCCTCGAAGGATTTCGGCGCGCCCAGCGACCCTGGTCGAGTGAGGAACCCATCCGGCCGCAGGCCGGAGTGCGAGCCTTCCTGGCTTTGAGGCGACCCTAAAACACCTTTTGTCGCCGCGCAAGAGAAGTTTGGAGCAGCGCGACCTAAGTTTGCTTAGCTTTCGCAGAAGTGGGTGGCGGAGAAGCTCAGAGTTACACTCGCGACGTGGCGCGGAGGCTGTCGCTGCCCTCCGAAGAGCGTCTCGCCGGGCTCGTGACCGTGCTCGACTACGTTCGAACGCACGGCTCGACGACCCGTCCGATGCTGGTTCAGGCGACCGGGCTCAGCCGCGCCGTGGTGACTCAGCGGGTCGGCGAGCTGCTCGAGCGCGGCCTCCTCGTCGAGGGCGAGCTCGGCCGTTCGACGGGTGGGCGCGCCCCACGGATTCTCCGCTTTCCCGCGGAGTCGGGCCACCTGCTCGTCGCCGATCTCGGCGCGACGAGCGTCGACGTCGCGCTTGCCGATCTATCCGGAGAGATCGTTTCGCACGTCCAGGAACCGTGCGACATCTCCGCCGGTCCCGAGGAGGTCCTCGACCGTGTCGAGGACCTGTTCGTCCGCAGCCTCGCGGACACCGAGCAGGGGCCCGGGTCACTCTGGGGGATCGGAATCGGAGTACCGGGCCCGGTCGAGTTCGATTCCGGGCGGCCCGTCGCGCCTCCGATCATGCCGGGGTGGGACCGGTACGCCGTCCGCGAGCGGTTCGCCGAGCACCACGTACCCGTCTGGGTCGACAACGACGTCAACATCATGGCGCTCGGCGAGCGGCGCGCCGGTGTCGCGAGGGGTCATGACAATGTGGTCTTCGTCAAGATCGGCACCGGGATCGGGGCCGGCATCATCGTGAACGGCAGCCTGCACCGCGGCGCGCAGGGATGTGCCGGCGACGTCGGCCACATGCAGGTGACGGACGACCCCGCGGTCGTCTGCCGCTGCGGGAACGTGGGCTGTCTCGAGGCGCTTGCCGGCGGCGGCGCGCTCGGCCGAGGCGGCGAGGCTGCAGCCCGGGAGGGGCGAAGCCGGTTCCTCGCGACCGTCCTCGACGAGAAGGGATCGGTCAAGGCACACGACGTTGCGAGAGGCGCGACGCACGGCGACCCGACGTGCGTCGAGCTGCTCACGCACGCAGGACAACTCGTCGGCCACATGCTCGCGAGCGTGGTGAACTTCTTCAACCCGTCGTTGATCGTCGTCGGCGGCGGAGTCGCCGGAGCCGGCGATCTGCTGCTCGCTGCGATCCGCGAGACCGTCTACCGGCGCTCGCTGCCTCTCGCGACGCGGGAGCTCGTGGTCACGCGATCGGCGCTGGGTGACATGGCCGGCGTGGTCGGCGCTGCTGCGATCGTGACCGACGAGCTCTTCCGGCCGAGCCACCTGACCCAGTGGCTGGGCGTTGGGACCCCGAAGGGCGGCCACGTGGTCGCAGCACCCCACTGATCGGCCGATGTCACAAGATCCGCGTCGGGATCGGCGTCTCGACGACCTCGCCGTCGACGACCTCCAGCCGGTACGCGCCGGTGCCCTCGTCGCAGCCGACCGCCCCTTGCAGCTCGCCGTTCACGAAGTGGAGCCCGACGCCGGCGTCCGCCGCATAGCCGGCAGCAAGCCCTTCCTGCAACAGCCCGTGATAGCGGGGACGCCGCTGCTCCTCGTCGTCCCAGTGCGGACAGAAGCTCCCCGACAGGAAGCCGAGGCAGTCCATCTGCTCGAGCTGGGGGCCGAACGAGTCCGTGACGCCCGACTCGAACCAGCAGATCCCGCCGGCGCTCGACCCGGCTAGCACCACGCCTGCGTCACGCGCCTCCGCCAGCAGCGAGTCCACGCCGTGCACGCGCCAGATCGCGAGCATGTTCGCGGTGTTGCCGCCGCCCACGAAGATCAGATCCTGGTCGAGCACCGTCGACCGTAGGTCGTCGGGAGGCCACGGAAAGAACTCCAGACGCGAGAGCTCCGCGACCCCGGCGAACCGGTCGTAGCTCCGCAGCGCCTGCTCCGGATCCTCGGCCGACGCGGTCCCGATGTAGAGCAGCCGGGGCCGCTCCTTTCCCGTCAACGAGATGAGGAACTCGGCGAGCCCGTCGCAGAACTTGCCGCCGCCGATGGGAACGATCGTCTGGTCGGCCATTCGGGCGGAGTATCGCGGCTGAGGAATAATCGGCTCCCCGATGGCCGACACCCGTTATGTCTACGACCTGGACGAGCCGACCGACGGCGGCCGCGAGCTGCTCGGCGGCAAGGGCATCGGCCTTGCGGAGATGACGCAGCTGGGGGTCCCGGTGCCGGCGGGCTTCACGATCACGACCGACGCCTGCCGCGCCTACATGGAGAAAGGCGATTTCCCGGAGGGGCTCGCGGAGGAGGTCGACCGGCACCTGGCGCGCCTCGAGGAGACGGCCGGCAAGCGCTTCGGAGATCCGGACGACCCGCTCCTCGTCTCGGTCCGCTCGGGTGCCGCGATCTCGATGCCCGGGATGATGGACACGATCCTCAACGTCGGCCTGAACGACGAGGCGACCGAAGGGCTTGCCCGCCGCACGGGCAACGAGCGCTTCGCGCAGGACTCGTACCGTCGCCTGATCCAGATGTACGGCGAGACGGTCGACGGCATCGACGCGCACTTCTTCTCCGACGCGCTCGCCCACCAGGAGGACGACCTCCACGGGCCTGATCGAGACCTTCAAGCGCATCTACGAGGAGCAGACGAACCGCCCGTTCCCGCAGGACGCGAAGGAGCAGCTAGGCCGCGCAGTCCGGGCCGTCTTCGACTCGTGGAACACGCCGCGGGCGAAGCGGTACCGCCGGCACAACGACATCCCGGACGACATCGGCACGGCCGTCAATGTCGTCCAGATGGTCTTCGGCAACAAGGGCGAGCAGTCCGGCACGGGCGTCGCGTTCACGCGCGACCCTTCGACCGGCCAGCCCGGGCTGTTCGGCGAGTTCCTGGCGGACGCGCAGGGGGAGGACGTCGTGGCCGGCATCCGGACGCCCGAGCCCCTGGCGGCCATGAAGGACCGCCTGCCCGACGCCTTCGCCGAGTTCGTGGACACCGTCGGCCGGCTCGAGTCGCACTACCGCGACATGCAGGACATCGAGTTCACGGTCGAGGACGGCAAGCTCTTCCTGCTCCAGACGAGGAGCGCCAAGCGGACGGCCGCAGCGGCGCTGAAGGCGGCGGTGGACATGGTCGACGAGGGCCTGATCTCGCGCGAGGAGGCCGTGGCGCGGATCGACCCGGGCCAGCTCGACCAGCTCCTCCACCCGCGGATCGACCCGGACGCGAGCTACGACGTCGCCGCAAAGGGGCTGAACGCCTCTCCGGGCGCCGCCTCGGGCGCAGTCGTCTTCGACGCCGACACCGCAGAGCTCCGCGGCAAGGAGGGCGAGGCCGTCATCCTCGTCCGCTGGGAGACGACGCCCGACGACATCCACGGGATGATCGCCGCGCAGGGGATCCTCACCGCCCACGGCGGGATGACGTCCCATGCGGCCGTGGTCGCCCGGGGCATGGGCAAGCCGTGCGTGGCCGGCTGCGAAGCGCTCTCACTGGACAAGGACGCGAAGACCATGTCCCTGAACGGCACGACGCTGAAAGAGGGCGAGACGCTCACGATCGACGGAGGCACCGGCGAGGTGATCCCCGGCGAGGTGAAGCTCATCCCGCCCGACATCAACGAGGACTTCGAGACCGTTCTCGGCTGGGCCGACGAGCTGCGGCGGCTGAAGGTGCGGACCAACGCCGACACGCCCGAGGACGCCGCCAAGGCGCGCGAGTTCGGCGCCGAGGGAATCGGCCTCTGCCGCACCGAGCACATGTTCATGGCCGACGACCGCCTGCCCGTCGTCCGCGAGATGATCATGGCGTCGAGCGAGGACGAGCGCCGCTCCGCACTCGATCGGCTCCTGCCGCACCAGCAGAGCGACTTCGAGGGGATCTTCGAGGCGATGGCCGGGCTGCCGGTGACGATCCGGCTGCTCGACCCGCCGCTTCACGAGTTCCTCCCGCCGCTCGAGGAGGCAACCGATGAGCGCATGCGCTCCCGGATCCGGGTCCTGCGCGAGTCGAACCCGATGCTCGGCACTCGCGGCTGCCGCCTCGGCCTGATGTTCCCGGAGATCTACGAGATGCAGGTTCGGGCGATCATCCGCGCCGCGATCGCCGTTCGCGATCGCACCGGCGATCCGCCGCTCGTCGAGATCATGCACCCGCTCGTCGGCTTCCAGGAGGAGCTGCGGCGGCTTCGCGAGCTCACGATCGAGACTGCCGACGAGGAAGGTGACGTCGAGTACCTCGTCGGGACGATGATCGAGCTCCCGCGCGCCTGCATTCGCGCCGACGAGATCGCCGAGCAGGCCGACTTCTTCTCCTTCGGGACGAATGACCTGACGCAGACGGCGCTCGGGTTCTCGCGCGACGACGCCGAGGGCAAGTTCCTGACGCACTACCTTCAGGACGGCGTGCTCGAGCGGAACCCGTTCGAGATGCTCGACCAGAGCGGGGTGGGGGACCTGATGAAGATCGCCGTCGAGCGCGGCCGTTCCACGAAACCGGAGATCAAGCTCGGGATCTGCGGGGAGCACGGCGGCGAGCCGTCGTCGGTCGCCTTCTGCCACACGCTGGGGCTCGACTACGTCTCCTGCTCGCCGTACCGCGTCCCGCTCGCGCGGCTGGCGGCGGCGCAGGCGGCGCTGAAGGAATCGGGCGTCGAGGCGGTCTCGGTCGGCGGCTAGCTCTCGGCTACCCGGCGGGCGGGCGAGACGCGCTGCATCAGGAAGAGGCTCGTCACGAACACCCAGAACAGGAAGACCGCGAAGACGATCGTGTTCGCCGTGCCACCCGGAGCGAAGTCGGCACGCTCGCCGAGCAGCCGGCCCCCGGCATTGACGATCAGCAGCAGCCCGACGATTCCACCCACGTAGCCGACCGACTTCGGGAGGAGATCCGATCGGGCGATCCCCACGGAGGCGGCCCAGACGAACGCCGCCGCAGGGAAGTCCGTCATCACGAACGCGAAGCTCCCGAGCTGGTAGAGGCCGTAGGCGACGCCCTGATCCATCTGCTCGACCGCCGAGGCGAGCGCTCCGATGCAGATCACGCCGACGAGGAACATCGCGACGGCTGCCCCCGCGGACGCCGTGATGACCGCAGGCAGACGGTCGTCCGGATTGCGGCCAAGCCGGCGCAGCGCCGCAGCCAGCGTTCCGCCGAACCAAAGCAGGAAGACCCCGCCGAGCCCGAAGAAGAACGCCTGCCAGAGCAGGTCGGAGTCGTTCAGCGCGACAAAGTTGAGGATGAACTCGCTGCTCTCGTCCGCCGTCGGCGGGTCCGGGACGATCAGGAAGGCAATCGCCGACGAGACCACGAACGCGATGCCCGTCCCCGCCGCCCACCGCTCCCAATCCCGCATGGCTAGATCACGTACTCCTGGACGCTCCAGTAGGACACCAGCACGCTGACGACGCCGATTGCGACGAGGCCCCCGACGCCGAGGATGCCCGGCTTGCCGTACACGGCGTGGCCGCGGCCGAAGCGCGAGAGCGACAGGACGCCGACCGCGCCGCCGATCAGCCCGCCGATGTGGCCCCCGATCGAGATTCCCGGGATGAAGAAGGTGAACGCCAGGTTCAGGACGATGATCGAGATTGCTCCGCCGCCGAGGACGTAGGTGCGCTGCCGCTCGAGGACGAACGCCGCGCCGAGAATCCCGAAGATCGCCCCGGAGGCCCCGACCGTGAGAGCCTCGGGCGAGAAGAGGAGCGCGCCGGCCGATCCGGCCAGGCCCGAGACGATGTAGAGGAGCAGGTAGCGGCCGCGCCCGAGCACCTGCTCGACGGCCGCGCCGAACCACCAGAGGGCGAGCATGTTCATCCCGAGGTGGATGGGCCCGTAGTGGAGGAACATGGGGGTGAAGAGCCGCCACCAGTCACCGTTGGCGACGAGCGGGCCGTAGAGGACCCCTTCGCGGTAGATCTCGTTGCCCGTCCCGTTGATCTGGCCACCGAGGGCGAGCTCCAGGAGGTAGACGCCGACGTTGATCGCGACAAGCGTCTTCGTGACCACGGCACCGGTCCCCTCGAAGCTGGCGCGGCGCATTCCCTTCGTGACGCGTGCCGTGCCCTGCGGCGCGCCGGAGTGGTCGGGGCAGCGGATCCCGACCGGCGCAAAGGTCATGCAGTCTTCGCAGATCGGGCGGCCGCACTCCGAACAGGAGACGAGCGTCTCCCGGTTGGGATGGCGATAGCAGTACATCGGTTCGGCGGGCACGGCCACAGCGCGGCTGTAGCGTAGTGCGGCCTTGAGAGTCCATGTGGCGTTCACCCCGGACGAGGTGCTGGAGGCTCCGGTTGCGGTCGTGGTCGACGTGATGCGGGCGACGTCGACGATCGCGCAGGCGCTCGCGAGCGGCTACGAGCGCGTGTACTGCTGCCGTGAGATCGAGGACGCACGGGCGCTGCGAGAGAAGCTGGGGGAGGGGCTGCTCGGCGGTGAGCGAAGCGCCGTGCAGATCGAAGGGTTCGACATCGGCGCGTCGCCGCGGGAGGTGCTCGAGCCGCGCGGCTCGACGCTCATCTACTCGACGACGAACGGCACGCGCGCGGTCGTTGCGGCCGCGTCGGCGTGCAATGTCGTCCTTCTCGGCTCGCTGCTGAACCTGACTGCTGTTGCTGATGCGGTCGACGACGATTGCGTGATCGTGTGCGCCGGCTTCCAGGGGAGGTTCGCGCTCGACGACGCGTACTGCGCGGGTCGGATCGTCGACCTGCTGGACGGCGAGGTCACGGACCCGGCGAAGGCGTCCGCGGTCTTGGCGAGCGCGTTCCCGACCGCGTGGGACGCGATCATGGCGAGAACCTACGGCCCGCCGGGCCTCGAGGAGGACATCAAGTTCTGCGCGCAGGAGGACACGGTCGACATGGTTCCGCGCTTTGCGCGAATGGTGGACGGCGCCGCCGAGATCGTGGCCTAGCGCGGCTCCCGCAGCATGTCGACGGTGAGTCGGCACGCGATCCCGAATGCAACGAGGATCATGGCAAAGATGCCCCCGAGGAACATGAAGCCGGCGTCAGTGATCCCGAAGAACTCGGGGTCCGGCTCGGAGAAGGGAAGCACGACGACCAGCGCGACAAAGGGGAGCAAGAGCATCCACCAGCGGGGCACGAGAGCCCCGACGATCGGATGTATGAGGATGGCGGCGGCGACGTAGGTCTCGACCAACCACGATTCGTCCTCGTCGAAGAGCTCGTACGTGAAGGCAAAGACGATCGCCAGGGCGGCGTAGACAAGTGCTGCGATCGTTTGTGTTCGCACGGGAAAAGAGTCTAAAGAAGCCAACTTGACACCGAACACACGTTCGTGCTAGAACACGTGTTCGGTCATGATCGCCTGCCTCGCCATCCCCGGATTCCAGCTTCGCGCCGCGCTTCGCTCGCGTCCTAGCCTCGCGCTCCAGCCGGCCGCGCTCGCGCCTCCCGAGGGCGTCGAGCCGCTGATCGGGCCGGTGACCGCTGCGGCTCACCAGGCCGGCGTCCGGCCCGGGATGCGCATGGGGGAGGCGCTCGCGACCTGCCCGAAGCTCGTCCTCGTCGAGCCCGACCCGGCCGGCGCGGAAACCGACTGGGAGGAGATCGTCCGCAGGCTCGAGGACAACGGTTTCGCCGTCGAGTCCGCCCAGCTCGGCACTGCCTATTTCGACACGCGCGGGGTGGAACGCCTCTACGGCGGCCTCGAGCCGGCGCTGAAGCGCGCCCTCGCCGCGGTCGGCTCACACTGGGACGCGCGCGTTGGTGCGGCCACCCGTCGGTTCGCCGCCCTAGCGGCAGCCAACGTCGCGCGCCCAGGCCAATTGCTCGTCGTCTCCGACGAGCGCGTGCAGGACTTCCTCGCCCCGCTTCCACTCCGCCTGCTCGGGCTGGACGAGCGACGCCGCGAGGAGCTGGAAGCGTTGGGGGTGAAGAAGGTCGGACAGCTTGCCGGGCTCCCGGGTGCTGCCGTTGCCGAACGACTGGGACCGGACGGCCGCAGCGCCTGGGGCCAGGCGAGAGGAGGGAACCGCGGTCGCATCCGCGGCCGCCGCCCGCCCGCAGAGGTGGTCGAGGAGCTCGAGTTCCCCGAAGCCGTCGGGAACGAGCTCACGCTCCGCCGCGCCCTCGCCACTCTGGCCGAGCAGGCCGTCAACCGGCCCGAGCGCGCCGACCGTTTCGTCCGAAAAGTGGCGCTCTCAGCGCGACTCGTCGGCGGCGCCTCCTGGCGGCGGACGCTGACCTTCCGCGATCCGGCGGGAGACCACGACCGGATTCGGATTGCGCTCGGTCCCAAGATCGCCGAGGTGCCGGCGCCGGTCCGGGCGCTTCGCCTCGAGCTCGTCGAGCTGACCGAGGAGACCGGCCGCCAGCTCGAGCTCGTGAAGGCGGAGGGCGCCGAGCTCCAGAACCGCCTCCGTGAAGGGCTTCGTCAGGTCAAGGCCTCGACCGGCGGCGGCGCGGTCGCAACTGTGGTCGAAGTGGCCCCGTGGTCGCGGATCCCCGAAGCGCGCGCGCTGTTCGTTCCGCAGGACGGTTAAACGAACCGCGGCCCGCCCTCGTCGAGCCGAGAGCAGACGGGGCGCCGCGTCTCGTCAACCGACTCGCAGTCGAGCTGATCCGGGAGGAGTGGCGCGTGCTCGACCGGTGGTGGACGGAGCATCCGATCAACCGCCGGTACTTCGACGTCGTGCTGGAGAGCGGCCAGAACATGGTCGTCTTTCACGACGACGAGCACGGCCGCTGGTTCTCCCAGCGAGGGGCATAGGCTCCCGCCATGACTCTGCTCTGGTTTTTCATCTGGTTCGTCTGGAACCTCGTTGGCGACAGCGAGCCGCTCACGTTCAACCCCGTGAACTTCTGGGCGGGTTTCCTGCTGCTGTCCATTGCGGTCGACCTCGCCGGCGGGCACGCCCACGGCCGCTGACCCCGTGAGCGTCCAGATCGTCGATGTCGCGCCGGGCCTCTGGATCTGGCGTCGAGAGCACCCTGCCTGGTCTCCGCAGGTCAAGTGGGAGCCGCCGGTCACCTCGACGTACGTCGCGTCCGGCGGCGAGGTCGCCGTGCTGGATGCGCTCGCGCCGCCCGACGAGGCCACGGACGTGTGGGAGCGGCTCGACGCGAATCCTCCGACCATCGCGGTCGTGCTCAAGCCCGACCACGTTCGCGACGTCGACCTGTTCGTCGAGCGCTACGGCGTCCGCCCCTACGGCCCCGACCTGTTCTTCGCAGGCGATGCTCCCAAGACAGAGCTCGATTGGATCGGCGAAGGGAGCGAGCTGCCCGGCGGCCTCGTGGCGCTCTACGACGGGCGCGGACGAAACGAGACTCCCATGTGGCTTCCGGAGCAGCGGGCGCTCGTCTTCGCCGACGCGCTGACGGAGCGGGACGGCGACCTCGTCGTCTGGGGAACGCCCTGGCACGAGAAGCGGGTGCTTCCCGCCCTCAGAGAGCTGCTCGAGCTCCCGTTCGAGCACGTGATCATCTCGCACGGCGAGCCAGTGCACGACCGAGCCGCGTTCGAGCGAGCACTCGAGCTCCCGCCCTACATGGGAGAGATCGTCGGCGACGCCGAACCCGGCTAGGCGTTGTCCTTTCGCAGTCGCAACGCCGTTTCGGTGAGCTCCGCCCACCTCTCCGCGTGGGCCGGCGGCACCTCGATCCAGCCGCCCATCTTCCGGCCGTTGTCCGCCGGCTCGTAGACGCGGGCCCCGTCGAGCGCCAGCGCCTTCTCCTGCTCGGACTCGGCGGGCAGCTTGAACGCCATCGTCCCGCGCGACTCGAGGCACGCGATCAGCTTGCCACCGGCCTTGATGCTGGGGCGCCCCATCATCTGGCTCTGCTCGACGTCCGCGTCGCGTGCGACAAGGTCGTCGACGATCTCACCGAACTGGGCCTTCGGATCCACGGGCCGAGCCTACGCGCCGCGGATGAACGCCGCGAACCCGTCATCCGGCGCGTGGAAGTTCAGGAACCGCACCGGCTCCTCGACTCGAAGGATCCCGTGTTCGACATGGGGTGGGGCGGCGACGAACGACCCCGGTTCGAACCGCTGCTCGGCGCCGTCCGCCCAGAGGCCGAGGTCTCCGTCGAGGACGTAGAACGAGTCGATCCCATCGTGCTCATGCGGGTCGATGGGGCCGAAGCCGCGCCGCGCCTCGAACTCCACGAAGCAGAGCTGCGGCTGCGCGGCCCGGAGGGTGATCGTTCGCACGACGTGCTCGAGCCGTTCACCGCCGTCTGGCTCCGTGACCTCCGCCTCGCCCGGCCCGCGCGGCTCGTCGACATCGATGCTGTCCCACTCCGCGTCCTCGCCCTGAGTCCGGCGGCGGATGTACTCGATGAAGCCAGAGTCCGGTGCGTGCAGGTTCAGGTAGCGCGTTCGCTCATGCGTTTCGGAGCTGGTAAAGCCGTGGACGATTCCGGGCGGAACCGCCACAGACGCTCCGGCACCCGCCCGAAGCGTCTCCGTCCCGCAGAGGATCTCGAGCTCACCCTCGAGGACGTAGAACGCGTCGACGTGGTGCTCGTGGTAGTGCGGGCCCGTGCCGACGAAGTCCGGTCCGACCGCCACCTCGTTGACCGAGAGCTCTGGCCGCTCGAGCTTCACGCGGATGTGGGTTCCGAGGCGCTCGCCACCGCCCGGCTCGATGACGACCGCCGAGTCCATTGCTGGGAGCGTAGTTGTTTGACACTAGGTGGATGACAAGCGAACATATGTTCGCATCTCATGACGTACACCGAGCTTCACGCGCACTCCGCCTACTCGTTCCTGGACGGCGCCTCGCTGCCCGAGGAGCTGGCGGTTCGGGCGGCCGAGCTCGGCTACGAGGCGCTCGCTCTCACCGACCATGACGGCGTCTATGGGTCGCTCGAGTTCGCGCACGCCGCGAAGGCGTTCGGCGTCCGTGCGATCACCGGGGCGGAGGTGACGCTGGGAGACGGATCCCACGTGACGCTGCTCGTGGAGAGCGCGCGCGGCTACGCAAACCTCTGCCGGCTCCTGACGGCCGCGCATGCGGCAACCCGGCCGAAGGAGGGAGAGCCGGCGCGGGATCCTGCCCTGGACCAGGCGCTGCTGGAGGAGCTGAACGACGGTCTGGTGTGCCTGTCGGGCTGCTCGCGGTTCGGGCTCGGGGTGCGGAACCCGAACGCCGCCGCCCGGCTGGCACGGGCGTTCGGGCGCGAGCGCTTCTTCGTCGAGCTCCAGCGGCCGTTCGAGCGGGGCGACGTGCGGCGAAACGCGCGTCTTCGGGATCTCACGGAGGCGCTGCGGGTCGAGACGGTCGTCACGGGCGACGTCCACGCGCATGCGGCGTCGCGGGCACCGCTGCAGGACGCGATGGTCGCGGTCCGGCACCGCACGTCGCTCGAGGGCTCCGAGCCTGAGCGGCGCGGGAACCACGAGGCGATTCTGCGCCCGCCTGGTGAGATCGCCGACCGTTTCCCGCTCGATCGCGAGGCCGTCGAGCGGACGGCGCTCGTGGCCGAGCGCTGCGAGTTCGACCTCACGCAGGAGCTCGGCTACCGCTATCCCGACTTCGCGGACCAGGCCGAACCGGCCATCACGCAGCTGGCAGAAGTCTGTACCCACGCCTTTTCGCACCGCTATTCGGAGGCAAGTAACAGTCTGTTACTAACCGCTCGGGCCCGGCTCGAGGAGGAGCTGGCGCTGATCGATGAGATCGGGCTTGCCGGGTTCTTCCTCCTCCACTACGAGGTGCTCGAGCTTGCGAGGGAGGTCGCGGTGGAGGTGCGCGGCAGGGAGTCGCCGCGGAACTCGCTGCCGCCGGGCCGGGGCCGCGGCTCGTCCGTCGGGTCGATCGTCTGCTACCTGACCGGGCTCTCGCACGTGGACCCGGTCGCCGCCGGCCTCTCGCTGGGGCGGTTCATCAACCGGGAGCTGACCGGTGTCCCGGACATCGACCTCGACTTCCCTCGCGACATCCGCGAGAAGCTGATCGTCGCGGTCACGGAGAAATACGGGCGCGAGCACGCGGCGCTGGTCGCGAGCTTCTCGACGTACCGGTCGCGCGGGCGCGATCCGCGACATCGGCAAGGCGCTGGGACTGCCGCACGGCGAGCTCGAGCGGCTCGCGCGGGTCTCGGACGGATGGAACGCGACGCGCGTTGCCGAGGAGCTCAGCCTCGTCCCGGGGTTCGAGGATCGCGCCCGTTCGCCGCGCTGGCGCGCCTTCGCGGAGCTGACGCACGAGATCGCGGGGCTCCCGCGGCACATCTCGCAGCATCCGGGCGGGATGGTGATCTCGACGCGACCGCTG
Organism: uncultured Actinomycetes bacterium; assembly: GCA_963733015.1. GTDB lineage: Bacteria > Actinomycetota > Thermoleophilia > Gaiellales > Gaiellaceae > JACDAN01. Next base: position 191,514 of record CAVTBO010000001.1, on the reverse strand, counting down.
GTCGAGCTCGTGCCCGTCCAGCCGGCGGCGATGGCCGGCCGCCAGCTCGTCCAGTGGGACAAGGACTCCTGCGACGACGCGGGGTTCCTGAAGATCGACCTGCTCGGGCTCGGGATGCTCTCGGCGGTCGAGGAGTGCGTGGACGGGATCGCGCGGAAACGGAGCGAGACGATCGATCTGTCGCGGATCCCGCTGGACGACCCGGAGACCTTCGCGCAGATCCAGGACGCGGACACGGTCGGCGCGTTCCAGATCGAGAGCCGCGCGCAGATGCAGACGATCCTGCGTACCCGGCCCGAGACGCTCGACGACATCATGGTCCAGGTCGCTCTCGTGCGGCCGGGGCCGATCCAGGGCAAGGCCGTCCATCCGTACATCGAGCGGCGGCAGCGGCTGCGCGAGGACCCGTCGTACGAGCCGCCCGCCGACCATCCGCTGCTCCAGGAGCCGCTGCGGGACACGCTCGGCGTCGTCGTCTTCCAGGACCAGGTTCTGGAGGTGGCGATGGCGCTCGCCGGGTTCAGCGTGGGGGAGGCCGAAGGGCTGCGCCGGGCGATGAGCCGGAAGCGGAGTGAGGCCGCGCTCGAGGCGTACCGGCGGCGGTTCGTCGAGGGCGCGCTGGGCCGGGGCGTGGAGGAGGCGCTGGCGGACTCGATCTACGACAAGCTCGTCGCCTTCTCGGGGTTCGGGTTCCCGAAGTCGCACGCAGCGGCGTTCGGGCTGCTGGCGTACCAGTCGCAATGGCTGCGCTGCCACCACCCGGCCGAGTTCCTGGCTGCGCTTCTGAACGCACAACCGATGGGCTTCTATCCGCCGGCGACCCTCGTGCGGGACGCGCAGCGGCGCGGGGTGGAGGTGCTGCCGCCGGACGTGAACCTCAGCGAGGCGAAGTGCGTCGTGGAGGACGGCGTGGTGCGGATGGGGATCGAGTACGTGACGTCGGTGGGGGATGACGACGCGAAGGCGCTCGTGGAGGAGCGGGATCGGGGTGGGCCGTTCCTCGACGTCCGCGACCTCTCGCAGCGGGCACCGCTTCGGCGCGAGGGATTGCAGGCGCTGATCGAGTCCGGCGCGTGCGCCTGCTTCGGCGAGGGGTCGCGGCCGCTGATCTGGGAGGCAGGTCTGGCGCCGCGGTCGTCATCGGTGCCGGGCTCCGGCGGGGAGGCGCGGCAGCTCGCGCTGCCGCTGGATCCCACCGTCGAGACGCCGGAGCTGCCCGAGCCCACCGACTGGGAGCTGATGCTCGCCGACTACCGGACGACGAGCGTCTCGGTCGGGACACATCCGATGGAGCTTCTGCGGCCCGAGCTCCCCGACACCGTCCTTTCGAGCCACGACCTGTCTCTGACACCCGACCGGGCCCAGGTGGCGGTGGCCGGAATGGTCGTGGCCCGCCAGCGCCCGTCCACGGCGAAGGGCGTCGTGTTCATGCTCCTGGAGGACGAGCTGGGCCAGATGAACCTGATCGTCCCGCCGCAGGTGTACGAGCGGTTCAGGCCGGTCGTCCGGGCGGAGAAGCTCGTCCTGGCCCGAGGACGCTTCGAGAGGCAGGGACGGAACCAGAACGTCCTCGTACGGGAGATCGAGACCCTCGCGCCGCTGGCCAGGCGCCTCGCCGAGGTCGACCAGCTGGGGACCTCACTTCCGCCTGCGCACCACTTCGGCCACCGCTGAAGGCTCTGGCGCGGTCCAGGGACTCTCGACCGGGTGGGTCGTCTCTGAGAGACAGCCTCCGCCGGCATGCCGCCGAGCCACGATGCCGAAAGCGCGCACAACATCGCGTCCCGTGGACAAAACGACGCACTCTTGTCGCGAACTCCATGGACGTCTGCGCCAGGTCCGAGGGACAGTCCCTCGCGCGATGCTAGACGTCCTCGATCTCCAGCCCGAAGCGCGGGAGCCTGTCGATCACGGTCTGGTTGAACTCGCCGACGTACTGCTCGGCGTCATCCGGCTCGAGCGTTCTTGCGTACGCGTCGCGCATCTCGCCAAGCTCCTCGGTTCCGTGCTCGACGAGCTCCTGGTAGCGGCCGTAGACCTCCTCGGCGTCCTCGCGGTCCGCCTCGTCGTAGGCCCGCTCGGCCTCTTCGACACGGCGGAGAAAGGCGGCGTCCTGTTCCTCGAAGAGGTCGAGCTGTCGAGCGATCACCTCTGAGAAGCGCCCGCGCACCGCGTCCCTACAGTACCGCCGTGATCGTTCGCACCTGGAACATCTTCCACGGCAACACCGTTCCGCCGGGACGCCGCCGCTACGTCGAGGAGATGATCCGGCTCGTGACCCGCGATGCGCCGGATGTCGTGTGCCTCCAGGAGGTGCCGCCGTGGGCGTTCGAGCCGATCGCGAAGTGGAGCGGGATGCAGGTCTTCGGGGAGATCGCCGCGCGGCCGACGATCGGCCCCGTACCCTCGACGGTCGAGTTCGGCCGCGCGATTACGGACCTGAACCCGGGCCTGCTGCGCTCGGGCTTCGAGGGGCAGGCGAACGCAATCCTGGTCGCGCCGGATCGCACGATCCTCTCGCGCCACGTGCTGACGCTGAACCCGTGGCGGTTCAGGCTCCGTGAGGGCCGCAGGCTCGGGTTGTCTGCCGTCTCGCTGCTCGCGTGGGGCAAGGAGCGGCGCCAGTGCATGGCTGTCAGGCTGGAGGGCGGGCTGATCGTGGCGAACCTGCATGCGACGAAAGCGCGGAACCCGCGGATCCCGGACGTCGAGATCGTCCGTGCGGCCGGCTGGGCGAGCGGCCTGGCGGGGAACGCGCCGGCGATCCTGGCAGGCGACTTCAACGTCGACACCGCGCGCTCCGTCGTGATCGACCAGCTCGACGGCTACACCAAAGCCGGGCCGGGGATCGACCACGTCGTCGCACGCGTCGCTTCTACGGGACCGTACGACCGGTGGACGCCCGAGCGGCGGCGCCTCGGAAAGCTCGCGTTGTCCGACCATGCTCCGGTGGAGGTCGAGGTCACCTGACGTTCGAGGAAGCACGCTCGGCGTTCCCCATCCTCGAGAGGTACGCGTACCTGAACGCAGGCTCGGTCGGGCCGCTCGCACAGCGAACGCTGGACGCGCTCGCCGCGGCCGAGCAGGACGAGCTCGTCCACGGACGGGCGACCGCGCCCTACTTCGAGCGGATGCTCGAGGCCCGCGGCCGGCTGCGCTCGGTGCTCGCCGCCGAGATCGGGGTCGAGGCGGAGCTGATGTCCCTGACGACGTCGACCACGGAGGGCTGCCGGATCGTCCTCGCCGGCCTCGAGCTCGGGCCGGACGACGAGATCGTCACAACCGACGCCGAGCACTTCGGCCTGATCGGGCCCGCGCACGTCTCCGGGGCGCGGGTTCGAGTCGCTGCCGTCCGGGACCGGCCGTCCGTCGAGGCGCTCAACGCGATCCTCGCCGAGATCGGGCCACGGACGAGGCTGGTGGCCGTGTCGCACGTACTCTGGATCAACGGGCACGTGCTGCCGATGGACGAGCTGCGCGCGGCGGTGTCGGCCCCGATCCTGGTGGACGGAGCCCAGTCGGTCGGCGCGATCCCGGTCGATGCGGCGCCGTTCGACTTCTACACCGTGTCGGGGCAGAAGTGGCTGTGCGGGCCGGCGCCGAGCGGAGGCCTGTACGTGAAGGACCCTGAACGTCTCGCGGTCGGCCTGCCGAGCTACTTCTCGCAGGCGCGCTACGAGCCCGACGGCCGCTTCGAGCCGCGTGAGGGCGCGCAGCGCTTCGACCCCGGCTGGGTCCCGGTCCCGTACCTCGAAGCGCTGCTCGCCGCTCTCGAAGGGCTTCCGGAGTGGCGATTCGAGCGCTCACGGGAGATGGCGGAGCGCTGTCGCGAGCTCCTGCTCGAGCAAGGGCGCGACGTCGTGACCGAACCGGGCCACTCGAACCTCGTCTCTTGGCGCTGGGATGGCGACACGCACGCGACGGCCCTGGCGGTCGGGGAGGACGGCGTCCTCATCCGCGACCTGCCCGGAACGGGGCTCCTGCGCGCGTCGTGCGGCTACTGGACGAGCGAGGACGATCTCACTCGTCTGGCAGCGGCACTGGAGGGCTCCGCCGGCTAGAGGTCCGCGAAAAGATCCACGACGTTGCCGTCCGGATCCTTGACCTGTGCGTACCGCATGCCCCAGAACGCGTCCCAGGGCTCCTTGTGCCCGGTGCCGCCGTGCTCGAGCAGGTTCGCGTAGGCGGAGTCGACCTCCGCGGGCGTGTCGCAGCGAAACGCGAGCGCGCTCCGGTGCCCCTCGGAGGGCGGCTGCCAGTCCGGGTCGAACGACCGGACCGTCTCCTCGGTGTCGAGCATGAACCGGACGCCTGCCGCGGTCGCCTCGGCGTGCCCTTCGGAGTCCGCGCCGTCGGGGAACTCGAGCCCGAGCTCCCGGTAGAAGGCGACCGCCCGGCCCATGTCCGCCACGACGACGCCGATCGCCTCGAACCGCGGGGTCACGCGGCGTCCGCTGCGGTGCGCAGCCCGAGCTCCTTGGAGATCGGTTTCATCGCGTCCGTCACGTTCTGGACATGTTCGTCGAAATCGACGCCGAGCAGCTCAGCGCCCGCATAGACCTCGTCCCGGTGGACTCCGGCCGCGAACGACGGCTGCTTGAGCTTCTTCTTCACCGACTTGGGCGTCAGCGTCTCGATCCCGTCCGGCCGAACCAGTCCGCAGGCGTGGATGAACCCGGCGAGCTCGTCGCAGGCGAAAAGGGTCTTCTTGAGATCGGTGTCGCGCGGCATCGCCAAGTGCTCGGCGTGCGAGAGCACCGACTCGATGAGCTCCTCGGGATACCCCTCCTCACGCAGGATCGCGGCGCCGTCCTGGGGATGCTTGTCCAGCGTCGGGTGGATCTCGTAGTCGAAGTCGTGGAGAAGTGCCGTCGCGCCCCAGAGCTCCTCGTCCCCGCCCATTTTCCGCGCGTAGGCGCGAGTAGCGGCCTCGACCGCGAGCGCATGGCGCAGGAGCGCTTCGCTCTTCGTGTAACGAGTGAGCGTGTCCCAGGCGCGGTCGCGGGTGACCTCCATTCCGGTCAGTACGATAGTCCGCTCGTGGCCGCCACCATCGTCTCGAGTCGTCTGATGGAGAGCTTCGTCATCGAGGGTGGGACGCCGCTCGCCGGGCGTGTCTCCGCAGCCGGGAACAAGAACGGCGCGCTGCCGATCCTCGCCGCGACTCTGCTCGCAAGCGAGCCGGTGACGCTGTCGAATGTCCCGCGCATCCGCGACGTCGACACGATGGTCGCGCTCCTCGCAGACGTCGGCGCCGACACGGACTGGATCGGGCCGAACGAGATCCGGATCGACCCCAGGAACGCGCAGAAGACCGAGCTCGACGAGGAGCTGTGCAGCCAAATCCGCGCCTCGTTCCTGCTCGCGGGGCCGCTGCTTGCCCGCTTCGGCCGTGCCAGCGTCCCACCTCCGGGTGGCGACGTGATCGGCCGCCGCCGGCTCGACCCACACATTCACGCCCTCGCCGAGCTGGGCGTCGAGATGGACATCAACGGCCGCTTCGACATGAAGACGTCGGGGCTCCAGGGCCGCCGGATCTTCCTCGACGAGGCCAGCGTGATGGCGACGGAGAACGCGGTGATGGCCGCGACCCTCGCCACCGGGGAGACGGTGATCGGAAACGCGGCCTGCGAGCCGCACGTTCAGGATCTCTGCCGCTTCCTCGGCTCGCTCGGCGCCCGGATCGAAGGGATCGGCTCCAACGTCCTGCGCGTCCGGGGCGTCCAGCAGCTCGGCGGCGGCGAGTGGCGGATCGCGCCGGAGCACATCGAGGTTGCGAGCTTCATCGGCCTGGCCGCGGTCACTGGGGGCGACGTCACGATCGAGAACGTCGACATCGAGGATCTCGCGCCGATCCTGCCGGTGTTCCGGCGCCTGGGCGTCGAGGTCGAGTTGAACGAGTCGAGCGTGCGCGTCCCGGCGGGCCAGGAGCTCGTGATCGAGGACGACCTCGGCGGTCAGATTCCGAAGATCGAGGACGGGCCCTGGCCGGCGTTCCCGGCCGATCTCACCTCAATCGCCCTCGCCGTCGCGACCCAGGCGAAGGGCACGGTGCTGATCTTCGAGAAGATGTTCGAGAACCGGCTGTTCTTCGTGGACAAGCTGGTGAGCATGGGCGCGCGGATCATCCTCTGCGACCCGCACCGTGCAGTCGTCACCGGCCCGGCGAGGCTCTACGGCCAGCGGATGGCGAGCCCCGACATCCGCGCCGGCATGTCGATGGTGATCGCGAGCCTCTGCGCAGAGGGGATCTCGACGATCGGAAATGTCGGCGAGATCGATCGCGGCTACGAGCGCATCGACGAGCGTTTGCGCGGCCTGGGCGCGAAGATCGACCGCACCGAGAGCTAGCGCCGAACGCTGAGCACGAGCCGGCGCGAAGTGGCCGCCGTGAGCTCGGGAGCTCCCGCGAACTTCACGCGCAGCACGTAGCGGCCCGGGCGCAGGCGGGTCTTCAGGAGGACGCGCCCACCGGCCTTGGTCCGGCCCCTGGCGATGCGGTGCCAACGGCCGTTCCGTCGGACCTGCAGCGAGACGCGGCGTCCCGCCGGCGAGATCGCCGCGAGGCGGGAGGTGAGGGCCGCCCGGACGCGGAGACGCGTCTGCCGGGCTTTTCGCCCAATGACTCGAAGCGCGGAAGCTGCCCGCCGCGGCGGGACGATCTCGCCGCCGCTCTGCGCCATCGCCACTGCCCGGCCGACGTCGAGCACGCCGTAGCCGAGGCTCTCCGTCCAGCGCCCGTCGCCCGTCGCGGTGCGCTTGAGGATCCACGCGACCTGGTCGCGGTTCAGGGCCGGGTTCGCCGCCCAGACGAGCGCGGCGGCGCCCGCGACCTGGGGCGCCGAGAAGGATGTGCCGCTGGAGAAGCCGTAGATGCCGTGGCTGGACCCGGGCAGCACGTACCGCGGCCAGCTCCGCGACGTCGAGTACGAGGAGAGCGCGCCGAGCACGTTCTCGCCGGGAGCAGCGAGGGAGATCCACGAACCGGTGTTGGAGAAGGAGGCGCGCCTCCCGTTCTTGGTCGTGGCGCCGACCGAGAGGCCGATTCCGCCGCGTCCTTCCGAGCCGACGGGCTGGAGCAGCGCCGCGGGGTATTCGACCGGGTTGCCGACCTGGAACTCGTTGCCGGCGGCTGCCACGACGAGAACACCGTGCTCGGCCGCGTAGTCGAGCGCCTTCTTCTCGAGCACGGACGACTGGAGCCCGCCGATCGAGAGGTTGATGACCTTCGCGCCCTGGTTGACCGCATGGACGATCGAAGCGGCCTCGTCGACATCGGTGAAGGACCCGTCCGGGCGGCCCGACTGGATCAGGAGCAGCTTCGCGTCGCCGCCGAACCCTGCGATCCCCTCGCCGTTCGAGACCGAGCCGCCGGCGATCGAGGCGACGAACGTGCCGTGACCGTGGAAGTCGCGGACATCCGCGCTCCCGTCGAAGACGCTGTAGCTCTCCGGAGCCTTGGCGGCGAGATCGGGTGCTGTGATGTCCGCGCCCGTGTCGATCACGGCGATCTTCACGCCGGCCGCCGCGCGGAGGACCGCATCGGGCACCGCGCCCGCCCGGGTGGCCGCGTACTGCCACTGGTACGCGACGCCCGCGGAGTACATTGCCGTGAGCCCGGGCTCCGCTGCGGAAAAGCGGCGTTCTGGCGTCTCCACAGACGCGATCCCGGAAAGCCGCGACGCGCCGGCGGTGAAGCTCCGAAGGTCGGCAGGCCGGACCTCCACGGAACGAACGTCCGGAAGACGCCGAACGATGCGCGCCGGGAATCGGTCGAGTGCGCGGCGCAGGGCGGTGCGATGCTCGTAGGTGACGACGGCGGTGCCTCGAGCGGGAGCCGACGATGCCGACAGCGCAGCCGGCACGGCGAGTGCCGCGGCCCCGACGATCGGGAGCAGTGCCGCGACGAGGCGTACCGCAGGGTGTGCGCTTCGGGAATGCATTGGGCCGCGGCGAGCTCAGGCGCGGCTCGCCGGGTCGAAATCGGCCCTCCCGGGGGCCTGCGATACCCTCGTTCGAGCGATGGAGCGGGCGACCGACTCGGAGCGGGGGACGCTTCCGGCACGCATCGAGCTGGGCGGGAGCGGACGGGCCAGTGTTGCGACCGGCCTTCCCGTGCTGGACCACCTGCTCGGGCTCGTCGCGAGTCACGCTGGATTCGACCTGCAGCTCGAGGTCGCGCCGGGCGGCCCGGATGCTGTGGCGAGCGCGGCGGGACGGACGCTCGGCGAGGCGCTGAGAGACGTCCTCCGCGCGGAAGGCGCGACCGGCTGGGGCTACGCGATGATCCCGGCCGACGAGGCGCTCGCCAACGTCGTCCTCGAGGTCTCCGACCGCTCGCTGCTCGTCTCGAACGTCGACCTCTCGGACACGCACGTCGCCGGGCTCGACCGCGATCTCGTCTCCGGTTTCCTGCGTGAGCTCGCCGAACAGGCTGGGCTGACCATGCACGTTCGGCTCCTGCACGGCGAGGATCCGCAGCACGTGCTGCAGGCCATCTTCAAGGCTCTCGGAGGAGCGCTCGCCAGCGCGGCGGCGCCGCGAAAGGAGTAGCGCATGTCAGAGAAGACCGTGGTCCGCACCGAGAGCGCTCCGGCGCCGTTCCAGGGTGCGCCGTATTCGCAGGCGATCGTCGCCAACGGGCTCGTCTTCGTCGCGGGGCAGGTGGGGCTCCGGCCGGATCACGCCGAGCTCGTCGGCGACGGGATCGTCGAGCAGACCGAGCAGGCGTTCGACAACCTCGCCGCGATCCTCGAGGAGGCGGGCTCGGGCCTCGAGAAGATCGTGAAGACGACCGTCTTCCTGGACGATTTCGGCGACTTCGCCGCCATGAACGAGGTCTACGGGCGCCGGATCGGCGACCGGCCGCCGGCCCGCTCCACGGTCGAGGTGGCGGGCCTGCCGTCCGGTGCGAAGGTCGAAATCGAGGCGATAGCGCTCGCGTAGGAGGGCTCGGCGGAACGGCGACTGAGCCGCAGGACAGCGCTGCTCGCCCCGAGGACGGCGTCCTCAGTCGCGCCCGTATCTCATTCGATACGAACGCTCCCTGCGTCCTTGCCTCGGAACGACCATCGCTGTCCTGCGACGAGCGACGACCCGCCGAGCCCTCCTAGGCAACAATTCCGGGTGTGAAAGCACCCGAGGTCATCGCCACCCACGCGAACACGGACTTCGACGCGTTCGCCTCGCTGCTCGCTGCCCGGCGGCTCTATCCGGACGCGGTCGTGGCGATCCACGGCACGCTGAACCGCAACGTGCGCGAGTTCTACCGCCTCCATGCGGACGAGCTGGACGCCGTGGAGTCCTCGCGGCTGGAGCCGGAGTCCATCCAGCGGCTCATCGTCGTCGAGACCACGTCGGCGTCCAGGCTGGGCGACCTGGAGGCTGTCGCGCGAGATCCCGAAGTCGAGACGGTCGTGTTCGACCACCACGCGGGCGACCTCCCCGAGTGGGTGAAGCCGGAGAACGCCGTCGTCTCGCAGGACGGCGCGCTGACGACGACGCTCGTCGGAGTCCTGGCAGAGCGCGAGATCGCGGTCTCGCCGCTCGAGGCCACCGCCTTCGCGCTCGGAATCCACGAGGACACGGGCTCGCTGACGTACCCGACGGCGACACAGCGGGACGCCGACGCGCTCGCGTGGTGCCTGCGCCACGGCGCGCGCCAGGACCTGCTCGCACGGTTCCTGCATACCCCGCTCACCGACGACGAGCGCGACCTGCTCGGCGCGCTGATGGCCGCCGTTCGAACCGAGCGCGTAGCCGGCGTGGACGTCCTCGTCGCGGCCGTGACCTGGCCGCGCCACGTCGACGGCGTCTCGAACCTCGCGCACAAGATCGTCGACCTGACCGATTGCCGCTGCTCTCGTCCTGCTCGTCGACATGGACGAGCGCGTGTTCGCGGTGACTCGCAGCCGGACGCCCGAGATCGACGCGGCGGCGATCGCCGGGAGCCTCGGCGGCGGCGGCCACCGCGAGGCGGCCTCGGCGATCTTCCGCGGCTCGCTCGCCGAGGCCGAGGAGGCGCTGCGCGACGGCCTGGCGGCGGCTGCCCGCGAGCCGGTGCGCGCCGAGCAGGTCATGTCTCGCCCGGCGAGGTCGGTCGGGCCGGACGAGACCGTGGCCCACGCAATGGTCGTGTGCCAGCGCCACGCCCAGAGCGGGATCCTCGTCGTCGAGGACGGCCGGCTCGTCGGGGCCGTCGGCAGAGAGGACCTGGACAAGGCGATCGCGCACGGCCTTTCGCACGCGCCGGTCAAGGGGATCATGAGCTCGCGCGTCGTGTCCGTTCAGGCCGAGGCCGCACTGGCCGAGGTGCAGGACGCGCTCGCCGGCTCGACCGACGGCCGGGTTGCCGTGCTCGAGGACGATCACTTGGTCGGAGTTGTCACGCGCAGCGACGTCCTCCGGGCGCTCGGCGAGCAGCCCGCCGCCGAGGTCGAGGTCGAGGCGAGCCTGGCCGCAGAGCTCGGCGGTCTCGAGAGCCTGCAGCGCACCTTCGAGGCGATCTCCGCCGTCAGCGAGCCCTACGACGGCGTCTACCTCGTCGGCGGGACGGTGCGCGACATCCTCCTCGGCGAGCCGAACTTCGACGTCGACGTCGCGGTCGAGGGCGACGCGATCGAGCTCGCGCGGAGCCTCGCCGACGCGCTCGACGGTCGGGTTCGCGCACACCGGAAGTTCGGCACCGCGGTCGTCCTGTACGGCGAGGACGAGCGCGTCGACGTCGTCACCGCCAGGACGGAGTTCTACGACGCGCCGGCCGCGCTGCCGAGCGTCGAGCACGCGACGATCCGCGAGGACCTCTTTCGCCGCGACTTCACGATCAACGCGATGGCCGTTTCCCTGAAGGGCGAGGACTTCGGGCGGCTCGTCGACCCGTTCGGCGGGCGGCGCGACCTGGCGGCGAAGACGATCCGCATCCTCCACAACCTCTCGTTCATCGACGACCCGACCCGGATCTTCCGGGCGATCCGGTACGAGAGCCGGTACGGGTTCCGGATGGACGACCACACGCAGCGACTGGCGCGCGGGACGATCGAGATGGGGCTGGTCGGCGATCTCTCGTCGGCACGGCTTCGGGACGAGCTCGTCGCCCTGCTCGAGGAGGGCGACGCCGGTGCGTCGATCCTCAGGCTGGCCGAGCTCGGCGCCGGCGCCGCGATTCATCCCCACCTCGCGGCGGACGCAGAGGCAGTCGAGCTCCTCGGTCGCATCCGCGGACTGAACGAGCACTACGGCACCGGGATCCCTGCCTGGCGGATGGCGCTCGCCGTCCTCGCGCGGCGCATGCCGCCGGACGAGGTCTACGCCTGGCTCCGGCGCCTGAAGGTTCAGCGCCGGGACCTCGAGCGCGTCGCGGCAGCGGTGACCGTCGGCCCGAGGATCCTCGAACGGCTCCAGGGCGGCTCGGCGGAGCCCGCGGACGTCGTCGCGGCGGCCGACCCGTACGCGCCCGACGCTCCGCTCTTCGCAATGGCGATCGAGGAGCGGCCGGAGCTGGACGACTACTTCCGGCGCCTGCGGAACGTCCAGCTGGAGGTCAGCGGCTCCGACCTCGCCGAGCTGGGCGTGGGCGAGTCGCCGGAGGTGGGGGAGATCCTCGCCGAGCTGCGACGGCGAAAGCTGAACGGCCAGCTCGACGGGCGCGAGTCCGAGCTCGCGGCGGCGCGGGAACTCATCACCCAGTGATCCACTGGGATGCTCCCGGCCCGTACGTCGTGGCGTTCTCGACACGCGTGGGCGGCGTCAGCGAGGGGCCGTACGAGTCGCTGAACCTCGGCATCCTGACCGCCGACGACCCGGCCCGAGCGGTCGAGAACCGGCGGTTGCTAGCGGAGCGCGTCGGGATCGACCCGGAGCAGGCGCGGATGGCGTGGCAGCAGCACGGGGCGGTGGTCAAGCAGGCGTCGCCCGAGGGGATCCTCACGCCGGGCACACGCCACGACGCCTGCGACGGCTGGTGGAGCGACGAGCAGGGCCAGGGGATGATGCTCCTGACCGCCGATTGCCTCCCGGTCGCGATTGCTCGCGCGAACGGCCGTCCTGCTTCGCCGGCGCTCGCCGTCCTGCACGTCGGCTGGCGCGGGCTTCTCGAGGGCATCGTCGAGAACGGCGTCGCTGCGCTCGGCGAGGGACCGCTCACCGCCGCCGTCGGGCCGGGAATCGGGCCGTGCTGTTACGAGGTCGGGCCCGAGGTGATCGAGCCGTACACGGCGCGCTTCGGCGAGGAGGTCGTCGAGGGACACAAGCTCGATCTCTGGCGCTCCGTCGAGCTCGCGCTGAACGCCGTGGACGTTACCGAGGTCGAGCGCACCGACCTCTGCACGTTCTGCCACCCCGAGCTCTTTTTCTCCCACCGCCGCGACCGCGGGATCACCGGGCGCCAGGGAGTGATCGCCGCTGTCGCCTGACCGGATCCGCGAGCGTCTCGGGCGGCTCCAGGAGGAGGTCGGCCCACTGGTGACCGTCGTCGCGGCGACGAAGTACGTCTCCGTGGAGGACATGGATGCTCTTGCCGAGGCCGGGGTGGAGGTGGTGGGCGAGAACAAGGCGCAGGACCTGGAGGCCAAGCACGCCCGCTACGGCGACGCATTCCGCTGGCACTTCATCGGGCACCTCCAGAGCCGCAAGGCCCGTGCGGTGAGCGAGCTCTGCGAGCTGGTCCACTCACTCGACTCCGATTCGGCGGCGAAGCGACTCGAGATCCCGGCGCTCGTCCAGGTGAACCTCGCAGGCGAGGAGTCGAAGTCGGGCGTGGCTCCGGACGAGCTGGAGGCGTTCTTAGAGCGGAGCCCGGTCGAGATCCGCGGTCTCGCGACGATGCCGCCCTTCGCGGAGGATCCGGAAGCGTCACGCCCGTACTTTCGCCGCCTCCGCGAGCTTGCCGAACGCCACGGCCTCCCCGAGCTCTCGATGGGGACGACCCAGGACTACCGAGTCGCCGCCGAGGAAGGCGCGACGTACGTGCGCGTCGGCTCCGCGCTCTGGCGCGAGGAATAGCCGCCCCCGGGGCTACTATCCCCTGCTCGATGGCCTTTTCCGACGTCTGGAACCGAACCCTCGTCTACTTCGGCATCGCCGAGGAGGACGACGACGAATGGGACGAGGACGGGTACGTGACGAACGAGGAGCTCGAGCGGACGTACTCCGAACGACCCAACGTTCGCCGGCTGGCGCCGCGCAGGCGCACCAACAGCAAGGAGTTCGACGACTGGACCGACCCGGAGCCGGAGCCCGGCCGAACCGCCTCGATGCGGTCGCGCCGGCGGCCCGAGCTCGCGCCGGTGGCGCCACCTCCGAACCCGTCGGTCAAGGTTCACCTCGTCATCCCGCACACGTTCCAGGACGCAAAGACGATCGCGGACCGGTTCAAGGACTACACGCCGGTGATCCTCAACCTGCAGGGCGTGGACTCTGAGCTCTCGAAGCGGCTGATCGACTTCGCCAGCGGACTGACGTACGCCCTCGACGGCGGCATGCAGCGGATCGCCGACAAGGTCTTCCTGCTCACGCCCGCGAACGTCGAGGTGTCGGCCGAGCAGCGCGCCCAGCTCCTCGAGCGCGGCGGCTTCTTCAATCAGGCCTGAATCGCAGGTAAACAGCTGAATCCGGCGAAGTTCCCTGCATGGATGCGCTCGGCGTAGCCTCGATCCTGCTCGCGGACTGGGTGGACTCCGCCCAGAGCTTCGTGCAGGTCTTCACGCTCGTCTACTTCCTGCTGATCTTCGGCTACATCCTGATGTCGTGGATCCGGATGCCGTACTCGATCTGGATGAACCGGATCCAGCGCTTCCTCTACGACGTCGTCGAGCCGTACCTGCGGATCTTCCGAAGGTTCATCCCGCCGCTGGGCCCGCTGGACATCTCGCCGATCGTGGCGATCTTCGTGCTGTGGATCGTCAGCGGGCTCGTGATCCGCATCCTCGGGGAGCTCGGGTAAGTGGGACTGGCGCCGACCGAGATCCGCCATGTCCCGATCCCACGCGGGCTCCGCGGCTACCGCCGTGGCGCCGTCGAGCGGCTGCTCGACGAGATTGCGGAGAGCTACGAGGACGTCTGGCGCGACCGCGCCGATCTTGCCGACCGTGTCGAGCACCTCGAGGAAGAGCTCCAGCGCCACCGCGAGCTCGAGTCGCTCCTGCGCAGGACGCTCGTCTCCGCCGAGGCGGCTGCCGAGGAACAGCGCGAGCAGGCGCGCCGCAACGCGGAGCTCGTGGTCGCCGAGGCGCATGTGGAGGCCCGCCGCATCACCTTCGACGCAGCCGCGGAGCGCGAGCGGCTGCTGAAGGACGTCCGCCGCCTGCGCGAGCTGCTCCGCACCGCTCTCGCGACCGTGGAAGAGGTCGAGAGCGACGACGAGCAGCCGGACGAAATTCCGGACGAAGCCGCCGCCGCCTAGAATCACCCTGTGGCAGGGGGTGCAACACGGTTGCGGCTGCGCGTCGTCCCGGGATCCAAGAGCCCCGGGGTCGTCGGCCGGCACGGCGACGCGTGGAAGCTGCGCGTGGCTGCCCCTCCCGAGCGCGGACGGGCCAACGACGCGGCCGTTGCGCTGCTCGCCGAGACTCTTCGAATCCAGCTCGGCGACGTGCGGCTCGTCTCCGGCCACGGCTCCCGGGACAAGGTGGTCGAGGTGAGCGGGATCGCTCCGTCCGAAGCCGAGCGGAGACTCTCCCGATGAGCGTCGTCGACGTCGAGCACTTCCGCGACCTGCTCGTGCAGAAGCGCGAGGCGGTCGCCTCCGCGCTGGAGAACCTCCACAAGGAGAACTCGCGCTCGCTGGAGGACGAGACCGGCGAGCTCGTCTCGGGCAGCGCGGACCAGCACCTCGCCGACACGGCCACGGAGACCGTCGAACGCGAGATCGGCAACACGCTCGAAGAGCACGACGAGCGGCTGCTAGGGGCGATCGACGCCGCCTTGCAGCGAATCGAAGACGGGACCTACGGAAAATGCGTCAACTGTGGCGCCCCCATCCCCGAGGAGCGTCTCGAGGCGATGCCGTGGGCGACCCTCTGCATCGATTGCAAGCGCAAAGAGGAACGGGGCTAGGCGAGGCCAGGTCAGCCGAGATCCGGGTGGGGTCGTCGACGAACGGCGTCGTCCCGGTGCTCGGCGCCCGGCGCTCGCTCGCTGCGCAGACCCGCCAGTGGGTCGAGCTCGGCGTGGTCGCGCTCTCGGCGATCTTCGCCGACCAGCTGACGAAGTGGATCGTCTCGAACGAGCTCGGCCTCGGCGAGGAGGTCGACGTCGTCGGCCCGTTCTCGATCCACCACGTGCAGAACTCCGGCATCGCGTTTGGCCTCTTCTCGACGGCGACGGCCGTGGTGACCGTGCTCACGGGCATCGCGGTCGCCTGGATGCTCGTCTTCTTCGCGCGGTCCGGCGGGCGGCATCCGATCCTCCCCGTCGCCCTCGGCCTCCTGCTGGGCGGCAGCGTGTCGAACCTGATCGACCGCGTCCGGCTCGGCCATGTCACCGATTTCCTCGACCTCCGCTACTGGCCCGCGTTCAACCTGGCAGACAGCTTCATCGTCGCCGGTGTCGCCATCCTGATCGGCGCGCTGCTCCTCGCAGACCGGGAGCCGCGCCGGCACGCTCCTGGCTCGAGTCACCGTTCCTGACACTGCGGCCGGGCTTCGGCTCGACCGTTTTCTCGCCGACCTGCCGGAGATCGGCTCGCGTGCAGCGGCCGAGCGTCTCCTCGAGGGTGGCGCCGTCGTCGTCGACGGAGAACAGGCGGCGAAGAGCCGCCGGCTCCACGGCGGGGAGAACGTCGAGTTCGAGCCGCCGGAGGCGCCGCCCGCGCTCGCCCCGGAGGAAGTCGAGCTCGGCATCGCCTACGAGGACGAGCACCTCCTCGTCGTGGACAAGCCTGCCGGCGTCGTCGTCCACCCGTCGCCCGGCCACCGGAGCGGGACGCTCGTCCACGGCGTCCTCGCACACGGAGCCGCGGGCGGCGACGAGGAGCGGCCGGGGATCGTGCACCGGCTCGACCGCGACACCTCGGGCCTGCTCGTCGTGGCCCGGTCGGAAGAGGCCTACGAGGGCCTGAAGGAGCTCGTCAAGGCGCACGGCCTCGAACGCACGTACACGGCGCTCGTCCGTGGCCGACCGCGGTCGAGGAAGGGGCGGATCGAGGCGCCGATCGGCCGCGACCGGCGCGACCCGACCCGCCAGTCGCTGAACACCGACAGCCCTCGCGAAGCGGTCACGCACTTCGAGGTGCTGGAGCTCCTTGGCCAGCATGCGCTCCTCCGGGTCGATCTCGAGACGGGCAGGACGCACCAGATCCGCGTTCACCTCGGCGCGATCGGCCTGCCGGTCGTCGGCGACTCGGTCTACGGCGCGCCCGACCCGGCTCTGGGACGCCAGTTCCTCCACGCGAGGCGGCTTGCGTTCGAACACCCGATCACCGGGAAGCGCGTCGAGGTGGAGTCGCCCCTGCCCGTCGAGCTCCAGCGTTATCTGGACGACCTCGGCTAGAATCCGCGCGTTCCGTACCCGACCCGGCGGATCGGGGACGTGGTCGGTGCCGGCGAGTTGTCGCCGGTTCCACGTCTCTCCCACCGGCTGAACCGACCGTCAACCAATCAAGGGGGATTCACGTTGCCCGTTGTCTCGATGCGAGAGCTGCTGGAGGCCGGCGTCCACTTCGGCCACCAGACGCGTCGCTGGAACCCAAAGATGCGCCGCTTCATCTTCACGGAGCGCGGCGGCATCTACATCATCGACCTGCAGAAGACGTCCGACCTGCTCGAGCAGGCATGCGACTTCGTCCGTGAGCTGGCGTCGAAGAACGGCACGGTGCTCTTCGTCGGCACCAAGAAGCAGGCTCAGGACGCCGTCGAGGAGACGGCCAAGCGAGTCGGCATGCCGTACGTCAACCACCGCTGGCTCGGCGGCCTGATCACGAACTGGAAGACGATGTCGAGTCGCATCGAGCGGCTCCACGAGCTGCGCCGGCTCAAGGAGGAGGACCAGCTGGACCTGCTGCCGGCCAAGGAGCGCCTGACGATGCTCAGCGAGCTGGAGAAGCTGGAGGCCAACCTCGGCGGCGTCGCCGACCTCAAGCGCCAGCCGGATGCGCTGTTCGTCCTCGATCTCCGCAAGGAGCAGATCGCCGTGCGCGAGGCCCGGCGGCTGGGCCTGCCGATCATCGGCCTCGTCGACACGAACTGCGACCCGGACGAGGTCGACCTCGTGATCCCGGGCAACGACGATGCGATCCGCTCGTGCGGCCTCATCGTGCGCGCCATCGGCGAGGCGATCGAGGCCGGAAAACAGCGCGTGACCGTCCAGGAGTTCGAGCAGAACGGCCAAAAGGTTGACGCCGAGGCCGAGCCGGAAGCCGAGGCCGAGCCCGAAGCAGAGGCCGTCGCCGAGCCGGAAGCTGGGGCCGAGCCCGCAGCAGAGGCCGTGGCGGAGGCCGAGCCTGCACCGGCCGCTGACGAGACGCCGGTCGAGCACGAGCCGATGGGTCCGGCGGAAAGCGCCGCAGAGACCGAGGCCGCCGAGACCACACCGGAGGAAGCATCAACTGAGGCAGCCACATCAGAGGAAGCCCAGGAGGGGGAGGGCCAGTGAGCACAACCGAGATTCCAGCCGGGCTCGTCAAGCAGCTCCGCGAGGAGACGGGGGCCGGGATGATGGACTGCAAGCGAGCCCTCCAGGAGACGGGCGGCGACGTCGAGTCCGCGAAGCGGCTCCTGCGCGAGCGCGGAATGGCCGAGGCCGGCAAGCGCGCCGGCCGCGAGACGACAGAGGGGATCGTCCTCTCGCGCGTCGACGAGAGCCGCGGCACCCTGGTCGCCATCGGGAGCGAGACGGAGCCCGTGTCCAAGAACGACGAGTTCCTCGCCTTCGCCCAGAAGGCGCTCCAGACCGTGGAGGAGGACGGGCCCGAGGCCGTCGACCAGCTCGAGGACGAGCGTGTCGAGCTCGTCGGCAAGATCGGCGAGAACGTCGCGATCCGCGGCGCCTCGCGCTTCGAACGGGACGGCGACGAGACGATCGCCGCCTACGTCCACCCGCCCGCGAACAAGATCGGCGTGCTCGTGAAGATCCGCGGCTCCGCGGAGCTCGCGAAGCAGCTGGCGATGCACATCTCGTTTGCGGCGCCGAGATACCGGAGCCGCGACGAGGTCCCGGCCGAGGAGGTCGAGGCCGAGCGCGCGATCTACGAGAACTCCGACGAGGTGCAGTCGAAGCCGGAGCAGGTCCGCTCGAACATCGTCGAGGGGATGCTCCGCAAGCGCTTCTTCGCGCAGACCGTCCTGCTCGACCAGGAGTGGATCCACGAGAGCGGCAAGACCGTGGAGAAGGTGCTCCAGGAGCAGGACGCCGAAGTACGCGACTTCGCGCGCTACGCCCTTGGCGGCTGACTCGAACGGCAACCGGCCGGTCTTCGGCCGGGTGCTGGTGAAGCTCTCCGGCGAGGCGCTGATGGGGGAGCAGGACTACGGCGTGGACCTCGGTGAGGTCGAGCTGATCGCCAGGGAGATCCAGGAGGTGCACGAGCGCGGCGTTCAGATCGCGATCGTGGTCGGCGCCGGGAACATCTACCGGGGCATGACGGCCGCGGCCGAAGGGATGGACCGGGCAACCGCCGACTACGCCGGGATGCTCGCGACCGTCCTGAACGCGCTGACGCTCCAGGACGTGCTCGAGCGGCAGGGGATGCACACGCGCGTCCTCTCCGCGATCCACGTGTCCGAGGTCGCCGAGCCGTACATCCGTCGACGCGCGATCCGGCATCTCGAGAAGGACCGCGTGGTCATCTTCGCGGCCGGCACCGGCAACCCGTTCTTCACGACCGACACCGCGGCCGCTCTCCGCGCGCTCGAGATCGGCGCAGACGCGATCCTGATGGCCAAGCACGCGGTCGAGGGCGTCTACGACGGCGATCCGAACCTCGAGCCGGGGGCCGAGTTCCTGCCGGAGCTCACGCACCTCCAGGCGATCGAGCGAGGTCTGCGCGTGATGGACACGACGGCCCTGTCCCTCTGCATGGACAATGCGCTTCCGATCTACGTCTTCGCGCTCGCCGAGGGCAACATCAGGCGGGTGGCGCTCGGGGAGCGCGTCGGCACGATCATCTCGACCCCGACGACCGGAGCGACCACATGATCGACGACCTGATCAAGGACGCCACGACCAGGATGGACAAGTCCGTCGAGGCGACCCACCACGAGCTGAACACGATCCGCACGGGGCGCGCCTCGGCCGCGCTGCTCGACCGGGTGACCGTGGACTACTACGGCCAGGAGACGCCGTTGAACCAGCTGGCGACGTTGAATGTGCCCGAGCCGCGGATGCTGACCGTTCAGCCGTTCGACCCGAGCTCCCTCGGAGCGATCGAGCGCGCGATCCAGGAGTCCGATCTCGGGCTCAACCCGTCGAACGACGGCAAGATCATCCGCCTGCCGATCCCGCAGCTGACGGAGGAGCGCCGCATAGAGCTCGTCAAGGTCGCCCGCGGCGTCGCGGAGGAGGGGCGGATCGCCGTGCGAAATGTCCGTCGTGACGTGATCCACCACCTCAAGGAAGAGCAGAGCGTCGGCGCCGACGAGGAGCACCGCGCGGAGGACCGCGTCCAGAAGCTCACGGACGAGCATGTGAACCGGATCGACGAGCTCCTGAAACGCAAGGAAGCCGAGATCACGGAAGTCTGAGCTCTAGGTGAGCCTCCTCGCCAGGCTGCGGCGCCGGCCTGAGCCACAACGCGAGCCTGCGGAGATGCCCCGCTCCGTCGCGATCATCATGGACGGGAACAGCCGCTGGGCCGCCGAGCAGGGATTGGCGGTCGCCGACGGGCACCGCGAGGGCACCCGCGCGCTCAGGCGGACGGTGGAGGCGGCGATCGACCTCGGGATCGAGTCGCTGACGGTCTACGCGTTCTCCACGGAGAACTGGCTGCGGCCGCCTTCAGAAGTCGACGAGCTGATGGAGATCTTCGGGGAGACGATCCGGCGGGAGCTTCCCGACCTCGCCGAGCAGGGCGTCCGCACGCGGTTCGTCGGACGCCGCGACCGCGTCTCGCCGGAGCTTCAGAGGCAGATGGCCGACCTCGAGGACGAAACGGCGCACCGCGACCGCCTCGACCTCTGGATCGCCTTCGACTACGGCGGTCGGGCCGAGTTGGCATATGCGGCCAGGAGGATCGTCGAAGAGGGACTCGAGCCAGAGGAGATCGACGAGGAGGTGCTCGGCAAGTATCTGTACGCACCGGAGCTTCCCGACCCGGATCTCCTGATCCGCACCTCCGGCGAGCTCAGGATCTCGAACTTCCTCCTCTGGCAGCTGGCGTACTCGGAGCTCGTCTTCACCGAGCGCCGGTGGCCCGAGTTCGGCCCCGACGACCTCCGCGCCGCCGCGGACGAGTACTCCGAGCGTCAGCGCCGGTTCGGCGGACGATGACGGCGCTCGTCTCCCGCATCCTCGTCGCGGCCGTGCTGCTGCCTGTCGTCTTCCTCCTGATCTGGGCGGGAGGCTGGTGGATGGTGGGCCTGGCGGCGGTTGCCGCGATGGTCGCCCTTCACGAGCTGTACGTGATGACTCGCGAGCTCCGGCCCGTGCTGCTCGCCGGCTACGTCGGAACCCTCGCGGCGCTGATCGGGGCGGCGTGGGGCCCTGAGTGGGCGCTGGCGGGATTCTTCTCGACGCTTCCGCTGGCGTTCCTGTTCAGAGCCGCCGCCGGAGCGATGCCCTCGGCCGCGTCGGTCTCCGTGACAGTCCTGGGCTCGGCCTGGATCGGGCTCGGCCTCGCGCATCTCGTCCTTCTCCGAGAGCTGCCCGAGCACGGTTTCCTGACACTGATGACGGTCGTCCTGGCCGTGTTCGCGTCGGACACGATGGCGTTCGCCGCCGGCCGAGTGTTCGGAAGGCACAAGATGGCGCCGCAGACGTCGCCGGGCAAGACGTGGGAAGGCTTCGTGGCCGGAACGATCGCGGCGGTGCTCGTCCCGTTCTTTGCGTTCTACGAGGAGGAGTTCCTGACGGTTCCGGAATCGCTGGCCCTCGGCGCGGTCATCGCGATCGCAGGCCCGGTCGGCGACCTCTTCGAATCCGCCATCAAACGCGATACCGGCGTGAAGGACAGCGGTCGGATTCTGCTCGGACACGGTGGGATGCTCGACCGGCTGGACGCCTTCTTGTTCACCGGAGTCGCCGCGTACTACTTGTTGACTGCGTTCGGCGCGGCATGATGAGTCGATGAAGCGTGTTGCGATTCTCGGAGCTACGGGCTCGATCGGCCGTCAGGCGCGGGAAGTGATCGAGCGGCATCCCGACCTCGAGCTCGTCGCGGCCTCGTCGGGCTCAACGGGGCTGGACGACGTCGCGCCGCTCACGCAGGTCGGCGGCGATCCGGTCGAGCTACTCGAGGAGGCCGAGCCCGACGTCGTGCTGAACGCCGTCGTCGGCTTCGCCGGGGTGCGGGCGACGCTGTGGGCGCTGGAGCGCGGCATCGACCTCGCGCTCGCGAACAAGGAGAGCCTCGTCGCTGCGGGCGAGCTTGCCCTGGCGGCGTGGAAGCGGGGAGGAGGGCGGCTCCTACCCGTGGACAGCGAGCACTCGGCGCTCTTCCAGTGCCTGGAGGGCCGCGACCCGGAGACGGTCGACTCCGTCGTGCTCACCGCGTCGGGCGGGCCGTTCCGGGGCCGCAACCGATCGGAGCTGGAGGACGTAACACCCGACGATGCGCTCGCTCACCCGACCTGGAGCATGGGCCCGAAGATCACGGTCGACTCGGCGACGCTCGCGAACAAGGGGCTCGAGGTCATCGAGGCGCACTTCCTTTTCGGGCTGCCGTACGAACGTATCGAGGTCGTGATCCAGCCGACATCCGTCGTCCACGCGCTCGTCCGTCTCCGCGACGGCTCGTCGCTCGCGCACGTCGGCTACCCGGACATGCGCGTGCCGATCTCGTATGCGCTCACGTATCCGGACCGCTCGGCACTCGACCTCCCGCAGCTCGACTTCGCAGCCGGCCTCGTGCTCGAGTTCGAGCCCGTGGACGGGGAGTCGTTCCCGATGCTCGGCCTCGCCCGGCTCGCCGGCGAGCGTGGAGGCAGTTACCCCTGCGCGTTCAACGCCGCGAACGAGGTGGCCGTCGCCGCGTTCCTCGAGGGCCGCCTGCCGTTCCTCGGCATCCCGGAGGTCGCGGAGCGCACGCTGGACGCCGCAGACGGGTCGCCTGCCGTGGACGTCGAGGCGCTCCACGACGCCGACCGTGAGGCGCGGCGACTCGCAGAGCAGGCGCTGGTGGCCGCGTGAACAGCCTGATCGCGATCCTCGGCCTCGCCTTTCTCGTGCTCCTCCACGAGGCCGGCCACTTCTACACCGCCCGCGCCGTCGGGATGCGGCCGCGCAAGTTCTATGTCGGCTTCCCGCCCGCGATCGGGAAGTTCAAGCGGAACGGCATCGAGTACGGGATCGGAGCGATCCCGCTCGGCGGCTACGTGAAGATCCCCGGGATGCATCGTCCGGCGCCCTCCGAGGTGGATGCGCACTTTGGGCGGGCGATCCAGGAAGCGCCGCAGCTGGTCGGCCCGGCCGAGCGCCTCAAGCGGCTGCTGGCTGACGGCGACTTCGACGGGGCCGCAGGCGCGCTGAAGGCGATGGAGCGGGCGGCGGAGGACGCCGACCTGACGCCGGCTGCGCGGAAGGGGATGGAGCGCGGGACGACGGAGATCGCCGACGCCCTCGGCCTGGACGCGTACTGGCGCCAGCGCACCTGGAAGAAGGTCGCCGTGATCGGCGCCGGGCCCGGCATCAACCTCGTCTTCGCCATCCTGATGTTCGCCCTCCTGCTCATTCTCGGCCCTGGTCGGGCCACGACGACGGTCGACGAGGTGCAGCGCGAGATCCGGCCGGGCCAGCAGACGCCGGCAGCGCAGATCGGCCTGCGCCCCGGCGACCGCATCGTCGCGATCAATGGGACCCCGGTCGACGCCTCGAAGATGTTCGAGCTCATCGTCGAGTCGGAGGGCAATCCGGTTCGCGTCACCGTCGAGCGGAGCGGACGGGAGGTCGTCCTCGGCCCGGTCAGGCCGTTCGAGGACACCGACGGCGCGTATCGCATCGGCTTCCGGCCCGCGTTCTCAGACCTGCCCACAGCGACTGCTGTCGGAGAGTCGTTCCGGCTCACCTGGCTGATCACGCAGGAGGTAGGCGGGACGCTCAGCCGCCTGGTCCGCGGCTCGGGCCGCGAAGAGATCTCGAGCCCGATCGGGATCGTCCGCGGCTCGTCGGACGCGCTCGACCGCGGGTGGGAGACGTACCTCTGGGTGCTGGGCCTGATCAGCCTCTCACTGGCGCTGCTCAACCTGCTGCCGCTGTTGCCGCTGGACGGCGGCCACATCGCGTTCTCGATCATCGAGGGCGTACGCGGACGCTCGGTGGGACGCGAGGTCTACGAGCGAGTCTCGGTGATCGGCATCGCCGTCGTGCTGATGCTGTTCTTCATCGGCCTCAGCAACGACATCGGCGGCCGCACCGGCGGCTAGCGCTGCGCGAGCGGAGGCCAGCGGACCGAGATCCGCGACTGGTCGTCCTCGTACGTGATGCCGATTTGGATGTCGCGCTCCGCAGGGCGGCCGCGCCTCGCCCACTCGTGGACGCGTTCCAGGAGGAACTCCTCCGCCTCGTTGCCCCCATAGGCCTGGAACGACTCGATTCTCCGCCGATCCGGCTGCCCCAGCTCGATCACCGCGAGGCTTCGGCCGTCCCGGCCGATCGCGCCGATCTTGAAGACGGGGCTCATCGTGACGAGTCGACTCTTCGGCAGTGTCAGTGAGAGGTAGAGGCCCAGGCCGCCGAGATCCGCCCTGAGGCCGAGCCTCCGCCTGCGCGGAGTACCGGCTGCAGCCACGAGCAGCCGGCGCTTGGCCGGTTGCGTCAGCGTCACCAGCGCGTCTCCCGTGAGGTGCAGGAGCGGTTCGGATCCGTTGTGGGTGAGATCGGTGACGTTGAGCGCAGGCTGCCACGGGGGGATGCCGCCGCCGTCGTCAGCGGCGCCGCGCAGCGGCATGAACCCACCGGCGACGGCTCGGAGCGAGCGAAAGCCGGCAGGCGTCTTGCGGAGAACCGGAATCGCCTGAGCACCGGCCGCATTCAGGCGCAACGGAACCTCGAGCAACCCATCGTCGCGGAGCTGCTCGAACCATGGCCGCGGGACGGCGTCGGCGCTCGCGGTCACGATGATCCGGTCGTACCGAGCCCCATTCGAAAGGCCCTGGCGCCCATCGGCGTGGACGGTGCGGACGCGGTAGCCGCCTTGCCGGAGCGCACGCCGGGCTCCTGCGGCGACGTCGGCGTCGACATCGACGCTCACGACCCGCCCCTTGGCGCCGACGAGCAGGGAGAGAAGGGCAGCGTTGTAACCGGTCCCCGCTCCGACCTCGAGCACGCTCATGCCGTCCTCGAGGTCGAGCTGCTCGAGCATCAGGGCCATGATCGCGGGCTGCGACGACGAGCTAAGCGGTTGGTCGTACTCGCCCCACTTGGTGAGGATCGCCTCGTCGCGGTAAACAGCCGAAAGCCCCTCTCGAGCCGCGAAGTCCGGTACGAAGAGCTCCCGCGGGACCGCGAGGAACGCCTGCCGAACTCGCTCGCTTCGGATCAGCGCACGTCGCTCGAGGTCGGCGACCAGCCGGCGGCGGTGCCTCGTCGAGTCGGCGCTCTTCAGCACGTCCATGCGAAGGCTAGACTCGGTCCCCGTGGGTTCCGAGCTCAGCGTCAAAGTAGGCAACGTCCAGATTGGCGGAGGCGCGCCGGTCGTCGTCCAGTCGATGACGCTGACGCCGACCCGGGACGTCGCCGCGACGACGGCGCAGATCGCCGCGCTCGCGTCCGCGGGCTGCGAGATCGTGCGCTGCGCGGTGCCGAAGATCGAGGACGCCGAGGCGCTGAAGAAGATCGTGCGGCTCTCGCCGCTGCCGGTGATCGCGGACATCCACTTCAACGCGAGCCTGGCGCTCCGCGCGATCGACGCCGGTGTCGCGGCCGTGCGGATCAACCCGGGGAACATCGGCGGCCCCGACCGCGTGGCCGAGGTCGTCCTGGCCGCCAAACGCGCGGGCATCCCGATGCGGATCGGCGCCAATTCGGGCTCGCTCCCGAAGCACCTGCTGGAGCTCGCACAGCGGGATCAGGCTCAGGCGCTCGTCGCGGCCGCAATCGAAGAGGTCGAGCTGCTCGAGAAGCTCGACTACCGCGACTTCAAGATCTCGGTCAAGGCCACGCACGTCCCGACGATGATCCGTGCCTACCGAATCCTCGCCGCGCGCGTCCCGTACCCGCTCCACCTGGGAGTCACGGAGGCGGGGACGCCCTACACCGGGTCGATCAAGAGCGCCGTCGGGATCGGCTCGCTGCTCGCGGACGGGATCGGAGACACGATCCGCGTCTCCCTGACCGCCGATCCCGTCAAGGAGGTCGAGACGGCGTGGGAGATCCTGAAGGCACTTCACCTCCGTGAGCGGGGGCCGGTGATGATCGCCTGCCCGTCGTGCGGCCGCGACAACGTCGGCGTCGAGAACCTCGCCATCGTCGTCGAGGAGCGGCTGCGCGGCTACACGGAGCCCTTCGAGGTCGCCGTGATGGGCTGTGCCGTGAACGGGCCGGGGGAGGCGGGCGACGCCGACTTCGGGATCGCCGGCGGCCGCGACGTGGGGTTCATCTACGCGCACGGGCGGGTGCTGAAGAAGGTCTCCTCGGACATCCTCGTCGACGAGCTCTTCCACGAGATCGACGGCTGGATCGCCGCGGGAATGCCCCGTCCGAAGCGCCTGAAGATGGCAAAACCGGCCGCTCTGGCTATGGCCGAAGCGTCGTTGGTCCCGCTCGATTAGATGCCGATAGCCCGCGCTTCTCAGCTCTACCTGCCGACCCTGCGCGACGATCCCGCCGAGGCGGAGGCCGTCAACCACAAGCTGCTCGTGCGAGGCGGCTTCATCCGTCCGCTGAGCGCAGGCCTCTGGACGTTCCTGCCGCTCGGCTGGCGCGTCCACCAACGCGTCGTCCAGATCATCCGCGAGGAGATGGACGCGATCGGCTCTCAGGAGCTCCTCGGCCCTGTGCTCACGCCTGCAGAGCTCTGGATCAAGAGCGGCCGCTACGACATTCCGGTGGTCTTCAAGCTCAAGGACCGGAACGGCCGGGACTTCGTCCTGCCGCTCAGCCACGAAGAGACGGTCACGCATCACGCGCTCGAGCTGCAGTCGTACAGGCAGCTCCCGCAGCTCTGGTACCACTTCCAGACGAAGCACCGGGACGAGCCGCGGCCGCGCGGCGGGCTGATCCGCATGCGCGAGTTCATCATGAAGGACTCGTACTCGTTCGACCGCGACGAGGCCGGCCTGGACGAGAGCTTCGAGAAGAACCGCGTCGCCTACCACCGGATCTTCGAGCGGTGCGGCCTCGAGGCGCATGCGGTCGAGGCGGAGTCCGGGATCATGGGCGGCAGCGAGAGCATCGACTTTCTCGCCCCGGCCGCCTCCGGCGAGAACACGCTCGTCCAGTGCGAGAACGGCGACTACTCGGCCGACATCGACATCGCCCGCGCCGTCCCTCGTGCTCCCGAGTTCCCCGAGCGGCTGGACGCCCCGGAGGAGATCGAAACCCCAGGAGTGACCACGATCGAGGGCCTTGCGGAGCTGCTCGGAATCGACGCAGCGGCGACCTCCAAGGCAATGCCGGTGGTCAAGGCGGACGGCACCCTCGTCCTGGCGCTCGTCCGCGGTGACGACAGGCTCAGCGAGTCCAAGCTCCTCAGCGTCTTCTCGAGCGATTTCCGTCCGGCCGAGGACGAGGAGATCCGGGCGGTCTTCGGCGCCGGCGGCGGCTCGCTCGGCCCGGTGGGCGTCGAAGTGGAGGTGATCGCCGACGAGACGCTCCGCGAGGGGCAGTTCGTCGCGGGTGCGAATGCGGACGGCAGGCACTTGCGCGGTGTGGAGGTCGGGCGCGACTACCAGCCCCGCTTCGCCGACATCCGCGAGCCGAAGGAGGGCGACGCATGCCCGAACTGCGGTGGGCGGCTCTCGTTTACTCCCGCGATCGAGGTCGGTCACATCTTCAAGCTCGGGACGGACTACTCAGAGCCGTTCGGCGCCATGTATCTCGACGAGTCCGGGAAGGAGCGGCCGATCGTGATGGGGTGCTACGGGATCGGGCCGGCACGAATCATGTCGTCGGCGGTCGAGCAGCACTCCGACGAGTACGGGATCGCCTGGCCTCCGAGCATCGCCCCGTACGACGTCCACATCGTGGTTCTGGGCGGAGTCGAGAGCCAGGCGGAGGAGGTGGCGACAGCGCTCGACGAAGCGGGGAAGAGCGTTCTTCTCGACGACCGCGACCAGCGCCCGGGCGAGAAGTTCGCAGACGCTGACCTGATCGGCATCCCGACGCGCATCACCGTCGGCAAGAAGACGCTCGAGGACGGTGCGGTGGACGTTCGGGACCGGGCGACGGGCGAGGAGAAACGCGTACCCGTCGCCGAAGTTGGAAACTAGGTAGTAATACGACCTTGGCCCGCCGCCGGAGATTCAGCACTGAGCCGTTCGGGCCCACGCTCGAGCGGCTGATGCAGGAGAAGGGCGTGACCTATCGCGCGCTCGCCGATCAGACCAACCTTTCGGCCGGCTATCTGAACCATCTCGTGCACGGAAACCGGCCGGTGCCCTCCGACGAGATCGTCCGGAGGCTCGCGAAGGCACTGGGCGTCGAGCCGGAGCATTTCCGGGAGTACCGCCTCCGGCTGATCACGCAGAAGCTCGAGCAGATGCCCGAGCTGATCGACCGGCTCTACCGGCGCCTCGAGCGCTGACGGTCGCTCGGAGGCGGAGGGCCAGGGCTCTCCTCGGATGCCTCGCGCCGACGCTTCGCACGCCCCTTGACCTCCTCGAGAAAACGCTTGGTGTGCGCTTCCAGTTCGTCACTGACGAACTCGCCCGGCGGCTTCTTCACGCCGGGTTCCTCATGTTTGTGCGGTTTCTGGGTGTCCTTGAAGTTTTCCACAGGGGTGTGGATATCGTCGGTGCTGGCAACTGCCGTCCCCGAGCCGTCTTCTAGTGGTCCGCAGAGAGAGGCTGTGGACAACGAGAGTCGATGTAACCCTCCGAATTCAAGACGCTCAGGAGCGCTTTAGCTTGCGACCACGAGTCGCAAACGTGCGCTCTTTCCGGAAGATTTGTGCGCGAGCGGTCGGGGTTTGGGCCGGACGCTAGACTCGCTGCAACGGGGCGTGGCGCAGCCTGGTTAGCGCGCTAGTCTGGGGGACTAGAGGTCCCGAGTTCAAATCTCGGCGCCCCGATTTTGAAAGGCCCCTGCAACAGGGGCCTTTTGGTTTTGAGGTAGCGAACGGCGTCGGTATTTGCGACGGCAGCTAGACGGCAGAACGCCTAATTTTCCGCTGCCTTTTGCCCCCTGGAGGGCGTCGAACGCGTCGAGCTGGCCGCGCGACGGTGCGAGCCCAGAGGCGTAAGGCTCAGTTCGCCGTCCGGTTCCCAGCCTCCGGTCCCGGAACGGAGGATGGATGTACCAGTTCAGGCTCCCAGCGGACGGACGATAGTCGCCCGGGAGGGCAACGTACGATTCCAGCGAAGAGTCAGGCCGGGGCGGGCTGCTTGTCGCGGCGGAAGAGCAGGTTCTTAGCGGCGCCGAAGCCGAACGCCCACACCATCACAATGACGCCGAGGACGACGTTCCAGATCGTGAGGATGGCGTCCTGGGTGATCGAGAAGGCGGCGATGTCTTCGGCCGATGCGTGGCTTCGCAACGTGGCCACGTCCAGTGCCTGGGTCTGGCCCACGCCCCCGGGCGTGATCGCAAACAAGCCGGACAGCATGTGTGAGGCAGCGACCATGAAGACGGTGAAGGGCGTGACCGGGATCGAGAACGCGGCCATGAAGACGACGTTCACACCGATGCGGCAGCAGTAGGAAAGGCCACACGGAAGCGCGACCTCCCTCGCATAGCGGCGCCAGTCGCGCAGGATGGCCCCACCGGCTTTGATCTGGTGCCAGGTCTTCTCCAGTCGTGGTTTCAGCCTCGGCCAGAGCATGCGGAGGGCGACGAGGAAAGCCACCACGACCAGGGCGATCAGGGCTGGGTGCTCGGCGAGGAAGCCGCCTGTCTCGTCCGACGGCGAGCCCTTCGAGACGGTGCGCGGACGGAAGATCAGAGCCAGGATCACCATCACGACGCTCACGCCGGTGAAGAAGAGCGATTGGACGACCGTCGCCGACGTGACCCCGGCAACCGATGATCCGCGGATGCTCGTTCGGAAGATGCCGATCATGGCCGCGGTTCCGGCCTGCGCCGGGGTGAACGCATTGATCGCAGTGCCGCCCTGGGAGGCGCCCCACGCAGTCTTGAAGGAGAGACCCGAGCGCGGGTAGGCAGCCCGAAGGATGTTCCGCCAGCCCACGCCGATCAGTGCCGACTCCGCCGTCTTGAGCGCGAGCGCGAGCATAAGCCAGTAGACCGAGACGTCGCCGATCCGCCCCAAAACGCCGGCGATCCAGTCCCACAACTGGTCGAGCACGCATCCAGTCTGAACGTGCCGGCCTGAGCTCGCCGAGAAAGAGGGGCGACGGACCTCGATCCGCCGCCCCTTGGCAGCACGACTATTGCGTCGTCGTTGCCGACAGCGTGGCTGGCGCCTTTGTGTGTTCGATCGCCCAGTCGAGGGCGTAGTCGGCGATCTCCTCCCAGCCGGTCTGCGAGGGCATGAGGTGCGCGCGGCCCTCGTACTCGACGACCTCGGTGATCGTGCCCTCCGCCTTGTAGTGCTTCGCGTTCGAGCGCTGGATCGACGGGGGCATGAGGTGATCCTCGCTGCCAGAGATGAAGAGCAGCGGCGCCCGGTTGGGGTTCTTGTAGTCCACGTGCGTGTCGTCGGGCCCTGGATGGATGTTCGCGAGCGCACTGCCCCAGAACACGCGGCCCGACGCGGGGATGTGGTAGCGCTCGTAGAGCCTTCGCGCCTCCTCCTCGCTGAACGTGTTCGTGAACACGTAGCGCCATTGCTCGAAGGTGAACCCGACGGCCTTGTGCCGGTTGGCGGGGTTCTTGAGGACGGGGAAGCTCGACCTGATCTGCGACAGCGGCAGGCGCTTGACGCCCTCGGTCGGCGCCGAGTTGATCGCGACGCCGGCGGCGCCGTAGCCCATATCCATCAGCAGCTGCGTGAAGACGCCACCGGCCGAATGACCCATCAGGATCGGGGGCCGGGTCGAGCTCGCGACGACGGACTCCAGATGCTCGATGACCGCCGGCACCGTGAGCTCCGCGATGGGCGTGGGGTCGGCATTCAGCGCCTCGACCTCCACTTCGAAGCCGGGGTATGCAGGAGTGAGGACGCGGTAGCCGCGGCTCTCGTAGCGAGCCTTCCAGTCCTCCCAGCTTCGCGGCGTCACCCAGAAGCCGTGGATCAGGACGATCGTGTCCGGCATGGGGGGCATGAACCGCTCCTTCCCGTGGGGGGTCGGCAGCCACGTTACACCCGCAGGGACGCGCAGGTGCCTTTTGGGAATCTCCCTGAGTGGGTCGGTGAGACGAGGTGTTTGTCGCATAGTCATGGCGGTTCCTCGAGCCGGGGATCAGCCGCCGGTGCTGATCGTTGAGGACCTGCCCGGAACGGCCACTAGCGCCGCCGTCTGAGACCTCGTAGGTTCGTGAGGAGGCCGGGAGGATGGGAAGCGTCCCTAGGCGTTCGGCTCGCCCATTCACGGCGAGATGCCTTACGCTCGCTGCTAACCGAACGGGAGGCTGTGATGGTTCGCTTGTTTGTGCGCCTCAACGTCGCCGATTACGAGACTTGGAGGAAGGTGTACGACCAGTTCTACGGGGAGCGCGGCGCCATGGGTGTCATGGGCGCCGCTGCGTTTCAGTCAGTCGAGGACCCGAACGACCTCACCGTATGGCACGACTTCGAGACTTCCGAAGTGGCCAGAGCTTTCGTCTCGTCGGATGCTCTACGGAACGTCATGCAGCGTGCAGGCGTCCAGGGCGAGCCCCAGTTCTGGTTCGTCACTGAGAGCTGGCGGCCAGCACCGATTTTCGCATCAAGCCTTTAGCCAACCGAGAGGAGCTCGGCATGGCGTCCATTTCGGAGCGGAAGAGCAGGGAGATCGAGGCGGCAAACGCCTCCGGCACCACTCCAGTCGTCTTCATCCACGGCCTCTGGCTGCTGCCGAGCAGCTGGGCCAACTGGGCAGACTTCTTCAAGCAGGCCGGTTACGCGCCGCTGACGCCGGACTGGCCAGACGATCCGGAAACAGTTGAAGAGGCGCGGGCGAACCCGGATGTGCTCGCCAAGAAGACGCTGAAGCGGGTTGCCGACCATACGGCCGACGTGATCGGCAAGCTCGAAAAGAAGCCCGCCGTCATGGGACACTCGACCGGCGGATTGCTTGCCCAGATGCTCGCCGGTCGTGGACTCTCGGCAGCCACGGTTGCCATCGACCCGGGCGTGTTTCGCGGCGTCCTACCGCTGCCCCTCTCCACACTCAGGACGGCTGGACCTTTCCTGTTGAACCCCCGGTATCGAGGCCGCGCCATCACGCTCACCTTCGACCAGTTCAAATACGGCTGGACGAACGCCCTTGATGAGGACGAGGCGAAGCGCCTTTACGAGACCTACCACGTGGCCGGGTCGGGGATCGCCCTGGCCCAGATGGCCAACGCCAACCTCAACCCCTGGACCGAGTCGAAGGTCGACACGAAGAACCCCGATCGGGGCCCGTTGCTGATCCTCGACGGGGAGAAGGACCACACAGTTCCCTGGGCGATCGCCAACGCCTCCTACAAGCGGCAGAAGCGCAACCCGAGCGTCACCGAGATCAAGAAGATGCCCAACCGCGGCCACTCGCTGACCATCGACCACGGCTGGCAGGAGGTCGCGCAGACCGCGCTCGACTTCGTCAAGCGGTTCGTCCCGGCCAAGCCAAGCTAGCCCGGCCTCGATCTGCTGGCCGGCGAGAGTCCTCCGCGTTATGGAACATCGAGCGCAACCGCTGCCGCTGGGGCGGCCGGGCGCAGCGATCGGGCCAGCGCCGTTCGATGGCCGACCGCCGAAGCTGACACCCGAGCAGGAACTACGCGACAAACACTCGTCTTCTCCGCCGCTTTGTCGCTCTGGGACTCCGGGATGGAGCAGGGTCGCCGGCGTTCCAGGACATTCCCGGCGAGCTACGAAACGTGGGCGGGTCTGCGGGTATCCCGTCTTCGAGCTCGAGCTTGTAGATGAGGGCCATTCGGTCTCCCTTCGGGTTTCCGGCTGGGACCGAACGGCGAGGGCAAGCTCATCGACGACGACCGGTGTCCGACTCACGGGTCTTTGCCGACACTCCCTCTGCGATCATCGCTCCCGTGCGCATCACGGTCACGATCGAGGGCGCGGGTTGGACTGACCTTCAGCAGCTCGAGCTTGCCCGGCTTCCTCGCGAAGGGGAGCTGATCGAGACGAAGTACGGGACCTGTCAGGTGACCCACTCGGAGGCGACGCCAGATTCCGAGCCCGTGGCCGGGAAGATCGTCTGCTCGATCAGTTGACCGAACGGCGCTCCCACTGCTCGCGCGTCATCTCGTACTCCACCTCGCCTTCCTCGACGCCCTCCACGGGCGCGGTGTTGGACGTGGGGAATGTCCGCACGTAGGTGAGACCGACACGCTCCACCACGGCCCGCGAGGCTGTGTTTGCCGTCATCGTCTGGGCGATGATCCGGTCGAGCCCGATGTCGTCGAAGCCGTAGCGGACCAGCTCCCGCGCTCCCTCAGAGGCGAAGCCCTTGCGCCAGTGACGTGGCAGCAGCCGGTAGCCCAGGTCTGCCACGCCCGGGTCGTCGGGCTGGTCGGGGCCGTGAGCGGGCTGAAGGATCCACCAGCCGACGAACTCGTCCTCGACGAGGCCGACCCAGAGGCCGAGTCCGTCCACCTTTTCCGCGGCTGCCATCCGCCGCGCGTGGTTGGCGGCGACCTCCTCACGCGTGCTGGCCCGGCCGGTCAGGTAGCGCATCACTTCGAAGTCCGAGTCGAGCTCGAGCTCCCACTCGAGGTGCTCGTCGGCGAGCGGCACCAGCGTGATCCGCTCTGTCTGCAGAGTCTGCTGGGACATGGGTGTTCCGAGGATAAAGACGGGCCGTGCGGCGAGCCGAGCGGCAGAACTGGACGCCCGAGGACGACATCACTCGTCGGGTGGGTCGATTGCGGCGCTGCGCCAGATGACCTCATCCGCCTCGTCGAGCGCGACGGCGCCTTGACCTGGTCTCCTGGTTTCCCTCGCTGTAGAAGGTGTTGCCGACGACCTCGGCGATCGGCACGACGCGGTCTTGCGCGTCGATCACCGCGATGCGCTTGACGCCGTCGGCGTCGCACCTCGGAGGCTCACTTTCGAAGCTGGTAACGCCTGCCGTTCGGGAAGACGACCTCGTGAAAACCGAGGTCGCGCAGTGCCTTGACGTGCTGGTCGATCGGAACGTCGAAGCGCTGATAACCGCGCAACCTGAACTTTCCCGTGCCGACGATCTCGACGATGTCGCCGCGAGCGTGAAAGAGCGTCCCGTACTTGCCTCCGAGAGGTCCGCGGGACTGGAGGTCGTAGGCGCCACCCTGCCCGTTGATCAGCGCGCAGCCACTGATGTGGATGGGCATCTTGGCCGTCTGGAGGGTTGCTTCGACCGTGTTGGGTGCCGTCACTGGCCCTCTATCTTGCTCGTTGCCCTGTTCCTTGTGAAGCCCGTCGAGCGCGGGATCAGGGAAGTCCGGGGAAGGGATCGGTCTCCATCCTGTCGAGGGCGAGCAGGAAGTCTTTCTTCTGCTGCTTGCAGTTCGACGACGGCGTAGAACTTTCCATCGCGCTTCGGGAGCGGCACCCAGAAGGGCCAAGTGGCCTCGTTCGTCTCGGTGTTTGGCGTGATCGTGGTCGCCTTCGACTCGTTGATCTGCTCTCCGCTCGCGGCGTCGAAGAGCTCCCACTTGAGGATGAGACGCTCGCCTTCGAAGCCTGTGATGGCGACTCGGAACCGAAGCAGCGCGCCACGGCGGGCGAGTTGGGCCTGGGTATATGCGGTGTCTGGGATGTCGAGCTGGGCGAGGTACTCGCTGAAAGAGGCGTTGGACTTCATGCGCAGCTGCGAGAGCGTCGCCGCCTGCCTCTCTGACTCGCCGCTTGGCTGGAGGTCGGGCTTGAACAGAAAGACAAGACCGGCAATGCCCGAGACGATCCCGATGATCGTGCCGGCCAGCGCGAGCACGGCACCGGAAGAGGGCCGCCTCCATCCGCCCGCCCGTTCCGGACGGTCTGAGCTGCGGCTCGATTGCTCGTTAGCGGCCAAGCTTGACCGTTCGGCGGGAAGCGTACGCGTCTTGTCGGCGGGCGTCCGCGCCGTGAGGAGGAACCAGCACTTGCCCCTTGTCGCCCGCCTGGCGAGCGGGATCGTCAGCGAGCGGGTGCCCAGCACGGAGGTTGATCGCGCGGTTGCCCCACGTACGGCGCTGTCGTCCGACTCGACCCCGTACGAGAGCGGGCTTGTTCACTCTGACCCGTGCAGTCACTCGCCACCGTCCGGCTTTGCGCATGGACGTCAACTTGATGACTCGTACTTCCAGCTTCCGCGGCGGTGGAGGGGACGGTGGGGGTGGGGGTGGTGGGATTGGCGGCGGAGGTGGCGGCGCAACGGCGGCGAAGCGCGCCTGGACGGACGTCACAGGTCCAGCGTGGAAGGTGCACGACGGATTGCTCCCGCAGACCCCGACCCAGCCGACGAAGCGCGAGTCGGCGTCGCGCTCTGCGTGCAGCGTGACCACCTTGCCGAAGTCGAGGAGCTTGCGGCAATCGTCCCCGCTGCCGCAATTGAAGCCGTGGGAGCCGGTGATCGTGCCGCTCCCACCACCGATATTGCCTACCCGCAGCCAGGCCTTGACGTTGAACGGTGGATCGGGATCGACGCCGTCGAACGAGACTGCCACAGAGTCGGTTCTCCGGCAGGGCGATGCACTTGCTGCCGTCGTGGGGACCGGTTCACAGCCGAAGGCCCACTTGATCGAGTCATGCGGGTCGGTCGGATCGGCCGAAAACACGATCGGCACGCGGGCGGGTAGGTCATCAGTCGTGCATTGGCTGGGTCCTCCGGATGGAACTCCCACGCATGACCCGCCGGGCCATGTGACTTCGCCATTGCCACTGCCGGCGAGAAGGATTCGTGCCGGGTCGTAGCGGGCGTAGACGGAGACGACCGGTTCCTCGCCTGAAAGGGCGAGCTCGCACTCATTCACTCCGCTCGGGCACTCGCAGCCGTCCAGCCATAGAACTCCGAATTCAAATCGGGCTCGCACGCAATCAGCCTGATCGTCGTGGGGGCTGCATACCTGAACTTGCAACCACGAACCTCGCTCCCGTTGACACAGACGCTGGTGTTGTCAAGATCGGGTCGTCACGTGCACCTGCCAACCGGGCCGGCCAAGACCTCGAGGGTGACCTCGGTCTGTCCCACTTGGTCCGCGCTGCCTTGGGCGACGGCTACGACGAGAAGCGCCAGGATGGCACGACTGCAGCGCGGAGCGATGGGTAGTCGCCGATTCTGATCGCCGCAGTCACGAGCCTTGGTCGAAGACGGCCATGACGCCTCCCTTGTGACGATCCGTTCGAGCAAGTGTCGCACCGCGCGGCGGGACCGACAAGTTCAGGCGCGCCGGCTGGGCTGCCGTCCTGCCATCGATCCCCTCACACGAGGGATTGGCGGTCACAGGCGCTTCCCCGATGTCAGCGGCGTAGGCCCCGACGGAAGGAGAGGGACCGAGACAGCTCTGCGGCCGCTGAGCTCCGTTCAGACCAGCATGGCCACCGCCCAGAGCAAGTTCGTCTCAGGCGCCCTCGCGGCAGCCGCAGCGCTTCTTCTCGCAGGTTCCGCATCCACGGCAGGCACGCCGCTCGTCGCGCCGAGCCCGCTGGCGCCCGTTTCCGGCGCGAGCTCGCAGACGCTGCCCGCGTTCGCGTGGAGCGCAGTCGGCGCCGCCGCCAAGTACGAGTTCCAGTTTGCCGCGGACGTCGGCTTCAACGCACCCGTGCTCGGAAGGGGCGAGGACCAGTTCTTCACCCGGAACACCCGGGCGACCCTCAAGAAGGCTGTCCCGAACGGGACCTATTACTGGCGCGTCCGTGCAGTGAGCGCGGACGGCTCAGTCTCCCCGTGGTCGGCGCCTCGGCAGCTGCGCAAGAGCTGGACGCTCGCGCCTGCCTTGCAGGCGCCGGCACACGGGGCGGTCGTGTCCCACCCGACGAATCCGCTCGTTCTCCGCTGGTCGGCAGTGCCCCATGCGGCGAAGTACCTCGTGACGATCGCGAGCGACCCGGCCCTCGGCTCCGCCGTCGGCGGCCAGCAGAACGTCGAGACCTCGGGAACCGTGTACGCGCCGCGCGCGCTCCTCCTTCCGCCCGGCACGTACTACTGGGGCGTCACGCCGATGGACGCGCAGGATCACCGCGGCGTGCCGTCGCCCGTCCAGTCCTTCACGTGGACGTGGCCGACGGCGACCGCTCCGACCGTCGGCGACCTGATGACCGAGACAGAGGTCTTCGACCCGTTGTTCGCCTGGGCGCCTGTCGCCGGTGCCGCCAAGTACGAGCTCGAGGTGAACCCGACCGCGGACTTCTCGCCGGGCTCGAAGGTCTGCTGCAGCGGGACGATCATCGGCTCCTCGCACTCGCCGACTTCGATGCTCCGGGACAACACGTACTACTGGCGCGTGCGGGCGATGGATGCGTTCGGCAACGCCGGCCAGTGGAACCTCGGGACGCCGTTCACGAAGACGTTCGACAAGGTGCCGCCGACGACGCCGCCGAGCGTCAAGAACCTCCGAATGCGCGACAACCTGTCCGATCCGGGCAGCGACCTCGACGGAGGCACGCCGGGCTACCAGACAGAGGTTCCGGTCCTGACCTGGGCCTCCGTGCCCGGCGCGTCGAGCTACGAGGTGGACGTCTTCCCCTTCGAGGGCGGTGTCTGCGACTGGTCGGACTCGGACGGCTTCGACAACTGGCGCATCAAGACCGCGACCACC
This sequence comes from uncultured Actinomycetes bacterium, assembly GCA_963733015.1. Taxonomy (GTDB): domain Bacteria; phylum Actinomycetota; class Thermoleophilia; order Gaiellales; family Gaiellaceae; genus JACDAN01. Next base: position 154,452 of record CAVTBO010000001.1, on the reverse strand, counting down.
GCCTGGACGATGCTCGGAGCGGGCTTCAGCGGCGTCAAGCCGTACCCGGACGCGCGCCAGGTCTCGACCGACGGAATTCGTGAGCCCATCGCCGGAAAGTCCTACTGCGCGCGAGTCCGCGCCCGTGCCGACCGCGACTCTGGCTTGCAGGAGGTCTACGGCGACTACACGTATCTCGAGGATGAGACGGGCACCGCCTTTACCTGGCTGGGACCACCGGCAGGTGGCGCCTGCTCGCCGTCGTGCGTGGCGGGCAACCTGGGCGCCGACGACTATCTCCTGCCGACCACCGGCGTCGCTTCGACGCGCATGCCGCTGTTCACGTGGAACCCGATGGCCGGCAAGTCGAGTTACTTCGTGATCGTCGCGAAGGATCCGTCGTTCAGCAACATCCTCGACTACGCCTTCACGCAGCTGCCTGCATACGCACCGCGCACGTCGGTCGCGCCGACGACCTATGCCGACGAGGAGACGCTTTACTACTGGGCGGTTCTGCCCGCCACGGGCGTCAACGGCGACGGCGCCGCCGGAAACCCGCTCCAGGCGGCCCCCGACAACTTCCAGAAGTTCTCCAACCCGCCGACGCAGCTCGCGCCGGCCGCCGGCTCGGACGTGAACGGCCAGCCGACCTTCCAGTGGGCCTCGGCTGAAGGCGCCCGCCGGTATCGGCTCCAGGTGTCGAACGACCCGAGCTTCGGCTCGACGCTCGACGACGTCCAGACGGCGTCCACGGCCTTCACGAGCGCGACGTCCTATCCCGCCGACACCGTCCTCTACTGGCGGGTTCGCGCCGACGACGAGAACCTCGTCGGGCTGCGCTGGTCGTCGGTCGGAACCTTCCAGCGCCGGTTGCCCGTGCCCGCTCCGCAGTTCGACGCGGCGTCGGGTGACATGTACCCGCTGATGTCGTGGACGCCTGTCCAGGGCGCGGTTTCGTACCGCCTGGCTGTCGACGAGCCCGACGGCGACCACGCCGAGTACGACGACTTCCGGTCGGCGGCTGCCAGCTTCGGCAAGATGACCGGCACCGGCGTGGCCGGGATCCGCGTCCGCGCGAACTTCCCCACGAAGACTGGCCAGACGACGCCGGGGCCCTGGTCTTCCACCGTGCACTTCACGCGCACGATGGGTGAGCCGACCGGTGCGGCGACCGACGCTTCGGGGAACCACCTGCTCTTCAACTGGGACGCGAAGCCCGGCACGAAGCACTACCGCGTGCTCGTGGCGAACCGTGAGGACTTCGCGCAGACGGTCGAAGACGTGAAGACGGACAACACGTCCTACGCACCGATGCTGACCGCTGCCGGGTACATGGCCGGAGGGACGTTTTGGTGGAAGGTCGCCGCGTATGACGAGGACGGCAACGTCGGCGACTTCACCCGGGCGCACTCCTTTACGCTCAAGAAGTCGTCACCGAACCGCCCCGGCGCGGTGCAGGTCTCCCAGAGGCTCCGGCTCACCGTCAAGGGCAGGCTCCGCGCCAAGCGCATGAGTCGGATCGTCGTGACGATCAAGGCCGGCGGGAAGGTCGTCCGTGGCGCGAAAGTCCGAGGGCTCTCGCAGGGCCTGAAGCCTCGCTGGCGTGCGACGAACCGTCGGGGCCAGGTCGTTTTCCGGTTCCGCCCGACGCGGAAGGGCATGGCGTTCTTCCAGGCGACGAAGCGCGGTTACCTGGTCGGCACCGCCCGCGTGCGCGTCCGCTAGCCGAAGACGTCGGCGCCGCAGCCGAGGACGAGAGCTTCGAGGACGTCGCTCGGGTCGACGCCGCGCAGCGACGGATGCTCGAGGTCGACGGCTGCGTCCGGCCAGGATTCGAGGCCGAGTGACGCTGCGCCCTCGTCGGCACCGAAGCTGAAAAGCGTCTCGGCCGCGAAGACCTCACGGCTGAGGGTCTGCCGCCGGGCGGTCGTCTCGAGCTCGCGAAGCTCCTCGAGCGGGTCGATTCGGATGTTCGAGTCGGAGCCGATGCAGATGCCGATTCCGCGCTCGCGCAGCTGTTCGAGCGGCGGGAATCCGTCGCCGAGGTTCGCCTCCGTCGTCGGGCAGAGGCAGACACACGCCCCCGCCTCCGCGAGCAGGTCGAGCTCGGAGTCGTCGGCGTGCGTCGCATGGACGACGGTCGTCCGCGGGCCGAGGCAGCCCGCGCGGGCCAGGAGCTCGATTGGCCGGACCCCGTGCTCCTCCAGGCACTCCTCGATCTCCCGCGGTTGCTCGTCGGCGTGGACGTGGAGCGGCAGGCGCTCTCGCTCCGCATAGGCGCCGATCTCCTCGAGCCAGTCAGGGGGACACGCACGGACGGAGTGGGGGGCACAGCCGACGCGTATGCCGGCGTCGCGGAGCTCCTCGACCTGGCGGAAATACTCGGCGGGCGACGCTTGCCGGAACCGCTCGATTCCGCCCCGAGCATAGGCGCTGAGCAGCACGACGATCTCGATTTCGGCCTCGCGGGCCGCTTCGACGGCTGCGTGCGCTTCCGGGAGGCCGAGGTAGTGGAACTCGCCCACCGCCTTGTAGCCGGCCGAGCGGAGCTCCCGGTAGGTCTCCGCGTACTCGCGACGCACCGTCTCCGGCGTGTGCCGCTCGGCCTCGGCGATCATGGCCTCCCGCCAGGCCCAGAAGTCGCCGCCCGTCCTGCGTCCGCGGAGGGCCCGCTGAAACGCGTGGCAGTGCGCATTGACGAAGCCCGGAAGGGACAATGTGCGCGGCGCCTCCACGTGGATCCCCGAGGCGCCGCTATCCAGGCTCGACGGGAGCTCCGAGCGCCGCATGGGCAGCCGCGACCTTGGCCCGTCGCGCCTTCGTCAGCTCCTGGACGAAGATCTGGATCGTTGCTGCGAGCGGCACCGCGGTGAGTGCGCCGAGAACGCCAAGAAGCGCACCGAACAGCGTCACCGCGACGATGATGAAGAACCCCGAGAGATTCACGGCCTTGCCCTGGATCTTGGGCGTCAGGATGTTGTTCTCGACCTGCTGGTAGACGAGCAGCACGACGAGCATGATCAGTGCTGCAGTCAGACCCTGCTCGGCCCAGAGCGCCGGAACGAGGATGACCCCGGCGATGGTGGCGCCGATGTTCGGGATCATGTCGAGCAGCCCGGCAATGACTCCCAACGCGATCGCATAGCTCGAGCCGAGCAGCCAGGCTGTGACCCCTTGCGTCGTTCCGGCGATCACTGCGATCACGACGACGCCGATCGCCCAGCGCGAGACTGACGTTGTCACGCGCTCCCAGACTCCGAGCCAGCGCTCGTCCTCGCCGGGCATCAGCACGCTCCCCAGCGCCCGTTTCAAGTTCGCGACGTCGCTGAGCAGGAAGATGCAGATGAAGGTGATCGTGAAGGCGATGAGGAAGCCGGTGAAGAAGCCGCTCGCGATCCCCAACACCGCCGAGATCGCGTCCGGCACCGACGCCGAGATCTCCTCGGATCCCGCCTGCACGTTCTCCGCGGCCCCGCTGTCGCCCAGCCAGGACAGCTCGTCGGACTCACGTAGCTGCTCGACGGTCTGCGGAAGATCCTGGAGAAAGTCGCGAACGCTGCCCACGAGCGGCACCAGGAGGAGCAACGCGAGCGCGAGCACAGCGAGGGCGATGCCGATGACCGTGATGGTCGCCGCGAGCCCGCGCGACATCCCCGTCTTCGCCATCACGTACCGGACGGGATACTCGAACACCAGGGCCAGGAAGATCCCGATGAAGACGATCAAGAAGGTCTCGCCGATCGCGACGAACGCCGCGAGCACGCCTGCCGCGGCAGCGACCAGGAGCACGGTTCGCATCGGCAGGACCAGCTCGACGCGCCGTGGCTCAGTGCGCCTCAGCTCGTCCCTGTCCGGCCTGGGCTCGGTCTGGAGGGTCATGGATGAAGGGCGTTCACGCGGTCTGGAGGGAACTATGGCGGAGGCATCGGCTCTCCTCCCGGACGGCAGGACAGGAACCCGCGAGCACGAAGCGGACCGGGATGCCCGCAGAGACCAGACTCGAGCGACGCCTCGACGTTGCGATCGATCGCGTCGCCACGCCCCGCGGGGCGGCTGTCGTCATCTCCGGTGTCACGATCGCGATCACCGCACTGGCCGGTTTCCTGATGACGATCATCGACCACGAGAACTTTCCGTCGATCGGCTCGGGTCTCTGGTGGGCCGTCCAGACGACCACGACGGTCGGGTACGGCGACAACGTCCCGACGAATCCCTCCGGGAGGCTTCTCGCCACGCTCGTCATGCTGTTCGGGATCGGCTTCCTGACGGTCATCACCGCCGCGATCACGAGCACGTTCGTGGCACGCACACGCCTCGAGCTGCAGAAGGGCGCTCGACGCCCAGTCTCCGACGACGGAGCAGTTGCGTCAGATCGACAAGCGGCTCGAGCGAATCGAAGCCGCCCTGACGGATCCCTCGTAACCGGCGACACGGGTCGCGTCAGTCGAGCGGAACTGAGCTCACGGCGACCTCGGGCCGGCCGTCCGACCGACCGACGTCGGCGTCGGCGCCGCCGCTTCCCTGGAGGGACTGCCGCCAGCCCGTCAGGATCCCGTGCACGCTTGCGGCCCCGAGGATCGGGCCTGACGGTACCTCGAGGTGAGCAGGGTGAAGGATGAACGGTCGTGTCTGGAGCCCGCCGATGCCGCCGTGGAAGGAGATCAGCTCCTCGAAGGCACAGCCCTCGCCGAGGTCCGGGTCGTAGAAGCTGCCGACCATGATGTCGGCGACGTGCTCGAAGCCGTCGGTTCGGAGCAGGTGCTGGGGCGCCTGGGGCGAGAAGGGCGCGAGCGGGTCCTCGCCCTCGACGCGTCCGTCCGCGAGGTAGTGGGCCCCACGGGCGCCGAGCGCGACTGCCCCGTGCTCGGACGAGCGGACGAGCAGCCAGCCGACATGCGGGTGCTTGCGGAGCGCGGGCACGAGCTCAGGGTGACGCTCATTCATCTCTTCGAGTGTCAGGCGGCGGCGCTCCTCCATCAGGTAGACGAGTCCGAGGTTGCCCGAGCCGAGCACGACGACGTCCCGGTCGGAGACGTCGTTCTTGGGTCGCTTCGTCTTCTTCCCGGTCGCCTCGCTGAAGGCGTTTCCAACCATGGCGTTCTGCTCGTCCCCGCCGGCGATTCCCGACACATCGCCCTGCGCGAGCGAACGCTCGACCAGCTCGTCGAGGCCGTAGCCGTTGCGCTGCTTGAAGGTCGCGCCCTGCGTCTGCCCGTGGTCTGACAGAACGACGATCTCGTACGGCCGGGGTGCGTAGCGTCGAGCTCGGTCGACCTGCCCGAAGTGGTCGTCGAGCTTGCGCAGGGCCTCCAGCGTGTCGGCGCGCTCGAGGCCCGAGTGATGCGCCACCTCGTCGTAGCTCGAGAACGTCGCGTACACGGCGGGCCGCCCGCGCATCATGTCGGTGAGGACGCCCGAGACGATCAGGTCGCGCACGAAGACGCAGAGCGCCGCTCTCATCAACGGGTAGATGCCGCCTCGGTGTCCGCGCGGGCGCACGTCCCGGCGGATCGCACGCAGGGCTGCACTCCACTCGAGGAGGACCTCCCAGCCGAAGAGGACGAGCGTGCGCGTGACGTTGTCGCCGTTGGCCAGGAACGCGCGGTAGCCGGGATTGGACTTCTTCTCCGCCTCCATCCGGCTGACGGTGAGGATCACGTCCTCCGCCTCGCCCGACAGCAGGTTTCCGCGACTGGCGCCGCCGTCGACGAGCAAGCCGATGCCGGTCGCACGTCGCCGCTCGATCTCCTCGCAGTCCGGCGGCGCCGAGCACGTCATCAGCCTCGCGGTCTCCTTTTCCACCCAGCGGAAGGCCGAGATGTCCTCGTTCGACCCCAGCAGGATCCCTGCCTGGCTGGCTCCCGTCTGCGAGGAGAGATCCGTCTCCCATTCCGCCAGGCGATGCGTCTCGGCGAGCCAGCGGGCCATGTTCGGGGCATTCCCATCGCGCATCGCCCGGCGCAGCACGGGCAAGGCGAGCCCGTCGATCTCGAGGAAGACGATCCCTGGGACGTCGGTGCTGGCGATGATCCCCTGCCGGCGTGCGATCCGGTGCGCGATGCGGATCGAGGGCATGTCGTCCGAGCCGAGGATGACGGCGAGCACGACGCTCACAGCGGCGACGACAAGCGCAGCGAGGAGCGCCCAGCCGAAGTTGTCGACCCTGAGCACTCCGTCGGTCAGCGCGTCGGCGAGGAGAAGAATGCCGGCGTCCGCGATCAGCACCAGCAGGAACCCGAGGACAAGCGTCAGCGGCAAGCGCAGCGCGGCGAGCAAGGGCGGAATGACCGCGTTCAACGCTGCGACGATCGCCGCGACGAGCAGCGCACCCCAGAAGCTGTCGATGTGAACACCGGGGAGAATCCCGGCGGCGACCATCAAGGCGATGCCGGTGGCGAGCCACGAGAGGAGAAGAGGGAACAAGCGCAGGCTCGGGCGCTCGGGTTTCCAGGCTGTGGGCCCGCCCCACGGCTGCCCGGCCTGGTTAGGCGTCAGGTTCTCCTCCTCCGGTTGCGGGTGACGACGCATCGTCGGCGGCCCCTTCGTCGTCTCCGCGACGGAACAGGCCACGTCCGGACTCCTCGCGCTCCGCCCGCTTCTCGGCCTTCTTCTCGGCGCGCTGAGCCTTCTGCTCAGCCACCTTGTCCTTCGCGTCGGAGTAGGACTCCGTGACGAGCAGCCGTCCACCCGTCCAGCCGAAGACCGAGACGACGAGCACGATCGCGAGGATGATGTTCCACGCGGTGGTGATCAGCTGCTGCGCCGTCGAGTAGTCGACCGCGGTCCCCTTGGCGACGTCGCAGCAGGTGTCGAGCGCGAGCGCGTTGGTGGCCTGCGTGATGCCGACCGCGCCCGGCGTGAACGAGGCGACGTTCGCGAGCGAGCCCGATCCGACCACCCACATGATCGACTCGAACGTCACGGGGATCGCAAAGGCCGCCAGGAAGATGCCGACCACCGCGAGCTTGCAGAGCCACGAGAGGAACGACGGCAGAAATGCGCGCGTCAGGTACTCCTTCGGGCGAGAGAGGATCACGCCACCCTGTTTCGCCTTCGCCCAGAGCGTTCTTCACCTGTTTCCAGAAGATGCGACCGAGGAGCACGATGAGAAAGGCCCCGCCCCCGACGATGATGATCGTGGTCACAGGGTTCTCGGAAATGTTGCCGAGGTTCTCGTTGAAAGAGCCGGGCACGGAGAGGAACAGGTAGAGGTAGACGAAGGTGCCCGCGATCGTGAAGAAGATCTTCTGGACGAGGTAGGCGGCGATCGCCCCGGCGAACGTGCAGGCCGGGATGATGGCCACGAACATGATCAGCGTCACGAACGTGCCGATGTTCGCGGGCAGGAAGTTGTTCATCGCCACGCCGGCCGCGTATGCGGTCACGACCGGCCAGAACTCGACCTGGCCCGGATAGGCCGCGCGCAGGATGCCGTAGTACGAGAGGCCCGCAAAGAGCGTCTGGCCGGTCTGGAAGGTGAGCCCAGCGACCATGTAGCCGGCCGGAACGCCCTTGATCTCGTCCCAGAGATCCTGCAGCCATCCGATCACGTCGACCCCGAGCAGGTTCAGGACGACGACTGCGAGCGCGATGCCGACGAGCCAGGCGCCCACCTTGATCAGGCGCCTTCGGCGCGACGGGTCGTGGAACGGGTGCACGGTCGATTGTTCGGCGGCGATCTCGCTCATCGCGTCAGAATCGTTGACGCCGGCCCTCCGTGCAACATCATCCAATCAGTGTGAAGCCGCCGTCGGCGGCCAGGCTGGGAAGTCGCCGAGGGCCAACTATCCTCCGTGGGGATGGCGGAACGAGTCGTCCCGGTGCGTCTTGCGCAGATCCCGAACGCCCTGACGATCGCGCGCTTCGCCGCGATCCCCGTCTTCATCGTCCTGCTCGTGTCTGCCGAGGGCGGCCACAGCTGGCCGGCCGCGATCCTCTTCGCCGCGGCGGCCGCGACCGACCAGATCGACGGCTGGCTCGCGCGCCGCTGGCACGTCGAGTCGCGCTTCGGGACCGTGGCCGACCCGCTGGCCGACCGCCTGATGATCGACACGGCCGTGATCGGGCTCTTCCTGCACGACCGCCTTCCGTGGCCTGCGCTGATCCTGATCCTGGCGCGTGACGCGGTGCTGATCGGCGGGTACAAGCTGATCGTGCCGCGCGGATACGAGCTCTCGGTCAGCTTCGTCGGGAAGGTGGCGACCTGGGTCCTCTACGCGTCGCTCGCGCTCATGCTGGCGACCGAGGCCGGCACCGACGTCCCGTACGTGCTGTTCTGGATCGGCCTTGCGCTCTCGCTCTTCGCCGGCGGGGCCTACGTCGTCGGGGCGCTCAGGAGCCGGACATGAAGGCTGTCGTCATGGCCGGAGGCGAGGGGACGCGCCTCCGCCCGCTGACCTCGAATCAGCCGAAGCCGATGGTGCCGATCGTCGGCAAGCCGTGCATGGAGCACATCGTGGAGCTCTTGAAGGCCCACGGCTTCGAGGACGTCATCGTCACGGTCGCCTTCCTGCCGCAGGCGATCCGGAGCTACTTCGGGAACGGGGAGAGCATCGGGGCGAACATCGAGTACTCGGTCGAGGAGTCGCCGGCCGGGACTGCGGGATCGGTGCGGTTGGCGAGCGACCATCTCGACGACACGTTCATCGTCATCTCCGGCGATGCCCTCTGCGACTTCGACCTGACCAAGCTCGTCGAGTTCCACAAGAAGAAGGGCTCGGCGGCCACGATCGCGCTGAAGTCCGTCGAGAATCCGCTCGAGTTCGGAATCGTCGTCACCGACAGCGACGGGCGGGTCGAGCGGTTCCTCGAGAAACCATCCTGGAGCCAGGTCTTCTCGGACACGATCAACACCGGCGTCTACGTGATCGAGCCGGAGGTCCTCAACCACGTCCCGACCGACCGGCCGTACGACTTCTCCAAGGAGCTCTTCCCACTGCTCCTCGAGATGGGACGGCCGATCTACGGCCACGTGGTCGAGGGCTACTGGCAGGACATCGGGAACCTCGAGCAGTACCGCCAGGCGAACTTCGACGCCCTCGACCGGCGCGTTCGCCTCAACGTCCCCGGTATCCGTCTGCGCGGCAACGTGTGGCTCGGCGAGGGCGTCGAGATCGACGACATCGACCGGATCGAGGGACCGGCGTACCTCGGGAACTACTGCCGCATCGCGGCGGATGCGACCGTGGGGCCGTACTCGGTCCTCTCCTCGAGCGTGACGCTCCGCGAACGGGCGAGAACCGTCGCGTCGGTGATCGACGCCTCCACACATATCGGGCGCAGCGCGCTGATCGAGAACGCGATCGTCGGCCGCAATTGCGACATCCGGTCGCACGTTCGCATCCACGAGGACGTCGCGGTGGGGGACGAGGTCAGGATCGGCGCCGAGAGCGTCGTCATGCCGGGCGTTCGGATCTTCCCTTTCAAGGAGGTGGAGTCGGGCTCGCAGGTCTACGAGAACCTGATCTTCGAGGCGCGCTCGACGCCGCAGTTGTTCGGCCAGGGCGCGGTCACGGGACTCGTCAACGTCGACCTCACACCGGATATGGCCCTCAAGGTCGCTGCTGCGCTGGGCACCGCGCTCAAGCGCGACGCCCGAGTGGTCGCAAGCCGCGAGTCGGCGCCGGCCTGCCGGATGATCAAGCGGGCGATGATCTCGGGAATCAACTCGACGGGGGTCAACGTCGCCGACCTCCGCGTGCTGCCGGCGGCCGTCGCACGGCATCTGCTGAAAAGCCACGGCTACGACGCCGGATTTCACGTCGGTCTCAGCAGCAGTGACCCCGAGGTCCTGAGGATCCAGTTCTTCGAGCATCCCGGAGTCGAGGCGTCGGCAGCGTTCCAGAAGGAGATCGAGAAGCATTTCAGCCGCCAGGAGCTGCGCTTGGTGGCGGCCGCCGACGTCGGTGCGATCAGCTACCCGGCGCGTGCACGCGAGGGCTATGCAGACGACCTGCTCGCGAATCTCGACCGGGAAGCGATCCGCAACCGCGGCTTCCGCATCGTCGTCGACTACGGCTATTCGGCGGCGTCGTTCGTGCTGCCGCTGCTCTTGGGGCCGCTGAGCGTCGAGGCGGTCGCAGCGCACGGGTTCACACCGGACCTTCCGCCCGGGGAGACGGAGACGCTCAGGGGACTCGTCGGCCAGACGAAGCGCCTCGTCAGCGCCGTCGGAGCAGACCTGGGCGTCGTCTTCGACCGGGCCGCCGAGCGCCTCTACCTGATCGACGACCAGGCACGAGAGATCCCGGTCGAACAGGCCCTCCTGCTGTACCTCCGCCTCATCGGGAGCGACGGACGGGTCGGCAAGCTGGCGTTCCCGGTCACCGTCACCAGCCAGGTCGACCGGATCGTCGAAGGGAGCAGCCTCGAGGTCGTCCGCACACCGGCGTCGCTCGCCGAGCTGACCAAGGCCGCAGCCGAGGACGGCGTGATCTTCGCCGGCGCCGTCGGCGGCGGCTACGTCTTCCCGGAGTTCCTGCCCGCCTACGACGCGATTGCCAGCCTCTGCAAGCTCTTGGAGCTTCTGGCGCCGGTCGACCGCAAGCTCTCGGAGCTCGTCGCGGAGCTCCCGGTCTCGCACGTCGTGCACAGGCAGGTGCCGTGCCCCTGGGCGCAGAAGGGGCTGGTCATGCGCGTTCTCACCGAGCGGCTCAAGGATCGTGAGGTCGACCTGCAGGACGGGATCAAGATCTTCGACGAGCGCGGGTGGGCGCAGGTGCTCCCGGACCCCGACGAGCCGCTCGTCCACGTCTACGCGGAGGGCGAGAGCGAGGAGCTCTCCGCGGTGCTGGAGCAGGAGTTGCGCAGCCTCGTAGAAGATGTGCTTCAGAACGGCGACGAAACCGCCGCGTGACGTCCAACGCTCAAGTTAAGGTTGACCCTTAGCCGCACGACTGCTTAACTGATCCCTCGACCGAAAGGCTCTGCATGGAACCGTTGCCCGATCTCGCAGCCCTGTCAGACGAGGAGCTCAAGTCGCTCATCGACGATCTCCAGCACGAGGAGCAGGAGGTCTCGTACCGGCGGCGGCTGCTGCACGGGAAGATCGACATCCTGCGCGCCGAGCTGGTCTCGCGCCTGCAGAAGCAGGAAGGAGCGGGGGAGGGCCCGCTCAGCGAAGTCGACGTGGACAAGCTCGCTGCGATCCTGGCGGGCAAGGCCGCGCCGCCCGAGGCTTAGACCCGAGGCTTAGTCGCTTGTCCCACATCTACTGCCCCGAGTGCGGGTTCCAGAATCCGGAGGCCGCGAACTTCTGCTCGAAGTGCGGGGCGGCGCTCGTGCGCGAGCCGGCCGGAGCCGACACGACGGTCGCGTTCACGCCGGAGGAGCTCGACGACCAATCGCCCCTCGAGGACCTGGGGATCGGAGGCCCGGCGCTCGTCGTGCGCTCGGGCGGTGGGCGGGCCGGCGAGCACTTCGTCCCGAACGACGACCGCACGTCGATCGGCCGCTCGCCCGACTGCGACATCTTCCTCGACGACGTGACCGTCTCCCGCAAGCACGCCGTGATCGTGCGCGGCGACGGCTCGTTCACGATCGAGGATCAGGGAAGCCTCAACGGTACCTTCGTGAACAAGCGCCGGATCGACTCGGCGCCGCTCGCAGACGGCGACGAGGTCCAGATCGGCAAGTACCGGCTGACGTTCCTGGAGCAGTGAGCGCCACCGCCGTCAGCCAGGCCGAGGAGCGGCCGCTCACGATCGGCGCAGTCTGCCGGCTCCTGCGCGAGGAGTTTCCGGATATCTCGATCTCGAAGATCCGCTACCTGGAGGATCAGGGCCTGCTCGCCCCGAGACGGACCGCGGGTCGCTACCGCCTCTTCGGAGAAGACGACGTCGACCGCCTGAGGACGATCCTGCGGCTCCAGCGCGACGAGTTCCTGCCGTTGCGTGTCATCCGCCAGGAGCTCGCGACGACGGCCGCGAAGGGCAGCCGGCGGCGTCGCACGGGGCTCTCGGGTGGCGACGAGGAGGAAGTCGAGCTTTCCGAGCTTTGCGAGCGAGCGGGGGTGACGCCGGCGCTGGCGCGCCAGCTCGAGGAATACGGCCTGCTCGAGTCACGCGTCGACAGCGGCGAGCGGCTCTATCGCCAGGGCGAGGTGGAGATAGCGGCTGCGTGCGCGAAGCTCGCGCGCTTCGGGATCGACGCGCGGCACCTCCGCTCGTTCCGTTCGGCGTCCGAGCGCGAGGTCGGACTGCTCGCGACCATCGTCGCGCCCGCGCTCCGCTCCCGAAACCCGGAGCGGCGGCAGAGCGGGGTGGAGGACCTCCAGCTCCTCGCCGAGGCGGGCCAGGAGCTGTCCCAGCTCCTGTTCTGGCGCGCACTGCGTAAGGTTGCCGCGTCGTGATCGACCTCAAGACACGCGTGCGGGAGGTTCCGGACTGGCCCGAGCCCGGAGTGGGATTCAAGGACGTCAGTCCGTTGCTGCGGGATCCGGAGGCGCTCGCGCAGACCGTGACGTCGCTGGGCGACTGGACCCGGGAGAAGCGCCCGGACGTCGTCCTGGGCGCCGAGGCGCGCGGGTTCATCCTCGGGGCCGCGATCGCCAAGGAAGTGCCCTGCGGCTTCGTCCCTGCACGAAGGCCGGGGAAGCTCCCGCCGGAAACCGTGAGCGCCACGTACGCCCTCGAGTACGGCCAGAACGCTCTGGAGCTCAACGCCGACGCGATCAGCGACGGGGCCCGCGTGGTCATTCACGACGACGTGCTCGCGACGGGCGGGACCGTGGAGGCGATCGGTGGGCTCGTCGAGCAGCTCGGCGGCGAGGTCGTCGGCGTCAACTTCATCATCGAGCTGACGTTCCTCGGCGGCCGCGAGCGGCTCTCGAAGTACGCGCTGCACTCGCTGATCTCTTACTAGCGAGAGCTTTCAGCGGGTTTCGGCGGATTCGCCACGGGTCGCTCACTCCCGCCAGGGATTGCTCGCGGCCTCCTCGACGACGATAGACGGAGTGCCGTGAACGCACCGCCGCCCGATGACGGGAGAGCCGTCAGCCGCTTGCTCGACCACTGCTGCGATCTGACCCGGCTCGCCCAGGTGAAGCCGCAGGCCCGCGAGCGCCTCGAGGTCGCGCTCGGCGGCGAGCTCGCGCGCCGCCTAGTGGGCGCGCTGTCGGGCGATCACCGGCTGCCTGCGCGCGCTTTCGGCGACTGAGGCGGCTTCCGGACGTCGTCGCCGCCGTAGAGACGGACGACGAGAAAGATCACGCAGGCCGCCAGGACGCTCATGATGAACGCCGTCGCGCCTTCGACCCCGACAGCGAGCATTCCGAGCCACAGGTAGAGCCCGAGCCCGAACGCCCAGAGGAACGACGTGACGCCGCGGTCGATGCTCGGCTGGCGGAGGTGCATGCGCGGCGATTCTAGAGGGGCGGCCCGCCGGCGCGGGGGAGACCGTTTCGGTCCACAAAAACGAACTGGCGCCTAGGAACCCGAGGGCACCTCTGCGCCAGTTCATTCGCCGAGCCGGTCTCGCTTTCGTCCACCGATCCTGGTGACTTTCGCCTTCCGGCTACGGCCCTCAGGATCTGCTTCGTCCTACTCGCGTCCCGTGCTCGACGCAAGGGGGACATTAGGGCCGCCGGCGGTGGGTTGCAAGGGATCGAAAAAACAACTTCCCGCAATTTGCAGATTTTTCTTTTTTCCACATTTCCACAGCCTGTGGGCCATCGTGCTCTACCACTGGCCGGGACCAAAAAAACGATCTGGCGCCTAGGAACCCGAAGGCCCCTCTGCGCCAGATCATTCGCCGAGCCGGTCTCGCTTTCGTCCACCGATCCCGCTGACTTTCGCCTTCCGGCTACGGCCCCCAGGATCAGCCTCGACCTAGTTGCGCTCCGTGCTCGACGCAGGGGGGACACTAGGGCCGGCGCCTGTCCGTTGCAAGACCCCGAGCTGAACAATTTCACGCTCTTTGCACCCTTTTCTTTTTTCCACATTTCCACAGCAATGCGTCCAACCTGTGGATAACTCGCTACGCGGGCTCTCGAGGGAGTGGGAGGCCCGGCGGGGCAGGGCGGACGAGGCTCTGGCTCGGTCTGGTCCAACTTGACATAACGCCTGTTCTCGTGCGTCCGGCTTCCAGCAGGGGCGCGGCATTCGGTATAGACTCGCGCCCGCCCTTCGGGAGACCTCCCGGACACGTTTTGCGTCGCCACTATTTGGAGAGAGACAACTAGCGGGATGACGACGGCTGAGATCGAGACCGTCCTCGGCAGCGAGGACTTGCGCAATCTGCTCGAAGTCGCGGAGCAGTCCGGCGCGGTCAAGCACGCCGAGCTGGCGGAGGTCCTCGAGCCGCTCGAGCTGGACGAGCTGGAGCGCGAGGCGCTCCAGCGCGAGCTCGAGCAGCGCGGCATCGACGTCGTCGAGGAGGCTCAGCAGCCCGAAAAGCCCGAGAAGGCGCCGGAGCCGACCCCGCAGCCCGTCTACGAGACGACGACCGATGCCCTCCAGCTCTTCCTGCGCGAGGCCGGCCGCCACCCGCTCCTGACCGCAGCCCAGGAGGTCGAGCTCTCCAAGCGGATCGAGCGCGGAGACATGCAGGCGAAGCAGCGGATGATCCAGTCCAACCTTCGCCTGGTCGTCTCGATCGCGAAGAACTACCGGAACCAGGGCCTGCCCTTCCTGGACCTGATCCAGGAGGGAACGCTCGGGCTCATCCGCGCGGTCGAGAAGTTCGACTGGCGCCGTGGCTACAAGTTCTCCACCTACGCGACCTGGTGGATCCGGCAGGCCGTGGCCAGGGCGCTTGCGGACAAGGCCCGCACGATCCGGATGCCGGTGCACATCGTCGAGCGACTCCAGAAGCTCAACAAGGCCGAGCGGATCCTCTGGACGCAGCTCGGCCGGGAGCCCACGCTCGAGGAGATCGCCGAGGAGGCGAGCCTCCCCATCGAGCAGGCGCGTGAAGTCAAGGCCGCCGCCCACGCGTCGACGAGCCTCGACCAGCCGGTCGGCGAAACGGAGGACGCCGTCTTCGGCGACTTCGTGGCCTGCAAAGGGCCACAGCCCGACGAGGAGGTCGAGGTCTCGCTCCGAAGCCAGGCTCTCGCGCGCGCTCTCGAAGCGCTTACGGAGCGCGAGCGCGCGGTTCTCATCCTCCGCTACGGCCTCGACAACTCGGAGCCGAGGACGCTCGAGGAGATCGGCCGGACGCTAGAGCTCACGCGCGAGCGCGTGCGTCAGATCGAGGGCCATGCCCTCAAGCGCCTCTCGCGGCTGCACGAGATCGAATCTGTCGCCTAGCGGCGCGACTCAGGCTTCGAGATAGAGCTGCAAGCCGGGCGCGACCGAGCGCAGCTCGCGGAGCGCCCGCGACTCGAGCTGACGGACTCGCTCCCGTGTGATGCCGAGGTCGGTTCCGACCTCTTCGAGCGTCTTCGGCGTATGGCCTTCGAGGCCGAAGCGCATTGCCAGCACGCGGCGCATCCGCGGGTTCAGAGAGCAGCATCGCCTCGGCCAGCTCGACCGATCTGAGCTGCTTCGCGGTCGCGTCGTCGGGCCGGTCGGAGTGGACGTCCTCGATCAGGTCGCCGTACAGGCTCTCGCCGTCGCCGACCGGGGTCTCCAGGCTGACCGGGTCTTCGACCAGCTCGAAGAGCTCCTGGACGCGCTCGACCGTGAAGCCGCTCTCCTTGGCGATCTCCTCGACGGTTGGGTCGCGGTTGAGCTTCTGCGTGAGGATTCGCCTGGCGCGCAGCACCTTGCGGGCCTGCTCGGCGACGTGGACGGGCAGGCGGATCGTCCTCCCCTGGTCCGCGAGCGCCCGCGCGACGGCCTGGCGAATCCACCAGGTCGCATACGTCGAGAGCTTGAAGCCGAGCTTCCAGTCGAACTTCTCCACGGCCCGGATCAAGCCGAGGTTGCCCTCCTGGATCAGGTCGAGGAGCGGGACGCCGGCCTTCGTGTAGTTCCGCGTGATCGACATGACCAGGCGGAGGTTGCACTCGATCAGCCTGCGCTTGGCGGCCTCGTCGCCCGCATCCTTGCGGCGGGCGAGCTCGCGCTCCTCCTCCGCGGTGAGCAGGCGCCCGTCGCCGATCTGCCGGACGTACAGCTTGAGCGGGTCGGAAAGAGGGGTGCCGTCGTCGGTCTTCCCTGCCGGCTCCTCACGCTCCTCCACATCCGGCGTGTCGAGTTCGACGGAGCTGGGTACGACCTCGAGATGAGGTACAGGGGTCTCTACGAACATCGGGCTCGGGAAGGGGCCGCGGCTCCACGCCACCAGTATCGGCGCAGTAACCCTCGGTCGGGTTCCCCCAATTGGGGGAGGTACGCCGTGAAGCGCCTAACCGAAGGGAACCGAAGACGTCACACGAAGTTGGGGTCCTAAGTTCTCTTTATGTGCGGTATTGCCGGATATAGCCTGAAAGCCGATGCCCGGATCGACCGGACGCTGGCTGGTCAGGCCCTGCTCGCCGGCATCGCCGAGCGCGGCGCCGATGCCGTCGGCTATGCCCACCGGTCGCCCGGCGAGGCGGTTTCGGTGCACAAGCAGGTCTCGGGCGCGAGCGCCCTCCTCTCCGAGCTGACGGTTCCGGCCTCGTCCGTGGAGGTTCTCCTCCATGTGCGGGACTACACGAAGGGCCACCCCACCATCGAGGCCAACAATCACCCCGTCCGCCACGGACGGGTCGTCGGTGTCCACAACGGGATCATCCTGAACGACGAGGAGATCTTCGAGCGGCACGGCTTTCGAGCGGCACGAGCCGTCGATGACCGTTGACACCGAGGCGATCTTCGCGCTCGCGGAGGACTTCGGGCCCTGGGGGAAGACGCTCGAGCAGTTGCGTGGCTCGATGGCCACGGCCTGGGTCGACGAGCGCGAACGCGGTGCCGTCTATCTCGCCCGTGGCGTCGGCCGCCCGCTCTGGACGGGCGAGTCCCGCGAGGGCATCTTCTTTGCCTCGACCGAGCACGCGCTGGAGGTCTCCGAGCGCTTCCTCGGGCTCCGGCTCCGAAAGCGCGAGCTGGCGGAGGGCACGATCCTCACGCTCGAAGGCGGGCGCCTTGCCTGCAAGGAGCGCTTCCGCCCCGACCGCGGATTTACCGAGAAGCCCCTCCCCGCCGTGCGCGCGCCGGGCGAGCGCGAGTCCTGCCTGCGGTTGCTGACCGCGCTCGCGTCGCTCTAGGCTTCTTCGCAACACGGCCGTCTGGCGAGACGTCGTAGCCGTCCTCGAGCAGCCGCTCGCGGATCAGGAACTGGAAGGTCGACCAGGCGCCGCGGCGCACGTCGAACATCCGGTAGATCTGCCACTCGGTCAGAAGCGACTCGTCGTTGCGCCTCGCCGTCCCCCACTCCTGGAACTTCGGGAGCCGGCCGAGCGTCAGTGCGACCTCGCAACCCTGGTCGATCGCGCGCTCCAGGCGCTCCTCCCCGACCGGGACGTCGAAGCCGGCTTCACGGAGCGCCGTCGTGAGTGAGCCGAAGGTGTGCCAGTAGAGCGACTTGGACGGCATCGAACCGCGGTGCTCGTCGAGGTCGCGGGCGGTCGGCGTCCGCCCGATCCTCTCCCCCAGCTCGCGGAGCAGCTGGAGCAGCTCCTCTCTGGTGGCGAAGCGGCGAGGAACCAGCCCGGCCGCCCGCTTGGCCGCGTTCCAGCTGCCGAAGTGCTCGATCACGGTCTGCGGGTGCACCGAGGTCTCCTCGTCGGCCGCAAACTCGCGCATGGACGGCGAGCGCCCCAGTCGCCGAGCGGATTCCTGCAGCTGCTCGACGATGTCCTCGTCGCTGTAGCGCTTGCGAATCCCAGCCTGGAACTTGGCGAGAGCGTCTCGGTCGAGGGACTCGAGCAGCTCGCGGGCGGGCCGTCGAGCCATGGCAAGAAGGATAGAGCAAACTCGCCATTTTGCAATAGCAGGCGAGCAGCCCTCGGGCCAAGTAACAACTTGTTACAAGCCCCCAGCCCGAAGCAATCAGGCGGCCCCGAGGGCTAGTTACAACTTGTTACTTGGATCGGGAGACGGCTATGCGGACGCTGCGAGGAGCGCCTGGCGAGCCGTCTCGTTCTCGATCAGCTCCGGCGGCAGGATCCGTTCCAGGGCGGCGACGCAGCGCGGGCAGAACTGGCTGCCGGCGGAGCGCTTGAGCTCCTCCATCGCCTCCTGGGCGGGCCGGGCGGCGCGGTAGATCCTCGTCGTGAGCATCGAGTCGAGTGCGTCGGCGACGTGGATGATCCGAGCGCCGAGCGGAATGTCCTCGCCCTTCAGGCCGTCCGGATAGCCGGTGCCGTCGAAGCGCTCGTGGTGGTGCCGGATCGAGGGCACGGCGTCCTGGAGGAACCCGAGGCGGTCGATGATCCTCGCGCCCTCCTCGGCGTGGCGCTGCATCAGGTCCCACTCGTCGTGCGTGAGCGTCGCAGGCTTCAAGAGGATGGCGTCGGGCACCGCGAGCTTGCCGATGTCGTGGAAGAGCGCTGCGTGGCCCAGCAGGTCGAGCTCGGCCTTGGAGAGCCCGAGTTCCCGACCGATCGCAAGAGCCAGCTCCTGGACGCGGCGCGAGTGACCCGCGGTGTACGCGTCGCGGGCGTCGACCGTGGCCGACAGGGACTCCATCGCCGCGGTGGAGCGCTCTCGCAGCAGCCGGTTCGCCTTCTCGAGCGACACGTTCTGGTCCTGGATCGTCTCCGCAGCCTCGCGGAGCTTCTGGGCGCTCTTGCGCGTGTGCCGGAGATACGCCTCCTGCGTCTTGCGCATGAGGAGCAGCGGCACGGCAAAGACCGCGAGCGCGTACGGGCCGGCGGCGTGGTACGCGATCGCCATGACGCCGCCGACGAAGCCGTAGACCACCCAGTGCGGCAGGAGCCAGAGGAACCGCTCGTGCCACGCCTTCCACCACCGCTCGTGGCCCTCCATCGAGAGGGCGAGGCTGAGGAGCCCGGTGTTGACGGCGAAGTAGGCGGCGCCGGCCGCTAGTCCGGCACCGACGGTGATCAGCTCGCCGATGCTTCCGTCGAAGCCGAGCGCGAAGACCCCGGACGCCGCGAGGGACGCCAGCGAAAGCGCCCCGATGTTGAAGAGCGTGCGGTGCAGCGGGTAGCGCTTGGCGCTCCAGTCGACGACGCACGTCGTGATCGCGAGCGCGAGCGCGGCACGGGGCCCGAACAGGGCTGCGCCGGCGAGGGCGCCGACCGCGCTCACGGAGATCGATCCGTCGTCCACCTCGAGCGCGACTGCCTGGCCGAGGCCGACGAGGATGACGAGCGCAACGAGCCCGAAGACGTCGGTGGCGGTGCCGAACAGCGCCCCGAGGACGCCGGCACCCATCCCGACGAAGGCCACGACGCCGACGAGGGTCGCGAGCCGCCGCGAGAGAGAGAAGAATCGCGGGCCCTGAACCGCGTGCGGACGGTGCGGGGGCTGTCGCCGCTCCTGGCCCGGCGTCATCTCCTCGACCGGCGGGAGCGGAATGACGTGGTCGCCGTCCTCCGTGACCGCGGTCAGGCGGGCGCGCCGCTGCGGCGGCATCGCGAGCGGCTCCGAGGTCGTCGCGTCGAGGACTCGGTTCCGTCCCTGGAGCTTGGCCCGGTACACGGCGAGGTCGGCCTGGTGGATCAGCTCGTTGCCGTCCGACCCGTCCCGCGGGAACGACGCGACGCCGATCGAGACCGTTGCGCGAATCGGCTCGCTCGACGTCTCCACGTCGAAGGTGCGCTGAGAGACCGCACGGCGGATCCGCTCCGCGATCTCGAGCGCCTCCTCAGGGCTCGTCTCCGGGAGGAGGATGCTGAACTCCTCACCCCCGAACCGGGCCGGCACGTCGTAGTGGCGCAGAAGCGCCCGGAACACCTCGGCGATGCCCTTGAGGACCGCGTCGCCCGCAAGGTGCCCGTACGTGTTGTTGATCTCCCTCAGGAGATCGAGGTCGGCCATGATCAGCGAGAGCGGCCGGTCGAACCTGGCCGCACGTGTCAACTCCTCGTTCAGCGCCTGGCCGAAGTGCCGCGCATTGAAGAGGCCCGTCTTCGGGTCGACCCGCGCCTCCGCCTCGAGCTTGGGGACCGCGAGCGAGCGGTGGATCAGCACGAGCGGTGCGACCGCGAAGGGAACCATCCACGGGTTGGAGTCCCAGAACGTCGCGATGCCGACGCCCAGCGCCGCGAGCACAAGGTCTGTCGAGAGGCTCTGGAAGCTGAACAGGCCCGAGTCGCGCGGCGAGATCCCGCGAGCGAGCGCGAGCATCGGCGCGAGCAGCGAGTGGTTGATCCCGACGAGGAGGAAACACGCGGTCAGGCCGCCGAGTGCGAACTGAACGTGGTCGTAGCCTTCGAGTGCCGGGAGCTGACCGACGAGGTGCGCCCCGCCGGAGGCGGCGAGGATGGCCAGCGTGAAGTTCGAGATGTTGAAGATCTGGATGTACCAGACGGTCCGATTCTTGAGCCAGTCCGGCATGTGCTGCACGACCGGCACGAGCGCCACGAGCTCCATCGGGAGCAGCAATGCGGCGGGGATCAGGAAGACGATCGACGTCTGGTAGGACTGGTTCTTCCCCGTGCGCACGAGGAAGAGCTGGGCCACGGCGGCCGAGCCGGCGAGGATCAGGAAGGTCAGCCAGTCCTCGTGGCCGGTCGTGAGCTTCGACAGGAGCGGCGCCGTGATCGCCGCCGCCGTGCCCACGACGACGACGAGATAGACCAGCGCGGCGAGCGAAAGCCGCTCCCGGCGGTCAGGCTCGCGCCCCGAGGCTTCGCCTCCGAACCGAATCTCGGTCGGGATGGCGCTCATCTAGTGGTCGTCCCTCGGGAGTGCCGCAACTCGATGCCTTCTTTCGCGCAGGGGGGATGAAGGGTCATCCCCGGGCTGACCGTATGTCCGCTTGGAGGCGCGAACATCACCCGTTCGAGTTATCGGGCGGGAGGCGGTCGGCGATTCACCCAAAAGGGTGAGCCGGGGGCGGCGAGCGATCGCCACCCCCGGCTCGGGTCATCGGTTACGGAGTCGCTTCCGGAAGGAGCTCCGGCGGATTGAGCGTCGGATCTGCCTCGGCCGCGGCCTCCTCCTCGGGCGTCAGGACGTAGTCGCCGTCCGGAGAGCCGGTCTCGCCCTCGGCATTGTCCTCCCAGCTCACGTCAGCAGCTGCCAGGACGTCGCTCCAGGACACGTCCGACCAGGAGACGTCGCTCCAGGACACATCTGACCAGGAGACGTCCGTCCAGGACACGTCCGACCAGGAGACGTCGCTCCAGGAGACAGAGTCCCAGGAGACGGCCGACTTGGCCGCTGTGCGCCACGCGGCGCCGTCGAACTCCTTCGTCCCGAGCGCCGGCTTGAGGAACTTGTTCAGCGCTGCGTTCGGGTTCGGAGGATTCGAGAGCAGGACGGACCGCGACGCGTTGATCTCGCCCACGCCTGCCTCGCCGTGCTCGGCCTCAGGGACATGCCGGGCCCGCTGCATGAGCGCGCCCTTGACCTGATCCGGCGTCCAGTTCGGATGCGCGATCAAAAGCTGAGCAGCCGCACCCGCCACGATCGGAGCCGAGAACGACGTGCCCGAGAGCCTGATGTACCCGGGCCCGACGATATTGCTCGCCTTGTCCCGCGCCAGGGTGGACCCCGTTGGCGTCGGGCCGATCATGTACCGGCCGGCGGCAGCGACCTCAGGCTTGCGGAAGCCGTCCTTCGTGTAGCCGTAGGCGCTCCAGCTCGGCACCTCGTGCTCCCAGATCCGGGTGGTGCCGTCCAGGTCGATCGCGCCGACGGTGATCACGAACGGGTCGTTGCCGGGTGCGTACGGAACGCCACTCGGCTTATCTGGCGTGCCGTAGTTGCCGGCAGCGGCCACGACGACCACGCCGTTGAACCACAACTTCTCGACCGCCTTGTCGAGCGGGTCGTTGATGAAGTTGCTCGGAAGCGTCGAGTGGAGCGAGAAGTTCGCGACCTTGATGTTGTGCAGAGCACGGTTCTCGTAGATCCACTGCGCCGCCGCGATGACGTCGCTCGTGCGAGCCATTCCGCTGTCGTCCATGACGTCGAGCGAGATCAGGTTCGCCTGCGGAGCCGCGCCTGCCTGGTTGGGGGCGCTGCCCGCTGCGATGCCTGCCACGAACGTCCCATGGCCTCGACCGTCGCCGGGCGAGTTGGGCTGGAGCGTCGTGATCACCTTCTCGGCGATGACACGAGCGCCCATGTCGAAGTCCGGCCGGTTCTTGTCGATGCCGGAGTCGACGATCGCGATCGCCGGCATGCGCTGCCCGGCGTCGGGGCTCTGGTACCAGAGCGGCTTCACGCCGGACGCCGTCGGCCAGAGGTGCTTGGACGTCGGGTACGTCGTGCTGCTGAGCTTCACCGGAGCGTCGTAGGTGATCGTGAGCCCCGGCCGCCTGGCCAGGAAGAGCACCTTCTTCGCCTTGAGCTCGGCTGCAACGGAGCCGACGAACTGGAAGTTTCGCTTCAGGCGCTCGCCGTCAGCCTTGCCCTTCTGCCGCTCCTCTTCGTGATCGGCGGTCTCGAACGCGTCCTGCGCGCCCGTCAGCTGGTTCGCCTGGATGATCACCTTGACCAGCTCGTTCGGCGTCTCATGCGCCTTGGCGAGCAGGATCGGGTCGACATACGTCGACGGAGCCGAGCTGTTCTTGTTCGAGCCTTGCTTGTGCGCGCCGGCAGCGAGGGGTGCCGCGACGACCAAGACCGCAACGAGTGCAGTGACGAGGCCGCGACCGCCCTTGCCCCAGAGCGCGTTCGACCGGGAGTCTCCTCCCCGGTTTCCGGTCCCCCAGAGTGCGGACGAGCGGTGCTCGCCGCGGGAGGACCCGCTCTTTCCGTTCATTTTTCTCCCTTTTCCGCGTCTAGCGCGGGCCGCAGTTGCATGAGATGTCTCCTAGTCCGACCAGGACACCGAACGGGGTGAAAGGAGCTTGCGAGGAAAGTCCGGAAAACCGTCGGAGGCTGCAATCTGGGTGCCCGGCTGGCCCGGCCCGCCGCGATCCTTCGCGAGCGCGGCCGGCGAGGCCGCGAGACCCAGTACTCCGACGACGAGAATCGCCAGGACGCTCCTGGCCTTCCCGTTCTTGCTGCAGTTCCGGTACATCCCTCTCCCTCCACGCGCCGCCCAGCGCGGTCTGACGACTTGGATTTGTCAAGCCGTGCGAAGTTTGGGTCTCCCCCGTTTTCAACTCATCACCCTTTGGGGTGAGGGCCCGGAAGTTCCCTCGATCGAGTGATGCAGCGGGGTTCCGGGCCGGCCGGCCGTTCGGGTTACGCTCACGAGCGATGCGCCTTCGCCTGCCGCTCGCAGCCGGTGTCGCCGCGGCGCGCGCGGCCGGACGGCTTTCCCGTCTCGCGGGCGCCGGCGGCGGGACGACGTTCCCCGGAAAGCTCCTGAACGTGCTGGATCCGAGCGCGGTTGGACGGCTTGCGTCGCAGCTGCCGCAGGGCTCCGCGATCGTCTCGGCCACGAACGGGAAGACGACGACTGCCGCGATGGTGGCCGAGATCCTTTCGCCGCAGCTCCGACTGGCCCACAACAGCGCGGGCGCGAACCTCCTCTCCGGCGTGGCGTCGACGTTGCTGTCGGCAAACGGGGCCGATCTAGGCCTGTTCGAGGTGGACGAAGCGGCGCTCCCCGAGGTTGCAAGGCGGGTGCAGCCGCGTGCGCTTTGCCTGGGGAACCTCTTTCGGGACCAGCTCGATCGCTACGGCGAGCTCGAGCTGGTTGCCGAGCGGTGGCGTGGGCTTGTCCGCGAGCTCGATTCGGACGCGTGGGTGGTCGCAAACGGCGACGACCCACAGGTCGGTGACCTGGCGCGTGATCGCCGCGGCCTCTTCTTCGGCGTCGACGATCCGCGACACGGGTCGTCCGGGCTCCAGCACGCGGCGGACTCGAAGTGGTGCGTGCGGTGCGGGACGCCGTACGAGTACGCCGCGGCCTACGTCGGCCATCTCGGGGACTACAGGTGTCCCGCCTGCGGCCATACGCGGCCCCGTCTCGATCTCGCCGCCCGCGCGATCGAGGTCGACGGGCTGGAGTCGGTTTCGTTCGACCTGGCGTACGAGCAGGGTGCGACGCGCATCCGTTTGCCGCTTCCGGGTCTGTACAACGTCTACAACGCGCTCGCGGCCGCCGCGCTGGCCGGCGTGCTCGGCGCCTCGCGGGAGGACATCCGGTCGGGGCTCGAGCGGTTCAGCGCCGCCTTCGGCCGCTTCGAACGAATTCCCGTCGGGGATCGAAGCCTGCTCATGCTCCTGATCAAGAACCCGGCCGGGGCGAACGAGGTGGTTCGGACGCTCGTCGCCGGCGGCTCGCCCGGCCTGGCCGTGATCGCGCTCAACGACGCGATCGCGGATGGACGCGACGTTTCCTGGATCTGGGACGTCGACTTCGAGCCTCTGCTCGAACGGCTCGACCGGGTCGTTGCGACCGGCGAGCGGGCCGCTGAGCTCGCGCTGCGCTGCAAGTACGCAGGCTTCCCCGAGGACTGCATCGAGGTGGTCTCCGAGCTCGACCAGGCGCTCGACCGTGGGTTGGAGCTGACTCCGGCCGGCGGCGAGCTCTGCGTCCTCCCCACCTACACCGCGATGCTCCGTCTGCGTGGGATCGTGGCGGACCGCGGTTACGTGAGGCCGTACTGGGAGCGGGCGGCGTGAGGATCCGCGTCGGGCACCTCTACCCCGAGTACCTGAACATCTACGCGGACCGCGGGAACATCGCGGTGCTGGCGCGGCGAGCCGCCTGGCGGGGGCACGAGCTCGAGGTTCAGGCGATCGGCATGGGCGACGAGGTCGTGCCGGGCTCCCATGACCTTCTGTACGTCGGCGGCGGGCAGGATCGCGAGCAGGCGCTGGTCGCCCCGGACATCGCAGGAAAGGGCAAGGCGTTGCGGGACACGGTGGCTGCGGGAGCCGCCGTGCTCGCGGTCTGCGGCGGCTATCAGCTGCTGGGGAGCTTCTACCGCGACCGTCTGGGCGCCGAGCTGCCGGGGGCCGGAATGCTTCCACTCCACACGGTGGCCGGCGAGCGGCGCATGATCGGCGACGTCTTGCTCGAGTGCGAGCTGGAGCCCGGTGAGCGCAGGACGATCGCGGGCTTCGAGAACCACGCTGGGCGGACGATCCTCGAGGACGGCGCCGAGCCGCTCGGCCGCGTGGTGGCGGGATTCGGAAACGATGGAGAGAGCGGCTTCGAGGGCTGCCGCGCCGGCCGCGTCGTCGGGACGTACCTCCACGGGCCGCTCCTCCCGCGGAACCCGTGGCTCGCCGACTGGCTCCTGGCGCAGGCGATCGCCCACCGGACCGGTGAGGCCCCGGTCTTCGAGCCGCTGGCCGACGCCCTCGAGGGCGAGGCCCATGCGGTCGCGGCCGACCGGGCCAGGTCCCGCGGGGGCCGGGGCGCCAGGTAGCAATCGTATTTCTGGTGGGCGCGCCTGTGGGTTACGCGCGCGAGCCGAATGTGTCCCGACGTGTCACGGAACCCACAACGGGCCGAGGTACACGACCGGATCGCCCGGGCGCCAGCGGGTCAGGAAGCGTTGGATCGGCGGGTGGAGCACGGTCTCCTCGAGTTCCGCGACCGTGAAGAGGCGGTGACCACGAACGGCGGCGTCCTGCGAGGTCACGGCTTCCAGGGAGCGGTCGCCCAGGTCGCCCGCGAAGATGATGTGCACGACGTGCTTCGCCGCGAAGCTCTTCTGCGGCGCGATCGAGTCGACGATCGCGACGGGGCCCTCGACCGGAACGTCCTCTCCCAGGCCGATCTCCTCCTCGAGCTCGCGATGCAGCGCGTCGACGAGGCTCTCGCCGGAGTTCACGCCTCCGCCGGGAAGGAGCCAGTACTCCTTGCCGTGCTTCTCGTGGCGGCAAAGCAGCAGGCGGTCGTCACGACGAAGGATGGCCGACACACGGATCCGCGGCTCGGCGCCCACGGCTCACACCCGGGACGAGCCGAAGCCGCGTGCTCCACGCTCGGTCTCGGGCAGCTCCTCGAGCTCCACGAGCCCGACGGCGGGGACCGGGAGGACGACGAGCTGCGCGATCCTCATCCCCGGCTCGACGACGAACGGCGTCTCGGCGTCGGTGTTGAGCATCACCACCTGCACCTCGCCCCGGTAGCCGGCGTCGATCAACCCCGGCGCGTTGACGAGAGTGATGCCGTTCCTCGCCGCCAGGCCGGAGCGCGGCAGGACGAAGCCGCCGTGGCCCTCCGGAATCGCCACGGCCAAGCCTGTGGGGATCACTGCCCGCTCCCCGGGGCCGAGCTCGTGCCGCCCGCAGGCCGACAGGTCCAGCCCGGCGTCGCCCGAGTAGGCCTGGGACGGGATGACGGCGTCCTCCCGGAGGCGGCGGACCGGGACTTCGATCACTGCGACGCCCGGCTGGGCTCCTCGGCGTCGAGAATCAGATACGGCGCGAAACGCTGCGTCTCCCGCCTGGGCAGCCGGGCTCGGATGAAGACCCCGTCCGGTCCGTCGACGCGCTCGTCGATCGGCGGTCCGAGCGAGTAGAGCTCGGCGAGCTTGGCGCCGTCCTCGTACGGGACGAGCATGCGCACGAGCTCGAACCGCTCGGCGAACCGCTCGGCGATCCGCGCCTTCAGCTCGTCGAGGCCCTCGCCGGTCTCGGCCGAGATCTGGAGCGACCCGGGAAAGCGGTTCGCAAGCCGCCGGCGGCCCAGCGGGTCGACGGCGTCGATCTTGCTCAGGACGAGCTCGACCGGGAGGTCGTCGGCGCCGATCTCCGCGAGCACCTCGTTGACGGCCGACGTCGTCTCGTCGAGCTCGTCGTCCGGCATCGAGCCGTCGACGACGTGGAGGATCAAATCCGCCTCGAGCGTCTCCTCGAGCGTGGCGGCGAAGCCTTCCACGAGCTCGTGGGGCAGCCGGCGTATGAAGCCGACGGTGTCGGTCACGAGATAGCGGCGCCCGTCCTCCTCGAAAGCCCTGGTCGTCGGGTCGAGCGTCTCGAAGAGGCGGTCATTGACGGAGACGCCTGCGCCGGTCAGCGCGTTGAGGAGCGTCGACTTGCCCGCATTCGTGTACCCGGCGAGGGCGACCGTCGGCGTGTGTGAGCGGAGCCGTTCCCGCCGACGCGTCTGGCGCTGCCTGCCCAGGCTCTGGAGTCGACGTCGCAGGATCGCGACGCGGCGACGCGCAAGACGCCGGTCGGTCTCGAGCTGGGTCTCCCCGGGGCCTCTCGTCCCGACGCCGCCGTCCATTCGTCCGGCGCCGAGGCGCTCGAGGTGCTGCCACATGCCTCGCATGCGCGGGAGGTTGTACTCGAGCTGCGCCAGCTCGACCTGGAGCTTGCCTTCGGCGCTGTGCGCGTGCTGGGCAAAGATGTCCAGGATCAGCTGGGTGCGGTCGACCACGCGCGCCTTCAGCTCGTCTTCGAGCTTTCGCTGCTGGGACGGGCTCAGCTCGTGGTCGACGAGCAGCGACTCGGCGCCGGCCGTCTTGTAGGCGTCCTTGAGCTCGACGAGCTTCCCCTTCCCGACGAACGTTCGCGGGTCCGGCCTTGCTCGGTGCTGGACCAGTGAGGCGACAGGCTCCACGCCGGCGGTGCGTGCGAGCTCTGCGATCTCGCCGAGCTCGCGGTCCTCGTCGGCGCCCGGAGCCAGCACGGACAGGATGAAGCCCCGCTCCGGCTCGACGCTGGAACGGGACTCGTGCCGGCGCGTCGTCACGCCTTGATTATGACTTTCTGCAGGGAGCTTTCGATCCGGCGGACGGCCTCTTCGAGCTCCTCGTCCGAAACAGTCATGGACAGCCGGACGAAGCCCTCACCGCTTGCGCCGTATCCCGTCCCTGGCGACACGACGACGTTTGCCTCCTCGAGGACGAGGGACGTGAACGACGCCGAGTCGTGGCCGTCGGGCACCGGCACCCAGAGATAGGGCGTCGCCTTGGGCGGCTCCACCGAGACCCCGATCGCAGCGAGCGCGTCGACCAGCAGATCGCGTCTCCGGCGATAGACCTCCGACATCGTGCGCGGAAAGTCACGCTCGTCGGTCAGGGCCACCGACGCGCCGCGCTGGAGCGCCTCGAACATCCCTGAATCGAGATTGGCCTTGAACCCACGGAAGCGCTCGACGACCTCCGCGTTGCCGGCCACTAAGGCGCAACGCCAGCCGGTCATGTTCCAGCCTTTCGACAGCGAGAAGATCTCCACGCCGACGTCCTTCGCGCCCGGGGTCTCGAGGAAGCTGGGCGCTTCGTAGCCGTCGAAGCAAACCTCGGAGTAGGCGTTGTCGTGCACGAGGATCAGGTCGTGCTCACGGGCGAACTCGATCGCCCGCGCGAACGCGCCCGCCGGAACCACCGCGCCGGTGGGGTTGTTCGGGTAGTTCAGGTAGAGGAGGTTTGCCCGGCCGAGCGCATCGTCCGGAATCGCGTCGAGGTCGGGGAAGAACTCGTTCTCGGGCGTCAGTGGGAGGTAGTGGACGTCGGCGCCCGCGAACACGGGGCCCGAGGTGTACGGCGGGTAGCCCGGCTCGGGGCTGAGGGCTACCTCGCCCGGATCGAGGCATGCCATCGCGATGTGCCCGACCGCCTCCTTGCCTCCGAGCGCCGGCACGACCTCGCTCGCAGGGTCCAGCTCGACGCCGAAGCGGTCGCGGTAGAACGAGGCGGCGGCCTCACGGATCTCGTCGGTGCCGTGGTTCGTCGGATACTGGTGCGTGGAGGGATTCCTGAGCGCCTCTGCGGCGGCCTCGACGATTGCCGGCGGTGTCGGGAGGTCCGGGTCCCCGATCGCAAGGCTGATGACGTCGATGCCCTGCTTTCGCTTCGACTCCATCAGCCGCTCGAGCTCGGCGAAGAGATAGGGCGGGACGGCGTCGAGCCGCTTCGCGAACCTCACAGGCCGAGCTCCTCGCTGGCCTCGCCGCTGAAGATCTCCTGTGCCGGGCCGGTGAGGCGTGCCTGCATCGAGTCGTCGAGCTCCACGAGGAGGTCGCCCCCGGCGAGGTGAACGGTCACCGGGCTCTCGCACCACCCTCGCGCCACCGCGACGCCGGCAGTCGCCAACGCGCTCGTCCCGGATGAAAGGGTCTCCCCCGCTCCGCGCTCCCAGACGCCGACGGTGATGTCGCTCGGCCCGTCCACCCGGACGAGCTGGACGTTAGTTCTCTGCGGGAAGCGCCCGTGGTTCTCGATGAGCGGGCCGAGCCGAAGCAGGTCCTCGCGGTCGGGCTCACGGCGCACGACTGCGTGCGGGTTGCCCACGGAGGCAGGCGTGAACTCCAGCGTCTCGCCGCCCACGTCGAGTGTCTCCGGTTCCTGAACTTCCACGGCGCCCATGTCCATTTCGACGTCCTGACCGGCTCGCATCCTTGCGACGACCTCCCGTGGGCCCACACGGATCCGAACCGTGTCGGCGCCGCTCCGCCGTGCGAGCCAGCGTGCCGCGATCCGCGTCCCGTTCCCGGACAGCTCGGCTGTCGAGCCGTCGGGGTTCCAGATCACGACTTCCGCGACGTCGTGATTGGCCGAGACGACCTCCAGCACTCCGTCGGAGCCGACGCCGAAGTGATAGTCGCAGAGCCGCCGAACCTGGTCTTCGGTCAGCGGCGTCCCGATCTCAGCCCGCTGGACCAGCAGGTAGTCGTTGCCGAGTCCGTGCCATTTCGAGAATTTCATCGGCCACCTCGCCCGCCGAGCGGTCGCCTCGCACCGTAACAAGGCCCGGTATGCGTCGCATCCACTTGCGCTGGTAGGCGGCGTACCGGCTCGTGCGGCGGATCAGCGAGGCGATTGCCTCGTCCCGCGGGAGCTCGGCGATGTCGGTCAGGCCGTGCACCGTGCGCGCCGTCGAGGAGACCGGGCGCTCCAGCGCGCGCCGGACCTCGTCCTCGACGCCGGACTCGAACATCTGCATCGTCCGCCGCTCGATCCGCTTCGCGAGCACGTCCCTCGGGACCTCGAGCCCGACGACAACGGTCGGGTGGCGCACGTCCTCGCTCCAGAGGCGCCCCTCGCTCGGCGCCAGTGAGGCGCCCGCCTCGGAGAGCTCGAGCGCTCGCACCACCCGGCGCCGGTCGTTGGCGTGCACCCGCGCGGCGGCCGCGGGATCGCGCTCCGCGAGCAGCTCATGCGCCGCCTCGGCGCCGAGCCGGCCGTACTCGGCCTCCCAGCGCTCGCGGGCGCCGGGCTCGGGCGCCGGCGGGAGATCGAGCTCGACGAGCGCGCCGCGAAGATAGAGGCCCGTCCCGCCGACGACGACGGGCGTCCTGCCTTGGTCGAGCGCCTCGTCGATCGCGGCATGAGCGAGCTCCGCGTACTCGCCCAGCGAGGCCTCGTGGTCGAGCTCCCAGATCGCGACGAGCTCGGTGTGGCGCTCGGACTGGTTGGTGAGGATCGGCAGTTCGCGGTAGACCTGCATCGCGTCGGCCGAGATCAGCGTCGCGGGAGTGCGGTCGGCGATCGCCTCGGCGACGGCAGACTTCCCCGAAGCGGTCGGGCCGAAGACGGCGAGGACGCTGGGCTCAGTCACGAAGTCGGGCTCGGGCCCGCTCGAGCTCCTCGTCCGTGGCGCCGCCGGCTTTCAGGTAGCCGGCGACGCTGCCGTAGCGGCGTTCGAGCTCCTCGAGCACCTCCACCATGGACGACGCGGGCGTTTTCGAGATCCGGTGCAGCCGCTCGAGCTCGGCTTCGTCTGCCGCCTGCGCGAACCATTCCTCGTGCCGGGTCCGCAGCCGTTCCTCGCTGAGCGAGTAATCCGTGGCGACGTCGTCGATCTGGACGCCGGCGAGACGGAGGAGGAACGCGCTGACGAGCCCGGTGCGGTCCTTGCCGCCGTGGCAGTGGACGACGACTCCTCCTGCCGGTGCATTCGCCACCGCCCGGATCGCGGCGGCGACATTGGGCCGGAAGTGCTCGAGGAAGATCAGGTACACGTCGCGCGTCGCCGCGGCGTGGTCGGCGGCGGCCACGCTGGCCCTATCGACCTCCTCGAACACCTCGGGACGGTTGTCGAAGAACGACAGATGCACGGCCTCGACGGGCAGCTCGGCAGGAGGATCCTCGGCGAGCTCCTCATCAGAGCGCAGATCGACGATCGTGCGGACGCCGTAATCGACGACGGCCTTCCACCCCGCCTCGGTCAACTGGCGGACGCTGTCGGTGCGGACGATCGACCCCCAGCGCGTCTCGGCGCCGTCCTCGGTTGGATGCCCGCCCAGGTCGCGGGCGTTCAGGAGCCCGTCCCAGTCGAGGTCCCTGCTACGCGGCAACTGCTGCGAGCTGGGTGCCCTTGAGCGTCGTGGAGGTCGCGGCGTCGATCTCGACGTGGACGAGCTCTCCCGGCGCCGCGGTGCCCGCGAAGTTCACGGTCGTGTTGCGCCGCGTGCGCCCGCGGAGCAGCGTCGCGTCCGTCCGGCTGGGGCCTTCGACGAGGACCTCCTCCGTCCGCCCGATCCGCGCCTGGTTCCGATCGTGCGCCACACGCTGCACCACGTCGATCAGGCGCTCGATGCGGTCGCGCTTGACCTCTTCCGGCACCTGGTCGCCCATCGTCGCCGCCTCGGTGCCGCTCCGCGGAGAGAAGACGAACGTGAACGCGCTGTCGAAGCCGATCTCCTGCACGGCAGTGACCGTCTCCGAGAAGTCCTCCTCGGTCTCCCCCGGGAAGCCGACGATGATGTCGGTCGAAAGCGCGAGATCCGGGATGGCGGCCCGCATCTCGCCGACGAGGCGGAGGAACCGCTCGCGGCTGTAGGTCCGGCGCATCGCCTTCAGGATCCGCGTGGACCCGGATTGGAGCGGCAGGTGCGCGTGCTCGCACACCGCCTCACATTCGGCCATCGCTGCGATCACCGGCGCGCGGAAGTCCTTCGGGTGCGGGCTCGTGAACCGGATTCGCCGGATGCCGTCTACCGCGTCGCAGGCCCGGAGCAGCTCACCGAAGTCCGTCCGGATGTCCGGCAGGAGGTCGCGCCCGTACGAGTTGACGTTCTGGCCGAGCAAGGTGATCTCGCGTACTCCCGCCCGCGCGAGGCCTTCGACCTCGGCGATCACCTCCCCGGGACGGCGGCTCTGCTCCCGGCCGCGGACCGACGGGACGATGCAGTAGGCGCACTTGGAGTTGCAGCCCATCGAGACCTGCACCCAACCCTGGAAGCGGCGCTCCCGGTGCATCGGAAGCAGGCTCGCGAAGGAGCGCTGGTCGAGTCCGAACCGGCCGCGCGAGACGCCCTCGCCCCCCGCGCCGAGCCATTCGCCGAGATGCGGGATCGACCCCGGGCCGAACGCGACGTCCACGAACGGGTACCGCTCGAACAGGCGCTCTTGCTGCGCCTCGGCGTAGCAGCCGCCGACGGCGATCACCTTCTCGGGATCGCGCTCCTTGAGCGCCCGCGCCTGCGCGAGATGGGCGGCGAAGCGCTGGTCGGGCTTCTCACGAATGGTGCAGGTGTTGAAGACGAGGACGTCGGCCTCGCCCTGTCCCGGCGCCTCACCCAGCCCGAGCTCTTCGAGCATGCCCTTGATCCGCTCCGAATCGTGGGCGTTCATCTGGCATCCGAACGTCGTGACGTGGTAGCGCTTCACGGCCCGAAACACTGTATCGAGGCGGTCATGGAGCTTTGGATTTCCGGTCGGACAGGCTAGGCTGGCCATGTCCGTTTGAGCCAGCTTCAGGGGAGAGGTCCATGCATCGATTCGCGGTTGTCCGCGCCCGAAAGCGCCTGCTCGTCGGCGCCCTTCTTGCCGTTCTCGCGTCGACGCTTCTAGTTCAGTCGGCCGGGGCGGTCAGCGCCAATCTCGTCATCAGCCAGGTCTACGGCGGCGGCGGAAACGGCGGCGCCACGTACACCCACGATTACATTGAGATCTTCAACCGCGGCACCGGCTCGGTGTCGCTGGACGGGATGTCGCTCCAGTACGCGAGCGCGACCGGCACGGGGAACCTCGGTGCTAACGCGGGGCAGCTCACGGAGCTGAGCGGCTCGCTCGCTCCGAATCAGTACTTCCTCGTTCAGGAAGCCTCGAATGCTCCGGTGGGCCTCCCGCTTCCGACCCCTGACATCGCAGACGCCACGCCGATCGCCATGGCGGCGGGCGCGGGAAAGGTTGCCCTGGTCAGCGGCCAGACCTCGCTTGAATGCAACGGTGGCTCAACGCCGTGCGGCGCCGCTGCTCTGGCGCGAATCGTCGACCTGGTCGGCTATGGCAACGCGAACTTCTTCGAGGGCCCGGGCGCGGCCCCGGCGATCTCGGCCACGCTGGCTGCGTTCCGGGGAACCGGCGGCTGTGTGGACACGGACAACAACTCCGCGGACTTTGCGGCTGCAACGCCGAATGCGCGCAACACGGCTTCGCCGCTGGCCGACTGCTCGGGCGACGCCGCGCCGACGATCTCGTCGACCTCACCCGCGGACGATGCGACCGGTGTAGCGCTCGACAGCAACGTCACGATCACGTTCAGTGAGCCCGTTGACGTGACCGGCGACTGGTTCGCGATCTCCTGCACGGTCTCCCTCGCCCACGCCGCCGTCGTCACCGGCGGCCCGACGACCTTCACGCTGAACCCGACCGCGGACTTCGCTTCGGACGAGACCTGCAGCGTCGTGGTCGTCGGCGCACAGGTCACCGACCAGGACACGAACGATCCACCGGACCGCGTCGCCGGAAACCCGTCGTGGAGCTTCACGACCGCGTCTCCGGCGCCGCCGACTGTCGATATCCACGAGATCCAGGGCGCCGTTCACTCGTCGCCGCTCGCAGGCAATTCCGTGACGACCACGGGGATCGTGACCGCCAGGCGGTCCAACGGCTTCTACATTCAGGACCCGACCCCGGACACGGACGAGAAGACGTCCGACGGGATCCTCATCTTCACGTCTTCGGCTCCCACGGTGAGCGTCGGCGACTCCGTCAGCGTCTCTGGGCTCGTGACCGAGTTCCGCCCCGGCGGGGCGAGCTCCACCAACCTCACGATCACCGAGATCGGCTCGCCGACGGTGACCGTCCTCTCGAGCGGAAATCCGCTTCCCGCGACGACCGTCATCGGCGCCGGCGGTCGAGCCCAGCCCACGATGGTGATCGACGACGACTCCTTCGCCGTGTTCGATCCGGCCTCCGACGGAATCGACTTCTACGAGAGCCTGGAGGCAGTTCGCGTCCAGGTGAACAACCCGGTCGCTGTCGGCCCGCGGAACGGCTTCGGCGAGATCTACGTGTTGGCCGACGACGGTGCGGCGGCCTCCGTGCTGACCTCGCGCAGCGGAATCGTCATCCGGCCCGGCGACTTCAACCCGGAGCGGATTCAGCTCGACGACGCGATCGTCGCGAACTCGACGCCGTCCCAGGCGAGCGTCGGCGACCACTTCTCCGGACCCGCTGTCGGGATCATGGACTACGACTTCGGCAACTTCGAGCTCAACCTCACGTCTGCGCTGACGCTCGTGCCGGGCGGCATCGCGCGTGAGACGACGGCACCCGCGGCTCCGAAGCACCTCGCGGTGGCCACGTTCAACGTCGAGAATCTCGATGCCCTCGAGCCGCAGTCGAAGTTCGACGCGATCGCGGGCCAGATCGTCAACAACCTGCGGTCGCCGGACATCCTCACGCTCGAGGAGATCCAGGACAACAACGGCGCGGTCAACAACGGAGTCGTCGATGCGACCGAGACCTACAACAAGCTCATCGCTTCGATCGTCGCGGCCGGCGGGCCGGCGTACGACTTCCGGCAGATCAACCCCGTTGACGGTCAGGACGGCGGCGAGCCGGGCGGGAACATCCGCGTCGGGCCTGTTCTTCCGCACCGATCGCGGCGTCGCTTTCGTCGACCGGCCCGGCGGTGGCTCGACGACGCCGACGACGGTCGTCAACAGCCCGGACGGCCCTCAGCTCTCGTTCAGCCCGGGCCGGATCGACCCGACCAACTCGGCGTGGAACGCGAGCCGCAAGCCTCTCGCCGCTGAGTTCACCTATCGCGGCGAGACGTTCTTCGTGATCGGGAACCACTTCAACTCGAAGGGCGGCGACCAACCGCTCTTCGGGCGCTTCCAGCCGCCGGCCAGGGTGACCGAGACGCAGCGGCACCAGCAGGCGCAGATCGAGAACGACTTCGTCGACTCGATCCTCGCGCTGGACTCGAGCGCGAACATCATCGTGCTCGGCGACATCAACGACTTCGAGTTCTCGGAGACGATGTCGATCCTCACCGGGGGCGTCCTCACACCGCTGATGAGCACGCTGCCGCAGAACGAGCGGTACAGCTACGTGTTCGAGGGGAACTCGCAGTCGCTCGACCACATCGTGGTCAGCAACAGCCTGTCGGGGCGGCCGTTCACGTTCGACCCGGTCCACGTCAACTCCGAGTTCTTCGACCAGCTCTCGGATCACGATCCGCAGGTAGCGCAGTTCCTCGTCAACGCGGGACCGACGGTGAGCGCCGGCGGCCCGTACGCGGTCGCCGAAGGCGGGTCGGTCTCGCTGTCGGCAACGGGCGCGGACGCGGACGGTGACGCGCTGACCTACCGCTGGGACCTCGACAACGACGGGACGTTCGAGACCTCGGGCCAGAACGCGACGTACTCCGCCGCCGACGGGCCCGCGAGCCGGACGGTCCGGGTCGAGGTGAGCGACGGGACTTCCACCGCGGTTGCGGAGGCGACCGTGAACATCGCCAACATCGCGCCGACAGCGACCTTCGTCGCACCGGCGTCGGTGCCGGCAGGCTCCACTTTCACGCTCTCGCTGACAGGACCGAGTGACCCCTCGGCTGCGGACACGGCCGCGGGCTTCCAGTATGCGTTCGACTGCGGCTCGGGATACGGAGCATTCGGATCGGCGTCGAGCGCCTCCTGCGCGACGACGGCTGCCGGTAGCCGCACCGTTCGCGGGCAGATCCGCGACAAGGACGGCGGGACGACGGAGTACACCGCCACGGTGACGGTCGGCGTCACGTTCGACAGTCTCTGCGCGCTGACCCGTGAGTACTCGTCCAAGCCGGCGGTCTCCCACGCACTCTGTGCCCTCCTCGAGGTCGCGGAGCACGCACGGACGCCGCACGCGCGGCAGATCGCCCTGACCGCGTACCGGGTCCTCGTCGCACTCTCGACCGGCAACCGGTCGCACCACGCGTTCACGCCGGTCGAGGGCGAGACCCTCATCCGGCTCTCGCGCGAGCTGTAAGGGCACGGAAGGGGAGCGCCCTCAGGGCGCTCCCCTCCTACTTCGCGAGCTCGGTCGCCCGGGACTCTCGGATGACGGTGACCTTGATCTGGCCCGGGTACTCCAGCTCGCTCTCGATGTCACGGGCGATCTCGTGCGAGAGGAGGACGGCGCCGTCGTCGTCGATCTCGCCCGGCTTCACGATCACGCGGATCTCGCGGCCGGCCTGGAGGGCGTAGACCTTCTCCACCCCGTCCTTCCGGGCCGCGATCTCCTCGAGGGCCTCGAGCCGCTTGATGTAGTTCTCGAGCGTGTCGCCGCGGGCACCGGGCCTCGATCCGGAGATTGCGTCGGCGGTGACGACGAGAACTGCCTCCACCGTCTGCGGCTGAATCTCGTAGTGGTGCGCGGCGATCGCGTGGACGACGGCTTCCGACTCGCCGTAGCGTTTCGCGTAGTCGGCCGAGATCTGCGCGTGCGAGCCCTCGATCTCGTGCGTGAGCGCCTTGCCGAGATCATGGAGCAGCGCCGCTCTCTTGGCCGTCCGGACTCCCGCGTCGAGCTCGACGGCCATGATCCCGGCGAGGTGGACGACCTCGAGCGTGTGCTTGAGGACGTTCTGGCCGTAGCTCGTCCGGTAGTGCAGCCGCCCGAGGATCTTCACGAGCTCGGGGTTGAATTCGCCTGCGTTCGCCTCGAAGACGGCCTGCTCGCCGGACTGGCGAATGTGGTCGTCGATCTCCGCCTTCGACTGGTAGTACATCTCCTCGATCCGAGCGGGCTGGATGCGGCCGTCCTCGATCAGCTTCCCGAGCGTCAGCCGGGCGATCTCGCGGCGGATGCCGTCGAAGGACGAGAGGACGACGGCATGCGGCGTGTCGTCGATGATGATGTCGACGCCGGTCAGGTGCTCGAGCGTGCGGATGTTCCGGCCCTCCCGGCCGATGATTCGCCCCTTCATGTCGTCGCTCGGCAGCTCGACGACCGAGGACGTCGTCTCGGCGGCGTGGCTCGCCGCCACCCGCTGGAGCGCGTCGGCGACCAGGTTGCGCGCGCGACGCCTGGCGTCGAGCTGCGCCTCCTCGTCGAGGTGGCGGACGCGGCGCGCGAGCTCGTGGCGGATCCCGCCTTCAGCGCGGTCGAGGAGCTCCGTCTTCGCCTCGTTGACCGTCAGGCCCGAGATCCGCTCGAGCTGGGCGAGCTCCCGGTCCTTCGCATCCTTGAGGTCGACCTGGAGCTCCTTGATGTGCGTCTCGCGGTCAGCGAGCCCCTGCTCGCGTCGAAGGAGCTCGGTCAGCTTCCCCTCGAGCTCGTCTTGCTTGGCGAGGACGCGCTCCTCGAGCTTGGTGATCTGGGCGCGGCGCTCCTGCGCGTCCCGCTCGGCCTCCGATCGCACGCGGACCGCCTGCTCTCGCGCCTCGATCTCGGCCTCGCGGCGGAGGTTCTCGGCTTCGCGCTTGGCGCCGTTGATCATCTCGTCCCGCCGTGCTGCGGCCTCGCCGAGGCTCGACCGCCCCATGAGCTGCATCACTCCGAGCAGGAGAGCGGCTCCGAGGACGAGGCCGATAACGATTCCGGCGGCAACGAGCATGGGGCGCTCCCTGGGGGTCGTTTACCACCCACCATCGGGCCCGAGCAGAACGCTCTGATTCGCAGCCGTCGGCGACGGCTGCACCGTTCGGTGCCGCTAGCGAGCTCTAGCTAGCGCCGCCTCCGCCGCATCGCTGGTTGATGTCCTCATCGCTGAACGGTTTCGCTTGGTCTCAGAAAACGCGTCTGTGCAGGCAAAATGGTAAGTGAAGCGCTTCTCAGCATACCGGATCGTCGATGAGCGGATCGAGCGACTCTCGCGAGAAGCCCTTGCCGGCCAAATAGCGGAGCGCCCGGTCGCCGGCTCCCCGTCGCTCGAAGATTCGTGCGGCCCGCTCGGACTCGGGCTCGAGGCCTTCGAGGATCTCGGCGATCTCCTCGCGGTCGATCCCATGGCGACGCAGATCGTTGCGGATCAGGGAGTCGCTGCCGTTCTTCGCCGCAAGGCCTCGTGCCCGCGCCTCCGCGAAGCGAGCGTCCGAGAGCAGTCCGGCGGCGGCGAGCTCGTCGAGGGTCTCGTCTCGTTCGTCGACCGGGATCCCTGCTCTCCCCAGCCGCAATTCGAGCTCCCGCCGCGACCGGTCGCGGTGGCTCAGCGCGCGGAGCGCGAGCTCCCTCGCCTCGGACACGGTGCAGCCCTACTTGGCGGCGGCCTCGACCTCCGCCTCCGCTTCCGCGGCCGCGTCGGCCGTGCCGTTGCCGTCCGCCGTCGGGAGCAGCCGGGCGGAGACGACTTGCTCCGGCCCGACCTCCGTCTGGATCTGCGCCAGGATCTTCTGTGTCACGTCGGGGTGCTCACGGAGGAACGCGGTCGCGTTTTGGCGTCCCTGGCCGAGCCGCTCCTCCTGGAAGCTGAAGTACGAGCCGGACTTCTGGACCGCCTTCCGCTCGAGCCCCGTGTCGAGGACCGTGCCCTCCCAGGAGATCCCCTGGCCGTAGATGATGTCGAACTCGGCCTGCTTGAAGGGCGGGGCGACCTTGTTCTTCACGACCTTGACGCGCACGCGGTTCCCGAACGCCTCCACGCCGTCCTTGAGCGTCTCGATCCGGCGGATGTCGAGGCGGACCGACGAGTAGAACTTGAGCGCGCGGCCGCCCGGGAGTCGTCTCCGGGTTCCCGAACATGACGCCGATCTTCTCGCGGAGCTGGTTCGTGAAGATGCAGATCGTCTCCGTGCGGTTCAGGGTGCCGGCGAGCTTGCGGAGCGCCTGGCTCATCAGGCGGGCCTGGAGCCCGACGTGGCTGTCGCCCATCTCGCCCTCGATCTCCGCGCGGGGTGTCAGCGCGGCAACGGAGTCGACGGCGACGACGGAGAGCGCGCCGCTGCGGATCAGGAGCTCCGCGATCTCGAGTGCCTGCTCGCCGTTGTCCGGTTGCGAGACCAGGAGGTCGTCGATGTTGACGCCGATCCGGCGCGCGTACTGGGGGTCCATAGCGTGCTCGGCGTCGATGAAGGCGCAGATCCCTCCGCGGCGCTGCGCCTCCGCGATCACGTGGTAGACGAGGGTGGTCTTTCCCGAAGACTCCGGGCCGAAGATCTCGACGATCCTGCCTCGTGGGAGGCCGCCGATCCCGAGCGCGAGATCGAGGGCGAGGGACCCCGTCGACACGGAGCCGACCGACACATGAGCCCGGTCGTTCATCCGCATGACGGCGCCCTTGCCGAACTGGCGCTCGATCTGTCCGAGAGCGGTGTCGAGTGCCTCTTCGCGACTCATCCGATCAACCTCCTAGCGGTACCGATTCCAAGACTCTGTACTGCGCCCCGGTCGGCCGCAGGGATGACATGTAAACAGCAGCGTCGGACGGTCGAAACTGCTCGAGATCCGGCACCGGCGGATCCAGCCTGGGCCGCGAGCGGAAGCGCAGCACCGTGACGTGCGGGAGCCACGGCCGGGCCTCTCGCTCGTACACGCCGAGGCGCTCCAGGCGCTCGAAGAGTGCATCCGCGACCCGCGCACCCTCCCCCGTCTCGTCGTCGAGGACGACCATGCCGACGCTCCTGGTCTCGCGGTAGCGAACGGCCGAGAGCACGATCTCGCCGGCCTGCGCGGCCGCCTCGCCGAGCGCACCGGCGACGGCGGCGAGCTTTTCCGACGGCCTCGACCCGAGGAACGCGAGCGTGACGTGGAGATGCTCGCGCGGGACGACCCGTCCCGCCCGAAGATGCTCGGACTGCCACCGCTCGAGCCCGTCGAGAACGGTGTCGGGAAGCCTGAGGGCGCAGAAGAGACGCAGTTGCTCACTGCCCTCGACGCTACCCGTCGAGCTCACGCCCGTGTGTGCCGGCTTTGTGCCAAGACGCGCCGGAGCAGGTGCAGCGCGGACGCGGCGGCACGGCGCCGCACGGCCGCCCGGTCTCCCGGCAGCCGGAGCTCCATCGACTCGTCCGCATCCGGGGCCGCTGCGTGCAGGTGGACGAGCCCGACAGGCTTCTCCGGCGTGCCTCCGCCCGGCCCGGCAACGCCTGTGACCGACACGCCGACGTCTGCCCCCAGCGCTTCACGTGCCCCCTGCGCCATGGCCGAGGCCGTCTCGGCGGACACTGCCCCGTGACGGCTCAGGATCTCGTCGGAGACTCCGAGCAACTCGCGTTTCAGGCGATTCTCGTAAGCGACGACCCCGCCGGCGAAGGCTTCGCTCGAGCCAGGAACAGATGTGAGCCGTGCGGCGACGAGCCCACCCGTGCAGCTCTCGGCCGCGGCGATCGTCAATCCCTGGTCGCGGGCCAGGTCGAGCACGAGCTCCTCGACGGGCCGCTCGTCCTCGGAGAACAGGGCCTGCGGAAGCGCCTCGGCCAGCGCCTTCTGGACTGCGTCGGCGTGGCTCTCCGCGCCGGGCTGGACGACGAGGTCGACCTGCACCTCCAGGTCATGCGCGCAGATCGTGATGTCGACCCCCTCACCCTCTCCCCCGGCCCGCTCGACCACGCGCGCGACGGCCGACTCGGGTAGGCCGAAGAAACGGAGAATCCGGTGCCCGGGGCGGCTGGCGGCCTCGAGCACGCTCTGGACCGTCGCCGTCTCCAGCGCGCGCGCCCAGAGGCGCTGAAGCTCGCCCGGCGGCCCCGGCAAGACGACGACGACGCTTCCCTCCACCTCCAGCACCAGGCCAGGCGCAGTGCCCGCCAACCCAAGGGACTCGGCGCCCTCTGGAATCGTCGCCTGCTTGCGGACGCCGGACTCGAACTCCTCATAGGGCCGGCGAAACCGCTCCGAGAGGACGCGAACGACACCGCCGATCTCCTGCTCGAGCGCCGGATCGACGACGAGCTTGCGGCCGGCAACGCGGGCCAGTGTCTCCACCGTCCGGTCGTCATGGGTCGGGCCGAGCCCGCCGGATGTGACGACGAGGCCGGCGCCGAGAGACTCGCGAAAGGCCCCTTCCAGGGCATCGGGCCGGTCGCCGACGACGAGGACGCGCTCGGGCTCGATTCCGCGCGTGCTCAGCTCTCGGGCCAGAAACGGCCCGTTCTCGTCCGTGCGTCCACCTCGGACAAGCTCGCTCCCGGTGACGAGGACGACCGCTGTTGGGTGGCTCAAGCGGGAGAGCGGACCGGAATGACGCGGCGGGCGGTGATCACGACCGCCGTGGTGTCGCCACGGCCTGCCACCTCCACGATGCGTCCGTTCACCCGGAGCCGGAGATTCGCGGGTCGCCCCATGACGACGTGCATCCGGCGCTGCGCGAAGCGGATCGTCGACCCGGCCTCCAGCGTCCCTCGGTAGAGCTCGCGCCCTGCGGCGGTGCGCTGGTGCACCTCGACCCATGAGTCGCCGAGCGCACCGGTGATCGTCAGGCGCGCAATCGGGGCCACCGGACGGGCCGGCCGGCGCGGCGCCTGCGTTCGGGTCTCCGCGGGCGGCTGGGAGGAGAAGTCCGGAATGGCCGTCTCCGGGGTGTCGCTGCCGAAACGCCAGGCGACGACCACGAGGGCGGTGAGGATCCCGATCGCGGCCAGCGCGATCAGGACGACGCCTGACTCGACCCGCGGGCTCCGGCCGACCGTGGACTTGTTCTGAGCCCGGAGCGGCGTCTCCTCGTCGCCGGGGATGTACCGGGAGTTGTACTCGTCGACGTACAGCTGCCCGTCGAGGCCCAGATACTCCGCATACGTCCTCAGGAAGCCCTTGACGTAGGTCTGGCCGGGCAGGATGTCGAACTGCTCGTCCTCGAGGGCGCGAAGGTACTTGCCGCGAATCTTGGTCGCCTGTTCGACCTCGATGAACTCGAGGTCTTGGCGGAGGCGCGCCTCCCGGAGGCTGTTACCGATCTCGAACACGGCGGCGGCTCGATTGTAGGCGCACTGCTCTCAGGCTGCGAACTCCCGCAGGACGTAGTACGTGGCCACGGAGATCGAGGCGGTAACGACGAGGTAGAGGCCGATCCAGCCGAGGATCCGGCCGATCCGCCCGAGGAAGGCGCCCCGTGTCCGTCCGAGCGTCCGCTCGACGCTTCGCCGTGCCCGACGGCCGAGGAAGATCGCCAAGAGCGAGAGCACGAACGCCGGCGCGATCGCGACGGACGACTCGAGCAGGGTCGCGACGTCGTAGAACTCCGCGGCCACGACGGCCGCGGGAATCATCGCGACGGCCGCCAAGCCGATGAGCACGGAGAAGACCGCGCTCCAGCTCAGCGGACGGCCGGCGTTACTGTTTTTGGTAGGGCCGGCCAACGGCGGCGGGCGGGATCGAGCGGCCGATGACGCCGGCGACCGCGATCAGCGTGAGGACGTACGGCAGGGCCTGGAACAGCGTCGCCGCCGAGCCCGAGTACTCGGGGAGCCGCTGCGCGAGGGCGCTCGAGAAGCCGAAGAGCAGGCATGCGCTGAAGGCGCCGAACGGCCGCCAGGCGCCGAAGATCAGAGCGGCCAGCGCGATGAAGCCGCGGCCGGCGGTCATGTTCTCGTTGAACGACCCGAGAAAGCCGATCGAGAGGTACGCGCCTCCCAGCGCGGCGAGGACGCCGGACAGCGTCACGGACGCATACCGCACGAGGTAGACGTTGATCCCCACGGTGTCCGCCGCCCGCGGGTGCTCTCCGACCGCGCGGATCCGGAGCCCGATCGGCGTCTTGAACATGACGATGTACGAGACGATCAGCAGCGCGAACGACGCCCAGATCATCAGGTTGAGCTGGCCGAAGACCCCGTCGAGGAACGCCCAGCGGTCGAGGGGCAGGTTGACGTCGGGGATGCGCGGGATGTCGGAGGGCGTTCCGAGCTCGCCGTAGACGTCCACGAAGAAGTAGCCGGTCACGCCGAGCGCGAGGAAGTTGATCGCCGTTCCGCTCACGATCTGGTCGGCCCTCAGGTTGATGGAGAAGAACGCGTGAATGAGCGCGAGCCCGGCTCCCGCCCCCGCCGCGGCGAGGAGCCCGATCTCCCACGAGCCGGATTTCTGCGCCGCGAGAATCCCGAAGAACGCGCCGGCGAGCATCATCCCCTCGAGGGCGATGTTCACGACGCCGCTCCGCTCGGAGAACATCCCGCCGATCGCCGCGAACGTGAGCGGTGTCGCGTAGCGCAGCATCGACGCGAGGAGCGCCGACCAGACGACGACGTTGTTCAGGTGCCCCACGCTCGACTCCGTCGCGAGGACTCCCAGCACTATCGAGACGATCCCGAGCGCGACGGCCAACCAGCCCAGCCGCTTGACACCGCGCGTCACCGCGGCGATGCCGCACAGGGTGCCGATGATCCCGAGCGCGACCGGCCAGAGAGGCGAGCGCTGCGTGACCGGCGGGAGGACGATGAAGAACCCGAGGGCGGAGATCGCCATCGCTGCGATCGCGATCGACCGCGGCTGGTAGAGCTTGTCGACCGCTCCGCCGCGCCTGTCTGCCCAGGCGATCACGTCGGTGCCTCCGCGGCAGGTGCCCGGGGTCGCCTACGAGCTGCCCGTTTCGCCCGCGCATAGAGGCCGAGGATCAGGAGGTCGGCCCCGACGAAGAGCAGGACGAGCGCCTGGATCATCAGCGTCAGGTTCCCGGCGAGCTCGGGCTGGAACACCTCGGGATCGAGGTTGCGGGTCGACGTCCCGTTCAGGAGCGCTCCGAACAGGAGCGCCGAGAGCGCCACGCCGACCGCTGAGTTGCGCCCGAGCAAGGCGACGGCGATCCCGATGAAGCCGATCTGCGAGCTCTGGATGTCGATCACGCCGAGCCGGAACTGCCAGCCGAGGATGTCGATCGCTCCACCGATCCCGGCGAACCCGCCCGCGATCCCCATTGCGAGGATGTAGCTGCGCGCGACGCTGATCCCGCCGTAGCGGGCTGCCTCGGGGTTGAAGCCCACCGCGCGCACCTCGTAGCCGAGGGTCGTGCGCGTCAGGGTCAGGTGGTACACGACGAGTGCGCCCAGGGCGAGGAGGAACCCGATGTGGAGGCCCTGCAGCAGCGGGTCGCCCCAGAAAACCGCGAGCTTCGCTCCCTCGGCGATGTCCGAAGAGACGGGAACGGACTCGTTGACCTTGTTCTGGAGCGGGCCGCCCTGCCCGAAGGCGAAGTTCCCGATCCAGTAGGCGATCCAGTTGAGCATGATCGTCGTGATCACCTCGTGGGCGCCGACCGTCGCCTTCAGGAAGCCTGCGATGCCGGCCCAGACGGCGCCTGCCAGTGCGGCCAGGCCGATCGCGAGCACGATGTGCAGCCCGGAGTTCATGTCCACCCAGGACGAGCCGACCCAGACGGACACCATCGCGCCGACGATGTACTGGCCTTGGCCGCC
Source organism: uncultured Actinomycetes bacterium (assembly GCA_963733015.1). Taxonomy (GTDB): domain Bacteria; phylum Actinomycetota; class Thermoleophilia; order Gaiellales; family Gaiellaceae; genus JACDAN01. The sequence continues at coordinate 110,106 of CAVTBO010000001.1, read as the reverse complement.
GATATTGAACATGCCGCAGCGGAACGCGAAGGCCACTGCGAGGCCCGTGAACACGAGCGGGACCGAGACGAGCAGCGTCTGCTGAAGGTTGAACGCCGCCTCGGACGTGAGGTCGTTCACGTTCCACGGGAACCACACGGTCGCGCCGCTGAACGGAACGCCGGCCTCGTACGAGCCGACCTGGAAGAACCAGTTCAGGCCGGTGCCGGCGAAGATCTCCCGGTAGGTCGTGATCGGGTTGTGGCCCGTCGCGAGCACGACGAGACCGCCCACGAAGAACGCAACGATCGCCGTGAGGATCGGCGGGACGATCCCGCCGGCCCGCTGGAGGGAGCCGAGCCTCGCCGCCGGGCTCGGCGGTCCCTCGCCGGGCGACGGCTGCTCGACGGGCGGCGCCTGCTCGCTCACGCGACGGCCTGCTCGCCACCGCCGCCCGTCATCGCGACGCCGAGCTCCTCGGCCGTCACGTCGGGCGTGTACTCGCCGACGATCTCGCCTTCGAACATGACGAGGATGCGGTCGGAGAGCGAGAGGACCTCCTCCAGCTCGAGCGAGACGAGGAGGATCGCGCGGCCCTGGTCCCGCTCCTCGATAAGCCGACGGTGCACGAACTCGATCGCGCCGACGTCGAGCCCTCGCGTCGGCTGCGCCGCAAGGAGCACGCGCGGGTCGCGCTCGACCTCGCGGGCGACCACGACCTTCTGCTGGTTCCCGCCCGAGAGCGCCGACGCAAGCGTCGTCGGCCCGCCGCCGCGAACGTCGAACGCCTTGAGGAGTCGCCGGGCCCGGGCGATCAGCCGCTTCGGGTAGAGCCAGCCGAAGCGTGAGTCCGGCGCCTCCTTGTAGTCGTGGAGGGCGATGTTCTCCGCCAGCGTGAAGTCGAGGACGAGCCCGCGGCGGTGGCGGTCCTCCGGGATGTGTCCTAGGCCGGCGTCGAGCACCTTCCGGGCGCTCGTGTTCTCGACCGCCTTGTCACCGACGGCGACGCGGCCCGATTCCATGCTCCTCAGCCCGGTAATAGCGTCGATCAGCTCGCTCTGGCCATTGCCGTCGACCCCAGCCAGCCCGACGATCTCGCCCGCGCGCACCACGAACGACACGTCGCGCACAACCGGCAGCCCGCGATCGTCCCGCACGGACGCATGCTCGACCGTCAGCAGTGTCTCGCCGGGCTCCGAAAGCTTCTTCTCGACCCTGAGCAGGACCTCACGACCGACCATCAGGCGCGCGAGCTGGTTCTCCGTCGCGCCCTGCTTCGGCACGGTCTCGATTTTCTTTCCGCGGCGCAGGACGGTGATCCGGTCGGCGATGTCCAGCACCTCGTTGAGCTTGTGCGTGATGAAGATCACGGACATCCCCTCACGCGTCAGGTTGCGCAGGATCCCGAACAGCTCGATCGCCTCCTGGGGCGTCAGCACCGCCGTGGGCTCGTCGAGGATCAGGACGTCGGCTCCCCGGTAGAGCGCCTTCAGGATCTCGACGCGCTGCTGCTGCCCGACGCTGATGTTCTCGATGCGGGCCTCGGGGTCGATCTTGAAGCGGAACGCGTCCGCGAGCTCCTTCACCCGCCGGTCTGCGGCGTCGTAGTCGAGCAGGATGCCCGCCCGCTTGGGCTCCGTCGCCAGGACGATGTTCTCGGCGACCGACATCACGGGGACGAGCATGAAGTGCTGGTGCACCATTCCGATGCCGGCGTCGATCGCGTCTCCGGGCCCGGAGAAGCGGACTCGCTTGCCCTTGACGAGGATCTCGCCCTCGTCCGGCGAGTACAGCCCATAGAGGATGTTCATCAGCGTGGACTTGCCCGCGCCGTTCTCCCCGAGCAGGGCGTGCACCTCGCCCCGGCCGAGGTCGAAGTCGATGTGGTCGTTCGCGAGAATCCCGGGGAACTCTTTCGTGATCCCCTTCAACTCGAGAACGGTGGGAGCCGCCTCCGCCATTCCGGGCGATTCTATGGCGGAGGCGACTCCCAAAAACCAGGACCTGTCGGCCTACAGCGTTGTGGGCGCGGTCAGATCCCCCGAGATCAGCTGCTGCTTGATCTCGTCCATCCGGTCGATGAACTCCTGCGGCACGTCCGGGCTGAGCTTGCCGACCGCGACGCCCTCGTTCTCGAGGTCGAAGACTGCGTCGGTGCCGCCCTGGAACTCTCCGTTCACGACGGCCTCGGAGGTCAGGAACACCGACTGGTCGACGCGCTTGACGGCGCTCGTCAGGATGTGCGGGCCGAGGCTCGACTGGTCGCGGTCGACGCCGATCCCCCACTTGTCGCGCTCCTTCGCCGCGTCGAGGGCGCCGAGGCCGCAGCCGCCGGCGACCTGGAAGATCACCTGCGAGCCCTGCGCGATCTGGTTCAGGGCGATCTCCTTGCACTTGTCCTGCGCGACGAAGTCCTGCGAGTAGCCGACCAGGACCTGGGTCGAGGGAACGCACTCCTTCGCCCCGGCCTGGTAGCCGGCGATGAAGATGTCCACCGTCGGCAGCTTGAGCCCGCCGACCGCACTGATTACCTGCTTGCCGCCCTGCTTTTCGGCCATGAGCGCGGCGAGGCAGCCGATCATGAAGCTGTTCTCGTTCGTCGCGAACGTCAGACCCTGCACGTTGGCGTTCTTCGTGAACGGCTCAGCGTTCACGGAGTAGTCGATGATCGCGAAGTTGGAGTCCGGAAACCGCGTCGCCGCGGTGTTGACGGCCTCGGCGAGCAGGAAGCCGACGCCGATCGTGAGGTCGAATCCTTCCCGGGCGAGCGACGAGAGGTTCGGGACGTAGTCGCTCGTCTGACGCGACTCCACCGGCCGCCCAGTGATCCCGAGGTCCTCCTGCGCGCGCTGGAGCCCTTCCAGCGCCGATTGGTTGAACGAGCGGTCGTTGAAGCGGCCGACGTCGCTGACGAGACCGACACGGGTGTCTGCGCCGGCCGCGGCCTCCTCGGTCGTCGTCGCGCCCCCGGCTTCGTCTCCCTCGTCGTCTCCGCCGCAGGCGAAGCCGACCGTCAGGAGCCCGCAGGCGAAGATCGCCGCGAGCCATTGCCTCTTACGCACCGGTACCCCCTTTGTCGGTCGGGGGTCCGATGCTATCGGGGTGGACCAAAAAAGGGCGGGCCTAGTGGCCCGCCCTTCGGTGTCTCTGTGGCTGCCCTAGAGCTTCTTGGGAGCCTTGATCTTGCCCTTGATGAGCAGAGGCTTGAGAGCGTTCATCCGCGTGATGAAGCGCTTCGGAACCCGTGAGTCGATGCGACCGACCGCGACTCCACCGTTCTTCAGGTTGAAGACGGCGTCGACGCCACCCTTGAACTTGCCTTCCTTGATGGCCTTGGCAGTCAGGTAGACCGACTGGTCAACTCGCTTGACGGCGCTCGTCAGGATGTGGCGGCCAAGGTTCTTCTGGTCCTTGTCGACGCCGAGACCCCAGACGCCGCGCTCCTTTGCCGCATCCAGCGCACCGAGACCGCAGCCGCCGGCGACCTGGAAGATCACCTGCGAGCCCTGCGCGATCTGGTTGAGCGCGATCTCCTTGCACTTGTCCTGCGCGACGAAGTCCTGGGAGTAGCCGATCAGGACCTGCGTCCCGGGGACGCACCGGCGGGCACCCGCCCGGTAGCCGGCGATGAAGATGTCAACCGTCGGCAGCTTGATGCCGCCGACCGCGCTGATCACCTTGCGACCACGCTGGTTCGCCATGAGCGCCGAGAGGCAGCCGATCATGTAGCTGTTCTCGTTCGTGGCGAAGGTCAGCCCACGCACGTTCTTGTTCTTCTTGAACGGCGGAACTGCGACCGAGTAGTCGATGATCGCGAACTTCGAGTTCTTGAAGCTCGTCGCGGCCGTGTTGGTCGCGTCGGCGAGCAGGAACCCGACCGAGATCGTCACGTCGTAGCGCTGACGCGCCAGCGACGAGAGATTCGGAATGTAGTCGCTCGTCTGGCGCGACTCGACGGCGCGGCCCTGAACCTTCAGGACGCGCTTGGATCTGTTGAGCCCGTCGAGGGCCGACTGGTTGAACGAGCGGTCGTTGAAGCGACCGACGTCGCTGACCAGGCCGACTTTGTAGACCTTGGCCGCAGCGTCGCTCGACCCGCTTGACGCGAGCCCCGCCACCGCTGCGACGACGATCGCAGCCATAGCGAGCATCGCGAGCGGGATGAGCTTTCGTGCTCTCATGAAACCTCCCCTAGTGCAGATTCAAAGACAGACCCCTGCCTGCCTTTGACTTCGACGTCGATGTTAAAGGGAGGTTAGTGGAGTTCCAAGCGCTTTTTGTCAGGAATGGGCGCGTTCCAGCGCATTTTCATCGATCAGCACGCGCCTCGGCTTCGAGCCCTCGTAGCCCGAGATGATCCCGCGGCGCTCGAGCATGTCGATCAGACGGCCGGCGCGCGTGTAACCGACGCGCAGCCGTCGCTGGAGAAGCGACACGGACGCCGTCTGAGTCTGGACGACGATGTCGATCGCCCGCTCGAGCAGAGGATCCTGGTCGGGATCGAAGTCGTCGTCGCCGTCAAGCTCCTCCGGCGGAGCCTCGGGCGCCTCGAGCAGCGACTCGTCCAGCTCCTGGCCCCGCTGGGTGCGGCACTGCTCGACGAGGAGCGCGATCTCCTCCTCGGTCACGTAGGCGCCCTGGACGCGCTGGAGTCGTGAGGTCCCGAGCGGCTTGAAGAGCATGTCTCCCTGGCCGAGGAGGCTCTCGGCGCCGGACTGGTCGAGGATCACGCGGGAGTCGGTCTGGCTGGAGACGGCGAACGCGATCCGGGACGGGACGTTCGCCTTGATCATCCCGGTGATGACGTCGACGGATGGCCGCTGCGTCGCGAGGACGAGGTGGATCCCGACAGCGCGTGACTTCTGCGCCAGCCGGATGACTGCGTCCTCGACCTGCTGCGGCGAGATCATCATCAGGTCGGCGAGCTCGTCGATGACGACGAGCAGGTAGGGCAGCGTCTCCTCCCCGCGCTGGCGGAACGCGCGGTTCGCCTCGGGCAGGTTGCGGGCGCGCACGCTGGCGAGACGCTCGTAGCGGCGCTCCATCTCGGCGAGCACGTTGGTGAGGACGATCGAGGCTTCCTTCGGGCTCGAGACGACCGGCGTCAGCAGGTGCGGGATGGACTCGTAGAGGGACAGCTCGATCCGCTTGGGGTCGATCAGGATCAGGCGAGCGTCGTCGGGGGTCGCGCGGAGCAGGACGGACGTCAGGATCGTGTTGATGCAGCCGGACTTGCCGGCGCCCGTGGTCCCCGCGATCAGTAGGTGCGGCATGCGTGCGAGGTCGGTCCAGACCGCGCTTCCGGAGATGTCCTTGCCGAGCCAGACGGAGAGCGGACTCGCCGTGGCCGGTAGCTGGTCGAAGACGTCGCCGAGCGTGACGAGGTTCGGCGAGAGGTTCGGCACCTCGACGCCGACTGCCTGCTTGCCCGGGATCGGCGCGAGGATGCGGATCTCCGTCGTCGCCAGCGCGTACGAGAGATCGTCCTTCAGCGCCGAGATCTTGGACATCTTCGTCCCGGCCGCGAGCTGGAGCTCGTAGCGCGTGACGCGCGGGCCGGTGATCTCGCCGACGACGCGCGCGTCGACACCGAAGTCCGCGAGCGCGCTGGTCAGGGATTCCGCCACCTTCCCGTTGTCGGACTTGCCGGCGGGCCGGGCCGGTGCGCGCTTCAGCAGCGACGGCTCGGGCAGCACGTAGTCAGCCTTGGCCGGAGCCGGCGGCTCGAAGAGGATCTGCTGCTCGCTGGTCTCGGTCGGCTCGTCCATCGAGTGCAGGAGCGGCGGCGGCTCCGACTGCCCCACGACGTCCGGGAAATCCGAGACCGCGTCGACGGGAGGATGGTCGTCCCGAGGCCGCAGCGGAATGGCAGGCGCCAGCGGACGGTCGTCGAGCACCGACCGGCGCTCGACGCGGCGCCGGGCGGCCGTGTGGGCGCGGCGGACGGCGCCGTGGGAGCGCTGGACGAGCGCGCCGACCGACGCGCCGGACAGGAGCAGGACTCCCGCGATCACCAGCGCGGTGCCGGCGATCAGCGTCCCGGTGCGTCCGATCAGCGTTCCGACGACTTCCTCGAGCCCGGTGCCGACGTAGCCGCCCGAGTCTGCGAGCAGGAGGAAGATCCCGAGCGCCAGCGAGGCGAGGCCCCAGCGGAACGGATGAACCTGGACCAGGCGGCTGCGGCCGAGCATCAGCAAGCCGATCACCACCAGGGCCGCCGGAAGGAGGTAGCCGGCGTCGCCCACGAGCGCCCACAGCCCGTCGACGATCCCGCCGCCCGCCTTGCCTCCCTCCCACCCCAGGTAGACGAGCGTCGACAGAAACAGGCCGACGGCTGCGAGGCCGAGGCCGATCAGCTCGGGATGGTGGTGGCTGCGCTCCTTCGCCGCGCGCTTGCGGCGCTTGACCCGCGAGGGGACGCGTGGTCGCAGGGTGCGCTTTTTCCGGCGCTTCGCCATGCGCGCCTGCTTCGACGCGCGGGCGACGTCCCCTCTAGTGCCTAGCCCAGGCTCGAGATCCGGTCGTGCAGGAGCTCGATGAACGCGCGGCCCTCGATGCCCACGCCCACATGGGCGTTCGGCTCGTTCTCGGTGCGCTTCCAGAGGTCGACTACCGTCCGGCCGCGGCACAGCTCCGACGCGCAGTCGATCTCGACGTGCCGGTGCTCGGTCCGGACGAGCTCCGGTTGGAAGACGTGCGCGAGCGCCACCGCATCGTGGATCGGCGAGCCGTCGAAGCCGTACGTCTGGGAGTGGAACCGGTTGTAGAACTCCCACAGCTCCGCGACGAGGGTGCCCGTGCGGCCGGTCGCCCGCAGGCGCTCGGCATCCGCACTGGTCATCAGGGCCTCGTGCGTCACGTCGAGGCCGATCATCGTGACGTCGAGCCCGCTCTCGAAGACGCGCACTGCCGCCTCGGGATCGGCCCAGATGTTGAACTCCGCCGCCGGCGTGACGTTTCCGATGCCGATCGAGCCGCCCATCAACACGATCCGCGAGGGGCGCACTTCGGGGTAGCGCGACAGCATGAGCCCCACGTTCGTCAGCGGCCCGACCGCCACGAGCGTCGTGCCGTCCGCGTGCCGGCCGAGGAAGTCCACGGCGTGGTCCTCCAGCGGCGAGCCCTGGGCCGGCGGCAAGTCCGGCCCGTCCAGGCCGGTGTCCCCGTGCACGTACTTGGCGACGTAGGGCTCGCGGACGATCGGTCTGGCGGCGCCCGCTGCGACCGAAACGTCCGTGCGGCCGGCGAACTCGAGGATGCGGATCGCGTTCGCCGTCGTCTTCTCGAGCGTCTGGTTGCCGGCGACGGTGGTCACGCCGATCAGCTCGACCTCGGGGCTCGCGAGCGCGAGGAGGAGCGCGATCGCGTCGTCGTGACCGGGATCGCAGTCGAGGATGATCAGCTCAGCCAAGGATGTCGTCCACTTCGGTGGCGGTCGGGAGCGAGGGCTGCGCACCAGGCCGGGAGGCTGCGATGGCTCCGGCCGCGCAGGCTCGCCGCAGGGCCTCGTCCCACTCGCGGCCCTCGAGGTGTGAGGCGACCAGGCAGGCGGTGAACGCATCGCCGGCCGCGGTTCCGTCGACCGCGTCCACCTGCGGAGGCGCGGCCCGCGCGATCTCGCGGCCGTTCTCGAACAGGGCGGCGCCTTCCGCCCCGAGGGTCAACGCGACAAGCTTTCCGCGCGCGTTCACCTCGTGCTCGTAGCGGTTCACGACGAGCAGGTCGGGCTCGACGTCGATCGCCCTCGCCGGAGCCGCGTTCAGGCAGAAGAACGAAGCGTCGCGCGCGGCGGCCAGCACAGGTTCGTCGGGGATCTCGAGCTGGCAGAGCACGGCGCCCTCCACCGGCCGACCTTCGAGGCGTCTGTTCGCGCCGGGGGCGACCACGATGGTCGTCTCTCCCTCGGAGTCGACCGTGATGAGGGCGACCCCCGTGGGGTCAGGGCTTCGCTGGAGGTCGAGCTCGACTCCGGCCTCCCGCAGCCCCGCAGTCGCTTCCTCGGCGGCCGGGTCCTCCCCCACGCTCCCGATCATCCGCACCCGGGCGCCCAGACGCGCTGCAGCAACGGCCTGGTTGGCGCCCTTGCCGCCGGGGTAGCGGGAGAGCGTGGCGCCGGTGACGGTCTCACCTGGGCGTGGCAGCCGGTCGGCGCTCGCGACCAGATCGAGGTTGATCGAGCCGACGACCGTCAGTTCAGGCGGCAAGCGCGCGGAGGTCTTCGAGCGTGCCGCCGAGCAGGTTCTCACGGAGATCGAAGAGCCCGGCCCAGAGCGACGAGCGATCTGGCGGCGAATCCATCATCACCGACGTCGTGAGCCCCTCCAGCGCGCGGACGAGCACGGCAAGCTCGAGGTAGACCTGTGCCACGCGGTGCGAGGCGACGCACACGCCCGCGCGCCCGAGCACCGGCCCCCACTCCATCAACTCGGCCGGGCCCGGCTGGCCGTACCAGGAGCGGCCCTCGGCTTGATCCGGCTCGAGCTCGATCAGGTAGCGCCCGAGCGGCCGCTCCAAACCGACGAGGGCGGTCTCTACGCGCTCGGCCGCACGCCTCAGCGCCGCCTGGCGCCTTCCGGGGGTCGAGGGCTCGGCCTCGCCCCTCGCCCAGCGCTCCAGCAGCCGGCAGAACGCGAGCGCGGCCACCTCGCAGGCGACGAGCTGCCCGATCAGGCTCCGTGCCGTGGTCTCCTCCGCTGCGCGGTCGAAGAGCGCCTCGGCCCAGGCCGGCGTCGGATCGATCCGGAGAGTGCTCACACTTCCACTATGACGGGGAGAATCATCGGTCGTCTCCCCGTTCTGTCGTAAATCAGCTGCCCAACTGCGTCATGTAAGTGCTCTTGCAGCAGCTTGATCTCCCGAACGTTCTGGCCGAGGAGGTCACGGAGGACGCGGCCGGCCTCCTCGCGCATCTCGTCCAGCAGCGGGCCGGGCTCGGTGAGGCCTCTTGCGATCAGCTCGGGCATGGCGGCCGCGGCGCCGTTCGACCCCGCGATGGTCGCGACGATGATCAGGACGCCGTCTTCCGAGAGTGTCCGCCGGTCGCGGAGCGCGACGTCCTTGACGTCGCCGACTCCCAAGCCATCCACGAAGGTGACGCCCGACTCGATCTGGTCGACGATCCGCGGCCCGCTCTTCGTCAGCTCGACGACCGTGCCGTTCTCGGTCAGGACGATCGACGAAGCCGGTACACCGCTCTCCTGAGCGAGGCGCCCGTGCGCAGCCAGCATCCGGAACTCGCCGTGCACCGGCATCACCGCCTTCGGCCGGACGAGCCCCAGCATGGTGCGGAGCTCCTCGGCGTGGCCGTGACCGGACACGTGCACCGGCGCGTTCTCCTGGTGGAGCACCTCCGCGCCGGACTTCGCGAGCTGGTTGATCGTGTCGTGGACGCGCAGCTCGTTTCCCGGTACCGGCCGCGCCGAGAGGATCACGGTGTCGCCCCGCTCCACGACGACCGACTGGTGGTCGTTGTAGGCGATCCGCGTGAGCGCCGACATCGGCTCACCCTGGCTGCCCGTGCAGAGGATCAGCACTTCGTCTGGCCGGTACTGGTCGAGCTCATTCGGCCGGATCAGCGTCTCCTCGGGAACGTCGACGTAGCCGAGGTTCCGAGAGATGTTCATGTTCTTCCGCATCGACCGGCCGACGACCGCGACCTTGCGGCCGACCTGCCCTGCGACGTCGATCGCCTGCTGCATTCGGTGCACGTTCGACGCGAAGCATGCGATCAGGACGCGCCCCTCGAGGCGCGGGATGATCTGCTGGAACGCCTCGCCGACGAGCCGCTCCGAGCCGGTTACGCCGGGGCGCTCCGCGTTCGTCGAGTCGCCGAGCATGAGGTCGACGCCCAGCGTTCCGAGCTCGGCGAGGCGGCCGACGTCGGTGCGCAGACCGTCCACAGGCGTGTGGTCGAGCTTCCAGTCGCCGGTGTGCAGGACACGGCCGGCGGGCGTCTCCAGCACGATCGCGACCGCATCCGGGATCGAGTGTGCGACCCGGACGAAGCCGATCCGGAAGGCGCCGATCTCGATCGGGTCCTCCTCCGGTTGGGCTTCCTTCAGCTCGACCGAGTTCAGGAGCCCGTGCTCGTCCAGCTTCGACTGGGCCAGGCCGAGGGTGAGGCGGGTGCCCCAGACCTCGGGGACCGGGATCTCGCGGAGCAGGTACGGAAGCGCCCCGACGTGGTCCTCGTGCGCGTGGGTCAGGACGACCGCGCGGACGCGATCCTTTCGGTCGGCGAGGTAGGACATGTCCGGAAGGATCAAGTCGACGCCGAGGTGCTCGTCTCGCGGAAAGGCCAGGCCAGCGTCGACGACCACGATGTCGTCCTCGAGCTCGTAGACGGTCAGGTTCTTGCCGACCTCGCCGACGCCGCCGAGCGGGATGATCCGAAGTGTGTCCGCCGCCATCGGGGGGACTCTACTGCCGCCCCCTGTCAGTCCCCCGTTCAAGGGATGCGGACTGAACGCCGATCCACTGGCATATGTTCGTGCTCCCTGCGGTGGGCTCTCTTGCGCTGCTCGCGGCTGCGGTGATCGCCGCCGAGCTGCTGCATCGCCGAGACGACGATCTCGGCGCCGACGAGGCCGTTCCCGACCGCTTCTCGGTCACTGCCCCGATCGTTGCCGCCGCTGCGCTCCTCCTCGGCCCATGGCCCACGCTGTTCGTGACTGCGGTCGGGAGCCTCACGGTGAGGCGCCTTGCCGGCGATCCGTGGCGCGAGAGCGCGGTTCGCGCCCTGTCGCTCGGCCTCGCGGGTTTCGCCGGCGGCTACGCGTACGTTCTCGCGGGTTCTTCGACTGGCTCGGTCGTGCTCCCCGACGACCTGCTCGGGCTCGTGATCCTCGGGATGGCCTTCTCGGCCGTCAAGACCCTCGTCAACCGCCTCGCCGCCCGTGCGACGGTGATCGAGACCGACCTCTTGGCGGCTGGAGCGGAGGTCTCGCTCGGCGCGGCCCTCGCGATCGCTGCCGAGTCGAACCTCTGGTACGCCGCGCTGCTCGTCCCGGTCCTGATCCTCCTCGAACGTCTCCACTGGCGCCTGATCGGCCTCCGGCGGGAGGTTGCCGCCGCGCTCGAGACGTTCGCGAACATCGTCGACGAGCGCGACAGTTCGACGCATGGTCATTCGCAGCGAGTCGCGGAGAGCGTGCGCGAGCTTGCAGAGGCGCTCGAGCTTCCGCACGGCGAGGTACGCCGCCTCTGGTGGGCGGGCCGGCTTCATGACCTCGGCAAGGTCTCGGTCGACGCTGCCGCCCTACGAAAGTCGGGCCTGCTGAATACGCACGACTGGGAGGCGATGCGCCGCGCGCCTCGCCTCTCCGCACGCCTGCTCCAGCGGTTCCGATTCGCCGCCCAGCAGGCGAAAGCAGTGGAGTACCACCGCGAACGCCTCGACGGGTCCGGCTACTACGGTGCCCACGGAAGTGACATCCCGCTCGCGGCTCATTTCCTGATCGTTGCCGACGCGTTCGATGCGATGACCTCCGAGCGCCCGTTTCGCCCAGCACTCTCCGAGGAGGATGCACTCGACGAGATCGAACGAAACGCGGGCACGCAGTTTCACCCGGTGCTGGCAAGAGCCTTTGCCGCAGTCAAGCGGGGACTCTCTCCGGAGGACGTTTTGACCGCCGATGAACTGGCGGCGATCCAAGACTCGTCGGTGCGCTCGCCGGTCCGCTCCGGCGTTGCCGAGCTCCGACACCGGCCCGAGCTGATCGTCGCTGCCGGCGCGACACTCGGCCTCGTCGGACTTGGAATCGGGCTCACAGAGCTGGCTGCTGCGGGCGCCGCCATCGGAGTCCTGGGCGCCCTTCGCTGGCTGCTGACTCGCGTCCGGGCCCACCGGCTCGCCGCGGCGATCGACGATGCCGTCTCCGCGGATGACCGCCCACGAGTGTTCGGCCGGGTCGCAGATGCGTTCACAACCGCGTGGCCTCTCGAGTACGCGATCCTTGTCGCCTGGGAAGAGAACGGAACGGACGGGTCGATCGAGTTTGAGCGCGGCGAGAGCACCATCCCAGAGCCAGAGCTCATGAGCTGGCTTCTGCGTGAGGCGGACTCAGGCGCTGACCTGATCGCGGATGACGGTAGTCAGCTCGGCCGGGCAGGATCGTCGCTCGCGCTGCCTCTTCGGCGCGAGAACACTGCGCTCGTCGGCTTTCTCGTGCTGGGCGGCTCGGGTCACCCTCCCGCACACGTGGTCACCGCCGCACGAGCCTCGCTCGACCGTCTCGGCCTCGCTCTCGCCCCCGCTCCGTTCGCACCGGGCGAGCGGCGTCTCGTTGCAGTGACCTAGGCCGCGGCAGGTTGGAGCGCGCCGAGGCGCTCCAGGCAGCCTCGGATCGTGTCCTTCTCCTCGTCGGTCGCCTCGACGAGCGGGAGTCGCAGGCGTCCGACCTCGTGTCCGAGGAGGTTCAGCGCGGCCTTGATGCCGATCGGGCCGACGGTGACGCCGAGGATCTCGTAGGCGGGCGCGAGCTCCTCGTCGATCTGTCGGGCTCGTTCCACGTTCCCGGCCCGGAAGGCCTGGACCTGCTCTTTGACCTGCGGCCCGACGACGTGCGTGTGGACACAGATTCCACCGGTGCCGCCGACCTCGAGAAACGGAAGGACGAGGTTGTCGTCGCCGGCGTAGAGCGCGAGCCCCGTCTCCTCGACGATGCGGCGCGCGTCCTCGAGGTCGTCCCAGGCCTGTTTGACGGCGATGACGTTCGGGATCTCCGCCAGCTCAGCGATGGTCTCAACCGAGACGAGGTTCACGACCCGGGCCGGGATGTTGTAGTAGACGATCGGCTTGTCCGTCATGGCGGCGATCGCCTTCACGTGCTCGACGATCCCGCGAGGCGGCGGCTTGTTGTAGTAGGGAGTGATGACCAGGAAGCCATGGACGCCGAGCTCGTGCGCCCTCGCCGTCAGGTGGACGGAGTGCCGGGTGTCATAGGTGCCGGTGCCTGCGATCACGGTGGCCCGGTCGCCGACGGTCTCGACCGCGGCTGTGTAGAGCGAGAACCGCTCGTCGTCGGTCAGCGTGGGCGACTCGCCGGTCGTCCCGGTGACGACGAGCCCGTCGGAGCCGTTGTCGACGAGGTAGGCGGCGAGCTCGCGGAACTTCGGGAGGTTGACCGCCCCGTCGGCGTCGAACGGCGTCACGCTCGCGGTGAGGATCTCACCGAGCACGCCTCGATCTTACTCCGAGTCCCGCCTGTCTCCTCTGTTGCAGAGCTGGAAGCCCGCATCGTTGTCGTCGAACTGCCTCGCGCAGTCGGGCTCCCGCGTCCCGGCCGAGGGCTGCGTGCTCGTCGGCGATTCCGGGACGCCCGAGGGCACGGGGGCGCAGCCGACCAGTAGCGCCACGAGCACGGTGGCCACGGTCAGGCGTCTCATAGCGCCTCGTCGAACGTGCGCGCCGCGGCCTCGCCGAAGACCGCGAAGACCACGCGCTGCAGCGACACTGGCTCGTGTGCCCGCGCGGCTTCCACCATGATCCGCGCGCACTCGTCGAGCGGGAAGCCGCCGACGCCGGTGCCGAAGGCGGGCAGGGCGAGCGACTCGGCGCCCAGCTCGTCTGCGACGCGGAGGCAGCTCTCGGTCGTGCGGCGCACGAGGTCGGCGTCGGTTCGGAGGTCCTGGCCCATGACCGCGCCGTGGATCACCCAGCGTGCGGGCAGTCTCCCGGCACCGGTCGCAACCGCCTGGCCGATCTCGATCGGGCCTTTCGACACCGCCTCGCGCTCGATCTGCTCTCCCCCGCCTCTCTTGATCGCTCCGGCCACGCCGGCGCCCATCCAGAGCGCGTTATTCGCGGCGTTCGCGATCGCATCGACCTCGAGGGCGGTGATGTCACCCTCGAGCACGGAGAGCTGGAGCTCAGCCACGGCGGAGCCACCAAAACCGCTCGTCCTCGCCCTCCTCCGTGCGCCGTTCGGCCAGCGTCTTGCCGCCGTATTCCTCGGCCGTGAGGTCCATCTGCGCCGCGAAGCCGGTCGCGGCCATGGAGAACGTCAGCGCGTGCGTCGCCATGTCCCAGCCCTCGAGCGGGCCGGGGTCGTCGAGGAGTGCGAACGCCTTCTGGTCGCGGACGTCGAAGACGGCGAATCCGCCGTGCGGCTTGCCCGTGAAGTGGTCGTGGAAGATCACGAAGCCGCGGCGGCGATCCTCGATGTACTCGTTCAGCAGCTCGTTCGCTTCTCTGGCGGTCACGCCTTCGGGCGCCACCGCGTAGACGAGGTAGCAGCGCTGCTTGCCCTTCGCCAGCTCAGTCGAGGACGGCATCCAGTCCGACCGTGAGGCCCGGCGGCAGCGAGGCGAGTCGGTCGAGGGCGAGCAGCACGCCCGGGACGTACGCCTCGCGGCTGAACGCGTCGTGCCGAATCGTCAGCAGCTGGCCCTCGCCGCCGAGGAGCACCTCCTGGTGCGCCACGAGCCCCGGCAGGCGCACGGAGTGGATCTCGGCGCCACCCACGCGCTCGGCCGTCAGCTTCGCCGTGCCCGACGGCGCGTCCTTTTTCGCCTCTCCGTGGAGCTCCACGATCTCCGCGCGGGGCAGGTAGCGCGCGGCCTGCTCGGCGAGCCGCATCATCAGGACCGCGCCGAGCGCGAAATTCGGTGCGTACAGGACCGGGACGCCCTTCGCCCGCGCCGGCTCGTCGACCGCCTCCGCGTCCCAGCCCGTGGTGCCGACGAGCGACGGGATCCCGCGGTCGATCGCAGCGCGCACGTTCGCCTCCACGGCCTCCGGCGCCGTGAAGTCCACGATCGCCTCGGCCCCGTCGAGCTCGACCAGCTCGTGCCCTGCCGCTTCGAGCGCCGGCCCGAGGACCGACCCGACCTTCCCGCCGCGCCCGAAGAGCGCGATCTTCACGCTGCCGCGGCCGCGAGCGCGGGATTCACCCGTTCGATCGCGGCAAGGAAGCGGTCTTCGTCCGGGCCGATGGCCGCAGCCGAGAGCCGCTCCGGTGCCAGGAGGACGCCTGCGAGCTCGGCCAGGCTGTCGGGCTCGACGGCGTCGATCTCCGCGATGATCCGGTCGAGCGAGAGCATCTCGGTGTCCGTGATCAGCGACTTGCCGAGTCGGCTCATACGGCTCGAGGTTGCCTCCATCGAGAGGAGGATCCGGCCCTTCAGGTTCTCTTTGGCCCGCTCGAGCTCGTTCGGCCGCAGGTTGCCGGCGGCGATGTCCCCGATCTGCTCGGCGGCGATCTCGAGGCAGGGCCCGAGGTTCTCCTCCCGGGTGCCGACGTACAGGCCGATCTGGCCGGTGTCGGTGTACTGCGACGCGAACGTATAGACGGCATAGGCCATCCCCCGCTTCTCGCGGATTTCCTGGAAGAGGCGTGACGAGGCGGAGCCGCCGAGGATTGCGTCCAGCAGCGACGCGGCGAAGCGGCGCCGGTCCGAGCGGGCGATTCCGGGCGCCGCGAGGCAGAGGTGGTACTGCTCGGTGTCCTTGCGGATGAAGCGCAGGTCGGGCGGCGGCGGCTTCACCAGGGGCGAGCGGACGCGTCTCCCCCGCGCGGGAGCCTCGCCGACCTTCGACTCAGCCTGCTCCAGCAGACCGAGCAGCTCGTTGTGGTCGAGGTTGCCGGCCGCAGCGACGACGACGTTGCCGGGGACGTACATCGAACGGTGGTACGCGGTGATGCTGCGCCGCGAAACCGTCGAGATCACGTCCGCCGTCCCAATCACGGGCCGGCCCAGCGGATGGTGCCCGAAGACCGCCTCGGCGATGAGGTCGTGGACGAGCTCCTGCGGCTGGTCCTCGTACATCGCGATTTCCTCGAGCACGACCTCTCGCTCGGAGTCCACCTCGGTGAAGAGCGGCGCGTACACCATGTCCGTCATCACGTCGATCGCCTCGTCGAGGTGGTGGTCGGCGACCCGCGCGTAGACGACGGTGTGCTCGCGCGAGGTGGCGGCGTTCAGCTCGCCGCCCATCGCGTCGAAGACCTCGGCGATCTCCTGCGCGGTGTAGCGCTCGGTGCGCTTGAAGAGCAGGTGCTCGATGAAGTGCGACACGCCGGCGCGCTCGGCGCGCTCGTCGCGCGAGCCGGCGCCGATCCAGAACCCGAGCGCGACCGACCGGACGTGCGTCAGCCGCTCGGTCACGACCCGCTGCCCGGAATCGAGCTCCGAGAGGACGTACTTCTGCATTGGCGGATCGTAGTTGGAGAACGACTGGGGGCGGCTCTCGCCGCCCCCAGTCTTCAAGCCCTTACCGGCCTAGCGGCCGCGGTCCCGGCCGCCACGGCCGCGACCCCGGTCGCCGTCCCGGCGCGGCGGACGCTCCTCCCGCGGCCGCTCGGGCGCATCCTTCGCGCGCTCGATCAGCTCCTCGGGCGAGACCATCCCGCCGTTCTCGTGCTTGTTGACGAGCTTGAGGCCGATGCGGCCCCGCTCCTTGTCGACCTCCTGCACGACGACGTCCAGGACGTCTCCACGGTTGATCACGTCCTCGATGTGGCCGACCCGGCCCGGGCCGACGTTCGAGACGTGGAGCAGCCCGTCGGTGCCCTTCTTCAGCTCGACGAACGCACCGAACTGGGTCGTCTTCACGACCTTGCCGGTGTAGGTGTCGCCGACCTCGGGCTCCTTCGTGAGCGCGTTGATCGCCTCCATCGCCGCCTCGGCGTTCTTGCCTTCGGTGGCGTAGATGAGGATCGTCCCGTCCTCCTCGATGTCGATCTGGACGTCGTAGTCGGCCTCGAGCGAGCGGATCGTCTCGCCGCCCTTGCCGATGACCATCCCGATGAACTCGGGATTGATCTTGATCGTCGAGATCCGAGGAGCGTGGTCGCGGAGCTGCTCGCGCGACTCGGGAATCGCCTCGAGCATCCGGTCGAGGATGAACTCGCGGGCGTCCTTGGCCTGGGCGAGCGCGTTCCGCATGATCTCCTGCGTGACGCCGGTGATCTTGATGTCCATCTGGAGCGCGGTCACGCCCTCCCGTGTGCCTGCGACCTTGAAGTCCATGTCGCCCAGGTGGTCCTCCGCGCCCTGGATGTCCGTCAGGATCACGTAGTCCTCGCCCTCCTTGACGAGGCCCATCGCGATGCCCGCGACCGGCGCCTTGATCGGCGCGCCGGCGTCCATCAGGGACAGCGTCGAGCCGCACACCGAGCCCATCGAGGACGAGCCGTTCGACTCCAGGGTCTCGGAGACGATGCGGATCGTGTACGGGAACTCGTCCGGCGGCCGGGATGACCGCCTCGAGCGCCCGCTGTGCGAGCGCACCGTGGCCGATGTCACGCCGCTTCGGGCCCCGCATGAAGCCGGTCTCGCCGACCGAGTAGGGCGGGAAGTTGTAGTGGTGCATGAACCGCCGCTCCTGCTCGAGCGAGAGGTCGTCGATCCGCTGACCCTCCTTGGCCGTGCCGAGCGTGAGCAGGGACATGATCTGCGTCTGGCCCCGCGTGAACAGCGCGGAGCCGTGGGTTCTGGCGGACACGCCGACCTCGCACTCGATCGGGCGGATCTCGTCGGCCGCGCGGCCGTCCGGCCGGCGCTTCTCGACGGCGATCTTCTCCCGAACGAGCTGCTTGTAGATCGACTCGGCCGCACGCTTGACGAACTGGCGCGTGAGGCCGTCCTTGACGGCCGGTGCGTCTCCGTCGACCGTCGCCGGCCCGACCGGGAAGCTGAGATCGACCGTGTCGATGATGCGGTCGAAGAGGAGCGACCGCTTCGCCGACTTGAGCTCCTTCGAGTCCTGCTCGGCCTCGGTCAGCGCCTTGAGGTCGTCCTCGAACTGCTGCCGAACGGGCTCCTCGACGGCCGACAGGCGGACCTTGTCGAGCAGCATGTCCAGCGACAACTTGTGCTGGAGCTGGCGGAGGATGTCTTCCTCCGTCGAGCTCATGTCGAGCGGTGGGCACTCCTCATCGAGGATCTCCTCGACGATCGCGCTGCCTTCACGCAGGCCCTCGTCCAGGATCTTCTGGCGGATCCGGTCCGCGACGCGCTCCTCCAGGTCGGTCGTGAGCTGCGGGTCGAGCCACTTGGCCTTGCCGACTTGCTCGCGGAGATCCTCCTGCGCCTCGCAGATCTTGATGATCTCGGCGTGCGCGAGCTCGAGCGCCTCGAGAAGCTCGTCCTCGGGGATCTCCTGCGCGCCAGCCTCGACCATCGTCAGGCCGTCCTTCGTGCCGACGACGATCAGGTCGAGGGTGCTCTCCTCCATCTCCTGGAGCGTCGGGTTGACGGTCCACTCGTCGCCCTGCCGGCCGATCCGGACTGCTCCCACCGGGCCGATGAACGGCAGCGGCGAGATCATCAGCGCGGCCGAGGCGCCGTTGATGCAGAGGATGTCGTGCGGCGTGACCATGTCCGCCGACAGGACGGTGCAGATCACCTGCACCTCGTTCTTGTAGCCCTTCGGCCAGAGCGGCCGGATCGGGCGGTCGATCATCCGCGCGGTCAGGATCGCCCGCTCGGTGGGGCGCCCCTCGCGCTTGAAGAAGCCGCCGGGGATCTTGCCCGCGGCGTACATCCGCTCCTCGACGTCGACGGTGAGCGGGAAGAAGTCGGCGCCCTCACGGGCCTCCATCCGGCCCTGGGCCGTCGACAGCACCATCGTGTCGCCCGAACGGACGACCACGGCGCCGTCGGCCTGCTTGGCCAGCTTCCCCGACTCGAAAGAAAGCTCCTGCCCGCCGATCTCGACCGAGATTCGGGTCGGGCCCTGTACTGCGATGCTCATCTGTCCTCCACTCTTCGTGGAGAGTGGAGGTTTGGGTCAAGGCCTACGGCCCCTAGGATCACTCCTTCGGAGTAGGCCCTCGCCCAAACTTCCACCCTCCTAGTCCGCTCGGTTATCTCCGCAGACCGAGCTCCTTGATCAGGTTCCGGTAGCCCTCCAGATCCTTCTTCTGCAGGTACGTCAGGAGCCGCCGGCGCTTGCCGACGAGCTTGAGCAGGCCGCGGCGGGAGTAGTGATCCTTCGCGTGCGTCCTGAGATGCTCGGTGAGGTAGTTGATCCGCGCCGTCAACAGCGCGATCTGGACCTCGGCAGAGCCGGTATCGGCCTCCGCGCGACCGTGCTTTCCGATGATTTCCTGCTTGGCTTCCTTGGTGAGGGTCACCGTTCGACCTCCTCTAGACGAATCCGCAGTCCCCGCCGAGCCGTGCGGAAGCTGCACGGCGAGCCGAGTCTGCGGGCGGCGATAGGGTAGCAACGGATGAGAGCCGCCGTGGCTGCGGGACATTCCGCGACCGTCGATGCGGGCATCGAGATCCTCGAGGAGGGCGGCAGTGCCGCGGACGCGGCGGTGGCGGCCTCACTTGCCTCGTGCGTGGCCGAAACGGTCATGACCGGGCTGCTCGGCGGGGGCCACGCGATCGTCCTGCGTGCAGGCGAGGTGAGCACGCTCGACTTCTTCGTCGCGGTCCCGGGCCTCGGGGCAGAGCCGCGCGTGCTCGAGCTCGAGCAGCTCGAGGTGCCGTTCGGGACGGAGCTCATCCACTACGCGGTCGGCATCGGCTCGTGCGGCGTGCCGGGAGTCCTCGCCGGGCTCGGTGAGCTCTGGCGGCGCGACGGGCGACTTCCCTGGGCCCGGCTCGTCGAGCCGGCACTGCGCCTCGCGCGCGAGGGCGTCGACTTTCCGCGGGCCCAAGCGTCCTGCCTGGAGATGCTCGCACCCGTGATGACCATGCGGGAGGGCGGGAGGATCTACAAGCGGGAAGGGCGGCTCCTCGCCGAGGGCGAATGGCTCGAACAGCCGGGCCTCGTCCCCGCCCTCGAAGCCGTCGCCGAGGAGGGCGCACGCAGCCCCACGGTGGAGGCGGCGCTGCTCGCACTGATGGACGAACGAGGTGGCCTCGTCACCAGGGAGGACCTCGAGGCCTATCGAGCGTCGTGGGGAGAGCCCGGGCGGGTCGAGCGCTCCGGCTACGCGTTCGCGTCCCGAATCGGCCTGTCCAGCCCGCTTCCGCTCTACAGATCCGTGACGGGGTCTGACCCCGTGCTGCTCGCCAGGGCGCTGGACGCGCCGGATGGCTCCGGCGACACGACGAACCTGACCGTCGTGGACGCGGCCGGTGACGCCGTCGTCCTGACGACCAGCCTCGGCCTCGGATCCGGGGATTGGCTCCCGGCGCTAGATATGCACCTGAACTCGATGCTGGGCGAAGCGGATCTGCTCGTCGGCGAGCTCGTGCCCGGCCGGCGGATGGCGAGCATGATGGCCCCTACGCTCGTCTTCGACCGTGAGGGTCTAACGCTGGCGCTTGGCGCGGCGGGCGGCACGAGGCTTCGGAGCGCCCTCGTCCAGGTCGTCGCGGGCGTTCTCGACGACGGCCTGAGCCCCGGCGATGCCGTGAACCGACCCCGGCTCCACCCGGCCGCCGGCGTCGTCCACCTCGAGCCCGGCTTCCCCGACGAGGTCGTCGAGGCGCTCGAGGCTGCGAGCTTCACCGTCCGGCGGTGGCCGTCGCGTCATCACTACTTCGGCGGGGTCAGTGCCGTCAGCAGGTCCGGCGCCGCAGGCGACCCGAGAAGAAGCGGCTCTGCACGCCACCCGGCGTGATCGGCGGCTCTTCGAGCACCCAGCCGACGTACCCGCACTCCGGACAGCCCGGATTCGCGCTCACCGTCCCACCCCCGGCGGGCTTCACGTACGAGGCGCTGCAGTTGAGGCAGCGCACGCGCTCGATCCGCGCAGGTGGTCCGAATTCCTCACTGTCGTTGGCTCCCATGGCTGGCTAGATCCCGCAAAGTGCGGAAACTTGCGATCTAGGAAGGACGCACAGCAGCCCTGGCGGCCTCGACGTCACGGCCGATCTGCTCGATCAGGTCGGCCTCCGACTCGAATGCCCGCTCCTCCCGCAGGCGCTGCCAGAGCTCGACCACCAGCCGACGGCCGTAGAGGTCGCCCTCGTAGTCGAGCAGGAACGCCTCGATCCGGCGCTCCTCCCCGCCGTAGTGGGGGTTGACGCCGATCGAGGTCGCAGTACGCATGCCGAGCGCCTCCCCCGCGTAGATCCCGAACGCCGGGACCTGGAGGTCGGACGGGACGGCCAGGTTGGCAGTCGGAAAGCCAAGCGTCCCGCCCCTGGCGTCTCCGGCGACCACGGTCCCCTCCACCTCGACCGGTCGGCCCAGCAGCTTTGCGGCCCCGCCGACGTCTCCGGCGTCGACGAGCTGGCGGATCCGGCTGGACGACACCCCCTCGAGGAGTGGCACCGGCCTCGCGTCGAAGCCGAGGCCGTCGAGGAGCGCGAGGTCGCCCGACCGGCCGCGGCCGAAGCGGAAGTTCTCGCCGGCGACCACGACTCTGGCGCCCATGGGCTCGAGGACGGAGCGCGCGAACTCCTCGGGCGTCTGAAGCGACAGGTCGGGCGTGAAGGGCAGCACGAGGGTCTCGGCCACGCCGAGCGCCTCGAACAGCTCGAGGCGCCGCTCGAGCGTGCAGATCAACTCGACGCGGTTCCCGAGCGCGACTCGCGGGTGCGGGTCGAAGGTGAGGACGGCCGCCCGAGGGCCGGCGGCGAGCGCCGCCTCGATCACACGGCGGTGTCCGAGATGGACGCCGTCGAACGTGCCGATCGCAACGGAGCGCTCGCCGGCTCCTAGCTCCTGCGGCGAGGAGGCGACCTTCACAGCGCCGCCAGAGCTCGGTCCGGAGGAAGGATCCGCTCCGAATTGGCGTCCTCGACGCTGAACGGCCCGACCTCGGTCCGCCGAAGGCTCGCGCAGTGCCCGCCGAGCGCCTCCGCGATCGACCGGACGTAGGTTCCCGAGCTGACGAGCAGGTCGAGGGTCGCGGCCCGTCCGTCGAACTCCACCAACCCCAGCTGCCGCACCGTCGAGCGCCGCACCGGCATCTCGACGGCGACGCCCCGACGGTGGAGCCTGTACGCGCGCTCGCCTCCGATCTTGACCGCCGACGCGGCGGGAATCGGCAGCTCGATCTCGCCGCGCATCCCTTCGAGCCTGAGCGCGAGCTCGTCGGCATCGGGCGGCTCGAGCTCCTCGACGACGTCTCCTTCCGGGTCTCCCGTGGTCGTGCGTGCCGAGAGGTCGATCTCGGTCAGGTACCGCTTGTCGAGGCCGACGAAACGGTTCTGCTCCTTCGTGAACCGGCCCAGCAGTACAAGGAGAAGCCCCGTCGCGAAGGGATCGAGCGTCCCGGCATGGCCGGCCCGGGCTCCGGTGCGGTTCCGAAGATCCCGCACCAGGGCGAAGGACGACGGGCCCGCGGGCTTGTCGACGAGGACGAGCCCCGCAGGATCAAGCCCTCGAGGCGGCACGCGCCTCCGCGTACTGCTCGCGGATGAACTCGACGATCTCGGGGATCTCCTTTGAGGACGAGAAGCCGGCGGCCTGACGGTGCCCCCCTCCGTCGCCCGATGCCCGTGCGATCGCCGACACGTCCAGCTCGTCGGAGCTCGAGCGCAGGCTGATCCGCCGCGCGGGCCGGCCCGGCGCAGGCGGCTCGCGGATGAGCGCGGCCATGTCCGCCCCCTCGACGGCCCGCAGGAAGTCGATGATCCCCTCCGAGTACGGCTCGGCCGCCCCGACCTCCGCGAAGTCGGTCTTCAGGAGGTAGGAGACGACGATTCCGCCGCCCTCGTACACCTGGGCCCGCTCGAGGGCCCGCGCCAGCAGCTTGAGCTTCGCGAGCTGCACCGACTCGTAGATCGACTGGAACACGCGGTGGACGTCCGCTCCCGCCTCCACGAGCTCCGCGGCCAGCCGGAGCGCCTTGGGCGTCGTGTTCGCGTACTGGAACCGGCCCGTGTCGGTGACGAGCGCGATGTAGATCGCCTCCGCCAGCTCCGGCGTCAGCTTCACGCCGAGCTCGTCCAGGAGGTCCCGCACGATCTCCCCGGTGGAGGAGGCGTCGGCGACGACGAGGTTGACGCCGCCGAAGCGGGAGTTGTCGTGATGGTGGTCGACGTTGAGGACGAGCGGCGCCCGGTCGATCGCCTCCCGCCCCGGGCCCAGCCGGCTCTCGTTCGCGCAGTCGAGCGCGAAGAGCACGTGCTCCTCGACATTCTCCGGCAGCTCGCGCCGGACCTCCTCCAGAGGCATGAACCTGTACTCGGCGGGCAGCGGCGCCTGGCCCGGAAGGAACATCGAGGACTCCTTGCCCAGCGCGTCCAGCGCTAGCTTCGCCGCGAGCAGCGAGCCGAGCGCGTCGCCGTCGGGGTTCTCGTGGGTCGTCAGCAGGAAGCGCTCGTGCGCCCGAATCGCTTCCGCGACTGCGGAGAGGTCACTCCGGGTCGTCTGGGGCGAGCTCATCGATGAGTTGCGTCATGCGCACGCCGCGCTCGACGGTGGGATCGTATTCGAAGGTCAATTGCGGGGTCCGCTTCAGTCTCAGCTCGCGGGCGATCCGCCCCTGGAGCAGTCCGTGCGCGGCCTGGAGCCCCTCGATCGTCTTCTCGCGCTTGCGCTCGCTCCCGAGCACGCTGACGAACACGACAGCCTGTTGCAGGTCGGCCGTGGTCTTGACTCCCGTGATGGTGACGAAGCCGATCCGCGGGTCCTTCAACTCGCCGACGGCCTCTGAGAGCACCTCGCGGACGGCGGCGTCCACGCGGCGCATGCGGTCACTCATCCGGCACCACGACCTCCCGCTCCACTCGCACGAGCTCGTACTCCTGCCCGCTCAGGTAGCGGACCGCCTCTTCCAGCAGGGTCTCGGCCTCGCGGTGCTCACGGGCCACGCAGGCGACCGTCAACCGGCTTCTCTGCCAGAGCTCGTGGTGGTCGACCTCTGCCACCGACGCCCCGAAGCGGTTCTGGAGCTGCGTCTTCGCGGACTTGACGAACTTCCGCTTGCCCTTGAGCGATCCCGCCTCTGGGAAGTGGAGCTCGACGCTGAGGATGCCGACGTAGCCTGCGCCCACGGCTACAGGCGGTCGAGGAGCTCCTGCTTCTTCTCCTCGAACTCCTCCGGCGTGATCAGGCCGCGGTCGCGCATGTCCGCGAGCCGGCTCAGCGAGGTGTCGAGATCCTCGGCCGACAGGGTCGCCGGCGGTGCGGGTGCCTCATGCTCGGGCTGCTGGGCTCCGCCGACATCGAGCTCGTGCTCGTACTTCGCGTCGAGGAGCTCCTTCTTGAAACCGTCGGCGTCGGGCAGGAACCGGATCTTGCTCGTCCCCGCCTCGGAGGCCGTCAGCAGGTCGATCTCGCCGTAGCCGAGTAGTCGCCCGACCCACGGGTGGCCGACGATCATGTCGGTGATCGCCGCGAGCGAGGTGTCGCGGGTGTACTTGTTGATCACGCCTCCCGCCTCGATCACTCGGCGCGTCGTGACGAGGTAGCGCTCCACTTTCCAGACCAGGAAGTACCAGCCGACGCCGATCACCCCGATCGCGAGGAAGATCCAGAACCCCCAGTCGAGCACCGAGCCGAGGAACCCGGCGGCACCGTCTTCCGGGACCGTCTGGTCGAGGAGCAGGACTGCGAGCCCGGCGAGGAGTGCGGCGACGAACCAGCGTCCCGCCTCGAGGAACGTCAGCCAGTGGCGCTGCCGGACGAGAAGGACCTGTTCACCGGTGGCGAGCAGCGACGCGAACCGTGAGGTGTCGTCTTCCGGTGGGCTCGTGTCGGCGCGTGGAGTCTCGGCGGTCTCGGACATGCGCGCCGCCCGCGCTCTCCTACGTCTCGGTCGTCGCGGCGGCCGGCTCGGGTGCCGGCGCGGAGAGGTCGGTGCGCTCGACCTGGCGCGTCTCGTAGACCTCGAGGACGTCGCCTTCCTTCTCGTCGTTGAAGCTGTCGAGGAGGATTCCGCACTCGAAGCCCTCCTGAACCTCACGGACGTCGTCCTTGAAGCGCTTCAGCTGGGAGATCGAGGTCTCGTAGATGACGGTGCCGTCGCGAACGACGCGAACCTGGGCGTTGCGGCGAACAACGCCGCTCGTTACATAGCAACCGGCGATGACACCCAGGCGCGAGACGCGGAACAGCTGCCGCACCTCGGCCTCGCCGATCGTCTCCTCGGTGGTGACCGGCTTGAGCATCCCGACGAGCGCCTGCTCGATGTCCTCGGTGAGCTGGTAGATCACGCGGTAGGTGCGGATTTCGACACCCTCGCGCTCGGCGAGCTGGCGCGCCTCGGCCGAGGGGCGCACGTTGAAGCCGACGACGAGCGCGTTCGACGCGGACGCAAGGTTGATGTCGTTCTCGCTGATCCCACCCACGCCCTGATGGATGACACTGACGCGCACCTCCGGGTGTTGGATCTTCTGGAGCTCGGAGACCGCGGCCTCGACCGATCCCTGAACGTCTCCCTTGAGGACGAGGTTCAGGTCCTGGACGGCGCCGGCCTGCAACTGGGAGAAGAGCTGCTCGAGCGACAGGCCCGACTTCGCCGCCGTCGCGAGCTGCTCGCGCCGGAGGCGCTCTCCACGGGTCTGTGCCCGCTGGCGCGCGTCCCGCTCGTTCTCGACGACGCGACCGAGCTCGCCGGCGGGCGGCGGGTGGTCGAACCCGAGGATCTCGACCGGCTCGCCCGGCCTCGCTTCCTCGACCTTCTCCCCCCGGAAGTCGTAGAGCGCCCGAACGCGGCCCCAGGCGTCGCCTGCGACGATCGCGTCGCCAACCTTGAGCGTCCCACGCTGGACGAGCATTGTCGCCACCGGCCCGCGACCGACGTCCAGCCGGGACTCGATGATCGGCCCCGAGGCCTCGGTCTCCGGGTTCGCGGTCAGCACGAGCTCGGCGTCGGCGACCAGCAGCACCTTCTCGAGCAGGTCGTCGAGGTTTTCTTTCTGCTTGGCCGAGACGTCGGAGAACTGGATCGTCCCACCCCACTCCTCCGGCTGAAGTCCCTCGCCGGCGAGGTCGCCGCGTACCCGGTTCGGGTCCGCGGCGGGGACGTCGATCTTGTTCACGGCGACGACGATCGGGACACCGGCCGCGTTCGCATGCGAGATCGACTCGCGCGTCTGCGGCATGACTCCGTCGTCGGCGGCCACGACCAGGACGGCGATGTCCGTGACCTTCGCGCCGCGGGCGCGCATGGCGGTGAATGCCTCGTGGCCCGGGGTGTCCAGGAAGGTCAGCTTCCGGCCGTCGTGCTCGACCTGGTAGGCGCCGATGTGCTGCGTGATGCCGCCGGCCTCGGTCTCGACGACTGCGGCCTCGCGGATCGCGTCCAGCAGCGTCGTCTTCCCGTGGTCGACGTGACCCATGATCGTGACGACCGGTGGGCGCGCCTCGAGCGACTCCGCGGGGTCGTCGAAGGCCTCGGGCTCGTCGTCCTCCTCGTCCGCGTGCTTGATCGTGACCTCGCGGTTGACGCTCGGGTCGGCGGCGATCAGGCCGACTGCCTCGTCCGAGAGGGACTGGGTGATGGTGACCATCTCCCCCAGGTTCATCATGATCTTGATGATCGACGCGACCGGGATGCCGAGCGCGTGGGAGAGCTCCTTGACGGTGACGCCGGACTGGACGGTGACGGGGCCGGTCGGGACGACGACCTCGCGCGGCTGCTTCGGCTGGCGGTCCGTGCGGTCACGCGCCTGGCGCGAATCGGGGCGCGGCCTGTTCGCCTGCGAGTCGATGACCACGCGGCGCTTGCGCCGGCCGCCTCCCGGCGCCTGGCGCGGCCGAATCGGCCTGTTGGGGCGGTTTTGTCCCTGTTCGTCAGCCATGGTCAGTCCTCAAGTGTAGAGGCGTGAGAGCTCCCGATCGACCCGGACGCTGGCCTTGAGCGTCCGGCTGAACGCGTTGTGCGCGGCAGCCCGCTCGAAGCACGAGAGCCGGCGGCACGTGTAGGCGGCGCGGCCGGGCGCCTCGGCATTCGAGACGACCGAGCCGTCCGCGGCCACGAACCGGACGAGCTCGTCCTTGGGAGCTCTCCGGCCGCAGCCGATGCACGTCCGGACCGGACGGTTTCGCTCAGCCCGCCTGTGCGTCTGTCCTCTCCTCTTCCGTCTCGGCCGCTGCCGCGATGGGAACCTCGTCGGTCTCAGCCTCGGCCGCGGGCATCGGCGGGACGCCTGCCGGCTCCGGCCCGGGGACCTCGCTGGGCTCCGGCGACGGAGTCTCGCTCGGCTCCGGCGCCGGCTCCTCGGAGGGCTCTGGGCCTGTCGGCATCGGGCTGGGCTCCGGCGCGGGAACGTCGCTCGGCTCGGGGTCCGGCAAATCGGTGACGTCGGCCTCGGCCGCGATCTCGTCGCCCACTCCCTCCGCGGGCAGCTCCTCGTCCTCGGCGCCTCCGATCGGCACGGCCTGGCCGGTCTCGATCGTCTCGCCGGCCGCCTCGCGGTCGGCGAGCGCGGTATGGGCCGGGATCCCGCAGAAGCGGGTGCCTGGGACCGACGCGTTCGGGCAGCGCTTACCGTTCGAGAGGATCGCGGCGCAGCGGCCGGAGAAGTCTTCGCCTGCCTCGCCACCCGCGAAGGCTGCCTCGGCCTCGGAGGCGGCGAACTCGGCCTCGGACTGGATGTCCACCTTCCACCCGGTCAGGCGCGCGGCCAGTCGGGCGTTCAGGCCCTCCTTGCCGATCGCCAGCGCCAGCTGGTCCTCGGGGACGATGACCGTGGCCTCCTTGGTCTCGTCGTCGATGTAGACCTCCCGCACCCGCGCCGGCGAAAGGGCCTTCGCGAGGAAGCGGGCGGGCTCGGTGTTCCACGGGATGATGTCGATCTTCTCGCCGCGGAGCTCGGAGACGACCATGCGGACGCGCGAACCGCGGGGGCCGACGCAGGCACCGACGGGATCGACGCCCTGGGCGTGTGAGACGACGGCGATCTTCGAGCGGTAGCCCGGCTCCCGCGCCACGCCGCGGATCTCCACGAGGCCGTCCGCGATCTCCGGCACCTCGAGCTCGAACAGCGTCTTGATCAGCTCTGGATCGCGCCGCGAGAGGATGACCTGCGGGCCCTTCGTGCCCGACCGGACCTCGGTGATGACGGCCTTGATGCGCGAGCCCTGTTCGTAGCGCTCGCCGTCCACCTGCTCGGAGCGTGGCAGCAGCGCCTCGACTTTCCCGAGGTCGACGAGGATGTTGTTCCGGTCGCCGGCCTGCTGGACGATGCCGGTGACGACCTCGCTGACGCGGTCGACGTACTCCTCGTACATGATCTGGCGCTCGGCCTCGCGGATCCGCTGCTGGATGACCTGCTTCGCGGTCTGCGCGGCGATGCGGCCGAAGTTCTCCGGCGTGACGTCCTCGCGACGCACCTGATCCTCCGGCACCTGGTCCCAGTCGATCTCGAGGTCGTCGTCGGTGACCAGCGTGTGCTGCTTCTCGCCGGTCTCTTCCTCGATCTTCTCGAGCTCGTCGTAGGTGCGCTCGCGGGCCTCTTCGAGCAGGCGCTCCTCGAGGTCCTCGGGCATGTGGATCGCGAAAACGCGGAAGTCGCCGTCGTCGTCGATCTCGACGGTGGCGTGACGGTAGGACCCGGGGGTCTTCTTGTAAGCGGCGAGGAGCCCGTCGCGGAGGGCGTCGACCAGGATCCCGCCTTCGAGATTCCGGTCGCGCTCCAGCTCGCGGACTGCCTCGATGATTTCGCGGCTCATCTCATGTCCTCCTCGATCAGGTTCGCCCGCACGATGGCGTCGTACGGAATCGCGTGCTCCGTGCCGTCGGTCGAGAGCCGGATGCCCTGGGCGTCCGCGTCCACGACCTCTCCCTTGAACTTGCGCCGGCCGCCGATCTCGTCCGCCGTGCGAAGCGCTGCCTTTCGTCCCACGACCCGCTGGAAGTGTGCGGGCGTGCGGAGCGGGCGCGCGACGCCGGGCGACGAGACGTCGACGGTGTACTGCTGGAGATAGGGGCGCAGGATCTCCGTCACGCGCGCACAGAGCGCGTGGTCGACCCGCTGCGGGTGGTCGATGTAGACCGTGAAGCGCTCGGGGCCCGAGAGCTCCAGCGCCAGCACTTCCACACCTGGAATCGCTCCCTCGACCTTCGGCGTGATCTCCCTCAGCAGCGTTCTCTCCTTGTCGTACACGTCGGCCATTCCGAATCTCCTCAAAAAAAACGGGCGCCGCGCGCCCATTTCAACCTGCACCTCGAAATGTGGTTGTTCAGGATAGCAACGTCAGCCTGTCGCGAGCACCGCGACTCCGGCGACGACCAGGGCGGCTCCGGCCAGACGCCGGGGCCCGACGTTCTCACCGAGCAGCGGCCCCGCGAGGGCGACGGCGATCACGACGCTCGATTCGCGAACCGACGACACGGACGCTGCCGACGCGAGGCGCAGCGCGTACAGGGCAAGCGCGAAGGCGCCGAACGACGCCAGCCCGATGAAGACCGGTGTCCACCCCAGCGCCGCACGCAGGCGCGGTCTGCCCCCTCTCGCCGCAACGGCGAGGAAGTAGGCGATCGATGCCGGTGCGAGCACGACGAAGAGGTATGCGAGCGGGTCGGCGTGGTCGATGCCGCGCGCGTCTGCGAGCGTGTAGCCGGCGATGCACGCGGCGATCGCGAGGCCGAAGCCGAGTCCCTGTGAGCTGCTCCGGCCCATGCCGCGCACGAGGAGAACGCCGGCCGCAACGAGCAGCACGCCGGCGGTCTCGGCAGCAGTCGTTCCCACGCCGAGCGCAGCCACGCCGACGACCAGCACGAGCACCGGGGCCGAACCGCGCGCCACGGGGTAGACGACGCTGAGCTCCGCCCGGCCATAGGCGGCGGCGAGCAACGCGACATAGGCGAGCTCGAGTACCGCCGATACGGCCATGTACGGAACCGCATCCCCGTCTACCTGCCAGCGGACGGCCGCGAGCGGCGCGAACGCCAGCACCGCGATACCGAACGCGATTGCCGTCGTGGCCGGGACGTCACGGCTTCGAGCAAGCCCGACGTTCCACCCGGCGTGCAGGACGGCGGCGCCGAGCGCAAGGGCGAGCGCCTCGCCGCTCAGCGGCGTGCGCGTGCGAGGTAGCTCTGCCCGGCGCGGACGGTCACGCTTCGGCGCCGCACCTGGTCGAAGACCTGCACGCGGCCGACGGTGACGCGGACGAGCGTGCCATCGCATCGATCCTCGGTCAGCCATGTCGTTCCCCGCACCAAGGCCGAGGCGTACCTGCCTCGCGTCCGGAACCGTCCCTTCCCACTCCCCCAGATGCGCCGCCGCGGCGGCTTCTTGGCTCGAGCATCGGCGAGCCGGGCACGCGGGCAGGCGAGCGGGCCGGAGAGCTGCAGCGTGGTCACGGGAAGCCTGCTCCGCGGCTGCCTAATCACGGCCCGTCCCTGGTAGAAGACGCCGGTTTGCCGCCGGTTGCCGCCCGCCGCGCTCACGAGCCGGACGCGGCCACGGAAGACGTCGAGCTCCGAGCCGACCGGGACGTTCCGAAGGTTGGTGAGGTCGACGAAGCGGTTCGAGCCCGGGAGGCGAACGCGGACGACTCCGCTCACCGGCGCCACGTTGACGGACACTCCTGCGACCGGCGGCGGAGCGGCTGACGGGACCCCCCAGGCGACCGAGACGTCGCTGTCCACGTTCAGGCGTGCGACGCCGGTTCCGTCGGCGCCGATCGTCCAGAGCTCCTCCTGGAAGGGGCCGATCACATCGGCGACGAAGGCGAGCCTGCTCCCGTCCGGCGACCAGGAGACCTCCCACACCTCGCCGCGGCCCGTCGACAGCACTCCGGGCGCGCCGCCGGCAGCAGAGACGACGCCGATCGCACCAGACGGGCCTGAGGCGAATGCGATGCGCGTTCCGTCCGGTGACCACGACGGGAACCTCGCGTTGCCCGACTCGACGCCCGTGAGGAGGCGGAGGTTGGTGCCGTCGGCGTTCACCACGTAGACGCGGGCGCCGGTCGAGAAGGTGAACCTCGTGCCGTCGGGCGACCACTCGGGATCCTCCACGGCGACGCTCAGCGCACCGGTCACC
Source organism: uncultured Actinomycetes bacterium (assembly GCA_963733015.1). Lineage (GTDB taxonomy): Bacteria > Actinomycetota > Thermoleophilia > Gaiellales > Gaiellaceae > JACDAN01. The sequence goes on along the minus strand of CAVTBO010000001.1, from coordinate 79,332 downwards.
GGCGTCACCCCCGAGCCGTCGACGTTCGCGACGAAGAGACGGTCGAAACCGCTCTGGAAGCGAACGAAGCCGATCCTCCGGCCGTCCGGCGACCAGGTCGGCCAGCGGTCGTTCTGGTCTGTCGTGACGCGCCTCGGTGCCGTGCCGTCGGCGCCGATCGTCCAGATGCCGCCGGTCCCGCCGATGGAGTTCTGGAACGCGATCCTGCTCCCATCGGCCGACCAAGCAGGGTCTCGTGCCGAGAACGCCGGCGGCGGCTGGGTGATCGCGCGCGGGTCGGAGCCGTCCGGATTGACGGTGTAGACGGTCCCACCCCGGTTGTACGCGAGCCGGCCGTTCGTCTGGGCGGGAAAGGTCTGCTGGCCGGCGGCGGCCAGGCCGACGAGCACCGTGAGAACCATCGCCCCAGCCCCAGCCGTTCCCAGCAGTCGTCGCTTCACTCAGGGCGAGTCTGCCTGAACGCGTGCGTCAGGCCCATGCCTCGAGCAGGATCGTGACGGGCCTGCCCCTCAGGCGGATTTCGTGGCCTATGAAGCAGAACTGCGTGCTCGCGAAGTAGAACTCGTCTCGCTCCATCAACTCGCGCTGCTCCGCGCCCCACGCTTCGGCTTCCACCTCGTCTATGCCTTGCCTGCCCGCGACGAACGTCGCGATGAACGGCACGAGGGCCGCTCCGTACGTCTCCGGGTCACGTCCGCTCGCAGCGAACGCGTGCGCGTCCATGCGTACATCCTCGAATCCTGCTGAGCGTAGGTGTGCGCCGAGCGTTCGCGGCAGCGACGCGTCGGCGAGGTGCTCGTCCCAGGCTCGCAGGACGCGCGTGGTCAGAGCGGTGTCGCGCGAGTGGATCGACACCGTCGCCCAGTCCACGTCCCAGACGACTGCACGTCCGCCCGGTCGAAGGGCCCGATGGAGTTCCGCGAGAGCTGCATCCACGCCCGAGACGTACTCGAGAACCTGCACGCACACCGCGCCGTCGAAGGTCCCACTCTCGACCGGGAGCCCTGTCGCCTCTCCTTCGAGGAGCTCAATGTTGTCGCGACCAGCGCAGCGGGCGCGCGCAAGCTGAAGCATCGCGGTGCTGCTGTCGACGCCCACCACGGAGCCGGACGAACCAACGACCTCCGAGAGCTCGAGACAGTAGAAGCCAGGCCCGCATCCAACGTCGAGGATTCGGTCACCAAGGACTGCCCCGAGTGCCTCGCGAACCAGCTCGCGGCGATGCACAGCATCCTGAATTTGGTAGAGGGCCTCGATCCGCTTGGCGGCGTCGGCGTCGAATTGCAGCTGGCTCATCGTCCCCTCCTCTCGCCGGCTCGCTGAGCGGGTTCAGTCGGGCGACTCCCTGTCCGGTTCTTGGTCGACGTCGAGGATGATCGTTACAGGTCCGTTGTTCACGAGCGAGACCTCCATCCTCGCGCCGAACACCCCGGTCTCTACGGGCACGCCCAGCTCGCGTAGCGCGTCGCAGAACCGTTCGTAAAGCGGCTCAGCGAGCTCCGGTCGGGCAGCTTTGGAGAAGTCAGGTCGAGCTCCCTTCTGGCGCTTGCTGTCGGCGATCAGCGTGAACTGGCTGACGACGAGCGCGGCGCCGCCTGCGTCGACGAGCGAGCGGTCGAACTTGCCGTCGTCGTTCTCGAAGATGCGGAGCTTCGCGACCTTGACCGCCAGGCGAGTTGCCTCCTCCTCCCCGTCCTCGCGTGCAACTCCGAGGAGCACGCAGAGGCCGACGCCGATCTCGCCGACGACCTCGCCGCCCACGCGCACGCGCGCCTCCGAGACGCGCTGGACGACCGCTCGCACGAAGCGATTATCCGAGGTCTTTGATGCGCTTGGCGTACTGCTCGCTGCCGGGCTTCAGCGAGCTCGCGAGCTTGTAGTGGCCGTTCGCCTCCTGCTCCCTGCCGAGCTTCTCCAGGCTCCGACCGAGCGCGTAGTGCGCGTAGTCGTCGGTCGGCGCGAGCTCGAGCATGGCGCGGAACTCCCGCTCGGCCTCGTCGTACCGCTGGATCCGGAAGTACGCGATGCCCAGCGCCTCGCGGATCGACGCCTTGTCCGGCTCGCGCTTCTTGGCCTTCTCGAGCGCCACGGTCGCCTGCGCGGCGCGGCCCTTCCGGAGATGGCTGCGGCCCTGCTGGAAGAGGTCGTACGTCTCGCTCACTCTGTCCTCAAGGTAGACGAAGCGACCCCGCGTCAAGCGGAGCGGAAGCCGAACGAGCGGAGCGAGACGAGGCCCCGCAGGCGCCGCCGGACGCCGAGCCGCCGCCGCATCGTCCTGAGGACGCCGCGAAGCTCCCGGCGGGCGATCCGAGCCGCCCGCTCGGCCTCGTCCGCAGGCCCGAACCGGGCCTGGCCCAGAGCGGCCGAGAGCCTGTCGGCGTCGGTCCGCATCTGCCTCTGAACGGTCTCGCTCAGCTCGGCGGGAGTCGCGCTTCGCGGGAGCTGGACGTGCTGGTCGGCGAGGTAGTCCTCGAGCTCAGCGCGCACGGCTCCGGCGATCCGCCGGGGATCGTCCGAGAGGTAGCGCACGCGCCGGCGGCCCCACTTCACGAGCCAGACCGCTGCCAACAACGCTACGAGCGAGCCGAGGAGAATCCCGAGGAGGCGGACGTCGTTGCGCTCCTCGGTGACCTGCGTCGTGCCGGTCGCGTCCGGCGAGTTGTCGCCAAGGCCCTGGTCGGGACCACGGGGCCGGTCGCGGTCGTCCGGTGACGGCGAGGCGCCGCCGAGCTGGTTTCGGAGGATGTCCAGGCCGAGCGCCGCGACTCCCGCGCCGAAGGCCGCGGTGGCGCCGCTGGCGTCGAAGAAGAGCGAGGAAGCCGTGTACTCGGCGCGGAGCCGTCCACGGCCGGGTGTCGGGTCGAACGGAAGCCAGCCGTACCCGTCGAACCAGACCTCGACCCACGTGTGAGCGTTTGTGTCGGCGACGGTCCAGCGACCCTCGTCCTGGTCGAAGAGACCGGTCGTGAAACCTGCCGCGACCCGCGCCGGGATCCCGAGATACCGCAGCATCAACGCCATCGCGCCGGCGAAGTGCTGACAGTACCCGGCCCGGTCCCTGGTCACGAACGAGACGAGCGGAGGAGTGCCTTCGCGGACCGGCGGGCTCTCGTCGTAGGAGAACTCGCCGCTCGAGCGGAACCAGGCCTCGAGCGCCACCGCGGCGGCGTACGGATTTCGCGGCCGTCCGACGACCTGCCGGGCCTGCCGGTACAGCGGCTCGTACTCCGCCTGCTCGTCGTCCTCGTCGAACATCTGACGCAGCGACACCTCGCGTCCAGAGGTCGCGAAGGGGGGCGACCTGTAGAAGTTCCCGACGTTCAGGAACGGGCTGTCGTTGAGGATCTCGTCGGGGTACCGCGGCCGCGAGCGCACAAGCTGAGCCGGTGTCGGCTGCGCGGCGTAGCTCCGGACCGAGTACTGCTGGCCCCGCTCGAGGCGGCCGACATAGGCGATTCCGGACCCGTAGTCGGCGGCCTGCCCCTCTTCGTACGCAACGGGGACGCTCGCGCCGACCAGATGGGAGTCCTGCAGCGCCTCGATCGTGATGTCCTGCCGCAGCCAGTTCTCGGCGTCGCGGGCCGCCTCGGGAAGCAGCGGATCGTTGATGAGCGAGTCGAGTCCGCCGCCCCCCACCGGCTCGAGGAACGGCGCGTCCTCCTGCCAGTGGTCGTCGAGGAAGTTGTCGAGCGTGGTCGCCCGCCAGTACGGCGTGCGCCTCGCGGCCACGGCCGTGAAAACGGTTGTCGCCTTCGTCGGGAAGTCGATGCCGTCGTAGTCCGAGTCCCACACGTACTGGACGCTGACCGGCTTGTCCTCGCGTGTGTACGGCTCCCACTGCTGCCAGTCGAGGAAGCCGCCCTTGGCGACCGACGGCGAGCTGACGGCGACGAGTGCTGCGAAGACCACCGCGGCGCCGACCAGCAGCGCCTGGCTCGACCCCGGGCGCGCGCCCGGCCGGAGTGCAGCGAGGAGCAGGAGCGCCACGGCAAGGATGAGGACGCCGCGGATCGTCGACGAGGCCTCGGGCACCAGCGTGACCGGCCATGCGGCGCCCGCAAAGGTCGCTGCCGCCGCGAGAATCGGGCGGCGCGCCACGATCGCGAGGGTCGCGAGCAGGGTGAACGCGAAGACGGCGAGGACGATCACCCCATGCATCAGCGGGCGGCCCGCGGGGTTGAAGGGGAGCGAGACCTCGTAGAAGTCGGCAAGGCCGCCTCCGAACCCGCTCAGCACCGGATCGAGGAAGTCATGGTCACGGTCGAACGGGCGGGCATCGAGGACCGAGGCGTCGAAGGCGAACGAGGCGACGGCCACGGTTGCCACCAGGGAGGCGCCGATTCGCAGCGACCGGCGCGGCAGGATCGCCGCGCAGACCGCGAGCGCAGCGGCCACGGCGAACTCGCCGCCTTGGACCGGCTGCTCGAGCGCCTGCCACCCCGTGACGATCAGCAACGCCGGCAACAGTGCGAGGAGCGCCGACCTACCCATGCGCCGCCCCGCTCTCGCCTGCGCCCAGAACCGCCTCGAGGTCGTCGCCGCGGCGCAGCACCGCGACCGCGATTCCGGCAGTCTCGAGCCGGAGCACGGCAGCGTCGGTGCCCACCGCCGCTCGGCGCCGGCCGGCGAAGCTGGGCGCGTCCACGAGCACGACCGAGACCTGCTGCCGGGCGGCGGCGCGGGCGATGAGCGTCTCCACGAGCACCGGCCGGAGCGCAGCCGTGACGACGGCGAGGTCACGCGCGTGCGTGGCGGCCCCGGACTGGTCACCGAGGATGTTCTCGACCGGGCGACGGCCGTTCTGCTCGGCGACGGCGAGGATCTCGAGCGCCCGCGGCCAGTCTCGCTCGTAGTTCCGGACCGAGACGGCGTCATCGCCCAGGCCGGCCGTGACTACGAGACGCACGTGGCGCCCCCGACGAGCGTGCGCCCAGACGAGCGACCCCGCAGCGCGCACCTGGGCGTCGAAGCTCGAGCCGCCGGGAGGCCCGGTCCCGTGGCCGGCCTCGGCGTCGAGCACGACGACGATCTCGTCCCGCGGCGCGTCCTCGAGCTCCTTGACCATCAGCTGGCTCCGGCGCGCGGTCGACGGCCAGTGCACGCGGCGAAGCGACTCGCCGCTCTGGTACTCGCGCACGCTGTGAAGCTCGAACCCGGCGGAGCGACGAAGCAGGATCCTGCCGGCACCGTGTGCCCGCAGCCCGCGCTCGCCGAAGAGGACGTTCAGGCGGGCGAGACGCGGATAGACGAGCAGCGGAGATGCGTCCGCGAACGGCTGGATCCGCTGCGCGAGGCCGAACGGGTCCTCCACGATCGCGCGGGCGCCGGTGAACCGGTACCGGCCGCGTGGGACATGCGACAAGCGATAGACCGCGCGCAGGAACCGCCCGTCGCGGGCAACCACGACCTCCTGGTCTCCGAGCCGGCCGACCGGCTCGTGCAGGAGCGCCGTCGCCGGGACGATGCCGCCCTCAGACTCGAGCTCGATCCTGACGACGACGTCGTCTCCCTCGAGCGGGCGGTCGCGGTCGAGCTGCCGGTGGAGGCTGAGCGGTCGGGCGAGGGCGTTCGTCCAGATCAGCGCCGCGCCGACCGCGAGCAAGAGGCCGATGGCCGGCGCGTAGAGCACCTGCGCACCGAACGCCCAGGCGCCGAGGTACGTCCCCGCTCCGAGCGCCAGCGTGAACCGGCCGCGGCGCGTCAACATTCCTAGACCGGGACTGGCGTGCGCTCGACCGCGTCCGCGATCAGCTCGGCGGGGCCGAGGCCCGCCGCGCGCGCCTCCGGGCCGAGGATCAGCCGGTGGCCGAGCACCGGCTCCGCAACCGCCTTGACGTCGTCGGGCAGCACGTACTCGCGTCCTTCTGCAAGCGCGCGAGCCTTGGCGACCCGCAGCAACGCGATCCCAGCGCGCGGGCTCGCGCCGAGGTAGAGGCGCTCGTCGCCGCGAGTGTGCCGGAGCAGGGCGACCACGTAGCGATTGACGCTCTCCTCCACGAAGACGCGCTTGGCGTCCTCGATCAGGGCCACGATCTCCGCCGTGCTGGAGACCGGCTCGAGCGATTCGAGCGGCGGCTCGCTCGTCTGCTCGTTGAGCATGCGCGCCTCGTCGGCGAGCGGCGGATACCCGATCGACAGCCGCATCGTGAAGCGGTCGAGCTGCGCCTCGGGCAGTGGGTACGTGCCTTCGTACTCGATCGGGTTCTGGGTGGCGAGCACCATGAACGGTCCGCCGAGCGGGTAGCTGACGCCGTCGACGGTGACCTGGTTCTCCTGCATGCACTCGAGGAGCGCGGCCTGCGTCTTGGGCGAGGCACGGTTGATCTCGTCGACGAGGAGCAGGTTCGCGAAGACCGGGCCGGGCCGGAACTCGAACTCGTTCGTGCGCTGGTCGAAGACGTTGACGCCGGTGACGTCCGACGGGAGAAGGTCCGGCGTGAACTGGATCCGCGAGAACGAGCAATCCAGCGACCGGGCGAGCGCCTTGGCCAGCATCGTCTTCCCGACGCCGGGGAAGTCCTCGATGATCAGATGCCCCTCGCTGACCAGGCAGAGCACCGCGAGCCGCAGGGTGTCCCGCGGCGCGTGGACGACTCGCCCGACGTTGTCGATCGTGCGCTCGAGGACCTCGCCGGAGATCTCGACCGATTGCGGGCGTTCCTCAGTCCGCCGCTCGGCCACCATTCTCCTCGAGCAGCCGCTCGACCTCGTCCCAGATCTCGGCTGCGATCCGGCTCTTTGGAGCCTTGCTCACGGTTCGCTCCCCTGCCTCGGAAATCAGCACGACTTCGTTCTCCCCCGACTCGAACCCCACGTCGCTCCTGGCCACATCGTTGTAGACGACCAGATCGGCATTCTTGCCGGTCCGCTTCGCCCTGGCGCGGTCCAGGCCGCCGTCTCCCGTCTCGGCGGCGAACCCGACCAGCACCCGTCCGTTCGCGGATTCATTCCCCAGCGTACGGAGCACGTCGTCGGTCGGTTCGAGGTCGACCTGCCACGACTCGCCGTCCTTCGGCCGCTTGTCGGACTTCGGCTCGGCCGGCCGGTAGTCGGCGACAGCGGCGGCCATGACGACGACGTCCGCGTCTCCGCGGGACAGTGTCTCGCGGGACAGGTCTGCCGCGGTCGGGGCCTGGACGACCTCGACTCCGGTGGGCGGCTCGACACTCAGGTTTGACGCGATCAGGGTCACCTCGGCTCCTCGGCGCCGGGCCTCCTCCGCGAGGGCAGCCCCCATCCGTCCCGACGAGCGGTTGCCGACGAAGCGGACAGCGTCGATCGGCTCCCGCGTCCCACCGGCCGTAACGACCACCGTCTTTCCAAGTAACAAGTTGTTACTTGGCCCGAGGAGCTGCCGGGCGCGCTCGAAGATCTCCACAGGCTCTGCCATGCGGCCCACGCCCTCCTCGCCCTCTGCAAGCGCTCCCTCCGCCGGGCCGACGAGCTCGACGCCACGCGAGCGCAGCGTCTCGACGTTGGCCTGCGTCGCCGGGTGCTTCCACATGCGGACGTTCATCGCCGGTGCGACCAGCAGCGGGCCGTCGTGCGCCAGTGCCGCCTCGCAGACCACGTTGTCGGCGATGCCGTAGGCGAGCTTCGCGAGGGAGTTCGCGGTCAGCGGCGCGATCACGTAGAGATCCGCGCGCTCGAGGTGCGGGTAGAGCCCGGCCTCGGCGGGCCGGCGCGCGAGCGCGTGGAAAGTCTCGGCGCGCACGAAGCGGTCGGCGCCGGGCGTCACGAGCGGAACCACCTCGTGGCCCGCCCGGACGAACAACCGCACCAGCTCACACGCCTTATAGGCGGCGATTCCCCCGGTGACACCGACCAGGACGCGCGCCATGAGGGCTCCCCCTACTTCTTGTACTCGTGCTTGATCTTGCCCTCGGCGACTTCCTCGAGGGCGATCGTGAGGTAGTTCTTGGAGCGGGACTCGACGAGTGGCGGCGGAAAGTCCTCGAACGTGCCTTCGCCGAGCTGGTGGTGGTAGTTGTTGATCTGACGGGCCCGCTTCGCCGCCACGATCACGAGGCCGTAGCGGTCCGGGACCTGTTCGAGCAGCTTGTCGATTCTGGGATAGATCACGTGGCCATGGTAGCTGCGATCCGCTCCTGGACGATCTTCTGGACCTCGTCGGCGGCCCGCTGGAGGTCGTCGTTGACGATTACATGGTCGAAGTGCACGGCTTCGTCGAGCTGCTGCCTGGCGAGCTCGAGCCGCTCGCCGATCTCTCCGGCGCTCTCCGTCGCCCGTGCCCGCAGCCGCCGCTCCAGCTCTTCGAACGTCGGAGCGGTCACGAAGACCGTCACCGCCTCGGGCACCTTCTCCTGGACGTAGCGGGCGCCGTCGGTCTCCAGGTCGAGGACGGGGATCTTCCCCTTGTCCCTGATGCGGTCGATCTCGGAGCGCAGCGTCCCGGATCGCTGCCCCCACGGGAAGGTGATGAACTCGAGAAAGCCCTTCTCCTCCAGCTTCCGGTCGAATTCCTCGTCGGAGACGAACCAGTAGTGGATCCCGTCGACCTCGGACGACCGGCGCGGCCGCGTCGTGGCCGACACGGCAAGCTCGAGCTCGGGCATGCGGGAGAGGAGGATGCGCTCGATCGAGCCCTTTCCGGCGCCCGACGTCCCGGTGACGACGATGACCGGCGTGACGCGGTCGCTAGTGCCCCTGCCGGTAATGCTGCCCCGCTTCTGGTTCGTGAGCACCAAGCCAGAGGCCGCACTCGGACGAGGCAAGGCTAGTCAGCCTTGGTGAGGAGGAGGGTGGGCTCTGGCGCCGCGTAATCGCGGGCCAGAAGTAGGCGTGTATTGCCGGTAGGGGCACTTAGCGGCGGAAGAGGCCAATGAGCTCGGCCCGCTGGCGGTCCGAGAGACCTCCCACCGTCTTCGACTGGCTGATGCGCGCCTGGGTCAGGAACCGTGTGGCCTTGACCCGGCCGAACTTCGGCACCGCCATCAGGATGTCGAAGACCTTCGCCGTCGCGACGTATTCCGGCGGTTTCTCGAGGATCTTCTCGATGTCGGCGTCGCCGTTCTTGAGGTCACGCTTCAGCTGGGCGCGCTTCACGCGGATGTCGTTCGCGCGCTGCAGAGCCTCCATGCGCTGATCGCGTGACCGCGCCGGCGCCTGCGCCTGAGTCTTCACGGAGGCCACGGCGCGGGATACTAACAGCTTGTCGAGAGTGATCAATTCGCCTGAAATGCAGGAGTTTTGGTCGTTGCCAACGCTGGCGGCAGGAGCCCCGAGTCGGGTGCGTGTGCGATTCCGCGCAGGTCGTTCGGATCCGCGAAGCCGAGAGCCGAGGCCGTCTCGGCCAGCTCTCGCCTGATGCGCGCGGGTGCGCCGGGGTCGGCGAAGAGCGTGGTCCCGACCGCGACAATGCTCGCCCCGGCCGCGAGGAACTCGGCCGCGTCGCGCCCGTTGCGGATGCCTCCCATGCCCACGATCGGCAGCTTAGTGGCGCGGAAAGCGGCATAGATCGCGGCCAGCGCGACGGGCTTGAGCCCGGGCCCCGAGTAGCCGCCGACCGCCCGGGCAAGGCGCGGCCGCAGCGTCGCCGGATCGAGCTCGAGCCCTCGGATCGTGTTCACGAGCGAGAGGCCGTCGGCGCCGGCCGCCTCCACGGCACGGGCCGCCTCGCCGATGTCCGGCTGGGCCGGCGAGAGCTTCGCGTAGATCGGGAGCGGAGTCGAGGCCCGGCAGGCGGCGACGATCTCGGCCGCCGACTCCGGAGCCTCGTCGACGTTCGGGCACGACAGGTTCAGCTCGATCGTGACGTCGTGGAGCCTCGCGCAGGTCTCCGCGTAGTCGTGCGCCCCGAAGCCCCCGACCGAGACCCAGAGCGGGATGCCGAGCTCGCGCAGCCGGGGAAGGACCTCCCCGAGGAACCGGCCGCGGCCGGGGTTCTGGAGCCCGATCGAATTGAGCATCCCGTGGTCGGTCTCGGCGATGCGGGTCGGCTCGTTGCCCTCGCGTGGCTCCGGCGTCACCGTCTTCGTGACGAACGCGTCCAGGGAGCGTGCGACGCTGGGCGCGGCCAGGGCGTCGAGGCACCCGGAGGCATTCAGCAGCATCAACACAGGACCGGGCCCTCCAGGCAGAGACGCTTGTACTGACCGTCGACCTCGACGACGCAGCCGTAACAGGCGCCGTAGCCGCAGGCCATCGGCGCCTCCCAGGCGAGCTGCGCGTCCGGCGACAGCTCCCGGACGGCGGAAAGCATCGGCGCCGGGCCGCACGCGAGCACGTCGTAGCCGGGTTCGAGCAGCTCGGTCACCCGTGTCGGCTCGACGACGACCTCGGCGTTCGGGACGAGCTCTGCGGCCTCGGCGTGGTGGCTGCTCCGGAAGCCGAGGATCGCATCCGGCCGGTCGAGGGTCTCGGAGAGATACGGGAAGGGCGCCACGCCGATCCCACCCCCGACGAGTAGCGGCCGGTCGACGTCGAGCCTGAAGCCGTTTCCCAGCGGGCCGAGGATCCCGATCCGGTCGCCGGGCTCGAGCTCTGCGAGCGCGTTCGTGCCCGGACCGATCGGCTCGAAGAGGAAGCCGAGCTCGCCGGGCGGCGCGAGCGACAGGCTCATCGGCCGCGGCAGGACCCGGCCGGGCGCCTCGAGCATGAAGAACTGGCCCGGCACACCCGGCTCGAGGTCGCCCCGCTCGACGCGAAGAAGCGTGTAGGGCCCAACGGGCTCGGCTGCGACGACGCTATGCGGGTCGCGCCTGAGCATCGATCCTCTCCTGGAGCGAGACGACCGCCTCTCCGCGCGCATGTGCGATGGCATGCACGGCGGCCGCGGCGCCGCTCAGCGTGGTGATACAGGGAATGCGGGCGACGAGTGCCGCCTCGCGGATCCGGTAGCCGTCGGTGCGGGCGCCCGATCCCTGCGGGGTGTTGACCACGAGATCGCAGCGGCCGCGGCGCAGGAGGTCGACGACGGTGGCGCCCTCGCCCGGCTCGGTCACCTTGCGGACGTGGTCGACCACGAGGCCCGCGGCGGCGAGGACGCGGGCGGTGCCGCTGGTCGCCGCCAGCGTGAAGCCGAGGTCGGCGAGGGCGGCCGCGACCGGCACGACGCCGTCCTTGTCTCCATCGCAGACCGACAGGAACGCCGTGCCGCTCGAAGGAAGGGGCCGCCCCGCGGCGCGCTCGGCCTTCGCAAGAGCGGTCGGATAGTCGGCCGCGCTGGCCATGACCTCGCCGGTCGACCGCATCTCCGGGCCGAGCACCGGGTCGGAACCGGGAAAGCGCTGGAACGGGAAGACGGCAGCCTTGACGCTGACCTGCTGGAGGTCGTCGACGGGGGGAAGAGCCAGGTCGGCGAGCGATTCCCCGGCAGCCAGGCGACAAGCGGCCTCGACGAGATTCACGCCGATCGCCTTGCTTGCGAACGGAACCGTGCGAGAGGCGCGCGGGTTGGCCTCGATGACCGAGACCTTGCCGTCCAGGACGGCCAGCTGGACGTTGACGAGGCCGACCACGCCGAGGGCGGGCGCCAGTGTCGTGACGATCTCCTCGACTTCCTCGCGGACGTCGTGCTCCAGTCCAGGCGGCGGCAAGACGCAGCTCGAGTCTCCTGAGTGGACGCCGGCCTCCTCGACGTGCTGCATGACCGCGGCGACGAACGTCTCGCGGCCGTCGCAGAGGGCGTCGACGTCGAGCTCGAGTGCGCCTTCGAGGAACCGGTCGACGAGGACGCGCGAGCGTGGTGGGACGCTGGCCGCGACCGTCTCGGCGTCGTAGCAGACGACCATCTGGCGACCGCCGAGCACGTACGAGGGACGGACGAGGACCGGGTAGCCGATCCGCTCGGCTACGCCGATCGCCTCCGCCTGCGTGCTGGCCATCCCCCACGCCGGCACCTCGATGCCGAGGTCGCGGCAAAGGGCGCCGAACCGTTCGCGGTCCTCGGCGAGGTCGACGGCGTCGAACGGCGTTCCCAGGATCCGGAAGCCGGCCTCCTCGATCGCGCGCGCCAGCTTGAGCGGCGTCTGACCCCCGAACTGGATCACGACGCCGACGGGCTGCTCCCGCTCGCAGATCGCCAGCACCTCCTCGACGCCGAGCGGCTCGAAGTAGAGCCGGTCCGAGGTGTCGTAGTCGGTCGAGACCGTCTCCGGGTTGCAGTTGACCATCACGGTCTCGAAGCCGAGCTCGCGGAAGCTGCTCGCCGCGTGGACGCAGCAGTAGTCGAACTCGATGCCCTGCCCGATCCGGTTCGGGCCGGAGCCGAGGATCACGACGCTCTTCCCGGTTGCCGGGAGCTCGTCCGCCTCGCCCCAGGTGGAGTAGTAGTAGGTCGACGCAGCCTCGACCTCGCCTGCGCAGGAGTCGACTCGCCGGTAGCACGGCCGGACGCCCCAGGCGCGCCGCCTCGCCCGCACGAGCTCCTCGGCCGTGCCGCAATGCTCCGCGATCGCCGCGTCCGACCAGCCCGCACGCTTGATCCGGACCCAGTCGTCCGCGACGAGCGAGTCGAGCGAGCCCATGCGGCTCAACGTCTTGCGGGCGGCCTCGAGCTCGGCTTCGAACCACGGATGCAGGTTGCGCGGCTCCCATCCGTCGTCGAGCTCGCGCGCCCGCTGCGCCTTGAGGAACGCCTCGCTGAACGAACGACCGATCCCCATCGCCTCGCCGACGGACTTCATCTGCGTGCCGAGCGTCCGGTCGGCGCCCGGGAACTTCTCGAAGGAGAAGCGGGGGAACTTGACGACGACGTAGTCGAGAGTCGGCTCGAAGCTCGCCGGCGTCGTGCCGGTCAGGTCGTTGGGGATCTCGTCGAGCGTGTAGCCGACCGCGAGCTTCGCGGCGACCTTGGCGATCGGATAGCCCGTCGCCTTCGACGCGAGCGCGGAGGAGCGGGACACCCGCGGGTTCATCTCGATCACGCGCAGCGAGCCCGTCTCGCGGTCCCGGGCGAATTGGATGTTCGCGCCGCCCGTCTCGACCCCGACGGCGCGGACGATCGCGGCTGCGGCATCGCGGAGCTCTTGGTACGCCTCGTCCGGCAACGTCATCTGCGGCGCCACGGTCACGGAGTCGCCCGTGTGCACGCCCATCGGGTCGAGGTTCTCGATCGAGCAGACGATCACGACGTTGTCGTTGCGGTCGCGCATGACCTCGAGCTCGAACTCGTCCCAGCCGATCAGCGACTCTTCGACGAGGACCTGGCCGACCGGGCTCTCGTGCAGGCCGCGGTCGAGCAGCGTCACGAGCTCGTCCTCGGAATGGGCCGTGCCCCCGCCGTGGCCTCCGAGCGTGAACGCCGGTCGGAGGACGACCGGGAAGGTCAGCTCGGGAGGGACGTCGTCCCAGCCCGTCACGACCGTGGAGGCCGGAACCCGGTGGCCGGCGAGCCGAACGGTGTCGCGGAAGAGCTCGCGGTCCTCGGCGCGCCGGATCACGTCGATGCCGGCGCCGATCAGCTCGACCCCGAGCTCGGCGAGCACGCCTGCCTCGGCCAGCTCGAGCGCGAGGTTGAGCGCGGTCTGTCCGCCGAGCGTCGGGAGCAGGGCGTCGGGCCGCTCCCGTTCGAGCACTCCGGTCACGCCGTCGAGATCGAGCGGCTCGACGTACGTCCGGTCGGCGAATCCGGGGTCGGTCATGATCGTCGCCGGGTTGGAGTTGACGACGACGGTGCGGAAGCCGTCCTCCCGCAGCACCTTCAGCGCCTGGCAGCCCGAGTAGTCGAACTCGCACGCCTGACCGATCACGATCGGCCCGGAGCCGATCACGCAGATGGACGCGAGGTCAGGCCGCCTTGGCAAGGCCCGCGCACACCTCCTCGACCCAGGTCTCGAGCAGCGGCCAGGCGTCATGGGGGCCCGGGCCCGCCTCCGGGTGGAACTGCACCGACCGGGCGCCGAGGTCCGGGTAGTCGAGCCCTTCGACGGTGCCGTCGTACAACGACACGTGCGTCGCCTCTCGGCCTGCCGAGGCCTTGACTGCGAAGCCGTGGTTCTGGGCGGTGACGAGGACGCGGCCCGTCGCCTTCTCCAGGACCGGGTGGTTGGCACCGCGATGGCCGAACGGGAGCTTGAAGGTCTCGTGGCCGGTGGCGAGCGCAAGCAGCTGGTGCCCCAGACAGATGCCGTAGACCGGCACCCGGCCAAGGAGCGCCCGGACCGTCTCGACCTGCTCGGCCAGCGGCTCGGGGTCGCCCGGCCCGTTCGAGAGCACAACGCCGTCGTGGCCCGCGAGCTCGTCCGCGCCCGCCGCGGCCGGAAAGACGGTGACCCCTGCACCCGCCTTCGCCAGCCGCCTGAGGATCGAGCGTTTGCAGCCGTAGTCGACGACCGCGATGCGCACCCGCCCACCGCGGGCGAACTCGTAGGGCTCGTCACAGGAGACCGACGCGGCCAGGGGGCGCCCGGCCATCGGCGGCTGCTCCCGGACGGCGCGGAGCGTCTCGTCGACCGAGGCGTCCCCGGAGACGATCGCAGCCCGCATCGCGCCCGCTTCTCGAAGCCGGAGGACGAGCGAGCGTGTGTCGATCCCAGTCAGGGCCGGGATCCCGCGCTCGTGGAGCCAATCCGTCCAGGCGGGCCCGCGCGCCTCGCGCATGAGCACTCCTCGCGCGTGCACCCGGCCGGATTCGGAGCGCTCCGGGTCGACGCCGTAGTTGCCGACCATCGGCGCCGTGAAGCAGACGATCTGCTCCGCGAAGCTCGGGTCGGTAACCACCTCCTGGTAGCCGGTCATCGCGGTCGTGAAGACCGCCTCCCCGAATGCGAAGCACGGGGCGCCGACCGACTCGCCGCGGAAGACGCTTCCGTCCTCGAGGGCGAGGAAGGCCGGTCACGACTCCCATACCGTCCGGCCGGCGGCGACCGTCATCCGCACCTTCCCGGTCAGCCGCTCCCCCAGGAGCCACGAGTTGGACGAGCGCGAGCGGAACCCGTCTTCCTGCACGCGCCAGCCGGCGCGCGTGTCGAGCAGGACGAGGTTGGCAGGCTCCCCGACCGCGATGCGCGGCGCCGGCAGTCCGAAGATCGCCGCCGGGCCGGCCGTCATGCGCTCCAGCAGCAGCTCGAGCTTGACGAGGCCGGGCTCGACCAGGTGGGTGTAGATCGCCGCGAACGCCGTCTCCAGCCCCGTGACGCCGAACGGCGCAGCCTCGAACGGCACATCCTTCTCGTGCCGCGCGTGCGGCGCGTGGTCGGTGGCGATCGCACCGATCGTCCCGTCCCGGAGCCCTTCCACCAGCGCGGCCCGGTCGTCGACCGAGCGGAGCGGCGGGTTCATCTTCAGGTTCGAGTCCAGCGAGCGCACCGCCTCGTCGGTCAGGCAGAGGTGGTGCGGCGTGACCTCGGCGGTAGCCAAAACGCCTGCACTCCGTGCGCTGCGAACGGCGTCCACGGACTCACGCGCCGACAAGTGGAGGAAGTGCACGGGCCTGCCCTCGTACGCCGCGAGTGAGATGTCGCGCTCGACCATCAGGCTCTCGGCGACCGACGGGTAGCCCGTGAACCCGAGCTCGGCCGAGACGGAGCCCTCGTGCATCTGGCCGCTCCGCGAGAGCGTCGGCTCTTCGCAGTGCAGCGCCAGCGGCCGGTTCGCGACCGCGCCGTACTGGAGGGCCCGTCGCATGAGGCCCGGCGTCGCCACCGGCCGGCCGTCGTCGCTGAAGCCCGCGGCGCCCGCGTCTGCGAGCTCGGCCATCTCCGTCAGCTCGCCGCCTTCCAGGCCCTTGCTGATCGCGGCGATGAACCCGACCGGGATCTCGGCCTCGGCCTCCGCCGTCTCCGCGAGCGAGCCGAGCACGGCTGCCGAGTCGACGACGGGATCGGTGTTCGGCATGGCGAGGATCGCGCAGTACCCGCCTGCCGCCGCGGCCTGCGTCCCGCTCGCGATCGTCTCCTCGTCCTCGCGGCCCGGGGTCCTGAGATGCACGTGCGGGTCGACGAAGGCGGGCGCGAGCGTGAGCCCTTCCGCCTCGACAACGCGGTGGGAGTTCGTGTCGAGTCTCGATCCCAGCTCCGCGATCGTGCCCTCGTCGACCCGGACGTCCATCACGCCGTCGACCTTTGCCGCTGGATCAAGGACCCGTGCGCCGCGGACGATCAGGTTCTCGCCGGGAGCAGCCTTGGTCCAAAGCATCACGCCACCTCCGTCAGTTGCGCCGCCTTGACCCCGACCGGGCCGCTCGTCAGCAGGTCGTAGAGGACGGCCATTCGCGTGACGAGGCCGGCGCGCACCTGGGTCTCGATCAGCGCGTCGGCGGCGTCCGCCACCCTCGGGTCGATCTCGACGCCGCGGTTCATCGGCCCGGGGTGCATGACCTTCTGGCCGGCGCGCAGCCGCTCCGGCGTGACGCCCCAGCGCTCGGTGTACTCGCGAAGGCTTGGGACGTAGTTCGCGCCCTCGAGCATCCGCTCGCGCTGCATCCGCAGCACGTAGACGACGTCGGCCGCGCCGATCGACGCGATGTCGGTGGAGGTCTCGCAGCCCATCGCCTCGACCCCGCGTGGAAGCAGCGTCGGCGGCGCGACGAGCGTCGTGCGGGCGCCGACGAGGTCGAGCGCCTGGATCAGCGAGCGCGCGACCCTCGAGTGGAGGACGTCGCCGACGATCGCCACGTGCAGGCCCTCGAGCCGGCCGAACTCCTCACGCAGGGTGTAGAGGTCGAGCAGCGCCTGGGTCGGGTGCTGGTGCTTCCCGTCGCCCGCGTTCACGACGTGAGCCGCGGTCACCCTGGCGACGAAGTGCGACGCGCCAATCTGTGGATGGCGCATGACGATCACGTCCGGGTCGTAGGCGCCGAGCGTCAGAGCCGTGTCCTTCAGGGACTCGCCCTTGTCGACCGCCGAGCCCGAGGACTTGATCGACATCGTGTCCGCCGACAGCCGCTTGGCCGCGAGCTCGAAGCTGGACGAGGTGCGCGTGGACGACTCGAAGAAGACGTTCACGACCAACCGGCCGCGCAGGGTCGGCAGCTTCTTCATCTCGCGCTCGAGCGAACGCGAGAAGTTGCGCGCCGTGGCGAGCAGCCGCTCGATGTCGTCTCTGGACAGGTCTGCGACGGACAAGAGATGCCGCCGCTCCGTCGGGGCAGGCGGCTTCAGGTCGTCGCGCATGACGCGGATGTCACCCATGGTCTTCCTCCGGGTTGGGCACGAGCAGGACTTGGTCGACCTCGTCGACCTCGACGAGCTGCACCTGGATGCGCTCGCCGCGGGAGGTCGGCAGGTTCTTGCCGACGTAGTCGGGTCGGATCGGGAGCTCGCGGTGGCCGCGATCGGCGAGGCAGGCGAGCTGGACGCGCGCCGGCCGCCCGTAGTGGAAGAGCGCCTCGATCGCCGCGCGGATCGTGCGGCCCGTGTACAGGACGTCGTCGACGAGGACGCACGTCATCCCCTCGAGCGGGAAGTCGAGCCTCGTCGAGCGGACGACCGGCTGTGGCTGCTTCGGCGGCTCTCCGCCCCTCACCTGGACGTCGTCGCGGTAGAAGGTGATGTCGAGCGATCCCGAGACCGGCTCCTCGCCGCTGAACTCATGGATCAGCCGGCGCAGGCGGTGGGCGAGCGGGACGCCTCGCGTGTGGATGCCGACGAGCGCGACCCGCTCGAGGTCCGGGTTCCCCTCGATGATCTCGTGGGCGATCCGGGTGAGCGTCCGGGCGATCGCGGCCTCGTCCAGCAGGATTCGTGCGCTCGTCTGGGCAGGCAGCGTCAACCGCTTTCCTTTCCGGCCTCTCCGGACCGAGTTAAAGGACGTGGAGCGAGCCGGACTCTACAACGATGGCCGGACGGCAGTCACGGTCCCCGCGTCGTGCTGACTTGCTCGGCGCCGAAGCTACGATGCCGCGGATGCACTTGGTGGCCGACCGGGACCGTGACCGCGCTTCGGAATCGCTGCGACAGAGTTACGTGAGCGGCCGGCTGACTTTCGAGGAGTTCTCCGAACGCATCGAGCTCGCGCTGCGAGCCCGGACGAACAGAGATCTGCGGGCTGCCCGCCGCGGGCTGCCCGCTCCATGGGCTCCCAGCGAGCTCGCGGGGGTCACAGGAGGAGTCGGTCGCGCCGCCAGGCGGGCGCTTCTCTTCTGCGCACTCGTGAGCTTGTGGAGCATCGTCAGCTTCGTGCTGCTGACCGCGTTCGTTGTCGTGGTCGCAGTCGACGCATCGACGGGTGCTCAGCTCACGGTTCCGATCGTGTGGGCCGCCGCCACGTTCCTCATCTGGCGGGCGTGGCACCGTTCAGCAGGACAGGCGAACCGCCACAGGGCCTGACCGCGTCGACCGGACGGGGTCCGGGCGACTGTGCTTTCGTGCGCCCGTGCGGTACGTGGCCTTCCTCCGCGCAGTGAACGTCAGCGGGCGCCGGGTCTCGATGGACCGCCTGCGCTCCGCTTTCGAGGAGCTCGGATTCGAGCGGGTCACGACCTACATCGCGAGCGGCAACGTCCTCTTCGAGGCGACCGGACGGGCGGCCGACCTCGAGCGGGCGATCGAGGCCAAGCTCGAGGAGGCGCTCGGCTACGAGGTGCTCACCTTCCTTCGGAGGGCGAACGACGTGTGTCGTACGGCGAGCGCGAAGCCCTTCGGCAAGGTGCCGGCCGGGAAGACGCACATGGTCGCCTTCCTGCGCCGCAAGCCGTCGGCGGCCGAGCGGAAGGCGATCGAAGGTCGGTCCACCCCCTCCGACCGGCTCGTGGTCGACGGCCGCGAGGTCCACTGGCTGATCGAGGGCCGGATGATGAGCTCGGAGCTCAAGCCGAAGGACTGGGCCGTGCTCGGCCAGCCGACGACGACGCGGAACACGACGATGCTCACCAAGCTCGCGGCGAAGCTGGACTAGCCCCGCTCGCCGAAGACCGCCAGCAGGTACTGCTCGGCCTCGACCTCTGCGGGCAGCTCGCGCTCAGCCCTCGCCAACCCCTCTGCAAACTCGGCTTCGTCCACCAGCTGGAGCGTCGAGATGAACCGGCCGCGGATCCGCTCGAGCACCCAGTCACGGCTGCGCACCGCGCGCTGGTGCAGCGGGACGACGCGCGGCGCGAAGCCGGCGTCGCGCAGCTCCTCCTCGAGGGCTTCCCGTGTCGGGAAGCGGGCGCGGTCGATGTCCGCGAGCGAGGGGAAGTACGGGGTGAGGTAGTAGCTGTCGAACTGCGCGTGGTCGAACGTGCCGATCGCAAGCTGGCCGTCGTCCGAAAGCACGCGAGCCAGCTCCGCGAAGGCGCGCGGCCGGTCGAGGACGTGGATCACCAGCACCGCCACCGCACGGTCGAACCAGCCTTCCTTGAAGGGCAGCGCCTCGGCGCGGGCCACCTTCGCGTTCACGCCGCGGTCACGGGCGAGCGCCACCATCTCCGTGGAGGCGTCTACCCCCCAGACTCGCGATCCACGCTCGGCGAGCTCCGCCGAGAAGCGACCGGTCCCGCAGCCGACGTCGAGCACTCGCTTGCCGAGCATGTCGCCCTCGCCGGCGAGCAGCTCGAAGAGCGCCCACCAGGCGTCGTCCTGCGGTCGCAGCTCGTCGTACCGAGCTGCGATCTCGCCGAAGTCGGGGTTAGGAGGGCTATCCCTCGTCGACGATGTCTTCGGGGTCGCTGAGCGACTCGATCGCGTGCATTGCGGCCTCGAGCGAGGTCTCGGGGACAAGGACCTTCTGCGGTGCGTCCTCGACCTCCCGCGGGTGATGGTCGACCGCGGGCTCGAGATGCGTGTCGATTCCGGCGGAGCGGAGCATCGCCTCGAGCTCCTCCGCCTCGGTGACGTCGCCGGCGACGGCGACCTGCACCATCCTGGTCATCGCGGGGCCTCCTCGACGGTAGGGACGACTTCCTTGGGAGCCTCGTGCGTGTGCCGGTGCGTGGCTCCTCCCTTCACGAGCTCTGGTGCGCCCCGCTCCTGGAACGGGACGACGATGATATCGAGGTCGCGGGGGACGACCGTGTCCGGGAACACGGACCGGGCCTCGCGCTCGATCTCGCCGCCGAAGTAGCGGTTCGACAGGTGGGTCAGCGCGAGCATCCCGACCTCGGCGGTCTGCGCGACCTCCGCCGCCTCGAGCGCCGTCGAGTGCAGCGTCTCGTGAGCCCGGGCGCGCTCGTCCTCGGCGAACGTGGCCTCGTGGACGAGCAGATCGGCTCCCCGCGCAGCGTCCACGACCGAGCGCGCGAACGCGGTGTCCGCCGCGATCACGACCTTCCGTCCCGGCCGCGCAGGCCCGAGGACGACGTCCGGAGTCAGCACGCGCCCGTCGGCCAGCGTGATCGACTCACCCGCCTGGAGCGCGCCCCGCTCCGGTCCCTCCGGAATCCGGAGCGCGTCGGCGGCGGCCGCGTCGAATCGCCCCGGCCTCGGCCGCTCGACGAGCGCGTAGCCGATCGCTGACACGCCGTGCTCCACGGGGAACGTCGCGAGCTCGTACTCCCCACGCTCCAGCCGCTCGCCCGGCTCGAGCTCGACGAGGTCGTAGTGGTACGTGAGCTTCCCGAAGATCCGCCGGAGCGACGAGAAGAGATCGCCGAGCCCACGCGGCCCGTAGATCGTGATCGGCAGCTCCCGACCCCGGAGTGCGAACGTCTTCAGCATCCCGGGCAGGCCGAGGTAGTGGTCGGCGTGGTAGTGCGTGAGGAAGATCTCCCGCAGCTCGATCAGGCCCACGTTCGAGCGGAGCAGCTGTCGCTGCGTTCCTTCCGCACAATCGAAGAGCAGTCGCTCTCCCCCGCGCCGAAGCAGCATCGCGGTCGGGGCGCGCTGCGCCGTCGGCATCGAGCCCGAGGTGCCGAGGAACACGAGGTCGAGGTCCACGGCGCAAGTCTAGGAGGGCGCTCTACGGGAGCATGAGCACCTGGCCCGGCGACAGACCCGAGCCCGCCAGGCCGTTCTCGCGCTGGATCACCCAGACGCCCTGGCGCGGATCGCCGTGGTAGTGCTCGGTGGCGATCGACCAGAGCGTGTCGCCGGCCTGCACGCGATAAGGCTCCGGGGTGCCGGTCGCCTCGGACACGCGGGTGAGCACGCTCCAGGCGAGCACCATCACGAGCAACGTGACGAATGCGATCCGAACGAACATACGTTCGTCATGCTACAGAACGTATGTTCGGACGTCAAGCCGCCCGTCTTCCACCTCCAACCCGATCATCCCGTGGTGCGGAGCCGAGCGCCGCTCGGTCGGGCTCCCGGGGTTGAGGATCCAGGTGTCGCCCAGCCTCGAAGCCTCCGGGACGTGGGTGTGGCCGTAGACGACCGCGTCGCAGCCCGGAAACGCCTCGACCAGCCGCGCAGCTCGCCCGACCGCCGGCCCCGCGTCGTGCACGAGCCCGATCCGCACCCCCTCGTGCTCCACGACGAGCTTCGGCGGCAGGATCAGGCCCAGGTCGGGCTCGTCCATGTTCCCGACGACGCCGTCGACCGGCGCCAGCTTCCCGAGCTCCTCGTAGATCGCCACCGACACGAAGTCGCCTGCGTGAAGAATCCGGTCGGACTCGCCCAGTAGGCGCAGACATTCCTTCGGGAGACGCCGCGTCCCTCGCGGCATGTGCGTGTCCGAGATGAGGGTGAGCTTCAGGAGACGCCGTTGAGGAAGGCGCCGTCCCGATAGACGAGCTCGCCGTCGGCGTAGACCTCGCCGCCCTCACGCAGATCGCACACGATGTCCCAGTGGAGGCCGGACTCGTTCAGGCCCCCGGTGCCGGGCACCGACCGGCCGAGCGCGAGGTGCACCGTGCCGCCGATCTTCTCGTCGAGCAGCAGGTTGCCCGTGTACTCGCTGATCGAGTCGTTGAGACCGAACGCGAACTCGCCCACACGCTTGGCCCCGTCGTCCATGCCGACCATCTCGCGCAGGAAGTCCTGGCCCCGCTTCGCAGTGGCCTCGACGACCTCTCCCCCTTCGAACCGGAGGCGGACGTCGTCGGCCTGCCGGCCCCGCATCATCGCCGGGAACGAGAACCTGATCGTCCCCTCGACACTTGTCTCCTGCGGGCCGGTGAAGACCTCGCCGTCCGGGAAGTTCCGCAGGCCCTTGGAACGAATCCAGGTCCGGTCCTCGACTCCGAGCTTCAGGTCCGTGCCCTCACCGACGATGCGCAGCTCGCGAACGCCCTCGAGGAAGTCGCCGACACGTTCGAGGCGCTCCCCGAAGTGCTTCCAGGCCGCGACCGGGTCTTCCTGGTCGAGGAACGCGGCGCGGGACAGCACGTCCTCGTACTGCTTGAGCGACATGCTCGCGTCCTGCGCAGCCGCTTCGCAGGGCACGCCGCAGATCAGCCAGCGGAAGGCGCCCTGGGCGGAGCGCTCGAGGTAGAGCGACTGCAACGGCCTCCGAGCGGTCAGCCGCCGAGAGATCCGCTCGGGGTCGACGTTCGAGAGCCGCTTCGTGTTCGTCACCGCGTCGAAGACGATCCAGACGTCGCCGTGCTCGAGGTTCCACGCCTGGTCGGGCGGGACCCAGTCGAGCTGGTGGTCGCGGCCCTCTTTGTACAGAGTCTCGTCGGCCTCCTCGAGCACGAGGTTCGCTGTCGGATGGCCTCCGGCCCTGAGCGCCGCCGCGTAGGTCTCGCGCATGATCGGAAGCGCCGACGTGTCGTAGGACTCGACGCGGACGACGTCGCCCTGCCGGACCTCGGTCGAATAGCCGACGACCACGTCTGCGAGCCGCTTGTGCATCGGGTCAGACACGCTCGACCGCCGGCTCCGAGAGGAACGAGCCCGCTTTCCAGACGAGCTCGCCGTCGGCAAACACCTCGCCCTCCTCCCGGAGGTCGCAGATCAGGTCCCAGTGCAGGTCCGACTTGTTCGCCGTGCCGGCCTCGTCGAAGCCCCCGCCGAGCGCGACGTGCATGGTCCCGCCGATTTTCTCGTCGAAGAGGATGTCGCGCGTGAAGCGGTCGATCTCGTAGTTGAGGCCGAACGCGACCTCCCCGAGGACACGGGCCCCGGAGTCCGTGTCGAGCAGCGAGCGCAGGTACTCCTGGCCCACGGTCGCCTCCGCGTGCACGACTGCGCCGTCCTCGAACCGGAGCCGAACGTTCTCGACTTCCTGTCCCTGAAAGACCGAAGGGAACGCGAAGAAGATCTCCCCGCTCGTCCCCGTTTCGACGGGGCTGGTGAAGACCTCGCCGTCGGGCATGTTGTGCTTGCCGTCCGACGGGAGCCAACGGCGTCCCTCCACGACAAGCAGAAGGTCGGTGCCCGGCCCCGTGATCCGCAGCTCGCGCACGCCCTCGAGCTCGCGCGCCCGGGCGCCGAGCGTCTCGGACATGGCCCGCCAGTGCGCGATCGGGTCGTCCCCTTCGCGCGTGTGGCACGCGCCGTGGACGAAGTCCTCGTACTCGGCGAGCGACATCTCGGCGTCCTGCGCGTGCCCCTGGGTCGGGTAGAGGGTGCCGCACCACGCGAGGTCACCCGAGCTGATGCGCTCCCAGCGCCGGTTGACCATCCGGTAGTGCGTCGAGAGCTGCAGGCGCCGCCGCTCGGAGTCGACGCGCGTCAGCGAGCGCGTGTTCACGGTTGCCCAGAGCGACGTCCAGGCGTCCAGCTTCTCCGTCGCGATCTGCTCGAGCTCGGGGATGTACGTGAGCTGTTCATCCGACGCTTCCTCTAGGGCGATCTCGTCGAGGCCCGAGGGCGTGATCTTGGTGTAGGGGTGCGCCCCACGCCGGATTGCGGCCGCGTACAGCGCGACTGCCAGCGGGATCGACACGTCCTCGCCGTCGATCCGGTAGACCTGGCCCTCCTGGAGATCCAGCGAGTAGCCGACGATCAGCTCGGCGAGCTTCTCGATCCGCGGGTCGCGCACTAGGAGCCGGGTTTTCCGACGGCGAAGGGCCTCGACACGAGCGATGTCGTCCGCGTCGGGTTCATCTCGGCCCGGAGCCGAAGCGCGAAGACGTAGTACCCGGCTGCGAGGCGCTTCCGCTTGAAGCGGATGAACGTCCCCTGGTGCGCGCGGATTTTGCCGCGTGCGCTGAGCACCGCCTTGGGCGCCCTGCGGACGCCGACCGCCGCCAGGAGGCGCTTCCGCATCGTGGCGCTCAGCCGTCGGCTCTTCAGGCGGTACATGACGCCGGTGTACAGGCTCGCCTCCTCGGAGCTCCCGACGAATGTCCAGTTCGTGTCACCGGCCGAGCGGCGGCGCTCGCCGAACTTCGCGGTGGCTCCGACGACTTTGGTCGCGTGCCGCCAGCGCACGGGACGCCGGGAGCATTTGGCGAGCCCGCGGGAGAGCATGGACTTGACGGAGCCGTACGAGGGCCTGCGGGTCCCGTCGGCGCGGATCAGGCCCGCCTGCCAGCGATCGAGGTCGGGCTCGTCGACGAGGCCGTAGTAGAGCATCGAGCGCACCGACTCGTCGCACGCGAAGTACGGGATCATCGCCGAGTAGACGTCCGACTGATGACGGTCCTCGGCGAGCCGCGGGACGGACTCGCGGCCGTAGTAGGCGTCCATCGAGCTCGAGGGAATGGCCGTCTGCCAGCCAATCTCGTTCAGACGAAAGCGCAGCGGCGGCAACGCGGCGCGCGAGACGGGCCGGCCGGCCTCCGCGAAGATGGGCTGCGCGGTCCCGCGGAAGGCGTCCCAGATCGCCTGCTTGATCCGCCCAAGGTTCGACGTCCCCGCGTTCGGCCAGCGGTAGCCGACGAGAAACGAGTCGGTGTTCGAGTTCGGGTGCGGGTGGAAGGCGAGCTCGTCCATGATCGGCCGCTTCCGGCGGCTCGCCCGATAGGAGGCGCCCATGTCGCGGATGCACCGGACGGGCGAGGTCGAGGCGTTCGTCGCGGCTGTCGCGTTGTCGTTCCCGCGTGGCGAGAGCGACACGCCCACCACAGTGATCGTCGGGTCGATCGCCTTCAGGGCGTCGTAGGCCTGGCCGAGCACCCGCGCGTACGCGGTGCATGCGAGACCGGCGCCGCGGGTGCTGAACTGCGGCTGCCAGAAGCGCGGCTGGTTCGGCTCGTTGCCGACAGCGATGTCCTTCACCTGGCGGTAGGTGCGCGCAACCTGGGCAACAAAGGCGACGAACTGATTCGTTGCCGAACTGGAGTTGAAGAGGGCGCGGGCGCGGCTGGGCGCGATCACAATGGTGATGCGAATCCCGGCCGCCGCGGCGTTCGCCATGTAGCGATCGAGGGCGGCCTGGTCCCGGATCGTCGTCGGGTGCTCGGGATCCCAGGCGAGCGTGATCCGATTCTCCGTCAGACCGACGTCACGCATGGAGGCGAAGAACGCGGCGCCTCCGTCCGCGGCCAGCTTTCCGCGGTCGTCCGCCACGCCGACGCTCACGTCTGCGGCGGCCGGCGCAGCCAGGAGGAGCGCCCCGAAGGCGCAGGCAAGCACGGTGGCTGTCTGTCGTCTAAACCCCATCATTCCTCAGCAAAACGGCATCAGTCTTGCACGACCTTCAGAACTGCGTCGAGCAGGGTATCTGCACCGAACCGGACCGGATCGTCCGTCGGGAGCCCTGTTTCCTCCGCGACTTTCGAGATCTCGGTACGAGCCTCCTCCTCGTCGAGGCCGCCGGTGTGGAGCGCCACCGCCGCGACCCTCGCCGGCCGCAGTTGGAGCGACATGCGCTCGTGGAGCTCGATGAGGTCGCGGAGCTCGGGCAGCGGGTGGTCGGGATAGCCCTCGACGTGCGTCGCCCTCGCCTTGTGGACGAAGACATACGCGTGTGGAGCGCTGCCGTGGATCAGGCCCATCGTGACCCCCGAATACGCCGGGTGGGCCAGCGATCCCTGCCCCTCGACCCAGAGCAGCTCGCCACCCCGGCTCGAGCCCTCGACCACGAGCCGCTCCGCCGCGCCGGCGAGGAAGTCCGCGACGACGGCGTCGATCGCGATCCCCCAGCCCGCGATCGCGATCCCGGTCTGGCCGGTCGGGACGAACACGGACTTCAGGCCCCGGTTCCGGGAGGCGAGGTCGAGCTCGACGGCCACGGTCTTCTTTCCGATCGCGCAGTCGGAGCCGACGGTGAGCACGATCTTGGCCGGCACCTGGAGGTTCTCGCCGGTCGGGACGCTGAGCTCGGGCGGCGGCCTCCGGAGGTCGCGCAGCTCGACGCCGTGCTCGCGGGCCAGCGCGCTCAGCTCGGGATCGTCGCCGATGAACTCGTGCAGCCCGCTTTCGAGGTCGAGCCCGGCGCGGATCGAGTCCTTCAGGAGCTCACGCCACGCGGGCGGGAAGCGGCCGCCCTGCGTAGCGACGCCGACGGTCGCTGTGGTCGGCCCGTAGGCGACGGCCTCCTCGACAGTGGCGACGATCGGGATCTCGCGGTAGGTCTCCCCGGCCCGCTCCGAGTCGAGAATCGCGACGACGGGGTCGGGCGCGTAGTGGACGATGCCGCGCATCGTCTTCCCGTAGTGCTCGTCGCCGGAGCGGCCCTCAGCGAGGACTAGGTACTTCTTGCCGGACGCCAAGGCCGGGAGCCTCCGATGGGAGCTGGACGCCGTCGACGAGCTGGACGCCGGGCCACGGGTCCTCGGCGATGAGGATGTTCCCGTCGAGGTCGACGTGGTCGCAGAGGCTCGCGATCGACGCTCCGGCCGCGATCCCCAGCCCGGACTCGACCATGCAGCCGAGCATCACGCCGACGCCCAGCGCGCGAGCGGCGTGCGCCATCCGGACCGCCTCTCGGATCCCGCCCGACTTCGCGAGCTTGATGTTGATCCCGTGGCCCCGCTCGGCGCAGCCGGCGACGTCGGCGAGCGTGTGGCAGTCCTCGTCGACATAGATCGGAAGCGGCGAGCTCGCCTTCAGCTTCGGCCCGTCGGGGTCGCCCTCCGGAAGCGGCTGCTCGACATAGTCGACACCGAGCTCCTTCAGCTGAGGGATCGACTCGAGCGCCTCGTCCAGCGTCCAGTACTCGTTCACGTCGACGCGGATCGGCTTGCTCCAGACGGCCCGGACGGCGCGGACGCGCTCGACGTCGAGGCCGTCGCGGCCGCCGAGCTTCAGCTTCAGGCTCTCGAACGCACCCGCGTCCTCGGCCTTGCGCGCCGTCTCGTCGGGATCGCCGAGGCCGAGCGTCCAGCTCGTCGGCGGGCCGGCTTGCCGGAGCCCGAGCAAGCGCCAGACCGGGAGCCCGGTCAGCTTCCCGCAGAGGTCGTGGAGCGCCGCGTCGATCGCCGCGCGGGCCGCGAGCTCGCCCTCGGGCAGGCGAGCCTCGATCTCCTCGAAGGCAAACGGGTCGTCACCGAGCGAGTCCCCGACCTCCTCGACGTACGCGAGGGCCGACTCGGCCGTTTCCTCGTACCGGTCGATCGGATTGGCCTCGCCGTAGCCGCGCTCGCCCTCGTGCTCGATCTCGACCCACACCACGTCGGCCTCGGTGGTCGTCTCACGTGCAATTACGAACGGCTCCGCGAGTGTCAGCGAGGCGATTCGGGCCGAGATCTCCACGGCGAGGACTCTACTGATGCTCGCTCTGGCGAACCCAGAGCGTCACGAGCCGCGCGACCATCGTGACGAGGAAGATCTGGCCGGTCAGCGCCTCCAGCACGGTCAACGCCTGGGGCAGCCCGACCGCAGGCGAGAGGTCGCCGAAGCCGAGCGTCGTCAGCGCCACGAAGCTGAAGTAGAGGAACTCCGACTGAGAGTGCGGGCCCTCCTGCACGAAGAACGGCGCGTCGCGCAGCTCGTCGACCGCGATGTAGACGAACGCGAACAGGAGGCCGACGAGGACGTACGCACAGAGCGCTCCGAGCACGGTCTCGTGCGTGACCCGGCGGTGCTGGATCGTCCTGCTGATGGTCACCGGCAGCGTCGCGGACACGAGGAGTGCGACCGGGAGCAGATACGTGAGCCCGACCACGGACGCGGAGTTGACGACGAGGACGATCGGCGCGAGCGCGACGCACGCCGCGATCGAGAGCGCATGCCGCTTGGTGATCGTCCTCCCGGCATCGGGGTCGCTGATCGCCACGACGAGCGCGGCGGCGGCGAGCAGCGTGCTCAGGAGCGCGCCCCACCGCGGGTCGTCGACCACCTCGAGCACGAAAAAGTTCGCGAGCAGCAGCACGAGGAGGCTCGCGTTGCTGTCGACGATCCGGAGAAGTGTCCTGCCCATGACGGGCGGACGATAGTGTGCCCAACGGTGCGACACCGACATCGCAGACCGCGCGTACGACACGATCGGGTAGGAGCGCCGCGCACGCGAGCAGCATGCGGTCCCCCGCCGACCCTCCGCTGACTCCGAAGCGCTCGAATCCGAGCTCGTCCGCAAGCGCGCGTACGTCGGCTACCACGTCGACCACGCGACGGCCATGGTTCCGATCAGATCTCCCATACCCCGCACGATCGTGCGTCACGGAGCACACGCCCAGCTCGGCATACATCTCCTCGCGTGGCCACCGCCTGAGACGACAGCCTGGCGTGCCATGCAGCGCGAGGATCGGGAACCCCTCTGGATCACCCCAGACCGCGAACGCGAGCGTCCGACCATCAGGCGTCTCGAGCGTCCGCAGCGGCTCACCCACCCAGCGAGCATAAGCCGTCAGGCTCAGGGCTCAAACCCGCCTAAAGATCACCGGACGTACCGCAGCGCGGATGTGGGCTTGCCACGGCGGCAAGTGGGCCAGGCAGGAATCGAACCTGCGACCTCGCGCTCCGGAGGCGCGCGCTCTATCCCCTGAGCTACTGGCCCGGAAGCCCCAGTCTAGCCGTGGGTAGGTTCCGTTCTCGTGCATTTCCTGCGCGCCTACCTCCGCACGCTGAACCCGCCGCTGCCGAGTTCCGTGCGAACGCTTCAGGCGGGCGCGCTGGTCAACGCGCTCGGCAATGGGCTCGCCTACCCGTTCCTCTTCATCTACCTCCACAACGTCCGAGGGATCGACCTCGCGACGGCCGGCCTGATCGTCGGGACGAACTCCGCGGTCGGCCTCGTGGCCGGCCCGATCATCGGGTCGCTGATCGACCGGATCGGAGGCCGGGTCACGCTCGCCGGCTCACTGGCGTTCCTGGCAATCGGATTCGGCAGCTACGCCTTCGTCGAGACCCCATGGCAGGGCTTCCTCGCCAGCGCGATCGCGGGGATCGGCAACGGCGGCTTCTGGCCCAGCCAGTCGTCCCTGATCGCGGGCCTCACGCCGAAGGAGCAGCGTCACCAGGCGTTCGCCATGCAGCGGGTGATGATGAACCTCGGGATCGGCCTCGGCGGCCTGGCGGGCGGGCTGATCGCGACGACGAGCGACCCGAATACGTTCACCGTGCTGTTCCTGGCCGACGCCGCCACCTTCCTCGTCTACTCGGTGTTCCTGCTTCGCGTGCCCGCCCCGCCGAAGACGCCGAGGCCCGAAGGACGCGAGCGCGGCGGCTACGGCGAAGTCGTGCGGAATCGAGTCTTCATGGCGGTCGTCACCCTCAACTTCGTCTTCATCGGGGCCGGGATGGCGCAGCTCGAGACACTGCCCGTGTACGCCAAGAACGAGGCGGGCGTGACCGAGAAAGGAATCGGTCTCCTCTTCTTCCTGAACACGCTCGTGATCGTCCTGTCCCAGCTGCCGATGGCGCGACTCCTCGAGGGCCACCGCCGGATGCGGACGCTCGCGGTGCTCGGTGTCGTCTGGGCGGTCGGGCTCATCCTCGTCCCGGTCGCGGGCGTCGCGGTGAACGCGTGGGTCGCCTGGGGCTTCCTCGCACTCACGTTCGCGATCATCGCCGTCGGCGAGTGCCTCCACGGCACCGTCCAGGCGCCCCTGGTCGCCGATCTCGCCGACCACAGCCTGATCGGTCGGTACATGGCGGCCTCGGCATTCTCCTGGGGTGTCGGGTTCGCGCTCGGCCCCGCGGTGGGCGGCCTGGTGCTCAACCACTGGCCACACGCGCTCTGGCCCGCAGCGGCAGCGGTCTGCCTGGCGGCAGGCGGCGCTGCGCTCGCGCTGGAACGGTCGATCCCGGCAGGCGCGCGCACGACGCCGAGGCGCGCCGGTCCCGCAATCGCAGAGGCCTAGGAAAGCGGACGCCCGGCTAGAATCGAGCCATGCGCCCAGAGGACCCGGTCAGTACCGATGCCCAGCCTGCCCCGCATCCGGGCTCGCTCGCGCGACATCGCTCGCGAGGTTTCGGCACCCCCTGCGCGCCAGCCTGCTGAGCTCGCCGCTCACGGCCTGACCTGGATCCACCTCGACTCTCCCACCGCGGAGGAGGCGACGACGCTCGCCGAGCGCTTCGGCTGGCACCCGCTCGACATCGAGGACGTTCTCTCCAAGCGCCAGCGCCCGAAGGTGGACGAGTACGAGGACTACCGCTTCGTCGTCCTCCACTTCCCCGTCTACGACAAGACAGCGAAGCGCCTGAACGCCGGCGAGCTGGACGTCTTCCTGGGCCAGGGCTACCTCGTCACCCTCCCGACCGTCGAGCTCCTGCCTGTCACGCGGCTCTTCCAGCGTGTGACCGACGACCCCGAGCTTCGCGACAACCGCTTCGCCAAGGGCTCCGGGTACCTGCTGTACCACGTCCTCGACGACCTGTTCGACTACTGCTTCCCCATCCTCGACAAGATCGGCCACAAGCTCGACGCGATCGAGGACGACATCGAGCAGGAGGAGGACTCGCAGGAGATCGTCCGCGACATCTCGCGGGCGAAGCAGGAGATCATCAGCTACCGCAAGATCATCAAGCCGCAGCGGCCGACGCTGCGCCTGCTCGAGCGCAACGTCGAGCGGTTCCTGCCGGAGGACCTCGAGCTCTACTTCGACGACCTCGTCGACGCCTCCGAGCGGATCTGGGATCTGCTCGACAACTACAAGGAGGTCGTCGAGGCGCTCGAGGCCACGAACGAGTCGGCAATCTCGCACCGTCAGAACGACGTCCTCCGGGTGCTCACCGTCTTCAGCGCCGTGCTGCTGCCGCTGACCCTGCTGGCGAGCATCTTCGGGATGAACGTGGAGTTCCCGGGCGAAGGCACCGTCGGAGCGTTCTGGGTGATGGTCGCCGCGATGGTCGTGGTCTTCGCGGGTCTCGTCGGCTTCTTCCGCTGGAAGCGCTGGATCTAGCGGTGAAGCCGCTCTGGGCACCCTGGCGGCTCGAGTACATCCAGCAGGCCGACGAGCAGATCGGCTGTCTCTTCTGTGACGCGGCCGGATCCGACGACGACGAGGCGGCGCTCGTCGTCCACCGGGGCCGCTGGGCGACGGTGCTCGTCAACAAGTATCCGTACGCCTCAGGCCATTTCATGGTCGCGCCGAACCGGCACGTGGGCGAGTTCGGGGAGCTGACCGACGACGAGGCGCTCGACGTCCACAGGCTCGCCCACCACGGGATCGGCGCGCTCGCGCAGGTGTACGGGCCGCAGGGCTACAACCTCGGCTGGAATCTCGGGCGCATCGCCGGCGCCGGCGTCGTCGACCACGTCCACCTTCACGTCGTGCCGCGCTGGGCGGGCGACACGAACTTCATGCCGGTGCTGGCGGACGTGAAGGTCATTCCCGAGCACCTGCAAGAGACGCGCAGACGGCTCGCCGAGGCCTGGCCGTCTTAAGACTCGCCCCGCGGCTGCCGATGCTTGGAGCAGCCGCCCATGGCCGATTCCGACGCCGCCGCCACTCACGAAGACCACGACTGGCCCTCCCAGGGCATGCGCCAGCGTCTCGGAAGCAGGATCGAGCGCCACGTCCTCCGCTCCGCGGTCGACATGCTCGACGAGCGCGGCTCCGAGCTGGACGAGATCGAACGGAAGCTCGTCGAGCGGGAGCAGAACCTCGCCGAGCGCCTGTCCGCCGCCGACGCCGGCGAGGCGGAGCTCGAGCATCGTGAGCAGCGGCTCGCGGAGGTCGGCGCGGTCGACCTGGAGGCCACCCGGCGCATCGACCACCTGATTCGCGAGCTCGACCAGACTGAGTCGACGGCGGCGGCATACCTTGCCAAGGCCGACGCGAAGCTGAAGGACGCCGAGCAGCGCGCAAGCGGGCTGGCCGACCGCGTAAAACGGCTCGAGGAGGCCGAGCACAAGCGGGTTCTCTCCGCCGCGGACATCACGCGCCGCGAGTCGGCGTTGCGGAGCCGCGAGCACGAGATCCGTCAGCAGGACGAGCGGTCGCGCGAGCGGGAGCAGGCTCTGGGCGCCACGCAGCACACCCTGATCGCGAAAGAGCAGCAGCTCGAGGAGCGCCAACGGCGGCTCGAGCAGGTCGAGCACGAGGTCAAGGAGCGGCTCGAGTCGCTCGAGCGCAAGGAGCGGGACCTCGAGGAGCGCGAGGACGCGCTTCGGGGCCGCGACGGGCGCTGGTGGGGCTCCGACCCCGCCTCCAGCCACTAACGTCCTTTCCGGATCAAACGACCGGAGGGAGCCATGCGCCTCGAAGGCATCCACCACATCACGGCGATCACGGGCGATGCGCCGCGCAACGTCGACTTCTACGGGCGGGTGCTGGGCCTGCGCCTGGTGAAGAAGACCGTCAACCAGGACGACCCGACCGTCTACCACCTGTTCTACGCCGACGAGCTGGGCAGCCCCGGCGCGGACATCACGTTCTTCGAGTACCCGGGAGCGCGCAGGGGCCGGGCAGGGGCCGGGATGGTGCACCGCGTCGTCTGGCGGGTAGCCGACGAGGAAGCCCTTGGCTTCTGGGAGCAGCGACTCGGCGACGATGGCGTCGAGACCGAGCGCTCGCCGAACAAGCTTCGCTTCGACGATCCGGAAGGCCTCGGCCTGGAGCTCGCCGTCGTCGAGACACCCGACAAGTCACTGATCTCGCAGCACCCCGACGTCCCGAACGAGGTCGCACTCCAGGGATTCGACGGCGTGCGCGCGTACACGCGCGACCCCCAGGCAAGCCACCGCTTCCTGGCGGACTCGCTCGACTTCCGCTCGTCCGACGGAGAGACCTACGAGGTGCGCGGAGAAGAGCGCGGGTCGTTCTACGCCTACGACCGAGCCGACGAGCCCGCGCTTCCCGGCGCGGGCACGATCCACCACGTCGCCTGGGCCTCGACCATGGCCGACCACGAGGCCTGGCGGGACCGGGTGATGGCCGGAGGAGCCATGCCCACACCGGTCATCGACCGCTTCTACTTCAAGTCGATCTACTTCCGTGAGCCGAGCGGCGTGCTCTTCGAGATCGCGACGATGGGTCCGGGGTTCACGTCCGACGAGCCGCTGGAGTCGCTCGGTGAGCGGCTCTCGCTGCCTCCGAGCTTCGAGCAGTACCGCGAGCAGGTCGAGCGGACGCTCACCCCGCTGCCCGACCCGCGCAGGGCCCCCGTCTCGTGAGCCTCGAGCAGCTCGTCCGGCCGGCGGCCGGCGAGCCGGCCGGGGCGCTCGTCCTCTTCCACGGACGCGGGACGAGCGAGCACGACCTCTATCCGCTGCTCGACGCGCTCGATCCGGAGCGGCGCCTCCTCGGCGCGACGCCCCGCGGCCCTCTCGTGCTCCCGCCGGGCGGCGCCCACTGGTACGTCGTCCGCGAGATCGGCTTTCCCGACCGCGACACGTTCACCACCTCCTACGACCTCGCAGCCGACTGGCTCGACGGCCTGGCCGAAGAGACCGGCATCCCGACGGCCAGAACCGTGATCGGCGGCTTCTCACAGGGCGCGGTGATGAGCTGGGCCCTGGGCCTTGGCCGCCGTCGCCCTCGGCCGGCAGGAATCGTCGCCCTCTCGGGATTCGTCCCGACCGTGGACGGGTTCGAGGTCGACCTCTCTGCCCCGCTTCCGCCGGTCGCGATCGGCCACGGCACGTACGACCCGGTGATCTCGGTCGAGTTCGGGCGCCAGGCCAAGGCGATGCTGGAGGAGGCGGGCGCAGAGGTGCTCTACCGCGAGTCGCCGATGCCGCACACCGTCGACCCCTCGTTCGTCGCCGAGCTTCAGGCCTGGCTGTCGGACGTCGTCGACCGCGCGACCTCTTCTGCGATCGGCTCCCAGAGCTGAATCGGATTGCCCTCGGGGTCGCCGAGCTGCGCGAAGCGCCCGTTGGGATACGTCTCCGGATCGACTTCGACGCTGATTCCAGCGCCGCGCAGCTGTTCCATGATGGCGTCGAGGTCGCGGACGCGGAAGTTGATCATCCATCGCTTCTCGCGATCGAAGAAGTCGGTGTCGTCGGAGAACGCCTCGAACACCGTCGGCCCGGTCTCCTGCCGCCACGGCTGCTGCTCGTACGAGCGCGGCGTGGGGTCCACGCCGAGGTTCTCCGAGTACCAGGCCCGCAGGAGCTCCGGATCCCTTGCCCGGAAGAAGAAGCCGCCGATGCCGGTCACGCGCTCCATAAAAAAAGTTCTGCCACCGACTGTGCCCGAGAGCACCTCCGGTGACAGAACTTTCGCCGAGCCGATCTCGCTTCCGTCCACCGATCACGCTGACCTTTGCCTTCCGGCTACGGCCGCCGCGATCGGCTTCGACCTACTTGCGCTCCGTACTCGGCGCACGCGCGAGACTAGGGGTGCGCCGCCGTCCTTGCAAGACCTCGCCGAACGGAACTTGTCGCTCTTTGCGGCCGAAGCCTGAATCACGCTCGTGAGGACTCAAGTCTCCGAGCGATCCGCCGAGAACCCTGGTGTGACGGCAATCACCACCCGGCTTCGCGCCCGCGCCCGCCGCCGTGCCGGCGTCGAGGTGCTGCTGATGCTGATGCTCGTGCTCGGCCGCCGCTGACGCCGCCCGGCCCAATCGCGAAGATCGCAGAGCCGGCGAGGCGGGTGAGGAGCATCGCCCCTCACCCGACCCGTCAGAGAATGGTCAGCCCTTCTTGGCCTTGATCATCGAGGTGCCCCGGCACCTGCCGACGTTCGAGATCTTCCCGGTGAACGACTTCTTCGCGGGCGAGAAGGTGACCTTCGCAGTGAAGAACTCGCCGGTGCCGCCGAGCGGCGGGAAGTAGTTGCCGCTCACCGTGTTGCCCTTGAGCGTGCCCTTGAACACGTACTTGATCGGAGCCGAGGGCATGTCGTACTTGCCGCTGGGCCCCTGGCACTTGACCGCGAACTTGTTCGCCTTGATCGTGACCTTCTTGCCGGCGACGGTGACCGTCGCCGGAGAACCGGGGATCTTCGCCCCGTTGGCCAGGTGCAGGTTCCCCTTGTACGTCCCTGGCGCGACTGCCGCCACGGCCGCCGTGGTGAGCGTCGCCGCGCCGATGAGGGCGAGCACGCCCGCAAGAACGCTCCGTCTCATTTGTTGACCCCTTCAGTTGTAGTGCCTCGGAGAAACCGAGTGCGCCTGACGGTATTACGCGCTACGGCCGTTCGCGCCAGCCGATCGGCCAGTTCTGCGACTGCTTGGCCCGTATGGGTCTTGTGGAGGCGCTCTTCCCATGAGAGGACTCAAGGGCAAACGCGCGTTCCGAGGCCGAAGGAGACCAACAATGCGAAGACACCCCCGTTACGGGCCCTGCGCTGTGACGCTGATCGCAGTTGGTGCCTGCGGCCTTCTTCTCGTTGGATGCGGTGGTGATGCGAGCAGCGCCGACAGCTCGCCGAGCGGTTCATCCAGTCGTGCTGCGCCCGAAGAGGATCTCGACCGCGTCGTCAGCATCGACGGCAAGCGCGGCCTCTACGTGCGGTGCACCGGCAGCGGCTCGCCGACCGTCGTGATGGAGGGAGGCGACGGAGACACGAGCGGTTCCTACGCGTTTGCTGAGCCCCGCATCTCTGAGGTCGCGCGGTCCTGCGTCTACGACCGCGCGAACCTGGG
Organism: uncultured Actinomycetes bacterium; assembly: GCA_963733015.1. Taxonomy (GTDB): domain Bacteria; phylum Actinomycetota; class Thermoleophilia; order Gaiellales; family Gaiellaceae; genus JACDAN01. Next base: position 43,753 of record CAVTBO010000001.1, on the reverse strand, counting down.
GCGGAGCGACCCCGCCGCCGGTCCGCGCGGGCTGTCAGATCTTGTCGGCGACCTCGAGGCGCTTCTCCAAGCCGCCAAGATCCCTGGCCCGTACGTTCTCGTCGGCACCTCGGGCGGTGGCTACATCACCGCCGGCTATGCGTACGAGCACCCCGACGAGGTCGCCGGCATGGTCTTCGTTGACGTCGGCGCCCCGTTCCGCAATCCGCCTCGGGTGATCGTCGAGGAGACCGACCCGAGCCACCCTTCGAACATCGAACGCCGTGACTACCTTCAGGTCGAGAAGGACGCCTGGGCGGCTCGCAAGAGGATCGGCGACATCCCGGTCACGATCATCAGCAACCAGTACTCGAGCGCGGAGATAAGCGCCTCACCGTTCCCCTCGGAGGCCAGAGGTATGCGGCGCAACGTCTCGGACCAGAAGGGCTGGCTGGCTCTCAGCCCGCGCGCGAAGCAGATGGTGGTCCATACCGGTCACGCGGTCGAAGAGGAGGACCCGCAGCTCGTGATTGATGCGATCCTCGATGTCGCAAAGGCTGGCCGGTAGGCGAGGCCCGAGCGCCTGCCACTCCTCCCGGCGCCCGTCGAACCTGGGCGAGCTCAGGCGGCGGCGCCGAAGCCCTGCGAATCACGTGAGTGAAGCGGACGACGGGGGTCGAACCCGCGACCTTCGGCTTGGGAAGCCGACGCTCTACCAACTGAGCTACGTCCGCGTCGCAGGTAACGATAGCGTCGGATTCGCCATGGCTCTCGCCCGTCTCGTCCTCCTCGTCGCAGTCGTCGCACTAGCGGCCGGCTGCGCGCTGACGGAGGACTCGGAGGACCACGAGGCGGGCGCGGCGGTCAAGACCCTGCTCGAGCAGGAGTACTTCGGGAACTACGGCGCAGCCTGGGACCGACTCCATCCCCGGCACCAGCGGCTGGTCACCCGCCAGGAGTACGACGAGTGCCGGCGCGGCATCGACGTCCAGGGGACGATCGAGTCAGTCGTCGTCCTCGACGTCGAGGACGCGCCGCTGACCGTCTACGGGCTTCCGCCCAACACGCCGGCCAAGCTGGTCGAGGTTCGCGTGGTCACGGACGAGAACGAGTACACCGCTTCGTACCACGTCGTCCGGGTCGGGGACGAGTGGCGCTGGGTGCTCAGCGAGTCGGCCGCCCGCGGGTTCCTCCGGTCGGATTGCCCGGAATAGAATCCTTGTCCTGAATCAAGGGAGGGATTCGCATGGCTGACCTGCACGAGACCGCCAGGGCGCTCGTCGCCGAGGGCAAGGGGATCCTCGCCGCCGACGAGAGCTCGGGCACGATCAAGAAGCGCTTCGACTCGATCGGCGTCGAGTCGACCGAGGAGAACCGTCGCGGCTACCGCGACCTGCTGTTCACGACGCCCGGCGCGGAGGAGTTCATCAGCGGCGTCATCCTCTACGACGAGACGATTCGCCAGTCGTCGGCGGACGGGACTCCGTTCCCGAAGCTGCTCGAGAGCAAGGGGATCATCCCCGGGATCAAGGTCGACATGGGCGCGAAGCCGCTGGCGGGGTCGCCCGAGGAGACGGTCACCGAGGGGCTCGACGGGCTGCGCGAGCGCTGTGAGGAGTACTACGAGCTGGGCGCACGCTTCACCAAGTGGCGCGCCGTCATCAACATCGGCTCCGGGAGGCCGAGCGAGTACGCGATCTGGACGAACGCGCACGCGCTCGCGCGCTATGCCGCGCTGAGCCAGGAGGCCGGGCTCGTCCCGATCGTGGAGCCCGAAGTGCTGATGGACGGGGGCCACTCGATCGACGAGTCGTTCCGGGTGAGCGAGCGCACGTTGCGCGCCCTCTTCACGGAGCTCTTCGACCAGCGCGTCGAGCGCGAGGGCACGCTCCTGAAGACGAACATGGTCGTCTCGGGCTACGAGTCGTCCGATCAGGCGGACGTCGACACGGTCGCCGACCGGACGATCAGCTGCCTCGCGAACACCGTTCCCGCCGCCGTGCCCGGAGTCGTCTTCCTCTCTGGCGGCATGTCGGACGAGGACGCAACCGCCAGGCTCAACGCGATGAACCAACGCGGCCCCCACCCGTGGCAGCTCTCGTTCTCGTACGGCCGTGCGCTCCAGGCGCCGGCGCTGAAGGCCTGGGGCGGCGAGGAGGCGAACGTCGAGGCCGCACAGCAGGCCTACTACCGGCGCGCGAAGTTCAACGGCGCCGCACGGTCCGGCTCCTACGCGCCCGACTGGGAGAAGGAAGAGGCGCTGGCCTAGCGGAGCGCGAGGTTCGAGATCTCCTCGAGCTTCCCGAACGCGTGCGTCGCCTCGATGCGGCGCACCGTTCCGCTGCGTGAGCGCATGACGATCGAGTCCGTCGTGGCTCCGTCGCGCGTGTAGCGGACGCCGCGGAGGAGCGCTCCGGTCGTCACGCCGGTGGCGGCGAAGAACACGTTCTGGCTACCGATGAGATCGTCGGTGGTCAAGACGCGATCGAGGTCGTAGCCGTCGTCGACGAGGCTCTGGCGCTCCTCGTCGGTGCGCGGCCAGAGCTTGCCCTGGATCGCGCCGCCGACGCATTTGAGCGCCGCCGCCGAGAGGACACCTTCGGGAGTGCCGCCGACGCCCATCAGCATGTCCACCCCGGTTCCAGGCTGCGCCGCCGCGATCGCCGGCGCAACGTCGCCGTCGGTGATCAGCAGCACCTTCGCCCCGGCCTCCCGCAGTTCGGCGACGAGCTCCTCGTGCCTCGGCCGGTCGAGGACGACGACGGCCACCTCGCTGACCGAGACGCCTTTCGCCTCCGCGACCGCACGGACGTTGTCCGTCGCCGAGGCGTCGATCGAGACCGCGTCCGCCGATTCCGGGCCGGTCGCGATCTTGTCCATGTAGACCGCGGCGCCGGGGAAGTACATCGTCCCGCGCTCGGCGAGGGCGACGGTCGTGATCGCGTTCGGCATCCCGAGGGCCGTCAGACGGGTTCCCTCGAGGGGATCGACGGCCACGTCCACCTCCGGGCCCTGGCCGTTCCCGATCTCCTCGCTGTTGTAGAGCATCGGCGCCTCGTCCTTCTCCCCCTCGCCGATGACCACCACCCCGGCCATCGACACCGTGTCCATCACGGTGCGCATCGCGTCGACGGCGGCCTGGTCGGCGGCGATCTTGTCACCGCGGCCGATCCACCGCCCGGCGGCCATCGCGGCCGCCTCCGTGACGCGGACGAGCTCGAGCGCGAGGTTCCGGTCGGGAGCCTTGGAGGGCGCGGCCACGCGCCGATCCTACTGCGCTACATCCGGTCGGGAGCCTCGACGCCGACGAGATCGAGCGACCGGGCGAGCACAGCCTTCGTCGCCCTCACAAGGCCGAGGCGGAACGCCTGTTGCTCGCTTTCGAGCACGCGATGGTGGTGGTAGAAGCGGTGGAAGTCGTCCGCGAGCCGGATTGCATAGTTCGGGAGCCCGTGGGGGGCGCGCCTCTCGGCCGCCTCTGCGGCGACATCGGGGAACTCGACGAGCCGCTTGATCAGGTCGCGCTCCTCGGGCGCCGGATCGAGCGCTTGGGCCGAGGCTTCCGCGCCGCCCGCGTTGCGGAGGATCCCCGCGATCCGCGCGTGCGCGTATTGGACGTAGTAGACGGGGTTCTTCTCACTCCGCTCGCGCGCCAGATCGACGTCGATGTCGATCGCCTGGTCGTGTCCTCGCGAGACGAGGTACCAGCGGGCGGCGTCGACCCCGATCTTGTCCACGAGCTCGTTGAGGAAGACGACGTCGCCGCGCCGTTTGGAGGATTGCTTCGCCTGGCCGCCCTCGACGATGTGGACGAGCTGGTAGATCAGCGCCTCGAGCCGCTCCGCGTCGTAGCCGAGCATCGCCGCGGCGGCCTTGAGTCGCGGGACGTACCCGTGATGGTCGGCGCCGAGGACGTAGATCAAGCGGTCGAAGCCACGCTCGAACTTGTTGCGGACGTAGGCGACGTCCGCCGCGTAGTACAGGTAGCTGCCGTCGGCCGAGCGCTGGAGCGGCCGATCCTTGTCGTCGCCGAACGAACTCGTCTTCGCCCAGAGCGTTCCTTCGGCTTCGTACGTCTCCAGCTGAGGCAGTGCATCCTCCACTTCCAGCGTGATCTCCCGCTGGAGCACCCACGAGTCGAAGTGGATCCGGAACGCGTCGAGCTCGCGCTTGATCTCGTCCAGCATGCGCTCGACCGGGTCTCCGGGCTCCGTCGCGATCTCGGCCACGTAGTCGCCCGTGTAGCCGTCCTCGGGCGGCTCCTCGCCGCGCCGACGCGCCTCGACGGACTCGCGGAACAGCTCGATCTGGCGACCGACGTCGTTGAAGTAGTACTCGCGCTCGACCGTGTTGCCCGCGAACTCGAGCAGCCGCGCGACCGCGTCGCCGTAGGCGCCGTTTCGCGCCGAGCCGACCGTGAGCGGGCCGGTCGGGTTCGCCGACACCATCTCGACCTGGACGCGCTCGGCGGTCTCGACGAAGCCGCCTCCGTACCGCTCTCCCGCCTCGAGGATCTCTCCGAGCGCCTCCGCATACCAGGCGGGCTGCAGGAAGAGGTTGAGGAAGCCCGGCCCGGCCACCTCCGCGCGCTCAACGAGCTCGAGCTCCGTCGCCTGGCCGGCGAGCTGCTCAGCGAGCTCCCTCGGCGGCCGGCCGTTCTGCGGGCCGAGCCGCATCGCCACGTTCGTGGCGTAGTCGCCGTGCTCGGAGCGGCTCGGGCGCTCGAGCGTCACCGGCGCGCCGGCAAGGCGCTCGAGCGCCGCTTCGAGGCTGAGAATCGCGTTCGCAGGCACGGCGGTAGTATCGCCACATGGAGGACGGCTCCCCCGGTCGCCAGCTGAACATCCACCTCGACCCCGAGAACATGGCCGGGGTCTACGCGAACTTCGCGAACATCAGCTTCTCCGACTACGAGTTCACCCTGACCTTCGCCCGCATCGACCACGAGGTCGAGGAGGGCGACATCCCGGGCGTGGTCGTCTCGCGCGTGAACGTGTCGCCGCGCTTCCTGGAGGAGCTCCTCGAGGCGATGCAGGACTCGTGGTCGAAGTGGTCGACCCGGGAGGGGATCAAGAACCTTCCCGAGGCGCCCCCGCGCGAGCAAGACTCCTAGCCAGTTCGATCCGTTCCATCGGCGTCGGGTGCGTCGCGAGGACGACTCGCGCCCAGAACGGAGGATCGGGATCGGCGAGCGCTGCCTCGGTCAGCTTCTTCGTCAGGCCCTCGAACGCCGTCGGGTCGTCGGTCGCCTGCAGGCTGAGCCAGTCAGCCTCGCGCTCGTAGCGCCGGGTGATCGCGTTCGTGGCCGGCAGGATCGCCAGCTGGAACACCGTCGAGCGCCAGCAGCGCGAGGGGGACGGCGTGCGGGTCGGCGAGGCCGCCTCGCCTCCGCGTGACCCGCGCGATCACGTAGGCGCCCGGGACGGCGAACAGGAACAGCCAGCCGATGCCCTTCCAGACATGGTTCGCGTCGACATGCCCGAACTCGTGCGCGACGAGGACTCGGAGCTCGGGCCGCGTCAGCCGCTCGAGGGCGGTGTCCCAGATCACGATCCGCTTCGTCGGGCCGATTCCGAAGAACTCGGCGTTCAACGCGCGCGTGCGGCGGCTCGCATCCTTCACCTCGACGTCCACCTCCCCCACTCCCTGCGCCCGCGCGAGCTCGCGGATCTCGGCGACGAGTGCGGGGTCGCGAAGCGGCTCGACGCGCGGGGCGAGCAGGTACGGCTGTGCGAGGACGAAGGCGGCGCCGACGGCGGCGAATGCCGGCCCGCCGACGAGCCACCAGCGGTCTCCGAGCCGGCGGGCCAGCAGCATGACGAGTGCGATCGCCAGTCCCGCGACCACCAGGCCGCCGGCCCGCTCCAGCCAGGGATCGAGCAGGATCGTGGCGTAATCGGCGTCCGAGACGTCATATCGGCGGCGCCACCACTGCGCGGCCAGGACGAACGGCAGCCCGGCGACCCAGACCACGACGAGCGTTCCGAGCCCGAGGGCAACGCCGCCCGGGATGCCCCGAACGCGGAACCGCGGCGCCAGCCGCACGCACACGACCAGCACGGCGAGGTGGACGAGCGTCGCGGCCACCCAGTTCACGCGGAGGAACCGGGCGTAGCGGTCGCTGCGCTCGAGGTACTCGGACGGGAACACCGTCTCCGGATCCACGTCCGTGAGCTCCAGGTCGGGCACGCCCGTCCTCCAGAGCAGAGCGGCGGCGAGGAGCCACCCGGCCACCACGCCGATCACCCACAATCTCCGCGTGCGGCTCGCAGTCATCTCGGACATCCACGCGAACCTTTACGCGCTCGAGGCGGTGCTGGCGGAGATCGACCGGGATCCGCCGGACGAGATCTGGTGTCTCGGCGACACCGTGGGCTACGGCCCGCGGCCGAACGAATGCTGCGATCTCGTCCGGGAAAGGTGTACGCAGACGCTCGTCGGGAACCATGATCTCGTGGCGCTCGGCTCTGCGGCGGTCGAACTCGAGGACTTCAACCCGGAAGCTGGGGCTGCATCGGTCTGGACCGGCGGGGAGCTCTCACCCGAGTCGCGCGAGTTCCTCTCCTCGCTCGAGCCGACTGCGACGCTCGACGGCTTCGAGCTCTACCACGGCAGCCCTCGCGATCCGGTCTGGGACTACGTCCTCGACGAGGTCGCGGTCGCCGACTCGTTCGCCCGCACCGAGGCGCCCATCGTCCTCGTCGGGCACAGCCATGTGGCGACGGCCGCGGTCCTCTCGGGCGACACGATCGAGGGAGGCAGCGTGCCGGCGGATTTCTCGGCGGCGCTCGGGGCCGGCCGGTGGCTGCTGAACCCGGGCTCGGTCGGCCAGCCGCGGGACGGCGATCCGCGTGCGGCGTGGCTTCGTCTCGACCTCGTGTCGGGCGAGGCTCGGTTCAGGCGCATCGCCTACCCTCTGGCGCGAACGCAGGCCGAGATCAGGGAAAGGGGGTTGCCCGATTCGCTCGCTGAGCGTCTGGCTCACGGCGTGTAGCGCTGCGCTCGTCCTGACCGGATGCGGCGGCCAGGAAGAGCAGGTGGACTCCGAGGTCGAGGGGCCCCGGATCGAGCGCGCCATCGCGACGGAGCTCGCCGACCTGAGCGACGAGGTCGCGGACCGCCTCGACGGCGGCGACTCGTGCGGCGCAGCGGAGTCTGCGACGCTGCTCAGAGAGCGCCTCACCGCCGCGATCAACGAAGGCAGGGTGCCCGAGGCCTACCTGGAGGAGCTCTCCGGCGCGGCGAACGAGCTCGAGCTGGGAGTGCCGAAGTGCATCGACAAGGTCCCTCCGCCTCCTCCGGACACCGATGAGGGCGATGAGGAGAAGGACGACGACCGCGGCAAGAAGCGCAAGCGGAAGAAGGACGACGAGGACGACGGGGAGGACACGACGACCGAGTCGGTCCCGTCGGAGACCACCACCATTCCGGAGGAGACCACGACGGAGGAGACGACCACCGAGGAGACCCCGACCGTGACGACCACGGAGGACGGGCGTTGAGCGCCCAGATCGTCGTGGGGCGCTACCGCGTCGGGCGCTCGCTCGGCCAAGGCGGAATGGCGACCGTCCACCTCGCGCGGGACGATCGGCTTGGCCGGGACGTCGCGATCAAGCGGCTCTCGGAGGCGATGAGCGGCGACGAGATCTTCCGCGAGCGGTTCATGCGCGAGGCGCGCACGGCCGCCGGCCTCTCGCACCCGAACATCGTCGCCGTCTTCGACGTCGGAGAGGAGGAGGGGATCCCTTTCATCGTCATGGAGTGCGTCGAGGGGCGCACGCTCGCCGAGCTGCTCGCCCAGAGCGGCCCGCTCGACCCGGACCGGGCGGTTGACCTGGTCCTGCAGGCCTGCGCAGGGCTCGAGCACGCGCACGAGGCCGGGCTCGTCCACCGCGACATCAAGCCGCAGAACCTGCTCGTCCGCGCAGACGACACGCTCAAGATCGTCGACTTCGGAATCGCCCGGCCCGTGGACGGGACACAGCTCACGCTTGCTGGGACGATCCTGGGGACTGCCGCGTACCTGGCACCCGAGCAGGCGCTCGGCGAGCGGGTCACATCGGCCGCCGATCTCTACTCGCTCGGCGCGGTGACGTACGAGCTCCTCTCCGGGCGTCCGCCGTACACGTTCGAGTCGCTGGCCGAGCTTCCGGTCAAGCAGCGCGAGGGGCTACCGCCGCCGATCGACGGGGTCTCGCAGGAGCTGCAGGACGTCGTGCGCCGGTGCCTAGCACCGGATCCCGCGGATCGGCCGCCGTCGGCGGCCGGCTTGGCGCACGAGCTCGCTCAGGCCTCGCCCGAGACACCGGCGGAATCCATTCCCGCCGCCGGCGACGTCACGGTCGCGACCCGGGTCATCGGACCGCCGAAGCGAACCGCGGGCGTGTCATGGCCACAAGTGGCGGCCGCCGGCCTGCTCGGCGTCGCAGCGCTGACGGCCGGGCTTGCCTTTGGGCTCACCCGTGGGGACGACGATCCCGCACCACCGCCAGCCCAGCCCGTGCGCGCCGAGGCCGTCCCGCGCGGCGAGACACCCGCCGAGTCGGCGAGGGTCCTGGCGGAGTGGCTGCGAGCGCGAGCCGGTTAGGCGACGGGAGCTTCGACGACTGCCGGAGCCTGCTCCTGGTCGCCGAAGGTGATGCCCTCGCGGGCCAGCGAAAGCTGGACTTCCTCGCGCGCCTTGTAGATCCGCCACTTGACGGTCGCAAGCGTGATCTCGAGGGAGTCGGCGATCTCCGTGTACGAGAGGCCGACAACGTCCCGGAGCAGCAGCGCCATCTTCAGGTCGACCGTGAGGTCGTTGACGGCGCGCCACACGGCGTCCATCGCCTCGGCCTGCTCGACCGGCGCGTCCAGCACCTCGAGCGGCGGGATGTCGTCGAGGCAGACGACTGCGCGCGGTCGTCTCTCCACCGCTCGGAGCTCGTCCAGCACCCGGTTCTTGGTCACCTGGAAGAGCCAGGTCGTGAACCGGCACCGGAGCGAGAACTTCGGCAGGCCCTGGTACACGCGGAGGAAGACCTCCTGTGTGAGGTCCTCGGCCAATGAGCGGTCGCCGACGAGACGCAGCACGTAGTTGTATACGGGCGTCTCGTAGGCCCGGACGATCAGGCTGAACGCCCGTTCATCGCCGCGCTGGGCCTTTTTTAGTACACCGAAATCTGGCTGGGGGAGCGCCAAGTCGCTGGAGTATAGACGGGTAGTCGCTAACCCGATATCAAGTTTTTACCGGTCATCTGTAAAGGCTTATCGAGTCCGAGGAGCTCGAGGGCCGCAACTGCCAAGTCTGCCAGTTCTCCGTCGAAAAGTGAAGCGGTTGTGTCGGTCAGCACGAGCGGAACCTGGTTCGTGGTGTGCGCCGTATGGGGGCTTCCGTCGGCCTGGAGCATCTGCTCGGCGTTGCCGTGGTCGGCCGTGACGAGACAGACGCCACCCTGTTTCTCGACGGCTTCGACGACGCGTCCGAGGCATGCGTCGACTGTCTCGACCGCTTTCACGGCCGCCGGAATCGAGCCCGTGTGGCCCACCATGTCCGGGTTCGCGAAGTTGAGCACGGCGAACGCAGGGTCGTGCTCCTCCAAAGCGTCGACGAACCGATCCGTGACCTCCCGGGCCGACATCTCGGGCTTGTGGTCGTAGCTCGGGACGTCCCTGGGCGACGGGACGAGCACTCTGATCTCGCCCGGCCACTCTTCCTCCCGGCCGCCGTTGAAGAAGTAGGTGACGTGCGCGTACTTCTCGGTCTCAGCGACGTGGAGCTGCCCCAGGCCGTTCTCCGAAAGCACCTCGGCCAGCGTGTTGACGACCTCCTGCTCTGCGAAGGCGACCGGGCACTCGAAGTCGTCTCGGTAGCGCGTCATCGTCACTACCTCGCATCCTGAGGCCAGAAGCCTTTCCGTCAACTGCCTCGCGCGGTCCGGGCGGAAGTTGAACACGATCGCAACATCCTCGGGCGCGATCCGCGCGCGGCCGGCAAGCACGATCGGCTCGATGAACTCGTCCGTGACGCCCTCGTCGTAGCTTCGTTTCACTTCCGTGACGGGGTCCGACCCCGGCACGCCGTCGCCCCGCAACAGTGCTGCGAGCGCTCGTTCGGTTCGCTCCCAGCGCTTGTCGCGGTCCATCGCGTAGTAGCGCCCGATGACGGTGGAGATCCTCTCGGCGGGCAGCTCGGCGAGATCCTGGACCGCCGACGTCGGGGAGACGTCACGGCCGTCCGTGAAGGCATGAATCCACGTGCGGTCCTCCATCCCCTGGCGGAGAGCCAGCTCGAGCAGCGCCCGCAGGTGGTCGATGTGCGAGTGGACGCCTCCGTATGAGACGAGCCCGAGCAAGTGCACGTTCGCCCCTCGCGCCTTCGCGTGCTCGAAGGCCTCGACGAGTGCCGGGTTCTCGAAGAGCTCCCCGCTCTCGATCGCGGCGTTGACCCGCATCAGGTCCTGGAAGAGCACGCGGCCCGACCCGATCGTCAGATGCCCCACCTCCGAGTTCCCCATCTGTCCGGGCGGGAGGCCGACCGCAGCGCCCGACGCGCTCAGGTGCGAGTGCGGGAACTCGGCCCAGAGCCGGTCGAAGACGGGCGTCTTCGCCAACTCGACGGCGTTGCCGGGCCCGGGCGGCGCGCAGCCCCACCCGTCGAGGATCACGAGCGCTACGAGGCTGCGCCTGATCGGCAAATCGCGATGAACGAGTCGATCTCGAGCGAGGCGCCGCCGACGAGCGCGCCGTCGACGTTCGGCTGCCGGAGGAGGTCGTCCGCGTTGTCCGGCTTGACCGAGCCGCCGTAGAGGACGGGCACCTCCAGGATGCCCTTGATCAGCTCGTGCGCCTCCTCCGCCTGGTCGGGCGTCGCCGTGCGCCCGGTGCCGATCGCCCAGACCGGCTCGTAGGCGAGCGCCAGTCGGTCGAGGTGGTCCTCGTCGACGACAACGCGGAGCGCCTCGACCTGGCGTCGAAGGACCGCGTCGGTCTCCCCCGCCTCGCGCTCGCCCTCGGTCTCGCCGACGCAGGCGATCACACTCAGCCCACCGTCGAGCGCACCCTCGACGCGCAGCGCGGCCGTCTCGTCGGTCTCGGCGAAGAGCTGGCGCCGCTCGGAGTGCGCGACGATCGCGCCGGTCACCCCGAGCTCGCCGAGCATCGCCGCGGACACCTCGCCGGTGTACGGCCCCTCGGCCGCCCAGTGCACGCTCTGCGCAAAGACCGCGATCGAGGTTCCCGCGAGGACGGAGACGGCGTGGTGAAGCGACGTGTACGGCGGGCAGACGACGACGTCGGTGCCGTCGAGCTCGGATTCCCGATCGCGCAGCGCGGCACAGAACTCGGCCGTCTCGGACGGCGTCTTGAACATCTTCCAGTTGGCTGCGATCAGCATGGGCGGATCCTACGACGCACTGCGGTCTCGGTCCAAGACTGGGTGACCGGGTCGGCCGTCCCATCGGGACAGCCGTCCGCCGGCAGCGAGATCGTCAGCGTGCCTTTTCAGCGGCAAAACGAACAGGTCCACGGCAACATCGTCACGCATTCGTCACGAACTCCATGTCCCCGCAAGCCGAGTCCGAGGGACAGTCCCTCGCAAGCCCGGCCCGGCTCACGCCGCCGGGATCGCGGCGACGCCGGGCAGCTCTTCGCCCTCGAGGAGCTCGAGGGACGCCCCGCCGCCCGTCGAGACCCACGAAACCCGCTCTTCGAGCCCGAGCTCGGTCAGTGCGCGGACGGAATCGGCGCCTCCGACGACCGTGAACCCGTCCACGCCCGCGACGGCCTCCGCGACCGCCTTCGTCCCCTCGGCGAAGCGCGGCCACTCGAAGACGCCCATCGGGCCGTTCCAGAACACCGTCTTCGCGTCCGCCAGCCGCTCGGCGAAGAGCCGGCGCGTCTCGGGGCCGATGTCGAGCCCGAGCCAGCCGTCCGGGAGCTCGTCGTACGGGACGACCTTCGACTCGGCATCCGCCTCGAAGGCCGCGGCCGCGACGACGTCCACCGGGAGCACGACCTCGAACGCGAGCGGGCTCGACTCCCGGATCTCCTCGGCCATCTTCCCGCCGATCAGCACGTCGTCGGCGCGTCCGCCCAGGTTGCGGAGCACCCCGAGCTTGTCCTCCACCTTGGCGCCGCCCGAGATGAGCGTGAACGGCCGCTCGACCTCACCGAGCAGCCGGCCGAGCATCTCCAGCTCTCGCTCCAGCAACAGGCCTGCGTACGCCGGAAGCAGCTCGGCGACGCCGACCGTGGAGGAGTGCGCCCGGTGCGCCGACCCGAACGCGTCCATGACGAACAGGTCGCGCTCGTCGGCCAGCTCGCGCGCGAATCGCGAGTCGTTCTTCGTCTCGCCCTGGTCGAAGCGCGTGTTCTCGAGCACGATCAGCCGCTCGTCGGCCAGGAGCTCGCGCAGCCGCGCCTCGACCGGAGCCATCGAGAACCCGGGATCGGGGCCTTTGGGGCGCCCCAGGTGCGAGCACACGGCGACCTCCGACGCGCCGCGCTCGAACAGCAGCTCGAGCGTCGGCAGGGCCGCGCGAATGCGCGTGTCGTCCGCGACCCGCCCGTCCTCGAGCGGCACGTTCAGGTCGGCGCGCACGAGCACGCTCTTGCCGCCGACGTCGGCGTCGCGAACAGAGCGGGGTTTTCGCAACTAGGCCGGGACCGCTTCGCCCACGGACGCGGCGACCTTCTCCACGACGTCCGAGAGGCGGCAGCTGTAACCCCACTCGTTGTCGTACCAACCGATCACCTTGACCATCCGGCCGCTGGCCATCGTGGACAGGCCGTCGAGGATGCACGATGCCGGGTTCCCGACGATGTCCGCCGACACCAGCGGCGTCTCGGTGAACTCCATGACCTCGCCGAGGGCGTCCGCGGCCCGCCGGTACGCGTCGTTGACCTCTTCCGCGGATGCCTCCCGCTCCAGGATGCAGACGAGATCGGTGACGGACCCGTCAGGCACGGGCACGCGCATCGCCATCCCGTCGAGCTTGCCCTTCAGCTCCGGGATCACGAGCGCCGTCGCCTTCGCGGCGCCGGTCGTCGAGGGAATGATGCTCTGCGGCGCCGCGCGCATCCGGCGCAGATCCGGCTTGCCCTTCCGAGTCATCGCGATCTGGTCCTGGAGCTGCTGTTCAGTCGTGTACGCGTGGATCGTGGTCATGAAGCCCTGCTCGATCCCGAACTCCTCGAGTAGCACCTTCGCCATCGGCGCGACGGAGTTGGTCGTGCAGGAGGCGTTGGAAATGATGTCGTGCCGATCAGGGTCGTACGTGTCGTCGTTCACCCCGAGCACGAGCGTCACGTCGGGGTCGGTGGCCGGCGCCGAGATCACGATCTTCTTCGCGCCCGCCGCCAGGTGCTGCTGCGCACCCTCGCGGTCGGTGAAGAGGCCCGTGGACTCGACGACGACGTCCACGCCAAGGTCGCCCCAGGGCAGGGACTCCGGCTCGCGCTCCGACAGCGACTTGATCGACCGGCCGTCGACGATCAGCTCGCCCTCGCCATGGCTCACGTCTGCTCCGAGGACCCCGTGGGTGGAGTCGTACTTGAGCATGTGAGCGAGCACGTCGTCCGTCGCGAGATCGTTGATCGCGACGATCTCGAAATCGGGGTCCCGCTTCAGCGAGGCCCGGAAGAAGTTGCGGCCGATGCGGCCGAATCCGTTGATCGCAACGCGCTTCGCCATTGATCGAATCCCCCTTAGGTCGCTCAGACGAGTCTAAATCGGATGAGGGGCCAGCCGATCGGTGTCGCTAGCCTGCCGCGGATGCGCATCCTGACCGCTGCAGTCTTCTCCGCTCTCGCCTTGGCCGGGCCAGCCTCCGCGATGGATGTCGGGGTCGTCGACGACTGGGGCGTCGCTCCCCACAACTCGCCGACATTCTTCGACACTCTCGGCGGCCTCGGCATGCGCGAGAACAGGATCTCGATCTCCTGGGATCCCGCGGCGCCCACGGCCATCGAGCGACAGCAGGCGCTAGAGCTCTATCTGCCGCTCGCCTCGCTGCGCGGGACCCGCGTCGTCTTCGCCGTCGCACCAGCAAGGGCCACCGCGATCACGTCGAGCCCTGCCGCACCGGGCCAGTACGCCGCCTTCCTCGCGCACCTGGCCCGCACGTTTCCGACCGTCAAGGACTACGTCGTCGGCAACGAGCCCAACCAGCCCCGCTTCTGGCAGCCGCAGTTCAGGCGCGGCGCCGCCGTCTCGCCGACGGCGTACTACTCATTGCTCGCCCGTTCCTACGACGCCCTCAAGGCCGTCGATCCATCCATCACCGTCATCGGCGTCGGGCTCTCGCCGCGCGGCAACGACCAGCCGAATGCACGCGACAACGTCTCCGTGTCGCCGGTGCGCTTCATCAGCGGGCTCGGGAAGGCCTACCGGAGCTCCCGCCGGCGGGCGCCGATCATGGACGAGCTCGGGTTCCACCCGTACCCCGACCGGGACACCGATGCCCTGATGAAGGGCTACCGCTGGCCGAACGCAGGCGTTCCCAACCTCGACCGCATCAAGCAGGCGTTCTGGGACGCCTTCAGGGGCACGCGACAACCCACGTTCGGCGAAGGACGTTCCCGCGGACGGGTCGCGTTCCGCCTTGGCGAGCTCGGCTGGCAGGTCGGAATCCCGCCCAGTTCGGCGGGGGCCTATTTCGGATTCGAGAGCATCCGCCCGACCACCGAAGCGACCCAGTCGGCGATCTACGCGCAGGCGATCCGCTACCTCGCGTGCGACGCCTCGGTGCGGTCGGTCCTCTTCTTCCTTCTCCGGGACGAGCCGGACCTCGAGCGCTGGCAGGCCGGGCTTCTCCGAGCCGACGGATCGCCGCGACGCTCGTTCGACGCCGTCAAGGCGGAACTCGCGCGAGGCAACGGCCGGTGCTCCGGACAGTTCCGCTCGTGGCGCCATACGACGAAGGTCACGGGTGCCAGGCTCCGCTTCCCGAAGGCACGAGTGCTGCCGGCGAGACGCCTGACGCTTGCGCTCGTCGCCAACGCTCAGGAGGACGCGACGGCCGAGGTGGCCGTCTACCGCGGGAAGCGGCGGATCGTCCGCACCCGGTCGACGGTCAAGGCGTACCGCTCGCGGGTCATCCGCGTGACCGCGCGCTTCCGGCCGGGTCGCTACACCCTGCGCGTGAAGCTACGAGCCTCGCTGAACCAGGCTCGGACGAAGAGCTTCTCGGCGTCGCTGCGAGTCACCGGCCGCCACTAGCCGTCACCCGGGCGGGGGATGAGCCGCCCAGCTTTCGCCGCCGAAGGTGAGGGCGAATGCAGCGCTCCGCCGTCGTCCTTGCCCTGCTCGTATCCACGCTCGCCGTCACCGGCAGCGCCTCCGCCGCACTCCGCGTCGGCGTCGCCGACGACCTCGGCACCCACGGCGACCAGAGCTCCTGGTTCTTCGACCACCTGGGCGAGCTCGGGATGACGGAGAACCGGGTTTCGGTCTCCTTCGACGCCTCGGCTCCGACGACGATCCA
This sequence comes from uncultured Actinomycetes bacterium, assembly GCA_963733015.1. GTDB lineage: Bacteria > Actinomycetota > Thermoleophilia > Gaiellales > Gaiellaceae > JACDAN01. Next base: position 28,310 of record CAVTBO010000001.1, on the reverse strand, counting down.
GAACCGCGCGCTGCTCGACCTGTACGTCCCGTTCGCGAGCCTCCGCGGAGTGCGCGTCGTCTTCTCGGTCGCCCCGACTCGTGCCAAGGCGATCGCCGACACTCCGGGCTCGGTCGGCGCCTATGCCGCCTACGTCGAGCTCCTCGCCCGGACCTATCCGACGGTGAAGGACTTCATCATCGGCAACGAGCCGAACCAGCCCCGGTTTTGGCAGCCGCAGTTCGGCAGCGCCGGCGAGAACCTCTCCTCGGCCTCGTACTTCTCCCTGCTCGCGGCGGCCTACGACGCCCTCAAGGCAGTCGATCCCGCGATCAAGGTTGTCGGGCTCGGGCTCTCGCCGCGCGGCGGGGACAGGCCGGACGCCGCCAACAACGTCTCGACCTCGCCGGTCCGCTTCATCCACGGCCTCGGCAAGGCCTATCGCTCGAGCGGCCGCCGCAAGCCGGTCATGGACGAGCTCGCCTTCCACCCCTACCCCGACCAGGACCGCGACCCGCTGATGAAGGGCTACCGCTGGCCGAACGCCGGCATCCCCAACCTCGGGCGGATCAAGCAGGCCGTCTGGGACGCGTTCCGCGGCACCGCCCAGCCGACCTTCCCTGAGGGCACGAGCTCGAACGGCTTGAGGTTCCGCCTCGACGAGCTGGGCTGGCAGGTCGGCGTGCACCCCGCCTCCGCAGGCTCCTACCACGGCCGCGAGAACGTCGCGCCGACGGACGAGAGTGCGCAGGCATCGATCTACGGCGAGGCGCTCCGGTACGTCGCCTGCGACGCAGCGGTGGACTCGGTGCTGTTCTTCCTGCTCCGCGACGAGGCGGATCTCGATCGATGGCAGGCCGGGCTCGTCCGAGCGGACGGAACCCGCAGGCCGTCGTTCGACGCCGTCAAGTCGGTCGTGGCCCAGACCGGCGGGCGCTGCCAGGGCTCGATGCGCGCCTGGCGCCACACGACCCGCGTCGAGGGCGCCAAGGTGAAATGGCCCGTCAAGCGCAGGCTCCCGGCGAGGCGACTGACCCTTGCACTCGTCGCAAACGCGGACGAGGACGCGCGCTTCGAGGCCGGCCTCTACAACGCACGCGGACGGCGTGTGCTCCGGCAGGCGGGCAGCGTCAACGCGTACCGCTCGCGGATCGTTCGCTTCTCCATGCGCTTCCGCCCGGGCCGCTACAGCTTCCGCGTCACGCTCAAGGCGGCGCTGAACCCGGCGCGCAAGAGCTTCTTCTCGGCGCCGCTCCGCATCACCCGTTAGAACCGCCCGCAGCCTTTCCGTCATACTGACTCAACGGCGGGTCTGCGCTCGTCCGGCGTCGAATTCAGACCCCGTTCGACGCCACGGTCCGGAGCGCGGTTCAACTGGAGGGGGAGGTCGTCCTCGGAGCTTCCCCTCCGGCCCGCCGCTGCCGTTTGCGGCAGCGAGCGGGCCGTCGTACCACGGCCGCGCGGGCAAAGCCCGTACGGCCTCTAAACGGCGTCGCAAGCGACGCCTTAGCGGCCGCTTACGTTTCGGCGATTCGGATGAGCCGCTGGAGGCGACGGTGAACCGTCGCCTTGGTAGCCGGCGGTCGACATTTCAGTCCCAGCTCCCGCAGTGAGATCGATGGATGGGCCAACCGCAGCTCCGCGAGCTCCCTGAGTTCGTCCGGCAACCGCTCGAACCCACGACGCTGGAGTCGCCGCACAGCCTTCAGCTGCTTCCCGGCCGCGCGGCTCGAGCGCACGAGGTTGGCGTGATCCGCGTTTGCGAGCCGGTTCGCCCGCGCCTTCGCCGCGCCGACGACGCTTCGCTCCGCGAAGGTCAGGACGGCGCTCGCAGCTCCGGCCGCCGCCAGCACTTCGGCGATCGTCTCGGCGCCCTTCGCATAGGCGAACGCGTGGCCGGCGCGCTCCTGCACGCCCAGCTCGATCTCCTCGGCGGCCGCGACCTGGGCGATGAACTCGGCGCCGCTCCTCTCACCGGTGCGCAGCTCGAGATGCGACCTCGAGACGCTCCCCGCGCCGAGCAGCGCGCCGCGCAGATAAGCGCCCCGGCAGCACGCGCGAGCGACGACGCGCTTCGGCGGCCGGTCGAGCGGCCCGAGCCGTGCACTGACCACGCCCGCCTCGTGAAGCACCTGCAGCGCTCGGCTCTGCCCTTCGACGTGGAGCTGATAGCGCGTCCCGCCCTCGAAGGCCCGGCGGCGGTAGCTCCGGATCTCGCACTCGACGTCGAACCCCCGGAGCAGCGAGAACGCCCGTCGCGCAACGGCCGAGCTGGACACGTCGAGGTGCACGGACACCTCTCCGCGCCCGCGCAGGTGGATCGAGCCCGCGGTATGGAAGAGCGCCGACAGCTCCGCGAGCTTGTCGCACTCCCGCCGCGGGGCGATCGCGGCCAACTCGTTGCGAACGTCCTCCGAAAGCGCCACGTCCGGCTATACGATCACAGGCGGTGAGCGCTCCAGGCCTCTTCCGCCCTCCGGCTCCGAGAAACGAGCCTCAACTGGACTACGCGCCGGGGTCGCCCGAGCGCGCCGAGCTCAAGCGGCGTCTCGACGAGATGCGCGCGCAGCAACTCGAGATCCCGCTCGTGATCGGCGGCGAGGAGGTCAAGACCGGCTCCATGTTCGACGCCGTCGAGCCGCACGACAAGAAGAGTGTCCTCGCCCAGGTGCACAAGGGCGGGCCGGACGAGGTCGAGCGCGCGGTCAAGGCCGCGGGCGAGGCCTGGGAGGATTGGCACCGCTGGCCGTGGGAGGAGCGCGCCGCCGTCTTCCTCCGCGCGGCCGAGCTGCTCTCCGGCCCCTGGCGCTCGACGCTCGTCGCGGCCACCATGCTCAACCAGTCGAAGACGGCGCACCAGGCCGAGATCGACGCCGCCGCCGAGACGATCGACTTCCTCCGCTTCAACGTCGAGTTCATGCTCCGGATCTACTCGGAGCAGCCCCGTCTCCTCGCCTGGGATCTGGAACCGGATGGAGTACCGGCCGCTGGAGGGCTTCGTCTTCGCGGTCACGCCCTTCAACTTCACGGCCATCGGGGCGAACCTGCCGAGCTCGGCGGCGCTGATGGGCAACACGGTCGTCTGGAAGCCGGCGTCCACCGCCGCGTTCTCCGCCCACTGGGTGATGAAGCTGTTCGAGGAGGCCGGACTGCCGCCCGGCGTGATCAACCTCGTCTACGGGTCGGGCGCCGATGTCGGCGACGCCGCGCTCGCGAGCGAGTCCCTCGCCGGCGTCCACTTCACCGGCTCCACGCCCGTCTTCCAGAGCATGTGGAAGACGATCGGCGACAACATCGCGAACTACCGAAACTATCCGCGGATCGTCGGCGAGACGGGCGGCAAGGACTTCATCGTCGCGCACCCCTCGGCGAACGTGGACGCCGTAGCGACGGCAATCCTCCGTGGATCGTTCGAGTACCAGGGACAGAAGTGCTCGGCGGCCTCGAGGATCTATGCGCCGTCGAACATGTGGCCGGAGCTTCGGGAGCGGCTCGTCAAGGAGGTGGCGACGATCCGCATGGGCGACGTCGTCCGACTTCACGAACTACATGGGCGCAGTCATCGACGAGAAGGCGTGGCGCGGGCACAAGGAGGCGATCGACACGGCGGCCGAGAACGCCGCCGAAGTCGTCGTCGGCGGCGGCGCGGACGACAGCGAGGGCTACTTCATCCAGCCGACGGTGCTCGAGACCAGCGACCCGGCCTCTCGGCTGATGCGCGAGGAGCTCTTCGGCCCCATCGTCACCACCTACGTGTATCCCGAGAACAAGTGGAGCGAGACGCTCGACCTCGTGGACGACAACCCCTACGCGCTGACGGGCGCGGTCTTCTCGGAGGATCGCGCGGCGATCGACCAGGCCGGGGAGCGGCTCCGCTACACGGCCGGGAACTTCTACGTGAACGACAAGCCGACCGGTGCCGTGGTCGGCCAGCAGCCCTTTGGCGGCGCGCGCGGGTCGGGGACGAACGACAAGGCCGGCTCGATGTGGAACCTGATCCGCTGGGTCAGCCCGCGCACGATCAAGGAGACCTTCGTCCCGGCGCACGACTACCGCTATCCGTTCATGGCGCCCGACTCGACCGACGGCGCCGGCCCTGCTTAACCGGCGCTGAAACAACCCGGCGCTAGGCCCGGCCGGCCTTGTGCAGCTGGGCGTAGATCACGCGCGCGGTCTTCGCCGGAATCCCGGGGACACCCTCCAGCTCCTCCTGCGAGGCGGCCAGGAACTGCTCCGCAGACCCGAAGTGCTGGAGCAGCGCCCGCCTGCGGGCCGGGCCGACACCGGGAAGCGTGTCGAAGATCGACTCCCGCGCCTTCGCGTCGCGCCGCTGGCGGTGGAACCCGAGCGCGAAACGATGAGCCTCGTCCCGAATACGTTGGAGCAACTGCAAACCGGGTGAATGCCGTTCGAGCCGGATCGGGTCGGGCCGGTCCGGGACGAAGACCTCCTCCACGCGCTTCGCGAGCGAGATGACGGCGACCCGCGGGAGGTCGTATGCCTGCATCGCCTGGATCGCCGCGGAGAGCTGTCCCTTCCCGCCGTCGATCACGACGAGGTTCGGCGCCAGCGCGAAGCCCTCGTCGTACTCCTCCTGCGTCGCGCTCCCGACTCGCGCGAACCGCCGCGACACGGCCTCTGACAGGGCCGCGTAGTCGTCCTGGCCGTCCACCCCGCGGATCCCGAACTTCCGGTAGTGGGCTTTCTTCGGAACGGCGTCCTGGAAGACCACCATCGAGGCCACCGGGGACTCCTCCTGGATGTTCGAGACGTCGAAGCACTCGATCCGGAGCGGGAGACTCTCGAGGTTCAGCACCTCGCGCAGCTCCTCCAGCGCCTCGACCCGCCTGAGCCGCGACTGCTCGGCTTTCGCCGTGTCTGCCTCGAGCGCAAGATGCGCGTTCTGGTTCGCCAGCTCCTGGAGCCGCCGCTTCTCGCCCCGCTCGGCCGAGCGAACCTCGACCCGAGATCCACGGCGCTCGGAGAGGAACTCGGCCAGCGCGGAGGTGTCCCCCGCCTCCCGCGGGACGACGAGCTGCGGCGGGATCGACGGAGCCGAGCCGTAGTACTCGAGCACGAACGCTTCCAGCAAGGCCTCGACATCCTGCCCCTCGACGTTCTCGAGGTGGAAGGCGTACCGGTCGACCATCTTCCCGTCGCGGAGCGGGAACACCTGCACCGCCGCGCTCGCGCCCTCGATCGCGATCCCGACGACGTCCACCGTTCCGACCGCCCGCTTGTCCGCCGCCTGCCGCTCGGCGAGGTGACGCACCGAGAAGAGCCGGTTCCGGAACCGCGCCGCCTCCTCGAACCGCTCGTCGGCCGCCGCCTCGTTCATCCGGCGCTCGAGCTCGCGAATGATCGGGCGCGTCTCCCCGGAGAGGAACTCGATCACGCCGTCGATCACCTTCCGGTAGTCCTCCTTGGAGATGTAGCCGACACACGGCGCGAAGCAGCGGTCGATGTGGAAGTCGAGGCACGGAATGCCGGAGTGGCGGCCCGGCGTCGGCCCTTCGCAGGGCCGGAAGCGGAACACGCGGTTGAGGACGTCCAGCGTCTCGCGCACCTTCTTGGCGTTCGCGTAGGGGCCGAAGTACACGACCCCGCGGCGGTGCCGCTCGCGCGTGAACATGACTCGCGGATAGTCGTCGTCCACGGTGACGGCGATGTACGGGAACGACTTGTCGTCCCGCAGCCGGACGTTGAACGGCGGCCGGTGCCGCTTGACGAGGTTCTGCTCGAGGTGCAGTGCCTCGACCTCGGTCCCGGTGACGATCACCTCGAGGTCGGCGATCCGGTCGATCATCCGGTCGATGAACGAGCGGGTGTCCGAGCTCTGCTGGAAGTAGCTCCGGACGCGCGGCCGGAGCGACTTCGCCTTGCCGACATAGAGGATCTTCCCGTTCGCGTCGCGGAACAGGTAGACGCCCGGCTTCGCGGGCAGCGCCTTCAGCTTGGGCTCGAGGGACGTGGCCATTCGATCCAATGTAGCCTCGTGCCCCGTGCCGAAATGGGGTCTCCTGGGGTGCGTTGCGCTCCTCTGCACGTCCGGGCTCGCCGCCTGCTCGCTCTCAGGCGACGAAGAGAGGCACGTCGACGTGGGCGTCTGGGAGTACTTCATCCGCGACCCGGATCCGGCGGCGGCAACACAGAAGATGCGGGAGCTGACAGACGCCGGCTTCCGCGCGGCGATCACCAATTCGTTCTGGGAGCCCGGTCGCCGGGAGCCCTCGGCCGAGGAGTTGGCGGAGCTCACGAACGCCGCCCGGGCGGCCTCGGCGGCGAAGGTGCGGCCCCTGCTGATCGTCCAGAGCCCCGGCAGCCGGACGACGCCGCGCACCGCCGAGCTCCGCACCGAGTTCGCTGCCTACGCGGCCTCGATCGCGCGGCAGGTGCCCGCATTCCGTGAGTTCATCGTCGGCAACGAGCCGAATCTCAACCGCTTCTGGCTGCCGCAGTTCGGGCCCGACGGCGAAAACGTGGCGGCGCAGGACTACCTCGCGCTGCTCGCCGAGACCTATGACGCTCTGAAGGCGGTCTCACCCGAGATTCGCGTCATCGGCGGCGCTACGGCGCCCCGCGGCGGCGACGACCCCGAGTCCTCACGGCAGACGCACTCGCCGACGACGTTCATCCGCGACCTCGGCCGCTTCTACCGGGAGAGCGGCCGCGACCGGCCGGTGATGGACGCCTACGCCCACCACCCCTACCTCGAGCGCTCCGAGCTTCCGCCCGACTTCGCGCACCCGAACTCGACGACGATCGGGCTCGCCGACTACGACAAGCTGGTCGAGCTCCTCGAGGAGGCGTTCGACGGGACCGAACAGGAGGGCGGTGACCTGCCGATCCTCTACACGGAGTTCGGCGTCCAGTCGGAGATCCCGGAGGAGAAGCGCGACGTGTACACGAACCTCGACTCCCCGGCGGCGGGCGACGCGGTGCCGGAGTCCACGCAGGAGGAGTACTACCGCCAGGCGTTCGAGCTCGTCTGCGATCAGGAGACCGTCGAGGGCCTCTACATCTTCCACGTCTGGGACGAGCCCGACCTGCTCGGCTGGCAGTCGGGTCCCTACTACGCCGACCGCACTCCAAAGTCGAGCCGGGACGCACTCGTCGCTCTACCATCCTGTTCGTGAGCGGTCAGTACGTCGCCTACCAGTTCTTCCGCGTCGATCCAGCCTGGCGTCGGCTCCCCGTGGAGGAGCGCATGGCCGGAAAGGACGCCTTCGCCGAGGTGGTCGAGGACTGGTCGGGCCGGATGGAGACGCTGCGCGCATACTCCGTGACGGGCGTGCGTCCCGACTCGGATTTCTTCCTCTGGAAGATCACCCAGCGGTACGACGATCTCGGCGATCTCGGGGCCGCGCTCAATGCGACGCCGCTCGCCGGCTGGCTCGAGACGCCCTACTCGTACCTCGCGACGACGAAGGCGTCCCAGTACACGGCGGCGCGACGCGCGCGCAAGATCGTCCCGCGGAACTCGCCGTACCTCGTCGTCTACCCGTTCGTGAAGATCCGCGCCTGGTATGCCCTGTCCGAGGACGAGCGGCAGCGCGCGATGGACGAGCACATCCGCATCGGCGCCGAGTTCGCCACGATCCACAACCACACGACGTATTCGTTCGGGATCGACGACCAGGAGTTCATGACCGCGTTCGAGTGCGACGAGCCGGCCGACTTCATGCATCTGATGCTCACGCTGCGCGACAGCGAGGCGAGCCGCTACACGGAGCGCGACACGCCGATCTTCGTCGGCCAGGCGATGGAGATCCGCGCGGCGCTCGACGCGCTCGACGGCTCGGCCGTCCGCGCCGAGGCCTAGCCGCGCCCGAGCCGCATCACGTACTCGTCCTTGTTGCGAGGGTCGGGGGTCAAGCGGCGGCGGGTCGGTGGCGTGCCGCTGACCGGCTGGTACCCGGCGAACTCAGACTCGAGCACGCCTTCGCCGGCCGTCAGCGCCGGTAGCTGGAGCTGAAGCTCCTGGACCCGCGTTGCGGGTAGCACGGCCTCGATCCAGGTGTGCTCGCCGTCGGGCGTCGACGGGTGCCCGACGGCGCCCAGCCGTCCGACCGCGGCGAGGACCGCGCCGATCGATTCCGTCGGCAGCTCGACCCGCACCCGAAGGATGGGCTCGCAGACCGCCGTCCGGGCGCGTTCGATCGCCTGCATCAGCACGAGCGGCGTGAGCTTCCGGAAGTCCGCGGGCGTGCTGAGCGGTCCCCGTGTCGCGGCCGACCCGTCGGGAGACTGGTAGCCGCATCGCGTCATGGTCACGGTGCAGTCGGTGACCTGCCAGCCGCAGAGCCCCTCCTCGAGCGTGTGGCGGACGTACTGGTCCATCGAGGCCGCGAACCGGTCGAGCGTCTTGTAGGAGTACAGCGGCACCGTCCGCGCGTCGACGTCGAGCCGGAAGTCGATTCCCGAGTCGACCGGCGCGGGAGCGACGCGGAGACCGATCGTCGCCGCGAACGGATTCGTCTCCGCGTGGAGGACCTCGACGGCCTCGCCCGCCCGGACCGGCCGCTCGACGCAGATCATCGTCGTCTCGTGGAAGGTGACGTCGAGGCCGTAGTCGGCGGCCAGCGTTGCCTCGATCACCTCCTTCTGCACCTCGCCGTAGAGCGAGACGGAGATCTCCTGGTACCGATCGTCCTGGCGCACGTCGATCAGCGGGTCCTGCTCGGCGAGCTGGGCCAGCGCGACGCGCAGCCGGGCTCCATCGTCCGGCTCGAGCGGTGCGACGACAGATTCCAGCGTCGGCGGCGGGAACTGGCGACGGACGCCCGCGCTCTGCGGCTGGCCGATCTCGTTTCCGATGCGGACACCGGAGAGGCCCCACAGCTTTCCGATCTCCCCCGCGGAGACCGACGGGCGCCGGACGGCCGAGCCGTCGTCGAACACTTCGATCGCCGTCACTTTCTCCTCGGTGTCCCCGCCGAAGCGCACGCGGTCGCGCGTCTGCAGCATCCCCGTGAACAGCCGGGCGTACGCGACTTTCTCGCCGGACGGGCCGCGCTCGACCTTGAAGACCCGGCCGGAGAGCGGCGCGTCGGCATCGCCGTCGGCAGCGGGCAGCAGCTCGGCGATCCCCGACATCAGCGCGTCGACCCCGGCTCCGGTGATCGCCGAGCCGAAGAACACGGGATAGACGAGGCAACGCTTCGTCTGGTCGGCCAGAGCCTGACGGAGCCGGCCGGCCGAGATGCCGTCGTCCTGCACGTACGCGGCCAGGATCCGATCGTCGTGCTCTGCGAGCTCCTCGGCCAGCTTGGCCGTGTCATCGCCATGCCAGGGTCGGAAGGCCGCCCCTCGGCTTCCCAGCCCCTCCGTCGACCCGAGCGGGGCAAGGGCCGGGGACAGCCGCTTGGCGATCTCGGCGAGGACACCTTCCTCGCCCGCGCCGGCCCGGTCGATCTTGTTGACGAAGATCAGCGTCGGGACGCTCAGGCGCTGGAGCGCCCGCATCAGCAGCGGCGTCTGAGACTGCACGCCCTCGACCGCGGAGACCACCAGCACCGCTCCGTCCAGGACGCCCAGGACGCGCTCCACCTCGGCGATGAAGTCCGGGTGCCCGGGCGTGTCGATCAGGTTCACGGTGACGCCTTCGATCGCGAACGACACGACGGCGGACTTGATCGTGATGCCGCGCTGCTGCTCCAGCGCGAGGGAGTCGGTCTGCGTCGTGCCCTTGTCGACGCTCCCGGGCTCGCCGATCACGCCCGAGGAGAAGAGCAGCCGCTCCGTGAGTGTCGTCTTACCGGCGTCTACATGCGCCAGGATCCCCAAGTTCAACGTTTTCCGTGCCACGCGTCATACCCTCCGAATAGGTCGAGAAGCCCCTTTGGATGGACATGAACGTGTGGCGCATCTCCGCTCCTTGGTCGATCGGCGCCGGCAGTGCTAGGCGCCAATCATACGCCTAGCCGTACGTGTGCTGGTCGCGCCAGACCCGGAACATCGAGAAGCCGCACAGGCCGAGGATCAGGAAGAAGGCCAGGGCCTCCTGTCCCGATGCGCCGTAGAGGATGAAGATGCCGATCGCGACCAGGGCGAGGATCGCAGCGCCGTAGAACGCGAACTGGGCGCGGCTCGACCAGGTCGAGATGTCCCCCCGCCGCTCGCGCCACAGCAGGTAGATGAAGAACGCGACCGCGAGGAAGAACGCGATCCTGGTCAGGTAGACCAGCGAGAGCAGCGCAACCTGCTGGTTGAGGATGATGATCGCGAGGACGATCACCGCGATGATCAGGAACCCGCGGAGGGTCGGGTTCATATCCGCGAAGAAGCGCCTCATCCCGACGTCAAGTACGCCCTCGTCGCCAGCGCCCCTGCCAGCACCGTCGCGCCGACGAACCAGGCGAGACGGCGCCGGGGCTCAGCGGGCGCGTAGAGCCATGGGGACAGGGCGGCGAGCAGCGCGAGCGTCCCGTACGCGTAGTGGAGCTCGTCGGGCGCCCTCCGATCGTCCGAGACGAGGAGAAGGCCGATCGCGACCTGCGCGATGAGCAGCGTCTGGACGAGCGCGAGCACGTGACCGAGCGGCCGGCCGGCATCCCGGCGGCGAAAGTACGAGAGCCGCCCCACAGAGCCGCGACCGCGGCGGTGAGGAGGACCGCGAGGCCAACGAGCTGATGAGCGTCGGACACGGGCGGCCAATGTATAGGGTGGCTCCGTGGTCGAGGAAGGCGGCGAAGCTCCCGATTTCGAGCTGACGAGCGATGCGGGCGAGCGCGTCAAGCTCTCGCAGTTCCGCGGGCAGCCGGTCGTCCTCTACTTCTATCCGCGTGACGACACCCCCGGCTGCACGGCGCAGGCGTGCGGGATCCGCGACTCGTACGACGACTTCGGCGAGCGCGGCGCGGTCGTGCTCGGCGTCAGCCCCGACGACGAGTCGTCCCACGTCAAGTTCAAGGAGAAGTACGGGCTGCCGTTCACGCTCCTGGCCGATCCCGACCACCAAGTCGCGGAGCTCTACGGCGTCTGGAAAGAGAAGAACTTCGCCGGCAAGAAGTACTGGGGCGTCGAGCGCTCCACGTTCGTGATCGACGAGGACGGACGGGTCGCGAAGGCGATGCTGCGGGTCAAGCCGGACACCCACGCCGAGAAGGTTCTCGCGGCGCTGGCCGCCTAGACTCGAGGGCATGGCTGAGTTTCGGCGGGTCAAGTTCGTCCTGCGCAGCCCGGATTTCGGCACGGCGGAGCTCGAGGCGACCGTTGATTCGCTGGCGCGCACGGGCGAAAAGCTGGTGCTGGACGGCAAGACGTACCGCGTCAAGCTCGTGCTCCACAACTACGACGACGGGGACGTCTTCGTCTACGCCGACGAGGACACGTAGCCACGCTTATCCGGTGATGCGGATGAGTCAAGCACTCGTCCTCGTTTCAGCCGTCGTGCTTCTGACGGCCTGCGGCGGCGAGTCGAGCGGAGCCGAATCCGTCGCGGTCGTCGGCGGCGGCGAGGCAGACACCGCCTACCAGGAGGCCTACGCGACGGCGTGGGTCAGCTCATGCAAGGCGGCCGTGACGAAGATCCGAAAGGACGCGCCCCGCCAGGCCGCGCGGGTGCAGTGCGACCAGCCGGTGGAGCAGATGGAGGGCAACACGGCCTTCGATCCCGAGCAGGCGAAGATCGAAGGCCGCCGGCAGGGCACCTTCGACGGGTGCGCGTATGCGTGGGACGAGGCGTACGCAGCCGGCGGCGAAGTCGAAGCGCGCTGTTGACTATCCTGAGCTGATGGACGAATCGCTGGAGGAAGCTCGGCGGTACGTTCGCCGCAAGCGGATCTTCTACATGGTTCTGGGCATCTGGATCGCCCTCAGCCTGATGTGGTTCCTCATCGACTTGGCCGATGACAGCAGCTCCTGGTGGTTCTACTGGCCCATGCTCGGGACGGGCATCGGCGTGGCCATCACGGGAATCGTGCTCCTGGGAATCGGCGGGCTCTTCGGGCCCGATTGGGAGCAGCGCGAGATCGAGAAGTACCAGCGACGGCGAGGAAACCAGCCGGGCGGCTAGCTTCACGAGGTCGCGAGCAGGGCTTGTCGGAGCGGCTCGCGCCACTCGTTCCGGCGCTGGTCATACGCGCCGAAGTCCGTGGCGAACTCCCAGTAGCACCAGCTCAGCGCAAGGCGCTCGGCCTCCCGGCGCACCCATTCCGTCCAGCGCTGTCTCGACGGAAGGTCTGCGCGGTCGTAGGTGCCGAACTCGCCCACGAGGAGAGGCAGATCAGACGCGCGGGCCCAAGCGGCCGCCTGCGTGAGGTCGCGCGACACGGCATCCCGGTCGTCTTCCGTCCCCCAGACGGTTCCCACCCACTGCTCGGCGTTCGCGAGCCACCGTGCGCCCTGGTGGGTGAACCGCATCGGCGCGTAGTAGTGGATCGTCACGAGCATGCGGTCATCGTCGGGCAGCCGCAACGCCGGCAGTGCAGCGGCGTCGTTCATCGACGCAGGGCCGACGACGACCGTGTGATCGGGGCAGGACTCACGGACGACGTCGAGCGCCTGCGCGAGCAGCGTGTTCCATCGCTCCGCCGTCATCGCATCGCGCGGCTCGTTGAGAAGCTCGAAGAGGAGCCGCTCGGAGGAAGCCGCGTAGCGACGCGCGATCTGTCGCCAGAGCGCGAGGAATCGAGCCGTGTGTCGACTGGGATTGCGTTGGAGCTCCCGGTAGTGGTGAACGTCCAGGATCACCGTCAGGTCCCGACGAATCGCCTCCTCGATCACTCGGTCGACGCGCTCGAAGAGCGTCTTGTCGATCGTGTAGGGGGCGGATCGCTCGGCGTGCGCCGACCAGCAGACCGGCAGGCGGATGAAGTCGAAGCCGGCGGCCTTCACCGCGACGAGATGCCCTTCCTCCAGCACGAGGCGTGGGGTTTCTTCCCGCGCGACGTCGAGTGCGTTCCCGAGGCTGATCCCGCGCCCGAGCAGTTGCGTCACGCCGTCACCCCGGCACGTGGGAGACACTGCATTGGGAAGCGCGGCCGACCAACGCGGTGATATGCGGATGAGAGGACTTGAACCTCCACGAGCTTTCGCTCACACGGACCTGAACCGTGCGCGTCTACCAATTCCGCCACATCCGCGCGGACGGCAAATTGTAGCCGCGCCTTCTTGTTGGATTCTCCGTCGGGGTTAGTGCCCCGCCGGGGCAGAGCGACCTAGCAGCAGTCGCAGTCCGTGCAGTCGCACTCCGTCTCGCAGCAGTCGCAATCGCAGGCTTTGCGCATCGATCCTCCCTTCATCTGATCTCAATCGTACAGCGGGGACCTGTCGAAGTTCTTTACGTCTCGTGCGTACGATTCTCCGTCTGAGACGTGCCGTTTTCCTCGGGGTCTTGCTCTTGGCGGCGCTGCCGGCGCTTGCCTCCGCGCGCGGTCCCGCGCCGGTCTCCGGTGGCCGCCTGGTCCAGGTCGTCGTCGAGCTCGAGTCGCCGTCGGCGGCGCAGTCCCGCCTGCCGCAGTCACAGGGTCGGCTCGACCTCGACGCACACGCAACGCTTCGCCGTCTGACCCGCCTCGGAGTCGAGCAGGAGCAGGTCGCCGGCCGGATCGCGGACGCCGTGCCGGGAGCGCAGGTTCGCTGGCGTTACCGGGTCGTCCTGAACGGTCTCGCGGTCGTCGTCCCGGCGGGATCGGTCGGACGGCTGGAACAGGTCGACGGCATCGCCGCGGTGCACCGAAGCTCGCGCTACCGCCCGCAGCTCGACCGGAGCCCGGCTGCCATCGGCGCGCCCGGCCTCTGGGGCCCGGGGCTGCCGACAGCGGGCCAGGGGATGAAGATCGCGATCATCGACGACGGCATCGACCAGCGCCATCCGTTCTTCGACCCGGCCGGCTATGCGATGCCGCCCGGCTTTCCGAAGGGCCAAACGGCCTACACGACTGCAAAGGTGATCGCCGCTCGATCCTTTCCTCCTGCCTCTCCGCGGCCGCGCTATGCCGAGCTGCCGTTCAATCCGGAGCAATCTGAGCACGGCACCCACGTTGCCGGCATCGCGGCCGGGAACAACGGGACGCGCGTGCCTCTCGGCGGCGGCGTCACCACGGTTTCCGGGATCGCGCCGCGGGCGTATCTCGGCAACTACCGAGTCCTGACCGTTCCGACCGCGTCCAACGTGGGGTTGGACGGCAACTCGCCAGAGATCGCGGCAGCCATCGAGGCCGCCGTACAGGACGGCATGGACGTGATCAACCTCTCGATCGGCGAGCCTGAGATCCCACCGAGCCGCGACCTCGTCGTACGGGCGATCGACGGCGCCGCCGCCGCAGGAGTCGTGTCCACGGTCTCCGCGGGGAACGACTTCGACGGCTTCGGACGGGGATCGGTCTCATCGCCTGGCTCCGCCGCGTCGGCGATCACCGTCGGTGCGACAAGCATCAACCGGCAGATGGCCAGCTTCTCCTCCGCGGGCCCGACGCCGCTGTCGCTGCGCCTCAAGCCCGAGGTCTCTGCTCCGGGCATCGAGATCCTGTCGGCTGCGCCGAGCAACAGAGGTCAGTGGCAGTCCCTGAGCGGCACGAGCATGGCGGCGCCGCACGTCGCGGGCGCGGCCGCCGTGCTGCTCCAACGGCATCCCACCTGGACGCCTGCGCAGGTCAAGTCTGCGCTCGTGACGACCGGACAGCGTGCCAGCGAGACCCGGGGCCTGACGGCCTCGACGACGCGCGAGGGTGGCGGCTTCATCGACCTTGCGCGCGCCGACAGCCCGCTCGTCTTCGCGTCGCCGACCGCACTCTCGTTCGGGTTCCTGGCACGCGGCCGCCTGGCCGCCAAGCGGGTGAGCCTCACGGACGCCGGCGGCGGGGCCGGCACGTGGGCCGTCTCACACGTCCTCCTGGGCAGCGCGAGGGGCGTTCGGGTCTCGGCTCCCTCGAGCGTCTCCGTGCCCGGCGTGCTCACGATCCGGCTTGTGGTTTCGAAGGCCGCCCCCGCGGCGGAGGTCACCGGGTACGTCGTCCTCGCGCGCGCAGGCGAGACGCGCCAGATCCCGTTCTGGACGAGAGTCACGGCGAGGCTGCTCGCCCGTCACTCCGCCAGGCATCTCCCACGCACCGGCACCTACCGGGGGAACACGCGCGGGCGCCGCGCGCTCGTCTCGATCTACCGCTACCCGGAGAACCCGACCGGCGCCGGCGTCGACCGGCTGCTCCGCGGCCCGGAGCAGATCTTCCGCGTGAGCCTGCGGCGGCCGGCAGCGAACTTCGGCGTCGCGATCCTCGAATGGGGACACGGCGTGCGGGTGCAGCCGCGGATCGTGCTCTCCCGGGACGAGAACCGGCAGGCCGGCCCGACCGCGCTTCCGCTGAACACCAACCCCTATCTCCCGACCTTCGGCGAGCCCACCCCGGTGTCGGCAGTGATCCGCCCCACGCCCGGCACCTACCACGTCGTTTTCGACAGCACGACCCGGGCCGGAGCGGGCCGGTTCACGTTCCGCTACTGGGTCGGCGACGAGACGCCGCCGAGGGTTCGCCTGCGCTCGCGCTCCGTGCGACGCGGCGGGACGATGACGTTCGTTGCGACCGACGCCGGCGCCGGTGTCGATCCCCAGTCGATCTTCGCCAACGTCGCAGGCTCCAGCCGCACACCCACGTACGCGGCGAAGGGCAACCGCACGACGATCACGGTCCCGGTCGGGCAGCTCCCTGCCGGCACCCATCGCGTGAGGCTCCAGGTCTCCGACCACCAGGAGGCGAAGAACATGGAGAACGCGCTGCGGATCCTGCCGAACACGACCGTGATCGACACCACGGTCACTGTGCGCTAGCCGGCCCCCCTTAGGGCTTTCGGTCCCGCTCTTTCGTCGTCGGGAGCTGCGCGAGGTCGCGCTCGACGCTCGCGGCGAAGTCGTCGTCCTCGGGACGGAGCACGCGCAGGTTCGACTTGCGCCGCTCGCGCGCTCGGCGGCGGCGCCCTTCCAGCCCGAACCGCGGCGACAGCCTCGGCCATTCAGCCGCGACGAGCACGGCCACGGCGCAGGCAAGCAACGTCAGCCAGAGCCAGCCCACAGCTGAATCTTAGCCCGACGCCGGATTTGGGGCTCTACCCCGGGAGGAACGGGATGTCCCAGAACACCACGATGGCCACGCTTGCGACGGCCGCAAGAGCTCCGACGGCCAGGATGGCTGCCTGCTGGACCCGGCTTCTCTGGGCGACCTGTTCGACCGCCTGCTCCGCCCGCTCCAGGAGCCGCTCGAGCCACCGCTCCGCCCAGGCGAACTCGAGGGCGAGCATGCCGAGCCCGAGGATGATCACCGGGATCCCGGGGCCTGGCGTGACGAGCATCACGACCCCCGCGGCGAGGACGGCGAACCCAAGGACCGCGAAGGCGGCCCGGTAGATCCGGTTGCGCTCCTTGTGCCGGTCCCGGCGCGCGCGGACGCGCTCGATCAGCGGCGGCCGCCCGCCCGTCTCGTCCTGGTCCACCCGCCGAAGACTACGGGCAGCCGCGTATGGCGTCCGTCCGGCAGCGATCCCTGCCGGGGCCGCCCTGGATTCGGTCCGAGCCGCCGTCTCGGGAAACGAGGAAGTCCACACCCTGGCCGCCGCGAACGACGTCTGTGCCGGCGCCGCCGTCAATCCAGTCGTTGCCGGCGCCGCCGTCGAGGAGATCGTTCCCGCGGCCGCCCATCAGCCGGTCGTTGCCCGCACCGCCGAGGATCTTGTCGTTCCCGCCGAGGCCCGTGATGACGTCGTTGCCGGCGAGGCCGCAGATGACGTCGCGCCGCTTCGTCCCGCGGATCACGTCGCGCCTCGACGTTCCGACGATCGTGCAGCCCAGGCTCGAGAGGCCCGGCGGCGGCGTCTCTGCCAGGTAGCTCTTGCCCGCGCGGACGACGAAGTCACGCTTGCGCCCGAAGTCGCGGACGGTGACCGAGCCTTCCTGAACCTGGGTGAGCGTCCCGTCGCAGCGGTCCTCCGTCTTCCAGATCGTCCCTCGCACGGTCGCCGAGCTGTAGCGGCCACGTGTCCGGAACTTGCCCTTGCCGCTTCCCCAGAGGCGTCGGACCTTGCGCCTGTTCTTGTCCGCTGACGAGTACGAGGCCGCGAGCGAGCAGACACCGAAGTCTCCGGACACCAGTCGAAGCTCGGCCAGCGCGGTCGGAGTCGGCTGGACGAGCTGGAACGTGCCGTCGTAGAACTGGCTGGTGTCGGTGATGCCGCCGGTACGCGCGGCCGTGAGCTGGACCCGGCCCTTCGTTGCGTCGAACTCCGAGCCGATCGGCACCAGGGCGGGCTGCGACAGCGGGACGAACTGGCTGGTGCCTGCCACCTTGACGAGTACCTCGCCCGCGATGGGCGTGGCATTCACGCTCTGGGCCGGCGTCGGCGGAGGCAGGGCGAAGCTCGCGGTCACGGCCTTGCCTGCGTCGACTGTCACCACGCAACTCGCGCTGCCGTCACAGGCGCCGCCCCAGCCGGAGAAGGTCCACCCCGGCTCCGGAGTAGCAGTGAGAGTGACGACCGTCCCGAGCTCGAACTCGGCGGTGCAGACGTCACCGCAGTCGATTCCGGCAGGCGTGCTGGTGATGCGGGCATTCCCGATCCGCGTCACCGTCAGGGTCTGCCGCGGCTCCGCCACCGGGTTGACGGTGATCGTCGCGGTCGCGAGGCTCGATTCGGCGGCGCCGTCACCGGCTCGGTAGGTGAACGAATCCGCGCCGTTGAAGTTCGCCGTCGGGGTGTAGGTGAACGAGCCGTCCTCGCTCAGGACGACCGTTCCGTTCGTTGCCTGGTCGACGAGGTCCGCGGTGATCGTCGCCGAGTCTTCGTCGGCGTCGTTTCCGAGCACGCCCGGCGCGGCGACGGTCAGGGCGTTGTCCTCGTCTGTCGCAAAGGAGTCGCCGGCCGCCACGGGCGCATCGTTGACCGGGCCGACCTCGATCGTGACGGCGACGGAGCTCGATTCGAGCGTTCCGTCGCTGACCTTGTACGTGAACGTGTCATCGCCGCTGAATCCGTCATCCGGTGTGTAGGTGAACGAGCCGTCGGCGGCGACGGTTAGCGAGCCGTTTTCCGGCTCCGTGACCTCGATCGCGGAGAGGCTCGCCGGTGGCGTGTCGATGTCGGCGTCGTTGGCCAGCAGTCCAGGAGCTACGACCGTGAGCGGGTCGTCCTCGTCGGTCGCAAAGTCGTCCGCGGCCGCAACCGGCGCGTCGTTGACCGGCGAAACCGACACGTTGACCGTGCCGGATGCGTTCGCCCCGCGGCCGTCGGTGATCGTGTACTCGAAGGAGTCGGGGCCGTTGAAGTCCGAAGACGGCGTGTAGGTGCAGACACCGCCGGCGCAGGTGACGGTGCCGTGCGCCCCGTCTGTCGCACTGACGAGCGAGACCGTGTCGCTGTCGGGGTCGGTGTCGTTCGCGAGCACGTCGACGCTCTGAGCCGTGTCCTCGTCCGTGGTCAGGGAGTCCGCCACGGCGTTCGGCGCGCGGTTGGCCGGCGGCTGCCGGCCGAACCGGGTCGTGGTCACGAGCGTGACGGAGGATCCCGGCGCCAGCGACGCGACGTTCCACTGCTGGCTCACAGTGACGTCGAACGCTGTGTCGACGATGCTGTCGCCGTCCGCGTCGTTGTAGACGAGGCCGTTATGGCTCGCGCGGACGGCGTTCGCCAAACGGATGTCGTCGCGGTAGTCGAATTTCTGAATCGTCCAGCGGTCCGGGGTGTCGTCGGTGCCGAGTGAACCCGAGATGCCCACGAAGGTGCTCGGCGAGGCGGGGTCGTCGCTCCTGTCGAACTCGTACAGGACCTTCCCGTCCGCGGTGGCCGCGCCGCCGTCCGAGATCGAACCGTCGAAGCGGAGATCGCCGTCGAGATGACGCACCAGATTGAGCGGAAGGGATGACCCACCCACATTCGTCACCGTGTAGGTCTGGGTCAGCGTCGACCCGCCGCCGGTGATCGGGCCGAGTTGCTGGTCGAGCTCGATCCGGAGCCAGGCGAACGTCCTGCGCGTCACCAGCGACGAGGCGGAACGCGAGACCTCTTCTGTCCTGTGGCCGTCGAAGCAGTCCTGGAGCATCTTGTCGGCCTTGCTCAGGTACAGGTTCGAGGAGTAGACCGTTCCGGCGGCCGCAACCGCACCGGAGGGGTTGAACGTTGCATCGTCCCCGAAGCCGCCCGAGCTGCCGAACCTGCCGAGGCCGTCCACCTTGACCCTGAGTGCGCCGTCGGTCGTCTCCGGGATCCCGTTGGAGAGGGTGTTCGTGACCGGGGCGCAATGGGATCCGGTGGCGAAGGCGGTCTCTTCCGTGATCGACGCCAGGGTCAGGACGGCAGCCAGGGCGGCGAGAGATGCGCAGACGAGCGCCATTCGGCCGTTCGAACCTGCTCTGCGTTTGTCCCCGGCGATGTCTTGGCCCAGCGGTTCGTCTCCCTGACTGAACGATGGCCGAACGAACCGGCTCCCCGGAGAGGACTTTTTCACACCAGACCACCGGTTCGAAATAGGCCGAACGGCCTATTTCCGGCGCAACGGGACCTACGTTCGAAGTTCGTGCGAGTCTGGCTTACAAGTAAGAAACGAGCTCCTCTGAGCGGAGCAGCTCCCCGGGTTGGACTCGAACCAACAACCCTCCGGTTAACAGCCGGATGCTCTGCCAATTGAGCTACCGGGGAACGCGGCAGCAGCGGCCGCATGATAGCGATGCTCCGGTCCATCCTCCCCTCGCCCATTCGACGCCAGACGGCCGTCGAGCCGGGTTTCTTCCCGGTCGCTAGGCGAGTTGCGAGACAGCGGCGCGAATCTCGAGCAGCTGCTGCTGCAGCTCCGACGTGTCCTCGAGGTCGGCCTCGGCCAGCCGGCGGCGGAGATGACGCTCGCGGATGCGCAGAAGAAGCTCCTTGGCGGTCGCCTCGTCGATCGCCTCCGACGATGCGACGGCATCGAGCTCCGCCAGGGCTGGAACCGTTTCCTCGTCGGCGCCGCCGTCGACGATCACCGTGCGAAGGCGCCGGTGCAGCTCACTGTCGAAGTGATCCTCGGGAACCTTGCGCAGCGCGTCGTGGAGCGCCGGGAACGCGATGCAGGCGGCGAGCACGTCCCGCTCGAGCCGGTCGCCGGCATCCATGACCCGGCGTGAAACGGGCGCGGCCTTCATCGTCGAGACGGCGCTCTGCAGCTGGACCGTCATCCCGAGCCGGTCGTTCGCGTGCCGCCATGCCTCCTGTCGCTCCGGCGAATCGGGCACGCCGTCGAGAAACGCCCGCACCACCTCGTGGGCCGTCTGCCGGTCCGGCGCGCGCTCGAGCTCGAGCCGCACCCGGTAGCCGACGTAGCTCTCTGCGCCCTCCAGCCGATCTTCGAACTCGGCCGCCGCGTCGGCGGGATCCTGGCCCGGCGGAAGCGTGACGACGCGGACGTCCAGTCCTTGGCCGACGGCGAGCTCCATTCCGCGGAGCGTGGCCGCCTCTCCTGCGGCATCGGCGTCGAAGCAGAGGTACAGGCGCCTCGTGAGGCGCGCGAGCTCCTTGACATGCCGTTCGGTGAGCGCCGTTCCCATCGAGGCGACGATCGGCTCGAGCCCCGCCTGCCTGAGCGCGATCACGTCGGTGTTCCCCTCGACGACGATCGCGCGCTCCTGCTTCGCGATCGCGTGCCGCGCGAGGTGGAGCCCGTAGAGGATCGCGGACTTGTGGAAGAGCTCGCCTTCGGGCGAATTGACGTACTTGCCGCGCAGTGGGTCGGCGTCGTGGAGCTTGCGGGCCTGGAAGCCGACGATCCGGCCGCGTGCGTCCGCGAGCGGGAACATCAGACGTCGCGGGAAGTAATCGTTACCCCGCGCGTTCGTGAGGCCGGCGCCGCGGAGCTCGTCCCTGGTGAATCCCTTCTGCTGCGCCTTCTGCGCAAGACCCGTGCCGGGCGAGAGGCCGAGGCGAAACTCGCGGCAGACAGCTTCGCCGAGCCCGCGCGACTCGAGGTAGTCCCGAACCGGCGCTCCCGCCTCCGTCTCCCACAGATGCCGCTCGTAGAAAGCCGTCGCCTGGTCGAGGACTTCGTGAAGCCTGTCGCGGCGCTTTCGCGAGGCCTCGAGCTGTGGCGACATCTCCTCGTACTCGAGCTCGACGCGGAAGCGCTCGGCGAGCCACTCAACGGCCCCGGCGAAGTCCAGCTGCTCGGTCTCGCGAACGAACTTGATCAGGTCGCCGCCGGCGCCGCAGCCGAAGCAGTAGTAGAGCTTGTCGACCGCGTTGACGGAGAAGCTCGGCGTCCGCTCCTCGTGGAACGGACAGCGGCCCGTGTAGCGGGAGCCGACCTTTCGGAGCTGTGTCCGCCCGGAAACCACGTCGACCATGTCGGCCGCGGCAATCACGCGCTGCTTCGAGTCCTCGGTGAACCGCGCCACTACAGCCTGTCCGCGTAGGCGAGGGCGAAGCGATCGGTCATGCCTGCAACGTAGTCGGCAATCCGCTGTCCGAGGTCGCCTGGGGTGTCGGGCACCTGCTCGGGATTGTCGGCGAGATGCGCGAATACCCGGGCAACGACCTCGCGCGCCCGCTCGTGCTGCGCCTCCGTGTGCGGGCCGAGGTACACGCGCTCGAACATGAAGGTCCTGAGCGCGAGCATTGCCGTGCCGATCTCCTCGCTCTGGCGGATGTCGCCCTCCCGCTCGGAGGTCTCGACGAGATCGTGGACGAGCGCATCGATGCGCCGTGACCCGGTCTCGCCGAGCAGCTCGACCTCGGCGCGGGGGAGCTCGTCTGATGTGAGGACTCCGGCCCGGAGCGCGTCATCGATGTCGTGGTTGATGTACGCGACTCGGTCGACGATGCGGACAACCTTGCCCTCGAGCGTCTGCGGATCATTCGGGCCGGTGTGGTTGAGGATCCCGTCGCGCACTTCTGCGGTGAGGTTCAGGCCCTGACCGTCCTTCTCGAGCACATCGACGATGCGCAGGGAGTGCTCGTTGTGACGGAAGCGACGACCGAACCGCTCCTGCAGCTGCCGGTCCAGCGCCTGCTCGCCGGTATGGCCGAACGGCGTGTGGCCGAGATCGTGGCCGAACCCGATCGCCTCGACCAGGTCTTCGTTCAGCCCGAGCGCACGGGCGACGCCGCGGGAGATGCCCGTCGTCTCGACGGTATGCGTGATCCGCGTGCGGAAGTGATCGCCGCCCGGGTCGATGAAGACCTGCGTCTTGTTCCGGAGCCGGCGGAAGGCCTTGGAGTGGACGATCCGGTCCCGGTCCCGCTGGAAGGGGGTCCGGAGCCGGCAGGGCTCCTCGGCGCGTGCGCGGCCGCTGGTCTCGTAGGAGCGCACCGCGAGCGGCGACAGCCATCGCTCCTCGTGTTCGCGAACGCGCGCCTCGAAGGCGTCGGCCACCCGTCCGGCGAGCTCGGTCATGAGGGCAAGGCTAGTGGCTCTCCCGGCGCTTGCGAAGCGCCCGGCTGGACCCGCCCGCCACCCCCCACCCTCCCAGGGGATTGGGGCGGGATTGTCACGCTAGACGGCTCGGGCGCACGCGTCTGTCGCCGACCCGCGCCGAATCTGGAACATGCTGTCCACAGCTCAGATGATGATCGGGACGGTGCCGCCGTCCGCGCTCCAGGCGGCGCCTGTCACGTACGACGCGCGCTCCGAGCAGAGGAAGGCGATCACGCTCGCGATCTCGTCCGGCTCCGCGAGCCGGCCGAGCGGCCGGCCGGCGCCGACGGCGGCGAGCACGTCCTCCCGGCTCTTGCCGCTTCGCTCCGCCTGCTGGTCGGCGAGCCCTCCGGCGCCGAGCCACGCCTCGGTCGCGGTCGGGCCCGGCGCGACGGCGTTGCAGCGGATCCCGTCCCCCGCGTACAGATCCGCGACCAGCCGCGACAGCGACAGCACGGCAGCCTTCGTGACCGAGTAGTTCGGCATGGACGTCGACGGCCGCTTCCCTGCCGTCGACGAGACGTTCACGATCGCGCCGCGGCCGCGAGCGCGCATGTCGGGCAAGGCCGCCTTGATCGTGCGGACGAAGCTCATGACGTTGAGCTGCCACGTCTCGTCCCACTGGGAGTCCGAGAGCTCCTCGAAACCCGTCTGGTACGCGACGCCGACGTTGTTGACCAGACAGTCGATCGAGCCGAGCGCCTCGCGTGCCTCCTCGACGAGTGCCGTCGGACCATCCGGCTCAGAAAGGTCGCGCGCGATGCCGACCTCAGCGCCCGATGTGTCTCTCGCTGCCTCGACGCGCTCGGGATTCCGGCCGGTCACGACGACCCGGGCGCCCTCCGCGGCGAGGATCCGGGCGGTCGCCAGACCGATGCCCCCGGTCGACCCGGTCACGACGCAGACCTGGTCGCGGAGGCCAAGATCCATGGCCGAGTAGCGTACCGCCGTGACCACGATCCTCCTGGCGCGCCACGGCGAGAGCGACTGGAATCGTGATCGGCGTTGGCAGGGGCACGCGGACCGGCCTCTCACCGACCTTGGACGCGAGCAGGCCCGCGAGCTGGCCGAGCGACTCGCGAACACCGAGCTGGACGCGGTGTATGCGAGCGATCTCGAGCGGGCGCGTGAGACGGCCGCGATCGTCGCGGAGCGTCATCGGCTTCCGGTGGAAAAGCTCGCGGACCTCCGCGAGGTCGACGTCGGCTCCTGGTCCGGCCTGACACGGGCCGAGGCCGAGGAGCGGTTCCCGGACGCGTTCCGCCGCTGGACCGTAGGAGGCGAGGGTTGGGACGACGGCGAGACGTACGAGCAGCTCAGCGAGCGAGTCGTCGGCGCTCTCTCGACAATCGCGGAACGCCACCCAGGGGCAAGGGTTCTCGTCGTTGCGCACGGAGGGTCGATCCGAGCCGTCCATGCGGCGGCCCTCGGCATGGACGTCCACACCTATCGCCGCATTCAGCGGGTCGAGCCGAACGCCACGCTCTCGGCGGTCTGCGTCGAGGACGGTCGATTCACCGAGCTCTGCCGGGCGGAGGACCTCGACGCGTTCCTGGTCGAAGACCAGCAGCGACGCCGCGCCGCGGCGGCCCGGCCGCCGACTCCGGCGGGCTGAGGCGTCGCTCTAGACTGAGCCGCGGTGGAGGACTACACGAGCAAGTACAAGGGCGAGCAGGTCGAGCTCGCGCTCTTCGGCGGCGACTACCAGGACGGCGTGCTCACCGCGTACTGCGCAGTCGACGAGGTCCCGCACATCGAGCTCAACGGCCACATCCTGATTCCGCTCCAGAACATCGCCTCGCTTCATTGCACGAGCAGATGCGACGCGCCCGAGCCGGACTGGCCCCCGCGCGGCCTCACGGACGAAGAGCGCGACGACGAGACCTGAGTCGTGAGCCGCCGGCTGGCAGCCGCGGTCAATCTCATCAAGACCTGGGCGCTGCTGGTCGGCGCCTCCGCACTGCTCGCTGGCCTGGGCTGGCTCATCGGCGGCTATCGCCTCTTCTCGATCGTGCTCTTCGCAGGGCTCCTCGCCGGGATCGCGCTCTACTGGTACGCGGACCGAGCCATTCTCGGGATCGTGCGCGCGCGGGAGCTCGTCGAGACGGAAGCCGTCCAGCTGTTCGCCGCGGCCGATCGGATCGCAGCGAGAGCTCGCACCCCGCGTCCGCGGCTCTACGTCATCGGCGATGGGCATCCTCGCGTGCTCTCGGCCGGGCGCGGAGGCAAGGGTCACTCGCTCGTGTTCACGACCGGCCTCCTGGCGGCCGCTCAACCGGCTGAGCTCGAAGGCCTGATCGCACACGAGATCGCGCACTCAGCGCGGCGTGACCTCCTCACGCAAACAGTCGCGGCAGTCGTCGGCTCGACCCTGCTCGAGATCAGTCGCGCGGGAGGTTGGTTCCAGCGTGGTCTGCTCTTCGTTCTCGGGCCGATCGCGTCGGCCACCGTGCACGGCCTGCTGTCGCCCCGCCGCGAGCTCACCGCCGACGAGGACGCCGCCGGCCTGTGTGAGTCACCACACGGACTCGCGGACGCGCTCCTCCGGCTCGAGCGGGCGAACGAGCTCGTCGCGTTCGCCGGCAACCCGGCCCTCGAGCCTCTCTACATCATCAATCCGTTCGAGGAACAGGGGCTTGCAGCGCTCTTCTCCACGCATCCGCCTACCCCCGACCGGATCGCTCGTCTCCGCGCAATGGACCCGGAATGGAAAGAGCGGATCGAGGCGGCGTAGGACCACGAAAAAGGGCCCGCATGCACGGGCCCTCGTTCGAAGAAAAATCGGCGGCGACCTACTCTCCCGGGAGGTTGCCCTCCGAGTACCATCGGCGCTGACGGGCTTAACTTCTCTGTTCGGAATGGGAAGAGGTGTACCCCCGTCGCTATGACCGCCGAAATTGTCAGGATGCGTCAGCGTAACTAGGACGCGTAGCGTGCACCCTCAAAACTCCATAGTGGATTTCGGCAAGTGTTCAAAATCAAGACCTCGGGCAATTAGTACCGGTCCGCTTCACGCATCGCTGCGCTTCCACGGCCGGCCTATCAACGTGGTGGTCTCCCACGGCCCTTACTCCCTCGAGGGGATGGGAAGCCTCATCTCGAGGTGGGCTTCCCGCTTAGATGCTTTCAGCGGTTATCCCGTCCAGACGTAGCTAATCAGCAGCGCCGTTGGCACGACGACTGATACACCAGAGGTCTGTTCGCTCCGGTCCTCTCGTACTAGGAGCGACTCCTCTCAAGCTTCCAGCGCCCATGGTGGATAGGGACCGAACTGTCTCACGACGTTCTGAACCCAGCTCGCGTACCGCTTTAATGGGCGAACAGCCCAACCCTTGGGACGTACTCCCGCCCCAGGATGCGACGAGCCGACATCGAGGTGCCAAACACTTCCGTCGATGTGGACTCTTGGGAAGTATTAGCCTGTTATCCCCGGAGTACCTTTTATCCGTTGAGCGACGGCAATTCCACTCTCAACCGTCGGATCACTAACACCTGCTTTCGCACCTGCTCGACTTGTCAGTCTCGCAGTCAAGCTCCCTTATGCGTTTGCACTCTACGCACGATTTCCAACCGTGCTGAGGGAACCTTTGTGCGCCTCCGTTACATTTTAGGAGGCGACCGCCCCAGTCAAACTACCCACCTGACGCTGTTCCCGCCCCGGATTACGGCAGCGGGTTAGAAGCCCAGAACACGAAGGGTGGTATCCCAAGGTTGACTCCACAAGGACTAGCGTCCCCGCTTCACAGTCTCCCACCTATCCTGGACAACGTACACCGAACTCCAACGTCAAGCTGTAGTAAAGGTTCACGGGGTCTTTCCGTCCAACCACGGGTACTCGGCATCTTCACCGAGACTACAATTTCACCGGATCCCTCGTTGAGACAGCGCCCAAGTCGTTACGCCATTCGTGCAGGTCGGAACTTACCCGACAAGGAATTTCGCTACCTTAGGACGGTTATAGTTACCGCCGCCGTTTACCGGGGCTTGGTTTCAAAGCTTCGCCCGAAGGCTAACCTCTCCACTTGACCTTCCGGCACCGGGCAGGCGTCAGCCCCTATACGTCGTCTTTCGACTTCGCAGAGACCTGTGTTTTTGGTAAACAGTCGCTTGGGCCGTTTCACTGCGGCCCCCTCGGGCTAATTCCGCGAAGGAATTTCACCCTACCGGGGCGCCCCTTCTCCCGAAGTTACGGGGCCATTTTGCCGAGTTCCTTAACGAGGGTTCTTCCGATCTCCTTGGTATTCTCTACCTGCCTACCTGTGTCGGTTTTGGTACGGGCACGCTCCACCTCCCTAGAGGCTTTTCTCGGAGGCATGGCTGCAGGAACTTCGCTCCGTTAAGAGCTCGGCATCCCGTCTCAGGCTTGATGGCCGGCGGATTTACCTACCGGCCGCCCTACGCGGTTACCCCGGGACGACCATCGCCCGGGCTTCCTTGACCTACCTCGTCCCCCCATCGGTGATAACGGTGGATGACGTGGTACAGGAATATCAACCTGTTCTCCATCGCCTACGCCTTTCGGCCTCGGCTTAGGTCCCGACTAACCCTGAGCAGATTAGCTTTACTCAGGAACCCTTAGGCATTCGGAGGAGGGGTTTTTCACCCCTCTTTCGTTACTCATGCCAGCATTCTCACTTCCCGACGCTCCACGACAGGCTTACGCCGCCGCTTCACCGCCTCGGGAACGCTCCCCTACCACTCCACGCAAGCGTGAAGTCCGTGGCTTCGGTTCCTAGCTTGAGCCCCGTTACATTATCCGCGCCCGACCACTTGACCAGTGAGCTGTTACGCACTCTTTGAATGGTGGCTGCTTCTAAGCCAACATCCTGGTTGTCTCAGCAATCAGACATCGTTTACCACTTAGCTAGGAATTAGGGACCTTAGCCGACGGTCTGGGCTGTTTCCCTTTTGAGCACGAAGCTTATCCCCCGCACTCTGACTGCCATGCTCTGGAATGACGGTATTCGGAGTTTGCCTGAGTTCGGTAAGCTGGTAGGCCCCCTAGCCCAAACAGTGCTCTACAGCCGTCATTGAACGCATGACGCTATACCTAAATATATTTCGGGGAGAACCAGATATCTCTGAGTTTGATTAGCCTTTCACTCCGACCCACAGGTCATCCGCCCAGTTTTCAACCTAGGTCGGTTCGGTCCTCCACGGGGTCTTACCCCCGCTTCAACCTGCCCATGGGTAGATCACTCAGTTTCGGGTCTACCTCCGACGACTAAATCGCCCTATTCGGACTCGCTTTCGCTACGGCTCCGTTTCCTTAACCTTGCCGTCGAAGAGTAACTCGCTGGCTCATTATGCAAAAGGCACGCCGTCACAGCACAAGGCTGCTCCGACCGCTTGTAAGCACACGGTTTCAGGTACTATTTCACTCCCCTTTCGGGGTACTTTTCACCTTTCCCTCACGGTACTAGTTCACTATCGGTCGCCAAGGAGTATTTAGCCTTGCGGGGTGGTCCCCGCGGGTTCCGACCGGGTTTCCCGTGCCCGGCCGTACTCAGGAACTTGTCAAGGAAGGCTCTGCGCTTTCGCCTACAGGACTGTTACCTGCTGTGGTGCGACTTTCCATTCGCTTCGGCTAACGCAGAACTTTGTAACTTCCCGACCCGCCGGCAGACGGATCAAGACAAGCCCTACAACACCAATGTGACAACGACTGCCGTCTATCACGCCACACTGGTTTGGGCTCTTCCCCTTTCGCTCGCCACTACTCAGGGAATCGAGGTTTCTTTCCTTTCCTCGGGCTACTAAGATGTTTCAGTTCGCCCGCTTGCCACCGCTCAGCCTATGTATTCAGCTGAGAGCACGCGCGCATTACCACGCGTAGGTTTCCCCATTCGGAAATCCCGGGATCAAAGGTTGGTCAGCACCTCCCCCGGGCTTATCGCAGCCGCCCACGTCCTTCATCGGCTCTTGGCGCCAAGGCATCCACCGTATGCTCTTGTTCTCTTGA